>NZ_JAATEM010000001.1 GCF_012034205.1 Streptomyces composti
GGCCCGCCTCGGATCTTTGCGCAGCCGTCATCCCGCGCGGGCCGTCAGCCGCCGCGTCAGCAGGTACATCTCGCAGCCCAGGCAGTAGCCGAACACCGCGTTGAGGAAGGCCGCCGCGAGCGCCGCCCCGGTGGCGGCCAGGCCCAGCCAGCCGGGGCCCGCGACGAAGCCGATGAGGCCGGTCACGGCGAAGACGAGGCCGACCGCTTGCGCGAACCGCGGCGGCTGCGGAGCCTCGAACCGCGTGGGCGGTCCCAGCCGCGGCCGGACCGCCTTCCGGTACAGCCAGCCGTACGGCGACCGGCCCACCCCGCCCGCCGCGCCGCAGGCGAACGCCAGCGTCTGCCAGGCCAGCAGCCATGCGTTCCCGGTGATCATGACGACCGCAAGCACCACGGTCGTCACCGCCGCCCCGAAGCGGGGCCCCCTCGCATCGATGTCCATGAATCAAGCATTCCGCACGGAAGGCTCAGGGCGGGGGCGGGAATCTTTGCGGTTGTGTGAATGCTTCTAGCTGGTGTGACCGGACTGGTGGTGTGTGTGCTGGTGCTCGCCGCGGCGAGCACCTTCGGAGTGCTGCAGCGGCGGCGGAGCGGGAGGGTGCGGGTGCGCGCGCGGGACGAGGGCAGCCGGCTGGCGGCCGAGGAGCTGGGCGCCGAGCTGGGCGAACGGGCCACGCTGGTGCAGTTCTCCAGCGCCTTCTGCGCCCCCTGCCGGGCGACCCGCCGGGTGCTTGCGGAGGTGGCCGGCATGGTCCCCGGCGTCGCGCACGTCGAGATCGACGCCGAGGACAACCTCGCCCTGGTGCGCCGCCTCGACATCCTCAGGACGCCCACCGTGCTGGTCCTCGACGCCGGCGGCCGGGTGGTGCGCCGCGCCACCGGACAGCCCCGCAAGGCCGATGTGATCGCCGCCCTCGGCGAGGCCGTATGACGTCCCGCGGGCCCGCAGTGAGTCATCTCCCACCTCACAGGGCCGACTTGACGGGGCATTCCGCACATCGTCAGCCTGACGGCATGTCCTCGGAACTCCTTCGCCCGTCGCGGGTACCCGCTCCCTCGCCCCGTCTCCCGCGGAAGGACAGTTCCATGACGGCCCCGCCCGCCACCCACGCCCGGCCCGCCTCGCCCGATCTGCTGCGCTCCGTGTTCCGGCGGCACGCGGCGGGTGTGGCGGTGATCACTGCGCGCGGCGCCTCGGGGCCGGTGGGCTTCACCGCCACCTCCCTCGCCTCCGTCTCCGCGGACCCGCCGATGCTCTCGTTCGGCATCGGCACCGCGAGCTCGAGCTGGCCGGTGATAGCCACGGGTGACCATGTCGGCGTCCATGTGCTCGCCGAGGACCAGCAGGACCTGGCGGTCACCTTCGCCCGCCCCGGCGCCGACCGCTTCGGGCCGGGCACGGCCTGGTGGGACGGGCCGGAGGGGGTGCCGCTGCTGCACGGAGTGCTGGCCTGGACGGTGTGCCGGGTCGTGGCCCGGGTCCCGGCCGGGGATCACCGCATCGTGATCGCCGAGGTGCTGCTCGGCGACCCCGGCGACCCCGCCCGCCCCGGGCGTCCCCTGCTGTACCACCACGGCCGCTACCACGGTCTGCGGGACTGAGCCGCTCGCCTCCCGCGCTGCGTGCGCGTCCAGTTCCGGTTACGCTGCGTTGCAAAGGTCACAGTTCAAAGCGCTTGCTTAGCGGAGACGAACTCGGTGTACTGGCGCGTAACGAACTGGGTGTACTGGCGAGTAACCTGATGTGCGGAGCGCGGGTCGCCCCGACCGGGATCACCCCCTTCAGGTGCCTATGCTGCCTGCAAGACAGGCAGCCAGAAATGACGATGCAGTAGGAGAGCCGGCGTGAGCTTGAGGATCGTTGTCACTGTGAAGTACGTGCCCGACGCCACTGGCGACCGGCACTTCGCCGATGACCTGACCGTCGACCGTGACGACGTGGACGGTCTGCTCTCCGAGCTGGACGAGTACGCGGTCGAGCAGGCGCTGCAGATCTCGGAGAACTCCGACGACGACGTGGAGGTCACCGTCCTGACCGTGGGTCCCGAGGACGCCAAGGACGCGCTGCGCAAGGCGCTGTCCATGGGCGCCGACAAGGCGATCCACGTGGAGGACGACGACCTGCACGGCACCGACGCCATCGGCACCTCCCTGGTCCTGGCCAAGGCCATCGAGAAGGCCGGCTACGACCTGGTGATCTCCGGTATGGCCTCCACCGACGGCACCATGGGCGTCGTCCCGGCGCTGCTCGCGGAGCGCCTCGGCGTGCCGCAGGTGACGCTGCTGTCCGAGGTGTCGGTCGAGGACGGCAAGGTCACCGGCCGCCGCGACGGCGACGCCGCCTCCGAGCAGCTCGAGGCCTCCCTGCCGGCGGTCGTGTCGGTCACCGACCAGTCGGGCGAGGCCCGCTACCCGTCCTTCAAGGGCATCATGGCTGCGAAGAAGAAGCCGGTGGAGTCCTGGGACCTGTCCGACCTGGACATCGACGCCGACGAGGTCGGCCTGGAGAACGCCTACACCACGGTCGTGTCGGCCGCGGAGCGTCCGGCCCGCACCGCGGGCACGATCGTCAAGGACGAGGGCGAGGGCGGCAAGCAGCTCGCCGAGTTCCTCGCGGGCCAGAAGTTCATCTGAGCCCGAGTTCGCTGACCGTCCCTCATCTTCGCTACGCAGGAGTGCAATCCCATGGCTGAAGTTCTCGTCTACGTCGACCACGTGGACGGCGCCGTCCGCAAGCCCACGCTGGAGCTGCTGACCCTCGCCCGCCGCATCGGCGACCCCGTCGCCGTCGCCCTCGGCAACGGCGCCGGTGACACCGCCGCCACGCTGGCCGAGCACGGCGCGGTGAAGGTCCTCACTCACGAGGCCGCCGAGTACGCCGAGTACCTGGTCGTGCCGAAGGTGGACGCGCTGCAGGCCGCCGTCGACTCGGTCTCCCCGGCCGCCGTGCTGGTCCCGTCCTCCGCCGAGGGCAAGGAGATCGCCGCCCGTCTGGCGCTGCGCATCGGCTCCGGCATCATCACCGACGCCGTCGACCTCGAGGCCGGCGACGAGGGCCCGGTGGCCACCCAGTCGGTGTTCGCCGCCTCCTACACCACCAAGTCCCGTGTGTCCAAGGGCACCCCGGTCATCACGGTCAAGCCGAACTCGGCCGCCGTGGAGCCCGCCCCGGCCGCGGGTACGGTCGAGGCCCTGTCGGTGACCTTCTCCGACAAGGCGACCGGCACCAAGGTCACCGGCCGCACGCCGCGCGAGTCGACCGGCCGTCCCGAGCTGACCGAGGCCGCGATCGTGGTCTCCGGCGGCCGTGGCGTCAACGGCGCCGAGAACTTCGCGATCATCGAGGCCCTCGCCGACGAGCTCGGCGCGGCCGTCGGTGCCTCGCGTGCCGCCGTCGACGCCGGCTGGTACCCGCACACCAACCAGGTCGGCCAGACCGGCAAGTCGGTCTCGCCGCAGCTGTACATCGCCGCCGGTATCTCCGGCGCGATCCAGCACCGGGCCGGTATGCAGACCTCGAAGACCATCGTGGCCATCAACAAGGACCCCGAGGCCCCGATCTTCGACCTGGTCGACTACGGCGTCGTCGGCGACCTGTTCGACGTCGTGCCGCAGCTCACCGAGGAGGTCAAGGCCCGCAAGGGCTGAGCCCCCCGCAGCCGCAGCAGGCCCCCGCGACCGTCATGGCCGCGGGGGCCTCGCTCGTGCCGGGGGTTCGCTCACGCCAGGGTCAGCGTGGCCTGCACCGGCAGATGATCACTGGGGTACTGCCCGTCCGCGGTGAAGGTGTTGATCGCCGCCCGGTGCACGGTGACGCCGGGGGTGGCCAGGATCCAGTCGATGCGGTCGCCGCCCGGCACCGGCGGCCGGTAGTCGTGGAAGGTGCCGTACAGCTCGCTCCGCTCGGCCGCCGCGTCCCAGGTGTCGGCCAGACCGGCGGAGAGCATCGTGTCGTAGACCGGGTTGCCGTGGGCGGGCACATTGAAGTCGCCGGTCACCAGCACGGGCGGCGACCGGTCCATCTTCCCGATGTGCTCCACGACGAGGCGGGCGGCCCGTTCGCGGGCGTACTGACTGGCGTTGTCCAGGTGGGTGTTGAGCAGGACGAACTCCCGCCCGCCGCCGAGATCGCGGAAGCGGACCCAGGTGACCATGCGGACCCAGGCGTTGCCCCAGGTCCTGGAGGCAATCACGTACGGGGTGCCGGAGAGCCAGAAGTGCTCGAACTCCAGCGGCTCGAGCCGGCGGGTGTCGTAGAAGGCGGCCATGAACTCGTCCCGGCTGCCGCCCGCGCGTCCGGTGCCGATCCAGTCGTGGTCCGGGCCCAGATCGGCCTCGATGTCGCGCAGCTGCGGGTACAGGCCCTCCTGGGTGCCGATGACATGCGGGCGTTCCTGGCGCAGCAGCCGTCGCATGACCGGCCTGCGGGTGGCCCAGCTGTGCGGCTCCGCGTCGCTCGCGTAGCGCAGGTTGAACGACATCACCTCCAGGGGACGGTCGTCCGCTCCCTCCGCCGCGACGGCGGGCGCGGACGACAGTGCTGTACTGGAGAGCGGAAGGGCGTCGGAGGCGGCCGGTGCGGACCTCGGTCCCGTGCGGCGGGTGACTCGGGGGTGGTGTGGCACCAGGCTCTGCCTTTCTGTTCGCGTCGGTCGGGGCCGTGCGCTGCTGGTCCGACGGTGCCAGATGAACGTGAACATGCCGAGAAGGCGGAGTGGATCTCGGGGTGAGACGGTGTTGACCGGCGGCGGGGCGGCAGATAACTTCATTCTGCGGATTATTGATTCCGTATAACGGAAACCAGGAGGGTGAGGAATGGGGCAGGGTCAGCAGGAGCGGGTGGCGACGAGCCTCTCGGGTGCCGTCAGCGAGGAGATCAGCGCCTCCCTCGCGCCGGTCGACGCCGAGCTGGAGCGCCGCTACCCCGGGGACCCCGGCACCCGTCAGCCCGTCCACACCGTCTACGTTCCCGGCGACGTCTTCACGGCCGGCACCATCCGGTCCTGGGGCGACCAGGCGCTCGCCGCCCTCGACGAACACGCCCCCGACGCCGCCTCCTTCGCCGCCGTCCTCGGACTCGACGCGGCCCTCGCCGAGGACGTCTACGGCCGGGTGCGCGCCAAGCTCGAACGCGAACCCGTCGAGGACCTGCGGGTGGACTTCGAGGACGGCTACGGCAACCGTCCCGACGCCGAGGAGGACGAGACCGCGGCCCGCGCCGCACGGCTGATCGCCGAGGCCTGCCGGAACGGCACGGCCGCCCCCTGCATGGGTATCCGGATGAAGTGCATGGAGGCCGCCGTGCGCGACCGGGGCATCCGGACCCTCGACATCTTCCTCACCGGCCTGATGCAGGCCGGCGGCCTGCCGGACGGCCTGGTCCTGACCCTGCCCAAGGTCACCTACGCCGAGCAGGTCACCGCCATGGCGCGGCTGCTCGACGCCTTCGAGAAGACGCACGGCCTGGAGCCGGGCCGGATCGGCTTCGAGATCCAGATCGAGACCAGCCAGGCCATCCTCGCCGCCGACGGCACCGCCACCGTCGCCCGGATGATCCAGGCCGCCGAGGGACGGGCCACCGGGCTGCACTACGGCACCTTCGACTACAGCGCCTGCCTCGGCGTCTCCGCCGCCCACCAGGCCAGCGACCACCCCGCCGCCGACCACGCCAAGGCCGTCATGCAGGTCGCCGCGGCCGGCACCGGCGTGCGCGTCTCCGACGGCTCCACCAACGTCCTGCCGGTCGGCCCCACGGAGAAGGTCCACGCCGCCTGGCGGCTCCACTACGGCCTCACCCGCCGCGCCCTCGCCCGCGCCTACTACCAGGGCTGGGACATGCACCCCGGCCACCTGCCCACCCGCTACGCGGCCGTCTTCGCCTTCTACCGGGAGGGCTTCGAGCAGGCGGCGGGACGCCTCGCCCGCTACGCCGGCCGCGCCGGCGGCGACATCATGGACGAGCCCGCCACCGCCAAGGCCCTCAGCGGGTATCTGCTGCGCGGCCTGGACTGCGGCGCGCTGGACACCGCCGAGGTCGCCCGGCTCTCCGGCCTCACCCGCGCCGACCTCGAGGGCTTCGCGGCACCCCGGCGCGGCGACCTCACGGCCTCCGCGCAGTAGCCCGCGCCTCCCGCGCACCGGGAGAGGTCTCGCCGCCCCGGCTTGCCGGCGCATATCGAATCTCGATAGATTCCCATCGTGGTTCGATGGGAGGTCCGGCGATGGGGAAACTGACGGTGCTCGCCCTGCGCGCGGTGATCGTGGTGCTGCTGGCCGGCTCGTTGTTCGTCCAGGCGGTGATGGTGCCGCTGCTCGCCAGTGACCTGAAGGGGCTGGACGAAGAGGTGGCCCGGCTGGCCGGTCCGGTCCTGCTGATCGTCGTACTGGGCGTGGTGACCGCCCAGATCGTCCTGGTCTGCGTCTGGCGGCTGGTCACCATGGTGCGCCGCGGCACGGTCTTCTCCCACGCGGCCTTCCGCTACGTCCACATCGTGATCGGCGCCTTCGCCGCCGCCGCGCTCCTGGTGTTCGCACTCGGCGCGGTCCTGGCGCCGGGCGAGGCCGTCGCTCCCGGCATCGTCCTCCTGGTGGGCGGTGTCGGGCTCGCGGTCTTCGGCATCGCGCTCGTCGTGCTGGTCCTGCGCATGCTGCTCGCCCAGGCCGTCGCCCGCGAGGCGGAGGCGACGCGGATGAGGGCCGAACTGGCCGAGGTGATCTGATGCCGATCGTCGTCGACATCGACGTGATGCTCGCCCGGCGGAAGATGTCCGTCGGTGAACTGGCCGAGCGTGTCGGCATCACCCCCGCCAACCTCGCGGTGCTGAAGAACGGCCGCGCCAAGGCGGTGCGTTTCACCACCCTCGCCGCGCTGTGCGAGGCGCTCGACTGCCAGCCCGGAGACCTGCTGCGCCACGAGCCGGACGAGGAGCCCGCGTCCCGGCCCGAGGCCGGTGTGCCGGGGACACGGTAGCGGCTCCGTCACAGCCGGGACCGCCGAGCCCCGTACCCGCCGGGGCCCTTTAGGCTGTACGCCACGCACGATCTGAGGTGTCACAGGAACGGGGCGGAGCGGTGTCATCGGGGGAGCACGGACAGGCGTACGGGACCGGGCGGGTGCTGGCCGGCCGGTACCGGATCACACAGCAACTGGGCCGCGGCGGCATGGGGGTGGTCTGGAAGGCGGTCGACGAGGTCCTCGGCCGCGAGGTGGCGCTGAAGGAGCTGCGCACCTACACCGACGCGGCCGGACCCGAACTGGCCGATCTGCGGCTGCGGATGCAGCGCGAGGCACGCGCGGCGGCCAGGGTGCGCCACCCCGGGGTCATCGCGGTGCACGACATCGCCGAGGTGGACGGCCGGCCGCTGATCGTCATGGAGCTGGTCGACGGGCCGTCCCTGGACGACGTGCTCCGCGAACGCGGCACCCTGGACGCCCGCGAGGCGGCGGGCATCGGAGCCAAGGTGATGGACGCGCTGGCCGCCGCCCACCGCGTCGGTGTACTGCACCGCGACGTCAAGCCCGGCAACATCCTGCTGGACCGCTCCGGCCGTGTGGTGCTCACCGACTTCGGCATCGCCACCATGGACGACCCCGGCGACGGCTCGGCCACCCACCTCACCCGCAGCGGTGAGATCGTCGGCTCCCTCGACTACCTGGCGCCCGAGCGGGCCCAGGGCGCCGACCCGGGCCCCGCCTCCGACGTCTGGGCCCTGGGCGCCACCCTCTACGCGGCCGTCGAGGGCTCCTCGCCCTTCCGCCGCACCTCGACCTTCTCCACCCTCACCGCGATCGTCGGCGAACCGCTGCCGGAGCCCCGCCGCGCCGGACCGCTCACCCCGGTCCTGCGGATGCTGATGGACAAGCGGCCCGAGTCCCGGCCGGACGCCGACGAGGCCCGGCGCCTTCTGGAGGCCGTCGCGCACGGCACCCCCCTGGACGACGCCGCGACGGCGGCCCTGCGCTCCTCGGGGACTTCGGCGCCCTCGGCCACCCGCACGGAGACCGAACGCGTCACCCCCGCCGTCCCGCCGGGCTTCGGCCCGCCGCAGCAGCCGCCCGCAGCACCGGCCCACGACCAGGGCTACGGCCAGGCCGGCCCCGGGGCGCACCCCGCCGCGGGCGCCGGTGCCGCGCACCCGCCCGCCGCTGCCGCGACCGCGCCCACCGGGCCCATGGACACCGGCTCCCGCTCCCGCCGCAGAGGCCGGGTGCTGCTCGCCGCGGTCGCCGTCGCCGTGGTGCTCGCCACCGCCGGCACGACGGTGGCCCTGCTCAACGACGGGAACGAGACCCGGGCGAGCGAGCAGATGGGCGACCCGGGCGCGCGGGAGACCGGATCCTCCGGCCGGGCCACCCTGCCGGACGAATCGGGCCGGTCGCAGAGCCCCGAGGAGGAGCGCGGCGAGACGGCCGGCACGTCGCCCTCCGGAAGGCCCGGGAACCCCGAGGAGGTCAAGGACCGGGACACCGCCGGACCCACCCGGGACTCCACACCGAAGGACGAGCCCGACACGGACCCGACGGACGACGGCGCCGGTGGCGGCGGGGGAGACGGGGGAGGCGGCAGCGATCCCACCACCCAGGCCCCCGTCTGCCACCCCATCGGCAGCGGCAGGTACAACTGCCAGGTCTGGCGCACCGCCAAGTCCTACACCGCCGCCGGCACCGAGGCCGGCATCCTCAACGCGGGCACCAACTACTTCTACTGCCAGAAGAACCTGGGCCGCCGCGAGACCCATGGCCAGTGGACCAACGTCTGGTGGGCGAAGACCGACGACGACAGCGGCAACACCGACGTCTGGGTCAGCGACGTCTACATCAGGGGCGGCGACAACGACGCTCCGGTGCCCGGGCTGCCCCACTGCTGACAGAACGGCTCGAGACCGGAAGCCGTCACCCGCTTCTCCTCGGCGAACAGCCGGGTGCCCCGGGCACACAGCTCCGCGTCGGCGCGGGCCCGCGCACTGAACTGCTCAGCCGTCGCGCCGAACAGCTCCCGCAGCGCCGGGGACTGCAGCAGCAACTCGGTGAGCAGCGCCCGCTGCTGCCCGGGACGGGTACGGGGCCGTCCGGTGCCGTCGTGCAGCACACCGTGCCGGTTGACGTACGCATGGGCGCCGGGCAGTACCGTGCCGTCCGCCAGCTCGATGCGCGCGACGGAGGAGGGCAGCCAGGCCCGCCGGTAGTTGCCGTGCGGCCGGGGCACGCCCTCGCTGGCGTCGATCACCGCCAGCTGCTCGGCGTCCAGCCACAGCACGAAAAGGTCCCGCTCCACACCCGGCGCGGCCACCGGGGACGCCGACACGTACCCGGCCCGGCTGACATGGGCGGAGCCCCCGACGTCGACACCCGTCACCCGGGCCCGCACCATCGGGACCGGCGCGGTGATGCCGGACCCGGCCATCTTGTACCGCAGCTGTCCCGGGCAGGCGTTGGAGCCGATCGCCAGCACCGGCGTCCGCTCCTCGTGCACCAGCCGGTCCAGCGGCAGCAGCCGGTCCCCGTCCAGCAGCCCCGAGTCCTCGGGCCACGCGCCCGGATACAGCAGCGGGTGCTCCCGGGGCGCCTCGGCCAGCCCCAGCGCCTCGAGCGTGCGGTCCCCCGCGCGCATGTCCGGCTCAGTCCTCCGGCGGAAGCTCGCCCGAGCCCCGCGTGATCAGCCGGGTCGGCAGCTCGATGCGCTCGGGCTTGATCAGCGTGCCGTCCAGCTGCGCGAACAGCCGCTCCGCCGCGGTCCGGCCGAGCGCCGCGGCGTCCTGGGCGACCACCGTCACACCCGGCTGCAGCAGATCGGCCAGCTCGATGTCGTCGAAGCCGACCAGCGCGACCCGGCGGGACTGCTCGGCCAGCACCCGGATCACCGTGACCGTCACCCGGTTGTTGCCGGTGAAGATCGCGGTGACCGGCTCGGGCCCCGACAGCATCTCCTCGGCCGCCCGGCGCACCCGCCCGGGGTCGGTGATGCCCAGCGACATCCAGGAGTCCGCCACCGGTATGCCCGCGTCCGCCATCGCCGCCCGGTAGCCGCGCAGCCGCTCGGCCGCGGTGTGGATGCGGGGCATGTCCCCGATGAAGCCGATCCGGCGGTGGCCGTGCGCGATCAGATGCGCCACTCCGTCCCGGGCGCCGCCGAAGTTGTCCGACAGGACGACGTCCGCGTCGATCCTCCCGGCCGGACGGTCCACGAACACGGTGGCGACGCCCGCCTTGAGCTCCGGCTCCAGATACCGGTGGTCGTCACCCGCCGGAATCACCACGAGACCGTCCACCCGGCGGGCGCACAGCGCCAGGACCAGCTCCTGCTCGCGGTCCGGGTCCTCCGCGCTGGAGCCGTTGATCAGCAGCGCCCCGTGGGCGCGGGCCACCTCCTCGACCGCCCGGCTCAGCGGCCCGTAGAACGGGTCGGCGAGATCCTCCAGGACCAGGCCGATGCTGGCGGTGCGGCCCTTGCGCAGCACCCGGGCGCTGTCGTTGCGCCGGAAGCCCAGGGCGTCGATGGCCTCCTGCACGCGCCGCTCGGTCTCCGGCGTTACACCGGGCTCGCCGTTGACCACCCGCGACACCGTCTTCAGGCCCACCCCCGCGCGGGCGGCCACGTCCTTCATGGTCGGCCGGTTGCCGTAACGGTTCGCTGGGCGGCGGTCGGTGCGGCGGGGCGTCTCCGGCACGATGAGCTGTCCTGTCCTGTCGTCCACGGGGATGCGTAGGTCCATGGGGTTGTATGAGGATGTGGCGTCGAGCATAGAGCCTGGACAACGTTGTCAGAGCAAGAGACACTGTTCACCGCTCACTCCGGCCCGCGCAACCCGGCGGGACGGGGTGCGGTCCGCCCCATGTGCGGCCCCTGGCCGCGCGTGGTCCTTTCCGGGTGTTTTCTCATGTTCTCGACGGGGAGATCCGACACTGATGCACACCGACCTCGTGGCCGCGCTCGACATCGGCGGGACCAAGATCGCCGGCGCACTGGTGGACGGCCGGGGCCGGATCCTCGTGCGCGCCCAGCGGCCGACACCCGCCCGGGAGGACGGGGAGACCGTGATGCGGGCGGTGGCGGCCGTCCTCGGCGAGCTCACCGCCTCCCCGCTGTGGGAGGGCGTCTCGGCCGTCGGGATCGGCAGCGCGGGCCCGGTGGACGCCTCCGCCGGCACCGTGAGCCCCGTGAACGTTCCCGGCTGGCGCGACTACCCGCTGGTCGCCCGCGTCCGGGAGGCGGCCGGCGGGCTGCCCGTCGAGCTGATCGGCGACGGGGTGGCCATCACGGCTGCCGAGCACTGGCAGGGCGCGGCCCGCGGCCACGACAACGCCCTGTGCATGGTGGTCTCCACCGGGGTCGGCGGCGGCCTCGTCCTGGACGGCACCCTCCACGCCGGCCCCACCGGCAACGCGGGCCACATCGGTCACATCAGCGTCGACCTGGACGGCGACCCGTGCCCCTGCGGCTCGCGCGGCTGCGTCGAGCGCATAGCCAGCGGCCCCAACATCGCCCGCCGCGCCCTGGAGGACGGCTGGCGGCCCGGCCCGGACGGGGACACCTCCGCCGTCGCGGTGGCCGCCGCCGCGCGGGCCGGGGACCCGGTGGCCGTCGCCTCCTTCGAACGGGCCGCCCGGGCGCTGGCCGCGGGCATCGCGGCGACGGCGACGCTCGTGGAGATCGACATCGCGGTGATCGGCGGGGGAGTGGGCAAGGCCGGCGAGATCCTCCTCGCCCCGCTGCGCAAGGCCCTCACCGACTACGCCACGCTGTCGTTCGTCCGGCGTCTCGCGGTGGCTCCGGCGCAGATGGGCACGGATGCGGGGCTGGTGGGCGCGGCCGCGGCGGTGCTGGCGCGGAGGCCGGATGCCGCGGCGGCGGGGGTCTGAGGGGGCCGGGGGCTGGGATCGAGGAGCCCGAAAGCTGAAAGAACGGCCTCTTCCGGTCCGTTGCGGCGGGCGGCGGGCGGGCCTGCCCGGTCCGTGCGGCCCGGCTTCCGGAATCGGCGCGTGACCCCGGGGCCGTTCCGGCCGTTGAGGCGGGTATGAAGAAGCGCAGCATGCTGGCCATCGCCTCCCTCGCCACCGGATTCGTCGTCGCGGCGGTCACCCCTTCGCACGCGGCCGGTGAAGGCCTGGAGGGGATCGGCGTCAAGGACGCCCTCAACACCCTCGACCAGGCGGTCGACACCGAGAGCCTGAACCTGGACTACTCGACCAAGGAAGCGGCCAAGAAGGCCACCAAGAAGCCGGCCAAGAAGGCCAGGGGCTGACGACTCCCGGCACGACTGCGACGGCGCCGGCGCCCCTCCCCCTCGGGGCGCCGGCGCCGTCGTGATGCGTTCTCAACTGGGGCTGGTTTCCATGGCAGGGTGGAGCGGGCAAGCCTCTGGGGGCCAACAGAAGAGGGGGAACCGTGACCGTGGTCTGGATCAACGGTGCGTTCGGTGCGGGGAAGACCACCACCGCACGGGAACTGATCGAGCTGATCCCGAACAGCACGCTCTTCGACCCCGAGGTCATCGGCGGGGCACTCGCGCATCTGCTGCCGCCCAAACGCCTCGCCGAGGTCGGCGACTACCAGGACCTCCCCATCTGGCGCCGTCTCGTCATCGACACGGCAGCCGCGATGCTCACCGAGCTCGGCGGGACCCTCGTGGTCCCCATGACCCTGCTGCGCCAGGACTACCGCGACGAGATCTTCGGGGGCCTCGCGGCTCGGCGGATACCCGTCCGGCATGTGCTTCTGGCCCCGGCGGAAACGATCCTGCGCGAGCGGATAGCCGGGCGTGAGGTGCCTGCGGAGATGCCCGACGCGGAGATACGGATACGTCAGTGGTCCTACGACCACATCGAGCCCTACAAGGCCGCGCTCGCCTCCTGGCTGACGGCGGATGCGTACCCGGTGGACACGGGGGCGATGAGCCCGTACGACGCGGCGGTGCGGATCGCGGAGACGGTGCGCAGCGGGGCGGTGCCGGTGTGCGACATCGTGCAGACGCCCGAGCCCACGGCGGAGACCGTGGCGGCGGGGGTGCTCCTGTTCGACGAGGAGGACCGGGTGCTGCTCGTCGATCCGACGTACAAGGCGGGGTGGGAGTTTCCCGGAGGTGTGGTGGAGCCGGGGGAGGCGCCGGCGCGGGCCGGGATGCGGGAGGTCGCCGAGGAGACGGGGATCAGGCTGGCGGAGGTGCCGGCGTTGCTGGTGGTGGACTGGGAGCCGCCCGCGCCGCCCGGGTTCGGGGGGCTGCGGTTGTTGTTCGACGGGGGGCGGCTCGCGGCGGAGGATGCGGGGCGGCTGCTGCTGCCGGGGCCGGAGCTGCGGGAGTGGCGGTTCGCGAGTGAGGTGGAGGCGGCGGAGCTGTTGCCGCCGGTGAGGTACGAGCGGTTGCGGCAGGCGCTTCGGGCGCGGGAGCGGGGGAAGGCGGCGTACCTGGAAGCGGGGGTGCCCGTGGGGTAGGGCGGCACGGCTGCCCGCAGCCGCGGACGCCCCGCCGCCCGCGGCCGGCAGGACCGGCCGCGGGCAGCGGGGCCGGGTGATCAGGCGGAGCTGTTCGCGTAGTTGCGGAGGAAGTGGGCCTCGGCGACGGAGAGGCGTTCGAGTTCCTCGGGGGAGACGCTCTCGTTGACGGCGTGGATCTGGGCCTCCGGTTCGCTCAGTCCGATGAGGAGGATCTCCGCGTCGGGGTACAGCGCGGCGAGGGTGTTGCAGAGGGGGATGGAGCCGCCCTGGCCGGCGTACTGGAGTTCCTGGCCCGGGTAGGCGACGGCCATCGCGTCGGCCATGGCGCGGTAGGCGGGGCAGGAGGTGTCCGCGCGGAAGGCCTGGCCCTGGCCGACCTGCTCGGTGCTGATCCGCGCACCCCACGGGGTGTGGGCCTCCAGGTGTGCCTGGAGCAGCTTGGTCGCCTCGGTCGCGTCGACGCCCGGCGGCACGCGCAGGCTGATCAGCGCGCGGGCGCTCGCCTGCACGGACGGGGTGGCGCCGACCACCGGCGGGCAGTCGATGCCGAGCACGGTGACGGCCGGGCGCGCCCAGATGCGGTCGGCGACCGTGCCGGAGCCGATCAGCTCGACCCCGTCCAGCACCTTGGCGTCCCTGCGGAACTGCTCCTCGTCGTACTGCAGTCCGTCCCAGGCGGCGTCGGCGGCGAGTCCGTCGATGGTGGTGCTGCCGTCCTCGGCGCGCAGGGAGTCGAGGACGCGCACCAGCGCGGCCAGGGCGTCGGGTGCGGCCCCGCCGAACTGACCGGAGTGCAGATTGCCCTGAAGGGTGTCGATGCGGACCCGCAGCATGGTCATGCCGCGCAGGGTGGAGGTGACCGTGGGCAGGCCGGCCCGGAAGTTGCCGGTGTCGCCGATGACCACGGTGTCGGCCCTCAGCAGTTCGGGACGGGCCTCGGCGTACCGCTCCAGGCCGCCCGTGCCCTGCTCCTCCGAACCCTCCACGATCATCTTGACGTTGACGGGTACTCCGCCGTTCGCCTTGAGCGCACGCAGTGCCAGCAGATGCATGATGAGGCCGCCCTTGCAGTCGGCCGCGCCGCGCCCGTACCAGCGGCCGTCCCGCTCGGTCAGCTCGAACGGCGGCGTCGCCCAGGCAGCCTCGTCCAGCGGCGGCTGCACGTCGTAGTGGGCGTACAGGAGGACGGTCCTGGCGCCCTCGGGACCGGGCAGGTAGCCGTACACCGACTGGGTGCCGTCGGGGGTGTCGAGCAGAGCCACGTCCGTGAAGCCCTCGGCGGTGAGCGCGTCGGCGATCCAGCGGGCGGCGCCCTCGCTCTCGCTGCGCGGGAACTGGCCGAAGTCCGCCACCGACTTGAACGCCACCAGTTCGGCGAGCTCTTCCTTCGCCCTCGGCATCAGCGAGGCGACGGTCGCGGCGACCGGATTCGACGACATGGGCACGCTCCTTGTGGGTGCGACGTTGTCCTACTGCGTACGTGTGGGCACGGCATGATCGTGCGATATGGGTGGCTGGTCCCGTGTAGGGGGCACCCACACCGCCGATCCTCCCACAGCGACCTGCGGCGATCGTCGCCGTAGGATGCGACAGGACGCACGGCAGGCGGCTAGATCGGAGCGGTAGACCATCGTGACCAGCGAGAACTCTTCAGCGGACGGCGAGCGCCAGGTGTGGGACGTCGTCGTGGTGGGCGCGGGACCCGCGGGGGCCTCGGCCGCGTATGCGGCGGCGGTCGCCGGCCGGCGCGTGTTGCTGCTGGAGAAGGCGGAGCTGCCGCGCTACAAGACCTGCGGCGGCGGCATCGTCGGCCCCTCGCGCGATGCCCTCCCGCCCGGCTTCGACCTGCCGCTGAAGGACCGGGTGCACGCGGTGACGTTCTCCCACAACGGCCGCTTCACCCGCACCCGGCGCTCCCGCCACATGCTCTTCGGGCTGGTGAACCGGCCCGAGTTCGACCAGCAGCTGGTGGAGTTCGCGCAGAAGGCGGGCGCCGAGCTGCGCACCGGCGCCACCGTGCAGCGGGTGGAGCAGCACGGTGCGGCGGTGCCCGACCGGCGCACGGTCGCGGTGGTGCTGCAGGGCGGTGAGACGATCCTCTCCCGGGCGGTCGTCGGCGCCGACGGCAGCGCCAGCCGCATAGGCGCCCATGTGGGAGTGAAGGTCGACCAGGTGGACCTGGGTCTCGAGGCGGAGATCCCGGTTCCGGACACCGTCGCGGAGGACTGGAAGGGGCGCATCCTCATCGACTGGGGCCCGCTGCCCGGCAGTTACGGCTGGGTCTTCCCCAAGGGCGACACACTCACCGTCGGCGTGATCTCGCGGCGCGGCGAGGGCGCGGCGACCAAGCGCTATCTGGAGGACTTCGTCGGCCGGCTCGGCCTGGCCGGCTTCGAACCGAGCATCTCCTCCGGGCATCTGACGCGCTGCCGGGCCGACGACTCGCCGCTGTCCCGCGGCCGGGTGCTGGTCTGCGGGGACGCGGCCGGGCTGCTGGAGCCGTGGACCCGTGAGGGCATCTCCTTCGCGCTGCGCTCGGGCCGCCTGGCGGGGGAGTGGGCGGTCCGCATCGCAGAGGCGCACGACGCCGTGGACACCCGCCGCCAGGCGCTGAACTACACCTTCGCCGTCAAGGCGGGGCTGGGCGTCGAGATGAGCGTCGGCAAGCGGATGCTGGCGGTGTTCGAGCGGCGTCCCGGCCTGTTCCACATGGCCCTCACCGGACTGCGCCCGGCGTGGCGGGCGTTCAAGGACGTCACCCAGGGCTCCACCTCGCTCGGCGAGCTGGTGCGGACGCATCCGATGGCCCAGCGCGCGCTCACGCTGCTCGACCGGCGCCAGGACGACGCCGTCAGTCCGTGATCGTGATCCGGAAGACCGGGTGGTCGGGGGCGATCCGGCGCAGTTCCGCGTCGGACGAGCCGGGCCCCACGCCCTTGAAGAACGCCCCGACCTCCGCCTTCCAGCGCTTGAGGTAGGCGCGCAGCAGCGGCGGCTTGTCGTCGTCGGCGACCTCGATCGCGGTGAAGTTCTGCACCTGCTTGCCGAGGCGGAGCTGTCCGCCGCCGGCCGCGCGCATGTTGTGCGTCCACTGGACGTGGCCGCGCGCCGCGACGAGGTACTGCCGCCCGTCGACGGTCAGCAGGTTGACCGGTGTGGTGCGCCACTGACCGCTCTTGCGGCCCCGCACCGCCAGCACCCGGGATCCCCAGACGCTGACGCCCCGCCGGGTGAGCCAGGCGACGAACCGGTTGATGACGTTGACGGTGAACCAGCCGGGCTTGATGACATGCGTGGACATGAGGACCCCTGACGTGACGATCTCTGTGTGAGCGCCGCTCTCGATTGTGAGCACTGCTCTTGCCGATGGGCAGCAGTCTGCTGGATTGCGGCGGCCGAAGCAAGAGCAGTGCTCTCGTTTGTGTGCAGTGCTCCGCCTGTGTGCGACACTGGGTCCATGAGCAGCACCACGCGCGGCGCCCGCGCCCGGGCCAGGACCGAAGTCACCGCGGCCATCAAGGAGGAGGCCCGCAGACAGCTCGTCGCGGAGGGAGCCGCCAAGCTGTCGCTGCGCGCCGTGGCCCGTGAACTCGGCATGGCGTCCTCCGCGATCTACCGCTACTTCCCCAGCCGCGACGATCTGCTGACCGCCCTCATCATCGACGCCTACGACTCCCTCGGCGAGGCGGCGGAGACCGCCCGGGCGCAGGCGTCGCAGGAGCCGCCGGCCGGGCGCTGGGTGGCCGTCTGCGCAGCGGTGCGCGCCTGGGCCCTGGCCCATCCGCACGAGTACGCCCTGATCTACGGCACACCCGTCCCCGGCTACACCGCCCCCAGCACCACGATCCCGGCCGCCTCCCGTGTCGCCCTCGCCCTCATCGGGATCCTCCGCGAGGCGCGGCAGGAGTCGTGCCTCACCCCGCCCGCGCTGCCGGACGGTCTCACCCCGGAGGCCGAGCGGATGGCCGCCGACTTCGCCCCCGACCTGCCGCCCCCGGTCGCGGTGGCGCTGGTCGCCGCCTGGGCCGAGCTGTTCGGGCTGGTCGGCTTCGAGGTGTTCGGCCAGTTCCACCGGGTGGTGGAGGACCGCGAGTGCTTCTTCCGCCATGCCGCCTGCCGGCTCGCGGACTCGGTGGGGCTGACCCGGAGTCCGGCGACGACCGGCTGAAGCACCTGGTGGAGGCCCCGCGCCCCTACTTCGCCGGGAGTACGTCCGATCACCACGCCGGGGTGACGCGGCCCGGGCGGCCCGGCGTCTAGCGTGGCGGACATGGACGAGCAGCAGGAGCGCGGATCCGGCCGGATGCGGGCCTGGTGGCGCCGGGGACCGGTGGCGGCCTGGCGTTACGGGCCGCGTGGCCTCATGGGGCCGGGGGAGGACGCCGTGGAGACCGGTGGCCGGTCCCGGCTGCCCTGGGTGTCCACCCTCCTGATCACGGCCTTCGTCATGCTGGGCTCCACCTTTGCCGCTCACGCCCAAGAGGGCGAGCGGGTCGCCCTGGACCCGTTCGCCAGGCTGCTGCTGTTCGCGGCGGCCGCCTCGCTCCTGCTGCGTCACCGCCATCCCGTGGCGGTGCTCGGCGGCACCGTCGGCGCCGTTCTGCTCTACCTCGGCGCCGGGTACCCGTACGGCCCGGTGTTCCTCGTCGTCGCGGTGGCCTGCTTCACCGCCGTCGTGGCGGGGCACCGGCGTGCCGCCTGGACGGCGATGGGCACCCTCTGGGCGGGCCATCTGCTGCTCGCTCATGTGCTCCACCGCTGGCTGCCGCCCGCCGGGGACTCCGCCGCCTCCTGGAACGAGGAGATCGTGGCCGCCACCTGGGTGGTCGCCCTGATCGCCGTGTCGGAGCTGGCGCGCGCCCGGCGTGAGCAGTGGGCGCGCGAGCGGGCCGAGCGCGCCCAGGCGGCCCGCCGGCGCGCGGACGAGGAGCGTCTGCGCATCGCCCGCGAACTGCACGACGTGCTCGCCCACAGCATCTCCGTGATCAATGTGCAGGCCGGTGTCGGGCTCGCCCTCCTGGACAGCGACCCGGAGCAGGCCCGCACGGCGCTCACCACCATCAAGGAGAAGAGCAAGGAGGCGCTGGGCGAGGTCCGCCAGGTGCTCGACACCCTCCGCACGCCCGGCGCGGCACCCCGGGCGCCCGCTCCCGGCCTGGACCGCCTGCCCGAACTGGTCGAGCAGGCCGCCGCCGCCGGCCTCGACGTCACGGTGGAGGGCGAGGTGCCCGACCTCGCCCCCAACGGGGATCTCGCCGCCTTCCGGATCGTCCAGGAGGCGCTCACCAACGTCGTACGGCACTCCGGGGCACGGAACGCGCGGGTGCGGATGGAGGTGCGGGACGGGGCCCTGCGCCTGTGCATCGACGACGACGGGCCCGCCACCGGCGCCGACGCGGGCGGCAGCGGAAACGGACTGGCCGGAATGCGGGAGCGCGCCGCCGCACTGGGTGGCACGATCGAGGCGGGCCCGCGCCCCGGCGGCGGCTTCAGGGTGCTGGCCGTGCTCCCGCTCACACCGAAGGAGGACCGGTGATCCGGGTACTGCTCGCCGACGACCAGTCGCTCGTCCGGGCGGGCTTCCGCGCCCTGCTGGACGCCCAGCCGGACATCGAGGTGGCCGGAGAGGCCTCGGACGGCGAGGAAGCGGTGCGGCTCATCCGCGAACTGCGCCCGGACGTCGTCCTGATGGACATCCGGATGCCCGCACTCGACGGGCTGGCCGCCACCCGTCAGGTCACCGGTGACCCGGAGCTGGCGGAGGTGAAGGTGGTCATGCTGACCACCTTCGAGCTGGACGAGTACGTCTTCGAGGCGATCCGCTCCGGCGCCTCGGGCTTCCTGGTCAAGGACACCGAACCGGAGGAACTGCTGCGCGCGGTACGGGCGGTGGTCGCGGGCGACGCCCTGCTCTCGCCCGGCGTGACCCGCCGCCTGATCGCCGAGTTCGCGGCCCGGTCCAAGGAACCGGCCGCCGCCGACGCCCTCGCCCAGCTCACCGAACGGGAGCGGGAGGTGATGGCGCTGGTCGGCATCGGTCTGTCCAACGAGGAGATCGCCCGCCGGCTGGTCGTCAGCCCGCTGACCGCCAAGACCCATGTGAGCCGCACCATGGTCAAGCTCGGCGCCCGCGACCGGGCCCAGCTGGTGGTGCTCGCCTACGAATCCGGCCTGGTCCGGCCCGGCTGGCTGGGCTGACCGCGGCCGGACCTGCCTTCCCTGGCCGCTGAGCAGCCGTCTGGCCCGGTTCCGCTCGCGGGCGGTGCCCGGCAGCAGCCGCAGGCCCGCGACCGGGGCGATCAGGGCGATCGGCGCGGACAGCAGCATGGTCAGCCGTCAGCCGGCCTCGGTGAGCAGCCCGGAGAAGACCAGCCCCAGCGAATGGCCGCCGGCGCCGCAGGTGGTGTGGACGGGCAGTGCCCGGTTGCGCAGCGGCCCCTCCGGGAACGTGGTGGTGATGGCGGACAGCCCGGCGGGCGCCGTGAACGCCGCACGGAGCCCCGTGACGAACCGGCCGGCGATCAGCAGCGGGCCGGAGTCGACTAGGCCGCCGAGCAGCGGGGCGACGGCGAAGGCCCCGAGGTCCACCGGGAACACCTGACGCCGGCCCAGCAGGTCGGCGGCGCGGCCGCCGAGCAGCAGACCGCCGTAGCCGAGGATGCAGCCGCTGACGACCCATTGCAGGGACGAGGTCGACAGGCCGAGGTCGGCGCCGATGGACGGCAGGGCCACGCCGGCCATGGAGACGTCCAGCGCGTCGAGGAACATCGCGGCGCAGAGCGCCGGCAGGGTGCCCCACAGGCGGGAGGTCCAGTGCCCGTCGGGCACGGAAGCGGTGAGCGGAGAGGTCATGCGCCGACACGTACGTGCAGCGCATGGGATGCAAGTGCATGTAATGCGTATGCAACAAAATGGAGCTCTGCTACGGTGCGCCCCATGGCGGGGAACCAGGTCGATCAGAAACTCGTGGAACAGTGGCGGGACATCCTGGCGCTGCATGCCCGCACCCAGTGCGAACTGGATCGCGTGCTCGGCGAACACGGCCTGTGCGCCAGCGACTTCGAGGTCCTCGACATCCTCGCGGGCAGCCGCGGGCCGAAGGGCTGCGCCTACCGCGTGCAGGAGATCTCCGAGCGGGTCCATCTGAGCCAGAGCGCGCTGTCCCGGCTGGTCGCCCGGCTGGAGCGGGAGGGTCTGGTGGAGCGCACCATGTGCCCGGAGGACCGGCGGGGCGTACGGGTCGCGCTCACGCGGCAGGGGCGCGCGCTGCACGGCAAGGTGCTGCCGGTGCAGCGCGCGGTGCTGGCCCGGATGCTCGCGTCCGGCTGATCGCGGCGTCCGCGAGCCGGGCGCGGGTTCAGATCACCGCGGACTTCTCCCGCCACAGCTCGGCCAGCGCCGGGTCGCCGGAGACGTCCGGCACCGCCGTCCGGTTCCACAGCGCCAGATACAACTGCTCTGCCGGACCGCTCAGTTCGCACCCGATGGCGTCACCGGTGTCCTCGCCCCGGACGGTCACCGGCGGATCCTGGGAGACCCGCATCGTCCACACGGCGTCCGCGTCGGTGGCCCGCACCCGCAGCAGCTGGGGTTTCTCGCTGCGCACCCGGCTCCTGCGGCGGGCGTGGAAGCCGCGCAGCAGCTCGTCGATGCCGTCCACGGCGAAGCCGGTGCCGATCGGCGTCGGGGTGCCGCCGCGGGCAGCCTCCGCATCGAACCGGTGCACGCAGGTCTCGTGCGCCTGGCGACGTGCCCAGAAGGCGAGCGCGGAGGGCGCGCCCGGCAGGAAGGTGTAGCACTCCACGTCGGCGGGCGCACCGGCCAGTGTGTCGACCAGCAGGCGGTGGCTCTCCCGGTACCAGGCGATCAGCTCCGGACCGTCGAGCGCGGGCTCCTCGCCCATGGCGCGCGGTGCCGTGTGCCCCTCGGCGACGAAGCCCGCGGCCCAGCGGTGCACCACACCGGTGTGCCGCAGCAGGTCGCGCACCCGCCAACCGGGGCAGGGCGGCACCACCGCGTCGGCGCCCGCCTGCTGGGCGGCGTCGGCCAGCAACCGGCCCTCTCGGTCCAGGATCTGAAGAAACCAGGCAGTGTCCATGACGAGCAGTCTGCCGCACGACGCGTACATGCCGATGTGCCGTGCGACGCGTCCACCTCGGCCCGGCGGTCCTACGGCAGCGGCGTACCGCCCGTGGCGTTGACGATCTCGGCGGTGATGTAGGAGGCCTCCTGCGAGGCGAGGAACACATACGCCGGGGCCATCTCGGCGGGCTGGGCGGGCCGGCCGATCGGTGCCTGCCTGCCGAACTCCGCGGTGTCCGGCAGCGTCGCCGGGATCAGCGGCGTCCACACCGGCCCGGGCGCGACGGCGTTGACGCGGATGCCCCGCCCGATCAGCATCTGTGCCAGACCCTGGGTGAAGGTGACGATCGCGCCCTTGGTGGTCGCGTAGTCGAGCAGATGCGGACTCGGCTTGTACGCCTGGACCGACGCGGAGTTGATGATGCTGCCGCCCTCCCTGAGGTGCGGCAGGGCGAACTTGCACAGCCAGAACATCCCGTAGAGGTTGGTGCGCATCACCCGGTCGAACTGCTCGGTGGTGACCGCCTCGATGCCGTCGGGCTGCGACATCTGGTACGCCGCGTTGTTCACCAGGATGTCGAGGTGCCCGAACTCCGCCGCGGCACGGTCGATCAGGGCCCGGCAGTTCTCCTCCTCGCGTATGTCACAGGCGACGGCCACGGCGCGCCGGCCGGCCTCCTCGACCCACCGCGCCGTCTCCTCCGCCTCCTCCTTCTCGCTGTCCAGGTAGGTGAACAGCACATCGGCGCCCTCCCGGGCGAAGGCCAGCGCGACGGCCCGCCCGATGCCGGAGTCCCCTCCGGTGATCACGGCCTTGCGGTCCTGCAGCCGTCCGCTGCCGCGGTAGGTGTCCTCGCCGTGGTCGGGCGGCGGGTCCATGGGGCCGGTCCAGCCCGGATGCGGCTGATCCTGCGACGGGAAGTCGGGGGTCGGGTGCTGCCCGACGGGGTTCTGCTGCCCACGGTGTCGCTCGGGTGGGACGCCGGGTACCCCGCGGGCGGCGGCTCAGCCCACCCGCCGGGTCGCGAACCCGGTGACGGTGGCCACCGCCGCGAGCACCGCCACGCTGGTCAGGGCGGCCGGCAGGCTGAACCAGTCGGCCATGAAGCCGATCGCGGGCGGCCCGAGCAGCATGCCGCCGTAGCCCAGGGTGGAGGCGGTGGCGACGCCGCTCGGTCCGGCCAGCGCACCGGCCCGCTCGACCGCCACCGGGAAGAGATTGGCGAGGCCGAGCCCGGTCACCGCGTAGCCGAGCAGGGCGGCCCACAGGGAGGGCGCCAGGGCACCCAGCAGCATGCCGGCGCAGGCGGTGGCGCCGCCCGCGACGACGGTCCGGGTCCGGCCCAGCCGTTCGAGCAGCGTGGTCCCGGTCAGCCGACCGGCGGTCATCGCCAGCGCGAAGCAGGAGTACCCGACGGCCGCCGCGCCCGCCGAGGCGCCGAGGTCCTGCTCCAGATGGAGCGCGCCCCAGTCCGCCAGGGCGCCCTCGCCGTACGCGGTGCACAGGGCGACGATCCCGAACACGATCACCAGGGCGCGGGTGCGCCGGTCCGGGCGAGGCGTCTCGGTCTGCTCCCGGCCGCGGTCCGCCGGGGTCAGCGGCTCGATCCGCAGTAGTGCGCGCCCGGCGACCGCGGTGACCGCGAGTCCGACGGCGGCCAGCAGCCACAGATGCCGGGTGGGGGTGAGCGAGCCGGCCACCAGGGCGCCCAGTCCCGCGCCGGTCATGCCGCCCAGGCTGAAGGCGGCGTGGAAGCTCGGCATGATCGGCCGCCGCAGCTGAGCGACCAGGTCGACGGCGGCGCTGTTGAACGCCACGTTGATCCCGCCGTAGGCGGCTCCGAACAGCAGCAGGACCGCGCCGAGCGCCGCTGCGGAGTGGGTCAGCGGGGGCAGCCCGACGCTGAGGCAGAGCAGTACCGCGCACACCACGGTGACCAGATGGCTGCCGTAGCGGCGGCAGAGCCTGCCGGTGAGGGTCATGGTGACGACGGCCCCCGCCGAGACGCCCAGCAGGGCGAGCCCGAGGGTGCTGGCCGAGGCCCCGGTCTGCTCCTTGACGGCGGGGATGCGGACCACCCAGCCGGCGAAGACGAAGCCGTCCAGGGCGAAGAATGCGGTCAGGGCGAGTCGGAGCCGGACGAGGTCCGAACCCGGCACGACGCTGTGCGAACGGGTTTTGTTTATTAGCGGCACAAACGCAGGCTAGGCGAGTGCCGTCACCGGGTGCAAGGGGGGCCGGAGCCGCCGGAAGCGGCCGCGACACGCCCACCGTGTGCCGCCATAGGGATGGGTTGTTAACCCGTGTGTACGTCCCGGATGGTGAGCCCCGGGCTTGTGCCTGACGTTGGATCACGTCGGACCCGGGTCAATCGTGCTGACGAGGAGTCAGCAGCCCGGTAGCCGATGGAAGGAATCCCAGATGCGCTCTGCTCGCATGGTGCTCGCCAGCGCGACGGCCACCGCGGCCCTCGCGATCGCCGCGCCCCTGGCCTACGCCGACCACACGGGTGACGGTGAGCACGACAAGTCTTCTTACAGCAAGGAGCACAAGAAGGACAGCAAGCACGACAAGCCCTACGGCGGAATGCACACGGGTGGCGGTGCTCTGTCGTCGGTGTCCGACAAGGACTGGGAGAAGGGCGACGACAAGTACGAGGACAAGAAGGAGGAGGGCAAGAAGCACGGCAAGCCGCACGGCGGTGTGCACACCGGTGGCGGCGCTCTCGCCCTGTCCACGGACAAGGACTGGGAGAAGGGTGACGACGAGGGCAAGAAGCACGGCAAGCCGCACGGCGGTGTGCACACCGGTGGCGGCGCTCTCGCCCTGTCCACGGACAAGGACTGGGAGAAGGGCGACGACAAGTACGAGGACAAGAAGGAGGAGGGCAAGAAGCACGGCAAGCCGCACGGTGGCGTGCACACCGGTGGCGGTGCCCTCGCCCTGTCCACGGACAAGGACTGGGAGAAGGGCGACGACAAGTACGAGGACAAGAAGGAGGAGGGCAAGAAGCACGGCAAGCCGCACGGCGGTGTGCACACCGGTGGCGGCGCTCTCGCCCTGAACAAGGACTGGAGCGGCGACGAGGGCGGCAAGTACGGCTCCTCCGAAACCTCCCGGGACAAGGAGTGGAAGCACGACAAGCCGAAGGGCGGCATGCACACGGGCGGCGGCGGCCTCGCCCAGCCGGGTGTGACCGCGGGCGGACTGGCCGCGCTGGCCTTCCTGGGCACCGGCATGTACGCGCTGCGCCGCAAGAAGGCAGCCGGAAGCGTGGCCTGAGCCATGCCTGACCACATAGCGGCCGGGGCCGCCCCTCGCGCGTGACGCGGCGGCGGCCCCGCCCGCCGAGCCGAACGTCGTGCCCGCTGCCGTGTCCGAGTGAGGTGGTCCCCCCGATGGCAGCCAGTCCCCTTGCCCCCGCAGACGACGAGCCGCCGAGAAGACGCCGACTGCGCGCCGCGATGACGGCGCTGTTCTGGGGTACGGCAGCCCTGGTGCTGGCGGTCAGCCTGGTGGGCGGCGGGGAGGAGCCCCCCGCCGACAACCATGTACCGCACGCTCCCCCCGCGGTGAGCGCCGAGAACTCCGTCGCCCCCCGGTTCGAGGAGTCCGCACCCTCGTCCGACGCGACGGCACCCGGCCGGCCCGCCCCGAGCGCCTCCGCCCCCAAGTCGATGCCGCGGTCCGAGCCCGTGCGGCTGCTCGTCCCCAAGATCGGCGTCGACGCCCCCTTCACGGACCTCGAGATCGGCGCCAACGGCCAGCTGGAGGCGCCCCCGCCGGACGACACCAACCTGGTCGGCTGGTTCGCCAAGGGCGCCACACCCGGAGAGCTCGGCACGTCGATCGTCGCCGGACACGTCGACACCAAGACCTCGCCCGCCGTCTTCGCCCGGCTGAGCGAACTCAAGAAGGGCGACCGCTTCCGGGTGGTGCGCAGGGACGGCAGCAAGGCGGTCTTCCAGGTCTACGGCAAGGAGTACTTCGCCAAGGACGACTTCCCCGACGACCGCGTCTACGCCGACACCCCGGACGCCCAGCTCCGGCTCATCACGTGCGCGGGGAGGTACGACCGCGCCGCCAAGGACTACACCGAGAACCTGGTGGTCTTCGCCCGGCTGGTGTGAGACGGGCGGGACAGCGGGACGGGGCGTGGTCCCGGCATCGCCACGCCCCGTCCGTCCTCCGCCGCCGCCCCGGCTGCCGGCCGGTGCGGCGGCGGACCACTGCCCTGCGCAGCTGCGGCCAGACCAGGAGCAGCACGACCACGGCGTACACCGTCACCGAGAACGGCGTGTTCACCAGACCCGTGACGCTGCCGTCGCTGATCTGCAGCGCACGCCGCAGCTGCTGCTCGGCGGCCGGGCCGAGGACGACACCGATGACGGCGGGCAGCACCGGCAGGCCGCAGCGCCGCATCCCGAACCCGATCAGACCGATGATCAGCAGCACCAGGTCGATCATCTCGCCGCCCACCGCGTACGCGCCGACCGCCGCGAAGAACAGGAACCGGCTTAGAGGGACGCCCGCGGTATGCGCAGCAGCTTCGCCCACACCGGCGCCAGCGGCAGGTTCAGGGCCGGCAGCAGGACCATGCCGACGAACAGGGAGGCGATCAGGCCCCACACCAGATCGGGTTCGCGTTCGAACAGCAGCGGGCCCGGCTGGGTCCCGTACTGCTGGAACGCGGCGGGCATCACCGCGGCGACCGCCGTGGTCGGCAGCCCGAGGGTCAGTATCGACACCAGCGTCCCCGCCGCCGAGGCCGACGCGGCCGATTCCGGGCCCGCCACGCCCTCGATGGCGCCCTTGCCCCACTCGTCCTTGTGCTTCGACAACCGCTTCTCGGTCACATACGACAGGAACGTCGGGATCTTTGCGCCGCCCGCCGGGACGGCGCCGAACGGGAAACCGACGAACGGGCCGCGCGCCCAGGACCTCCGGGTGCGCCGCACATCGTCGCGGCCCGGCCACGGCCGGCCGTCCGGGACCGGCTCCGGCGGGCGGCGCCGCAGATGCGCCGCTCAGTGGATGCGGTGGGAGGCGAAGGAGGCCGGGAAGCGGGCGGCGCCCACGGCCAGGGCGGTTGCCGCGCTGGCGATGCCGAGGACGGCGCCGGCGGCGACATCGCCCGGGTAGTGGACGCCCGTGTGGATGCGCGAGTAGCCGACCGCGCCCGCGAGCGCGCCCAGCGGCACGGAGGTGGCCGGGAGCACCGTGCCGACGGCCGTGGCGAAGGCGACCGCGGATGCCGTGTGGCCGGACGGGAAGCTCGCCGACGTCGGCATGGGCACGTGGCGGTCCACCGTCACCCGGGCCGCCTCGCGGTCCGGGCGTGCCCGCCGCACCAGCCGCTTGCCCAGGAGGTTCGCCGACGCCGAGGCCACCGCTATGGCGCCCACCCCGGCGAGCGCGGCCCGGCGCTGGCGGGCGCCGCCGAGAGCCAGCGCGCCCGCGATGGCGAACGAGATCTTGGAGTGGTCGGCGGCGTGCGAGAGACGCCGCAGCGCACGGTCGAGCGCGGGCGTCGGTGTGGCGGCGACGGCGGCGTACAGCGCGCCGTCCACCGCCCTCAGGTCGCTCAGCACGGAGGCCAGCGCGCGTCGGAGTCCGTCGGCGGGCGGTACGCGTGCCGTGAGCGGACGGGCGACGGCGTTGTCGGTGCTGGTCGGCTCGCTCATGTCTGTCTCCCGCGATGGCGATGTGCTGTGGCGGTCCGTGCGGTGGGTCCGGGAATCACCAGGTGCCCACGGTACGCGGGCTCCACCCCGCGCCCGCGTCGAGGGCACGCCGAGCACGCCGCCGGCGCATACCCCCTGCCCGTATGAGAATCCTGGGTCGATCGACTTGACTCCATACCCTAGGGGGGTATCGTGAGCTGCGTCGAGACCGGCCGACGGGGAGTCGGCGCCCGCATTGCGAGGAGAGACGGCCATGCAGACCGGAGTGAAGATCACCGCGTTCGCGGCGGCCCTGGCCGCGACCTTCGGCACGGCCTACGGCGTCGGTCAGGCGCTGGACCCGATCGCCGCCGAGCCCGCTCCCGCGCACGACAAGAAGCACACGGCCTCATCAGGGGCGGGGGAGAAGGGCGGGAGCGGTCACGGCGGTGGCCATGGCGGGCACGAGTCCACCCCGGCCGGCGGGCTGCAGATCTCCGAGGGCGGCTACACCCTCGACCTGCACACCCCGCGAGTGGCCGCGGGGGAGCGCAGTGAGCTGCGCTTCACCGTCCGGGACACCCGTGGCCGTGCCGTCACCGACTTCCGCCGGGTGCACGACAAGGAACTGCACCTCATCATCGCCTCGCGCGACCTGGGGACCTTCCGTCATCTGCACCCCAGCCGTGCCGCCGACGGCACCTGGAGCACCCCCGTGGACCTGCCGAAGGCCGGCGGCTACCGGGTGTTCGCCGACTTCACCCCGGAGCGCAAGCACGCCGAGAACCTCACCCTCGGTGCCGATCTCGCCGCCTCCGGCCCCTACCGGCCCCAGGAGCTGCCCAAGCCCCAGCGCATCGCCCGCGTCGACGGCTACGAGGTCGAGCTGAACGGCGACCTTCGGCCCGGCAGGCCCGGAGAGCTGCGCCTGACCGTCTCCCGCGACGGCAAGCCCGTCACCGACCTCCAGCCCTACCTGGGCGCGTACGGGCACCTGGTCGCCCTGCGCTCCGGCGACCTCGCCTATCTGCATGTGCACCCGAACGGCGAACCGGGCGACGGCAGCACCGAGCCCGGCCCGGACATCTCGTTCACGGCCACGGCGCCCAGCAGCGGCAACTACCGGCTGTTCCTGGACTTCAAGCACAACGGGGTCGTCCGCACCGCGGCGTTCACCGTCCACGCCGGCTGGACCACCGGCGACACCGCCGGCGGCCCGTCCGAGCCGGAGGAGCCGGGCACACCGGGCCACTCGGACGACGGCCACGGCCACTGAGCACGCGGGCCACCGGCCCCTTGAGGCTCCGGGCCCCTGCCGGGCGCCGGTCAGCCCAGCGCCCGGTCCAGGTTGAACGCCGCGCTGATCAGCGCCAGATGCGTGAACGCCTGCGGGAAGTTGCCCTGTTGCTCCCCGGTGCGGCCGATCTCCTCGGCGTACAGGCCGAGGTGGTTGGCGTAGGTGAGCATCTTCTCGAAGGCGAGCGTCGCCTCGTCGAGGCGCCCGGCGCGGGTCAGCGACTCCACGTACCAGAACGAGCAGATGGAGAACGTGCCCTCGTCGCCGCGCAGTCCGTCCGGACTCGCCCGCGGATCGTAGCGGTGGACCAGCGAGTCCGAGACCAGTTCCCCGGTGAGCGAGTCCAGCGTGGACAGCCACTTGGGGTCGGTCGGCGCGATGAACTTCGACAGCGGCATCATCAGCACCGCCGCGTCCAGCACGTCCCCCTCCTCCTGCTGCACGAACGCCCGGCGCTCCGGAGACCAGCAACGGCTCATGATCCGCCGGTAGATGGCGTCGCGGCTGGTCAGCCAGCGGCCGAGATCGGCGGGCAGGCCGCGCCGGTTGGCCATGCGGACCGCCCGCTCGATCGCCACCCAGCACATCAGCCGCGAGTAGAGGAAGTTCCTGCGCCCGCCGCGGGTCTCCCAGATGCCCTCGTCTGGCTGGTCCCAGTGGGCGCAGACCCAGTCGACCAGGGCGCACACGTTCTCCCACTGCTCGCTGGAGATCGGCTCGGCCCACTTGTCGTAGAGGTAGACGGAGTCGATCAGCGCCCCGTAGATGTCCAGCTGCAGCTGATCGGCGGCGGCGTTGCCGACCCGCACCGGCGCCGAACCCAGGTGGCCTTCCAGATGAGAGAGTTCCTGCTCGGCCAGATCCCTGCGGCCGTCGATCCCGTACATGATCTGCAGCGGCCCCGAGCCGCTGCCGTCGCCCGGGCTGATGTGCCGGGAGACGAACCCCATGAACGCCTTGGCCTCCTCGGTGAAGCCCAGCCGCAGCAGGGCGTACACGCAGAAGGCCGCGTCCCGCACCCAGACATGGCGGTAGTCCCAGTTGCGCTCCCCGCCGATCTCCTCGGGCAGGCTGGTGGTCGGGGCGGCCACGATCGCCCCGGTCGGCTCATAGGTGAGCAGCTTCAGGGTGAGCGCCGAGCGGTGCACCATCTCCCGCCAGCGGCCCCGGTAGCGGGAGGAGGCCAGCCAGCGCCGCCAGTACCGCACCGTCGCGGTGAACCGCTCCTCCGCCTCCGCGCCGGCGCATCCACGTGGCGGTACGTCACCGCCCACCTGGTCCAGCGCGAACACCGCCGCCTCGCCCTCGGCCAGCTTGAAGCCCGCCCGCACGTCCTGCCCCTCGCCCGCCAGGGGCACCGTCGCGGTGAGCGCCAGCGCCACGGTGCCGGCGTCGAAGACGGCCGTGCCGCCGGCCAGGTGCAGGGTGTGCGGCCGGGTGCCGTACTCGAACCGCGGGGCGACACGGGTACGGAAGGGCATCGAACCGCGCACGCACAGCACCCGCCGGATCAGCCGGTGCCTGCCCTCGCGGTCCGCCGCGCCCGGGACCGGCATGAAGTCCTGCACCTCACCGACGCCTTCCTCGGTGAAGAAGCGGGTGATCAGGACGTTGGTGTCGGGGAAGTAGAACTGCTTGGTGCGGGCGGGGACGGCCGCGGCCAGCTCGAAGCAGCCGCCGCGTTCGGCGTCGAGGATCGCGGCGAAGACGCTGGGCGAGTCGAAGGAGGGGCAGCAGTACCAGTCGATCGTGCCGTCGGTGCCCACCAGGGCCACGGTGCGCAGGTCGCCGATCAGCCCGTGATCGGCGATCGGCACGTACCGCCGCGTTCCGTACGGCCGGCGCTCACCGGCTGTCGCACTCATCGGGGCCTCCCGGACCCGCGCACGGGCCCTTCTGCCAGCTTAGGGCGGGTGCCGCGAGCACCGCTCGGCGTGCGAGGCCCGGCGCGGGACCGGAACCGGCGGCAGCACCCGGCCGCGCGCCGGCCGGACGCTCCCGGACAGCGGGACGTCCCGGACGGGCTCAGACCGCCAGGACGCGCAGCCCCGCCTCCTCGAAGCCGCGCACCGTCTCCGGGGCCGCCGAGGAGTCGGTGACCAGGGTGTGCACGGCCCCGGTCGCGCAGATCCGGGCGAACGCCCGCCGGCCCAGCTTGCTGGCGTCTGCGGCCACCACCACCCGCTCGGCGCGCTCGCACAGCATGCGGTTGATCGCCGCCTCGGCCTCGTCGTTGGCCGAGGTGCCGTGCTCGGGATCGAAACCGACGACACCGAGCACCGCCACGTCCAGGGCGAGCTGCCCCAGCACCCCGTCCGCCAGCGGCCCGATCAGCTCGTACGACTGAGCCCGGGCCACGCCACCGGTCACCACGATCTTGAACTGGGGTCGCACGGCGAGCTCGTTGGCGATGTTCAGGGCGTTCGTCACCACGGTCAGCGCGGGCGAACCGGAGCTGAGATCGCCGCGCACGGCGAGCGCCCGCGCCACCTCCGTGGTGGTCGTCCCGCCGGTCAGCCCGACCGTCTCCCCGGGCGCGACCAGATCCGCCACCGCCCTGGCGATGCGCTGCTTCTCGGAGGCGTGCCGCGCCGTCTTGTAGCGCAGCGGCAGCTCGTACGACACCCCGTGGACCACCGCGCCGCCCCGGGTGCGCACCAGCATCTGCTGCTCGGCCAGCTGGTCGAAGTCCCGGCGGATCGTCGCCGCGGACACCCCGAGCTCTCCGGCCGCGTCCTCCACGTCCAGCCGGCCGCGCTCCACGAGCAGTTCCAGCAGCGCCTTCCAGCGGGCGTCCCGCGACATCCACCCTCCCGTACCAGGCCCTGGCTCTGCGGCGACCCTAACGCACACCCGCGCCACGGGCCGCGGCTCCGCCGTTCCGGCGGCGGGGCGGCGGCCCGGGCATCAGGGGTACCGAAGGGACAGGCGCGCGACGGGGCCGCCCGCCCCGTGTCCCCCGGCGGGCGGGCGGCCCCGCGCCTGCGGACGTCCAGAGCTCAGAGGTGGCAGCGGCATCGTTCATTCGAAGAAGTAGCCGCGGCCTTCGCACCTGGACGCCCTGAACGGTAGCGGAGCACGCGTGCGAGCCGCATCGCATTTACGTACCGGACGCGCCCGGCAGCGCCTCGGCGCGGTGGAGCAGGGCATGCTTGATTCTGCTCAAAAAAAGCCTGTATCTTGCAAGAACAATCACTCGCCTCTGGGGGTACCGCATGACCCATGTCGAGACCGAACTGAGCAGCCAGCCGGAGTGCTGGACCCGCGCCGCCGCGCAGGCGGCCGAGCACGGCTCGGTACTGCCGGCGGCGGGGGAGCGGGTCGCGATCGTCGGCTGCGGCACCTCCTACTTCATGGCGCAGGCGATCGCCGCGCAGCGCGAGTCCGACGGCCAGGGCGAGACGGACGCCTTCCCCGCCTCCGAGTTCCCGCACGGCCGCACCTACGACCGCGTCCTCGCCCTCACCCGCTCCGGCACCACCACCGAAGTCCTCGACCTGCTGCGGACGTTGCGCGACCGCACCCGCACCACCGCCGTCACCGCCGATCCGGCCACCCCGGTGATGCAGCTGGCCCACGACACCGTCGTCCTCGACTACGCGGACGAACGGTCCGTCGTCCAGACCCGGTTCGCCACCACCGCCCTCACCCTGCTGCGCGCACACCTCGGCCTGCACTCCGACACCGTGGCCGAGGACGCGCGCACCGCCCTCGCCGAGCCCCTGCCCGGCAAGCTCGTCGAGTGCACCCAGTTCACCTTCCTCGGCCGCGGCTGGACCGTCGGCCTGGCCAACGAGGCCGGACTGAAGATGCGCGAGGCCGCGCTGGCCTGGACCGAGTCCTACCCGGCGATGGAGTACCGGCACGGCCCCATCAGCATCACCACCGAGGGCACGGCCACCTGGATGTTCGGCGAGGCCCCCGCAGGGCTGGCCGAGCAGGTCCGCGACACCGGCGGACTGTGGATCGAGGGCACCCTCGACCCGCTCGCCGAACTGGTCCGCGCCCAGCGGCTGGCGGTCGCCGTGGCCGCCGCCCGCGGCCTCGACCCGGACCACCCCCGCCACCTGACCCGCTCGGTCGTCCTCACGCCCTGACGCCCCGACCACACCTGGTCCCACCCGGCGTCGCTCCCCGGCACCGTCGACGAACAGGACACCCCGTGCCCCTCACCACCACCGGCGACCTCGTCACCCGAGCGGCCGCGGCACGCTCGGCGGTCGCCGCGTTCAACGTCATCACGCTGGAGCACATCGAGGCGGTCATCGCCGGCGCCGAGTCGGTGAACGCCCCCGTCGTCCTCCAGGTCAGCGAGAACGCCGTCAAGTTCCGCTACGGACGCCTGCATCCGCTGGCCCGCGCCGCCGTCACCGCCGCCGAACGCGCCACCGTGCCCGTCGCCCTGCACCTCGACCACGTCAAGAGCGACGCCCTGCTGCGCCAGGCGCCGGACGCCGGTTTCGGCTCCGTGATGTACGACGCGGCCGGCCTGCCCTACGCCGAGAACCTCGCCGCCACCCGCGCCGCAGCGGACTGGGCGCACGCCCGAGGACTGTGGATCGAGGCCGAGTTGGGGCAGATCGGCGGCAAGGACGGCAGGCCGCCCCTGGACGCCCACGCGCCCGGCGCCCGCACCGACCCCGACCAGGCCCGGGCGTTCGTCGCCGACTCCGGGGTGGACGCCCTGGCCGTCGCCATCGGCACCAGCCACGCCATGACCAGCCGCACCGCGGCCATCGACCGCACCCTGCTCGAACGCCTCTCCGCCGCCCTGGACGTCCCCCTCGTGCTGCACGGCTCCTCCGGCCTGCCGGACCCCGAACTGGCCGCGGCGGTCGCCGGCGGCATCACCAAGGTGAACGTGGGCACCGCCCTGAACATCGCGATGACCAGAGCGATCCGGGAGTACCTGGCGGCCCACCCGGAGGCGGTCGACTCGCGCAGCTATCTGACGGTGGGCCGCGACGCGATGACCCGGACCGTGGCCGCGCTCATCCGGGCCCTGGGACCGGCTCCGGCCGGGTCACCCTGACCCGACCCGGACGCCGGCCCGTTCCCGGCCTCAACTCTCCTGCAGCCGCCACGCCGTGAGCGCCAGCGAGGCCCGCACCAGCCCGGCCGGCTCGGCAAGGTCGAAACCGAGCACCTTGCCGATCTGCTCGAGGCGACGGGCGACGCTGCTGTGATGCAGATGCAGGACGTCCGCGGCCCGCCGCCGGGAGCCGGTGGCGCAGTAGGCCTGCAGCGTCGCCAGGTCCTCGGCGCTGGAGGCCACCCGCCCCACCGCCGCGATGTCCGCGTTCCGCCGCACCGCCTCCTGCGGCACCTCAGCCAGCAGCGCCAGCGAGCCCAGCCCCTCGTAGTGCACCACCGGCTGGTCCGCGGTGGCGAAACGCAGGGCGGTGCGCGCCTGCCGCCAGGCCAGATCGGGTCCGCTGTCCACGGCTCCGATCCCGGCTCGCACCCCGGACGGAAGCCGGTCCGTGTCCACCGTGGCCGCCAGGACGACGCCCACGTCCCCGAGCGGCGCCGCCTTCACCGGGCGGGCCGGGCACAGCAGGGCGCCGATCCGGTCCAGCGGCAGCCGGGAGCGCACGGCGACGACCCGCACCGGCAGATCCGGCGCGAAGCCCAGCAGCCGCAGCGCCCGCGCCCGGGCCGCGTCGTCGCTGCCGGAGCTGATCACCAGCTCGACCAGCGCGGGGTCGGCCATGGTGGTGTGCGCTGGGCCGTACCGCTCGGCGACGGCGGCCACGGCGATGGCCAGCCGCTCCAGGACGGCATCGTCCAGCGGGTTGGGCGGACCGGGCCGCTCCAGCCACACCGCGCCGATCTCCTCGTCGTCGAGCATGACCGGCGCGCTGCTGGACGCGGGGGAGGGCGGCACGGCCGGTTCGCTGCCGTCGGGCGAGGCACGGATCGTCCGCCCCGAGCCGTGCAGCCGGATCCCGGCCACGCACTCCGCGAGCCCCGCGGAGGCCCGCGCCAGCGCCGGAAGGTCCACCCGGCGCCGCATCAGCGTGTCGTAGAACATGACGACCCGGATCGTGCCCTGGGCCTCCGCGTCGAGGTGCGACAACCGCACGGCCAGTGCCTCCATGCCAGGAGGATAGGCGACAACCGGCGCACGGCAGGGGCCGGATACCCGACACCTGGCGGCTGACCGGAAGGGGGCCGGCCGGTCAGCATGGCGCCATGGATCCCGAACTCGAAGCATTCCTGCCGCTGTTCCCCAAGCCCGACCTGACCGACCCCGTCGCCGAACGCAAGAACCTCGCCGGGCTCGCCGCCTCGGTACCCGCGCCGGACACCTCCGGGATGCAGGTCGAGGACCGCACCGTCCCGGCCGGCCCCGGGGTGCCGGTACGGATCTACCGTCCGGACCATGCGCAGGGCGCCGTCCTCTGGCTGCACGGCGGCGGATTCGTCATGGGCGACGTGGACACCGAGCACCCGTGGGCCGGCCGGATCGCCGGACTCTGCGGCGCGGTGGTCGTCTCGGTGGGCTACCGGCTCGCGCCCGAGAACCCCTTCCCGGCCGCGCTGGACGACGCCTACGCCGCACTGACCTGGGCCGCCGGGAACGCGGCCGAACTGGGCTTCGACCCCGCGCGGCTCGCCGTCGGCGGCCACAGCGCCGGCGGCGGTCTGGCCGCCGCCGTGGCCCTGCGGGCACGCGACGAGCAGGGCCCGCCGATCTGCTTCCAGCTGCTCAACCAGCCCCAGCTCGACGACCGCCAGCAGACCTGGTCGGCGCAGAACTTCACCGACACCCCCTGGGCGACCCGGGACAAGATCAGCACCTCCTGGCGGCACTACCTGGGCTCGCGGACCGCCACGCCGTACGCCGCCCCGGCCCGCGCGGAGGACCTCTCCGGCCTGCCGCCCGCCTACCTCGCCACCGCGGAGCTGTGCCCCATGCGCGACGACGGCATCCTCTACGCGCTGCGCCTGCTCCAGGCGGGCGTCAGCGTCGAACTGCACCAGTGGCCCGGCACGTTCCACGGCTCCCAGGCGGTCCTCTCGGCCGATGTGTCCCAGCGGCAGATCGCCGAACTCGCCGGGGCCCTGCGCCGCGCCCTGGCCGGCTGAGGACGGGGACGGCCGATGACCACCACCAGCGCCACCACTCCCACACAGTCCTCGCAGTCCTCGCAGCCCTCGCAGTCCGATCAGTCCGCGCAGTCCGCCCGACCGTCCGTGGCCGGGCTGCTGCGGCCCTTCGGGCGGAGCTTCGCCGCGGTCGTCGCGCTCCAGGTCGCCGGCGCGGTCGCCGGACTGGCCCCGCTGCTGGCGGTCGCCGAGCTGGGGCGGACGCTGCTGTCGCCCGGACCGGTCGATGACGGTCACGTCCGCACCGTGGTGGCCGCGGGCGCCGCCGGACTGCTGCTCCACCTGCTGTGCACCACCGCCTCGTCCGGCATCGGGCACCTGCTCGACGGGCGGGTGCAGCTGGCGCTGCGCCGGCAACTGGCCGCACGGCTGGGACGCGTGCCGATCGGCTGGCTGGCCCGGCGCCGGACCGGCGAGCTCGCCAAGGTGGTGGGCGACGACGTCGGCGCCGTGCACCCGTTCATCGCCCACACACCCGGCGAACTCACCTCCGCCTTCGTCGTGCCGCTGATCTCGCTGGTCTACCTGTGCACCGTCGACTGGCGGCTCACCCTGATCACCCTGGCCCCGGTGATCCTGGCGGTGGCGCTGGTGCCGCTGATGCTCACCCCGGCACGGCAGCGCGAGGAGCGGGACCGCGACGCGGCCATGGGCCGGATCGCCGACGCGGCCGTCGAGTTCGTGCAGGGCATCGCCGTCGTCAAGACGTTCGGCGGCGCCGGCCGCGCCCACCGCGCCTTCCGCACGGCCACCGACGAGTTCACGGAGGTCTTCCACCGCTTCGTGCGAGGACTGGCCGGGACCGCCGCCGCCATGCAGACCCTGCTCTCCCCGCCGTTCGTGCTGCTGGCCGTGCTCACCGGCGGCACCGCACTCATCACCGGAGGCGGTATGCCGCCGGCCGACCTGCTGCCCTTCCTGCTGCTGGGCCTCGGACTCACCGCTCCGGTGGCGGCCCTCGGCCACGGCTTCGACGACATGCGGGCGGCACACCAGGCGTTGCGGCGCATCCGTGACGTCCTCGCGGTCCCGCCGCTGCCCCAGCCGGCCCGGCCCGCCGTGCCCCGGGGCCACCGGGTCGAACTGCGCGGCGTGCGCTTCGGCTACGAGGACGGACACGAGGTGCTGCGCGGCGTCGATCTGGTGCTCGAGCCCGGCACGATCACCGCGCTGGTCGGCCCCTCGGGCAGCGGCAAGTCCACGCTCGTCCGGCTGCTTCCGCGGTTCTTCGACCCGGGCCACGGCTCGGTGCTGCTCGGCGGGGCCGACCTGCGCGACCTGGACAGCCGGGAGCTCGGCCGCGCCGTGTCCTTCGTCTTCCAGGACATGCGCCTGCTGCGCGCGTCGGTGGCGGAGAACATCGCCCTGGCGGTGCCGCACGCCGCGCCCGGGGACGTGGAGCGCGCGGCCAGGGCGGCCCACATCCACGACCGCATCCTCCAACTGCCGCGCGGCTACGACACGGTGCTCGGCGAGGAGGCCGCGCTCTCCGGCGGCGAGGCGCAGCGGATCGCCCTGGCCCGCGCCCTGCTCGCCGACACACCCGTCCTGGTCCTCGACGAGGCCACCGCCTTCGCCGACCCGCGTACCGAGCTGGCGGTGCGCCGCACCCTGACCTCCCTCGGGGAGGACCGCACGGTGCTGGTCATCGCCCACCGGCTCGAGACGGCGCGGGCCGCGGACACCGTCGTGGTACTGCGGGACGGACGGATCGTCGAACGCGGCACCCCGGACGAACTGCTCGTGGAGCAGGGGGAGTTCACCGCGCTGTGGCAGTCCGGCCGGGCCGGGGAGGTCCGGACGGGGACCACCGCACGCGCCGGCCGCACGGCGCGGACGACACCCCGCGCGACGACGCCCGGAACGACGCACGGACCCGCACGAGGAGAGGACGACCGATGATCCGCACGCTGTTCCGCGTCCTGGGGGACCGGTACGCCCGGCCCGTGCGCCGCACCGTGGCCCTGATGACGGCGGCCGCGATCGTGGAGGGACTCTCCTACGCCCTGCTGGTCCCGGTGCTGCGGTCCCTCTTCGGCAGCAGTCCCCACGACGCCTGGCCCTGGCTGGCCGTCTTCGCCGCGGCCATCGCCGTCTGCGCGGTGCTGCGTTACATCAGCGACCTGTCCGGCTTCCGCGTCGGGACCACGCTGCTGCGCGGGGTGTACCACCGCCTCGGCGACCACCTCGCCCGGCTGCCCCTCGGCTGGTACGACACCGCCCGGGTCGGGGAGGTGTCCGTGCTCGCGGGCCAGGGCGTCCTGCGGGCGCTGAGCGTGATCGCGCATCTGCTGGCACCGCTGATCTCCGCCTGCGTCACCCCGCTGACCACCGTCGCCGTGATGCTCGCCCTCGACTGGCGGCTCGGGCTGGCAGCGCTGGCCGCCGTGCCGCTCGTGGTGCTGGTGCACCGGTGGACGGGACGGGCGACGGCCGCCGCGGACGAGGAGCGCGCCGCCCGCGACCGGGACGCCACCGACCGCGTCGTCGAGTACCTCCAGGCCCAGCCGGTGCTGCGGGCGGGCGGCAGGACCACCGAACGCTTCCACCTGCTCGACGCGTCCCTGCAGCGGGTCGAGCGCTCCTCCCGCCGCTCCGCGCGGGCCGTGGTGCCCGGCGCGCTGGGCCTGACCTTCACGGTGCAGGCGGTGTTCACCGCGCTGCTGGTCCTGGGCGCCCACCTGGCCCTCGGCGGGCAGGTGGGAACGGCTCAGGTCCTCACCGTCCTGGTGCTGGCCGCACGCTGTGCCGACCCGCTGCTCTCACTGGGGCACCTCGGCGGCCGGCTGCGCGGCGCACGCGCCGAACTGGCCCGGCTGGAGACGCTGCTGGACACACCGCCGCTGCCCGAACCCCGCCGTCCGGTGAAACCCCGGAGGCACGACGTCGAGTTCGACTCGGTGGTCTTCCGGCGCGACGGCCGCACCGTGCTGGACGGGGTGTCGCTGACCGTGCCGCAGGGGCAGCGCCTCGCCGTCGTCGGACCGTCCGGCGCGGGCAAGACCACGCTGCTGCACCTGCTCGCCCGCTTCCACGACGCCGACTCCGGCGCCGTGCGCCTGGGCGGAGCGGACGTCCGCGCCGTCGGCACCGAGGAGCTGATGTCCCGCATCGCCGTCGTCTTCCAGGACGTGTACCTCTTCGAGGGCACCATCGAGGAGAACGTCCGTCTCGGCCGGCCCGACGCCACCGGGAGCGAGCTGCGGGCGGCGGCCGCCGCGGCACGGCTGGACGAGGTGGTGGACCGCCTGCCCGGCGGATGGCAGACCCGTGTCGGCGAGGGCGGCGCCCGGCTGTCCGGCGGCGAACGCCAGCGTGTGTCGATCGCCCGGGCGCTGCTGAAGGACGCGCCCGTCGTGCTGCTGGACGAGGTGACCTCGGCCCTCGACCCGGTCAACGAGGCGGCCGTGAACGAGGGGATCGAGCGGCTGCTGCGGGGCCGCACGGTGGTGATGGTGGCGCACCGGCTGAGCACCGTCGAACGCGCCGACCGCGTCGCCTTCCTCGACGGCGGCCGGATCGCCGAGCAGGGCGACCACCGGGAGCTGCTGGCCCGCGGCGGACGCTACGCCGCCTTCTGGTCGGACGCGCTCACCGTCGCTTCACGGCCCTGAGCACCACGAACTTCGGGTCGCTCGCCACCACTTCGCTGTTGCCGAACAGGCGGCGCAGCCGCACGTGGTAGCCGAGGTGGCGGTTGCCGACGACCCACAGCTCGCCGCCCGGGCGCAGCGTGCGCCGGGCGTCGGCGAACATGCGGCGGGCGGTGATGTCGGTGGTCGCCTGGTGGGAGTGGAACGGCGGATTGTTCAGCACCAGGTCGACGCTGCCCGCCGCCACCCCGGCCAGGCCGTCACCGACCCGGAACTCCGCATGCCCCGGAACGCCGTTCACCCGGTGGGTGTCCTGCGCGGACGCCACCGCCTGGAAGGACTCGTCCACGAACAGCACCTCGGCCCGCGGCTGCGCCAGCGCCACCGCCGTCCCGACCACACCGTTGCCGCAGCCGAGGTCCACCACCCGCCTGCCGTCCGGCACGTCCGGCAGGTGCTTGAGGAAGAAGCGGGTGCCGATGTCGAGCCGGTCCGCGCAGAACACCCCCGCGTGATTGACCACCGTCCGGCCGGAGACGACGCCGACGTCGCCGGGCAGGGTGTAGCGGTACGGCCAGGGGCTGGCGGGGCGGTCCAGCGCGGGGTCGGGCTCGCAGAAGATCAGCCGGGCCTTCTTCTCGGCCAGCGAGGTACGGGTCGGGCCGAGGATCCGCTCGAACAGGCGCAGCGTGGAGGTGTGGATCTCCTTGACCATGCCGGTGCCGACGACGACCGTGTCCGCGTGCACGGCGGGCGCGAGCCGGAGCAACTGGTCCTCGAGGAGCGCCAGGCTCTTCGGCACCCGCACCAGCAGCACGTCGATCCGCCCCGGCGGGTCGTCCTGCGTGGTCAGCAGCCGCACCGTCCCCGGCCCCACACCGTTGCGCGCCAGATTCGCGCGGGTCGCCTCCTGCCCCAGCCAGGAGTCGGTGATCTGCACCGGCCGGTGCTCCGCCAGCGCGGTGACCAGCGCACCCCACCGGTCACCGAGCACCACGACCGTCCCCGACAGCGGCACCCGCTCCCGGTCGAGATGCCGCAGCAGATACTCGTCGGAGGCGTCCCAGGCGCGCAGCCGGTCCCGGGGATCCTCGGGGAAGCGGGTCAGCAGCCGGTCGCCCCACGGCGTCGTCATACGGTCGTCCATCGTGCCGCCCAGGCTAGCGGAACCGCAGCTCAGCCCTTGTCCGGGCGGACTGCGGGCAGGATGGGCACATGGACGGCGAACTGTTCCCCAGGGCACCCGCCGAGCTCGCGCCCGGCGCCGTGCACGTACCCGGCTGGCTGGACGCACGGGCCCAGCGGGACCTGCTGCGGGCCTGCCGGGAGTGGGCCCGGCCGCCCGCCGGACTGCGCACCGTGCACACCCCGGGCGGCGGCACCATGTCCGCCCGCCAGGTGTGCCTCGGATGGCACTGGTACCCCTACGGCTACGCCAGGACCGCCGTCGACGGCGACGGCGCCCCCGTCAAGCCCTTCCCCGACAGCCTCGGCGAACTGGGCCGCCGCGCGGTCGCCGACACCCTCGGCGACGAGGCCGCGCGGACCGCCGCCTACGACATCGCGCTCATCAACTACTACGACGGCGACGCCCGGATGGGCATGCACCGCGACAGCGACGAGAAGGCCGACGCCCCCGTGGTGTCCCTCAGCCTCGGCGATTCCTGCGTCTTCCGCTTCGGCGACACCGAGACCAGGACCGGCCCCCGCACGGACGTCGAACTGCGCAGCGGTGACCTGTTCGTGTTCGGCGGGCCCTCCCGGTTCGCCTACCACGGGGTGCCCAAGGTGCTGCCGGGCACCGCGCCGCCCGGGCTGGGGCTGACCGGAAGGCTCAACATCACGCTCCGGGTCAGCGGGTTGTAGCGTGCCCGCGATCTCCTGCGGTTCGCGGATCATGGGAGACTCACCCCCATGAGCGGGAAGGCGGACCCCCGGCCGGCGGGGGAAGGGACGACCTCGAGGACACGGCTCGACCGGGGACGCGGCGCGCTGGGCCCCGCGCTGGAACTCGTGCACACCGGACGGGCCCCGACCCGTGCGGTCCTCACCGCCGAACTCGGCGTGACCCGCGCGACGGCCGGCGCGGTCGCCGCCGAGCTGGAGGCCCTCGGGCTGATCCGGGTCGACGCGCGGCCGGGCGTCCACCCGGCCGGATCCCAGGGACGGCCCTCGCACCGGCTGTCGATCGCCGAGGACGGGCCGGTCGCACTCGCCGCGCAGGTGCACGCCGACGGCTTCCGGGCCGCCCTCGTCGGGCTCGGCGGCCGGATCGTCGCCACCACACCCGGCTGCGAGGTGATCGACGCCGACCCGGCGAAGGTGCTCGGCTCTGTCGTCTCGGCCGGTGCCGAACTGCTCCGCGAGACCGGACGCCGCTGCGTGGGCGCGGGCCTCGCCGTGCCCTCGGCGGTGGCCGAACCGGAGGGCCTCGCCCTCAACCCGCTGCACCTGGCCTGGCCCGCCGGTGCCCCGGTGCGGGAGATCTTCGCCGAACAGGTGCGGGCCGCCGGTCTCGACGGGCCCGCCTTCGCCGCCAACGACATCAACCTCGCCGCCCTCGCCGAACACCGGCACGGCGCCGGGCGCGGCTCCCGCGACCTGCTGTGCGTGGCCACCGGACACCGGGGCGTGGGCGGCGCGCTGGTGCTCGACGGGCGTCTGCACACCGGCAGTTCGGGCCTGGCCCTGGAGGTCGGCCATCTCACCGTCAACCCCGAGGGCCGCCCCTGCCACTGCGGCAGCCGCGGCTGCCTGGACGTCGAGGCCGACCCGCTGGCCCTGCTCACCGCCGCCGGACGCGAACCGGGACCCGAGATGTCCCTGCTGAGGCAGGCGGAGGAACTGATCCGCCATCACTACGACGACCCGGACGTGCGCACCGCCACCGAGACCCTGATCGACCGGCTCGGCCTCGGCCTCGCCGGGCTGGTGAACATCCTCAACCCGGACCGGATCGTCCTCGGCGGGCTGCACCGCACCCTCCTGGAGGCCGACCCCGAGCGGCTGCGCGCCGTCGTCGCCGACCGCAGTCTGTGGGGCCGCAGCGGCGGCGTCCCCATCCTGCCCAGCAGCCTGGACCACAACAGCCTGGTCGGGGCCGCCGAACTGGCCTGGCAGCCGGTCCTCGACGACCCGCTCGGCGCACTGACCTGAGCCGGGGACCGGGACACCCGTGCGCTTCTCACGAGCGGGCCCGACCGCGCGCACGAGCCCCGGGCTGCACCGACTCGACGGACCCTACGAGCCCGGGCTGACACGACGGACCGTACGAGCCCGGAACCGCACCGACACGGATGCGCGCAAGAGCGCGCCGACGGCCTCTCCGCCGAGCAGAATGGCCCGGAGCACCCGACGCGCGGCACCGGACTCCGCCCCCGGGCGGGCCCGTGTGCCGCGCGCAGGCACTCAGCGTCCGCGACGACAGAAGGCCGAGGGCATGACCGACAAGCTCACCGTGAGCGTTCTGGGCACCGGCATCATGGGCGCGGCGATGGCCCGCAACATCGCCCGGGCCGGCTACCACCTCCGCGTCTGGAACCGCACCCGCGCCAAGGCCGAGCCACTGGCCGCCGACGGCGCCCTGGTCGCCGGCACTCCCGCCGAGGCGGTCGACTCCGCCGACGTGGTGCTCACCATGCTGCACGACGGACCGGTCACCCTGGAGACCATGCGTGCGGCGGCGCCCGCCCTGCGCCCCTCCACCGTCTGGGCGCAGTCCGCGACGGCCGGGCTCGACGGCGTCGCCGAACTGGCCGCCTTCGCCCGCGAGCACGGCCTGCTCTTCTACGACGCCCCGGTCCTCGGCACGCGTGGCCCCGCCGAGGCCGGTGAGCTGACCGTCATCGCGGCAGGCCCCCTCCAGGGCAGGGACATCGTCACCGCCGTGTTCGACGCCGTCGGCTCCCGCACGGTGTGGACCGGCGAGGACGGCGCCGAGGCGAGCGCCACCCGGCTGAAGCTGGTGGCCAACAGCTGGGTGCTCGCGGCCACCACGGCCACGGGCGAGGCACTCGCCCTCGCCCGCGCGCTCGGCGTCCACCCCGGCGACTTCCTGGACCTGATCGCCGGCGGCCCTCTCGACATGCCCTACCTGCACGCCAAGGCCGGTCTCCTGATCGGCGGCGAGCTGTCCCCGGCCCAGTTCGCCGTGACCACGGCGGCCAAGGACGCCCGGCTGATCGTGCAGGCCGCGGAGCAGCACGGTGTGCGCCTGGACGTGGCCGCGGCGAGCGCCGCCCGCATGGAACGCGCCGCCGCCCTGGGACACGGCGACGAGGACATGACGGCCGCGTACTACGCCAGCTTCGACCAGGACCCGACCGCCTGACCCGGGCAGCCCCACCCCGCCCGGTCCCTGTCCGTTCCCGCCACCCACGTACCCGCCCCGAGGAGGCACTCATGTCCAAGCCGCCGCTCCCCGAGAAGGCCGTCGACCTGCTGCGCCGGCCCAACCCCTGCGTCATGGCCACCCTCCGCTCCGACGGTGCCCCCGTCTCCACCCCCACCTGGTACCTGTGGGAGGACGACGGACGGGCCCTGATCAACCTCGACGCGGGCCGGGTGCGCCTGAAGCACCTGCGCCGGGACCCGCGGGTCACCCTCACTGTCCTGGACGGCGACAACTGGTACACGCACGTCACCCTCATCGGCCGGGTGACCGAACTGCGCGACGACGAGGGCCTGAAGGACATCGACCGTCTCTCCGCCCACTACACCGGAAGCCCCTATCCGGACCGTGAGCGTCCGCGCGTCAGCGCCCTGATCGAGGTCGAGCGCTGGCACGGCTGGGGCGCACTCCGCGACAGCGACCAGGCGATGCCCGGCTCCTGACCCCCGGCGAAGCCGCACCGCACCCCGCCGTCACCGGAGCGGACCCACCGCCCGGGACGGCGGGACCCTGCGCGGCCGCGGGCCCCGCGGAAACCGCGCGCACCGCCGTCCCCGCGGGCCCGCGTACTCCCTCCGGGGTACTTCCCGGCCCTTCCGGCACCGCGCCCCCGGCCCGCACCGGCCCCTGAGCCGCTCCGGCCGCCGGACGCCCCGCGCGCCCCCTGACCTGCGACGGCCGTCCGCGTGCCGCCCCGCGCCCGGGCCGTCCGCACCACCCCCGCCCCCTCCGGTACTCCCGGCGGGGTACCCGCACTGCCGCTCGCCGTACGACGACCGGGCACCCCCTCCAGGACGACCCTCGGAAGCACACCGCAACACCAGCACATCGCTTCCGAGGAGTTGAACGACCATGCAGACCCTGGCGCACTTCGGCGACGGCGGGCCCGGCCCGTGGATCCTGCTCTTCCCCCTGATCTGGGCCCTGATCATCGGCGGCGGCATCGCTCTGCTCCGCCGCACCGTCTGGCGCGGCCGTGGCGGACGGTACGGCCGCGGCGGGCCCGGGCAGTCCGGCCCCGCACCCGACTCGCCCATCACGGTTCTCGGCCACCGCTTCGCCTCCGGCGAGATCGACGAGGACGAGTACTGGCGCCGCCTGTCCGTCCTGGACGAGCAGTTCGGGCGCAAGGGCTCCGAGGGAGGTGCGGCATGACCGCCACCGCCACCACCGGATCGGTCACCCGCACCGCCGCCCGCGTCGTCGACGCCGTGAAGGTGTACGGCACCGGCGACACCGCCGTACGGGCCCTGGACGGGGTGACGGTCGGCTTCCCGGCCGGCCGCTTCACCGCGATCATGGGCCCCTCCGGCTCCGGCAAGTCGACCCTGATGCACTGCGCCGCCGGCCTCGACACCCTCACCTCCGGCTCCGCGTACATCGGCGACACCGACCTGGGCGGGCTCGACGACCGCCGCCTCACCCTGCTCCGGCGCGACCGGGTGGGCTTCGTGTTCCAGGCCTTCAACCTGGTGCCGACGCTCACCGTCGCCGAGAACATCACCCTGCCGCTCGATCTCGCGGGCGGCGGGGGAGACCCCGAGTGGATCGATTCCCTGATCGACGTCGTCGGGCTGCGCGACCGCCTCGGCCACCGCCCCGCCGAACTCTCCGGCGGGCAGCAGCAGCGCGTCGCCGTGGCCCGTGCCTTCGCCGGCCGGCCCGACGTCGTCTTCGCCGACGAGCCCACCGGGAACCTCGACTCCCGCTCCGGGGACGAGGTCCTCGGGCTGCTCGGCCGCACCGTGCGCCACACCGGCCGCACGGTCGTCATGGTCACCCACGATCCGGTGGCCGCCGCCCATGCCGACGAGGTCGTCTTCCTCGCCGACGGCCGGCTCGTCGACCGGATGGAAGCGCCGACCGCCGACCGCGTCCTGGACCGGATGAAAGCCTTCGAGGTGCCGTCATGAACGCAGCCCTGCGCCTGAGCGCGGCCTCCCTGCGCGCCCACAAACGGCGCTTCGCCGGAACGTTCCTCGCCGTGTTCCTCGGCGTGGCGTTCCTGGCCGGAACGCTCGTCATGGGCGACACGCTGCGCGCCGGCTTCGACACCATGTTCGGCAACGCGGCCCGGGGCACCGACGCCGTGGTCCGCAGCGCCGACGCCATCACCACCCCCGGAGAGGCCCAGGGGGTGCGGCAGCCGGTCGACACCGGTCTCACCCAGACCATCGAGCAGGTCCCCGGGGTCGCCGCCGCCGTCCCCGACATCCAGGGCGCCGGACAGCTCGTCGGCGCCGACGGCGAGCCCATCGGCGGCCAGGGGCCGCCCACCGTCGCCGGCAACTGGATCACCGACCCCGAGCTGAACCCGTACCGGCTCGCCGAGGGCCGGGCCCCGCAGAAGTCCGGGGAGGTCGTGGTGAACCGCGGCACGGCCGAACGCGGCGGTCTCTCCCTCGGCGACACCACCGTGCTGCGCACCCCCGACCCCGTGCAGGTGACCATCGTCGGACTGGCCACCTTCGCCGGCGAGGACGGCATGGCACAGGTGACCTACACCGGCATGACCCGTGCCGACGCCGAGAAGTACCTGACGGCACGCCCCGGCGAGGCGGCCGGCATCCTGGTGCGCGCCGAACCCGGCGTGAGCCAGCAGGAGCTCGTCGACCGCCTGGCCGACGTGCTGCCGCAGGACGTCGAGGCGATCACCGGGCAGGAGTCGGCCGAGGAGAACAACGAGATGATCTCCGGTCAGTTCCTGAGCATCTTCACAGTGTTCCTGCTGGTGTTCTCCGGCGTCGCCCTGCTGGTGGCGACCTTCTCCATCCACAACACCTTCGCCATCGTCGTCGCACAGCGCACCCGCGAGAACGCCCTGCTGCGCGCCCTCGGCGCCTCCCGCCGCCAGATCACCGCCACCACCCTGGTGGAGGCGACCGCCGTGGCCCTGACCGCCTCGCTCGCCGGACTCGCCGGAGGCATCGGCATCGCGGCCGGACTCCAGGCCCTGTTCCCGGCGATCGGCTTCCCCTTCCCCGAGGGCAGCCTGGTCGTCGGCGCCGTCTCCCTCGCCCTGCCGCCGGCCGTCGGTGTGGTGGTCTGCCTGGGCTCCGCCCTGGTACCCGCCCTGCGCGCCGGTCGCACGGCACCGCTGGCCGCCCTGCGCGAGACGGCCGTCGACAGCTCCGGCGCCTCCCGCTCCCGCGCGCTCACCGGCGCGGTCCTCGGCGGCCTGGCCCTCGCCCTCACCCTCACCGGCGTCCTGGTCACCCCGTCGCTGTGGCTGGCCGGAACGGGTGCGGCCCTCGCCCTGGTCACCTTCGTGGTCCTCGGCCCGGTCGCCTCCTCCACCGCCGTCCGGGTCCTCGGCGGCCCGCTGCACCGCCTGCGCGGCATCACCGGCCGGCTCGCCCGCCGCAACGCCCTGCGCAGCCCCAAGCGGACGGCCGCCACGGCGAGCGCCCTGATGATCGGCGTGGCCGTGGTCTCCCTCTTCACCGTCTTCGGCGCCTCCCTGAAGGCCACCATGGACCAGACCGTCTCGCGCTCCTTCGCGGGTGACGTCGCCGTCAGCGCACCGGCCTTCGGCGCGGGCGGCAGCGGGCTCAGCCCGCGCCTCGCCCCGGCGGTCGGGGAACTGCCCGAGGTGGACACCGCGGTCGGGCTCGGCCGGGGCGTCGCCGAAGTCGAGGGCGACGGACGGGCCTTGACGGTCACCGACCCCGAAGCCCTGGAGCGCACCTTCGACCTCGGCGAGATCCGCGGCTCCCTCACCGACCTGGGAACCACCGGCCTCGCCCTTACCGAGAAGGAGGCCGACCGGCTGGACGTCGCCCCCGGCGACACCACCCGGCTCACCTTCACCGACGGCCGGGAGCAGACCTTCACCGTCCGCGCCGTCTACGGCCGTTCCGAACTCGCCGGCGACTACGTCATCACCCGCGAGGCCTGGGCCCCGCACCGCACCCAGGACGCCGACACCCTGGTGGCCGTCAGCTTCGCGGACGGCGTGAGCGCCGAAGAGGGCAAGGCCGCCGTCGAGAAGGTCGCCGCCCAGTACGGCAACCCGGAGGTGCAGACCCGCGAGGAGTACGCCGAGTCCTCGGCGGGCGGCATCGACATGATGCTCACCCTGGTCTACGCCCTGCTGGCCCTCGCCGTGCTGATCGCCCTGCTCGGCATCGCCAACACCCTCACCCTGGCGATCCACGAGCGCACCCGCGAACTGGGCCTGCTCAGGGCGGTCGGCCAGACCCGGGCCCAGCTGCGGGCCATGGTCCGCTGGGAGTCCGTCCTGGTCGCCGCCTTCGGCACCGCGGGCGGCCTGGCCCTCGGCAGCTTCCTGGGCTGGGTCCTGGTCGCGGCCTCCGACGGCGCCTCCGACAGCGCCTTCGCCTTCGCCGTCCCGCCCGTCCGGCTCGCCCTGGTGGCCCTGGTCGGCGTGGCCGCCGGCGCTCTCGCGGGCGTCCGCCCCGCCGGCCGAGCGGCCCGCCTGAACGTCCTCAGGGCCATCGCCACCGAATAGGCGACCCCAGGGACGACACCGTGCGTGGCCCGCAACCGAGGTTGCGGGCCCGCCCACGCCCCCTGTTCCCCGCGCATCCGGCGAGCGGGCCGCAGGGCCACGGCTCCGAGCGCCCCGGGGCGAACGAGCCGATGCGGAGGCGAACGAGGCTATGTGGCCCTGGCCATCTGATCCGCCCCCCGCTCCGCGACCGCCAGCCGCGGAATCCCGTCCGGCACCACGAGCCCCGCCGCGTTCGGCGTGGGCAGCGTGAACCAGACCACCTTGCCCGACTCGCCGTCCGGCAGGGCGCCCCAGCTCTCGCTCAGCGCCGCCACCATGGCGAGTCCGCGGCCGCAGGTGGCGAGCGGGCCCGCGTCCTCCACGACCGGCAGACGCGGGTCGTGGTCGCGCACGGAGACCCTGAGCCGCTCCAGCAGCAGCTCCATCTCCACGGTGCACGTCTTGTCCGGCTGGGCGTGCCGGTGGACGTTGGACAACAGCTCTGTCACACCGAGCGAGGCCCGGTCTATCAGCGAATCCATGTGCCAGTAGCGCAACTGCGCAGATACGATTCTGCGGACCTGGCCGATCCGCGACGGCAGGGCTTGGAGCTCCACCGTGCAGTGCCTGCTTGGGTGACTGATCACGGCTGCGACTCCCCGGTGTCAGGTCCGGTACGAGGCCCGGAAGAACGCGGAGTACGGATCCAGCAGGATGCCTGCGTGACGCTGCCGCCTGCTGTCGTGGCCGGCGGGCTGGTTCGCAGCGTTATCGCCGGTAAACCCAGAGTGACGTGTGACAAGCGTGACTCAAGGGGTGATGTGGCGCAACTCACGGACATCTCAGCCGCCGCGCCCGGATGCGCGCCGTACCGCCTCGACGAACCGGCGGGCGGCCGGCGGCCCCGGCTCGCCCGGCGCCGGATCGTGCTCGCCCAGGGTCAGCAGGTACCGCTCGCCGTTGAGATCCGCGAGCGCGCGGTCCTCCGGGACGAACCACGGCTTGGAGGCGCGCACCGCCTGCACCGGCGCGCTGTCGATCTCGGTGCCGTAGCTGGTGAGCAACTCCAGCCTGCCGTCGCTGATCCGGACCTGCCCGGCCCGGGTGAGCGAACGCAGCCGCTTGCCGATCCGCACCCCTCTGGCCGTGAACTCCGGCTCGGCCATGGTCACCCGCCCCCTCGCGCGTGTGTCGGTGTGCCGGACCGTGCTCTGCGGCCGGCCCGAGCCCGGAACCGGTGCCCGTGTGCCCGGTCCGGTGCGCTGCTCCCGCCGGTGAAGTGTGCCCCCGTGCGCCGCGGAGCACCAGTGCGCGCGCTCCGGTTCTCAGGGGCGCGAGAAGCACTGACGCAAAAGCGCCCCCGCCCCTTCACGCCCCCGGTGCCCAGGGTTGCCTTTGGGCCGCCCAAAGATGCGTTTATGCAGGTGAGAAGTGGTGCGAAGGGTGCTTATGATCGGGGTGCCGGCCCGCGCAGGACGCCGCGTCGGCGCCCAGTGTAAGGAGCCCCGTGGTGAGCACCCCCCGACAGACCATGACCGGCGCCACCCTGGACGTCGACCGCACCGATCCGGCCTACCGGGCCTGGCTGAAGGAGGCCGTACGCCGGGTGCAGGCCGACGCCAACCGCTCCGCCGACACCCACCTGCTGCGCTTCCCGCTGCCCGAGCACTGGGGCATCGACCTCTACCTCAAGGACGAGTCGACCCACCCCACCGGCAGCCTCAAGCACCGCCTGGCCCGCTCGCTGTTCCTCTACGGCCTGTGCAACGGCTGGATCCGGCCGGGCCGCCCGGTGATCGAGGCCTCCAGCGGTTCCACGGCCGTCTCGGAGGCGTACTTCGCCAAGCTGATCGGCGTGCCCTTCATCGCCGTCATGCCGCGCACGACCAGTGCCGAGAAGTGCCGTCTGATCGAGTTCCACGGCGGGCGGTGCCACTTCGTGGACGACCCGCGCACCATGTACGACGAGTCCGCCGCCCTCGCGGTGGAGACCGGCGGCCACTACATGGACCAGTTCACCTACGCCGAGCGGGCCACGGACTGGCGCGGCAACAACAACATCGCCGAGTCCATCTTCCGTCAGCTGCGCCTCGAGCGTTACCCGGAGCCCGCGTGGATCGTCGCCACGGCCGGCACCGGCGGCACCTCCGCGACCCTCGCGCGCTACGTCCACTACATGCAGTACGACACCCGGATCTGTGTCGCCGACCCGGAGAACTCCTGCTTCTTCGAGGGCTGGACGACCGGCGACCCGGACGTCACCTGCGACTGCGGCTCCCGCATCGAGGGCATCGGCCGGCCCCGGATGGAGCCCAGCTTCGTGCCCGGCGCCATCGACCGGATGATGAAGGTGCCGGACGCCGCCAGTGTGGCCGCCGTGCGGGCGCTGGAGGGCGCCATCGGGCGCAAGGCCGGCGGCTCCACGGGCACCGGCCTGTGGAGCGCGCTGAAGATCGTCTCCGAGATGGTGGCGGAGGGGCGGCAGGGCAGCGTGGTCACGCTGCTGTGCGACCCCGGGGACCGCTACCTCGACAAGTACTACTCGGACGCCTGGCTGGCCGAACAGGGCCTGGACATCGCCCCCTACACCGCCGCCATCGAGACACTGCTGCGCACCGGCGTCTGGCCCTCCTGACGCCGGGCCCTAACGCGCCAGCCGCCGGTCCAGGGAGGTGGCCGCGTTCCGGAAGGCGCGGGCGAGCCCGGGGCGGGCGAGTGCGAGGGCGTGCCGGAACAGCGCCGTGCCGTCGACGGCGACGGTCCACTGCACCCGGGTGCCACTGCCGGCGGGCGCCAGCAGCCACTGCTCGACCATGGCGCGGGTGCCCGGCGCGTTGGTCACGTCCACGCGGTAGGTGTACTCCTCGGGTTCCTTCGCCACCAGGATCGTCTCCCGGAAGCGGGTGCCGCCGCGCAGCCGGATCTCCCGGCCCGCGCCGTCGTCCAGCGGGCGGGCCAGCGTGACGGCGCCGAACCAGTCGCTCCAGCCGGGGACGTCCTCGGCGAGCGCCGGGTAGACCCGCTCCGGCGGGGCGGAGATCTCCCGCGCGAACACCAGCCGTACCGGAGCTGTGGCGACGAAGTCCGTCCCCACGGGACGCAGACGGTGAGCCATGCCGTGACCTCCGTGAGAGAAATGCGCCGCGCACGGACCGGGCGGTCCCACGCGGCGCTCCGCCGTGGCCGACGGTCCGTCAGCCGTCCGCCGGCTCCTTGGGCTCGGGCTCCTCCGGCTCGCCCGCCACGATCAGCCGCCGCAGATGCTCGGAGACCTCCGCACGGGCCGCGGCGGGCAACCCGGCGTCCGTCACCAGCGTGTCCACCTGGTCCAGCGAGGCGAACGAACTCAGGCCCACCGTACCCCACTTGGTGTGGTCGGCCACCACCACGACCCGGCGGGCCGACTGCACCAGGCGGCGGTTGGTCTCCGCCTCCGCGAGGTTCGGCGTGGACAGACCGGCCTCCACCGATATCCCGTGCACACCGAGGAACAGCAGATCGAAGTGGAGCGCCGCGATCGCCTGGTCGGCCACCGGCCCCACCAGCGAGTCGGACGGGGTGCGCACCCCGCCGGTCAGCACCACCGTGGCCGAGCCCTGCCGGGGACCGGAGGTGCGCTGCGCGGCGTGGAAGACGTCGGCCACCCGCACCGAGTTGGTCACCACCGTCAGATCGGGCACGTCGAGCAGCTGGTGCGCCAGCGCGTAGGTCGTCGTACCGCCCGACAGGGCGATCGCCGCACCCGGCGGGACCAGCTCCGCCGCCGCCCGCGCGATGTCCTCCTTGGCGCTCAGCTCCATGCCCGACTTGGCCTCGAACCCGGGCTCGTGCGTGCTCGCCTCGACCACCGGTACCGCGCCGCCGTGCACCTTCTCCAGGACACCCTGCCGGGCCAGCGCGTCCAGGTCGCGGCGGACCGTCATGTCCGACACGCCCAGCTTCCGGGTCAGCTCGTTGACCCGGACTCCGCCCCGGCGCCGGACCTCGTCGAGGATCAGGGTGCGCCGCTGCTCCGCGAGGAGGTTCTGATTCTCACCCACGTACGCTTCGGTCCTTTCCGCCGCCATCCGACCGACACGTCCGGCACGCGTTCCGGCGAGCCGACCTCTCCCCGTCACCGGTGCGCGGACGTCCCATCCTCCCATGCCGCACCGCTCCCGGCGCCACCGGTGGCTGGTCGCGCACATGTCACCGTTGGGTCGCGGGGCGCGTGCCGGTCACACGGACCGGGGAGATTCCCTGACGGCGGGTGTCAGCCGCCCCGGCACAGGAGAGGCTGTGCCCGCACGGTCGGAGCCGACGACACGTCACGGGGAAGTGCGACACGGTGGAACGCGCGAGGGATCACAGGCCGGCAGCGAGCGGACCGGGAGGGGACGGCGAGGGTCCCGCACGCCCGGAGGAGGGGACCGGGCACGCGCTGGAACTCCTGGTCCACGGGGTGGGCGGCACCACCCCGGAGCGGATGCTCGACGACCCGCGCACCGTGCGCGTCACCGGCGACGACACCGCCGCCGTCTTCCGGCGCGCCGACGACGCCGACGCGGAGGGACGGCCCGGCGGCCGCGGGGACGGTCCCGTCCCCGAGGCGTACGTCTGGTGCAACCTCACCTCCGGCAACGGCACCCGCGCCCTGTGGCTGCTGCTCCTGCCGTTCATGGTGGTCAACCTCGCCCACTGGATGCGCCCCACCGCCCGGGGCCGCAGACGCACCGTCCGGCTCTACGGACTGCTGGTGCGCCTGGCCGGACTCAGCCTGACGGTGCTGCTGGTGGCCGCCGCCTGCGAGGTCGCCCTCGACCTCGCCGCATGGCAGTGCGCCGGCACGGCGGAGTGCGCCCGGGGAAACTCCTGGCTGGGCTTCCTCTCGCCCCATCTCACCGACGGCGGCTGGTGGAGCATGCCCGGCCGCAGGCTGGCCCTCGCCGCCGTCGTGCCCCTCTCTCTCACCGGCCTGCTCTGGTACCTGTCGCTGCGCACCTGGAACGCCTACGAGGCCCAGCAGCCCCTCGTCCGCGCCCCCGAGACCGGCGAGCAGGGCTCGCGCAGCGCGCTGAGCAGGCCCGGCTTCTGGTACGGCCGCCGCCTGGTCGCCCGGCTCCGGGCCGCGCACACCGCCGCGGGACTGCTGACGGTCGCCGCCGCCGTCGGCTCCGCCGCCGCCCGCGAGGACCGCAGGCCCGGCGGCCCGGCCCTGCTGCACGTACTCGGCGTGCTCCTCGAGGCGGCGCTGGTGACCGGCGCGGCCGTGATCGTCTGGGTGGTCTGCCGCCGGGGCCGCAGCGAACGCCGGCTCGACCCGGCGGGTGACGTACGCGTGGTCCGGCTGCTGCCGCTGGCCGCGCTGGCGCTCCTCGCGCTCAGCCTGCTCTACGCGGGCTGGGAGCGCCCCGGCTGGGAGTCGGCGGGCCGGCTGCCCGGCGACGCCACCTTCGGCGCCCTCGCTCTCGCCCAGGGCCTGCTGGTGATCGTCCTCGCCGTGGTCGCCCGCGTGCTGCACCGCACCGACCCCGACCGGCGGACCGCCATGCAGGGCCTGGCCGGACCGGCCGTGGCGATGCTGGCCTGCGCGCTGGGCGGGGTGATGTCCGGCGGCGTCGCCCAGCGGGTGTCCGACTGGCTGGACGGCGCCGGCGCCTCGATCCCCGGACCACCCGTGCTGCTGACCTGGCAGGCCTCGGTGATCCCGCCGCTGCTCGTGCTGCTGCTGATGCTCTGCGGCTGGCTGGCCCACCGCGCCTGGCAGCTCGCCAAGGCCGAGCGGGCCGCCGTGGAGAGCGACTACCCCGGCGAGACGGCCGACCCCCAGCGCACCCGCCGCATCGCCTGCGCCCGCGCCATGGCCGCCCTGACCGACCGGGGGCCGCGGATCGTCGCCGTCACCTCCGCCGCCACCCTGCTGCTGGGCGCCGGCGCCCTGTTCGGGGCGCTGGCCACGCAGAAGACGCCCGGCGAGGCCGCCCGCGACAGCCACGCCGTGGTGCACGGCGCCGCCGAGACCGCCCAGGCGCTGGGCTCCTGGCTGATCGGCCTCGGCTTCATACTGTTCGTCACCTGGGGCCGCCGGGCCTACAAGGACGCCTCGGCACGCCGCACCATCGGCATCCTGTGGGACGTCGGCACCTTCTGGCCGCGCGCCGCCCACCCCTTCGCACCGCCCTGCTACGCCGAGCGCGCGGTGCCCGACCTCACCTGGCGCATCGCCACCTGGACCGCCTCCACCGGAGGGCGCCTGGTCCTCTCCGGGCACTCCCAGGGCAGCGTCCTCGCCGCCGCCGCGGCCTGGCAACTCGATCCCGCCACCCGCAAACGGGTCGCGCTGCTCACCTACGGCTCACCGCTGGAGCGGCTCTACGGCCGCTGGTTCCCGGCCCACTTCGGCCAGGACGCGCTGGCCAGGCTGCACCAGGAGGTCGACTGCTGGCGCAACCTCTACCGGCTCACCGACCCCATCGGCGGCCCGATCGGCCTCCCCGGCGACTGCGGCCCCGCCGTGGACCGCGCCCCCCTCAAGGACCCCCTCGCCTACGGCCGCACCCCCACCCACCCCCTGCCGGCCCCCGTCCTGGGCCACTCCGACTACCAGTCCGACCCCGCCTACACCGAAGAACGGCACCGCCTGCTCACCCGCCTCCGCCCCGAACTCCCGCCCCCGCGCACAGGCGCGCATGCATCGCGGGCAGCCGACACCGGGTGAGGCTTCCGCGGGCCGCACAGGCCGGCACCCTCTGGGGCGGCGACCCTCGAACGACCTATCCCGGCTCCGGCAGATCCTCCGCGTACAGCAACGTCAGGTCGTCCTTATCCGGCTCAGCCAGCTGCGCGACCCTGCTCGCATGCCGCTCCACCATCGCCTCGAACGTCTGCCGAGCCGTGCGCCCGTTCCCGAACCCGGGCCCCTTCGGCATCTTGCTGAAGTACTCCAGCAACGCCTCCGGCGCCCCCGGCGCCAGCCGGTACTCGTGCTCCTCCGCCTGCTGCTCCACGATCCGCAGCAGCTCCTCCGGCGAGTAGTCGCCGAACGTGATGGTGCGCGAGAACCGGGACGCCACACCGGGGTTGACGGACAGGAACCGCTCCATCTCGGCGGTGTACCCGGCGACGATCACCACCACCGCGTCCCGGTGGTCCTCCATCAGCTTCACCAGCGTGTCGATGGCCTCCTTGCCGAAGTCCCGCCCGGCGTCCTCGGGAGACAGCGCATACGCCTCGTCGATGAACAGCACCCCGCCGCGCGCCCGCTCGAACGCCTCCTGGGTGCGGATCGCCGTGGACCCGATGTGCTCGCCGACCAGATCGACCCGGGACACCTCGACCAGATGCCCCTTCTCCAGCACCCCGAGCGCCGCGAGGATCTCGCCGTACAGCCGGGCCACCGTCGTCTTGCCCGTGCCGGGGGAACCGGTGAACACCAGATGCCGTTTGACGGACGCGGCCTTCAGCCCGGCCTGTTGCCGGCGCCTGCCGACCTCGATCATGTCGGTGAGCGCCCGCACTTCCCGCTTGACGCTCTCCAGCCCGACCAGCGCGTCGAGTTCCCCGAGCACGTCCTTGGCGGTGCGCACCGCCGGTGCGGGCTCCGCAGCCGGTGCGGCGGCGGTGGGGACGGGCGAAGCGGCCGCCGGCCGCTCCACGCGCTGCTCCGGCAGCCCGCCGAGCAGCCCGGGCGACGTGCTCACCGACTGCACGGCCCGTTCCGTCGCCGCGGGCGCCACCCGCAGGCTGCCGCTCTCGTCGCTGGTGCACTCCTCGACGAGCGGACCGCCCGCGCCGTTCACCGCGTCCGCCCCGGCGTCGGCGAACTCGTAACCGCCGCGCGCACAGCGCTCGGTGCGGCACCTGCGCAGCGTGGTGCGGCTGCCGTCTATGACGTGGAAGCCGTAGCCGCCGCTGCCGGTGACCCGGCAGTTGAGGAAGCTGCCGCGGCCGCCCGCGGAGACATAGACGCCCGCCTCGGCGGGGGAGGTGATGGTGCAGCGCTCCACGGCCGGGTCGGCGCCCTTGGTGACGATCAGGCCGGTCTGCATGCCGTCCAGCGTGCAGTTGCTGAGCGTGCCCCCGCTGCCGTGGTCGCGGAACCAGGCGCCGGTCGCCGCGTCCCGGATCCGGCAGTCGTCCAGCTGGGCGGTGGCCCCGTCACTGACCGACACCGCCGTGTTGCGCACCTGCCACAGGTCGCTGTCGACGACGTCCGCACGTGAGCCGCGGTCCAGGACGAACAGGGCGTCGGGAACGTCGTGCACCCGGCAGGAGTCCAGGACGGCCGTGGCGCCGTCGCTCACCCACACCGCCGGGTAGTCGCCGGTGCTGTCGAAGATCTCGCAGTGGTCGGCGTCCACCCGGGTGCCCGGGTCCCACACCGACAGGCCGTTGCGCCCGAACTGCCGCACCGTGGTGCGGGTCAGCGTGAGCACGGAGCGCGAGCGCAGGTCGACCGCGTTCTCCGGGATGTCGTGGATGCGGCAGTCGGCCAGCGTCAGCACCGCGTCGGTGTCCAGGGTGACCCCGTCGGTGGTGGTGCGGTGCACATCGCAGTCGGCGAGCTGCGCGGTGGCCCGCGCGCTCACCTGCACCCCGCTGCCGCGCACCTCGTAGATCTCGCAACCGGTCGCGTCCAGCGCGGAGTTCTCCCCGGTCACGGTGAGCCCGGAGCCGGAGGCGTGGTGCACCCGGCAGCGCTCGAGGCGGGGCTGGGCGCCGCCGCGCACCGCCACACCGGCCTGCCCCGCGGCGACCACCTCGCACTCCTCGAACACCCCGCCGCCGCCGTCCAGTACGGCGACGCCGATGCCCGCCGGGTTGTCGACCGTGCACCGGTGGACCGAGGGCCGGGCCGTGCCGCGCACCTCGATGCCGGCCGCGGACCGGGTGACCACCCGGATGTCCCGCAGCTCCGGTGTGCTCTCCTCGATCAGCACCGCCGGGGCTGCGGCGTCCTGGCCCTCCACGTGCAGGTCCCGGACGACCGCGGCGGCCCGCACGGTGAGCGGCACACCGTCCGCGGGCGCGATGCGCACCGAGCCGGGGGAGCCGTCGGGGCCGCGCAGGGTCACCGCCCGCCGCACGACGAGGTTCTCCCGGTAGGTGCCGGGGGCGACGGTGAGGACATCGCCGTCGGCCGCGGCCTCCAGGGCGGCGGCGAGCGATGCGTACTCACCCGTGCGGCGCCGCCACCGCGAGGTGCCGGTGTGCGTCACCTGGACCGTGCCCTGTGCCATGGCGTAACTGTGCCCCCACCTCGTCGTACGCAGGTTGTTCGCGGTTCTGCTTGCGCCGGACCACCGTAGCGTGCGCGCGGCCTGGGGGTTGACCGGAGCGGAAAGCCGGTCAGCTGCCGGTGCCGGTCCTGCCCCAGTCCGGTCCCGCTCGGTCCCAGGCCTGGTCCCAGAGCGCGTACCGGTGGCGGACCATGCGCCAGACGGCCAGCCGCCGGGCGCACTCGATCAGTCCGGCCGCGGCCAGGGCGGCGCCCACGCCGGCGATCACGGCATGCGTGGTGGCCGTCGCGGCGTCGAGGGGGCGGGGCACCAGGCGGCCGTTGCGGTCGGTCCATATACGGAACCGGTCGCCCGGCCCGGGATCCTCCAGCCGGGCCGCCACCGTTCCCCGGTGGACGGTGCGGTCGGGCGCGGTCCAGTGGGCGAGCACCCGGCTGCGCAGGTCCTGCCCGGTGGCCGCCTCGGGGTCCAGGTCCAGCGCCGAGGGCTCCAGGGCGCGGATCACCGTCGCCGTCACGGCGTACCGCGACCGCTGCTGCTCGCGGACGGACTGCTGGAGGGCGTCCTGGGCGGCGTCGTGGACCAGCACGCCCGTCACGGGTGCGGCGACGAGCAGGAGCAGCAGCGCCGTGAGGGCGACCCAGCCCTCGAGCAGGTCGGTGGGGCGGCACAGCGGATTGTGCCGCCAGCGCCACAGGCCGCTGATCGCACGCACGGTAGCCGACCCCCCTTCGCAGCCGTCTCACGCACTTCTCACGCAACCAACGCGCCGGCCCGCGATCCGGTTCCCGCCGTTCCCGCAGGGGGCGGCCCCGGCCGTCGTCGCGTTGACGAGGACTCAGGCCACGACGACGACCGGGTCCCCGACCCGGACGGTGCCGGGCGAGACGGGCACGAGGTTCTGCCCGAACACCAGTCTGCCGCCCGATCCGCGGTGCCGTCCAAGAGTGTGCAGCGGCTCCTTGCCGCGCCGGGCCGTCGTCTGGTCGGTGGTGGTCACCACACAGCGCCCGCAGGGCTTGGCGACCCGGAAGGCGACCTCCCCGATGGTGATGCGGGACCAGCCGTCCTCGGCCCAGGCGGGGGCGCCGTCGACGACGACGCTCGGCCGGAACCGGTTCATCGGCAGGGGGCCCTCGTCCGCGTGCTCGCCCTCGGCGATGAGGGAGTTGAGGGCGTCGAGCGAGGAGGTGGAGGTGAGCAGCAGAGGGAAGCCGTCGGCGAAGGTGACGGTCTCGCCGGGCAGCGCGAACTCGGGGTCGACCGGGCGGCGGGTGGCCGGGTCGTCCAGGTGCACCAGGCGCACGTCGGCGCCTAGGTAGGTGCTGCACCAGGCGTGCGCGGCGGGGTCCTCGGCCGGGACGGTGTCGACCTGGTCGTCGAAGAGCCGAACCCTGACGGTGCGGCCCGGCCTCGGCACGGGCACCTCGATCGGGTCCATGCCGGGTGCGGACAGCCGGACACCTCCGCCGGGCAGCAACTCGGCGGCGGCCAGGGCGAGACGCGGCTGCCGGCGCTGGGTGACGACCTTCGCCCCGTCGTCGATCAGCGTCCAGCGCCGGTCACCGGCCGGCCCCCAGGGCTCCACGGCAACCTCCGGGAGCGCAACGCTCCGGAACGCCTTGACCGGATGGACGTGGATCGAGTGCAGCCGCGGGTTCCCCATGGGGCCATCCTGCCAGTCGCCGGCCGGTGGCCCGCAGGGGCTCAGTAGCCGCGGTACTGCTGGTTCTGGTACGGGTCCTGATACTGCGCCGGGGCCGGCCGGGGAGCCGCGGGGCGCATCGCCTCGTAGCCCGTGGCCGGGGCCATGGGACGCGGCGGCTGCGGCTGGGGCCCGGGGTAACCGCGCGGCGCGCCTGCCTGCTGCGGGATGTGCGGCGCGTGCGCCTGCTGCAGCGGTGCGGGCTGCGGGGCCTGCGGATAGCCGTACGCGGGCTGGGACGGTGCCGCCGGGAGGGCGGGCAGCGCCGACGGGAGCGCCGGCAGCGAGCCGCCGGGCGCGTCGTAGGCGGCGGGGACCCGGATCGGGGCGATCTGCGGGGTGCCCCGCTCGGCCACGAGCGAGTCGTAGATCGGAGTGTCCGGGAAGGAGGCGGAGTAGTAGCCGCCGCCATAGGTGGAGCGGGGGGAGGTCATGGCACATAAGTTAAGCCCACGATGTGCTGGTTGGGGAGACCGATAAGAGGGTTGTTTTAGGGGTCTTCAGTGGTCTGGAGTTCCCCAATGCGAGCGAATTTGATGAAAACGGACCTTGCGTGGCCGAAGTTTGGTGTAAAGGCCAAGGCCCAGGCGGGTTACCGGCGGTTGCCTGTCCGTTCTGCCCGCGGCCGGATCCGCACCCGCGGCCCGTCACCGGCGGCGGGCTGGATGAGGGGGTTGGTCCCGCAATAGGTTGGGCCGACGACAACCCGATGGATGCCGGGAACGGGCCTGGCGCGAAGACCTCATGGGGGCGGACATGTCAATGCCGAAGGGATCGAACACGCCGGTGCCGGCCACGGCACTCAGGGTGGAGCTGGGCTGGCGCTCGGGACCCGGCGTGCCCGACGCCGACGCCTCGGCTCTGCTGCTGGTGGGCGGCAAGGTCCGCTCCGACGACGACTTCGTCTTCTACAACCAGCCCGCCCACGCCTCCGGCGCCGTCCGGCACGAGGGCAAGCGCACCGCGGGCAACCAGGTCACCGACACCCTCCTCGTCGACCTCACCCGCATCGAGCCCGGCATCGAGACGGTGATCCTGGCCGCCTCCAGCGACGGCGGCACCTTCGGGCAGATCCCCGGCCTCTACATCGAGGTCAAGGACGCGGCACAGGGCACCGTCGCGGCCCGCTTCGACGACACCGGCGCGACCACCGAGACGGCGTTCGTGCTCGGCGAGTTCTACCGCCGCCAGGGCGCCTGGAAGTTCCGCGCCGTCGGCCAGGGCTACAGCAGCGGACTCGAGGGCCTCGCCACCGACTACGGCATCACCGTGGACGAGCCCCAGCACGCGGCACCCACCCCGGCCCCGGCGGCACCAGCCACCCCGCCGCCCCCGGCCGCACCCACCATGAACCGGCCGGTCACCCCGCCGCAGCCGCCCGTGACCCGGCCGTCCGCGCCGCCCCCGCCGGCCACACCCCCCGCGCCGGTCCGGCTCACCAAGGTGACGCTCACCAAGTCGGCGCCCTCCGTCTCGCTCACCAAGCAGGGCGGCACCTCCGGCACCCTGCACGTGAACCTCAACTGGCAGGTGCGCAAGCAGTTCTCCGGCTGGGCCGCCAAGCTCGGCCGCCCGGTCGCCATGCACTCCGACCTCGACCTCGACCTGTGCGCCCTGTACGAACTGAGCGACGGCACCAAGGGAGTCGTCCAGGCCCTCGGCAACGCCTTCGGCTCCTTCCACCAGCCGCCCTTCATCCACCTGGACGGCGACGACCGCACCGGCGCCGTCGCCACCGGCGAGAACCTCCGCGTCAACCTCGACTACAAGCAGTACTTCCGGCGCATCCTCGTCTTCGTCACCATCTACGAGGGCGCCCGTTCCTTCGCCGACCTCAACGCCCATGTCACGCTGACCCCGCAGCACGGCGCGCCCATCGACTTCTCGCTGGACGAGTGCACGGTGCCCTCGACGGTGTGCGCCCTCGCCCTGATCACCAACTCCGGCAGCGGCGACCTGGTCGTCCAGCGCGAGGCCCGCTACCTGGTGCCCGAGCGCGGAGTCAGCCCGCAGCGCACCATCGACTACGCCTACGGCTGGGGCATGAACTGGACACCGGGCCGCAAGTGAGGCCGGGGGCGGACGGGGCCGCAGCCGCCGCGTGACCGCACAGGGCCGCAAGTGCCCCTGGGCCGCGGCCCGTTCACCCCTCCTCGGGCACGGTGTCCAGACGCGAGTAGGTGCGGCCCTTCCAGGCCGCACCCCGCCCCCGGTAGTGCTGCACCGCCGAGTCGACGGTCATCAGCAGGTACAGCAGCGCCGTGAACGGCAGCAGGGGAGCGAGCCACAGCGGCTGCCGGTAGTAGCGCAGCATCGGCGCGTACGTCCCGGCCATCACCAGCCAGGCCGCCGCACCGGCGGCCACGGCCGGCCCGTCCGCCGCCGCCGCGCCCGCCGCCACCGCCGCCGGCGGCACCAGATACACCAGCGCCAGCCCGGCGACCGTGCCCACGAGCAGCGCCAAGTTGTGCCGCAGCTGGGCGTACGCGCTGCGCGACACCATGCGCCACAGATCGTGCAGCCGGGGATAGGGGCGCACGCTGTCCACCCCGTCCGCGAGCCCCAGCCAGATCCGGCCGCCGCCCCGCTTCACCGCCCGGGCGAGGGCCACGTCGTCGATCACCGCGTGCCGGATCGCCTCCGGGACCCGCGCCCGCTCGGCCGTCCCGGCGCGCAGCAGCACACAGCCGCCCGCCGCCGCTGCCGTGCGCGCGCCGTCCCTGCCGATCCGGCGGAACGGGTACAGCTGGGCGAAGAAGTACACGAAGGCCGGCACCACCAGCCGCTCCCAGCCGCTCGCCACCCGCAGCCGCGCCATCTGCGAGACCAGGTCGAAACCGCCGTTCTGCGCGGCCGCCACCAGTCGCCGCAGGCTGTCCGGGGCGTGCGCGATGTCGGCGTCCGTGAGCAGCAGGTACTCCGGCGCACGGGTACGGGCCAGCCGGATGCCGTGCCGCACCGCCCACAGCTTGCCGGTCCACCCGGCCTGCGGCTCACCGGGCGAGGCCACCGTCAGCGGCAGTCCGCCCTGCCGCCGCGCCAGCTCGCGCGCCAGCTCCCCGGTGCCGTCCGTGCTGCCGTCGTCCACCAGGAAGACCTCCGCGTGCCCCGGATACTCCTGCGCCAGCAGCGACGGCAGACTCCTCGGCAGCACCGCCGCCTCGTCCCGGGCCGGCACCACCACGCACACCCGCGGCCACCGTTCCGGTTCCCGCAGTGGCGGGAGGCGCACGTCCGTGCGCCAGAAGAAGCCCTGGCCGAGCAGCAGCCACAGCCAGGCGGCGAGGGATCCGACGGCGGTCCACGCAAGCACGCTCACGCTGCGCAGTCTGCCTCACCGAGGCGGCCGGTAGCGGCCCATCGTCTATCGTGGCCGGGTGAAGATCGCGCTCATGGACTCCGGAATCGGTCTGCTCGCGGCCACCGCCGCGGTACGGCGTCTCCGCCCGGACGCCGATCTCGTCCTCTCCCTCGACCCCGACGGCATGCCCTGGGGCCCGCGGACGCCGAAGGACCTCACCGAGCGCGCCCTGGCCGTCGCCGAGGCGGCTGCGGCCCATCGCCCGGACGCGCTGATCGTCGGCTGCAACACCGCCACCGTGCACGCGCTGACCGCCCTGCGCGCCCGCCTCGAACCCGAGCTGCCGGTCATCGGGACCGTCCCGGCGATCAAGCCCGCCGCCGCGGGCGGCGGCCACCTGGCGATCTGGGCCACGCCGGCCACCACCGGCAGCCCCTACCAGCGGGACCTGATCCGCAACTTCGCCGACGGCGTCGGCGTCACCGAGGTGCCCTGCTGGGGACTGGCCGAGGCCGTGGAGCGCGCCGACGAGAACGCCGTCGGCGAGGCGGTCGCGGCCGCGGCGGAGCTGACGCCGGAGCATGTCACCACCGTCGTCCTGGGCTGCACCCACTACGAACTGGTGGCCGAACGCATCCGGACCGCCGTGCAGCGCCCCGACGCGCCCCCGCTCGCCCTGCACGGCTCGGCGGGAGCGGTCGCCGCGCAGGCGCTGCGCCGCATCGGCGCCGAGCCGGCCCCCGACGCCCCCGCGAGCGGTTCCCTGACGGTCCTGCTCAGCGGCCGGGAGGGCACGCTGCCCGCATCCGCCCTCACCTACGCGGAGGGCCGCCTGCTGAAGCAGGTCACCCCTACGGCCTGAACGGCGGCGCCGGATCCGCCGGGTTCTGCCCGGATCCGCCGAATTCCGAAGCACCGGCGCGCGGTCTCCGCCGGACGTTCCGCGCCTCCCCGGCCTCCTGCCCCGCCTGCCCGGACGCCGCTCGCGCCTGCCGAGGACCTGCCGCCCGCGCGGTCCGCGCGGACCGCGGCAGGTCCGGTCACGCTGTGCGACGCGGTACCCGCGGTGCGATTCCTGAGTAGTCTCGAAGTATGAGGGACCACCACCCCCACGGTGAGCACACCCCGTACCCGGACGTCTGGACCGGGCGCGCGACCAACCGCGCCCAGTGGCTGCTCGCGCTGGCCGGAGCCGCCTGCATGGCCCTGGGGATCGCGCTGGCCGTGGACTCCGCGTGGACCTCCGCCGTGGCACCGCTGGTCATGGCGGTGGTCGGGTGCATCGCCGCGGGACTGCTGGTCCTCTTCGGCACCCTCGCTTTCGTGCATGTGGCGCTGCGCGTCGACGAGGAGCATCTGGAGGTGCGCTGCGGCCACATCGGGGTGCCCCGCCGCCGCATCCCGCTGTCGCAGGTCGCGGGAGCGGAGTTCGTCCCGCACGTCACCCCGCGGCACTGGGGCGGCTGGGGCTACCGCTGGCGGCCCGAGAAGGGCACGGCGGTCGTCGTCCGGCGGGGCGAGGGTCTGCTGCTGCGCCTGTGGGACGGCCACACCTTCACCGTCACCGTGGACGACGCCGAGGCCGCGGTCCGCGTCATCCGCGACCGGCTCCGCCCGCAGCGGCCGAACGCCGCGCGCTGAGCGCGCACCGGGAGAACGCGGGAACCCGGGCGGGCAGGCGAACGCAAGAACGTTTCGGCAGGACCGGTTCACGCCCGGCTCATCTGGCGAGCCGGTCCTCGTGGGACCGGGCGTCCGGGGTGCGCGGCGGCGTACCCGGGGCGAGGGGGCGCGCCGTCGCCGTCCCCGCCAGCAGGCCCACGCCCACCGACACCACGGTGAAGCTGAGCGCATTGCCCACCGAGGAGATCGCCGCGACCGCCGTCAGGGCCGCGCCCGCGGTCAGCACGACCGGGGTGGAGCGGGGGCTGCGCCACAAGGCGTACAGCACCCAGCAGAAGGCCAGTGCCAGCAGCAGCGCCCCGACGACACCCAGTTCGGCCGCCAGCTGCAGCGGCGCGGAGTGGGGTCTGCCGTCGGACAGCACGGACTCGCCGGACGCCGCGCTCAGCTCCCCGAACCGGCCGGGACCGACGCCCAGGCCCGCGTGCCGGCGCACCATGCCGAGCGCGTCCCGCCACAGCTCCACGCGGTGCGCGGAGAGCCGGCCCTCCAGGGAGGCGGTGAGTCCGTCCGGCAGGGCGTCACGGGCCACCGCCCAGGTCGTACCGGCCACGCACGCGACCGCCAGCGCCAGCAGCACCAGGCCCGGACCCCGGCGCCGCACCCGCGCGGCGGCCAGGGAGCACAGCAGCACCAGCGCTCCGGCGACGCAGCCGGCCGGCGAGCCGAGCACGGCGGCGGTCACCGCGATGCCGGCCGCCAGCAGCCGCAGCGCGATCCGCAGGGCCCGGGCGGTGGCCGCCCAGGCGGCACAGCACGCGGCGCCGGCGGACAGGGCCAGCACGGCGGCGGTGGCCCCGGCGTGACCGAGCGGCGTGGACATCTGCGGCCCGGGCGTCAGATGCGGGACGGCCACGGCCAGGCCGGCGCCGGCCAGCGCCCAGACGCAGGGGGCGGCCACCGGAAGCAGCGTGGCGCCGATCCGGCCCGCCGCGTAGCCGGCGGCCACCGCGAGCACGGCGAGCAGCATGCCCTCGGGGCGGCCGCCGCGGACCGCCGCCGTGATCAGCGGCCAGGCGGCACACGCGCCGAGGACCACGACGCCCGCGACGTCCAGTCCGTTTCGTCTCTCGCCGTCCGCCTCCGCGCCGGCCGCAGCAGCCATGCCCGTGGAACCCACCCCGCACCCCGTAACGCGTCGCCCCCGACTGTGTAGGACCCCGGTCGTCCGTGCGACCCGGGCACCGGCACACGTTAACGGCTGGTGGGCGATTTGGGGATGTCCTGTGAGGAGGGGTGGGCTCCAGGGGCGCGGGAAACCGCGCGTCCGGTTCCCCGCACGGCCGCCGGCCCGCCTGACCCGCCGCCCCGACCGGCAGGGGCTCCGGGAAACCGTGCCGGTGTCGGCGATCGGGGAGGGCGTCTTAGACTCCCGGAGTGACCGTCACCGTTGCCCCCGTCGACGAGTCGGAGTCGATGCCGCCGCAGAACACGCCCGTGCGCGGGCGGTGGCTCGCGCGGCTCGGGCCGGCCACCGCGGCCGCCCTCTCCGGCCTGCTCCTGTACGCCAGCTTCCCGCCCCGCACGCTGTGGTGGCTCGCCCTGCCCGCGTTCGGCATCCTCGGCTGGGTGCTGCGCGGACGCCGCTGGACGGCGGCTCTCGGCCTCGGCTACCTGTTCGGCCTGGGGTTCCTGCTGCCGCTGCTGGTGTGGACGGGCGTGGAGGTCGGACCGGGGCCGTGGATCGCCCTGGTGGTGATCGAGGCGGTGTTCGTGGCGCTCGTCGGTGCCGGCGTCGCCGCGGTGTCCCGGCTTCCGGCGTGGCCGGTGTGGGCCGCGGCGTTGTGGATCGCCGGTGAGGCGGTCCGTGCCCGGGTGCCGTTCGAGGGCTTCCCCTGGGGCAAGATCGCCTTCGGGCAGGCGGACGGCGTCTTCCTGCCGCTGGCCGCGGTCGGCGGCACGCCGGTGCTGGGCTTCGCGGTGGTGCTGTGCGGCTTCGGCCTGGCCGAGTCGGCCCGGGTGCTGATCGAGGCGCGGCGCACCGGGACGGTGCGGAGGGCCGCCGCGGTCCTCGGCGCGGTGAGCGTCGTCCTGCCCGTCGCGGGCGCCGTGGCCGCCCGTCCGCTGGTCGGTGACGCGGCCGAGGACGGCACCGTCACCGTGGCCGTCATCCAGGGCAACGTGCCGCGGCTCGGGCTCGACTTCAACGCGCAGCGGCGGGCCGTGCTCGACTACCACGCGCGCGAGACGGTGCGCCTGGCCGAGCAGGTGAAGGCGGGCAAGGCCGAGCGGCCGGACATCGTGCTGTGGCCGGAGAACTCCTCCGACATCGACCCGTTCGTCAACCCCGACGCGCGCGCCGCCATCGACCGCGCGGCCAGGGCCATCGGTGCGCCGGTCTCGGTCGGCGGCGTGGTGGCCAAGGACGGCAGGCTGCTCAACGAGCAGATCCTGTGGGACCCGGAGAAGGGCCCCGTCGACACCTACGACAAGCGGCAGATCCAGCCGTTCGGCGAGTATCTGCCGCTGCGACCGCTGATCGGCGCGATCAACGACGAGTGGACGTCGATGGTGCGCCAGGACTTCAGCCGGGGCGGTGAGCCCGGGGTGTTCACCATGGGCGGCGCCCGGGTGGGCCTGGTGACCTGCTACGAGGCGGCGTTCGACTGGGCGGTGCGGGACACGGTCACCGGCGGCGCCCAGCTGATCTCGGTGCCCAGCAACAACGCCACCTTCGGCCGCAGCGAGATGACCTACCAGCAGCTCGCCATGTCCCGCGTGCGCGCGGTGGAGCACAGCCGCACGGTGACCGTGCCGGTCACCAGCGGGGTCAGCGCGGTCATCCTGCCGGACGGGACGATCTCGCAGAGGACCGGCATGTTCGTCGCCGACTCCCTGGTGCAGGAGGTGCCGCTGCGCTCGACGCAGACCCCGGCGACCCGGTTCGGCATCGCTCCGGAGATCGTCCTGGTGCTGGTCGCCGCGGGCGGCCTGGGCTGGGCCGTCGGCGCCGGACTGCGCGCCCGGCGCGCCGGTGACGCGTAGCCGTGCCGCTGGAGGGGCGGCGTACTGCCGGAGCACGGCTGTCCGCCGGAGGACGGCGTACCCGGGGGGAACGGCCGGTGCAGCGGGGACGGGGCGACCGACCGGCCGGTTAGGGTCGGGAGCATGGCTACCCCTGATTTCATCCGCACGCTGCGCGAGTCCGCCGGTCATCAGCTGCTGTGGCTCCCCGGGGTCACCGCCCTCGTCTTCGACGACGAGGACAGAGTGCTGCTGAACCGCCGGGCCGACACCCGCACGTGGTCCGTGATCGGGGGCATCCCGGAGCCGGGGGAGCAGCCGGCCGCCTGCGCCGTGCGGGAGGTCGAGGAGGAGACGGCGGTGCGCTGCGTGCCGGAGCGGGTGGTACTGGTGCAGGCGCTCCAGCCGGTGACCTACGGCAACGGCGACATCTGCCAGTACATGGACATCACCTTCCGCTGCCGGGCCGTCGGCGGCGAGGCGCGGGTCAACGACGACGAGTCGCTGGACGTCGCCTGGTTCCCGGTGGACGCCCTGCCGGAGATGCACGAGTTCTCGCGGTTCCGGATCAAGCAGGCGCTGTCGGACGCCCCCACATGGTTCGACCCTATGGAAAACAGCTGAAGTGTAGGGGCTGACCACATGGGGCGGGGTGCGGGTGCTGCCTAGGGTCGGGGACATGACCGCCTCCCGTGCCGTTCCGGCTCCCCACGCCTCCCCGCTCGACCTCGGTGGCCGCACCGCTCTGGTCACCGGCGCCGCCGGTGGTATCGGCCGCGCCTGCGCGCTGCGGCTCGCCGCCGCCGGCGCCAAGGTCAGAGCCGTCGACCGGGACGCCGCCGGACTGGAGTCGCTCGCCGAGGCGGTCCGGGGGCTGGGCGGCGCGGTCGAGCCGCAGGTCGTGGACCTCACCGACCTGGACGCCGCGGAGGCGGCCGCCGCGGGCACGGACGTGCTGGTGAACAACGCGGGGCTGCAGCTGGTCCGCCCCATCGAGGAGTTCCCGCCCGAGGTCTTCCACACCGTGCTCACGGTGATGCTCGAGGCGCCGTTCCGCCTGATCCGCGGCGCCCTGCCCCACATGTACGAGCAGGGCTGGGGCCGGATCGTCAATGTGTCCTCCGTGCACGGACTGCGCGCCTCCGCCTACAAGTCCGCCTATGTGGCCGCCAAGCACGGCCTGGAGGGACTGTCCAAGACCGCCGCGCTCGAGGGCGCCCGGCACGGCGTCACCTCGAACTGCGTGAACCCCGGCTATGTGCGCACCCCCCTGGTCGAGCGGCAGATCACCGACCAGGCGCGCGCCCACGGCATCCCCGAGGAGCGGGTGCTGAGCGAGGTGCTGCTGCAGGACAGCGCGGTCAAGCGGCTGATCGAACCGGAGGAGGTCGCCGAGGCGGTGGCGTATCTGTGCGGACCTTCGGCCGCCTTCGTGACCGGCACGTCCATGGTCCTGGACGGTGGCTGGACCGCGCACTGAACGCCTCGGCGGCGGCCGGGCCGCGCACCGGCCTGCCCCGCGGCGGGCCCGAGGGGCCGGAACGGGTTTTCCACAGGCCTGCCGGACCGGCCGGGAGATGAGGAATCCTGTGGTCATGTCCCGCGATCATGTGCAGTCCGCCGGGCCCGGCGTCCCCGCCCTGGGGCGTCCGCGCCCCGCCTCCGGCCCCTGGCCCGGCGGCGCCGAGACGCCGTTCCTCGAGCTGCTGGCCCGCGGCGCGCCCGCCGAGGCCTATGAGCAGCCGGTGCTGCTGGCCCGCGCCGAGGGGCGGCCCGCCGAGCGGATCGCCGCGCTGGAGCAGGCCAAGCTGCTCGCGCTGCGGGTGCGCGCGGAGCTGGAGGGGCGGCGCCGTCGCGAGGCCGAGCTGTCCGCGCTCTTCGAGACCGCCCACGACCTCGCAGGACTGCGGGACCTGGACGCCGTGCTCCGGGCGATCGTGCAGCGCGCCCGCTCCCTGCTCGGCACCGACGTCGCCTACCTCAGCCTGAACGACCCGGCCAGGGGCGACACGTACATGCGGGTCACCGAGGGCTCGGTGTCCGCCCGCTTCCAGCAGCTGCGGCTGGGCATGGGGGAGGGGCTCGGCGGTCTCGTCGCCCAGACCGCCCGCCCCTATGTCACCGACGACTACTTCGGCGACGACCGCTTCCGGCACACCCGCGCCATCGACGCCGGGGTGCGCGACGAGGGCCTGGTGGCGATCCTCGGCGTGCCGCTGACACTGGGGCACACCGTGATCGGCGTGCTGTTCGCCGCCGACCGGCGGGCCCGGGTCTTCGAGCGGGAGCAGATCGCCCTGCTCGGCTCCTTCGCGGCCCTCGCCGCCGCGGCCATCGACACGGCCAACCTGCTCGCCGAGACCCGCTCCGCCCTCGCCGACCTGGAGCAGGCGAACGAGATCATCCGCGACCGCAGCGGGGTCATCGAGCGCGCCTCCGAGGTCCACGACCGGCTGGCCGAGCTGGTGCTGCGCGGCGGCGGGGTGCACGACGTGGCCGCCGCCGTCTCCGAGGTGCTGGACGGCCAGGTACGGTTCACCGAGGCGGACACGGCCCCGCCCGGCGCCCTGGAGTCCTCCCGCGCCGAGGGGCACGCCGTGCGGCACGGGGACGACTGGATCGCCGCCGTGGCCGCGGGCGACGAACTCCTCGGTGCCCTGGTGCTGCGCGGCCACCCCGGGCTCGACCCCGTCGACCAGCGCACGCTGGAACGCGCCGCCATGGTCACCTCGCTGCTGCTGCTCGCCCGCCGCTCCGCCGCCGAGGCGGAACAGCGCGTCCGCGGGGAACTGCTGGACGACCTCCTCGACGCCCGCGACCGCGACCCGCGTCTGCTGCGCGAGCGCGCCGCCCGGCTCCACGCCGACCTGGACGCCACCCACGTGGTGCTCGCCGCCCGCCTGGAGGGCGGCACCGACGACGCCGAGCAGGAGGCCGACACCCGCAGACGCCTGTGGGCCGCCGCCTCGCACCTGGCCGCGACCCGGCAGGGCCTGGCCGCCGCCCGCGACGGCGGCACCGTCCTGCTGGTGCCGCTCACCGGCGACGACACCGCCACGGACGTCGCCCGCCGCACCGCCCGCCACCTGGGCACGGCCGTCCACGAACCGGTCAGCGTCGGCGCCTCCGCCCCCGTGGAACGCCTCACCGCCCGTCCGGACACCGTGGCCGCCGCCTACGCGGAGGCCCGCCGCTGCCTGGACGCCCTGCGCCTGCTCGGCCGCTCCGGCGACGGCGCCGCCGCCGAGGATTTCGGCTTCCTCGGCCTGCTCCTGGCCGGCGATCGCGACGTCACCGGCTTCGTCGGCCGCACCATCGGCCCGGTCGTCGCCTACGACGAGCGCCGGGGCACCGAACTGGTCCGCACGCTCGACGCCTACTTCGCCTGCGGCATGAGCCCCGCCCGCACCAAGGACGAACTGCACGTCCATGTGAACACCGTCGCCCAGCGCCTGGAACGCGTCGGACGCCTGCTCGGCTCCGACTGGCAGAGCCCGGCCCGCGCCCTGGAGATACAGCTGGCCCTGCGCCTGCACCGCCTCTCCGGCCCCTCGGCACGCCCGCTCGGGCACTGACCTCGTACGGCCGGCCCGGTACACGTCGCCCCCTCAGCACCGCGCCGGCCCCCGTACGCGAGGCGCGCACGGGGGCCGGCCGGTGGAGCGGAGTGACGAGGTGTCAGATGGTCGGCGCGTCCTCCGTCGTCCGGTTCTCTTGGTCCCTCCGGTCCTTCTGGTCACTCCGGTCCTTGCGGGGCCCGGCCGGCCCGGTGGTCCCGCCGGACGGGGCGATGTCCGCCAGGTCCCGGTGGCGGGTCTCCTTCGCCGCCGCCAGGGCCACCACGGTCAGCAGGCTCGCCGCGATGACGTACAGGGCGATCGGCACGGAGGTGCCGTAGGCGTCCAGCAGCGCGGTGGCGATCAGCGGTGCGGGCGCGCCCGCCGCCACCGAGGCGAACTGGGCGCCGATGGAGGCACCCGAGTAGCGCATCCGGGTCGCGAACATCTCGGAGAAGAACGCCGCCTGCGGTGCGTACATCGCGCCGTGCAGCACCAGACCCACGGTCACCGCGAGCAGCAGCGCCCCGAAGCCCCCGGTGTCGATCAGCGCGAAGAACGGGAACATCCACAACGCCACACCCGCCGCACCGATCAGATACACCGGCCGCCGGCCGATCCGGTCCGACAGCGCGCCCCAGGCCGGGATCACCGCGAAGTGGACCGCGGAGGCGATCAGCACCGCGTTCAAGGCGGTCTGCTTCGAGACACCGGCCGAGACGGTGGCGTACACCAGGATGAACGCGGTGATCACGTAGTAGCTGATGTTCTCCGCCATGCGGGCGCCCATCGCGACCAGCACATCGCGCCAGTGGTGCCTGACGACCGCGACCAGCGGCATCCGCTCGGTGACGGCGGCGGCCTCCGCCTTGCGCGCCTCGGCCCGCTCCAGCGCCTGCCGGAACACCGGCGACTCGTCGACCGACAGCCGGATCCACAGACCGACGATCACCAGCACACCGGAGAGCAGGAACGGGATCCGCCAGCCCCAGCTGCCGAACGCCGCGTCCGAGAGCACCGCGGTGAGGAACGCGAGCACGCCGGTCGCCAGCAACTGCCCTGCCGGAGCGCCCGTCTGCGGCCAGGACGCCCAGAAGCCGCGCCGCTCGGCGTCCCCGTGCTCGGACACCAGCAGCACGGCGCCGCCCCACTCACCTCCCAGCGCGAAGCCCTGCACCAGCCGCAGCGCGGTGAGCAGCAGGGGCGCGGCGCTGCCGATGGTCGCGTGGGTCGGCAGCAGACCGATCGCGAAGGTGGCCCCGCCCATCATCAGCAGGCTCAGCACCAGCAGCCTCTTGCGGCCCAGCCGGTCCCCGAAGTGCCCGAAGACCAGTGCGCCGATCGGCCGTGCCGCGAACCCGACCGCGTACGTCAGGAACGACAGCAGCGTGCCGACGAGCGGGTCGGACTCGGGGAAGAACAGCTTGTTGAAGACCAGCGCGGCCGCCGAGCCGTACAGAAAGAAGTCGTACCACTCGATGGTGGTGCCGATGAGGGACGCGGCGACGATGCGCTTCAGACTCGACGGCGTCGGGGGAGCGGATGGTGCGGAGGCCATGTGCGCCACTTCCTCGTGTGCGGTGGGGACGGGGTGCGTACGTGTCGGCACACGGTAGGAAGCGCCAGGTCGGGCGCACATGTGGTGGGCCACCATAGTTCCGGCCCAGGGGATGCGTGCGGGCACCATGCGGTGCGGTGGAGTCCGGTTGCCCGCCGCCCGTCAGGATCCGGATGACCCGAGCCGGCGGCGGATCAGCTCCTGGGCCAGCCGTGCTGTCTCGAGCAGGTGCTCGCGTGTCGCACCCATGCTGGAGCGTACGGACAGACCGTGCCAGAGAGTCTGGACGAACCCGGTCAACGCATCCGCACTCGTTCCGCCGGCCGGCTCGCCCTCCCGGATCGCTCGTTCGATGCGCCGCCGCAGCGTCTGCTCGTTGGAGCGGTGCAACTCGGCGACATAGGCGGTGGTGTCGAGGGTGCTCGTGCTGTCGGTCATGACGGCGCTGCCGATGAGGCAGCCGGGATGCGTCTCCTCGGGCTGGGTGAACTCGTGGACCGAGTCGACGAGGATCCGTTCGATCACGGCCTCGAGGTCCCTCTCGGCCGCGGCCCGCTCGTAGATCTCCCGGTAGCGCTCGGCGTAGGTGCGCACCGCCTCCTCGAACAGTCCGGCCTTGCTGCCGAAGGCGGCGTACAGGCTGGAGGTGGAGAGCCCGAGGGCCGAGGTGAGGGCGCGGGTCGAGGTCCCCGAGTAGCCCCGTTGCCAGAAGAGGCGTGCGGCCTCGAGGACCGCGCGATCGCGGTCGAAGGCCGGCGGGCGTCCGCGTCTGCGTTCGGTCACGCTTGCATTGTAGAGCGGGCGCTCCATAATGATTTTATGGAGCGAACGATCCAGAAAAAGGTGGCGGTCTCCGGGGGCAGCTGGATCACCGTCGACGTGTACGGGGAGCCGGACGCTCCCGGCCTGGTCGTGGTGCCCGGCGTGATGAGTGACGCGCACGCGTGGCGTCATGTCGCGGGCGCCCTCCGGGCCTGGCCCTCGGTGGCGGTGGTGAACCGTCGTGGCCGTTCCCCCTCGGGGCCCTTGACCAGCGCGTACTCGCTGCGAACCGAGGTCAGGGACCTCGGCGTGGTCCTCGACGAGGTGGGCACCGCGCAGGCCCTGTTCGGCTGGAGCTACGGCGGCCTGATCGCGTTGCTGTCCGCCGATGAGCGACCGGTGCGCCAGGTGATCGCCTACGAGCCCGTGATGCGGCCCTTCGCCCGCCATGCGCTGCCCTCCCTGAGAGCCGCGCATGAGACGTCCGACCGGGACCGCGGTGTCGAGATCGTCAACCGGGAGATCTCCGGCTTCTCCGCGGCGCATGTCGAGAAGCTCCGGGCCGACGGACGTGGCTGGGAGACCCTGCGGCGCCTGAGCGAACCGCTGCATGCGGAGCTCCTCGCGCTGAACGCGGCACCGTCCCCGGATGCGATGGCGCGTCAGGCGGACCGGGTCGACCTGATCATCGGTCAGTGCAATCGGGGAACCGACCCCTACGGGACGTCGTTCGAGGACGTCCGGCAGCGCGTCCCTCAGGCATCGGTCCACGAGTTCGCCGGGGAGGGGCACCTGGGGCACATACGAGCGCCGGAGCGCCTCAGCCGGCTCCTCGACGACCTCGCCGGCTTCCGGTGAGGGGGCCTGCTCCCCGCGCGCCCGCTCCCCGCACGCCTCCCGCCCCCCACGCGCGTCGGCGCGGCCGGGCGGCGGTCGCCGGTCTGCCGGTCAGCCGGCGTCGGCGGCGCGGCGGGCGGCGCGGCGGCGGAGGCGGAAGGGGAGGATGTACCAGCACAGGCCGAACCAGAGCATCACGCCTCCGGCCAGGGCCTCGGCCAGCACGCCGGGTATGACGAAGCGCAGGATCAGCAGCAGGGTGCAGCCGATGGTGAGGGCGAGCAGGACCATGCCGCAGCGCATCAGGCGGCAGGCGGCCTCCACCAGCTCGTCCTTCATGCGCTGCCCGGTCAGGAAGCGGTGGAGGGAGACGGGCGCGATCAGGGCACCGGTGGCGGACGCGCCCAGCACCACGGTGGCGACGTAGATGGTGCGGTCCGCCGTGCCCAGCTCGCCGAACACCGGGGTGAAGGCCACGCTGAGCAGGAAGCCGAAGAGGATCTGCACGCCGGTCTGGGTGACCCGGGTCTCCTGCAGCACCTCGTTCCACCGCCGGTTGACCCGCTCGCGCGGCGTCTCCGGTTCGTCGGCCCCGGCTCCTGGCCGGCCGGTGTCGCACGCACAGCCCGCACCGTTCTCGCGGGCGCTCTCGTGCGTCACGCCGACCCGCTGGTCCGTCATCGTCATGGGCGTCCTCCCGGCGGTTCACAGGAGGTTCCGAATGCCCCGGACGGTGCGCTTCATGCAGTTCACGACGGAGTGCACGTTCAGTTCGCGTGCGATCCGGGGGTGCGGGAACGCCGGGGGTGGGGAGGGGTACCGGGTTCTCCCCCGGGTTCTTCCGGGTCGTGAACCAGCGGAGCGGTGGATCAGCGGATCAGCGGCGCCGGCGCCGGCGGGCCAGGCGGTGGAAGGCCCGGGCGCTGCCGGCCGGGGCGGGCAGGGCGCCCGCGATCGCGTCGGCGAGAAGGGTGCCGACGGTCTCCGCCGCGCAGGCCCGGTTGGCGCCGATGCCGCCCGAGGGGCCCCGCTTGATCCAGCCCACGACATACGTGCCGGGCATCCCCGCCACCCTGCCGCGCTCGTGCGGCACGGTCCCGGTGGCCTCGTCGAACGGCAGCCCTGCCTGCGGCACTCCCCGGTAGCCGATCGCCCGCAGCACCGTCCCGGCCGGGAGCTCGGTCTCACCGCTCCCGCCCGTCACCCGCACCGCGCGGGTGGCGCGGTCGCCGCGGATCTCCAGCGGGGCGGAGTGGAAGCGGAGGACGATGCGGCGGCGGGCGCCCGATCCGGCGGGGGGCGCGGACCAGTCGACCGGCTCGCGGGCCACGCCCTGCAGCACGGCCGCCTTGTCCGCCGGCCCGGCCCGGTCGACGGCCGGGGCGATCCTCGGGTCGTGGTCGTCGATCAGCAGGTCCACGCCGGAGAGGTGCTTCAGGGCGCGCAGCTCAGGACGGGTGTACGCGGCGTGCTCGGGGCCCCGGCGGGCCAGCAGCACCACCTCGCGGACCTTGCTGCGGCGCAGCTCCTCCAGCGCGTGCCGGGCGATCTCGGTGCCGGCCAGGGTCTGCGGAGGGGAGACCAGGATGCGGGCCACGTCGAGCGCGACATTGCCGTTGCCGACCACGACGACCCGCTCGGACGAGAGGTCCACGGCGTCGGGCGCGACGTCCGGGTGCCCGTTGTACCAGGCGACGAAGGTGGTGGCGGACAGGGTGCCGGGCGTGTCCTCGCCCGGGATGCCCAGCCGGCGGTCGGTGGCCGCGCCCACCGCGTAGATCACCGCGTCGTGGTGGGCGGCCAGTTCCTCCGCCGTGATGTGCGTGCCGACCTCGAGGCCGAGGTGGGTGCGCACCCGGGGGTGGGCGTGAACCTGGGCGAAGGTCTCGCTCACCTTCCGGGTGGACGGGTGGTCGGGCGCGACGCCGAAGCGGACCAGACCGCCCGCGACCGGCAGCCGGTCGATGAGGGTGACCTCGGCGGGTGTGTGCAGCAGCAGGTCCTTGGCCGCGTACATCCCGGCCGGCCCGGTGCCGACCACGGCGACCCGCAGCGGCCCGAAGCCGGACGGCAGCACGCGGTCGAAGACCGGCCTGCCCCAGGGGTGGAAGAGGGGGCCGGTTTCGGCCTCGTCGGGCGGTGCCGGGGCCTGGTCGGCCCCGTCCCGTGCGTAGTAGGCGGCGTTGATCTCCGCGTACTCCTGCTGACCGGCCGTCAGCCGGTCGGCCGGGAAGATCGCGTCCACCGGGCAGGCGTCGGCGCAGGCGCCGCAGTCGATGCAGGCCTTCGGGTCGATGTACAGCATCTCGGTGCTGCCGAAGGCCGGTTCGTCGGGAGTGGGGTGGATGCAGTTGACCGGGCAGACGGACACGCAGGTGGCGTCGTTGCAGCAGGTCTGGGTGATCGCGAAGGCCATGGTTCAGTCGTCCGCTCGGCTGAGGCTCGCAGGAGCGCGGGAGAGCAGGTGTGAGCACCTGCCCGCGCGGGAGCCACACGGTGGTGTCTCGGATGAGGTCGGGTCAGATGAGATTGGCGCGCTTGTACCAGTACAGCGCCGGCTTGGTCAGCAGCCCCACCGAGCCGAGGAACTCCATCAGGCCGGCGCAGCTGGAGCGCAGCATGGCCTTGTGGTGCTCGTTGGCCCGCGCCTCCCGCACCGCGCGCTCCTCGTCCAGGCCGGCGTTGGCGTACACCTTGCGGTTGACCATGCTGGTGACGATCACGTACGCCGCGATGGCGATGACCACGGCATGGGCGCGGCGGCGCAGCCGCCCGGCGCGTGCGAGGTGCTGGCGCGTCTCCTCGCGGGCGAACTTCATGTGCCGCGACTCCTCGACGACATGGATGTTGTTGATGGTGCGCACGAACGGCGCGACCCGCTCGTCGCGCATCCAGTCACGCTGCATGACGTCGAGGACCTCCTCGGCGACCAGGATCGCCGCGTAGGCGGCCTCGCCGAAGGCGACGGTCTTGAACAGCCTGCCGAGTTCGAGCGCCGCCCGGGGCGGGCGATAGGCGGGGGCGCCGAGCTTCTTGGCGCCGCGGGCGAACATGATCGAGTGCCGGCACTCGTCGGCGATCTCGGTGAGCGCCCACTGGAAGGTGTCGTCGGTGGGGTCCTTGGCGTAGATGTCGCGCAGCACCATCTGCTGCAGGATCATCTCGAACCAGATGCCGGTGCAGGCGACGGACGCGGCCTCCTGGCGGGTCAGCGCCCTGCGCTGCTCCTCGGTCATCTCGTTCCAGTACGCCGTCCCGTACAGGGTGCTCCACTCGGGGCTCGCGCCGTGGTACCCGGTGTCCAGCGGGGTCTCCCAGTCGACCTCGGTGAGCGGGTCGTAGGAGAGCTGCGCGGAGGAGTCGAGCAGCCGGCGGGCGATGTCCTCTTCGGCGGGCTGGGGCGTGGGGTCCGGCCGCGAGATGCTCAGTGCCATGATGCGGGGCTCCTCGGTCAGTCCGTGCGATGCACTCGGCCTCGCTGCGTCCACCCGGGACTTACCCGCGGTAACAGCAGGAGACTTGTTGACGGACTGTATAGCAAGAGGGCCCGCCTGCCTACCCCCTGGTAACAGCGGGACCGGTCCTTCCCGGCCTTGGCGGGGTGCGGGGGCCGGGCGGGACGGCGGGTGTGCTCCGTGCCGCCGCCCCGCAGGCGCAGGTCCGCTGTGCTCACGCGTCCCGGAGCGGAGGACCCGGCCCCGGCGATCCCGCGGTCGGACTCGGGTGAAGGCGAACCGCAACCAGCGTGCCGCCACTAGCCTTCTGACGGGCCGTCGTCCAGCATGTCTGACGGCCCGTCGCATTTTCCCGCCGGACGGCCTACCGGGCGCTGCCGCGCGGGTGATCAGCGGTGGCGGGCCGGAAAACCCGCTCATAGCTTCGGCACATGACCAGACGAAAGCTCACATTTCTCGCCTGCGCCGCGGCCGTGGTCGCCGCGGGACTGGGCGCCACCCCGTCGGCCGCCGACCACAGCACCGTGCACCGCGTCCAGCCGGGCGAGTCCATCCAGAAGGCCGTGAACGCCGCCGAGCCCGGCGACACCGTCCTCATCGCGCCCGGCGTCTACAAGGAGCACGTCCGGGTCACCGTGCCGGACCTGACCCTGCGCGGCTCCGGCGCCGCCCGCACCGTGCTGGTGCCGGACAGCAAGGAGAAGGACGCCTGCGCCAAGGCGGGCAGCGGCATCTGCGTCCTCGGCACCGACGACAAACCCCTCAAGGACGTCTCGGTGCAGTCCCTGGCGCTGCGCGGCTACGCCAAGCACGGCCTGTGGGCCACCGGCACGGACCGGCTGAAGGTCCGCGGCGTCCTCGCCGAGAAGAACGGCACCTGGGGCATCGCCCTGGAGCGCTCCGTGCGCAGCGTCGTCACCCACAACGCCGCCCGCGACAACGGCGACGCCGGCCTGTTCGTCGCGAACACCGTGGACACCGAGGAGGGCGCCCGCGACACCGACGGCACCGTCCTGCGCCACAACCGCCTGTCCGGCAACCGCATCGGCGTCACCGTGCGCCGGCTGCGCGACCTCAGCGTCGAGCACAACGAGGTCACCGGGAACTGCGCCGCCGTGTTCGTCGTCGGCGACGAGCGCTCGCCCCGGGCCGGCGACATGAGCGTCAGCCACAACCACGTCCACGAGAACAACAAGTACTGCGCGGCCACCGAGCGGCTGCCCTTCCTGCAGGGCTCCGGCATCGTGCTCACCGGCGCCGAGAAGACCCGCGTGACCTACAACCGGGTGGAGAACAACCAGGGCACCTCCCCGCTGTCCGGCGGCATCGTGCTGTTCAAGAGCCTCGTCGGCACCCCCAACGAGAACAACGACATCCGCGACAACCTGGTGACCGGCAACAGCCCGGCCGACCTGGCCAACCGGGACACCGCCAGCAACAACACGTTCAGCCGCAACACCTGCACGCTCTCCGAGCCCGCCGGCATGTGCTGACGCCCGTTCACCCCCACACCCCCCACCGACAGCACTGCAGAAGCGAGGCAACGGATGACGACCGTTGATCAGGCTCCACCGCCACCCATGCGGCTGAGGGAGCTCGTTTTCGGGGCGGCCTGCGCCGCCGCCGTCCGTGCGGCCGTCCGCCTGGGCGTGGCGGACGCGCTGGACGACACCCCCATGACCGTGGACGAGCTGGCGGCGGCGGTGAAGTCCCAGCCGCACACCCTGCGCCGGCTGATGCGGGCGCTGACCTGCCAGGGCGTCTTCACCGAACGCCCCGACGGGACCTTCGCCCACACCGAGATGTCCCGGCTGCTGCGCGAGGACGACCCGCACAGCCTGCGCTACATCGCTCTGTGGTGCACCGAGCCGTGGACCTGGAACGTCTGGCCGCTGCTGGACGAGGCGGTGCGCACCGGCCGCAACGTCTTCGAGGACGTCTACGACCGGGAGTTCTTCCAGTACCTGAACGAGGCGGCCCCGGAGTCCGCGCATGTGTTCAACCGGGCCATGACCACCTCCAGCGAGCAGTCGGCGCGCGACGTCGCCCGGCTGCTCGACCTCGGGGACGTGGCCTCGGTGGTGGACATCGGCGGCGGCCAGGGCCACGTCCTGGCCAGCCTGCTGGAGAAGCACCCCCGCCTGCACGGCACCCTGCTCGACCTTCCGGGCGTCGTGGAGAACGCCGACCCGCGGCTGCGCGAGGGCGGCGCGCTCGCCGACCGCGTCCAGGTCATCGCGGGGGACTGCCGCGAGACCATCCCGGTCACGGCCGACGTCTACATCATCAAGAACGTGCTGGAGTGGGACGACGACAGCACCCGCCGGGCCCTGGCCAACGTCCGCGCCGCGGCACGCCCCGGCGCCCGTGTCATCGTCATCGAGAACCTCGTCGACGACACCCCGTCGATGCGGTTCACCACCGCGATGGACCTGCTGCTCCTGCTCAACGTGGGCGGGGCCAAGCACACCCGGCAGTCCATGACCGACCGGCTCACCGACGCCGGCCTGGTCATCGGCGAGATCACCCCCGTCAACGCCTATCTGCACGCCTTCGAGTGCACTGTCCCGGGGTGACGGCGGGCTCCGGCTGACGGACGCCCCGCCACCGGCCCGCTGAACGCACACCGAGGCCGCCGGCTCGCGCGCACGACGCGGAACCGGCGGCCTCGGTGCCAGATGCGCCCGCCTCACGAGGAGGCGTCGCGGTCCCAGCGGTAGAAGCACTGGGCCATGGCGTCCTTCGGGGAACGCCAGGTCGCGGGGTCGTAGGCGCTCACGAACGCCTCCAACCGTTCACTGATGCCGCGGAACTCCGGGTGACCCGCCACCTTGGCGATGGCCGGTCCCGGGTCCCGCTCCGCCTCGATGAGGTGCAGGTACACGTCGTCCCCGAACTGGAAGAGCCTGCGCCGCGTCACCCCGACCAGGTGAGGCAGCTCACCGCGGTCGGAGTCGGCGAAGATGTCGGCGATCTGCGGCGCCGACCCGGGCTTCATCCGGGCGACGATCAGGGCGTGGTGCATGCGCTGTGTCCCTTCCCTGGGCGCGCGGTCAGCGGGTGGACGCGACCGAGGCGCTCTCGCGCTCCCGGGCGGCCTGCTCGATGCGGTCCCGGATCAGGGCCATCTGGACGCGCGAGTTGCGGTTGATGTTGTCCGTCATCCACTCGTCGTCCACCGGCGCGTCCGGCTTCATCGCGAAGTCCTGCGTCCACTTCATCCGGACCCCGCCGGGCAGCTCCGTGTACTCCCACAGGATGTCCATGTGGGCGAACGGACCGGTCTCCACGCGGCGCGCCTTCACCCGGCGCGCGGCGCGGTCCGGGGTGCGCTCGGAGACCCAGCTCCACACCTTGCCGTTCTCGTCCGGGTGCATGGTGAGACGGAAGGTGGTGGTGTCGCCCTCCCGCGAGAGCACCTCGACCGAGGCGTACTCGCTGAACAGGTTCGGCCAGTTCTCCAGATCGTTGGTCATCTCCCAGACCAGGTCGAAGGGAGCGTCGATGGTGATGCTGTTCTCGGTGTGTCCGGCCACTTTCAGGCTCCAGCCTTGAGGGTGCTGTTGACGAGGTCGAGGAACTCCTGGGGCGTCTTGCAGCGCTCCGAGTCGGGGGGAAGGGACCGGCCGTACCGGTTCTCCAGCTCGCCGACGATGCCGAGCAGGCCGAGCGAGTCCAGACCGAAGGAGTCGAACGGCGACTCGGCCGACTGCCTGAGCTCCTGCGGGTCGACGGTGATGCCGGCCGCCTTCTTCATCAGAGCGGCCAGCTCGTCGAAGGTCACTTCCGTGGTGATCATGGGATCTGCTCCTTCCCCGCCCGGTCCTACCGGGCGGATTCGCCACCGCGGCGCACGACCAGCGCCGCGTTGGAGCCCATCAGTCCCCGGCTGAGGACCAGGGCCGTGCGCAGCTCGGCGGGGCGAGCGCGCTCCGTCACCAGATCGAGGTCGTGGCAGACGTCGAACACGTTCGGCGTGGGCGGCACCTGACCGTGTTCCATGGCGAGCACCGCGGCCACCGTGTCCAGCACCGGCGCCGCGCAGTAGGCGCGCCCGATGCCGGTCTTCGGCGCGGTGACCGGCACCCGCCGGCCGTGCCCGCCGAGCGCGTCGCCGATCGCCTGCGCCTCGGCGCGGTCCGCCTCCGGCACGCCCATCGCGTCCGCGAACACCACGTCGATGTCCTCCGGCGCGCAGCCCGCCTCGTCGAGGGCCCCGCGGATCGCACGGGCCAGCCCTTCACGCGAGTCGGCCCAGCGGGCGGCGCTGGTGAAGGTGGCGGCGTGCCCGGCGAGCGTGGCCCGCACCGGCACCCCGCGCTCGACGGCCTTGCGCTCGTCCTCGACGACCAGCAGCGCACCGCCCTCCGCGGGCACGAAACCGCAGGCGGAGGAGGTGAACGGGCGGTAGGCGCGGTCCGGTTCGGCGACGGTGCTCAGCTCGGGGTAGCCGAGCTGGCACACCATCGAGTACGGGGCGAGGGGCGCCTCCGCCGCACCGGCCAGCATGGTGCCGGTGCCGCGGCGCACCGCGCGCGCCGCGTGCGCGAGGGAGTCCAGGCCGCCCGCCTCGTCGCTGGCCACCACCCCGCACGGCCCCTTGAAGCCGCCCCGGATGGAGATCTGGCCGGTGCTCGCCGCGTAGAACCAGGCGATCGACTGGTAGGGGCCCACGAACTTCGATCCCTGGCCCCACAGCTTCTGCAGCTCCCGCTGGCCGAACTCGCCGCCGCCGCTGCCCGCGGCGGTGACCACACCGACGGAGAAGGGCTCGGCCGGGGCGCCGCCGCCGAGGCCGGCGTCGTCCAGCGCGAGCGCGGCGGCGGCCATGGCGAAGTGGCTGAACCGGTCGGTCTGCACCAGGAACCGGTCCTCGATGAGCGCCGACGGGTCAAAACCCTGCACCTCGCCCGCCACCTGGAGCGGCATGTGCCCGCAGCCCTCGCGGGTGATGCGGTCCAGCACGCTGAGACCTTCGCGCACGGACTTCCAGTACGCGTCCGTGCGCTGTCCGTTGGGCGCGACCACCCCGATCCCGGTGATGGCGGCGCGCCCGGAGCGCTGAGTGCTCATGGTGTCCTCCCGCCCGGCCCGCTGAGCAGCACCGCGGACTGGAAGCCGCCGAAGCCGCTGCCGACGGAGAGCACATGCTCGAGCTTCCGGGGGCGGGCGGTGCGCGGCACGTAGTCCAGGTCGCACTCCGGGTCGGGGGTCTCGTAGTTCGCCGTCGGCGGCACCACCTGGTGCTTCATGGCGAGGACGCACGCGACCACCTCGATCGCGCCGATCGCGCCCAGCGAGTGCCCCACCATCGACTTGATGGAGCTCATGGGCGTGTCGTAGGCGTGCGCGCCCAGCGACCGCTTCACCGCGGCCGTCTCGTGCCGGTCGTTCTGCCGGGTGCCCGAGCCGTGCGCGTTGACGTAGTCGATCCGCGTGGGGTCGATCCCGGCCTGCTCGAGCGTGGTGTCGATCGCCCGGGCCATCTCCAGCCCCTCGCTGGTCAGCCCGGTCATGTGGTAGGCGTTGCCGTAGGTGGCGTAGCCGCTGAGCTCGCAGTAGATCTCGGCCCCTCGGGCCCGCGCGTGCTCGTACTCCTCCAGGACCAGCACGGCCGCTCCCTCACCCATCACGAAACCGTCGCGGTGGGCGTCGAAGGGGCGGGAGGCGTGCTCGGGGTCGTCGTTGTTCGGCGACGTCGCCTTGATGGCGTCGAAGCACGCCATGGTGATCGGGGATATCGGCGAGTCCGAGGCGCCCGCGATGCACACGTCGGCCCGGCCCTCGGCGATGGTGTGGAAGGCGTAGCCGACCGCGTCCAGACCAGAGGTGCAGCCGGTGGAGACCGTCTGCACCGGGCCCTTGGCGCCGAACTGCTCGGCGACCGTCGAGGCGAGCGTGCTCGGCGAGAACGCCAGATGCAGCTTCGGGTCCGCCTTCTCGTGGTCCACGTCCCAGCGCCGGCCGTGCTCGCTGACCAGGACGTAGTCGTGCTCGAGGCGGGTGGTGCCGCCGACCGCGCTGCCCAGCGACACCGCGGTGCGCCAGGGGTCCTCGGCGGCGGTGTCGATCCCCGAGTCGCGCACCGCCTCGCGGGCCGCCACCACGGCGAACTGGATGTACCGGTCCGCGTGCTGGCACAGCTCGGCGTCCAGGCCGTGCTCGAAGGGGTCGAAGTCGCACTCGGCGGCTATGCGCGAGCGCAGTCCGGCCGGGTCGAACAGGGTGATGCCGCGGGTGGCGGTGCGGCCGGCCGAGAGCAGGTCCCAGAAGGCCGTCGCCCCGATGCCGCCGGGAGCGACCACACCGACACCGGTGACGGCCACTCGGCGGGTCATTTTATGGCCCCGCTCGGCTCGGACGGCCGGCCGTGCTCCGGCCCGCCGACCGTCAGTTGCGGGCCCGCCTCGGCGCTCTCGTTCTCCTCGGTGTCCACGTGGCCGAGGCTCGGATGCGGGGCCAGCGGACCGAGGTGGAACACCATCCGGGCCTCGGTGTCGCCGACGTTGCGGAAGCGGTGCCGCATGTCGACGGGGATCATCAGACCCTGGTCGGCGCGGAGGGCGAACGGCTCGCCGTCCAGGTCGACCTCGAGCTGCCCGTTCACCACGAACACGAACTCTTCGGAGTACGGGTGGTAGTGCTCGGCGATCCGCTCACCGGGCTGGATGATCGCCAGACCCATGAAGCCGCTGGTGGAGCCCACCGTGGCCGGGGTGAGCAGGGTCCTGAGGTCACCTCCGCGCCGTCGGTTGGGTTCCGTCTCGCTCAGGTCCACGATGCGTGGCTGCTGCTTGGACATGGTTGATACCTCCGGGTGTGCCGGTGACGTCCGGGCGCCGCGAAGGCCGCGGACGCCACCGCGGTCGGCCGTCAGGCCTCCGCCGAGCTGCGGTCGGTGACGGGCATCATGTCGGCGTGCGACAGGAGCCGGTTGAGGGTGCGCTCCGAGTCGAGGGAGCCCTCGACACCGATGGCGGCGCCGTCGAGCAGCCGCTGGAGCCCAGCGGCCCTGCCGGGGCCCTTGATGCCGAGAGCGGCCGGGATGTCGAGGTCCAGGTCGTGGGTGACGTCCACCAGGCGGACCACGATGTCGTCGCGCTGGAAGACGGTGCTGGCGTACACCGGGCTGTCCGGGTCCTCGGCCGCGGCCTCGTCCTGGTGGGCGAGGAACCGGGCCAGTTCCATGCCGTGGCCGGAGACGGCCGGGTAGTACAGCATGTGCCGGCGCAGTCCGGCGGGCTCCGGGCGGCCCTGCACCACGTGGTGCACCGCCGGGAGCGCGGCACGGGTGAAGAACACCCGCGCGGATTCGGGGTCGGTGAGGTCGCGGTCCTGCTCGAGGTACGGGTTGATGGCCTCCTCGACCGCCCGCACCTCCGGCTGGCGCGCCACATGGCGCAGCGCCGCCAGCAGGTCGCCCTCGACCTCCACGGCGCGCACGACCCGGTTGCCGTGCATGAACAGGGAGGTGCGGCGCAGCCGGGTGGTCTCGTCGACCTGCGCCCTGGGGGACTGGTAGCCGGCCAGCAGTTCGGCGACCTTGGACTCGGAACCGGGCTTGACGGTGAAGGTGAGCGCGTGGCGGGCCACCCCGTCGCCGACCCGGACCGCGGCCTGCAGGCCGTCCCGCGCCCGTTCGGGGGTGAGGGGCTGGTCGGGGCGTGTCTCGCGCAGGATGCTGTAGCGCATCGAGCGGGTGTCCCGGACGCAGTTGTGCATCGGCCGGACGGTCTCCACGTGCTCCTCGCTGTTCACCCAGGCGAGGAACGGCGGGGCGCTCTCCCACTCGCTGGTGATCAGCCACTGCGAGGGGTTCTCGATCGACTGGCAGAGCTGGTCACTGATGTGACCGGGGACGGACGCGACCTTGTTGCGCATGTGCTCGTATGCCTCGAGGAACTCCTCCTGAGCCCCCTCGTAGAGGTCGAGCAGCAGGATCACCCGCAGCCGCGAGCCGTCGAAGGCCGACTGGGATATGCGTCCCGACATGGTCATCCGGCGCACCTCTCCTCATTCTCATGGAAGTCCGTGCACAAGTCCTTTGCGGATGTGCGTCACGGAAGGTCAGGAACGACCGCGGTGCCCGAAAGGCCGGGGTCGCCATGTACCGATGGTCGGCGGGCCCCGCGGGGTGCGCGAGCGCCACGGGGCGAGTGGGTGAACCGTGTGCCAACCGGGTGCCGCCCCGACACGAAGCGGCCCGCACCGGGCATGGAATGTGCGTCCCTTCCCACAGCTGGTCGCGCGCGACGCTGGAGGCGTTTCAATGAACCGAGTGGAAGAGGCCGGCGGCGCTCACCGCACGCCCGTGCTCATCGTCGGCGGCTCACTGGTGGGCCTGTCCATGTCCCTGTTCCTGGGACGTCTCGGCGTGCCGCACATCCTGGTGGAGCGGCACGCGGGCACCTCGATCCACCCACGTGGGCGCGGCAACAACGTGCGCACCATGGAGGTGTTCCGGACGGCCGGCGTCGAGGGACGCATCCGCCGGGCGGCCGGCGTGCTGGCGGACAACCACGGCATCCTGCAGACGCCGGCCCTGGTGGGCGACGCGGGGGAGTGGCTGTTCCGGGAGATCGATCCCGGCGGCGGGCTCGCCCGGTTCAGCCCCACCACCTGGTGCCTGTGCAGCCAGAACGACCTGGAGCCGGTGCTCCTGGCGAGCGCCCGCGAACTCGGCGGCGACCTGAGGTTCGCCACCGAGATGATGTCCTTCGAGCAGGACGCCGACGGGGTGACGGCGCTGGTCAAGAGCCGGGAGACCGGCGAGCACACCACCATCCGCGCCGACTACCTGGTCGCCGCCGACGGTCCTCGCAGCCCCGTGCGGGAGCGGCTCGGCATCGGCCAGACCGGCCCCGGTGACCTCTTCCACAACGTCAGCGTCACCTTCACCTCGCAGGACCTGGCCGACGTCGTCGGCGACCGCCGGTTCATCGTCTGCTACCTGACCAACCCGGAGGCCGACGGGGCGCTGCTGCCGGTGGACAACCGGCGGCACTGGGTGTTCCACGCGCCCTGGCACCCCGAACGCGGCGAGCTGCTGGAGGAGTTCACCGACGAGCGGTGCGCCGATCACATCCGGCGGGCGGTCGGGGTGCCCGATCTGGACGTCACCATCACCGGCCGGGCAGCCTGGCACGCCGCCGAACGGGTCGCCGAGCGCTACGCCGACGGCAGGGTCTTCCTGGCCGGCGACTCCGCCCACGAGATGTCGCCCACCGGGGCGTTCGGCTCCAACACCGGCATCCAGGACGCGCACAACCTCGCCTGGAAGCTGTCCGCCGTGCTGGGCGGCTGGGCCGGTCCCGGACTGCTCGCCACCTACGACACCGAGCGCCGGCCGGTCGCCGAGGCGACCAGCGCCCGCGCCTCCACCCGCTCCGTCGAGCACAGCCACCCCGGCTACACCCCCGCCGAAGGCGCGGGCAGGCGCGGCGCGCGGGGCGGCATCCTCAACGTGGCCCTCGGCTACCGCTATCCGCGCGGCGCGGTGCTCGGCACCGACCCGGCGTCCCCCGTCGTCCCCGACGCGCTGGTCCTCGACGGGGCTCCGGGCAGCCGGGCCCCGCACCTGTGGCTGGGACGGGCCGGCGAGCGGATCTCCACCCTCGACCTGTACGAGCGGCACCCGGTGCTGCTCAGCTCCGCGGACGCGGGCTTCGCCTGGCACACCGCGGCCCAGCAGGTGGCCAAGGAGCTGAACGCGCCGCTGGACTCCCACCGCATCGGACACGGGGCCGAGGCGGACCTGGTGCCCGAGGGCGGCCAGGACTGGGCGCGGGCCCACGGGGTCGGCGAGGACGGCGCGGTCCTGGTCCGCCCCGACGGCTTCGTCGCCTGGCGGGCAGAGCACCGCACCCCCGATCCGCTGCGGACCCTGCGCGAGGCGGTGCAGGCGATCCTGGCGCGGGGCTGACCCGGTCCCGGCACGCGCGAACGAGCGGCACACGTGGTGCCGCTCGTTCGCGCGGGTGTGATGGGGCGGAGTGCCCCGCCGGGCCACCGGAAGAGGTCCGGCAGTGTCCGGCAGGGGGGGTCAGGCCGTGCCGATCCGGCCCAGCCGTCCGCGTTCCGCCTTGTCCCGGTACTGCTCGAACACCTGGACCGGGTCCCCCTCCACCTGCCAGGGCCACGCGGTGACCGTGCCCTGCAGCACCTGGAACACCGGGTGCGCGTCCGCGGCCCGCCCCGCCGCGCACAGCGCGTAGGCCAGCATGTTGAGGTCGGCCGGCGCGCCCGCGTGCTGGAAGAAGCCCGGCTTGGGCCACAGTGCGGCGGCCTGCTCGAGTGCGGCGGCCGGCCGGCCGCCGGACCACAGCTGACCGGCCGTCATGGCCCGTACCCCGCCCTGGACCAGCAGGCCCTGGTACTGCCGCACCGCGGCCGTCAGCTCGACGGCGGCGCACGGGGCGTTGGCCGGTATGTACTCGCGGACCACGTCCAGGAAGTCCAGGACGGCCGCACTGGATCCGCCCTCCTCCGGCGAGAGGTAGGCGAGCATCTGCAGATACGCCTCGCGGTGCCAGCGGTCGCGGGCAGTGGCCTCCCGCCAGATGGCGTTCACCTCCCGCTGCGCGTACCGCTCGAGCCGCGCCACGCCGAGCAGCGTCACCCAGGGCAGCGGATCCGCGGGGTCCAGTTCGCTCGCCCTGCGGCAGTCCTGCACCACCTGCCGCACGTCCCGCAGCTGCCGCTCGCGCAGTCCCCGCACCAGGGCGACCCTGCTGTGGAACACCAGCGCGTCGGCGTCGTCCGGCTCCTGGTCCACCCAGGCCGAGGAGATCGCCGTGTCGGCGGTCACCTCGGCCAGGACGGACACCCGGTGTTCGCGCCGGTCCCAGTCGGCGCCGGTCTGCTCCAGCACGGTGGAGACGATGGCCACGTCCACCGCCCGGCTGTCGCCGCCCCGTTTGCTCAACTGCCGCAGGACGCGCGCGAGGACGGCGTCGTCGAGCCCGGGGACGATACGGGGACGCTTGGCGGTACGACTGCTGAAGAGGGGCATGCCCGCAGACTAGGAACCCTTCGGGACCGGGCAACCCATAGCGGACGATCGTTACCGATCTGCCCCTCTTACCGGCGGTAGTGCCGCCTGGGGCACCGTCAGGGCGCGGGGGCCGGGTAGGTCGGGTACTCCACCCCGGAGACGTACTGCACGACCCGGACGACCTGGCAGGAGTAGCCGAACTCGTTGTCGTACCAGAGGTAGAGGATGGCGTTGTCGCCGTCGACCTTCAGCGCTCCGGCGTCCACGATCGACGCGTGGCGGGAACCGATGAAGTCGCTGGAGACCGCGTCGGGGGCGCTGATGAAGTCGATCTGGCGGCGCAGCGGCGAGGTCAGCGACACGTCCCGCAGGTAGTCGAGGACCTCCTGGCGGTCGGTCTCGCGGGCCAGCTGCAGGTTGAGGATGGCGATCGAGACGTCCGGGACCGGGACGCGGATCGAGCTGCCGGTGATCTTCGCCTTGAGGTCGGGCAGCGCCTTGGCGACGGCGGAGGCGGCGCCGGTCTCGGTGATGACCATGTTGAGCGGCGCGCTGCGGCCGCGGCGCTCGGACTTGTGGTAGTTGTCCAGCAGGTTCTGGTCGTTGGTGAACGAGTGGACGGTCTCCACGTGTCCGCGCAGCACGCCGAACTCGTCGTCCATCGCCTTCAGCGGCGGGACGATGGCGTTGGTGGTGCAGGAGGCGCAGGACAGGATCTGCTCGTCCGGCTTGATGGTGTCGTGGTTGACGCCGTGGACGATGTTGGGGACGTCGCCCTTGCCCGGCGCGGTCAGCACCACCTTGTCGATGCCGGGGCGCAGGTGCTGGGACAGGCCCTCGCGGTCGCGCCACTTGCCGGTGTTGTCGATGAGGATGGCGTTCTTGATGCCGTACGCCGTGTAGTCGACCTTCTTCGGGTCGTCGGCGTAGATCACCTTGATCTCGTTGCCGTTGGCGACGATGGTGCTGTTCGCCTCGTCGACGGTGATGGTGCCCTGGAACTGGCCGTGGATGGAGTCACGGCGCAGCAGCGAGGCCCGCTTGACGATGTCCTGCTCGCCGCCGCCGCGGACCACGATGGCGCGCAGCCGCAGCCCGTTGCCCGAGCCGGCCTTCTCGATCAGCAGCCGGGCGACGAGCCGGCCGATGCGGCCGAAGCCGTAGAGGACGACGTCACGGCCCTCGCCGCGCTCGATCTTGTTGGCGCCGGTGGCGCCTGCGACCGCCTCGGCGGTGAACGCCTCGACGGACAGCCCGCGGTCGTCGGTGTTGTAGGTCGCGGCGAGCATGCCGATGTCGATCTGGGACGGGCCGAGGTCGAGCGTGGTGAGCGCCTGGAGGAACGGCAGCGTCTCGGTGACCGAGAGCTCCCGGCCGGTGATCTGCCGGGCGAAACGATGGGCCTTGAGGATGCTGACCACCGACTTGTTCACCAAGGAGCGGCTGTGCAGCAGGACGGTGACGTCCCGCTCGCGGTGCAGCTTCCCGATGATCGGGATCATCGACTCCGCGATCTCCTCGCGGTGCTTCCAATTGGTGAACGAGTCTTCGTTGACAGTCACTGGATCATCTTTCGAGCTAGACGGCGCTCATATGATAGCCATGCACCCACCGGGGTCCCGCGGGGGTCCCTCCCCGGCCGGCGAACGGGCCGGCGGACCCTCGGCGACTCATCGGGAAGCAGCAGGATTGCGCGCCGGGTGATCGGGTACGCGTGCAGCACCGTGCCCGGGACGGATCATGTCCCGGGCGGACCGCACAACCGCCGCAACCTGGGAAAACACCATGGAAACTCCCGCACCCGAGAACAATGCCCCGACGCCCGCCCAGCAGGCGCTGGACGCCCTCGCCGAGGACACCGAGAACGCGGCGGCTCTGGACGCCCTGGCCAACAGCGACGTCCTGATCCCCGTGCCCGACGACGCCGCCGACAACGAGGCCGCCGACCCCGGTGCGGTCGCCCTGCCGGTGCTGGAGCAGCCCGGCGGCGGACAGGTGGTGCCCGTCTTCACCTCGGAGCTGGAGATGGCCGGGCTGCTGCCCTTCGTCTCCCGCTACCGTCTGGTGCCGCTCGGCGCACTGGCCGCGCAGTGGCCGGCCGACGATCTGTCCCTGACCATCGACGGCAGCTCGGAACACCGTCTGACCCTCACCTCGGAGGGAGTACGCACCCTGCTGGCCCGCCCCCAAGGCTGACCGGACCCACGGCCGGCGCCATCAGGCCTCGTCGCCCAGTGCGCGGGCCAGGGCAGCGCGCTGCAGGGGGAGCACCTCCGCGTGCAGCGCGCGCCCCTTCGGCGTCACGGAGACATACACGCCGCGCCGGTCCTCCGCGCAGATGCTGCGGGTGACCAGGCCGTCCCTCTCCAGCCGCGCGATCAGCCGGGACAGCGCGCTCTGGCTCAGATGCACCCGGCCCACCAGGTTCTGCACCCGGCACTGATCGCCCTCCTCGGGCGCGGCGGCCACCAGCAGGTCCAGCACCTCGAAGTCCGAGGCGCCCAGCCCGTACGGGTGCAGCGCGCGGTCGATCTCGCCAAGGGTGCGGGCGTGGACCGCGAGGATCTCCCGCCACCGCTCCTCGAGCCGCGTGCCGGTGGTGTGCGCTGCCATGTTCGAACCGTAACACTCGTTGCACGTTGAATGAATGCGCATCGAGGCCGGTCCCTCCGGTCCTCGCGGACGCCGGCTGCTTCCCGCCTCAACCGTCTTGTCCGCCAGGGGAGTTGAGGACAATCTGGTGCTTCTCCCGGACAAGCTGACCGACTCGCGGGACGCGGAGGGCGCGGCTGCGGGACAGTGGAGGGGCCCGGAGAGAAGGACGCCCGGGCGGAGGTGGACGACATGCTCAAGGCCCCCGTCGGCACGACCCGCATGCACATCCTGGCCTGGCTGCGAGAGCCCGCCCTCGCCGAGACCGGCGCCACCGCGGAGGGCGTCGCCGCCCGCTTCGGACTCCCACGCCCGGTCGCCCTCACCCACCTCCGCCTGCTCACCGCCATCGGCCTGCTGCACGCCACCCCGCTCGGCGGCCGCGTGTACTACCGGTGCGACGAGGTCCGCATCGCCGACGTGGCGCGCCGGTTCGAGAAGGGCTGGTAGAGGGGCGGGGGCCGGCGCCTGCCGCCGCGGCCGGGCTCCGCGCTACCCTGGCTCACGACCGCGGGCGTGCCGCCCGCGGCACGGCGGTGGGGCCCGCCGTACCCGAACCGCGGCACGACCGCCGCCGACGGTCCCTGCTTGCCACAGCGTGCGCCCGGTCGTCCGGGCCGCCCCGCGAGTAGGAGACGTACCAGCGTGACCCTCCCGAAGACCCGGGCCCGGCCGACCCGCACCGCGGGCTTTCTCCAGGGGCGGGTCGTGGCCGCCGTCGCCCTCGGCGGGGGAGCGGGGGCAGCCGCGCGCCACGCGGCCGCCGTGCACTGGCCGACGCCGGCCCACGGATTCCCCTGGACCACCTTGGTGGTCAACGTCGCCGGGTGCGCACTGATCGGCCTGCTGACGGTGCTCCTCACCGAGGCCCGCCGGACCCCTCACCCCCTGCTCCGCCCGTTCCTCGCCACCGGCGTCCTCGGCGGCTTCACCACCTTCTCCACCTACACGACGGACATCGCCGGGCTCCTCGCCGAAGGACACGCCCGCACCGCGCTCGCCTGCCTCGTCGTGACCCCGCTCGCCGCCCTCACCGCCGTGTGGCTCGCGGCGCGGGCGACCCGGGGGCTGCTCAGGGGGCGCGCATGAGCTGGCTGCTCGTCGTCACCGGCGCCATGATCGGCGCCCCGCTGCGCTACCTCGCCGACCGCGCCGTGCAGGCCCGGCACACCTCCGGCTTCCCCTGGGGCACCTTCACCGTCAACGTCGCAGGCAGCCTCGTGCTCGGGCTGCTCACCGGCGCGGTGATCGCGGGCGCCGCGGGCTCCCGGCTCGCGCTGCTGCTCGGGACCGGGCTGTGCGGGGCGCTCACCACGTACTCGACCTTCTCCTGGGAGACCCTGCGGCTGATCGAGACCGGCGCCCGGGGCCGGGCGGCCGCCAACGTGGCCGGAAGCGTGCTGGCCGGTCTCGGCGCCGCCTGCGCAGGCCTCGCCCTGGCGCGGGGGATCTGGCCCTGAGCGGTCCCGATTGACAGCGGCAGCCCCGCCACCGCACCATCGCTCCGTGAACCTGTCAGACAGCCAGACAGGTGGGGTGCCCGGACCGCGCCGCGTCAGCGCGCTGGAGGCGGTGCTCGCCCACCTGCGCGGTGCCATCGAACGCGGCGAGTACGCCATCGGCGACAAGCTCCCCTCCGAGGCGGAGCTCTGCCGCACCCTCGAGGTCTCCCGGCCCGTGCTGCGCGAGGCGCTGCGGGCCCTGCAGACCATGGGCCTGACGGTGTCCCGCACCGGCAGGGGCACCTTCGTGGTCGCCGACGCCGTGGCCGGCCCCACCTTCGGCGACTACTCGGCGGGGGACCTCCTCGAGGTGCGCCGCCACGTGGAGATCCCGGTCGCCGGCTACGCCGCCCTGCGCCGCACCCAGGACGACCTGGACCGGCTCACCGGCCTGCTGGACCGCATGGAACGGGAGACGGACACCGCGGCCTGGGTCGCCATGGACACCCGCTTCCACCTGGCCGTGGCCGAGGCGTCCCAGAACCCGGTGTTCCGCCGGGTCATCGAGGAGCTGCGGGACGCACTGGCCCGCCAGTCCGCGTTCCTCAACGAGCTGGGCGGACGCCGTGAGCAGTCCGACTGTGAGCACCGGGCCGTCGTCGAGGCCCTGATCGCCGGGTCCGAGCACCGGGCGGCCGACGCCATGACCCACCATCTCGACCGCGTCGAGAGCACCCTCGCCGACATCGTGCGCCGCGCGCGCCCGGTGCCGTCCCGACCCACGAGCAGCAGGCAGTGATGCGCCACAGCACCCTCCCCGCGGACGCACCCCCGGTCCGCGAGCCCCGCCACGCCCCCGTCGCCCACCTCGTCCGCGGCGGCCTGGTGGAGGGCGTCCACTACGGCTCCGTCGTCGTCCTCGGCCCCGGCGGCGAGCCGCTCTTCCGGCTGGGCGACCCCGAGGCCGCCTTCCATCCGAGGTCCGCGGTCAAGCCGCTCCAGGCCGCCGCGATGGTGCGGGCCGGTCTCCCGCTCGACGGCGAGCTGCTCTCCCTCGCCGCCGCCAGCCACTCCGGCGAGGAACGCCACCTCGCGGGAACGCGGCGGATCCTGGCGGCCGCCGGCCTCACCGAGCGGCACCTGCGCAATGTGCCGGACCTGCCGTTCGGCGCAGAGGTACGGGACAGCTGGGTCCGTGACGGCCGGGCGCCCTGCAGGCTCGCCCAGAACTGCTCCGGCAAGCACGCGGCGATGCTCCACACCTGCGTCCTCAACGGCTGGCCCCTGGAGGACTACCTCGACCCCGCGCACCCGCTCCAGCAGATGATCGCCGAGACCGTCGAGGACCTCACCGGGCAGCGCATCGCCCAGGTGACCGTCGACGGCTGCGGTGCGCCGCTGTTCTCCGTCTCCCCGCACGGGCTCGCCCGCGCCGTCGCGCGGATCGCCACCGCCGCGCCGGGCACCCCCGAGGGCCGGGTCGCCGACGCGATGCGGCAGCACCCGGAGATGGCCTCCGGCTCCGGTCGGGACGTGGCCGCGCTGATGCGGGCCGTGCCCGGGCTGCTCGCCAAGGACGGCTTCGAGGGCGTGCAGGTGGCCGCCCTCCCCGACGGCCGCGCGGTCGCCGTGAAGATAGCCGACGGCGCCGACCGGGCCCGCGTCCCCGTCGCCGCCGCCGCGCTGGTCCGCGCCGGGGTGGAGCCGGAGGCGCTCGCCGCCTTCGCGGGGCAGCCCCTGCTCGGCGGGGGCCGTCCGGTCGGCGCCGTACGCCCGGTGCCCGCGCTCGCCCCGCCGGCGGCCGCCCGCGTCTGAGTCCACGTCCGATCCCCGTGGGAGTGCGCCCCCGCCCGCTGCCCCGCGGGCCACCGGCCCCGCGGGCCCGAACGGAGAACAGCCACATCATGACGACGTCGCCGACGAGCTTCGGGCCGGTCCTGGAGCGCATCGCCGAGGAGATCGAGCGGACCCCCGGCCGCGGCCGGCCCGCCGACTACATCCCCGCGCTCGCGGCCCGCGACCCGCGCCGTTTCGGCATGGCCGTCGCCGAACCGGACGGCACCGTGTACGGGGTGGGGGACTGGCGGGAGCCGTTCTCGGCGCAGTCCGTCACCAAGGTGTTCACCCTCGCCCTGGTCCTGGCCCGCGAGGGCGACGCCCTGTGGGAGCACGTGGGCCGCGAGCCCTCCGGCAACCGCTTCAACTCCCTGGTGCAACTGGAGTACGAGGACGGCATCCCGCGCAACCCGTTCATCAACGCCGGCGCTCTCGTCGTCACCGACCGGCTGCACACCCGCAGCGGCGACGCGGCCGGCGAACTGCTCGCCTTCCTGCGCGCCGAGAGCGGCAACCCGCAGCTCGGCTTCGACGAGGAGGTCGCCGCCTCCGAGTCCGCGCACGGCGACCGGAACGCCGCCCTGGCCCACTTCATGGCGTCCTACGGCAACATCGACAACCCGGTGCCGGTCCTGCTCGAGCAGTACTTCCGGCAGTGCTCCGTCGCCGCCTCCTGCGCCGACCTGGCGCTGGCCGCCTCCTTCCTCGCCCGGCACGGCGTCCGCGCCGACGGCACCCGGCTGCTCACCCGCAGCCAGGCCAAGCAGGTCAACGCCATCATGCTGACCTGCGGCACCTACGACGCGGCGGGCGACTTCGCCTACCGCGTGGGGCTGCCCGGCAAGAGCGGCGTCGGCGGCGGCATCATCGCCGTCGTCCCCGGCCGGTGCACGCTCTGCGTGTGGAGCCCCGGCCTGGACGAGCGGGGCAACTCCGTCGCCGGGGTGGCGGCCCTGGACCGCTTCAACACCCTGACGGGCCTGTCGGTGTTCTGAGCCCCGCCCCTCCGGTCCAGCTGCTGCCTCACCGTTCCGAGGGCACCGGCCCCCAGGCGAGCCGCAGGGACACCCCCACCACGGCTCCGCCCAGCAGCGCGGCGCCCGCCACGGCCCACACCGCCCCGGCGCGCCCTCCGTCGTCCAGGGCTTCCGCCCTGGCCGGGCCGGTCTCCGCCTCGGGCCCCGTCAGCGGCCGGTCGCGCAGCGCGTCCAGCGACCCCACCGGATCGACCCGCCCCGCCGCGGCGAAGCCCCAGTCGAGAAGCTCCCTGGCCTCCTCGTACACGGCGTGCGCCCCGCCCTCCTGAGGGTTCAGCACGGTCGCCACGAGGGTGCGCCCGTCCCGGCGTGCCGCCGCCACCAGGGTGTGCCCGGCGTGGCTGGTGTAGCCGTTCTTGATGCCGACGAGACCCTCGTAGGGCTCCACGTCGTCCGCGCCGGTGAGCAGCCGGTTGGTGTTGCGGATGGGGTAGCTGCCGCCGTCGCGGGCCGGGAAGAGCGCGAAGCGCTTCTTGCAGTAGCGGGCGAACTCCGGGTTCTTCAGCCCGGCCCGGCCGAACACCGCGAGGTCGAAGGCGGAGGACACCTGACCGGGCGCGTCGTACCCGTCCGGTGATGTCACCCGGGTGTCGCGGGCGCCGAGCGCGCGGGCTTTCGCCTCCATCCGCTCCGCGGTGACCCGCCAGCCGCCGTTGAGCGCGGCCAGCACGTGCACGGCGTCGTTGCCGGAGTTCAGGAACACCCCGTTCCAGAGGTCGGACACCCGGTATGTGCGGTCCTCCGCGACGCCGACCAGGCTGCTGCCCGGACCGATGCCGCGCAGCTCCTTCTCGCTGACGGTGTGCCGGATGCCGGCAGGCAGCGACGGCAGCACGGTGAGCGCGAACAGCGTCTTCAGGGTGCTGGCGGGCGGCAGCTTGCGGTGCGCGTTGTGCGCGGCGAGCACATCACCGCTGCGGGCGTCGGCCACCAGCCAGGCCTTGGCCGACAGTTCGGGCAGCTCGGGCGCCTTGCGGTGCGGGCGCACCTGCGTTCCCCGGCGGTACAGCAGCTCGGCGGGCGCCGCCTTCGTGACCCGCGGGCCGGAGCCCGGTGAGGGCCCGGAGTCCGCGGCCGTGCTCCCCGCGGCGGGTGCGAGCACCAGCAGGCCCGCCGTGCACAGCACACAGGTGGATACGGCAGCCCGCGAAGCAAGTCCGATAGTCATACCGCAAACGTAGAAACGACCCCCCGGCGCGGCCCGCTGCCCCGGCCGCACGCGCCCCGCGAGCACCCGGATGCCGCACTCCGGCGCGGGCGGCGAGGCGTCAGGCCGGGCGTTCCCGCGCGTCCTTCGCGATGCGTTCGAACTGGGCGCCCATGGCCTCCGCGAGGGCCTGGGCTCCCGACAGGGGGCGGACCATCACGGTGAACTCGTCGATGAGGCCGTTCTCGTCGAGGTGGAGGAAGTCGCAGCCCTCGACGGTGCGGTCGCCGACGCGGGCGGTGAAGAGGAGGGCGTGGTCGCGGCCCGAGGTGTCGTCGATCTCCCGGACGTAGCGGAAGTCCTCGAACACGCGGGCCACCCCGCGCAGGATCGCCGCGGTCATCGGCTTGCCGGTGTACGGCTTGAAGACGACGGGGCTGGTGAAGACCACGTTCTCGGCCAGCAGTGCCTCGGCGGCGTCCAGGTCCCGTGCCTCGATGGCCTCTCGGAATGCCTTCATCGCGGCTCCCATAGTCAACAAATTGAATAGGTGCGAATGAGAATAGTCGCCCGCTGCTACCGTGTCCACATGTCCCTCAAGTACGCCGTTCTCGCCGCCCTGCTGGAGGGCGAGGCCTCGGGCTACGAGCTGTCCAAGCTCTTCGACGTCTCGTTCGCCAACTTCTGGGCCTCCACCCCGCAGCAGCTCTACCGCGAGCTGGAACGGCTGGAGCGGGACGGCCTGGTCCGGGCGCGCGTGGTGCGGCAGGAGCGGCGGCCGGACAAGCGGATGTTCTCCCTCACCGAGAGCGGCCGCAGGGACCTGGAGACCTTCGCCGCGGCGCCGCCGAAGCGGCCCACCGCCATCCGCGACGAACTCATGATCAAGATCCAGGCCATGGACCTGGACGGTGTCGATCCCGAGGCGACCTGTGCCCTCGTCGAGGAGCGCGCGACCTGGGCGCGCGCCAAGCTCGACCGCTACGCCCGGGTGCGGGAGCGCCTGCTGGGCGGGCGCACCGAGGAGGAGTTCCTGCGCCGGGCCGACCGGATCGGGCCCTACCTCACCCTGATGGGCGGCATCGCCTTCGAGGAGGAGAACCTGCGCTGGTGCGAGCGGGTGCTCGCGGTGCTGCGCAGCCGGGCCGCTCTAAGCTGACGGAATGTTCAGCCCCGAAGGCCCCGGCCTGCGTGAGCTCGCCGTCCAGGCCCTGTCCTCCGTCGAGCGCGGCTACGACCTGCTCGCCCCCAAGTTCGACGCCACGCCCTTCCGTACGCCCGACTCCGTGCTGGACGCCACCACGTCCGCGCTGCGGCGGATGGGACCGTTCGGCAGCGGGCTCGACCTGTGCTGCGGCACGGGGGCGGGCATCGGAGTGCTGCAGCGGGTGTGCCGGGAGCGGGTCACCGGTGTCGACTTCAGCGCCGGGATGCTCGAGGTGGCGCGGCGGCGTGTCCGGGGTGCGGGGCCGCAGGTGGACCTGGTGCGGGCGGACGCCCGCGCCCTGCCGTTCGGCCCCGCCTTCGACCTCGTGGTCAGCTTCGGGGCGTTCGGTCACTTCCTGCCCGCCGAGCGGCCGCGGCTGTTCGCCCAGGTCCGCTCGGTGCTGCGGCCGGGCGGGCGCTTCGTCTTCCCGGTGGTCGCCCCGGCCCGGCCGGGCTCGCTCGCGTACTGGATGCTGCTCGGCTTCGACGTGGTGATGCGGGTGCGCAACGCCGTCTGGCGGCCGCCGTTCGTCATGTACTACCGGGCGATGCCGTTCAGCGCCCTCGGCCCGGAACTCACCGAGGCCGGCTTCCGGGTGCGGTGGCAGCCGCTCGAGGAGTTCGGCCGGCGGGCGGACGGCAGTCCCAGGGTGCGCCTGGTCGTGGCCACAGCCACCCGCCCGCAGGACCGTCGAACCCTGTGACGGGCGCCCGGGGCCGGGTGTCTCCGGCTCAGACCGCGGCCGGGAGGGTGAACTCGTAGACCAGGGCGTCCTGCTGGGCGTCGACGATCAGCTCGGTGAGCTCCAGCGGGCGGTCGTACTGGTCGTGCACCCGCCGCATCACCCGGACCGACGGGGCGTCGGCGATCCTGGTGATGGTGTCCCGGTGGTGCAGCGTCAGGCCGGCGCGCCGCATCCAGTCGTAGGCGCGGCGCAGCTCGGCGGCGGACCTGCCGTCGGCCCGGTCCCGGTAGCGGGCCAGCTCCTCCACCTCGGACAGCGCCACGGCGGAGAACGACGACACGGCGGTGCGCACCTCCCGCCCGTCGGCCGAGGCCGACCAGTAGCGGTGCACCAGCGTCGGCCGGTCCGGCGCCAGCCCCAGCGGTTCCGCGTGTCCGGCCGGCGGAGGCTCCCATGCCAGCGTCGTCCGGGCGATCGCGCCCCGGTCGGCGCCGCGCGCACCGACCGGGAAGGTGAGCGAGGCCGGTGTCTCCACCGGCAGCCCCGGCAGGGTGGCGTGACTGCCCCGCCGGTCCGTGGCGACCAGGCCCTCGCGGCGCAGTACCTCCAGGGCCTGCCGTACCGTCTCCCGGCTGACCCCGAAGTGCTCGGCCAACTGCCGTTCGCCGGGGAGCCGTTCGCCTGGCGGAACCGTGCCGTCGCGCAGTTCGCCCAGCAGCCTGCTCGCGATCCGCAGATAGAGGGGCTCCCCATCGGTGAGCGCTGAGACGTGCGGGGTGGAGCGGGCCATGCCGCGCCTCCTGTGTGGTGACGTACCGTAGCCGTGCGGGCTCATTGCGCCACCACATCTACCAGTGGTCTAAACCAACAGGGAAGGGTGGCCGGGCAGTTCGGCCGAAACAGGTCCCTGCGGCTCCCGGCCCGCCGGCAGGAGGCTCAGGCGTAGGCCCGCATCCAGCGCAGCTTCACCCTCTCCTGGTACGCCCCGCCGCCCTCGTGGTCGTTGAACTCGTACACCTCGATCCTCTTGTCCTCGTGCGCCCAGGCGTTGAACGCCGCGAACACCGTCGAGGGCGGGCAGGTCTCGTCCTCCAGCGCGGCCGAGAACAGCGCGGGCGCCCGGCCGCGTGCGGCGAAGTGCACACCGTCGAAGTAGGAGAGGGTGCGCATCGTCTCCTCGGTGCGTCCCCGGTGCGTACGGAGGTAGAGGCCGATCTCCCGGTACGGTTGACGGTCCGTCAGCGTGGTGGCGCGCGGGAAGTCGCAGAGGAACGGCACGTCCGGCGCCACGCCCGCCAGATCCGGGACGAGCGCGCCCACCGCCAGGGCGATGCCGCCGCCCTGGCTGCTGCCGACCGCCACCGTGCGGGACGCATCGGTCAGCGGGTGCGTGCGGGCCGCCTCCACCGCCCGCACGGCGTCCGTGAACACCCGGCGGTAGTAGTAGTTCTCGGGTGCGTCGATCCCGCGGGTCATGAAGCCGGGGTAGGCGGGAGCCCCGCCCACCGGATCGGGGGTGCTGCCGCCCGCGCCCCATGCGCTGCCCTGCCCGCGGGTGTCCATCACGAAGTGCGCCCGCCCCGTCGACGCCCACAGCAGGTGCTCGTGCGGCAGGCCGCGGCCACCGCCGTAGCCGATGAACTCCACCACCAGCGCCAGCGGGGCGTCCGCCCCGGCGGGCAGGGTCAGCCAGCCCTTGACGGGGTGGCCGCCGAAGCCGGCGAACGTGACGTCGAAGACCTCCACCGTGGACAGCCCCGTGTCGACCGGCTCGAAACGGACGTCCAGGTCGTACTCGCGCGCCTGAGCCAGCGTCTCGGCCCAGAAGGCGTCGAAGTCGCCGGGAGCCGTGGACGCGCTGCGGTACTCGCGCAGTTCGTCGAGAGGGAGGTCGAACAGAGCCATACTGCAACCGCCTTGTGACGAGGGAGTGTCCGGCGGCCTCACCGTACGTGAGGCGTCCGCGGCACCTCCAGGGAACCCGTCTCCGGTGAGCATCCACCGGGCCGGGCGAGCAGCCCTCGCGCTGCGTCCAGCGCGGCTCCGTGACCGCCCGGTCCCCGCTCCCACTCCCGCGAGCCGCCGGCGCATCGCGGCGCCGCGTGCCGCCACGCCGCGACGCGGTCGCCCTTGCGCACCCCGGGAGCGACCCGGGCGGTGGCGGTGCGCGGTTCCACCGGGTGCGCACGTGGCCCCGCTCCGCCGTCTGACCTTCCCCGGTGCGGGGTGCCCCGGCCCGTGCCGGGGAAACGGGGACCCGGCGGGGAGGGGCTCAGGGCCCACCGGCCGGAGCAGGGGAGGGCCCACGGAGCCCGGCACGGGGGAGGGGCTGCGAGACCGGCGGCCCGGGCCCGGTGGATCAGCCGAAGCGCTCGATGCGGATGCGGTCCACGGGCTGCCCGGCCGCCACCAGCAGCCTGGAGGCGTGCTCGGCGAAGGAGTTGGAGCCGCACACATAGGCCTCCCAGCCGCCGGGCGGCCGCTCGGCGAGCAGCGGCGCGACATGAGCGGCGGTCATCCTGCCCACCGGCACGCCCGGGGGAGCGCTGCGGGTGAAGACCGTCGTGGTCTCCGGGCCCAGCTCCCGTGCGTAGATGAGGTCCTCGGGGCTGCGGGCCGAGACCAGCATGCGCAGCGGATGGGACAGGCCGCGGGCCCGGTGGTGCCGGACCATCGACATCAGGGGGACCACACCGGACCCGGCCCCGATGAGCAGGGCGGGCCGGTCGCCCGGCCAGGCGAAGAAGCCGCTGAGCGGCCCCCGCAGTTCGACCCGGTCACCGACCCTGGCCACGGTGTGGAACCAGCCCGAGACCTCGCCGCCGTCCACATGGTCCAGGGTCAGTTCGATGTGCCCGGAGTCGTCCGGTGCGGAGGCGATCGAGTAGTGGCGCTGGGCCACATAGCCGTCCGCGGCGGTCAGCCGCAGCATCAGATGCTGGCCCGGCACATGCCCGGGCCACCCTGGCACGGCGAACCGGAACGTGGCCACGCGGGGTGTCTCGCGCCGGATCCCGGTCAGGGTGGCCGTCCGCCACACCGAGGCTTCCTGTTCGCTCACCCCGATGCGTCCGGGCACCGCGAACCGCACGGGCGGCACGAAGCGCTCCGTCCGGGTCCTCCCCGGCGTTCCCGGGGGTCGGGTCAGGCTGTCAGTCACCGGAGTACCGCTGCTCCTCCCACGGATTGCCGCGCTCGTGGTAGCCGTTGCTCTCCCAGAAGCCCGGCTCGTCGTGGTCCAGCAGCCGCAGACCCGCGATCCACTTGGCGCTCTTCCAGAAGTACAGATGCGGCACGAGCAGCCGGGCAGGTCCGCCGTGCTCCGCGGGCAGTGGCCGGCCGTCGTACTCCCAGGCGATCCAGGCCCGGCCGCCGGTGACGTCCGCGAGGGGGAGGTTGGTGGTGTAGCCGGTGTGCGAGTAGGCGACCACATGGGTGGCCGACTCCAGGGGGCGCACCTGGTCCAGGAAGGCGTCCAGGGACACCCCGCCGAACCGCACGCCGAACTTCGACCAGCTCGTCACGCAGTGGACGGCGCCCTCGTACGCCGAGGCCGGCAGCCGGTGTGCCTGCTCCCAGTCCCAGCTGCGCGGCTCGGCCACCAGCCCGTCGATGCGGAAGGTCCAGTCGGCGGGCGCGATGTCCGGGGTGACCTCGGCGGAGAGCACCGGCCAGGCGTCACCCGCGTCGTACTGGCCGGGCGGCAGACCGGGATTGTCCACGCGGGGGCGGCCGGAGAAGCCTCGGGTGATGTTCACGTGATCGGTGTTCCGTTACGACGACTGCTGCGGACTCGGCTTGCTGGCATGAGGCCCGGCTGCCGGCGGAAAGCCCGCACGGGCGCGACATGTTCCGCGGTCAACCGTACGGGGTGACCGCCGGTGCCCGCACAATGATCATGCTCGCCCCGCCGGGAGGCGCTCCGGTAGGGTGGCCGTCCGGCCGCGGACGGGCCCGGCCGGGGAAACGAGGAGGTGAGCCCCATCACCGCTGTACCGCCGTACCGGCTCGGGTGCTCCCTCACCGACGCCACGCGGACCACCAGAGGCCGGTGACCGCGGGGAGAGCGCCCTCTCTCCGAAAGGCATCCGCCGCCCATGCCGTCATCCGCATCCGCACCCTCACCCGCCTCACGCGACGCCGTGGTGGCCGCGCTGCGCGCCGCCGGCTGTGTCTTCGCCGAGGACGAGGCCGAGCTGATCCTCACCGCCGCCTCCGCCCCGCGCGAGGTGGCCGCGATGGTGGAGCGGCGCAGCTCCGGACTGCCGCTCGAACTCGTCGTCGGCTGGGCCGAGTTCCGCGGTCTGCGCATCGCGCTGACCCCCGGCGTGTTCGTGCCCCGCCGCCGCACCGAGTTCCTGGTGGACCAGGCGCTCGCCCAGGCGCCGCGGGCGCGGGTGGTCGTCGACCTGTGCTGCGGCTCGGGAGCCGTGGGCGCGGCGCTGGCCGAAGGACTCGGCGGGGGTGAGACCGAACTGCACGCCGCCGACATCGACCCGGTCGCCGTGCGCTGCGCCCGCCGCAATGTCGCCGGGGTCGGCGGACGGGTGCACCGGGGTGACCTCTTCGAGGCCCTGCCCGCCGCCCTGCGCGGCCGTGTCGACATCCTCGCCGCGAACGTCCCGTACGTCCCCAGCGACGAGATCGCACTGCTGCCCGCCGAGGCCCGCGACCACGAACCCCTGACCGCCCTCGACGGCGGATCCGACGGGCTCGACGTGCTCCGGCGGGTGGCCGCGGAGGCGCCCGGCTGGCTCGCTCCGGGCGGCTGCCTCCTGGCGGAGACCGGGCGTCACCAGGCTCCCGCCGCGCTCGCCGCGTTCACCGGCGCGGGCCTGCGGGCCCGCCTCGCCGTCTCGCAGGAGTACCACGCCCATGTGGTGATCGGCGTCCGGCCGTGACGGCTCAGTCTTCCCGCGCGTGGGCGATCAGCAGGGCCACGTCGTCGAAGTTGTCGGGCTCGTGCAGCGTGCGCAGCAGCAGGTCGCAGACCTCCTCCAGCGGGCGGCCGGGGCAGTCCAGCAGCCCGAGCAGACGCTGGAGGCGTTCGTCGAGCGGGTGGTGCCGGGTCTCCACGAGCCCGTCGGTGTACAGCACCAGCCGGTCGCCCGGTCCCAGGTCCACGGCGGTGGTGGAGAAGCCGACGCCGCCCACGCCCAGCGGCACGCCCGTCGGCAGCTCCAGCAGCTCCGGCTCCCGGCCGGCCCGTACCCGCACCGGCGGCAGATGCCCGGCGTTGGCGATCAGACAGCGCCCCTCGCGGGGGTCGTGGACCACGTACAGGCAGGTGGCGATGGCCTGGTCGAGGCCGCCGGTGATCCGGTCCAGATGCTCCAGGAGCACCGCCGGGTCGAGATCGAGGGAGGCCAGGGTGTTGGTGGCGGTGCGCAGCCGGCCCATGGTGGCCGCCGCCGTGATGCCGCTGCCCATGACGTCGCCGACCACCAGCGCCGTCTTGCCGTCGTCGAGCTGGATGACGTCGAACCAGTCGCCGCCCACCTCGCTGGTGGCGCCGGCCGGCTGGTAGCGGGAGGCCACCTCCAGGCCGCCGGTGACCGGCGGGTGGCTGGGCAGCAGGCTCCGCTGGAGGGTGAGCGCGGCGTCCCGCGCGTTCTGGTACCAGCGGGCGTTGTCGATCTGCACCGCGGCCCGCGACGCCAGCTCCCGGGCCAGCAGCAGGTCGTCCTCGTCGAACGGCAGCGGGTTGCGGGTGCGCTTGAGGTCCAGGGCGCCCAGCACCTCGCCCCGAGCGATCAGCGGAACGGCCAGATAGGAGTGGACCCCGGCCCGCGCCAGCAGGTCCGCCGCCTCCGGCGACCGGGCGATGCGGGGCAGGTCCTCGTCCTTGACCTGCGGCACCATCACCGGTCGTGCGGTGCGGACGCACTCGGTGACCAGCCGGTCAGGGCCGTAGCGGGCCACCTGTCCCGGCGGGTCGGCCGCCTGCAGCGCCTCCGGGGCGTCGTCGGCCCGGACCGCGAGCGCCCGGATCGCCGCGGGCTCCGCGGGGCCCAGCGTGCTGCGCCGGCCGCGCACCACCGCGTCCAGCAGGTCCACCGCCGCCACGTCGGCCAGCTCGGGCACCGCCACATCGGCGAGCTCCCTGGCCGTGCGGTCCAGGTCGAGCGTGGTGCCGATCCGGGTGGTGGCGTCGGCGATCAGCCCCAGGCGGCGCCGGGCGGCCTCGGCCTCGATGCCCGCCCGGTACTGCTCGGTGATGTCGACCACCGACACCGCCACGCCCAGCACGGTGCCCAGCGCGTTCTCCAGCCGGTACAGCGACACCGACCAGGCGTGGTCCTCGTCCGGGTCGGCAGGGGTGCGGCCGATCGTCGGCTGGTCCACCACCGGTTTGCCGGTGTCCAGGACCTGGCGGGCGGCCGACTCGATGGTGTCGGCGTCCATCAGCGGCAGCACCTCCCGCACGGTGCGGCCGAGGTGCTCGTCCGCCGGGACCCCGTTGATCTGCTCCAGGGCCGGGTTCACCGAGACGTACCGCAGCTTGCTGTCCAGTACGGCCAGGCCGATCGGGGACTGGGCGACGATCCGGGTGGACAGCGCCACGTCCCGCTCCAGCCGGCGCACGGTCGACTGGTCCACGGCGAGGCCGAGCGCGTACACGTCGCCCCGGTCGTCCAGCAGCCGCATGTTGCGGAACTCCACCAGACGGGTGGAGCCGTCCTTGCGCCGTATGGGGAACGCGCCGGCCCAGCTGCGTCCGGTGCGCATCACTTCGGCGAAGAGGTCGACCACGAGGCTGAGGTGCTCCTCGTGCACCATGATCCGGGCGGCGTACTGGCCGAGCGCCTCCTGGGCGCTGTAACCGAACAGCTCCTCGGCCTGCGGGCTCCACAGCACCACCCGCCCCTCGGCGTCCAGGACCACCGAGGCCACGCCCAGTACGTCGAGCAGCCCGCTGGGGCGCACCGGCCCGCGCGCAGGCCCGTCGCCCTCGACCTGGGGTGACCCGGCTGCACTCATCCCACGCCCCGCCTTCGCCGATCCTCACGGCCCGCCGTCACGGTGCCGACTCCCGTGTTCTACCGTGCGCGGGGGCGATTTTCCGCCGCTCCTGCCGTCTCCTTCCACCTTCTCCCAACTTCGCGGCGGGCGTACCCGCGACGGGCCCCCGAATCCGGGTACCCGCACCGTGCCACGCCCGCTCATGCCGCGGAAGGGCCCGCTCGCGGGTAGTGCCCCGTGGCGCGCGGTGCTTTCCTGGGTGAAGGGTGGGGCAGCGCCGCGGGGGCAGGAGAGGAGCGATCACGATGGCCAGCGAGCGACCGCACCCCGAGACGGTCTCGGTCGAGATCAGCGGATGCAGCAAACACGACGCCCGGATCGTGTTCGACGCGCTCTGCGCGTGCTTCTCGTCCGACCGGTGCGAGGACGACATCCCCGAGGAGTTCCACGAGACCCGGCCCACGGTGTGGCTCGGCACCTTCGACGTGGCCGACGCCCGCGAGGGCGCCGCGCAGCCGGCCCGGCTGTCGTCCTCGGTGGAGGCCGATGTGCACGGCGGCTACTGGGCGATCGACCGGTTCCGCTCGACTCTGGACTCCCTGTTCACCGTGCACGACCTGAGCATGGTCTCCGGTGACCAGGAGGAGGAGCTGCACCTGGTGCTCGAGAGCCACCGCTGACGGCCGCGGCCGAGGGGTCGGTGTGCCCTCCGTCACTGCTTTATGCAACTCGTTGCATAAAGCGGCGGGTGTCCTCTACAACAGGAGGCACCACACCCGCGCTCGGAGGGCCCGATGACCCGTTACCCGCACCTGCTCTCGCCCCTCGACCTGGGCTTCACCACGCTGCCCAACCGTGTCCTCATGGGCTCGATGCACGTGGGTCTCGAGGAGGCCGAGGGCGGCTTCTCCCGTATGGCCGAGTTCTACGCCGCCCGGGCCCGCGGCGGGGTGGGGCTGATCGTCACCGGCGGCATCGCCCCCAACGACGAGGGCCGGCCCTACGAGGGCGGCGCCAGGCTCACCACCGAGGAGGAGGCCGGGCAGCACCGGGTCGTCACCGCCGCCGTCCACCGCGAGGGCGGGCGCATCGCCCTGCAGATCCTGCACTTCGGCCGGTACGCCTACCACCAGGACCTGGTCGCCCCGAGCCCGCTGCAGGCGCCCATCAGCCCCTTCGTACCGCGCGAGCTCACCGACGCCGAGATCGAGCGCACCATCGACGACTACGCCCGCACCGCCCGCCTGGCCCGCGAGGCCGGCTACGACGGTGTGGAGATCATGGGCTCCGAGGGCTATCTGATCAACGAGTTCATCGCCCGGCAGACCAACCAGCGCACCGACCGCTGGGGCGGCTCCTACGAGAACCGCATGCGCTTCCCGGTGGAGATCGTCCGCCGGGTGCGCGAGGCGGTCGGCGAGGACTTCATCGTCGTCTACCGGCTGTCCATGCTCGACCTGGTGCCCGGCGGCTCCACCCTCGACGAGGTGATCACCCTCGCCAAGGCGGTCGAGGACGCCAGGGCGACCATCATCAACACCGGCATCGGCTGGCACGAGGCCCGCATCCCCACCATCGCCACCTCCGTGCCCCGCGGCGCCTACACCTGGGTGACCAAGCGGCTCATGGGCGAGGTCTCGCTCCCGCTGGTCACCACCAACCGCATCAACACCCCCGAGCTGGCCGAGCAGTTGCTCGCCGAGGGCTGCGCGGACATGGTGTCCATGGCCCGCCCGATGCTCGCCGACCCCGACTTCGTCGCCAAGGCGGCGCAGGGCCGCCCCGAGGCGATCAACACCTGCATCGGCTGCAACCAGGCCTGCCTGGACCACACCTTCAGCGGCCGGATCACCTCCTGTCTGGTCAACCCGCGCGCCTGCCACGAGACCGAGCTGGTGCTCTCGCCGACCCGCCGCCGCAAGCGGATCGCGGTGGCCGGCGCCGGACCCGCCGGGCTCGCCTGCGCGGTGAGCGCCGCCGAACGCGGCCACCACGTCACGCTGTTCGACGCCGAGAGCGAGATCGGCGGGCAGCTCAACATCGCCCGCAAGGTCCCCGGCAAGCAGGAGTTCGACGAGACCCTGCGCTACTTCCGCACCCGGCTCGCCGAACTCGCCGTCGACGTACGCCTCGACACCCGCGTCACGCCGGCCGACGTCGACGGCTTCGACGAGATCGTCGTCGCCACCGGCGTCACCCCGCGCGTCCCGGACATCCCGGGCGTCGACCACCCGAGCGTCCTCGGCTACCTGGACGTGCTGCGCGACGACGCCCCGGTGGGGGAGCGTGTGGCGATCCTCGGCGCGGGCGGCATCGGCTTCGACGTCGCCGAGTTCCTCACCGACCCCGGCGACAAGGCCCACGAGAACCCCGAGACCTACTTCCGTCACTGGGGCGTCGACCTCGACTACCGCGGCCCCGGCGGGCTCGCCGAGCCGAAGCGGCCCAGGCCGCCGCGCACCGTGCACCTGCTCCAGCGCAAGACCACCAAGGTCGGCGCGGGCCTGGGCAAGACCACCGGCTGGATCCACCGCACCGAGCTGCGGCACCGCGGCGTGACCATGGTCCCGGGCGTGCGCTACGACCGGATCGACGACGCGGGACTGCACCTGACCGTCGACGGCGAGAGCACCGTCCTGGAGGTCGACACCATCGTGCTGTGCACCGGCCAGGAGCCGCGCCGGGACCTGTACGAGGAGCTGGCCGCCGCCGGACGTCCGGTCCATCTGATCGGCGGGGCCGACGTCGCCGCCGAACTGGACGCCAAGCGCGCCATCAAGCAGGGCACCGAACTGGCGGCGGCGCTGTAAGGGGGCGGCAGGACCACGGCCCGGTGGGCCGCGGAGGGGAAGGTACGGGCCGGGGCGCCGCCCCGGCCCGTACCTAGGATGAGTCCATGTCACTCCCGCACGCGATCCTCACCGCCCTGCTCGAGAAGCCGTCGTCGGGGCTGGAGCTGACCCGCCGGTTCGACCGGTCGATCGGCTACTTCTGGTCGGCGACGCATCAGCAGATCTACCGCGAGCTGGGGAAACTGGAGGCCGACGGGCTGATCAGGGCGCTGCCCGCCGAACAGCCGGCCCGCGGGCAGAAGAAGTCCTACGAGGTGCTGCCGGCCGGCCGGGCCGAACTGGCCCGCTGGACCGCCGCGCCCGGGGAGCCGAAGCCGCACCGGGACCCGCTGCTGCTCCGGCTGCGCGCCGCGGCCGTGGTCGGCACCGAGGGCCTCGAGGCCGACCTGCGCCGCCACCGCGAGCTGCACGCACGGCAGCTGGCCGAGTACCAGGAGATCGAGCGGCGCGACTTCCCGCCGGAGCGCAACGCCCCCGAGGACCGGCTGCGGCACCTGGTGCTCCGGGCCGGCATCGACCTGGAGACCTTCTGGACACAGTGGCTCGACCACGCGCTCGCCGAGTTCGAGCGGCTGCCCGGGGCGAAATTGGCCGACGCGGATTCTCCCGAGGTCCCGTCCGCCGGGTCCCGGCCCGCGGAAGGGGCCTGACGACGCCGGCCGCCCACCGGAGCGCATCGAAGCCGGGCGGCCGGCGCCGGGTCACAGGCGGTGCGGCCGGGTGCGCCGGCGCAGGTACCAGGCGGCTCCGGCGACGCCGCCGGCGACCAGCGCGCCGCCCGCCACCAGCGTCACCGTGCCGTAGTCGGTCGAGCTGCCGCCCACGCCGCCCATCACCCCGCGCGACGGTGAGGCGGTCGGGCTGGGGGAGGTGGGCGCGGAGGAGACGACCACCGACTGGGTGCCCGCGGTATTGCCGTTGGAGCACATGACGATGACCGTGTAGGTGCCCGGGCTGACGTTCGACCAGGCTGCGGACTGGCCCGCCGAGGTGCCCGAGAGCGCCACCTGACGGCCTTGCGAGAAGGTCGCCTGGCTGCCGGTGAGCAGCGAGGCGGTGCCCCAGCTGCCGTTGATCTGGGTGCACGCGGTCGTGGTGACCGACACCGTCGACCCGGAGGTGCTGACGGAGATGCCCGCCGCCGCGGCGGGCGGGGCGAGGGACAGAGCCAGCGCGGCGGCGGCTGCCGCGGTCGGACCGGTGCGGATCAGAGGCTTCGCAAAGCGCATGTCGACTGCCTTCCGGCGGCACGGCTGGCGGTACATCCCTTGCGCCGCCGAGGATCGGGGAAACGCCCGTGCTGCCACGGGGCCAGCCAATGCGCAGCCCGCGGCCGACGCACTCCGGCTGCCGCCGGGCAGGTGACGAAGTCCGCCCTCCGGCCGATGGCCGGAGCCGGCGGCCGAAGCACGCCGCCGGGACACCTGCGGCGGAGGACCGGCGACCGGTGAGCCGGCGACGGACGGCCGGTGTCGGAAACCCGCCGAAGGAGAGCCGGAGGGGGCCGCCGTCACATCGCCGGGCCGAGCACCGCCGAAGGCGGCGAAGGCCGGTGACGGAAGGTCAGCGGGGCGAGCCGGTGCGCACCGTGCGCTCGGCGGAGAAGCCGCCCCAGGTGCCGTCGGGCAGCAGCGCACGGATCCGCACCCGGTGACTGACGCCCGGCTCACGGCCGGCGTAGAAGCTGTGCTTCGCCCGGTCGCGCGGCGGTTCGCCGCCGAACACCAGCGAGGTCGCGGTGCGGCCGTCCAGCTGGATCTCGTACTCGGTGATCACCCCGTCCGCCCGGGGCGGCACCCAGCCGAGGTCGATGTAGTACGCGCCGTCGTCCCCGCGGTGGGTGCCGGCGCGGAACTCGGTGGGCGCGGTCGAGGCGCCGTCGTCGCGGCCCGGTGTGGTGACGCGGACCGCGGGGCTCGCGGGGGAGAGGTTGTCGGCGGCGTCCCGGGCCCGCACGGTGAACGCGTACCGCGTGCCGGGCCGCAGCCCCGTGACCACGGCGGCCGTCTGACCGCCGCCCACGCTGTGCACCTTCGACCCGCCCTGGAGGATCTCGTACGAGACCACGCCACGGTCGTCCTTCGCCGCGGACCAGGAGAGCTGGACGGCCCTGGCGCCGACCGCCCGCCCCCGCAGCCGCCCGGGCCGGCCGGGTGCCGAACGGTCGGCCTCGGTGGCCGGCGGCGTCGTCGCCCGGACCGCACGGCTGCGCGGGCCGAGACGCCCCTCGGTGTCCCGCGCCCGCACGGTGAAGACATAGGTGGTGGACGGGCGCAGCCGGGTGACGTCCACCATGCGCTCGGAGCCCGGCACCTCCTCGACCTTGGTGCGGCCCCGGTACACCTCGTACCGGCTCACCTCGGCCGCGGTCCCGGTGACCGCGTTCCACATCACATGCACGCTGGTGGCGCTGCCGGCCCGGGCGGTGACTCCCGTCGGCGCGCCCGGCGCCGGGCCGTCGTCCGCGTTCCCCGTCCCGCCCCAGCCGCAGGAGGCGACCAGCAGCAGCGCCCCGCACGGCGCGAGCCGGCGGAGCCGGGGGAGCCGGGGGACGGCACGGGGGACTCCTGGCACGGTTCAGCCTCCCGGGGCAGCACACGGGAACGGTCCGGCAATGGTCCGGACCAATATGACGCGAGTGACGCGGTCACATCAAGAGGTGGGTCCTGGGTGCCCGCGGCGGCATTCCGTATGCTGACGGGGCACGGCTGAACTGCTCCCGGGTGCCGGGGAGTTCATGCCCGCGGCGCGGACATCGCTGTCGTCGCAGATCCCGCGCCGACTCAGTGGCCGGGCGGCCGGAGCCGGTACCGACTCGGGCCCCCGGCCGCCGGTCCCGCCCGGTTCCAGGTGCGTCGTCCGGCCGTGTTGCGGTGGCCGTGCCGTGACTTCGGGATGAGATTGGCCCTGATTGCGCCGTTCTGTCCCCCAGTGAGAGGCATGCCACGTGTCCCCAGCCCCATCGATCACCCTGGCCCTGGCCGGCGCGGCCGCGCTGCTCGCCCCCGCGGCCCTGCACAGCGGCCCCGCCACCGCGACCGAGTCCCGCCCCCCGGCCGCAGCCGCCAGGGCGGACGGCGTGACCGCCGCCCAACTGCTGGCCAAGGTGCGCGACTGCACCCGGATCAGCAGGGGCCTCTACCGCACCGACCAGGGCAAGGCCCCCACCGTCCCCGTGTGCGGCACCACCGGGGCGGTGTTCTGGAAGGCCGACATGGACATCGACTGCGACGGACGCCCGGGCACCTACTGCAACGCGCGCACCGACCCGCACTTCTCGGCCTCCACCGCCTTCGCCCAGTCCGACGGACGCCCGCTCAGCTCGGAGCAGCTGCCGTTCATCGTGGTGCCCGCGCCCAGCACCCTGTGGGACTACCGCGCCAGCGGCGTCCGCGGCGGCTCCGTGGCGGCCGTGATTCATGGCGACCGGGTGCAGTACGCCGTCGTCGGCGACACCGGCCCGGCCGGCATCATCGGCGAGGCGTCCTACGCGACGGCCAAGGGCCTCGGCATCGACCCGCACCCCCAGCGCGGCGGGGTGCCGAGCGGGGTCACCTACATCGTCTTCAAGAACAGCCGGGTGAGCCCCATCGAGGACCGCGCCGCCGCGGAGGCGGCCGGCGAGCGGCTCGCCCGTGCCTTCACCGGCGGCGACTGATCACCCGTCGGCCCTCCGCGCCGCGCGTTCGTGCCTCACACCTTCCGGTACGCGTACGCCTCCTGGGCAGCGGCCGCCACCGCCTCGAGGCCGGCCCCGGTGGCCGCCGTCACCACCGCGGCCACCGCGCCCTCCACGAAGGGGGCGTCCACCAGGCGGGTGTTGTGGGGGAGTTCGTCGCCCTCGGCGAGCAGGGTCTTCACGGTGAGCACCGCGCTGCCCAGGTCGGTCAGCACGGCCACCCCCGCTCCCCGGTCGACGGAGGCGGCCGCCGCGCCGATCAGCTCGGCGCTGGTGCCGAGTTCACCCGACTCCGTGCCGCCCGCCGGGGCCACGGGCACGGCCGCGCCGGCCCCCGCGAGCCCCTTGGCCAGCTCCGCCACCGACGCGGCGACCTCGGCGCTGTGCGAGACCAGCACGATCCCGACCAGCTTGTCGTCACTCGCCACCGGACTCACCGCCCGCCTCCGCGGTCCCGGCCAGGGCGGCGATCAGCAGCGCCGACGAGGTGGCCCCCGGATCCTGGTGCCCGATGCTGCGCTCCCCCAGATAGCTCGCGCGGCCCTTGCGCGCCTGCAGCGGTGTGGTGGCGACGGCGCCCTCCTCGGCGGCCCGGCGCGCCGCCGCGAAGGAGTCGCCGAGCGCGTCCACCGCGGGGACCAGGGCGTCCACCATGGTCTTGTCGCCCGGCGCCGCTCCGCCCAGCTGCTTCACCGCCTCCACCGCGGCGCGCAGCGCGTCGGCCAGCTGCTCCTCGCTCACCTCGGCGGCGTCCCCGAGCGCCTTGCCGGTGCGGCGCAGCAGCGTTCCGTACAGCGGGCCCGAGGCGCCGCCCACCTTCGAGATCAGCAGCCGCCCCGCCTGGGTCAGCACCGCTCCCGGAGTGGCGGGCGGTTCCTTCTCCAGCGCCTCGCGGACCGCGGCGAACCCGCGCTGGAGGTTGGTGCCGTGGTCGGCGTCGCCGATGGGCGAGTCGAGCGCGGTGAGCCGTTCCGCCTCGCGGTCCACGGACGAGGCGGCCGCCAGCATCCAGCGGCGGAAGAAGTCGGCGTCGAGCACGGGTACTCCTTGCGTGGTCGTCGACGGTGATCCGGTCGGGTGCTCCGGACCCTGATCACATGCCCCAGCGCAGCCCCGGCGTACTCACCGGCGCGTCCCACAGCCGCAACAGTTCCTCGTCGGCCTCGCACAGCGTGACCGAGGCGCCCGCCATGTCCAGCGAGGTGACGTAGTTGCCGACCAGCACCCGGGCGACCGGGACACCCCGCTCGGCGAGCACCCGCTGCACCTCGGCGTTGAAGCCGTACAGCTCGAGCAGCGGCGTCGCACCCATGCCGTTGACCAGGAGCAGCACCGGGTTGCGCGGCGTGATGTCGTCCAGGATCGCCTGCACGGCCACCTCGGCGATCTCGCCCGACGTCATCATCGGCCGCCGTTCCCTGCCGGGCTCACCGTGGATGCCGATGCCCAGCTCCAGCTCGCCGGGCGGCAGCTCGAAGGTGGGCGTGCCCTTGGCGGGAGTGGTGCAGGCGCTCAGCGCCACACCGAAGCTGCGGGACTTCTCGTTCACCTGCCGGGCGAGCGCCTCCACCCGGTCCAGCGGCGCGCCCTCCTCCGCGGCGGCGCCCGCGATCTTCTCCACGAACAGCGTGGCGCCCGTGCCGCGCCGGCCCGCGGTGTAGAGGCTGTCGGTCACCGCCACGTCGTCGTTGACCAGTACCTTGGCCACCCGGATGCCCTCGTCCTCGGCGAGTTCCGCGGCCATGTCGAAGTTCAGCACGTCGCCGGTGTAGTTCTTCACGATGAACAGCACCCCGGACCCGCTGTCCACGGCCGCCGCCGCCCGCACCATCTGGTCGGGCACCGGGGAGGTGAACACCTCGCCGGGACAGGCCGCCGACAGCATCCCGGGACCGACGAACCCGCCGTGCAGGGGCTCGTGCCCGGAGCCACCGCCGGACACCAGCGCCACCTTCCCGGCCACCGGCGCGTCCCGCCGCACCACCACCCGGTTCTCCACGTCCACCGTCAGCTCCGGGTGGGCCGCGGCCATCCCGCGCAGCGCGTCCGCCACCACGGTCTCCGGGACGTTGATGAGCATCCTCATGGGTACCTCCTGTGATCGACCGGGCGAGCCCTGACCCGCCTTCGCGGGACCCGGGCACACGGGGCCGGTTCCCGGACGACGGCGACTGACACTGACGGCAGTATCTGCCCTGCGGCGGCCGAGGTCACGCAGTCGGCACCCGGCCCGTCGCCGTGACGGGCGAGCGGGGCCCGGGCCGTGGCACGTGCGGCGCCGGACGGCCGGGCCGGGGCCGCACCGGGCCGGCGCCGGGCGGCCGGCGGTATCCGGGCGATCGCGGTGCGGTCGGGCATCGTCCCGTCCGCCGACGTGCCGTCAGGACACAGGACGAGCGGGCCCGTGCACACCACGGCGCGAGGTGTGCACGGGCCCGCTCGGGAGCCGGGCCGCGGGGGCGGTCAGACGGTGGTCTTCACCGACTCCTGGTCCTCGTCCGGGTCCTGCAGGCCGGCCTGGCGGCGGCGGACGAACTCCAGGAAGGAGTTCAGCTCGCGCTTGACCAGCGGGGCGAGCAGGTACAGACCGATGATGTTGAAGACCGCGAGCATGAAGAGCACGGCGTCGGCCAGGTCGATCAGCGTCTGCAGCGTCAGCAGCGAGCCGGCGATGGCGAAGACGGTGTAGACGACCTTGTAGACCAGCTCACTGGTGCGGGTGCGGCCGAACAGGTACGTCCACGCCTTGAGGCCGTAGTAGCCCCAGGTCAGCACGGTGGAGAAGGCGAACAGCAGCACCGCCACGGTCAGGACGTACGGGAACCAGGGCAGCACCGTCTCGAAGGCGTCCGAGGTGATGGTGACACCGCCGATGTCCTTGCCCAGGCTGTCCGGGTTGGCGATGACGATGGTCAGCGCGGTCATGGTGCAGATGACGACCGTGTCGATGAACGGCTCCAGCAGCGCGACCAGGCCCTCGCTGGCGGGGTGCTTGGTCTTCACGGCCGAGTGGGCGATCGGGGCGGAGCCGAGACCGGCCTCGTTGGAGAACGCAGCTCGCTTGAAGCCGATGATCAGAGCACCGATGATGCCGCCGGCCACGCCCTCGGGGTCGAAGGCGCCGTCGACGATGTCGACCAGGGCACCCGGGACCGCGGTGGCGTTGACCAGGATGACCGTGAGGCAGGCCAGGATGTAGACGATCGCCATGGCCGGGACCAGGCGGCTGGTGACGTTGGCGATGGAGCGGATGCCGCCCAGCAGCACGATGCCGACGAGCGCGGCGATCAGGATGCCGAAGAAGAGGGCGCCGGCCGAGGAGCCCAGCGCGCCGTCCTCGCCGCCGGCGACGGAGACCAGCTGCGCGTAGGACTGGTTGACCTGGAAGAGGTTGCCGCCGAACAGACCGAAGAACAGGATCATGAAGGAGGCGAGCACGGCCAGGACCTTGCCGAGCTGCTTGCCCTTGCCGCCGAAGCGCTCGGTCAGACCTTTGGGCAGGTAGTGCATCGGACCGCCGGAGACGGTGCCGTCGGGGTGCACCTCGCGGTACTTCACGCCGAGGGTGACCTCGACGAACTTGGTGGCCATGCCCAGCAGACCACAGACGATCATCCAGAAGGTGGCGCCCGCGCCGCCGATGGAGACCGCGACGGCCACACCGGCGATATTGCCGAGGCCGACCGTGCCGGAGACGGCGGCGGTCAGCGCCTGGAAGTGGTTGACCTCGCCGTCCGACCCCTTCTCGTCGTACTTGCCGCGTACCACCGCGACCGCGAGGCGGAACTTGCGGAACTGCAGGAAGCCGAACCAGAGGGTGAAGACGAGGCCCGCGATGGCGAGCCAGGCGACGATCAGCGGAAGGTCGGTGCCCGCGACGGGCACCGCGTAGAAGACGACTTCTCCCAGCCAGGTGGCGATGGGTTCGAAGAATCCGCTGACGGCTTCGTCGACGGACCGGGTGATGGAGTCGAGTGACACAGGGCTACCTCGTGGCGCAGGAGCGGTGGTGGGGAGACGGCGCCGACGGCATGCGCCGTCCTGGAGCGCACACCGTTGTCCGGCAGTGACCTGCGGTGTGTCGCTCCGCGAGTGCGGAACGTGACCGCTCAGGTCGTACAGCCGACGGAGCCGGACCTTCCGCAGGCATACCCAGGGGTGCGGCCCACCTGCGGAGTTGCGTCGTTTTACCACGCTCCTTCTGGCGCACTAGTGAGGCATCTCACATAACCATCAGTAACTTGGCAAAATCCCAGGGCTCGAGACCGGACCGTTATCCGGAAGCGGATGTCCGTTCACCGGACATCCATATCCCGCTTGGTGATCGCAGTTACCGGGCCGACCCGGCGGACGATCGGATTCCGCCTGTTGCCGTCATCTGTCTGCCGTGCCGTCCGCGAGGTAGCTTGGATGAGGAAGGCCCCTTAAGGAGGGCGATTCCATGCCGTGGATCCTCTGGCTGCTCGCCGCCGCGGCATTGGGTGCCGCCGAGTTCTTCACCCTCACGCTGGTCTTCGGTCTGCTGGCCGGCGCCGCGCTGGTGGCCGCCGTGGTCTCCGGGGTGGGCATCGGCCTTCTGGGACAGCTTCTGGCCTTCATCGCGGCAGCCGCGGCCGGCCTGCTCGTCGTCCGCCCGGTGGCCCTGCGGCAGATGCGGCAGCAGCCCGTCTTCCGCGAGGGCAGCGACGCGCTGATCGGGCGGCGCGCCGAGGTGGTGCAGGAGGTCACCGCGACCCATGGACTGATCAAGGTGGGCGGCGAGGAGTGGTCGGCCCGCGCATATGACGAGAGCCTGGTGATCCCGGTCGGAGCGCTCGTGGACGTCATGGAGATCGACGGCGCCACCGCCGTCGTCTACCCCCGCGAACTCCTCCCCTGAACGGCTGAACACACCGCAACGGAGGCACTGTGGACCCGCTTGTCATCCTTCTCGTCGTGGCGGCCCTGGTGGTCGTGTTCCTGGTGGCCTCCACCGTGCGGATCGTGCCGCAGGCGCGCCGCTACAACATCGAGCGGTTCGGCCGTTACCGCCGCACGCTGCAGCCCGGCCTGAACTTCGTGGTGCCGGTGGCGGACCGCGTCAACACCCGGCTGGACGTGCGCGAGCAGGTCTACTCGTCCGATCCGCGGCCGGTGATCACCGAGGACAACCTCGTGGTGAACATCGACACCGTGCTCTACTACCAGATCACCGACCCGCGGGCGGCGGCCTACGAGGTCGCCGACTACCTCCAGGCCATCGACCAGCTCACGGTGACCACCCTGCGCAACGTCATCGGCAGCATGGACCTGGAGGAGACCCTCACCTCCCGCGAGGAGATCAACTCCCGGCTGCGGGCGGTGCTCGACGACGCCACCGGCAAGTGGGGCATCCGGGTCAACCGGGTGGAGATCAAGGCCATCGACCCGCCCTCCACCATCAAAGAGGCCATGGAGAAGCAGATGCGGGCCGAACGCGACAAGCGCGCGGCCATCCTGCACGCCGAGGGTGAGCGGCAGGCCAAGATCCTCACCGCGGAGGGCACCAAGCAGAAGGACATCCTGGAGGCGCAGGGCGCGCAGCAGGCCATGATCCTGCGCGCGGACGGCGAGGCCAAGGCGGTGGAGCTCGTCTTCCAGGCCGTCCACCGCAACAACGCCGACCCCAAGGTCCTCGCCTACAAGTACCTCGAGACGCTCCCGAGCCTGGCGAGCAGCGACAACAACACCTTCTGGGTGATCCCCGGCGAGCTGACCGAGGCGGTCCGCACGGTCACCCGCGCCTTCGGCGACCAGCCGGCGGACGGGGCCGCCCGGTCCGCGCAGCCCGAGGAGGCGGCCGAGGGCGGCACCGAGGCCCGGGGCGCCGCGGACGAGGGCGGCACACCGGCGCTCGAGGCACGGCACGCCCCGATGCCCGCGGAGACCGCCGCGGCCGCCGACGAGGCGGTGAAGCAGGCCGCGGCGGCGGTCAGCGACGCGAAGGCGGAGGCCCAGGCCGCCGAGTCGCCCCGGCGGGCGGCACCGGGCGGCTGAGTTCCGCAAGCGGCGCCGGGCGGCTGAGGCCCGGAGAGCGGCGGGCGGGCGGCTGAGCGCTGAGTCCTGACGGGCGGCACCGGGCGACCGCGCCGACGGGGGATGCACCCGGCTGCGCGGCTTCGGCGGGCGAGCCGGAGGGACGGGGTCCCGCGGGCAGAGGCCGCAGCAGGCGGCCGGACCGCCCCCTGGAGTCCCCGGGCCGGCCCCGTCGGCCGCCCTCGCGCGGGGGCGCTCAGGCCGTCCGCCCGGCCTCCGGGGCGCCGGCGCCGCGAGCGTACGCGGACTTCACCTCCGCCCAGCGTGCCGCCTGCGCCTCGGTGAGGGTGCCGCGCAGCTCGGTCAGCTTGAGCAGGTTGGCCTCCGCACCGGTGGTCAGGGTCTGCGCCTCGGCGGCGTAGTGGTCCCGGACGACCGCCGCCAGCTCGGAGTCGTCCATCGCCGGACGGATGCGCTGGGCGATCCGGTTCATGGTGCGGTACGAGCCCTGCAGCCGGAACGGCGGCTCGGTCCGCGTCGCCTCGGACTGCGCGGCCGAGGCGATGTACGCGGCGTTGACCGCCAGCACGGTCTCCCGCGCGGCCAGCAGATGCCGCAGCACGGCCAGGATCCGCTCGAGCTCCACCTGGTCGTAGCCGTGGGAGAGCTGGTCGGCGCCGGCCCCGAGGTCGCCCCGGGCCAGCCGGATCAGCACGTCCAGGTCGGACCGCTCCCGGCCGGCGAGCGGCGCAAGGACGGGGTTGGCGGTGAGGGCGTTCTCCACGAAACTCAGCGCGAACAGGTCCTCCTTGCCGGTCAGCACGTCGCCGAGGTTCCACACGTCGGCCCGGTTGGCGAGCATGTCCGGTACCCGGAAGCGCCCGCCGGACTCGGTGTAGGGGTTGCCGGCCATGCAGACGGCGAACCGCTTGCCGCGCAGGTCGTACGTCACGGGCTCGCCGTCGCGCACGCCCTCGATCCGGCGGGTGGCGTCGCACAGCGAGATGAACTTCTGCAGCAGCTCCGGCGAGGTGTGCTGGATGTCGTCCAGCAGGAGCAGCGTGTTGTTGCCCGCCTCGAGCGCGAAGTTGATCTTCTCGACCTCGCGGCGGGCCGTGGCGTTGGGCGCCTCCGCCGGGTCGAGCGAGGTGACGGCATGGCCGAGCGCGGGGCCGTCGACCTTCACCAGGAGCAGCCCCAGCCGGTGCGCCACGTACTCGACGAGCGTGGTCTTGCCGTAGCCCGGCGGTGAGATCAGCAGGAGCAGCCCGCCGGTGCCGCCGTGCGCACCGTCCGCGGTGCCGATCTGCCGGGCCAGACTGTCGCCGAACAGCGGCAGGTACACCTCGTCGACGAGCCGGCCGCGGACGAACGCCGGCAGCACGCGCGGCCGGTGGTCGTCCAGCCGCAGCCTGGTGCGCTCGGCCGCCACCAGCTCGGCGCGGCGCCTCTGGTAGGCGCGGTGCGCGGGCACCTCGTGGGCCCGGAAGTCCCGGGTGCGGGCGAGGAACTCGTCCAGACGGACCGTCAGGACGCCGCCGTCGATGCGCGGATGGGTGCCGAGCAGCCCCTCGACGGTCACGGTGAGCGGCGCGTCGGAGGTGTACCGCGGCAGCCCGGGGCACAGCTCCACGGCCACCGCCTCGGCCAGGTCGCCCGGGCCGGCGTCCGTGCCGGTGGACGACGCCCAGGTCGTCAGCCAGGCCTCGACGAGCTGCCGGCGCACGGCGAGGTCGTCCAGGGCGGCCAGGTCCTCCTCGTAGGCCGGGCCGCCCACCGTGCGGCGGAACTTCTCCAGCAGCGTCAGGGCACCGGCACTGACCACAAAGCCCTCGGGGCCGCCGGTCAGTTCCTCCACCAGGTACGCGGCGGCGGCGTCCGCGTGCTCGCCGCCGATGGCCCCGGCCAGCTCGGAGCGCAGCTGCTCCAGCGCGGCCACCGGGCCGAAGGCGTCCCGGGCGCGGGCCAGGGACACCGCGCGGCGGGACCAGCCCTGCCGCGCCTCGGCCGTGGTGCCGTGCGCCCAGAACAGCTGGGCGGCGGCGCGGGCGGCCGGTTCGTGGCGCAGCGGGCCGGCACCGGCGTACAGCGGCAGCAGCGCGGTGAGGATCAGCACCGTGTCGTGGTCGTGGATGCCGCGCTCGTACCCTTCCTCGTAGGCCTCCTGCGCCCGCTCGCGCACCAGGGCCGGGAGGTCCGCGCCGGCCGGCGCCTGCGGTCCCAGCTCGTCGAGGAGGCGGGCGGCGAGGTGCTCGGCGCGGTAGACGTCCGGGGACTCCGAGGGCAGCGGGCGGTCCCAGAAGCGGCGCGTCTGTGCGAAGCCCGGGTCGGTGACGGGGGAGCGGTAGTCGGTGCCGGTCACCGCGAACGCCAGGCCCTCGCCGTGCGGGACCAGGGTCAGGTCCAGGGGCTGGGAGTTGACCGCGAAGCGGTGGCCGCCGAGACGGATGGTGCGGCCGTCGTCCTCGAACAGATCCCCGCGGTCGCGCAGCGCGCGCAGCGCCTCCTGCCGGGCGGACGCCAGACGGCCCTCCCACTCCTCCGCCCGCACCGCGTCGCCCAGGTCGCGCAGTTCGGCGGTGATCCGGCGAAGCTTCGCCGGCATCGGGTCGGAGGTGAAGTACGTGGCGACGGCGTCCGCGTCGGCCAGCGCGGCGGCCCGCCGGGCCACCGTGCCGAGCACCCGGTCCGCCGACTCGGCGAGCCGCTCGGCGCGGCGGGCCCGGGCGTCGGCGAGGGTCTGCTTGCGGGCGGCGAACGCCTCGTGGATCTCCTCCCGCTTCTCGGCCAGCCGGCCGAGGAAGTCCTCGAACTCGGCGAACCGCCCCTCCAGCGTCTCGACCTGCACCAGCAGCCGGGCCAGCTGGTCGTCGCAGGCCGCGGGGCTGTCGGCCGCGGCCAGTGCACCGGTCACCGACTGCGCCAGCAGCGTGAACTCGGCGGCGAACTCGGCGCGGCCCTCGCGGTCGAGCAGCGCACGGCGGCGGTTGTCGAGGACGGCGCGGGCCCGGTTGACCCCGCCGAGCACCTCCGCGATCCGCTCCAGCACGGCCGTGCGGACCGTGGCGTCGCCCATGTCGAGGCCGCCCACCACCTCCGTCACCGTCTTCAGCTGCTCGGACAGCTCCGTCAGCCGTGCCGCGACCGGCTCGGCCTCGGCGACGGTGGCGACCTGCTCGGCCGCCGCGACGAGCTGCTCGATGCCGGCCCGGTGCCCGGCGAAGGCGTCCTCGTGGGACAGGTGCTCGACGGCGCGCCGCCCGAAGGAGGCGAGGTCGTCCTCGATCCCGGCCGCGAGCTCGTCGATGCGGCCGGTGTCCGCGTAGGGGAGGTCCTTCAGCGTGAGCAGATGCCCCTGGGCCTGCCGCAGTTCGGTCAGCCCGGCCACCCAGGCCTCGGCGGCGCGGGGCGCCTCGCCGCGCAGCCGCCGCACCACCGCACCGGCCCGCTCCGCGGTCTCCGCCACGGCGGCCCTGGCCCGGCCGGTGAGCGCCCGGACGTTCTCGAACTCGGCCAGCACCTGCTCCGCCGTCTCGCGGACCTGCCGCAGCGGAGTGAGCAGATCGCCGAGTCCGTCCTCGCCCAGCCAGTGATAGGTGTCGGCGGTGCGCACGCAGGAGGTGACCAGCGCCTGGTACACCTCGGCCGCCTCCGTGGTCTCCGCGACCGTGCGGGTGACCGACAGGCAGTCGGAGATGCCGCGGACCAGATCGGCGTTGCCGACCCGGGCCAGCGGGCCGCTGCCGGTGAGCCGGGCCGCCGCATGGGTGTCGGACACGTAGGGGGACCGCCACAGCTGCACGGGGTGGACGCGCCGGGGTTCGTCGCCGGCCCGCAGCAGGAAGAGCGTGCCGTCGTCGAGCAGCGCCCAGCCGCGGCACGGCAGCGGGGTGGCGATCTCCTTGCGGATCATGTTGTACGGCAGCAGCAGGCTCCTGCCCCGCCCAGGCGCGTGGAAGGCGAACAGCACGTCCTCGCCGTTGGGCGAGCGCACCACCCGCTCCAGCTCCAGGCCGTCCGCGTCCACCCCGGCGAACGTCTTGTACGGGCCGGTGGACAGGCAGTACCCGCCGGGGAAGACGATGCCCTGGTCGTCGGGCAGGCGGCGGCAGGCCTGCCCGATCCCGTCCAGCCGGACGACCGTCCCGGTGAGCGTGTTGCACACCAGGTACCGGTGGGTCTCCTCCTTGTAGGGCAGGACGCGCAGCAGGATCAGGGCGCCCACCCGCGCGTACGCGATGGAGGCGTCGGCGAGCGACTGCAGCGGCTCGTCGACCGGCTCGCGGTGGACGCCCTCGCCCGTCTCCGTGTCGTTCTCCGTCTTGACCACCAGCGCACCGCCGACGGTCGTCACGAACAGCTCGCCGTCGACCGACACATGCGGGTGCCGGCCCAGGACGTGGTCCTCCCGCGTCGTCTCGCGCCAGAGCACGTCGTGCGAGTCGGGGAAGACATGGTCGCGTTCGCCGCGGGAGTCGAGGAAGGTCACCCTGCCGTCGTCGGACACCGACCAGCGCAGCACCCGCAGATCGCCGGGCTTCTCACCGGTGCGGAACACCGCCAGCAGCTTGCCGTCGACCCGGCGCAGCTGCAGCAGCCGGGCCTGCCGGTAGTAGCGGTGCAGGTCCGCGAACTCCTTGCGGAAGGCCGGATCGTCGAGCAGTCCGGGCACCGCGCCGGCGTCCAGCCGGTTCAACTCCCGGTCGTACAGCGCCAGGACGTCACAGGCGGCCGGCTCGGCGCCCGCGTCCAGGACGCCGGAGAAGCCGGCCAGCAGCACCTCGCCGACGGCGACCAGATCACCCGGCACACAGGTCCGCTCGGTGTGCAGCGACTGGGTGCCGGACAGGGTGAGGCCCTGGGAGCCGAACTCCTCGACGCGGCGGGCGTTCAGCGCCTCGGCCCGCCGGGCGAGTTCGGCCGCCTGCGCGGCGAGCCGGTCCCGCAGCAGTTCGTAGGTACCGGTGTCCAGGCCGGTGGTCATGGTGTCCCTCTCGAAGAGCGTCGAACGTGCTCCGGAGCCGCCGTCCCCTCGTGCGGCGGCTCCGGAGCACGAGCCGGGTCAGACCGTTGCGCTGCCGTTCAGCGAGCCGAGCGAGGAGTCCTCCTCGCGCGGTGCGCCCGCCGGGTCGAGCAGCTGCTCCGCTGCGCCGGCCTCCCCGCCCCGGTCCCGCATCAGCTTCGCCAGCAGGGCGGAGACGGTCAGGTTCTGCACATCGGCCGTGGAGACGGACGACAGCACGCGGCTGAGGTCGTCGGTGAAGCTCCCGGAGCCGTCCAGCCAGGGCTTGGCCAGCGTCTGCGCCGTCCTGGAGTGCTCCACGAAGCCGTCGACGCCCTTGCCCAGGCTGATGGAGGACAGCAGCCGGTCGAAGAAGACCGACTCGCCGCCGACGATGTCGATGTCCGCGTTCTCGAGCCCGGTGGCCAGCACGGTCGCCTGCGCCTCGGCGACCTGCTTCTGCATGTCGAGCGAGGCCAGCCGGATGTCCTTCTCGGTCTCCAGCCGCAGCCGGTACTCCTCGTGCGAGCGGGAGGCCTCGTCCAGCGCGGCCATCGCCGCCGCCTTCTCGGTGAGACCGGCGGCCTCGGCCTTCAGTTTCTCGCCGACGGCCGCCGCCTCGGCCAGTGCCTTCGCCCTGGTCCCCTCCGCCTCGGCGAGCAGCCGCGCCTGCTCCGCCTCGGCCTGCGCACGGCCGGCCTTCTCGATGACCTCCGCCTCCTTGTCCCGCACCTGCACGGCGGCAAGTCCCTCGGCGGCTGCCTCGGCCTGCACGCCCTCGGCGAGCCGCAGCTTCGCCCGCGCGTCCAGGTCGGCGGTCTTCAACCGGGCCTCGGCGAGGGTGAGTTCCTCGGCGGCACGGTGCGTGGCGGCCTGCTCGGCGGCCTCCGCCGCCTTGATGTCCTTGACCAGCTTCTCCTGCGCCTCGGCCTCGGCGGCGATGACGACCGCCTGCCGCTGCCGCTCCGCCTCCTCCACGGCGCGCAGCTTCTTGATGGCCTCCTCCTGCTCGGCCACCGTCCGGTCCACGGCGACCCGCTCGCGCACCACCTCGGCGATCTGCCGCTTCTCCGCCTCGACCTCCTTGTCGGCGGCGATCCGCGTCAGCGCGGTCTCCCGCTCCCGCGCGATGACCTCCAGCAGCCGGTCCTTCTCGATGCGCTCGGTCTCGATGGCGATGACCCGCTCGCGGTTCTTCGCGGCCACGGCGACCTCACGCGCCTGGTTCTCCCGCTGTACGCCCAGCTGCTCCTCGGTGCGCAGGAACGCCGTCTGCGCCCGCAGCCGCTCCTCCTCCACCACGCGCGCCGTCTCCGCCTCCTCGCGGGCCCGCACGGTCTCGATCTCCCGCTTCTGCTTGATCTCGGCGTCGGCCTGGCGGCGCTCCAGCTCCAGAATGGCCTCGCGGGCGTCGACGTCCTGCCGGGTGATCTCCTTCTCCTCGGTGCGCCGGGCCTCGTTGGTGCGCACGTGCTCGGCCGCGGTCAGTTCGGTGATCTTCCGGATGCCCTGGGCGTCCAGGACATTGGCCGGGTCCAGCTGGGACAGCGGCGTCTGCTCCAGGTAGTCGATCGCCGCGTCCTCGAGGTGGTAGCCGTTCAGATCGACCCCGATGACCTCGATGATCCGGTACCGCAGCTCCTCGCGCTTGGTGTACAGGTCGGTGAAGTCCATCTGCTTGCCGACGGTCTTCAGCGCCTCGGAGAACTTGGCGTGGAACAGCTCCTGCAGCGTGTCGCGGTCGCTGGCCCGTGCTGTGCCGACGGCCTGGGCGACCTTGATGACGTCCTCGACCGTCTTGTTGACCTTGACGAAGAACGTGATGCGGATGTCCGCCCGGATGTTGTCCCGGCAGATCAGGCCGTCCTTGCCGGCCCGGGTGATCTCGATGGTCTTCACCGAGATGTCCATCACCTCGGCCTTGTGCAGCACGGGCAGCACGACCTGCCCGGTGAAGGTCACATCGACCTTGCGCAGCTTGGAGACGATCAGCGCCTTGCCCTGCTCCACCTTCCGGAAGAGTCGGGAGACGACGAACACGACGGCGATCGTGACGAGCAGGACAGCGGCGGCGAGCACGCCGATGCCCACGGTGGTGGCATCCATGGGTAAACCTCGGAATCTGTGTACGGGTGGCGCACGTGGCACGGGGGCGGTTCTTCGGGCCGTGCCGACGCGACGCGTCATCGACGGGTGCATCCGGGGGTTGGTGGGCGCGACTTGCCGGGGCCCGGCACTGCCGTCGCTCGGTGTTCCGTCGCGACCCATTCTGAACTGCCGTCACCGCACGACGCATTGCTGGATTCCGGCAATGTTTACGCGATTTTGATGCCGGACACGACACGTGGGTGGTGGCTCGTGCCGCCGTGCAGGACGTAGCGTTCGGGCGGATGATCGACGGACAGGGCTCGGGTTGACGGCAGGTCAGCAGTCGCCGCAGGAACGGCAGTCGGGGCGACGACAGATGACGAGCCGTCAGGCGGCCGATCCGAGAGGTGACGTGCCGTCACAGGTGTGACGAGCGGAAGGAGCACAAGTGCGCCGAGAGGCACACGGGACGGGGGCGCGCCGTGAGGCGGCGGCCCGGGACGGCCGGAGGGCCGCCCGGTGAGGCGCGGGCTCTTCCTCCCCGACCAGGGTCAGCAGCCGGACGCCGGTCACATGGTGGTGTTCGGTGAGGACGCCCTCGCCGAACGGCTCGCGGCCGAGCTGCGTGAGCTGTACCGCATGCGGGTCACCGTCGTCGTCCCCTCCCTGCCCGGCGCCGACCGGACGCACCCCACCGCCGGGCGGGCCCGTGCCTCCGCCCTGCTGGCGCGGATGCAGAGCATGATGAACCGCGCGGCCGGCTCCGGCACCAACCCGGAGGTCCGCGTGATGCAGGTGACCGGCTTCGACGAGGACACCCTCGCCGAGGCCGGGGTGGGGCGGGCCGCCGCGCTCGCCCTGGTGCACAGCGACGACGAGACCAACATCCGCGCCGCCCTCGCGGCCCGCCGCCTCAACCCCCGGCTGCGGCTGGTGATCCGGCTCTACGACCGCAAGCTCGGCCAGCATCTGGCCGATCTGCTGGACCAGGCCGCGGCGGTCGCCTCGCCCGGACTGGACCCGGCCGCCCTGGACACCTCCACCACCGTCCTGTCGGACGCCGACACCGCGGCGCCCGCGCTGGTCGCCACCGCGGTCGCCGGCACCAGCAAGATCGTCCAGGCGGACGGACTGCTGCTGCGGGCCGTGGAACGCACCCCGCCCAGGTACGGCGAGGTCGCCGACCCCGGACTGTGCACCCTCGCCCTGCTCTCCTCCACCGCCAGCGACCCGGCCGGCGCCGAGGGCTCCGACTCCAGCGGCGCCGAGGGGCCCCTGCTGCTGCCCGACGACGACACCGTGGCCGCCGCCGACGGGCGTGGCACCGTCGTTCTGGAGGCCGTCACCCACGACGGGCCCGCACCGGCCGGGCGGCTCAGCGGGCGCGGCCTGCCGATCGGCTCCTTCTTCTCCCGGCGGCTGCGCTGGTCCCTGGCCGGCCTCCTGCTCGTCGTACTCACCCTGGCGGTGGTCTCCTGGCAGACCACCGGCGACCACCCCCTCCACGCCGCCTACCTCACCCTGCTCGACCTCCTCGCCATGGGCGACCCGGCCACCGGCGACAAGACCGCCCGCCAGCTCCTGCAACTGCTCACCGGGGTCGCCGGGCTGCTCCTGATGCCGGTGCTGCTGGCCGCCGTCCTGGAAGGGCTCGGCACCTTCCGCACCGCCTCCGCCCTCCGCCGCCCGCCCCGCGGGCTCTCCGGCCATGTCGTCCTTCTCGGCCTCGGCAAGATCGGCACCCGCGTCCTCGCCCGGCTCTGCGAGCTCGGCATCCCCGTCGTATGTGTCGAGGAGGACCCGGAGGCCCGCGGCATCCCCCTGGCCCGCCGCGAGCGGGTGCCCACCGTCATCGGGGACGTCACCCAGGAAGGCGTGCTGGAGGCCGCCAAGATCCACCGGGCGCGGGCCCTGCTCGCCGTGACCAGCAGCGACACCACCAACCTCGAGGCGGTCCTCTACGCCCGTTCGGTGCAGCCCGGCCTCCGGGTGTCGCTGCGCCTGTACGACGACGCCTTCGCCACCGCCGTCTACCGCACCCTGCGCGCCGCCCACCCCGGTGCGCTCACCCGCAGCCGCAGCGTCTCCACCCTGGCCGCACCCGCCTTCGCCGGGGCGATGATGGGCCGCCGCATCCTGGGCGCCATCCCGGTCGAGCGGCGCGTACTGGTCTTCGCCGCCCTCGAGGTCTCGGACACCCCGCAGCTGGCGGGCCGTACCGTCGCCGAGACCTTCCGCCCCGGCTCCTGGCGCGTCCTGGCCCTCGACCCCGACGACCCCGGCGAACGCCGCGCCGACCTGGCCGCCTCCCCCTCCGACGACCCCGGCGGACTCGTCTGGAACCCCCACCCGGGCTACGTCCTGCACGCCCAGGACCGCGTCATCGTCGCCGCCACCCGCCAGGGCCTCGCCGAACTCCTCGGCACCACCCCCCGCACCCGCTCCGGCACACCGGGCTCGTAGCCTCCGCGCGTTCCCCCTCTGCCCGCTGCCGCCTCCCCGCCGGTCCGGTGCGCCGCAGGCGCGCAGGAGTGCACAGATGTGCGCAGCACGCGAAACACTCGCCTGCAATCTGTACATTTGTCGCCAAGGCGTGACGCTGTCGGGCGGCCGGCTGCCGCCACGCTGAACGCGACCCTCGCGGGCGAGGACCATATGTTCGAGTTGAGCGCGCCGATCGTGACCACGTTCGTCCTGTACGCGGTCGCCATGGTCGCCACAGGTGTCTGGGCCTGCACCCGCACGCGCCGCTTCACCGACTTCGCGCTCGGCGGGCGCAGGCTCCGCCCGCTCGTCGCCGGTCTGTCCGCCGGTGCCAGCGACATGTCCGGCTGGCTGTTCCTCGCCCTTCCCGGTGCGGTCTACGCGGCCGGGATCGGATACGTGTGGATCGCCGTGGGACTGGTCATCGGCACCTACCTGAACTGGCTGGTCGTCGCGCCACGGCTGCGCACCTACACGGAGCACGCCGAGAACGCCGTGAGCCTGTCGGCGTATCTGGAGGAGCGCTTCGAGGACCGCACCCGGATGCTCAGGCTGGTCTCCGCGGCGGTCACGCTGGTCTTCTTCACCGTCTACGTCGGCTCAGGGCTGGTCGCGGGCGGAGTGCTGTTCCAGACCACCTTCGACCTGCCCTTCGAGGCGGGGGCCACGCTGACGGCGCTGCTGATCGTGGTCTACTCCGGCCTGGGCGGCTTCCTCGCGGTGAGCATGACCCACGTCATGCAGGCCGCGCTGATGCTCCTCGCGCTCGTCGTGGTCCCCGTGGTCGCCCTCGCCTCCCTGGGCGGCTTCACCGCCCTGGGCGACGCCCTGGACAGCAAGGACCGGGGCCTGCGCGAGCCCGGCAGCCTGGTCATCTACGAGGGCGGCGAATGGATGTCCGGCGGCAGCCTCGGCGGCGTGGCGATCGTGTCGCTGCTCGCCTGGGGGCTCGGCTACTTCGGCCAGCCGCACATCCTGGCCCGCTTCATGGGCATCCGCAGCAGCCAGGACGTCCCCGCCGCCCGCCGGATCGGCACCGGATGGGTGATCGTCGTCCTCCTGGGCGCCACCGTCGTGGGCCTCGCCGGCATCGGAGAGCTCGGCACACCGCTGTCCGACCCGGAGACCGTCTACATCGCGCTGACCCACGCCCTGCTCGACCCCTGGGTCGCCGGGATCATGCTGATCGCCGTGCTCGCCGCCATCATCTCCACCGCGGACAGCCAGCTGCTCGTCTCGTCCGTCGCTCTCACCGAGGACTTCTACCGGGCGTTCCTCAACCGGCGCGCCTCCGACACCGCACTGGTGTGGATCGGCCGCGCCGCCGTCGTGGCGGTGATCGCGGTGGCCCTGGCGATCGCGCTGCGCGGCGACGGGATCCTCGGCATCGTCGCCTACGCCTGGGCCGGGTTCGGCGCCGCCTTCGGCCCGGTCGTCGTGCTGTCGCTCTACTGGCCCCGGATGACCTGGGCGGGCGCCATGGCCGGGATAGTGGCCGGTGCCACCACGGTCCTCGCCTGGAAGTGGATCAACCCGCTGCTCGGCCCGCTGGAGTCCGGCATCTACGAGATGGTGCCGGGGGTGCTGATGGCCACCGGCGCCGCCCTGCTCTTCGGACGCTACGTGGGCCGCCCGCCGAAACGTGCCTTCTGGCAGATGCCGGGCGGCGGCCAGCTGATGGTGACCCCGTTCCTCACCCACGCCCCGGTCGGCATGGCCGTCCTCGACACCGACCTGCGCTACGTCTGGGTGAACGAGCCGCTGGACCGCATGATCCCCCGTGAGGAGCGGCTCGGCCGGGCGGTGCGCGAGGTGCTGCCCCCGGAGGAGGCCGGGCCCTTCGAGGAACGGATGCGCACGGTCCTGCGCACCGGCGAACCGGTGATGGACTACGAGTTCCGCAGCACCGAGAACAGCCCCGACCCGGGGCGGGCCCTGTCGGTGTCGTTCTTCGGGATGAAGGACCGCCACGGCCGCACCGTCGGCATCCTGTACATGGTCCTGGACGTCACCGAGCGCCGCCGCGCCCAGGAACGCCTCGCCCTGCTCAACGACGCCGGCGCCCGTATCGGCAGCACCCTCGACGTCACCCGGACCGCCCAGGAACTGGCCGAGGTCGCGGTGCCGCGCATCGCCGACTTCGTCGCCGTCGACCTGCTGGACTCCGTGATGCGCGGCGAGGAACCCGCCCCCGGCCCGGTCGGCCTCGCCCCGGTCATCCGCCGGGCGGGACAGCACTCCGTGCGCCCCGGCTGCCCGGAGGCGAGCCTGGAGGTGGGGGAGGCGGTCCGGCGGGCACCCTCCTCGCCGGTGACCCGGTGCCTGCGGGAGAGCAGAACCCTGGTGGAACGCACCCTGGACCGCTCCGTCAGCCCATGGGTGACCGAGGACGAGTCGCTGGGCGCCTCGATTCTGCGCTCCGACTTCCGCTCGCTGATGGTGGTCCCGCTGCGGGCCCGCGGCGTCACCCTGGGCGTCGCCACCTTCGCCCGCTACGGGCGCCTCGGGCCGTTCGACGACGAGGACGTACGGCTCGCCGAGGAGATCGTCTCCCGCGCCGCGCTCTGCGTCGACAACGCCCGCCGCTACACCCGGGAGCGCACCGCCGCCCGCGCCATGCAGCGGGCCCTGCTCCCGCAGGCGCTGGCGGGCGGCTCCGCCCTGCAGGCCGCGTCCTGGTACCAGCCGGCCGACGCGCCCAGCGGGGTCGGCGGCGACTGGTTCGACGTGATCCCGCTGTCCGGCGCGCGGGTCGCCCTGGTGGTCGGCGACGTCGTCGGCCACGGGATGAACGCCGCCGCCACCATGGGCCGGCTGCGCACCGCCGTCCGCACCCTGGCCAACCTCGACCTCTCCCCGGACGAACTCCTCGCCCACCTCGACGACCTGGTCATCGGGCTGATGCACCCCGACGGCGACCGGGAGCAGACGGCCACCGAGGAGATCGCCACCGGCGCCGCCTTCCTCGGCGCCACCTGCCTGTACGCCGTCTACGACCCGGTCAGCGGCCGGTGCACCCTGGCCCGCGCCGGGCACCTGCCGCCGGTGGTCGTCGGCGCCGACGGCCGCCCCGAGGTCCTGGACCTGCCGGCCGGTCCGCCGCTCGGCCTCGGCTACCTGCCCTTCGAGTCCGCCGAGGTGGAGCTGGCCGAGGGCAGCCTCATCGCCTTCTACACCGACGGCCTGGTGGAGACCTTCGACCGTGACATCGACGCCGGGATCGCCAGGCTCGGCGAGGCGCTCGCCGTGCCCCGGCCGACCCTGGAGGAGATCGGCCGCGGCGTCGTGGACGCGCTGCTGCCGGCGCCGCCGCCCGACGACGCCGCGCTGCTGCTCGCCCGCACCCGGGTCCTGACACCCGATCAGGTCGTCTCCTGGGACCTTCCCGGCGACCCGGCCGCGGTCGCCGACGCCCGCAACGCCGCCGTGCGGCAGCTCGCCGACTGGGGCCTGGACCATCTGGCGTTCACCACCGAACTCATCGTCAGCGAACTGGTCACCAACGCCATCCGCCACGCGGCCATGCCGGGCTCGCTGCGCCTGATCCGCGACCGCAGCCTGATCGTCGAGGTCTCCGACGCCAGCAGCACCTCACCCCGGCTGCGGCACGCGCGCACCACCGACGAGGGCGGGCGCGGCCTGCTCATCGTGGCCCAGCTCTCCCGCCGCTGGGGCACCCGCTACACCTCGGCCGGCAAGGTCATCTGGGCGGAGCAGAGCCTCACGCCGGAGGTGTAGCCCGCGGGCCGGACCTCGTCGAACCTCCGTGCGTGACACGCAAGTCGACGAAGCGCACACCTGGGATGTCCTGATTTCTGCGGTCCACGGTAAATGCCTGGACTGTGGGCATCCCGGGACGGGACACTTCCGGTTTCCGATGTCCGACCACCGGGAGTGTGATGGGAACGTCAGACACGCAACCACCCGCGCCGCCGCACCGAGGTGCGGTCGCCCTGGCGCTGCGCCGCTACGGACGCGAACTGCTCCGCCTGCGACGCTGGGCTCTGCCCGCCCTCCTGCTGCCTGCCGCCGGCAACATCGGCCTGCGCTACATCGCCCCCTTGCTGATCGCCAAGCTGGCCGGCCAGGCCGCCGACCGCGGTGAACTCACCCTCGCCTCGGCCCTGCCGTACGTCCTGGGCTTCGGGGCCGTCCTGCTGCTCGCCGAGGCGCTGTGGCGGATCGGGCTGCACTGCCTCAACCGCGTGGACGCCCTCGGCATCGAGCACCTGTACATCACCGGAATGGATGAACTCCTCGCCAAGGACGCGGCGTTCTTCCACGACAACTTCGCCGGTTCCCTGACCAAGCGCATCCTCAGCTACGGGCGGCGCTTCGAGGACTTCGTCGACACCCTGACCTTCCGGATCTTCGGCAGCCTCGTCCCGCTGTGCTTCGGCGCCGTGATCCTCTGGCGCTACGAACCGCTGCTCGTCGCCGGTCTGCTGCTGATGATCGCGCTGACCGTGGTGGCCGCGGCCCCGCTGATCCGCCGCCGCCAGCGGCTGGTCAACGACCGCGAGGCGGCGATCGCCCGGGTCTCCGGTCACGTCGCCGACAGCCTCGGCAACATGGAGACCATCCGGGCTTTCGCGGCCGAACCACGCGAGGCCGAGGAGCACCGCCGGCACGTCGCGGACTCCCGTCGCCTGATGCTGCGCTCCTGGGACTACGGCAACCTGCGCGTCGACACGCTGATCGCCCCCATGTCCGTGCTGACCAATGTGCTGGGCCTGCTGGTCGCCATCGTCTTCGGCGGATCCGGCCAGAGCGTCGAGCAGATCGTGGTCGCCTTCACCTACTACTCCAACGCCACCCAGATCATGTTCGAGTTCAACCAGATCTACCGGCGGCTGGAGAGCTCCATGACCGAGGCCGCCCAGTTCACGGAGCTGGTCCTCGACCCGCCGACCGTGCTCGACCCGGCGGACCCCGAACCGCTCGCCCCGCAGCACACCGGCGTCCGCTTCGAGAACGTGACCTTCGCCCACCGCGGCGCCGAGCCGATCTTCCGCGGCCTGGACCTGGACGTGCCCGCCGGCACCAGGGTCGGCCTGGTCGGCAGGTCCGGCGGCGGCAAGACCACCCTCACCCGGCTGCTGCTGCGCATGTCCGACCTGCACGGCGGACGCATCCTGATCGGCGGTCAGGACATCAGCCGGCTGCGCCAGCGCGACCTGCGCTCACTGATCGCCTACGTCCCGCAGGAGCCCGCGATGTTCCACCGCAGCCTGCGCGACAACATCGCCTTCGCCCGCCCCGGCGCCACCGACGAGGAGATCCGCGCGGCGGCGGACGCCGCCCATGTCACCGAGTTCGCCGACCAGCTCCCCGACGGCTTCGCCACCCTGGTGGGGGAGCGGGGCGTGAAGCTCTCCGGCGGCCAGCGCCAACGCGTCGCCCTCGCCCGGGCGGTGCTGCGCGACGCCCCGGTCCTGCTGCTCGACGAGGCGACCAGCGCACTGGACTCGGAGAGCGAGATCCTGGTCCAGGACGCCCTGTGGCGGCTCATGGAGGGGCGCACCGCGCTGGTCGTCGCCCACCGGCTGAGCACCGTCGCCGGCATGGACCGCCTGGTGGTCCTGGACCGCGGCAAGGTCCTCGAACAGGGCACCCACGAGGAACTCCTGGCCGCGCACGGGACCTACGCCCGGCTGTGGCAGCACCAGTCCGGCGGCTTCCTCGGCGAGAACGACGGCCCGGAGCCGGCGGACGTCGTCGACCGGGAGCCCGATCTCACCGTGTGAGCGCACCGAGCGGGAGCACCGGGCACCGGCGGGAGCACGCGCAACCGTCCGGCCCCTAGTGCTCGTCGTCCTCCCGCTCGTCGCGGTCCCGGCGGTCGTCCTCGTCCTCGTCCTCCTCTTCCTCCTCGTCGTCGTCATGAGGGTCGTCGTCGGGGTGTGCGGGGCTCTGCTCCGGCAGGGCGCCGCCCCACTCCGGCTGCGACTCCGACGGCGTGGGCTCGGCCGGAGGGGAGGGCGCGGCGGCCGCCGGCGGAGAGGCGGGCGCGGCGGGGGTCTCCTGCCCGGGCTCCTCGGCGGGAGGGGCGGTGGACGAGGCGGCCCCGCCCGCCTGTTGTGTGCCCTCACCCATGACGGGGAAGCCCTCGGTGAGCTTCGCCACGCCCAGCAGGGCCCCGAGCAGCACGCATCCGGCCGCTGCCGCCGTGGCGGCCGTCGCCCAGCGGTCGCCCAGCCGGTCCCAGAGCCCGCCGCGCGACGCCCCGGCGGGTTCGTCGCCGGGAGGACGGGTGAGCACCGGGGAGTCCACGAGATCCTCCGGCAGCGGCCCCAGGAGTTCGGTGGGGTCCGTGTCGTCGAAGGCCTCGCCACCGGTGAGCGAGGGACCGAGCGGTGCGGCGCCGGCCGGTCCGGCGGGGGGAGTGCTCGAGGAACGGGTATCGAGATCGGTCGTCACAGCATCCTTCCTCACGGCCGGGAGAACGGGCCCGTCCGGTGCACCGACCGAGCGGGGAACGCACCGTGGACGGCCGGCCGCTGACGGCCACCAGCCTAGGAGGACGACGTTCAGCGCAACGTCAGAGCTGTGTCAGCGCCCGGTAAGGGAACCGCCAATGTTCACCACCGGGCCGCGTCCTCCGCCTCCCGGACCGGCAACCCGAGCGCCTCCCGCCCGGCGCCGGAGGCCCGCCGTGCGAAAAGGGGCCGTTGGTCCTGCCCGCCCCGCCCCGACAGGGACCGTTCGACCCTATCGGGACCGGGTACCCCTGCGCCGATCATGTGGCGGGCCGGGAAGGCCCCGTCGGGGTCTCCCCGCGTGCGCGGCTCTTCCCGGCCCTCAGCGACATGAGCACACAGGGAGGACGCCGTCCGGTGGACGAGGCACGGATTCAACAGGTGGGGACCCCGCGGACGGGGGCGGCGGATCCGGCGGCGGGGGAGCCGGCCCCACGGACGGAGCACACGGCCCCCCGGCCGTCGTGGGTGGACTGGCTCACCACCACCGACCACAAGAAGATCGGGACGATGTACCTGGTCTCGGCGTTCGTCTTCTTCATCGTCGGCGGCGTGATGGCGCTGATGATGCGCGCCGAACTGGCCCGCCCGGGCACGCAGATCATGTCGAACGAGCAGTTCAACCAGGCCTTCACCATGCACGGCTCGGTCATGCTGCTGCTGTTCGCCATGCCGCTGTTCACCGGCTTCGCCAACTGGCTGATGCCGCTGCAGATCGGCGCGCCCGACGTGGCCTTCCCCCGGCTGAACATGCTCGCCTTCTGGCTGTTCCTGTTCGGCTCGCTGATCGCGGCCGCCGGCTTCCTCACGCCGGGCGGGGCAGCCGACTTCGGCTGGTTCCTCTACACGCCGCTGTCCAACTCCGTCTACTCTCCCGGCGTCGGCGCCGACCTCTGGATCATGGGCGTGGCGCTCTCCGGCTTCGGGTCGATCGCCGGCGCGGTCAACTTCATCACCACCATCATCTGCATGCGCGCGCCGGGCATGACGATGTTCCGGATGCCGATCTTCACCTGGAACGTGCTGCTGACCGCCCTGCTGGTCCTCATGGTGTTCCCGGTGCTGGCCGCCGCCCTGTTCGCGCTGGAGTGCGACCGCAGGTTCGGCTCGCACATCTTCGACTCGGCCAACGGCGGAGCGCTGCTGTGGCAGCACCTCTTCTGGTTCTTCGGCCACCCCGAGGTCTACATCCTGGCCCTGCCGTTCTTCGGCATCATCAGCGAGGTCGTCCCGGTCTTCTCCCGCAAGCCGATGTTCGGCTACATGGGCCTGATCGGCGCGACCATCGCCATCGCCGGCCTGTCGGTGACCGTGTGGGCGCACCACATGTACGTCACCGGCGGCGTGCTGCTGCCCTTCTTCTCCTTCATGACCTTCCTCATCGCGGTCCCGACCGGCGTGAAGTTCTTCAACTGGATCGGCACCATGTGGAAGGGCAGCCTGTCCTTCGAGACGCCGATGCTGTGGGCGACCGGCTTCCTGATCACCTTCACCTTCGGCGGCCTGACCGGCGTCATCCTGGCCTCCCCGCCGCTGGACTTCCACGTCTCCGACACCTACTTCGTGGTGGCGCACTTCCACTACACGCTCTTCGGCACGGTCGTGTACGCGATGTTCGCCGGATTCCACTTCTGGTGGCCCAAGTTCACCGGCAAGATGCTCGACGAGCGGCTCGGCAGAATCACCTTCTGGACCCTCACGGCGGGCTTCCACCTCACCTTCCTGGTCCAGCACTGGCTCGGCGCCGAGGGCATGCCCCGCCGGTACGCCGACTACCTCGCCGCCGACGGCTTCACCGCCCTCAACACCCTCTCCTCCATCGGCTCGTTCCTGCTCGGCATGTCGCTGCTGCCGTTCTTCTACAACGTCTGGAAGACGGCCAAGTACGGCAAGCCGGTCGGCGTGGACGACCCGTGGGGCTACGGCCGCTCCCTGGAGTGGGCGACCTCCTGCCCGCCGCCGCGGCACAACTTCCGCACCCTGCCGCGCATCCGCAGCGAATCCCCGGCGTTCGACCTGCACCATCCCGAGATCGCCCAGCTCGAGGCGGCGAGGTAGGCCATGTCCCGAGCCGTCGTCGCCCTGGGACTCGCCGCGGTGACCGCCTCCGGCTGCGTCTGGTACGTGCCGGCCCTGGCCGATCTGCGCGCGAGGGCCGACCGCCCGGCCTCCCGCCGCACCGCCGCTGCCGCCTGCCTCAGCGGCTGGAGCACGGCAGGGATCGTCGCCGTGCTGCTCCTGGTGGCCGACTCCTGGTGGACTCCGTCCGCCGCGGCCACCACCGGCGCGGCCCTCACCGTCGCCCTCCGGGTGCGCGCAGCGGTCCAGCTGCGCCGCGAACTGCGCGAGGCCGCCCGCCACTGGGCGGAGCTCGGGCAACAGGCGGCAGGGCCCGGCCCCCGCCCCTCCCGGACCCTCGTCGCCCTCCTCCTCGCCGGCGGGCTGATCACCGGCTCGGCCACGGCGATCCTCGGACTGGCCACCGGACCCGGGAACGGCACGCACTGGCTGGCGACCGCCGCCGTTCCCGCCGCGATCGCGGGCCTCTCCCTCACCCTCGCGATCGCCCACACGCGTACGGCCGGCCGTGGTGCAGCCGGCCGTACGCACCACCCGCAGTGACGGTCAGGCACGACGGACGCGTCCTGACGCCGGAACGATTCAGGGGAGGCCCCGGAACCCGGGTGCCTCCCCTTTCCCTTTCCTTTTCCCTTCCCTCCTTCCCCCCCCTCCTTCTCCTTTCCTCCTCCTCGTCCTCTGTGACTCTGCCGTGGAGCAGGGGCTCAGGGCACCCTGACCCACTGCGCCTTGCTCGGCGTCCCCTTGTCGTTCACCACGAACAGCATGTACCAGCCGGAGTGGACCAGGTTGCGGTTCCCGGGGACGGTGACGGTCACGCCGTCCTTCGACTTCTTCACCTCCAGCGCGATGGACCGCTGGTCGACGTCGGTGACATGCGTGGTGGCGCTGGGGCGGATCAGCCGGGCCGTCCTGACGGACGCCGCGTCCTTCGTGGCGAAGGTGGCCGACTCACCGCGCCTGACGGTCTTCGGGCCGCCGCTGAGCCGGGGCCGCTCGCCCCGGTAGAGGTACGGCGGCGTGTAGATGGAGATGCGCTTCTCGGAGGTGCCCGGCTTGGTGTTCGCCTTGTCGCCGAAGAGCGGGTCCCCGCCGAAGAACATCACGCGGCCGTCGGGCAGCAGCACCGAACCGGAGTGGTAGTTGCGGCCGATCAGCGGGTCGGCCACGCGCTGGAACGTGTTGGTGTCCGGGTGGTAGATGCGTGCCTGGAGGATGTCGGAGTCGCTGCGCCCCCGGTAGTCCTCGGAGCCGCCGGAGATCAGCACGGTGTCGTCGGGCAGAATGGACGACTCGGGGTAGCGGGTGCCCTTCTCCAGCTCGGGCCCGTCCACGAAGCGCGGGTTCTTCGCCTTGAGATCGACCAGCCGGGTCTTCTTGCTGGACCGCTTCGACTCACCGACCCCGCCGCCTCCGATCACCATGTACCTCTCGTCCTGCGCAGGCGGCAGCAGCACCGTCCCGGACGTCTCCATCAGCTCCGGATCGCTCAACCCGGGGATCTTGGTGAACTCGTTGGTCCTCAGGTCCCAGATGCCCGGTTCACGGCCCACGTCGTCCGGTCCGTAGCCCGCGTTGGAGCCCGAGTAGAAGATCTTCCCGTTCTGCATCAGGAACAGCGCCGGGTACGTGGGGAACTGACGGACCTTGTCGGTGTAGGTCCACTTCTTGGTCCTCGGATCGTAGATCTCGTTCTTGCCCGGCACGATCTGACCGATGTCGTCGAGGCCGGAGACGCTGAGGATCCTCCCGTCGCTCAGCGTGGTGAGCGTCGGGTACCAGCGGGCCTCGTGCATCGGATCGACCTTGACGTACCTCTCGGCCACCGGGTCGAACTCGTACGTGTCCTTGAGCCCCTGGAAGTCCTTCTTGTCCAGCGCCAGCTTCTGCGCGATGCCGTAGGTGTTGCGGGCGTCGGCGCCGGTCAGGCCCTGGATGCGGTAGTTGTCCTCGGTACCGGTCTCGTACCTGGCGCCCTCCTTCAGCGCCTCGACATAGACCCGGCCGTAACCCGGGTTGTTCCGCAGCCACTTGCCGGACTTGTCGAAGATCTTCTTCGCGCGCGGAATCAGCACCGGCTCCGTCGCCACGAAGGTCTTCCCGTTCTTCCGGCCGGTGAACCTGGTCCCGGCGGGCAGCGTCATCGGCTTGTCCGGGTTCTCGTTGTAGATGATCATCACGCCCCCGGCCTTCTTCACATCACCCTTGAGCTTCTCGTAGCTCTTGGTGCCGCCCGCCACCAGCAGCTTGCCGTCGGGCAGCTGGGTGTGGCCCCCGCAGAACAGGTCGTTCGGCGTCGGGATCTTCTTGATGGTGTTCCGGACCGGATCCCACAGACGCGTGTCGTACACCTTCGCGTCCTTGTTCTTCTGGTTGTTGCCCGACCCGGCGATCATGAGGACCTTGCCGGTGTGCAGCAGCGCCGCATGAATGGTGTTCTGCCGGTACTCCTCGGGGAACTCGATGGTCTCCCAGTGGCCGTTCTCGGCTTTGTACTCGGGCGTGTTGATCCGGTACCGGTGGTACGTGTCGGCGGTGACGCGATACAGCCACGGCCCGTTCATCCCGGCCAGCGCGAGCACCGCCGTCGTGGCCATCGCAAGACGACGGGCACGACGGCGTCGGGCGGTATGGATGGTCATTCCCTGCGTTCCCCAAAGAGTGATGAGCTTGAACGACATGGACCGGCCGGGCCGCCGCACAGGCCGGCCCGGCCGCGTCCGGTGCGAGGAGGCGTGCTGCGCGGGGTCTTCCCGGGCGCGGTACGGCACGCCGCCGCCCGGCACGACGAGCGTTCGTCCCCTGATGTCTTGACGCCGTGTCAGTGAGCCAGATGGGCTCGCTCGTCACCGGCTCGACGGCCCTTGGCCGGCGCCCCGAGACGCCACCGGTCCGGAGCAACGCGTCCGGCGTTCATGCCGACGCCGCACAGGCCGCGGCCCCGTGCCGCGCCCCCTGCGGCCAGAGCACCTCGACAGCTACTCCGTGACTGCGTGCGTAGGCCACCAGATGAGCGGTGGCATCCCGGCCGTTCGACGGCGAGCCGTCCCACACGGCCAGCAGCCGGGCGCACGAACGCAGCAGGCCCTCGTCCGCGGTCACGCACGAAGTGCGGTCCGCGGGGTCGTACTCCACCAATCGGACCTGCTCCGAGAGCAACAGCAGCTCACCCGCCGCGCTGCGATCCGGCTCGGCGAGATACACCGGCATGCCGTCACGGCAGGGCAGCACGGTCACCAGCGGCAGCCCCGCCGCACGGGCGGCTCTGCCGAACGCCACGGGCAGCCCCTTGCCGACGCGGACCAGTCCCCTCCGGCCCGTCTCGGCGAAGCCGGCCAGCCGGGAGCGCAGCTCCTGCTCCAGCAATGCGAGGGTCGACGCGGTGAGATCGGGATGCCCCACAACTGCGATCACTCCCGGCCGTCCTTTCTCCCCGTCGCCCTCGGGCGGTCCCCCCGGCAGCGCGCCGCACCTTCCCGCGGACGGCACTCGCCGCTGAGGACGCGCCGTCCACGAGCGTGACGATCATGCCCGCGCGCCGCGCGCACGCACACGGGCCGACGGGGCCGGGAACCGGGACCGAACGGCCCTCACACGCAGGACCGTCCGGCCCTACCGGATGCCGGCCACCCCATCGCTTGCATACCCCCTAGGGGTATTGTAGCTTCCCGCATGGATACCCCCTAGGGGTATCGACTTCCCGGTTCCCGGCTGCCCGGGTTCCGGCCACGAGTGGAAGGGAAAGGTCATGCCGACCGTCAGTCCACGGCGCTGGTGGGCGCTCGTCGTCCTCGCCGCCGCCCAGTTCATGGTGATCATGGACACCTCGATCATCGGTGTCGCGCTCCCCGAGATGCAGCGGGATCTCGGGTTCTCGCAGGGTGATCTGCAGTGGGTCTTCAACGCGTACGTCATCGCCTTCGGCGGTCTGCTCCTGCTCGGCGGGCGCCTGTCCGACCTGCTCGGTGCCCGCCGGGTCTTCATCACGGGCTGGACCGTGCTGACCGGCGGGTCGGTCGTCGCGGCAGCCGCGCAGACGGCATGGGTGGAGGTCGCCGGCCGAGCGGTCCAGGGCGTGGGCGGTGCTCTGATCGCGCCTGCCGCGATGACCCTGCTCATGACGCTGTTCGCACACGACCCGAAGGAGCTCGGCAGGGCCATGGCCCTCTACGGTGCCGCGGCTCCCGCCGGCGGCACCGCGGGTGTCTTCCTCGGCGGCGTCTTCACCGAATGGCTCAGCTGGCCCTGGGTGTTCATCATCTACGTCCCGATCGGCCTGGCCACGCTCGCGGCCGCCCGGCTGCTGCCGTCGGTCGCCCCGCGCCGCGGTGCCGTCGATCTGCTCGGTGCCGTGGCGGTCACCGCGGGTCTCGCGCTCGCCGTGTTCGCCGTGGTACGGGCCCCGGAGACCGGCTGGGGCTCCCCGCAGACCGTGCTCGGGCTGCTCGGCGCCGCGGCTCTGCTGTCCGTCTTCCTCGTGCTCCAGCGGACCGTGCGCGAGCCGTTGATGCCGCTCGGCATCTGGCGGGTCCCGGGGCTGGGAGCGGCCAACCTGGCGATGACACTGCTCGGTGCGGCATGGATCCCGATGTGGTACTTCCTCAACCTCTACCTGCAGCAGGTGCTCGGGTACGGGGCGTTCGCCTCGGGCGCCGCGCTGCTGCCGATGACCGTACTGCTCATGGTCTTCATGAACGCCGTCACGGCACGGCTGCTGGCCCGCTTCGGTGCCAAGCCGCTGATCGCGGGCGGACTGCTCGTCCTCGCGCTGGGCCTGGTGTGGCTGTCGGCGGTGGAACCGACCGGCTCCTTCGCGGTGGACGTCCTCCCGGCCTCGCTGGTGGCCGCCCTGGGCATGTCGCTGGCGTACATCCCGGCGATGATGGCCGCCATGTCCGGCGCCCCGGCCGGGCAGGCGGGCCTGGCCTCCGGCATCGTCAACACCGCCTACCAGGTGGGCTCGGCGCTCGGTCTCGCGGCCCTGACCGCGCTGGCCACCTCCCGGGGCGCGGGCGCACTCGGTGACCTGCCGGCGCTCACCGACGGATTCGGCGCCGCCTTCCTCGCGGCGGCAGGCGTCGCAGCAGTGGGCGGCATCCTGGCGCTGACCACGATGCGTGCCCAGAGGGCGGTCGCCGCCCCGCAGGAGGCGGCCGAGGTCCCCGAGACCGAGCAGACAGGCGTCTGACCGACGAGCCGCCGGCCGGACCACCCCCGGCCATGGGCGACGCCCTTCGGGAGCGGCGGATCATCCGAACCGCTTCTCCCGACAGGCCGCCGCGCGTCGTAGGGCTCGGTGCGCGGACCGCGCAAGTCCCGGTGACGCAGCAGACAGCAGCCGGACAAGCGACTCGTTGTAAGGTGTCGCAACAGCCCTTGACCTGCACAAAGCGGGCAGGGAGCCGTCTTTGGGGAGACCGACATGCTGCGAACCATGTTCAAGTCCAAGATCCACCGTGCCACCGTCACGCAGGCTGACCTGCACTACGTGGGATCCGTGACGATCGACGCGGATCTGCTCGACGCCGCCGACCTGCTGCCCGGCGAGCTGGTGCACATCGTGGACATCACCAACGGCGCCCGTCTGGAGACGTACGTCATCGAGGGCGAGCGCGGCTCCGGGGTCATCGGCATCAACGGTGCCGCCGCCCATCTCGTGCACCCCGGTGACCTGGTCATCATCATCAGCTACGCCCAGGTCGGCGACGCCGAGGCGCGGGAGATGAAGCCCCGGGTCGTGCATGTGGACGCCGGCAACCGGATCGTGGCCCTCGGGGCCGACGCCGCCGAGCCGGTGCCCGGGTCGGACCAGCGGCGCAGCCCGCAGGCCGTGACCGCCTGACCCCGCGCACCCGCCGGAGGGGTCCGCACGGGTGAGCCGATCGGTGACGGGCCCGGGTGCAGCGCCACCCGGGCCCGGAATGTCCCGCGACGGGGTGACTGAGGTATCGGGCGTCGGGTAGGCGGGGGATGAGTCCAGAGCCGTAGTCGAGCGACTGGCCGGAGGACATCCGTCATGACCGACCCGTACCCGGACCCCGTCCCTCCCGGGCCCGCACCGGGCCCCGAGCCCTCGCACCCCCAGCCCCACCCGGTCCCGCCGCCGGAGCCGCCCCCCGCCCCCGAGCCGGGCCCGGCACCCACGCCGCCCGCCCCGGCGCCTCCGCCCCCGTCCCCGGGACCGCCGCCCGAGCCCTCGCCGTCCCCGATCCCTCCGGGACCCGAGCCGGTGCCCAACCCGGAACCGGGCCCGCCCCTGACCTGAGCGTGATCACCGGCGGCACACCGGCGGACCGGCGGGGCGATCCCGCCCGGGGCGGGCGAGGGGCGGTGGATCCCGGAACGAGCTTTGGGCCTCGGGGATTTCCCCGGGGGGGCCGGCGGGCCGGGGATCCACCGCCCCTTCGCGTGTCCGGCGGCGCTGCCTACGCCGACACCTCCGAGCGGTCACCGCCCCACAGTGTGTGGAACGACCCCTCGCGGTCGGTCCGCCGGTAGGTGTGCGCACCGAAGTAGTCCCGCTGGCCCTGGGTGAGCGCCGCGGGCAGGCGCTCGGCGCGCAGGGCGTCGTAGTAGGCGAGCGCGGCGGCGAAGCCGGGGGTCGGCACGCCGTTGCGGACCGCGGCGACCAGCACCTCGCGCCAGTCGTCCTGCGCCTCGGCGATCTCCCGTCCGAAGGTCTCGTCGGACAGCAGGCTCGGCAGGTTTGGCCGGGCGTCGTACGCGGCGCGGATCCGGTCCAGGAAGGCCGCCCGGATGATGCAGCCGCCGCGCCAGATGGAGGCGACCGCGCCGAGGTCGATGTCCCAGCCGTACTCCTCGCTGCCCGCGGCGATCTCGTGGAACCCCTGGGTGTAGGAGACGATCTTCGAGGCGTAGAGCGCCTGCTCCACCCGGTCGGCGAAGGCCGCCGCCTCCGACTCGCTCATCGGCTTCGCCTTCGGGCCCGCGAGCCCGCGGGACGCCTCGCGCAGCGCCGCGTGCCCCGACAGGGAACGGGCGAAGACGGCCTCCGCGATGCCGGAGACCGGCACCCCCAGGTCGAGGGCGATCTGCACCGTCCAGCGGCCGGTGCCCTTCTGCTCGGCCTGGTCCACCACCACGTCCACGAACGGCTCGCCCGTGGCCGCGTCCACGTGCGACAGCACCTCGGCCGTGATCTCGATGAGGTACGAGTCCAGGCGGCCGGTGTTCCAGGTCCGGAAGATGTCCGCGATCCGCGCGGGGGAGTAGCCGGCCACGTCGTGCAGCAACTGGTACGCCTCGCCGATCAGCTGCATGTCGGCGTACTCGATGCCGTTGTGCACCATCTTCACGAAGTGCCCGGCCCCGTCCGGGCCGACGTGCGTGACGCAGGGCGATCCGTCGGCCGCCTTGGCGGAGATCTTCTCCAGCATCGGGCCGAGCGACTCGTACGACTCCTTCGAGCCGCCCGGCATGATGCTCGGGCCGTTGAGCGCGCCCTCCTCGCCGCCGGAGATGCCGGTGCCGACGAAGTGGATGCCCTTCTCGCGCAGCTCGCGCTCGCGGCGCCGGGTGTCCGCGAAGTGCGCGTTGCCGCCGTCGATGATCATGTCGCCGGGCTCCAGCAGCGGGGCGAACTCCTCGATCACCGCGTCCGTGGGCTCACCGGCCTTCACCATGACGACCAGCCGCCGGGGCCGCTCCAGCGCCGCCACGAACTCCTTGGCGGTCTCCGCCGCGACGAACTCGCCCTCGTGGCCGAACTCCTCCACCAGCGCATGCGTCCGCGCCGCCGTCCGGTTGTGCACCGCGACCGTGTAGCCGTTGCGGGCGAAATTGCGCGCGAGGTTGCGGCCCATGACCGCGAGACCCGTGACGCCGATCTGCGCTGAACTGCTCATAGGGTTGGCTCCTAGTGCCCTCGGTATCGGTGCTGCCGGTGGTGCCCGTCAGTCCTGCCTCGACCATCCTGACGTGCCGTACCGGCGGGCGCACGCGCGGGCCGGACCGGCCGCGGGCGCCGTCGTACGGCTCCGCCGCAGGCACATACGGGCGTCACCCCCCTTCGCACTCACCGGGGCGCGTGCGTCCGTGCGCCCGCGGCGCGTCGCACCCGCCCGCGCGTGCGGCACCCGATCCGCAACTCGGGGCGCAACGGGCGAAAAAGACCGGCCATGTGACGCATCCGCGCGACCGATAGGCGTCTTGTGGCGGCCTGTTCGCAGCGCTTACTTTTGCCCCTCCTGACGCATTGTCGATGGGGGGCACCATGGCCGTGCGCGGCCGGCACCGCCGGTATCAGCCGAACAGGATCAACCGGGCCTCGCTCACCGTGACCGCGGGCGGCGCCGGGATGGCGCTGCCGCTGACCATGAGCGGCACCGCCCAGGCCGCCGACGTGGAGACCTGGGAGAAGGTGGCGGCGTGCGAGTCCAGCAACGACTGGGACATCAACACCGGCAACGGGTTCTACGGCGGACTGCAGTTCACCCAGTCCACCTGGGAGGCGTTCGGCGGCACGCGGTACGCGCCGCGCGCCGATCTCGCCACCAGGGAACAGCAGATCGCCGTGGCGGAGAAGGTCCTCGAGGGACAGGGACCGGGAGCCTGGCCGGTCTGCTCGGTCCGGGCGGGACTCACCCGGGGCGGCGAGGCCCCGGACATCGGCGTCAAGGGCGGTGACGGCAAGGGCGGCGAAGGAAAGACCGCCCGCGGCGAACGCAGGCAGCGCGCCGACCGGTCCTCGGTCGAGGACGCCGAACCGCAGAAGACGCCGCAGTCCCGCGCCGGGCGCACCGAGATGTACACCGTGGTCACGGGCGACACGCTCTCCGGCATCGCCGCCGAGGAAAAGGTGCGGGGCGGCTGGCGCGGACTGTACGAGGCCAACCGCTCGGTCATCGGCGCCGACCCGGATCTGATCATCCCCGGCCAGCGCCTCGCCCTGCCCGACGGCGCCTCCGGCACGGCGCAGCCGCCGAGGAGGGCTCAGCAGCCGAAGCCGGCCGAGCGGACCGAGAAGGCCCAGAAGCGGGGCGGGAAGCCGCAGAAGAAGGCCGAGAAGCAGACCGAGAAGCAGACCGCGGCGCAGCGCGGCGGGGAGCGTGCCGGGCGGGGTACGGCCGCCAAGGGCGGCACGCTCGTCGCCCCCGTCAGCGCCGCGCTCGGCACGCCCTACCACAAGGCGGGCTCCGCCTGGTCGAAGGGCTACCACACCGGCGTCGACTTCCCCGTGCCCACCGGCACGTCGGTGAGGTCGGTCGCGGCGGGCACCGTGGTCAGCGCGGGCTGGGAGGGCTCCTTCGGCTACCAGGTGGTGATCCGGCACCAGGACGGCCGCTACAGCCAGTACGCGCACCTCTCGGCGATCTCCGTGCGCAGCGGCCAGCCGGTGAGCGCCGGCCAGCGCATCGGCCGCTCCGGGTCCACGGGCAACAGCTCGGGCCCGCATCTGCACTTCGAAGTGCGGACGGGGCCCGGATTCGGGTCGGACATCGACCCGGTCGCCTACCTCAGGGCGGGCGGCGTCAGGATCTGACACGCATGCGGTGCCGGACGGTGCCGGGGACCGGGACGTACGGGCCGCCGTAGAAGGGCGCGTACGCCGCCCGCGGGACCTCGGCGCCGGCATCCGCCCCCGCCGGGACCCCGGCCGGGACCGGCACCGGCAGCGACACGTCTTCGGGCACCTCGAGACCGGCGAGCAGCCCCCGCGCGGGGTCGTCGGCCGGGAGGGCCGTCGCCGTCGCAGCAGCCGGAGCCGGCGCCGGGACCGCGGGAACCGACGTGGCCGGGGCGGCCTGCCGCTGCTCGCGCGCGAGCCGTTCCGTGGTCAGCAGGATCAGCCCGCCGGCCGCCACCACACCGCAGCTCAGCGCGAGCGCGGTGCCCGTCGTGCCGTAGCGGAAGGTCTCGCCGAACATCGTGATGCCGACCGCGGCGGCGACCACCGGATTCACCACCGTCAGGGTGGCGAGCGGGGCGGCGAGTCCGCCGCTGCGGTAGGACGCCTGGGACAGCAGCAGCCCGGCCGTGGCCAGCACGCCGATCACCGCGAGCGAGGGCAGGTCGCCGACCGAGACGCCCGCGGTCCAGTCGACCGCGACGGTCTTGGTGAAGACGGAGGCCATGCCGAAGGCGGCGCCGGAGGCGACCGCCAGCAGGATGCTGCGCACCGCCGGGTGCCGGTGCACGGCCCGGGCGGCGACCACCAGGGCGGCGATGGCGCCGGCCGTGGTGAGGGCCACCGCGACCCGCTGGCCGGTGTCCAGCGACTGTGCGGCGGGGGCGCCGACCAGGGCCAGCAGACCGGCCAGGCCCACCGTCGCCATGACGGCGCCGCGCCAGGCGGTCGCCCCGGCCCTGCGGCCGACGAACAGCGCTGCCATGGGCAGCGCGAACACGATGGTGAGGGCGCCCAGCGGCTGGACGATGCTGAGGGGCCCGTAGGCGAGCGCCACCACGTGCAGCAGGGCGCCGAGACCGTTGAGTGCGACGGCCGCCCACCAGGCCGGGCGGCGCAGCGGTGCGTACTGCTCGCCCGGCGAGGACGCCGCGACCCGCTCCTGCACGATCGCGCCGCCGGCGTAGGCCACGGCGGACACGAACGACAGCAGCACGGACAACGCGAGGGCGCTCATCGGCTGCTCCTCTGCGGATGGCGGGGGCCGTCGGCCCGGCGCGGCGAAGGGTCGGCTTCCATGACCAACACCTTGCCGTCCCGGCCTGTTCCCGTCGTCGTCCCTGAGCACTCAATGTGTCCTACTGCCGATGGAGTACGGCGGCGGGCCCGTCATCCCCTGGACGGGTACCGGCAGGTCCCCCGCCCCGGGGTCGGGCCCTTAGGGGACACCCCCTGGCGCGGGTGACGCGGGCGCGGCGAGACCGGCCCCCGGCGTCCCGGGCCCGCGCGGCAAGGGTCCCGGACCCCGCGCAGAAAGATCGGGGAGACGTCCTCCGGGGGTTCCGCAGGCGGCCGTTGTGGGTGACCATGAAGGGGACGTGTGCTCAGACAGGGGGTTCGCGGGTGCGTGTGGGACTGCTGACCCGGGAGTACCCCCCGGACGTGTACGGCGGTGCGGGAGTCCACGTGGAGTTCCTCGCCCGCGAGCTGCGGCCGCTGGTGGACCTCGAGGTGCACTGCTGGGGCGAGGGCCGCGCCGACGGGGTGCTGCGCCACCGCCCGTGGCCCGCACTCGACGGCGCCAACGACGCGCTGCGCACCTTCTCGGTGGATCTCGCCATGGCCGCCGCCCTCGAGCGCGCCGACCTCGTGCATTCCCACACCTGGTACGCCAATCTGGGCGGTCACCTCGCGAAGATGCTGTACGGCATCCCGCATGTGCTCACCGCCCACTCGCTGGAGCCGCTGCGCCCCTGGAAGGCGGAGCAGCTCGGCGGCGGCTACGCGCTGTCCGGCTGGGCCGAGCGCACCGCGTTCGAGACCGCCGACGCGGTGATCGCCGTCTCCGGGGCCATGCGCCGGGACATCCTCGAGTGCTACCCCGCCCTCGATCCGGCCCGCGTGCACATCGTGCACAACGGCATCGACACCGGCCTGTACCGCCCCGACCCGGGCACCGAGGCCCTGGAGCGCATCGGCCTGGACCGCTCGCGCCCCTATGTGCTGTTCGTCGGCCGCATCACCCGGCAGAAGGGCGTGCCGCACCTGCTGCGGGCGGTGCGCGGCATCGATCCGGCCGCCCAGGTGGTGCTGTGCGCGGGAGCGCCGGACACCCCGGAGATCGACCGGGAGTTCCGCGAGCTGTACGAGGATCTCAGCCGGGTGCGCGAGGGCGTGCACTGGATCCCGCGGATGCTGCCGCGGCCGGAGGTCGTCCAGCTGCTCACCCACGCCGCCGTCTTCGTCTGCCCGTCCGTCTACGAGCCGCTCGGCATCGTCAATCTGGAGGCGATGGCCTGCGGCACCCCCGTGGTGGCCTCCCGCACCGGCGGGATCCCGGAGGTCGTGGCGGACGGGGAGACCGGGGTACTGGTCGACGTGGACGACGACTTCGAGGCCGGTCTGGCGCGGGCGCTGGATCAGGTCCTCGGGGACCCGGAGGCCGCCCGGCGGATGGGCGAGGCCGGCCGGGAACGCGCGGTCGCCGAGTTCGGCTGGGCGGCGGTGGCCCGCCGCACCGTCCGGCTCTACGAGGAGATCCGCGAACAGGCTTAGCCGTCCCTGCCACGGGCAGGGATGGGGAGACTCGGCGTGAGGGGAGCGGCCATGCGTCGTGGTGGACCTTCGGTCCTGGGAATCGTGCTCGCGGGCGGCGAGGGCAAGCGTCTGATGCCACTCACCGCGGACCGCGCCAAACCCGCGGTCACCTTCGGCGGCACCTACCGGCTGGTCGACTTCGTGCTGTCCAACCTGGTCAACGGCGACATCCTGCGGATCTGCGTGCTCACGCAGTACAAGTCGCACTCCCTGGACCGGCACATCACCACCACCTGGCGGATGTCCAGCCTGCTCGGGAACTACGTCACCCCGGTGCCCGCGCAGCAGCGGCTCGGCCCGCGCTGGTACCTGGGCAGCGCGGACGCCATCCTGCAGTCGCTGAACCTGATCTACGACGAGCGGCCGGAGTACGTGGCGGTGTTCGGCGCCGACCACGTCTACCGTATGGACCCGCGCCAGATGCTTGCCCAGCACATCGAGAGCGGCGCGGGAGTCACGGTCGCCGGGATCCGGGTGCCGCGCGCGGAGTCCTCCGCGTTCGGTGTGATCACCCCGGGCTCCGACGGGCAGACCGTGCAGCGCTTCCTGGAGAAGCCGGCCGACCCGCCGGGGCTCGCCGACGACCCGGACCGCGTGTTCGCCTCCATGGGCAACTACATCTTCACCACCAAGGCCCTGATCGAGGCGCTGCAGCGGGACGCCGAGGACGAGAACTCGGTGCACGACATGGGCGGTTCCATCCTGCCCCGGCTCACCGAGCGCGGTGAGGCGGCGCTGTACGACTTCAGCACCAACCATGTGCCCGGCGAGACCACCCGCGACCAGGGTTACTGGCGGGACGTGGGGACTCTGGACGCGTACTACGAGGCGCACATGGACCTGATCGCGGAGCGCCCGGCGTTCAACCTCTACAACCGGCAGTGGCCGATCTACACCCATTCCGGCCAGCTCTCGCCGGCCCGGTTCAACGCGGGCGGGATCGCCAGTGAGTCGATCATCAGTGCGGGCTGTCTGATCCGCGGTCAGGTGACCCGGTCCGTGCTCTCGCCGGGGGTGGTGGTCGATCCCGGGGCGGTGGTGCAGGGTTCGGTGCTGCACGACAACGTGCACATCGGGCGGGGCGCGGTGGTGCGCGGCGCCGTGCTGGACAAGAACGTCGAGGTGCCGCCGGGCGCGACGATCGGCGTGAACCCGGAGCGGGACGCCGAGTTGTACACGGTGTCCAAGGGCGGCGTGATCGTCCTCGGCAAGGGCCAGCAGGTGCAGTAGTCCAGGAGCGCCTGCGGGCGCGGCAGTCCCGAAGCCCTAGGGGCCCCGGTTGGTCGTGGGACCACCGGGGCCCTTGTCATGTCCCTGGACGGATGGCGGAATCCGTGCTGTTATGCCGAGTACTGTTCGTGACAACGTTGTGTGAGCAACTACTTCGCACACAACAGAACATCGCCACGTTCGTCATCAGCGAGAGCCGTCACCTTCCTCACCCACGGAGGATCCGTGCGCACCAGACGACTCAGAGACCGACTCGCGCTCCTGCTGGCCGCCGCACTCGCCGTCGCGGGACTCACCGCCACCGGCCAGGCCGCCGCCGCGGCGGCGGAGGACCCGGCGGAGATACACGGGCTGAAGGGCGAGTACTACACCCACTCCGCGCCCGGCGTCTTCGACTTCCACGAGCTCAAGGCCACCGCCTTCGATCCCCACCTCGACTTCGACAACCTCGAGCCCCGGCTGAACTTCACCACCGGCCGCTCGGACGACGTCAGCGTCCGCTGGACCGGCAAGATCGTGCCGGAGAAGACCGGCCCCCACATCTTCTCGATCACCGCCGACAACGGGTTCCGGCTGTGGATCGACGGCAAGCCGGCCATCGACCACTGGGTCGACGACTGGGACCGCGAACAGACCGCGGAGCCCGTCGAGCTGACCGCGGGCCGCGCCTACGACATCAAGGTCGAGTACTTCGAGCACTACGGCGGCTCCAACTTCCACCTGCGCTGGACGGAGCCGGGCGGCAGCAAGGAGCCGGTGCCCCAGTCGGCGTTCCGCCTCCCGGACGGCTTCGACTACGACGGCGCACTCGCCGCCACCGTCCTCGCCTCGGGACGCACCCTCGAGCTCGACTTCCCGCAGCCGCTCGCCGCGCCCCCGGCCGGGTTCACCGAGCATCTGACCGCGGTCATCGGCGGCGCCGAGTGGCCGCTGAAGTCCGCCGCGCCCGACCCCGCCGACCCCAGGGCCCTGCTGGTCACCCTCGGCGAGCCGGTCGTCGGCAACAAGACCGGCACCGCCCGCGGCACCGCCGACATCCGCTACGACGGCAAGGGCGGACTGACGGCGGCCGACGGCGACCCGGTCGACGCCTTCCTCAGCAGCGGCCCCAACCGCTCCACCTACGAGCTGCGCACCAGGTGGGCCGACGAGGTGGGCCCGGACAACGCCCACCCCGAGTACCCGCGCCCCCAGCTCACCCGGGACAAGTGGGCCAGCCTCAACGGACGCTGGCAGTTCGCCGCCGCCGAGGAGGGCGAGCGGCCGCCGTTCGGCAGGACGCTCAAGGAGCGCATCCTGGTCCCGTTCCCGGTGGAGTCCCAGCTCTCCGGGATCCAGCGGCACGAGGACCGCATGTGGTACCGGCGCACCTTCACCGTCCCGCGCGACTGGCGCATCGGGTCCGGCCAGCGGCTGCGGCTGAACTTCCAGGCGGTCGACTGGCGGGCCGAGGTGTACGTCAACGGCACCAAGGTGGCCGAGCACGAGGGCGGCTACGACAAGTTCAGCGCCGACGTCACCGACGCGCTCAAGCCCGGCCGCACCCAGGAACTCGTCGTCGGCGTCCACGACCCGACCGACGCGGCGAACGGCGAGAACCCGCCCCTCGGCAAGCAGCGCCTCGACCCGAGCGGCATCTGGTACACGCCCAGCTCCGGCATCTGGCAGACCGTCTGGATGGAGCCGGTCGCCCGCGACCACGTCGACTCGCTGGCGCTGATCCCCGACGTGGACAACGAGCAGCTGTCCGTCCAGGCGCGCGGCGTCCGGGACGGACTGCCGGTCCGGGCGACCGCGTACGCGGGCAACCGCCAGGTCGCCACGGCGACCGGGCGGACGGGTGAGCCGCTGACCCTGCGCATCCGCAACCCCCGCCTGTGGTCGCCCGACGACCCGTACCTGTACCGGCTGAAGGTGACCGTCGGCGCCGACCGCGTCGGCAGCTACTTCGGTATGCGCTCCATCGCCGTGGAGAAGATCGACGGGGTGCCCCGCACGGTCCTCAACGGCAAGCCCGTCTTCCTGATGGCCACCCTCGACCAGGGCTTCTGGCCCGACGGTCTGCACACCGCGCCCACCGACGAGGCCCTCGCCTTCGACCTGCGCAAGCACAAGGAGCTGGGCTTCAACTCGGTGCGCAAACACATCAAGGTCGAGCCCGACCGCTGGTTCTACTGGGCGGACCGGCTGGGCCTGCTGGTGTGGCAGGACATGCCGTCGATGACCGCCGGGGTGAATCCGGACGCCCAGTCGCGCGCCCGCTTCGAGCGCGAGCTGAAGCAGATGATCGACGAGCACATCAGCAGCCCGTCCGTCGTCATGTGGGTCACCTTCAACGAGGGCTGGGGCCAGTACGACGTGGGCCGTATCGCCGAGCTGGCCAAGGCCTGGGACCCCTCCCGGCTGGTCAACAACCAGTCGGGGCTCAACCTCGGCGCCGACGGCAACGCCGGCGACATCATGGACGAGCACGGCTATCCGAGCCCGGCGCTGCCGCCGCGGCCGGACGGCCGGCGAGCCCTGGTCAGCGGCGAGTACGGCGGCCTCGGGCTCGCGGTGCCCGGACACGCCTGGTCGGTGCAGCAGTCGTACATCGACGTCGACCCGGCCACCTACACCGACGACTACCTGGCCAAGCTCGACGAGGTGCGCGCCCTGGTCTGCAAGGGCGGCAACGGTGCCGTCTACACCCAGATCTCGGACGTGGAGGGCGAGCTCAACGGGCTGCTCACCTACGACCGCCGGGTGATGAAGCCGGACGTCCCCCGGGTCAGGGCCGCCCACGAGGCGCTGATCCGGGACGCCTCCCGGGCCCGGCCCGCGGGCTGCCCCGCCGGGTGACGCATCCTCAGCGGCCGGATCACATGGCGCGTGCCGCCCCGGCGGCTGCCGCCCGTCCGGGTGGCGTCGGTCACCCCGAACGCTGCCCGGCCGCGCCCCGGTGACCACATCCGGCTCACACGTCCCGCCCCTTCCGCCTCGCCCGCGGAAGGGGCGACGACGTAATGTGCTGTTAACTATGCGTAGCGAGATCGTACTTGACCGTAATCGGCCGGGGGCGATTGACTGCTGATCCAACCCGACGTCGATGTGAGGCAATGTGAACGCAGATCTGCTGGCTCCACTCGACCTGGCGTTCTGGAACATCGAGTCCGCCGACCATCCGATGCATCTGGCCGCCCTCGGTGTCTTCTCCGCCCACTCGCCGGCCGCCGGCGCCCACGCCGCCGATCTGCTCGCCTCCCGCGCCGCCGCCGTCCCCGGACTGCGCATGCGCATCCGCGACGTGTGGCAGCCGCTGCCGCTGCGCGAGTCGCTGCCCGCCCTGCGCCGCACCTGGAACGCCCTCGGCGAACCGCTCACCACCGCGCTCGGCCGCCCCCTCGCCGGGGCGCTGCGCCGGCCGCTGGCCTCCGCGCTGCGCCGCCCGCTCGCCTTCGGCGGTGCCGCCCGTGAGACCGACCCGGACTTCGACCCCCTCGACCACATCCGGCTGCACGCCCCGGCCGCCGACTTCCACGCCGCGGCCGGCCGGCTGATGGAACGCCCGCTGGACCGCACCCGGCCGCCCTGGGAGGCGCACGTCCTGCCGGGGGAGGACGGGGTGTCCTTCGCCGTACTGTTCAAGTTCCACCACGCCCTGGCCGACGGGCTGCGCGCGCTCACCCTCGCCGCCGCGCTGATGGACCCCATGGACCTGCCCGCCGCCCGGCCCCGCCCCGCCGAGGAGCCGGCCGGGTTGCTGCCGGACGTGCGCAAGGTGCCGGAACTGGTCCGCGGCGCCCTGTCCGACGTGGGCCGGGCCCTGGACATCGGCGCCTCCGTCGCCCGCTCCACCCTCGACGTGCGCACCTCGCCCGCGCTGGCCTGCGAACCCAGCGGCACCCGCCGCACCGCGGGCGTGGTCGCCGACCTCGACGACGTGCACCGCATCCGCAAGAGCGTCGGCGGGACCGTCAACGACGTGCTGATCGCCGTCGTCGCCGGCGCCCTGCGCACCTGGCTCGACGAACGCGGCGACGGCAGCGAGCACGTGGCCCCGCGCGCCCTCATCCCGGTCTCCCGGCGCCGCCCGCGCACCGCGCACCCGCAGGGCAACCGGCTCTCCGGCTATCTGATACGGCTCCCCGTCGACCAGCGCGACCCGGTCGCCCGCCTCAAGCTGGTGCGCGCCGCCATGGACCGCAACAAGGACGCCGGACCCGAGCGGGGCGCCGGCGCGGTCGCCCTGCTCGCCGACCACGTACCGCCGCTCGGCCACCGGCTGGGCGGGCCGGTCCTGGGGCAGGCGGCCCGGCTCTGGTTCGACGTGCTGGTCACCAGCGTGCCGCTGCCCGGCTTCGGCCTGCGGCTCGGCGGCAACCCGCTGGGCGCGGTCTTCCCGCTCGCCCCGCTGGCTCCCGGACACTCGCTGGCGGTGGCGATCTCCACCTACCGGGGCCGGGTCCACTACGGACTGGTCGCCGACGGCGCCGCCGTGCCCGACCTCGACCGGCTGGCCCGGGCGGTGTCCCAGGAGGTGGAGACCCTGATCGCCGCCTGCGCGCCCTGACCGTCCGGGTTTGGTGCTGCGGCCCGGCGCTCCGTACACTTCCCCGTTCGAAAGCGGGCGCGAACGGAGCGCCGCCAGGGCAGAGCGGGACGGCAGCGGCGATGACGGTGACACAGGACGGCTCCGGGTCCACGGACGACGTGGAGTACGGGCCCGGCATCGACCCGGAGCGGCTCGCCGTCTGCCTCAGCGTCCTCGAGGAGCTGGACAAGCTCGAGATCGACCATCCGGACGCGATCAAGGTCCGCCGGGCCACCTCGCACATCTACCGCACGGTCAAACAGCGCCGCCGCCAGGAGCGCCGCGCCGCCAAGACCGCCCACGACCGGGCCGTCACCGAGGCCACCGCCACCGGCTCCGCCCAGCGCATCGACGACGAGACCGAGGGCCTGCTGCCGTCCTCCCGCGTCGAGCCCGGCAGGATCGCGGGCATACTCCAGCGCCCCCGCTCCTGCTACGTCTGCAAGACCCGCTACGTCGAGGTCGACTACTTCTACCACCAGCTCTGCCCGGCCTGCGCCGCCGAGAACCGGGCCCGCCGCGAGGCCCGCACCGACCTGGCGGGACGGCGCGCCCTGCTCACCGGCGGCCGCGCCAAGATCGGCATGTACATCGCGCTGCGGCTGCTGCGCGACGGCGCCCACACCACGATCACCACCCGCTTCCCCAAGGACGCCATCCGCCGCTTCAAGGCCATGGACGACTCCCCGGAGTGGATCCACCGCCTCGAGGTCGTCGGCATCGACCTGCGCGACCCCGCGCAGGCGGTCGCGCTCGCCGAACGGGTCGCCGACCAGGGTCCGCTGGACATCCTGATCAACAACGCCACCCAGACCGTGCGCCGGCTGCCCTCCGCCTACGCCGCGCTCGTCGAGGGCGAGAGCGCGCCGCTGCCCGCCGGTGAGCTGCCCGCCCACCACGTCATCGGCGCCTTCAACTCCGGCGCGGTGGACGGCCTTGCCGCCCTGCCCCCGGGAGTGAGCGGCCTCGACGCCCAGCAGGTGGCCGACCTCGCCCTGGTCGCGGGCAACGCCAGCCTGGCCAAGCACCAGGAGGGCACCGCGATCGACGCGGGCGGTCTGGTGCCCGACGTGGTGGACACCAACACCTGGGTGCAGACCATCGAGCAGATCTCCCCGGTGGAGCTGCTGGAGACCCAGCTGTGCAACTACACGGCGCCGTTCATCCTGATCAGCAAGCTGCGCCCGGCGCTGGCCGCCGCCGCGCGAAAGGCCCCCTCCAACCGCGCCTACGTCGTCAACGTCTCGGCGATGGAGGGCGTGTTCTCCCGCGGGTACAAGGGCGCCGGCCATCCGAACACCAATGCGGCCAAGGCCGCCATGAACATGGTGACGCGGACCAGCGCCCAGGAGATGTTCGAGACCGACCGCATCCTGATGACCTCGGTCGACACCGGCTGGATCACCGACGAGCGGCCGCACTTCGACAAGCTGCGCCTGGCCGAGGCCGGCTTTCACGCCCCGCTCGACCTGGTCGACGGCGCCGCCCGCGTCTACGACCCGATCGTGCGCGGCGAGGCGGGCGAGGACCTGTACGGCGTCTTCCTCAAGGACTACAAGCCGGGCAAGTGGTGACACCGCGCAGCCGGCCGACGCCGCGCGCCGCCTGACGCCGGTTCCCGGCTGAGGCCGCCCCCCGGCTGACGCCGTTGTCCGGCTGTGCCGCTCCACTGCCGACACCGGTCCCCGGCGGACGCCCCTCGCCGTCCCGGGTCACGTGGACGCCCCGGGCCAGGCCGCCCGCTCGCACGCGCCGACCCCCGTGTCCTCCGATCGAGTGATGACGCTGAGGCGCATTCATCAGGCTATATGTGCATATATTGGTGCTTCGAATGCGATCCGAAGCATGATTGTTACCCAGGGTTTGCAGCCCCATCGAGCGGGGGTCCGCTCATTTGGTTAATCTGAACGGCGACGGACAGCACGCAGGGTTCGACCCACACCCACGGTCCGTCATGGGACAGCCGGTTCACAACGGCCTGCTCTCCTTCGAGTTGCCGGCGCCACCGCGTCCGAACGGCTATCGACATACAGCCCCCGCGGACGGTGGCGCAGCAGGACCGGCGTGACGTCCCGAGGGTGACCGACACATAAGGAGTGCGCGGTGACACCGGAGAAGAAGAATCGCGAGCAGCGCCCCAAGGAACGCCCCGAGCGCGCCGGCCGCAGGCCCGGGGAGATCGGCAGCCTGGACGTGTGGGCCCGCTCGGCCCCCATCCGGCTCGCGGGCTACGAGGACGACCTCGCCGAGCCCCACATCCTCCCCAGCGTCGACTGATCCCTCACCCCTTCCGAGCTCCCGGCGCCCGCGCGTGCCAGACTCACGACCATGCTGATCAGGGAAGCCACCCCCGGCGACTGGCCGCGCATCTGGCCGTTCTGGCACCGCATCGTCGCCGCCGGCGAGACCTACACCTGGGACCCGGGCACCTCCGAGGAGGCCGCCCGGGCCCTGTGGATGAGCCCGCCGAAACGGGTCTACGTCGTCGAGGACGACGGGGAGATCGTCGCTTCCGCCTATCTCACCCCCAACTACGGCGGCCCCGCCGCCCGCATCGCCAACGCCGGCTTCATGGTCGACCCCGACCGGTCGGGCCGCGGCTACGGCCGCGCCCTTGCCGAGCATCTGCTCGCCGAGGCCGCCGCGGCCGGCTACCGGGGCATGGTGTTCAACGCCGTCGTGGAGACCAACCCCGCCGTGAAGCTGTGGACCTCCCTCGGCTTCGACATCGTCGGCACGGTCCCCGAGGCGTTCGAGCACCCCCGGCACGGGCTGGTCGGGCTGCACATCATGTACCGGCGCCTGTGAAGCACCGGGTGAGGCCCGTGCGGGCCGGCGCCGGGTACGTGCGCGGTCCCGGGCCGTCCCGGGTCAGGGGCGCACGTAGGGGCGGGTCATGATCTCCATGTTGTGGCCGTCCGGGTCGTCGAAGTAGGCGCCCCGGCCGCCGAAGAGGTCGTTGACCCGGCCGGGCTCGGTGTGCGCGGGGTCCGCGTAGTAGGTGACCCCGGCCGCCTCGAGCCTGGAGATCATCGTGTCGAACTGCTCCTCGGGCACCAGGAATGCGTAGTGCTGCGCCTGGACCGGCTCGTCGCGCTTCTCGTAGTAGTCCAGGGTCACGCCGTTGCCCAGGTCGACGGGGAGAAAGGGCCCGAACGGGGCACCCACCCGAAGGCCCAGGATCGAGGCGAGGAACTCGGCGGACCGCCGACGGTCCCGCGCGTAGACGACGGTGTGGTTCAAGTGGGCCACGGTGGTGGGGAGGCCGGGCGGGGACGGGTGCTGTGCCTGTGACATGGCTGAATCCTTCTCCGGTGTGATCGTCGGGCGCCGCCCGCGGCGTGGCGCGGCGGCGGAAAGGGCGATGAACGCGGAGAGGGAAGGGCGGGGCGCGTCCCCGCCTCGGGCTCACGTCGAGGCCGGGACCGCTTTCCGTGCGAGGCCCGTCAGGGCCGACCCGGCAGTCACGGTCCCGACCCTAGTCCCGCCCCGACGATCACGGCAACACCGTGCTCCGTCACGGGGCGGCGGCTTCCGCACCCGTCAGCGGCGCGATGCGCGGCCACGGACGGCGGTCCTGGAGCTGCTGCGCCAGGTCCAGCAGCTCGCCCTCCGAGCCCGGGCGGCCCACCAGCTGCACGGAGCAGGGCGCACCGGAGGGCAGCGTGCCGAAGGGGACGGCCATCGCGGGCCAGCCGGTCAGGTTCCACGGCGGAGTCAGCGGCGAGTAGGCCGAGTTGGCCAGCACATTGCGCAGCCAGCCCCGACGGTGCCAGGGCGCGGCCCGCGGGGAGCGTCGGGCGAGAGCGGGGGTCAGCAGCACGTCGTACTCGCCGAAGAACGGCTCCAGCCGGCCGCGCAGCCGCTCCCGCGCGGCACCGCCGGCCACCCTGCGCTCGCAGCGGCGCCCTATCGCGGCGTGCACCCGGGTGCGGCGGGTGAGAAAACGGCGGTCCAGCCCCCGCGCGTCCACGGCCGCCCCGGCCGTCCAGTGGGCCAGCGCGGTCACGCCCAGGGACGCCGGGTAGGGCGGGTCGGCGCGCCGTACCTGGTGGCCCGCCTTCATCAGCACCTCCGCCGCCTCCCGCGCCGCCGCCGCGTACGGCCTGGAGACTGCGACCCCGGCCAGCGGGCTGCGCAGCGACACCGCTATCCGCCGGGCGGCGGGCTCCTCAGGCCGGGCCGGCTCCTGTCCGGCCAGGACCGTGAACATCAGCCGGGCGTCCTCGACCGTGGTGGCCAGCGGCCCGTTCTCCGACATGCCGAACCAGTCGCCCTCGCTGATCCCGGCAGGTATCACGCCCTGCCCCGGTTTGACGGTCACCAGACCGCAGTTGGCGGCCGGTATCCGCAGCGAGCCCATGCCGTCGTTGCCGAGGGCGAGCGGCACCATCCCCGCGGCCACCGCGGCCGCGCTGCCGCCCGAGGACCCGCCCGCGCTGCGTCCGGGGTCCCACGGATTGCGGGCGGTGCCGTGCACGCCCTCCGTGGTGCCGAAGACACACAGCTCCGGCACATTGGTCAGACCCACCACCACGGCGCCCGCCGCCCGCAGCCGGGCCACGGTCTCGTGGTCGCGCTCGGCGGGCGTGTCCGGGGTCGCGGCCGAGCCGTTGCGGACGCTCTCGCCGCGCACGGCGAGGTTGTCCTTGACCGCCACCGGCACGCCGGCCAGGGGCAGTTCGGTCAGGTCGCCGCGGGCGGCCACCTCGTCCGCCTCGGCGAGCGCCGCCTCGGCCCGGACCGTGCGGAACGCCCCGATGCGCCCGTCCAGCCGGTCGATCCGCGCGAGGTGCTCGGCGACCACCTCGCGCGGGGCGACCCGCTTCTCCCGTACGGCGGTGGCGATCTCGACGGCGGTGCGGCCGGCCCAACTGGTCAACGTAGGCTCCTCGGAGGGCGATTGAGCAGGGCGAGCAGGGCTGGGTGCTGCACAGGGCGAACCGGGCGCACCCGTGCAGCGGGTCAACCGGACGTACTGGTGAGTACGCAGGGAGAACTCTGCCCCGGACCATGCCCTCGCGTCGAGACCCGGTCCGGACCGTGGCGGGCTGCGGTCAGGTCAAGTGCCGCTCGAAGTACACGATCCTCTCCGGGCACTTGCCGCCGTCGCGGTCGTAGAGGACGTCCAGCACGTACAGCGAGTCGCGCGGGATGTCGGCCACCGCCCTTCCCGCCCGGCCCCGCCGCCCGATCATTGATCATGGTCAGCCAGGTCGCCCCGCCCAGGCGCCCGGAGTACTTCGGGTTCGGCCACGCGTGCACCGGCGCACGGGGACGAACCACATGCCGCCCACGGAGGCGACCAGCCCGCCGCCCCACGCCCGCGCGAGCGGGACGGACACCGGGCAGTCGATCAAGATGGCGTTCGCGGCCCGGTACGTCGCCAGCCGCAGATGCGCCTGGTCGACAGGGGACGGGCGCCCGTACCTCAGCGCGTCCGCGGCCCCGATGACCGGGGTGCAGCCGGTATTGCAGCCGTGCGCCACCAGCAGCGCGGCGACTGTCGTGTGCAGGTCCTTCAGCCGGGCCGCACCCCCGTTGTGTTCTCCGTGGTCCTGCAAGAGGGCCGCCGGCCTCCGGGCCCGGCATGACTGGTCCCCCCTGTCGAACGGATGACCCGGGGGGCGGTGTCACCGGGCCCGGGGAGGCGCCGTTGGAGACGCTGATGAGAGGTCCGGCCACCGCCTGGCTGGCGCACTGCCCGGCCGCTTGCGGGCGGCAGGTCTGCATGACGTGGATGCGCGCATACGACGCCAACGCCCTGGCCGGCACCGCACGAACCCCGTTCGGGAGGACGGCTTGGACGACATCGACGACGTGGGCGTCTTCCTCGGCCTGGACGTCGGCAGGAGTGCCCGTCACGGGCACGGCCTCCCCCCGGCCGGCAAGAAGGTCTTCGACAAGCATCATCACGCCGGAGATGGTCAGCCCGTTCGCCTCGTAGGTCACCGCGTACCGGGTGCGGGCCGAGGTACGCGCCAGGACCCGGCCCAGGCGCAGGCGGACCCGGTGTGCTCGCGCGCCGTCAGGGCGGGCAGCGACACCGGGTCGGCCGGTGAGGGGGGCGGGGGAGGAGCGCGTGGCCGGCGCGGCGGGGGTGGCGGCCGCCGTGGTGCGTTCGGGGACGGCCTCCTCCGTGCCGCCGGTGCAGCCGGCCGTCGGGGCCAGCAGCAGCGCGGCGCCGGCGCAGACCGGACCCCGGGTCCGCATGGTGCCCACTGTCCCGCCGGAGCGGCCGTCGGGCAGTTGGTGCGCGAGCTCAGGAATCGCGGGCCGGTCCGGTGCTGTCCCGTTCGATCAGACGGGGGACCGGGACCCGCACGGTGCGGTCGGAGCCGCCGTCCAGCAGGACGGTCAGCTCCCGGGCCGCGGTGCGGCCGAACTCCGCGCTGTCCCGGGACAGCGCGGACAGCCAGGGCTTGACCAGGCGGCACAGCGCCGAGTCCTCCCAGGAGACCACCGACACGTCCTCGGGCACCGAGAAGCCGAGTTCCGCTGCGGTGGCGACGCCGGCGACGGCCATCACGTCGTTGTCGTAGATCAGGGCGGTCGGGGGAGCGGCGGCGCCGAGGACGCGGCGGGTGACGGCGACGGCCGCCGCGTCCGAGTAGTCGGTGGTCACCGACAGCACCTCGGTCAGTCCGCGCCGGTCCGCCTCGGCGCGCAGGGTGCGGATCCGCCGCTCGGTGTGGGCGAGCCCGGACATGCCCGCGATGTGCACGATCCGGCGGTGCCCGAGCTGGTGAAGGCCGCCCACCACCGAGGCCATGGCGCCCGCGTCGTCCGCCCACACGGTCGACATGCCCGGGTGGCGTTCGTCCGGGGCGCCGCCGATCACCACGGCGGGCAGCCCGAGTTCGTCGAGCAGCTGCGGGCGGGGATCGTCGGTGCGCGGGTCGACGACCAGCACACCGTCCACCCGGTGCTCCGCCCACCAGCGCCGGTAGACGGCGCACTCGTCCTCGACGTCCTCCACCACTTGGAACAGCAGCCCGAGGTGACGCTCCGCCAGCACCTCCTGGATGCCCGAGAGCAGCTGCAGGAAGAACGAGTCCACGCCGAGGGTGTGCGCGGGCCGCGCCAGCACGAAACCGACCGTCGCCGCGCCCTCCCCGGACAGGGCGCGCGCCGCTGTGCTGGGCCGCCAGCCCAGCTGCTCGGCGACCCGGCGGATCCGGTCCCGGGTCACCTCGGACACACCCGGCCTGCCGTTGAGCGCGAAGGACACCGCGCTCTCGGAGACCCCGGCCCGCCGGGCGATGTCCTTCATCGTCGGCCGACGCGCGGCGGGCCGTCTGGCAGGCATGATCTCCCCTTTCCCGGGGCGAGCACCGGCGATGGTCACTAATGCGCTTGAGTGCAGGAAGCCTAAAGCGCATTAGCCGAAACGGTCAATGTCCTCCGCGGGCAGCCTGTGACCTGCACTAATGCTGGGCAGAAAACTTTAGTGGCGGCGAATCCATTGACTTTCCCGCAATGCCCTCGGCATGGTCTGCGGCATCCCACCGTTCCCGCTGCCCAGGGAGACGTGTCACCGTGCCCACTTCGCGCAGAACCTTCGCCGCAGCCGCCGTCGCCGCCCTGCTGATGCCGCTCGCCGCATGCGGCTCCGGAGGCGGAGGCGGCGGCTCGGCCGGCGCCTCCGGCAAGGTCGAGGGCGAGATCACCTTCCAGACCTGGAACCTGCGGGCCAACTTCAAGGACTACTTCGAGGGCGTGATCGCCGACTTCGAGAAGAAGTACCCCGGCACGCGCGTGAAGTGGGTCGACCAGCCCGCCGAGGGCTACGCCGACAAGATCAGCGCCGACGCGGCCGGCGGCACCCTGCCCGACGTCGTCAACGTCTCACCCGACCTGGTCGCCCCGCTCGCCAAGGCGGGCCTCGCCCTCGACCTCGACAAGGCCGCCGGGAAGTACCGCAAGGAGTACCTGCCAGGCGCCTGGGCCAGCCACCGGATCCCGGGCATGGAGGGCACGTACGCCTTCCCCTGGTACCTCAACACCGGCCCGCTCTTCTACAACAAGGCCCTGTTCAAGAAGGCGGGGCTCGACCCGGAGAAGCCGCCGACCACCTACGGCGAACTCTTCGACCAGGCCCTGCAGATGGCCCGGAAGTCCGGCGGCAAGGTCGCCACCCTGGCCAATGTGCCCACCATCGAGGACTTCGGCCGCTACGGCGTGCAGCTGATGAACAAGGAGGGCACCGCCTTCACCTTCAACGACGCCAAGGGCACCGAACTCCTCACCAGGTACAAGGAACTGTACGACGCCAGGGCCCTGGACGCGCAGGCGCTCACCGCCACCCCGGAGTCCTCGGGCAAGAAGTTCCTCACCGGCGCCGTCGCCATGAACCCCGGAAGCGCGCTCGACCTGGCCAACTTCAAGAAGCAGGCACCCAGCCTCTACAAGAACGTCGGCATCACCGACCAGATCACCAGCACCGGCCACGTCAACATGTATGTGATGGGCGTGATGGTCAACGCGCGGACCGAGCGCACCCCGGCCGCCGTCGCCTTCGCGCACTTCGTCACCGACGCCACCCGGCAGATGTCGTTCGCCAAGAAGGTCGCCATCTTCCCGTCCACCGCGGGCTCGCTGGACGACCCGTACTTCACCGAGGAGGACGGCACCGACGAGACCCGGGTGCGGGTGGCCGCCGCCAAGTCGCTGAAGACGGCCGTCAACTACACGCCCGTGCTGTTCAGCGAGCAGATGAAGACCGCGCTGCGCAACGAGGTCGCCAAGGCGCTGCAGGGCAAGCAGAGCCCGAAGAAGGCCCTGGACAACGCTGTCAGCGCCTGCAACCGGCTCCTCGCCCAGCAGGGGTAGCGCGCCATGGCCACCACCGCCGTCCCCCGGGTGCGGCGCCAGCTGCCGAGCAGCCCCTGGCTGTTCGCCGCTCCCGGGCTGCTGATCACCGGCGCCTTCGTGCTGTACCCGTTCGTCTCCACCCTGGTCAACGCCTTCACCGACCGGCGCACCCTGGTCCCGGGCGAGTTCGTGGGCCTGGCCAACTTCCGCGAGCTGCTGCACGACGAGATGTTCTGGACCGGGCTGCGCAACAGCACCCTGTACGTGCTCGGCGTGGTGCCCGCGCTGATCGTGCTGCCGCTGCTGCTCGCGCTGCTCGTGCAGAAGAACATCCCCGGCATCACCTTCTTCCGGTCCGCCTTCTACACCCCGGTCGTCGCCTCGATCGTCGTGGTCGGGCTGATCTGGGTGTGGCTGCTCGACGAGCGGGGGCTGGTCAACGCGGTCCTCGAGACCGTCGGCGCCGGACGGATCGGCTTCCTCAGTGACCAGTGGCTGCTGCTGCTCAGCGCCATGGCCGTGACGGTGTGGAAGGGCCTCGGCTACTACATGATCATCTATCTGGCGGCGCTCGGGAACGTCCCGCGCGAACTCCACGAGGCCGCCGCCGTGGACGGTGCGGGACCCGTCCGCCGCTTCCTCAGCGTCACCGTGCCCGCGGTGCGCTCCACGATGGTGCTGGTCGGTGCGCTCTCCTCGGTCGCCGCGTTCAAGGTGTTCTCCGAGGTGTATCTGCTCGCCGGACCCAGCGGCGGCCCCGCGGGCGAGGACACCACCCTGGTGATGCTGGTGCAGCGCACCGGCACCGGCCTGACCGGACGGGTCGGCTACGCCTCCGCGATCTCCGTCGTCGTCTTCGTCGTCACGGTCGCCCTGATGCTGCTCGTGCTGCGCGCCGACCGCCGGGAGGAGTCATGAGCGTCATCGAGAAGGCACCGGCCGCCCGGCCCGCCCCGGCGAAGCGGCCCGAGACGCCCCGCCGCCCGCGGATCGCCGACGAGCACGGACGGCGCATCCGCGTCTGGGAACTCGCCCTGCGCTACGTCCTGCTGCTCGCCGTGCTCGCCCTGACCATCGGCCCCTTCCTGTGGCAGCTGTCCACCTCCCTCAAGGGACCCACCGAGGACATCTACAGCTCCCCGCCGCGGTTCCTGCCGGGCGACCCCACCCTGCACAACTACGAGCGGGTCGCCGACACCATTCCCGTCTGGGACTACGCCCTCAACTCCCTGAAGGTGGCCGCCGCCAACGTGGTCACCAACTGCGTCGGTGCCGCACTCGCCGGATACGCGCTCGCCCGGCTGCGCTACCGGGGCCGGCGCGTCGCCACGCTGGCGTTCATCCTGGCGATGCTGGTGCCGGTGGAGGGCATCGTCATCGCCCAGTTCACCACCATGCGGGAGCTCGGCCTCAACAACACCCTGATCGGCGTGGTCCTGCCCGGCTGCGTCAGCGCCCTCAACGTCCTGCTGATGCGCAACGCCTTCCTCGGCCTGCCCTACGAGATCGAGGAGGCCGCCTTCGTCGACGGCGCCAACGTCTGGCAGCGCTTCCTGCGCATCGCGCTGCCGTCGGTCAAGGGAACCCTCGCCGTCGTCGCCATCTTCGCCTTCATGGGTGCCTGGGACGACTTCCTGTGGCCGCTGATCGTGCTCAGCGACCCGTCGAAGTTCACCCTCACCATCGGCCTCAACTATCTGCACGGCACCTTCGCCAACGACGAACGCCTGGTCGCCGCGGGCACGATCATCGCCGTCGCCCCGCTGATCCTCCTCTTCGCCTGCCTCCAGCGGTACTTCTTCCGCGGGGTCGGCGAGGGAGCGGTCAAGGGCTGAACCACCACGGAACCACCGGCCACTTCCGGACCCGGAGACCACCGGCCACGTCCGGACACCACGCAAGCCACCGGCCCCTCCCGGAGACCCCCGGACCCCCTGCCGGCCCGGACCGGGACCTCCCCAGGACCTTGAAGGAATCCGCATGCCTCCTGCCGTGCGCTTCGGCGTCAACTACACCCCGAGCGAGGGGTGGTTCCACCACTGGCTCGACTACGACCCGGACTCCGTGCGCGCCGATCTCGACTCCATCGCCGCGCTCGGCCTGGACCACATCCGCGTCTTCCCGCTCTGGCCGTACTTCCAGCCCAACCGCACCCTGATCCGGCCCCGGGCCGTCGAGCAGCTCCTCGACCTGGTGGACGCCGCGGGCGAGCGCGGCCTCGACGTCAACGTGGACGGACTCCAGGGGCATCTGAGCAGTTTCGACTTCCTGCCCGCCTGGACCCGTACCTGGCACCGCCGCAACCTCTTCACCGACCCGGACGTCATCGACGGCCAGGCCGCCTATCTGCGCACCCTCTCCGCCGCCCTCGCCGACCGGCCCAACTTCCTCGGCATGACCCTCGGCAACGAGGTCAACCAGTTCTCCGCGAACCCCCACCCCGACCCGGACCGGGCGACACCCGAGCAGACCGACGCCTGGCTGGAGCGCATGCTCGCCGCCTGCGAGGAGGGCGCCCCCGGCCGGCTGCACCTGCACGCCGAGTACGACGCCACCTGGTATCAGGACGACCAGCCCTTCACCCCCGCCCAGGCCGCCCGCCGGGGGGCCCTGACCGCCGTGCACTCCTGGGTGTTCAACGGCACCGCCCAGCGGCACGGCCGCGCCTCCGTCCCCGCCGAGCACCACGCCGCCTACCTCGTCGAGCTGAGCAAGGCCTGGGCGGCCGAGCCGCACCGCCCGGTCTGGCTCCAGGAGGTCGGCGCCCCCGCCCCCCTGGTGCCGCCCGAGGACGCCGCCGGGTTCACCGAGGCCACCGTCGCCAACGCCCTGGACTGCCCCGACCTGTGGGGCATCACCTGGTGGTGCTCCCACGACGTCTCCCGCGACCTCGCCGACTTCCCGGAGCTCGAGTACGGCCTCGGCCTGCTGACCAACGACCGCAAGCCCAAGGACCTGGCGCGGGTGCTCTCCGACGCCGCCAGGGAGCACCGGCACACCGCACCCGCGCCCCGCACCACGGCGCTCGTCGTCCCCGCCGACCCGGCAGCCCGCTCCCGCTGCGCGCCCGGCGGCCCCGTCTTCGACGCCTTCTTCCGGCTGGTCGCCGACGGCGTCCGCCCCACCACCGTCCTCGACACCCGCGCCGGTGACAGCGACCACCTCGCCGCGCGCTCCATCACCACCGTGCTCACCCCCGACCAGGTGCTCCCGCACCCGCAGGCACACCCGCATCCGCGGGGACTGCCACACCCGCAGACACTCCCTCACCCGCCAGGACCGGACGGAGGAACCCCCACATGACCCCCACCCGGCGCACCGTCCTGCTCGCCGCCACCACGGCCGCCCTGACCGCGGCCCCGCCCGCCGCCGCGGCCCCGGACCGGGACCGTCCGGAGCGGAATCCGGCAAGGACCGCCCCGCCGCTCCAGCCGTACGCCGCCTACTGGTTCCCCGACTCACTGCCGAGCGGCACCCCCGAGGAGGGCGTCACCTGGCGCAGCCTGAGGTCCTGGCGCGCCGACCAGGACCCCGACCTCGCCTTCAACGCGGCCACCGTGCCGCTCGCCCGCCGCTTCACCCCGGCACCCGCCAACGCCACGGCCCGCGCCGGGCAGGCCCGCATCCAGTCCCTGGTCTCCTTCGCCCCGACCTCCGCCAACCCCTCCCAGGGCTCGCCCACCGCCGACTACTACGCGCTCACCCACTGGGCGTACATCGACGAGCTGGTCTTCTGGGGCGGCTCCTCAGGCGAGGGCCTGATCCTCGCCCCCAACGCCCCGATCGTGGACGCCGCCCACCGGCACGGCGTCCCCGTACTCGGCACCGTCTTCCTGCCCCCGGCCGCCTACGGCGGGCAGCTGCAGTGGACGCGGGACCTGGTGCAGCGGGACGCCGCAGGCCGGCATCCGCTCGCCGAGCGGCTGGTGGCCGTCGCGGAGGCGTACGGCTTCGACGGCTGGTTCGTCAACGCCGAGACCGGCGGCGGGGACGCGGCCCTGGGCGCCGCCATGCTCTCCTTCCTGCGCGAGCTGAGGCAGCGCGCGACCGCCAAGGGCAAGCGGGTGACCTGGTACGACGCGATGACCATCGACGGCACCGTCAGCTGGCAGGGCGCGCTCGACGAACGCAACCGCGCCTTCTACCAGACCGCCGACGCCATGTTCCTCGACTTCCGCTGGACCCCGGCACGGCTCGCCTCCTCCGGCGAGGAGGCCGAGCGGCTCGGCCGCAGCCGCTACGAGCTGTGGGCGGGCGTGGACGTCGAGGCGAACGGCTGGAACACCCGCCCCGACTGGGACGCGATCGTCCCGGCGGGCCGGCCGCACACCACCTCCATCGGCTTCTACCGCCCGGAGTGGACCCGCAACCACCTGCCCCAGGACCGGCGCACCCCGGCGGACTTCCACGCCGCCGACGACCGGTTCTGGACCGGCGCCTCGGGCGACCCCTCCCGGCCGGACCCCGCCGCCCCCTGGCGGGCGCCCGCCGTCTCGGTCGCCGACCGGTCCACCGTCACCTCGGTGCCGTTCGCGACCGTCTTCAACACCGGCCACGGGCTGCGCTGGTACGAGCGGGGCGCCGTGACCTCGCCGGATCCCTGGAACCACCTCGGACTGCAGGACCTGCTGCCGTCGCGGAGATGGGTGGTGCGCACCGGGGGACGGCCGCCCGCCGTCGGCTTCGACTTCGCCGACGCCTGGCACGGCGGCAGCAGCCTCCTCGTCGACGGCGCCCTGGACGCGCCGGTCACCGTGGACCTCTACGCGACCCGGCTGCCGGTCACCGCCGGGACGGTTGTCGAGCTCACACATCGCACGGATGCCGGACGCGTGGACCTGGAGCTGGCCGTGGCCACCGCCGACCCGGCGGGGCCGGGCGAGCCATGGCCGTACACGTTCGTGCCGGTGGGCGAGTTGCTGCCGGAGAGCGGGACCGGGGGCTGGCTGAGGACGGCCGTCCCGCTGCCCGGCGGGGCCGGCACCGTGCGCGCGATCGGCGTCCGGCTCACCGCGGCCAGGGGCCCCGTGCGCTGGCGGCTCGGGCGGCTCGCCGTGCGCGCCCTCGCACCCGGGGCGCCCGCCGCACCCACCGCCTTGCGGATCACCGCGGCGCGCGGCGGTGACCTGCGCTTCGCCTGGCACCGGCCGGCCCGCGGCCCGGTGCGCCACTACACCCTGCACCGCGTCCTGCCGGACGGCACCCGCCGCTTCCTCGGCGGCACCTGCCAGCACGCCTGGTTCGCCGGAGGTCTCGAACCCGAGCAGGGAGAGCGATCCGCACGGTTCGAACTGCGTGCGGTGGGGGAGCTGTACACCTCGTCGGAACCCGTCACCGTGACCCACACCTGGTAACCACCCGCACCCACCCACGGAGCATCCCGTATGCATGACGACCGCACCCTGGTCGAAGCCCGCCTCAAGCGCGTCCTCGACGAGCGCATCCGCCCCGCCGTGTACCCGGAGTCCGTCCCGCTCGACGTGGCGGTCTGGCACGCTCCCGGAGAGCCCGTCCCCGTCGCCGAGGGCCTCGCCGCCGAGCCGGAGCCCATCGCGGTGGGCGCCCGCTGGGGCGCTCCCTGGGGCACCAGCTGGTTCCGGGTCACCGGCACGGTCCCGCAGGAGTGGGCCGGCAGGACCGTCGAGGCGATCCTCGACCTCGGCTTCGACGAGAACATGCCCGGCTTCCAGTGCGAGGGGCTGGTCTACCGGCCCGACGGCACCCCGGTGAAGGGCCTCAACCCGCGCAACCAGTGGGTGCGCATCGGCTCACCCGCCGAGGGCGGCGAGGAGGTGCGTCTGCACATCGAGGCGGCCTCCAACCCCGTCATCCTGGACTACCACCCCTTCGTGCCGACCCCGCTCGGCGACAAGGAGACCGCGGGCAGCGAACCCCAGTACACCCTCGCCCGGATGGATCTCGCCGTCCTGGACGAGACCGTGTGGCAGCTGGTGATCGACCTGGAGGTGCTCGGCGAGCTGATGGCCGAGCTGCCGGTGGAATCGCCGCGCCGCTGGGAGATCCTGCGCGCCGTGGACCGCGCCCTGGACCTGGTCGACCTGCAGGACGTCAACGCCACCGCGGAGCGTGCCCGTTCCTGCCTCACCGAGGTGCTCTCCGCGCCCGCCGTGCCGTCCGCGCACCGCATCAGCGCGGTCGGCCACGCGCACATCGACTCGGCGTGGCTGTGGCCGCTGCGCGAGACCGTGCGCAAGGTCGCCCGGACCACCGCCAACATGACCGCGCTGCTCGACGAGGAGCCGGAGTTCGTCTTCGCCATGTCACAGGCCCAGCAGTGGGCCTGGGTGAAGGAGCACCGGCCGGAGGTGTGGGCACGGGTGAAGAAGGCGGTGGCCGGCGGACGGTTCGTGCCGGCCGGCGGGATGTGGGTGGAGTCGGACACCAACATGCCCGGAGCCGAGGCGATGGCACGGCAGTTCGTGCACGGCAAGCGGTTCTTCCTCGACGAGTTCGGCATCGAGAACGACGAGGCCTGGCTGCCGGACACCTTCGGCTTCGCCGCCGGGCTCCCGCAGATCATCAAGGCGGCCGGCTCCAAGTACCTGCTCACCCAGAAGATCTCCTGGTCGCAGACGAACAAGTTCCCGCACCACACCTTCCAGTGGGAGGGCATCGACGGCACCCGGATCTTCACCCACTTCCCGCCCGTAGACACCTACAACTGCTCCATGAAGGGCAGCGAGATCGCCCACGCCGTCCGCAACTTCAAGGACAAGGGCGCCGCCCGGCACTCCCTGGCCCCCACCGGCTGGGGCGACGGAGGCGGCGGCACCACCCGGGAGATGGTCGCCAAGGCCGCTCGGCTGCGCAGCCTGGAGGGGTCGGCGACCGTCACCTGGGAGACCCCGTCCGAGTTCTTCGCCCAAGCCGCCGCCGAGTACCCCGAACCGCCCGTCTGGGCCGGCGAGCTGTATCTGGAACTGCACCGGGGCACCCTCACCAGCCAGGCCAGGACCAAGCAGGGCAACCGGCGCAGCGAGCACCTGCTGCGCGAGGCCGAGCTGTGGGCCGCCACCGCGGCCGTCCGCACCGGCTTCCCCTACCCCTACGAGGAGCTGGACCGGATCTGGAAGACGGTGCTGCTGCACCAGTTCCACGACATCCTCCCCGGTTCGTCCATCGCCTGGGTGCACCGTGAGGCGCGCGCCACCTACGAGAGGGTCGCCGCCGACCTGAACGGCATCATCGACGCCGCGCAGCGCGCCCTGGCCGGCGAGGGCGACGTCCCGCTGGTCTTCAACGCCGCCCCGCACGCCCGCGCGGGCGTCCCGGCGGGCGGCGCCGCGGCCGCGGGCGGGGACCGTCCCGCCCGGCCGGCGGCGCGCCCCGGCGGCGGGTACGTCCTGGACAACGGGCTGGTGCGGATCGAGATCGACGAGCGGGGCCTGGTCGTCTCCGCCCTGGACCTGGAGGCCGACCGCGAGGCCATCGCACCGGGCGAGGCCGGCAACCTGCTTCAGCTGCACCCGGACTTCCCGAACATGTGGGACGCCTGGGACGTCGACAAGTTCTACCGCAACACCGTCACCGACCTCACCGACGCCGACGAGCTCACCGCCACCGAGGACGGCGTCCGCGTGGTGCGGTCCTTCGGCTCCTCCCGGGTCACCCAGCTGCTGTCGCTGGCGCCGGGGGAGCGACGTCTCGAGGTGGACACGGAGGTCGACTGGCACGAGACGGAGAAGTTCCTCAAGCTCGCCTTCCCGCTCGACCTGCACGCCGAACGGTACGCCTCGGAGACCCAGTTCGGGCACTTCCACCGGCCCACCCACACCAACACCTCTTGGGAGGCCGCCAAGTTCGAGGCCTGCAACCACCGCTTCGTGCACCTGGAGGAGCCCGGCTGGGGCGTCGCCGTCGTCAACGACTCGACCTACGGCCACGACGTGACCCGCACCGTCCGCACCGAGGGCGACCGCGGGACGACCACCACGGTGCGGGTCTCCCTGCTGCGCGCCCCGCGCTTCCCCGACCCCGAGACCGACCAGGGCGTGCACCGCTTCCGGCACGCGCTGGTGGTGGGCGCCGGGATCGGCGACGCGGTGCGCGAGGGCTGGCGGATCAACCTGCCCGAGCGGCGGCTCACCGGCGCTGGCGAGGTCGTCCCGCTGGTCACGGTGGACCGCGACTCGGTGGTGATCACCGCGGTGAAACTGGCCGACGACGGCAGCGGCGACGTGGTCGTCCGCTTCCACGAGGCCCACGGCGGCCGGGCCCGCGCCACCCTCACCACCGGCTTCCGGGCCACCGGGGTGCAGGTCACCGATCTGCTGGAGCGGCCGCTCGCGGACACCGAGCCGCCGGCCCTCGACGGCGACCGGATCCCGGTGCGGCTGCGTCCGTTCGAGCTGATGACCCTGCGGCTGAAGCGGGCCTGAGCCGCGGCGGACCGGGGCGCCTCACCCGTCGTGTCCGTGGCGGGCCGGGTGCCCCTCCCGTCGTGTCCGTGGCGGGCCGGGCGCCCCTCCCGTGGCGAGCGCCGGACACCTCGGAGCGCGCCGGGGCGGGGCGCCTCACCGCAGTGACCGAGGCGGGGCGCCTCAGCCGCTGCGCGCCGTCTCCGCCAGCCGCGTGGGCGGCAGGTACTCCCGCACATACGTCCGCTGCCAGCAGGCGCCGGTCTCGCGCAGCTCCCGCCAGGTGGTGTAGCGGTAGCGGAAGAGGCGGGCGCGGACGTACCGGGGCGGGGTGTCCGCAGGGAAGGGGGAGCGGCGCAGCAGCTTCAGCGTGTCGGGGTCGTTCTCCAGCAGCCGCTCTACGAAGGCCCCGAACCAGGCCCCCGCGTAGGCGGGGGACAGCGCGGCGAACCACATCAGCCAGTCGAGCCGCAGATGGTAGGGGGCGAACTGGCGCGGCCAGCGCCGGGGGTCGCCCGGCTTGCCCTTGAACTCGTACTCCCGCCACTCGGAGTCCTCCCCGGGCAGCTCGTCCGTGGTGCCCTCCACCACCACCTCGTAGCGGATCCGGCTGACACTGCCGAACGCGCCGTAGGTGTTGACCAGGTGCAACGGGTCGAAAGAGCGGTTCATCACCTGGCGCTTGGAGATCATGTTCACCACCGGGTGGTAGCTGAGCGTCACCAGCAGTGCCGCCACCGCGAGCACCACCACCACGAACCACAGCGGGGCGTCCGGCGTGTCCGGCGGGTCCGCGGGGAACCGGACCGCGGAGAGCGCCAGCGCGATCGTGAGCCAGTTCAGCCAGGCGAAGTTGCCGGAGAGCACCAGCCACAACTGGGTGACGATCATCACCGAGGCGGCCGCCGTGCTCACCGGGTGCGGGACGAACAGCAGCCACGGCACGAGGAGTTGCGTCACATGGTTGGCGGCCACCTCGACCCGGTGCAGCGGCTTCGGCAGATGGTGGAAGAACCAGCTCAGCGGGCCCGGCATCGGCTGGGTCTCGTGGTGGTGATCCAGGCAGGTCAGCTTCCGCCAGCACTCGTCGCCGCGCATCTTGATCAGCCCGGCGCCGAACTCGACCCGGAACAGGATCCACCACAGCAGGTACATCACCACGACCGGCGGGGCCACCTCGTCGTTGCCCAGGAACACGGCGAGGAAGCCGACCTCGAGCAGCAGCGACTCCCAGCCGAACGAGTACCAGGTCTGCCCTACATTGACGATCGACAGATACAGCACCCACGGCACCAGCCACAGCAGCATCCCGCCCCACAGCGGCAGCAGCGAGTCCACCCCCGCCAGCAGCGCCGCCGACACCGCGCAGCCTGACCAGGCGACCAGCGCGAAGAAGCGGTCCGAGTAGTGCCAGTGGAACAGACTCGGCGCCCTGCGGAACGGCACCAGCCGCAGATGGCGCGGGACCGGGAGCATGCCGCGCTCCCCGATCAGCGCGCGGAACTGCAGCGCCGCCGTGAGGAAGGCGACCAGGTAGATCGCGGCGAGCGCCCGCTGGAAGACCAGCCGGCTCAGCCAGTAGTCCGGTGCGGTGAACCACTCCACGGCAGCCGCTCCCTCCTGCCTGTCCGCACACCCTGCTGTGACGCTCCGTACGGCTCCGGTATACCCCGATCACGCACGGCACCGGAGTGGCCCCGCGTACCCGGCGCACCAGTCGAAGATTCGGATGAATCCTGGCAAGGTGGGCCCATGGCTGATCGGGGAGCGAGCGCACCGTCACTCCCGGACGACTGGCCGGACCACCCGGATTCGATCCTCGCGCTCAACCGGATGGGCTGCTTCGACTGGGACCTGGACACCGGTCTGATGCAGATGGACGCCCTCGCCCACGAGATCTTCGACGTGCGCCCCGAGGAGTACGACGACCACCCCGAGACCCTCGCCATGCGCGTCCCGCCCGGCGAGGCCGGCCGCCTGGACTCCGCCGTCTCCCAGGCGCTGAAGGACGGCAGCGAGAACTACGGCGCGTACTTCCGGGTGCGCCGCCGCGACGGCTCCCTGCGCTGGACCCACAGCCAGGGCTACATCCGCCGGGACGAGACCGGGCTGCCCCGCCGCATCCTCGGCGTCATCCGGGACGCCACCGAGGAGCTGCGGGACCACGAGGCCCACCGTCAGCAGGCCGCCCAGGAGGACGCCCGCCGGCAGCAGACCAACGTCGTCCAGCTCGCCACCGCCGCCCTGGCCCACGCCCGGACGGTGCAGGAGGTCATGGACGCCATCAAGGACACCCACGGCCTCACCCACCTGGGCGCCACCAGCCTGGTGCTGGGCCTGATCGAGGCCGGCCGGATCCGGCTGATCGCCGAGGGACCCGAGGGCAGCTATGTGGAGGGCACCCGGATCACCCGCATCGACGAGCCGTACCCGATGAGCGAGTGCGTGCGCACCCTCAGCCCCTGCTACATCGAGTCGCCCGAGGAGTTCGCCGAGCGCTTCCCGGCGCTCTGGCCGCACATCACCGACCTCAGCATCACCTCGGCGGCCTACCTGCCGCTCATCGTCCAGGCCCGCCCCATCGGCGCCATGGGCCTGCTCTACAGCGACCGGCGCGGCTTCTCCCCGGAGGACCGCAACATCCTCGTCGCCCTGGGCAGCAGCATCGCCCAGAGCCTGCAGCGCGCCATGTTCTACGAGCAGGAGATGGACCTGGCGCAGGGGCTCCAGCAGGCGATGCTGCCCCGCACCATCCCCAGCGTGCGCGGCGCCGACGTCGCCGTCCGCTACCGCGCGGCCAGCATCGGCGGCACCTTCGGCCGGGACATCGGCGGCGACTGGTACGACCTCATCCCGCTGCCCGGCGGGCGGGTCGGCGCGGTCATCGGCGACGTCCAGGGCCACGACACCCACGCCGCCGCCGTCATGGGCCAGCTGCGCATCGTGCTGCGTGCCTACGCCGCCGAGGGCCATCCTCCGGCCACCGTGATGGCCCGCGCCTCGGGCTTCCTGCACGAGCTCGACACGGACCGCTCCGCCACCTGTCTGTACGCCGAGGCCGACCTGTCCACCGGGGTGCTGCAGATGGTGCGGGCCGGGCACATCGACCCGCTGGTGCGGCGCGGCGGCGACGGCTCCTGCCGCCGCGTCTGCGTCCCCGGCGGGCTGCCGCTCGGGCTGTCCGCCGAGTTCGGGCAGCTCGACTACCCGGTCGGCACCATGGAGCTCGACCCCGGCGACACGCTGCTGCTGTGCACCGACGGCCTGGTGGAGCAGCCGGGCGCCGACCTCGACGACGGCATGGAGGCCCTCGCCGCGCTGGTCCAGACCGGCCCCGAGGACGTGCGGGAACTCTCCGACCTGCTGATCGAGGTGGCCGAGGAGCGCAGCGGCGGCGACGACGTGGCGCTGCTGGTGCTGCGCCGCCGCATCCTGGACAGCCCCCGCGCCGGCGGACGGCTCCAGCAGCATGTCGCCCCGGGCGACCCCGAGGCGCTGTCCGAGGCCCGGCGCATGATCCGCACCGCGGTCGTCGCCTGGGGAGCGGAGGACAAGGCGGACGAGATCGAACTGGTCGCCGACGAGCTGATCACCAACGCGCTGATGCACACCGAGGGCGCGGCGGTGGTCACCCTGCGGGTCCTCACCGGCGCCGAGCGGCGGCTGCGGGTGGAGGTCGAGGACTCCTCCAGCGCCCTGCCCCGCCGCCGGGAGGCGGGGGACTCGGGGGTGTCCGGGCGGGGGCTCCTGCTGGTCGAGCTGCTCTCCGACATGTGGGGCGTGGAGGCCCGCGGCGGCGGCAAGTGCGTGTGGTGCGAGTTTCCCGTGGACCCCGACGACGATCAGGACTGACCGCCCCGCCCGCACCGGTGGCATTCTGGAACCCATGCCGGAACTCCCCGAGGTCGAGGCGCTCAAGGACTTCCTCACCGAGCAGCTGGTCGGCCACGAGATCGTACGGGTGCTGCCCGTGGCGATCAGCGTCCTGAAGACCTACGACCCGCCGCTCACCGCCCTGGAGGGCCGCGAGGTCACCGCCGTGGAGCGCCACGGCAAGTTCCTCGCGCTCGCCACCGGCGGCGGCCCCTGGTTCGTCACGCATCTGGCCCGCGCCGGCTGGCTGCGGTGGAAGGACCGGCTGCCCAGCGGCCCGCCCCGCCCCGGCAAGGGGCCGCTCGCCCTGCGCGTCGCCCTGGAGACCGGCGCCGGGTTCGACCTGACGGAGGCCGGGACTCAGAAGCGGCTCGCGGTCTATGTGGTGACGGACCCGCGGCAGGTGCCCGGGGTGGCCCGGCTCGGCCCGGACCCGCTGGCCGACGACTTCGACGTGAGCCGCCTGGCCGGGCTGCTGGCGGGGGAGCGCAGGCAGCTCAAGGGCGCGCTGCGGGACCAGGGCCTGATCGCGGGCATCGGCAACGCCTACAGCGACGAGATCCTGCACGCCGCCCGGATGTCCCCGTTCAAACTGGCCGCCTCCCTCACCCCGGAGGAGACCGCACGGCTCCACGAGGCGCTGCGCACCACGCTGACCGAGGCGGTGGAACGCTCCCGGGGCGTGGCAGCGGGGCGGCTGAAGGCGGAGAAGAAGAGCGGCCTGAGAGTGCACGGCCGCACCGGCGAGGCCTGCCCGGTCTGCGGAGACACCATCCGGGAGGTGTCCTTCAGCGACTCGTCCCTGCAGTACTGCCCGACCTGCCAGACGGGCGGCAAGCCGCTGGCCGACCGCAGACTGTCCCGGCTGCTGAAGTGACCTCTGCCCCGGCCGCGGAGGGAGCCCGCGCCGGGGCGGGGACTGCGCGGTCGGGAGCCCTCGGGGGCGACGCGTCAGGAGGGCTCGAGGGTGACCAGATGCTCGCCGTCCGCGGTGCGGACCTCGTAGTGGGAGATCTCGTCGGGGTGCAGCGCCGTGCCGGCCAGCATGGTGTTGGGGCGGGCGTCGTGGCGGCGGACGCTCCAGCTGGTCACGGTCTGCTCGGAGCCGTCCCTGCCGACCACCACCAGACGGCAGTCGCGCGGACCCGCACCATCCTTGACCTGCAGCTCCATATGGCTGCCCCAGTCCGTGTCCTCCGTCGTGATCTGCGCCCACACCCCGGACCGCTCGTCGGTCGCCGCGATGCTCACCGGCTCGTCCTCGCCGCCCGCGACGATCGCCACGGCCGGTGCGGACACCGCGAACACCACCGACGCCGCCAGCGCGAACAGCAGTTTCCGGCGGCCCGCCCGGCGCCGGGCGGTCACCTCCGACAGCAGCCGGTCCAGCATCGCGGGACCCGGCTTGGCCAGGGGGTGCACCAGACGAGGAGTGGAGCGCCGGTAGAGCATCAGCTGCCGTGTGGTGGGACCGAATTCGGTCACCTCGGCAGCGCAGCTGGGGCACTCCATGAGGTGGTCCTCGAAGCGGAACGCCTCCGCTTCGTCCAGCACGCCGAGCGCGTAGGCGCCGACGTCGCGATGCCTCTCCAGGGACCTCATGCCGAATCCTCGTGCCGTTGGGTGCGGGTGGGGTTACTCCTTGCTCCCACCGGTACGCACCAGGCAGCCGAATCACTCAAGCCACGCACCGAATCGTGACCTAAGGATTCGGAGCGGCCCGTCCCGCGGATTGGTCGGATTCCCGGAAACCTTCGGAATTCCCGGGGCATGGAGCGTTTCCGGCCGGCCGGAGCCGTGGCTTGTCCGCGACGAGAGGAACGGCCGCGGCCCTGGGAGGACGAGGAGAGCGGCCGCGGCCCGCTAGAAGAGATGGATGGCGAGGTGGCTGAGCGGGAGGCCCAGCTGCCAGGCGGGGGTCCACACCTTGGGCCCCTCGTCCTCGCCGGCCACCGCCCCGCCGCCCGGCACCGCGTTGAGATCGGGCGCCAGCAGTTCGGTCTCCTGGAGCCAGCGCCAGGCCGCCCGGGCCAGCTCCAGGTCGGGATCCCTCCGGCCGGAAGCCGCCGCGTCGGCGGTCAGATCCGTCAGCCGGTCCTCCACCCACTCCTGCCACGGCTGGTCGTACGCGGTCAGCGACAGCCAGGTCTCCAGCTGGGTGACCACGCGGATGCCGGAGAGCTCGCCGTCGGCGTCGGACAGGAAGACGGTCAGCGCCAACGCGTCCCGGCCGGCCCGGAACTCGAAGGACGTCGGCGGCATCAGATCGCCGCTGCGCAGCAGTTCGTCGGCGATGTACTCGGCGTACAACCACGCCATGGGGACGATCAGTTCGCCTCCGCCTGAGCCGTCCGTGCCCTCTCGACCTCTGTGCAGCATCCCTTCCTGCCTTCCTCCGGTGCGTGCGCGTCGCCCGAACCCGGGCCCCCGGTCCGGAACACGGATGAGGACAGCCGATTACTCAACCCGGGTGGTCGGCAAGGCGCTTTACGGAGGTTTGACCCGGCCGGCGGTTTCACCGCAGGTCGGCGGCGTAGCCCGGAAGCACCCTGCGCAGGGCGCGCAGCGCGTAGTACGCGCGGGACTTCACCGTACCGGGAGGGATGCCGAGGGTTTTCGCCGCTTCCGCCACGCTCGCACCTTGGAAATACACCAGCACCAGGACTTCACGGTGCTCCGGAGTGAGTGTCTTCACAGCCTCGCGGACATCGAGGGCCGCGGCGGCCCGTTCGGCGTGATCGGAGATCACCCGCGCGCTCTCCAGCACCGCGTCGCCCACCTCGGCGGGCCGGGCCTGACGGGCGCGCCGCGCGTCGATGGCGAGCCGGCGCGCCACCGTCAGCAGCCACGGCCGCACGGAGTCGAAGGCGTCGGCGCGCAGTGCCTCGGGATGCTGCCAGGCGCGCAGCAGCGTCTCCTGTACCAGATCCTCCGCCCGCTGCCGGTCTCCGTCGCAGAGCCGGAGCAGCAGCGCGAAGAGAGGCCGGCCGTGCTCGCGCTGCAGTGCGGCGAGCTCGTGCTCGGCGGTCGTCTCGTTCGGGAGTGTGATTCCGGCCGTCATGGCCGTATGCCAGCGCACGGCGCCGGGGGACGACAGGGAGCGCGCACGGGTGTGCGGCGGGCGGTCGATCGCGTCGACGAACGGTTCGACGAACGGTCGAGACGTCCTTTCGCGCACGCCGGACGGCCTAAAACGCGTGTCGGAGCCACGGCGGACCCAGATCCACTTCTTACCTGTTGATCCGTAAATGTGACTACTGCGGGGTGAAATGATGATCGCTCGAAGTCGACAGGTCGCCCTGGCCCTGACCGTCGTCCTCGCCGCGGGCGCCGCCTGCCAGGCGAAGGACCAGCGCCCGCCCGCCGGCGGGCAGCACGCGCCGTCCGCCGCGCGCGGCTTCACCCTGGTGGCCTCCGGGGACATCCTGCCGCACACCTCGGTCATCGACCGGGCCCGTTTCGACGCGGACGGCGCCGGTCACGACTTCCGGCCGATGCTCTCCGGCATCCGTTCCGTCGTCGCCCCCGCGGATCTGGCGCTGTGTCACATGGAGACGGTCTACGGCGCCGACGGCGTGTACACCGGTCACCCCGTCTTCCAGTCGCCGCCCGAGATCGCCGCGGGCCTCGCCGCCACGGGCTACGACGGCTGCTCCACCGCCTCCGAGCACAGCCTGGACGCGGGCTCCGAGGGCATCCGGCGCACGCTCGACGCCCTCGACCGGGCGGGGGTGCGGCACACCGGTTCCGCCCGCACCGAGCAGGAGGCCCGCACCGTCACCCTGCTGCGTGCGGGCCAGGCCCAGGTCGCCCACCTCGCCTACACCTACGGCACCGCCGTCTCGCCCTATCCGCCCGACCAGTCCTGGTCCGTCAACCTGATCGACGAGGCGCGGATCGTCGCCGACGCGCGGGCCGCCCGCACCGCGGGCGCCGACGTCGTGGTGGTCTCGCTGCACTGGGGCACCGAGTGGCAGGAGAACCCCGACGAGCAGCAGGTCGCCCTGGCCCGCTCGCTGACCGCCTCCCGTTCCGGCGGCCGGCCCGACATCGACCTGATCCTGGGCACCCACGCCCATGTCCCGCAGGCCTACGAGAAGGTCAACGGCACCTGGGTGGTCTACGGGATGGGCGACCAGATCGCCGGCGAGATGTCCGGCCGGTAGGGCGCCAGGGACCCGCGCGCCAACCAGTCCACCCTCGCCCGCTTCACCTTCGGCCCGCCCCGGCGGCCCGGCGGACGCTGGGAGGTGACCCGCGCGGAGTTCGTCCCGCAGCTGTTCGACGTCGACGCCGGCCGGGTGGTCAACCTGAACCGGGCGATCGCCCAGGGCGCGGAGGCGCACGCCGTGCGTGACCGCATCAGCGCGGTGGTGATGAGCCGGGGCGCGGCCCAGGACGGACTGGTGATGGGGGAGTAGCGGGCCGGTCGCGGGCCACGGCCCTCGGCTCCCTCGGCCCGCTGCCGGAGCGGGTCCCCCGGGCTGCGGGGTCAGCCGACGTCCACGTGGTCCAGGGCGGACAGCATGACGCCGAGCACCCGCAGGCACGCCGCCACCTCGGCGTCCGTCAGACCCCCTCCCACCTCGCGGAGCATCCGGTGCTCCCGGTCGAGGACGGCGGTGATCACCGATGAGCCCCGAGGGGTGAGCCGGATCAGCGAGGACCGGCGGTGCGCGGGGTTCGGCACGCTCTCCACCAGGCCGCGCTCCGCCGCGTCGTTCACCATGCGCTGCACGAACTGACGGCTGATCGACTGCGCGCGGCCCATCTGCGGCACCGTCATCGGCCCGCCGCGGTGCAGCAGCGTCAGCACCGCCCGCACGCCGACGGACAGGCCCTCGGGGGCCAGGCTCTGCTCCACCAGGCGCTGGACGCGCCGGTAGAGGGGGCCGACCACGTCGTACACCTCGGTGAGGCGGCGGGCGAGTTCGTCCGGCGGCAGCGGGAGGTCGGAGGGTGCGGGGGTGCCGTCGTGCGGCAGCGGGGCATCGGTGTCGTTCACCCTGTCATCATGACACCTAGGTTGTCATGTGAGCCAGAAGATGACACCTTGGTTGTCATGACTGCTGTTCCTGCTCTGCGTCACCTCCCGTCCGGCGACGGTGACCTCGCCTACCTCGAAGCGGGTTCGGGGGACCCGGTCGTCCTGCTGCACGGCGGGTTCCTGGACCACCGCATGTGGGACGCTCAGGTAGCCGCCCTCGCCGGGACACACCGGGTGATCGCGCCGGACGCCCGCGGCCACGGCGCCTCCGCGAACGCCACCCGCCCCTACCGGCAGACCGACGACGTCGCCGCGCTGCTGACCCACCTCGGCATCGACTCCGCGGTGCTGATCGGCCTGTCCATGGGCGCGGGCACGGCGGTGGACACCGCACTGGAACACCCCGGCCTGGTCCGCGCGCTGGTCGTCACCGGAGCCGGCACCAGCGAGCCCGACTTCCAGGACCCCTGGACCACCTCGCTCATGGCCGAGTGGGCCAGGGCCCTGGCCGCCGGGGACGTGGAGGCCTGGCTGGAGGCGTTCCTGCGCTTCCTCCCCGGGCCGCACCGCACCGCCGACGAGGTGCCGCCCGAGATCCTGCACAAGCACCGGGAGATGGCACTGGGCACCATCCGCAAGCACACGGCCGGCGAGCCGGACCACCGCGTGCCCGTCACCCGGACCTGGGAGCGCGCCGCCGGGATCGGCGTCCCGGTGCTCGCCGTGCGCGGCGCCCTGGAGTCCGAGGACCACCTGCGCCTGACCGAGCGGCTCGCCCGGACCGTCCCCGACGGCCGCCTGGCCACCGTCGAGGGCACCGCCCACTACCCCAACGAGGAACGGCCCGGCGTCTACAACGCGCTCCTCACCGACTTCCTCGGCTCCCTCTAGCGCGGACCCGCCGGCCCCGCCTACGGGGGGCGGGGCCGGCGCTACCGGCCGCCGTGCTGCTCCGCCGGCCCCGGACGGCGCGCCAGCTCCGAGCGCCGGTAGGAGTAGCCGAAGTAGATCACCAGGCCGATGACGAACCACACCGCGAAACGCACCCAGGTCTGCCACGCCAGGAATGTGATCAGCCAGATGGAGAACACCACGCCGATCGCCGGAACCACCGGCATCCACGGCGTGCGGAAGCCGCGCGGCAGGTCCGGCTGCCGGTAGCGCAGCACGATCACCGCGGTGCACACCACCATGAACGCCAGCAGGATCCCGATGTTGGTCAGCTCGGCCGCCTCCCCGATCGGCAGGAAGCCGGCGATCACGGCCGAGGCCACGCCCACGATCCAGGTGACGCGGGTCGGGACGTGCCGGGTCGGGTGGGTCTTGGCGAACCAGCGCGGCAGCAGCCCGTCGCGGGACATCGCGAACCAGACCCGCGTCACACCCAGCATGAAGGTGAACATCACGGTGAGGATGCCGATGATGGCGCCCACCGCGATCAGGTCCGCGAGTCCGGTCAGACCCACCGACTTGAACGCCGTGGAGAAGCCGCTCTCCGGGTCGATCTCGGTGTAGTTCTGCATGCCCGTCAGCACCAGACAGGCGGCCACGTACAGCGTCATCGAGATGATCAGCGAGTAGATGATCGCCTTGGGCATGTGCTTCTGGGCGTCCTTGGACTCCTCGGCCGCCGTCGACATCGCGTCGTAGCCGAACACCGCGAAGAACACCGTCGCCGCACCGGTGAACGCGCCGCCCACCCCGTACGGGAAGAACGGGTTGTAGTTCGAGGTGTCGATGTGGAAGACGCCGACCGCGATCACCAGCAGCACGACCAGCACCTTCAGCACCACGACCACCGTCTCGAACCGGGCCGCGTTCTTGATGCCCATGTTCAGCAGGAAGGCGATGAGCAGACACAGCAGCGCGGCGAACAGATCGATCTTGTGGCCCTCGCCGGTGCCGGGCGCACCCAGCATCCAGCTGGGCAGATCGGCGCCCATCTCGCTCACCAGGAAGCTGAAGTAGCCGGAGATGCCGATGCCGACCACCGCGACGATCGCCGTGTACTCCAGCAGCAGGTCCCAGCCGATGAACCAGCCCGCCAGCTCGCCCAGCACCGCGTACCCGTACGTGTAGGCCGAGCCCGCCTTCGGGATCAGCCCGGCGAACTCCGCGTAGGACAGCGCGGCGGCCGCGCTGGCGACACCGGCGATCAGGAAGGAGACCAGCACCGCGGGTCCTGCCGTGCCGTTGGCGACCGTGCCGGCGAGCGTGAAGATACCGGCGCCGATGATGCCGCCCACGCCGATCGCGGTCAGCTGACCCAGGCCGAGGGTGCGGTCCAGCCGGGTGCCCTCGCCGACTTCCGTCTCCTCGATGTGCTCGATGGGTTTGCGGCGGAGAACGCCCTCACCCATCCGGAGCCCGGCCATGCGCCTCACCTCTTCGCGACAGGCAAACGGCTGACGGCGGATCATGATGCCCCCGGCCCGGCCGGGAGGGAAGACGCCACGCACACCTCGGGCGACACCCGGCGCACACGCCACCCCGGCAACCGACGCCCGGCGCCCCGCGTGTCCCGCGGGCACCCGCTAGGGCACCACGGTCACCGGCCAGCGCCCCGCCTTCACCAGCCGCACCGCCACCGAGCCGATGAAGCGGTGCCCGGCCTGCTCGGAGGCGCCGACCACCACCGCGTCCGCCTTGAGGTCGTCGGCCGCCCTCGCCAGACCGCTGAAGGGGTCGCCCCGGAACGTGTGGAACTCCCAGCGGACCTCGAAGATGCCCCGCATCCGCTCGGTCGCCTCCCGGATCTGCGCCATCAGATCCTCGGCTATCTCGTCGGTGACCGCCGCCACCGGAGCCCCGAGCGCCGCGCCCGCCGCCATCACCGGCTGCACGTACACCAGGGCCAGCAGCGCACCCTGCCGCCTCGCCAGCCCGGCGGCGTAGGCCGCGGCACGCATGGACGACTCGGAGCCGTCCACTCCGACGACGATCACCTTGGGCCCGTCGGTACCGCGTTCGAACTGTCCGGGACGTGGTTCCTTCACGCCGCGAGGCTATCGAACACGCTCCGCGCCCCCCCCGGGCCCCACCCGCGCACCCGCGATCCCCGAGCCCCACCCGCGCACCCGCGGCCCGCGCCGCCCCGTCCGCGCACGCGCATCCTGCCTGTCCGCGTGTGCGCCGCGGGTTGCCCGTCCCCGCGCGCCACCCGCAGCCCGCCCGGGTGGCCCGCGGCCCGCCGCCGTTCGGCGCGCGCGTCCGGTCAGGTGTTCCTAAAGTCGACTTCATGGGTGTCACCGTGGACACCGGCAGAGCCCAGGGCACCGCGGAGTCGGGACGGCGGCCGGGACGGTCCGTGCTGAGCAGGGTGCCTCAGGGGTTCGCGGTGTTCTTCGCGCTGCTCGGCGCGCTCTGCGTGCTGCTGGCGGTCGTTCCGCCGCTGCGCACCGCGCTGCGGCCCCTCGTCGACGTGCTGGAGCTGCTGCTCGTCCCCGTCAGCGCCAACCTCGCCTACGCCGTCTTCCTCTTCCTGCTCGCCGCCGCGACGGCCGCCCGCAAGAAGATCGCCTGGTGGCTGGTGGTCGTCTACCTCGCCCTGCTGCTGCTCGCCGACGTGCTCGGCATGGCAGCCGGCCTCTACGCCGACTCCGTCCCGTCGTTCGTGGTGTGCGCCCTCGCGCTGGGGCTGCTCGTTCACGCCCGCGGCGAGTTCTACGCCCTCTCCCGCCCGGCCGCCGTACGGCGGGCCCTCGCCGTGCTCGCCGCCGGGCTGGCCCTCTCGGTGCTCGTCGGCTGGGGCCTGGTCGCGCTGTTCCCCGGCGGGCTGCCGGCCGGCCAGTGGCTGCCCTGGGCCGCCAACCGGGTCTTCGGCGGCCTGATGTCCGGCGGCACCTTCGACGGCAGCCCGCCGCGCCTGCTGTCCTTCCTGCTCGGCCTGTTCGGCGCGCTCGCCCTGCTGAACGCCGCCGCCACCCTGTTCCGCTCCCAGCGCCTCGAGGCCGCCCTGCACGGCGACGAGGAGGCCCGCATCCGCGCCCTGCTGCGCTCCTACGGCGACCGCGACTCGCTCGGCTACTTCGCCACCCGCCGCGACAAGGCGGCGATCTTCTCGCCCAGCGGCAAGGCCGCCGTCACCTACCGGGTCGAGGCCGGGGTCTGCCTGGCCGGCGGCGACCCCGTCGGAGACAGGGAGGCCTGGCCGCACGCCGTGGACGCCTGGCTCGACCTGGCCCGCCGCTACGCCTGGACCCCGGCGGTGATGGGCGCGTCCGAGGAGGGCGCCCGTGCCTTCGTCCGCGCCGGGCTCGGCGCCCTGCAGCTCGGCGACGAGGCCGTGCTCCACGTCAGCGACTTCGACCTCGGCGGCCGCGACATGCGCGTCACCCGGCAGGCGGTGAACCGGGTCAGGCGCACCGGCGCCCGCTGCCGGGTGCGCCGGCACGCCGACCTCACCGACGAGGAGATGCGCGAGATCGTCGACCGGGCCGACGCCTGGCGCGACACCGAGACCGAACGCGGCTTCTCCATGGCCCTGAACCGCCTCGGCGACCCCGCCGACGGCGACTGCCTGCTGGTCGAGGCCCTCTCCGGGGACGGCCGGCTGCTCGCGCTGCTCTCCTTCGTCCCCTGGGGCCGCGACGGCATCTCCCTGGACCTGATGCGCCGCGACCGCGAGGCCCCCAACGGCGTCACCGAGTTCATGGTCGCCGAGCTGTGCGCCGCCGCCCCCAAGCTGGGCGTCCGCCGCATCTCCCTCAACTTCGCCGTGTTCCGCTCGGCGTTCGAGGAGGGCGCCCGGATCGGCGCCGGGCCGGTGCTGCGGCTCTGGCGGCGCCTGCTGCTGTTCTTCTCCCGCTGGTGGCAGCTGGAGGCGCTGTACCGGTCCAACGCCAAGTACCACCCCGAGTGGTGCCCGCGCTTCCTCTGCTACGCCGACGCGGCCTCCCTCGCCCGCGTCGGCCTCGCCTCCGCCATCGCCGAGGGCTTCGTCTCCGTACCGTCGCTGCGCAGCCTCCTGGGCAAGGGGCACGCGAGGGGCGGGCACGCCGCCCCCGCCGCGGGCCTGCCCACACCGGACGTCCCTGGTCCCGGGGGAGGGGACGAGCCCGGCACCGACGACCCGCTCGCCCGGCTGCCCGACCAGTTCCGGGTCCGGCACCGCAAGCTGGAGCGCCTGAGGGCCGGCGGCACCGACCCCTACCCCGTCGGCGTACCGGCCCGCACCCACACCCTCGCTGAGGTCCGCCCGGGACAGGACGTCACCGTCGCCGGACGGATCATGGCGGTGCGCGACTTCGGCGGCATCCTCTTCGCCGGACTGCGCGACTGGTCGGGCGACCACCAGATCGCCCTCACCCGCTCCGGGGCCGGACCCGAGCTGGCCCGCTTCCGCGCCGACACCGACATCGGCGACCACATCACCGCCACCGGCCACGCCGCCCTCAGCGACAAGGGCGAGCCCACCGTCTTCGTCACCTCCTGGCAGCTCACCGGCAAGTGCCTGCGTCCGCTGCCCGACAAGCGCCGCGGCCTCGCCGACCCCGAGACCAGGGTCCGCCGCCGCTATCTCGACCTGGTGGCCAGCCCCGAGAGCCGCGAGGTGGTCCGGCGCCGCTCCACCGCCGTCCAGGCCCTGCGCCAGGGGCTGCTGGACCGGGGCTTCCTCGAGGTCGAGACGCCGATGCTGCAGCAGATCCACGGCGGCGCCAACGCCCGCCCCTTCACCACCCACATCAACGCCTACGACCTCGATCTGTACCTGCGCATCGCCCCCGAGCTGTACCTCAAACGCCTGTGCGTCGGCGGCCTGGAGAAGGTCTTCGAACTCGGCCGCACCTTCCGCAACGAGGGCGTCTCCTACAAGCACAACCCCGAGTTCACCATGCTGGAGGCCTACCAGGCGCACGCCGACTACGACGTGATGCTGGACCTGGTGCGCGAACTGATCCAGGGCGCCGCCACCGCCGCCTTCGGCGCACCCGTCGCCCGCAAGGACGGCAAGGAGTACGACATCTCCGGCACCTGGCCCGTCAAGACCGTCCACCAGGCGATCAGCGAGGCCCTCGGCGAGGAGATCGGCCCCGGCACCGAACTGCCCGAACTGCTGCGCCTGTGCGACCGCGCGGGCGTGCCCTACGTCGAGGACGACACACCCGGCGACGTCGTTCTCGAGATGTACGAGCGGCTGGTCGAGGAGAAGACCGAACTGCCCACCTTCTACAAGGACTTCCCGACCGATGTCTCGCCGCTGACCCGTCAGCACCGCACCGACCCCCGGCTCGCCGAACGCTGGGACCTGGTCGCCTTCGGCACCGAACTGGGCACCGCCTACTCGGAACTGACCGATCCGGTGGAGCAACGCCGCCGCCTCACCGCCCAGTCGCTGCTCGCCGCCGGGGGAGACCCCGAGGCGATGGAGATCGACGAGGACTTCCTCGACGCCCTCGAGTACGCCATGCCGCCCACCGGCGGCCTCGGCATCGGCGTCGACCGGCTGGTGATGTTCCTGACCGGGCTCACCATCCGGGAGACCCTGCCCTTCCCGCTGGTGCGCCGGCGTTGACGGAACACTGAGCCGACCGGGTGGTTTCGTGCCGCCACACCGGTGTCGCTGAAGTGCGTCGGCCCGCCGCTGGGCGACTGATGTCTCATGCAGAAGTGTCACTTCCTCACGCGGCGCCGGGCGTTGCTGGCCGGCGCCGCCTCCATGGGGGCCGCCGCGCTGGCCGGAGCGCTCGCCACCGGCACCGGCAGGAGGACGGCCGCACCGGCGGCGCCCGCGGCCGGCGCCCAGGCCGCCCGCAGCCCGCTCAAGCCGTCCGCGTACCGCCTCCAGCCGCTCACCGGATACGGCCCGCCGCGCGCCGTGCCCGGCCGGACCCCCGTGCGCAGCGCACCGCTGCTGCGCATGACCGGGCGCGGCAACACCATGGTCCTGACCTTCGACGACGGCCCCGACCCCCGCTACACCCCCGACATCCTCGACACCCTGGCCGCGTACGACGTGCGGGCGATGTTCTTCGTGTGCGGGGAGATGGCCACCGAGCACCGGGACCTGCTGGCCCGGATGGCCGACGAGGGCCATGTCGTCGGCAACCACACCTGGTCCCACCCGCTGCTGACCAGCCTGAGCCGCAGCCGCATCCGCGCCGAGATGGAGCGCACCTGCGAGGTCGTCGAGAAGGCCTACGGCGAGCCCCCGCAGTGGTTCCGGGCCCCCTACGGCGCCTGGAACCGCGCCACCTTCCAGCTCGGTGCGGAACTCGGCATGGAACCCCTCGCCTGGACCGTCGACACCCTCGACTGGACCACGCCGGGCACCCGCACCATCGTCGAACGGGTGGAGAACGGCGCCGCCCCCGGCGTCGTGGTGCTCTCCCACGACGCCGGGGGCGAACGCTCCCAGAGTGTCCGGGCGCTGCGCGACTATCTGCCCCAGCTGCTCGACTCCGGCTACCACATCGGCGTGCCCCGCCGGCAGTACGTCTGAGCCCGCCGGCCCTCGCCCTCTTCTGCCCGCAGGCCCTCTCCGCCCGCCCGGTGCGAGCCCTCAGCGGACCTCGACCAGGCGGGCGAAGACCACCACATTGCCGTCGTAGCCCTCCTGCGGGGTAAACCCGCCGCCGCAGGTGATCACCCGCAGCTCCGGGGCGCCCTTGGAGGCGTACACCCGCTCACCGGGGAAGCTGTTCTTGGCGAACACCTCGACGCCGTAGATCTCGAACACGGCCGTCTTGCCGTCCCGCCGTGCGATCTCCACGCGCTGGCCCTTGTTCAGCGCGCCGAGCCCGTAGAAGACGGCCGGGCCCTGCTGGTTGTCGACATGGCCGACGACGACCGCGGTGCCCTTCTCGCCCGGAGTGACCGCGCCACTGAACCAGCCGGCCAGATTCGGGTCCTCCGGCGGCGGAGCGTCCACCCAGCCCTCGGCGTCCAGCCCCACCGGGATCATCGGCGCGTCCACATTGATCGCCGGGATCCGCACCCGGTCCGGCACCGCGAACGGCAGCGGAGCGGCCGTCCCCAGGGTGACCGCGGCGCCGGAGCGGGTGTCGGCGGCCGCCGCGCTGGCGGGCTGCGGCGGACCCTCGTCGAACTCCCCGGAGCCGTTGCGGATGAGCGCGAGCCCGGTGAGCAGCACCAGCGCTATCACGCCCCAGGGCGCGCGCTTCCTGGGGCGCTGCTCCTCTTCCGGTTCGCCCGCCTCGAAAGCAGACATTCACCTTCCCCTCTCGACCCGGCCGTCGCCGCGTCACTCGCGCATGGCCAAACGCTAAGTGCCGTGCGCACAACCGGCGACGGGGCAGCGGCGAACGGGTGGCCGGGGCACGCGGACGTGCGCCATCCGAGGCGGTCCGGCCGAAGATTTTCTGACGGTCCGTGACCTGCGGCGATAGCCGGTCGAGCGGTTCGGGCACGGGGCACGGCCTCACCGGGACGGACCATCGCCGACATGCGGGCCGGGGCACCGCACCCGACTGTCGTTGCGGGAGGCGCTTTCTCGCCGATCGACCGGGGACGGGACCCGGGGCGCCTTCCGCGGAGGAACACATGCGCAATCCACGTGCCCTCGCGGCCACCGGTGCCGCCGTCGCCGTCCTCGGGCTCGCCGCCCCGGCCGCACACGCCGACGGCGGCCAGGTCCCCGGACCGCACAACATCGTCGTGATGCCCAGCGTGATCGCCGCGGGCGGCCAGCTGACCATCACGGCCGACGGCTGCCCGCACGGCGGCCACGCCACGTCCGAGGCCTTCCACCGGACCGAGCTGACCCCGGTCGGCGGACGCAGCAGCACCGCCAAGGGCACCGCCACGGTCCACCCCGATGCCAGACCCGGCCGTTACGACGTCCACGTCCAGTGCTCCAACCGCAACCTGACCCGGCCCGCGGCCTTCACCGTCATCGGCGGTGTCCGAGGCGGCATCGGCGGCTCCAGCACCACCGGGGCGACCCCGACCGACATCGCCATCGGCGGCGCCCTGGTGACCGCCGCGCTGGCCGGCGGCGGCTTCTTCTGGATGCGCCGCCGCGCCGAGAAGCGGATCTGAGGCGCCGTCGGGCCGCGCCGCGCACGTGGGCCTCGCCCCGGAACCCCGGTGCGGTTCCGGGGCGCAGCCTTGCCGTCAGCCGCCGTCCTCGGTGCGCCCGCGCCGGGACATCCGGTAGGCCACCCCGAGCGCCCCCGCGACGAACACCGCGCCCAGCCCCACCCTGCCGAGGTCCGCCCCGGCGAGCGTGCCGCCCTCACCGGCGTGCACACCCTTGGGATGACGGCCGTCATGCCCCTCGGAGCGGTGCCCGTGTTCCTTGTCGACCGGGGAGGGCAGGGGCACCGGCGTACCGCCGACCACGGTCAGCACCGTGCTCCCGGTGGCGCCGTCACAGGTGAACGTCACCCGGTACTCCGCCCCGACCCGGGCGTCCCGGTCCACCACGGCCGTGGCCGTGGAACGCCGCGGCGGGATGGTCACCGTGTCGAACACGGCCGAGGAGACCTTCGCCCGCCCCTTGCACCCCCCGTCGTCCCGTTCCACCCGCAACCCCACCGTGTCCCCCGGCTCCACGATGTTCGGCTTCACCTCGAAACCGAACGGCGTGATGCCGCCGTCCAGGACCGGGGCCCGTCCGACGTGCGAGACGGCCGCCGGCGGGGCACCGGCGGCCGTCTCGGCACCGGCGACCGGTGCACTGGCGAGGGTGAGAGCGCCGGCGCCAGCCAGCGCGGCGGAAGCGACGCGTATCGCGTGCATGGTGAATCCTCCGGGTTCCGAGGAGCGGCTGCGGACCTGTTCCGCTCACGCCGTGAAAGCGCCTCGATGCCCGAAACGCTAGGAACCCGCGCCCCGGCGCGCGATCGCAGTAGAGCGAACGGGTCACACCCCTGAGCCGCCCGGGCGACCCGCACGGCGCGCCGCCCGCCTTCCCGGCCGGATCCGTGTCAGGGGCTCCTTGCGGCCGGACCCCGTCAGGAATGCAGAAGGTGCGGGAACAAGTAGCGGAGCGGTTCCGCGGATTCCGCTGCGTCTCTGCTGTACGGGGCGTCGAAGTCCCAGATGAGGAAGAGGAGGAAGGCGATCAGGGCGGAGAAGACGCCGGCGAGGATCAGCTCGCGGCCGGTGCGGCGGATCTGGAGGGCGAAGATCATGCCGATGGTGACCACCGCTCCGGTGAGGAGGCCGAACCACACCACGCCCGGCATGGTGTTGCCGGTCGACTCCGCGCGGGCGGTACGGGCCTGGTCGGCCGCGGTGACCTGGTCCAGCAGGGGCTGGTAGGCCTGGGCCTCGAAGTCGGTGCGGGGTTCGTAGTCGGTGACGTCGCGGCGCACCCGGTCCAGGAGCTCGGCGCCGCGCCCGGTCAACTCGCCCTCGTCGGCCATGCTGCGCCACTCCGAGGTGAGCACGTGCTCGACGTAGGCGTCGACGTCGTCACGGATGCGGTCGCGGACCTCGGACGGGTAGACCCGTACCCGCTCCTTGATCTCGTGCAGCGCCGCGGCCTCCGCCCGCACGTGGTCCTGCGCGGCGCTGCGTCCCTCCCAGACCCCCGCGATGGCGAGGCCCAGGACGATCGCGTACACCACGCCGATCCACATCGTCATGTACTCGATGACGTCCGGGGTCTCGCTGGTGTCCTCGTCGTCGGACGCCCTGCGGTGGCGTACGACGGTGATGACGACCACCACGAGACCGGCGGCCAGCATCGCGAGGGTGAGAACGAGCCATTCCGGCAAGGGGTCCTCCAGAGTCGGTCGGGATCAGCGCGGACGCAGGGCGGCCACGGCGACCGCCGCGGGCGCCGTGATCAGCAGGACGAAGGTCAGTGGTGACGTGGCCCTGCGGGAGGGCTGGCTGGGCCGGGCCGGACGGTGCGGCGGATAGCGCACCGGTGTCACGGACGGGCGGGGCTCGGGTGTGGCCGACGGGGCGGGCGTAGGGGGCGGGGGCGGCGTGGGTCGTGGTGTGGGTGTGGGGCCGGGCGGGGGTGGCGGCGCCGGGCGGGCCGCAGGGGGCGGTGGGGGAGCGGGGGCCGGTGTGGGGGTGGGCTTCGGCGGTGGCGGGGTCTTCGTGGGCGTCGGGTCGGGCGGAGGCGAGGGCGAAGGCGGTGGAGGTGGAGGGGGAGGAGGCGGTGGAGTGGGGGTGGGCGTGGGGGCCGGTGACGGGGAGCACGGCGGGACCGGCCAGGGCAGGCCCCCGGCGACCACCACCGCCTCGGTGCCCTCCGGCCCCGTCGAGGCGTACGCGCAGGCGTCGGCCACCGCCGCGCCCGGCGCACCCAGCAGTGCCCAGACCAGCGTGGTCGCGGCCAACGCCCGTGCGGCGAGCGCGGATCGGGTCGGTACGAGTCCTTGCACGGAGAGGATCATGGGTGGAGCCGGACCGGGCCACGCCGGAGTGCGCCAGGATTGCCCCGGATGAGGGAATGTCGCCGGAGAGCGGTACGGGGCGTCCACGGGGGCGGGGCGGGGTCTCCCCGGGCGCCGGCCACTCGCGTCACAAAAGAAGTCGGCCTCGCGTTGAACACAACAGGTGCTTCGGTGCGTACTCATCGTCGAGCGGCGGCACAGCAGGGCGCTGCAACACAACACCCTTGCGATGATGTGGAGTTGACGATGAAGACCTCCTGGCGGACCGCCTCGCTCGTGGCGAGCGCAGCGGCGGTGCTGGCCCTGACGACGGCCTGCGGTCAGGATGCTCCGCCGCCGGCCAGCAGCCAGAACGTGGGCGCGGCCGGATCCGGTGACTACGCCGGGGCCGGAAAGGCCCCCGGCGGAACGGCCGAGGCCTCGACCGCTCCCGACAACTCCGCCGGCAAGCTGACGGTGTCGACCAACGCCGAACTCGGCAAGGTGGTGACCGACGGCCTCGGCCGCACCCTGTACCGATTCGACCAGGATGTCGCCGAGCCGCCCAAGTCCAACTGCGACGGCGACTGCGCCAAGACCTGGCCGCCGGTGCCCGCCGACGACGCCACGGCCGGCGAGGGCATCGACAAGTCCCTCCTCGGCGAGGTGACACGTGCCGACGGCACCAAGCAGCTCACCATCGGCGGCTGGCCCGCCTACCGCTACGTGAAGGACATCAACGCCGGCGACGTCAAGGGCCAGGGCGTGGGCGGCAAGTGGTACGCGCTCAACCCCGAGGGCAAGAAGGCGCAGGCGGCCGAGCAGCTCGGCCTGTCCACCCGCAAGGACCCGAAGCTCGGCGAGATCGTGGTCGACAAGAACGGCATGACGGTCTACCGCTTCATGAAGGACGAGGCCTGGCCGAAGCCCGTCTCCGCGTGCAAGGGCGAGTGTCTGCAGAAGTGGCCGGTGGTCTCACCGGTGCCCTTCGAGGACACCAAGGGCATCCAGAAGAAGGGCTACATGACCTTCACCCGGCCCGACGGCGCCGACCAGCAGACCATCAACTGCTGGCCCATCTACACCTTCGCCGGTGACAAGAAGCCCGGCGACACCAACGGTCAGGGCGTGGGCGGCACCTGGTACGCCGTACGGCCCGACGGCAAGCCGGTCGGAGCGCAGGAGAAGTAGCAACCTCCCCAGGGTGTCGTCCACTCCGGCGCCCCGGCCACGGCCCGCCCCCCGCGCAACTGGCGCGGGGGGCGGGCCGTTTTGCCGAGCGGTGCGGTGAAAACGGCGGAACGGCCGAATGACCGGATTCTGGGTACTGATCCGGCATTCAGTATCCGCACGTGCCGCTGGCAGTGACCGGGAACGGACGGTCGATTTCCGGTTCTGGTCGCCGCCCGGGCGGGCGATCAGTAGCCTCCTGTCGAACACCGGATCGCCTACGCCTTGGAGTGATACATGGAGCGCCCCGCCTGGGCCCCACGGAGCATCGACATCACGGTGCCGAGCGTCGCCCGGATGTACGACTACTACCTGGGCGGATCGCACAACTTCGAGGTCGACCGGCAAGCGGCCCGCAAGGCCATGGAGTTCATGCCGGGACTGCCCAAAATCATGCAGGCGAACCGGGCGTTCATGCGGCGGGCGGTGCGGTACGCCGCCGGCGAGGGCATCACCCAGTTCCTGGACATCGGCTCCGGCATCCCCACCTTCGGCAATGTGCACGAGGTGGCGCAGGAGGCCGATCCGCGGGCCCGGGTGATGTACGTCGACCACGACCCGGTCGCCGTGGCCCACAGCCAGGCGGTGCTGGAGGGGAACGACCACGCGGACATCCTCGCCGCGGACCTCCGCAAGCCCCGTGAGATCCTCGAAAGCCCCGGCGTGCACCGGCTGATCGACCTGAATCGGCCAGTCGCGCTGCTTCTCGTTGCCATACTGCACTTCGTGGAAGACGCGGACGACCCGTACTCGGCGGTGGCCGAACTGCGCGAGGCCCTCGCGCCCGGCAGCCTGCTCGTGCTCACCCATGCCTCCTACGAGGGCATTCCGCTGCCGCCGGAGCGGGCCGGGGGAGCGGTGGACGTCTACAAGGACATCCGCAATCCGCTGATCATGCGCTCGCGCGAGGAGATCGCGCGGTTCTTCGAGGGGTACGACATGGTGGAACCGGGACTTGTGTCGCCGCCGCGCTGGAGGCCGGACTCTCCGCCGGAGGACGAGGATCCGTTCGCGTTCTCCGGTCTCGCGGGCGTGGGGCGCAAGGCGTGAGCGCACAGCCGGACGGGCCGGAGGACAGACTGCGCCGGTTCACCACGATCTGGAGCCGGGCGGTCTTCCCGGTGACCTCCACGTCGTCGACCCGGGCCGAGCTGGAGGAGCAACTGCTGCCGGCGGCACAGCGGTTGAGCGAGGCCCTCACCGCCCGGGTGTTCGACCCGGAGGCGGGACGGGCGGCCGGCGCCGCCCTGGTGGAGGCGCACTGCACCGACCCCGACGCACTCACCCGCACCCTGGACTGCCTGGACTCCTACCTGGTGCTCTACTGCGGCGGCGACGGGGACCGCGAGGACCTGCGGGCGCGCTGCGCACGGCTGCAGCACGCCCTGGCCGCCGGCTTCGCCGAGGCGCTGCGCCGGCGGACCCTGGCCGAGCAGGAGGCCATCGCCCAGGCCGCGTTGCGCGCCCAGGGCGTGGTGGCGCAGGCCCTGCACGCCACCGAGGCCCGGTTCCGCGCGGTGTTCGAGGGCGCGGCCATAGGGATCGGCATCGCCGACCTCGAGGGCAACGTCCTCCAGGTCAACGGGGCGCTGCTGCGCATGTTCGGGCAGAGCGAACAGGCGCTGCGCAGCCGCAGCATCCTGCAGTGGACCCACCCCGACGACGCCCCGCAGGTGTGGAAGCTCTACGAGGAGCTGGTGCGCGGCGAACGCGACCACTACCACGTGGAGAAGGCCTTCTACCGGCCTGACGGAACGGTCCTGTGGACCAACCTGACGGTCTCCCTGCTGCGGGACGCCGACGGCAACCCGCAGTACCAGCTGGCCCTCATGGAGGACACCACCGAGCGCCGGCTGCTCAATCTGCGGCTGCGCTACGAGGCCACCCACGACGCGCTCACCGGCCTGCCCAACCGCACCTTCTTCTTCGAGCGGCTCGAGAAGGCACTGGCCGCCGGCGAAGGACAGCGGTTCGGGCTGTGCTACCTGGACCTGGACGGCTTCAAGACCGTCAACGACAGCCTCGGCCACGCGGCCGGCGACCGGCTGCTGGTGGAGGTCGCCGACCGGCTCCAGTCCTGCGCCACCGCGCCCGGCGAGATGGTCGCCCGGCTCGGCGGCGACGAGTTCGTCGCGCTGACCACCGGCCCCGACACCCGGCGCAAGGTGGACGAGCTCGCCGCCCGCATCATGAACGTGCTGCTCGCCCCCATCAGCATCGACGGCCGGGAGCTGACCGTCCGCGGCAGCATCGGCATCGTCGAGGGGCCGGCGGGGGAGCGCAGCGCGGCGGAGGTGCTGCGCAGCGCGGACATCACCATGTACCGGGCCAAGTCCGCGGGCGGCAACCGCTTCGAGGTCGCCGACCCGGAGGCCGACGCCCGCGCCATCACCCGGCACGGGCTGACCACGGCGCTGCCCGCCGCCCTGGAACGCGGAGAGTTCTTCATCGAGTACCAGCCGCTGGTGCACCTCGGCGACGGCAGCGTGCGCGGCGCCGAGGCCCTGGTGCGCTGGCTGCACCCGCAGCACGGCGTGCTCTCCCCGGACCGCTTCATCCCGCTCGCCGAGCACACCGGTCTGATCGTGCCGCTCGGCCGCTGGGTGCTCGAGCAGTCGGTGCGCCAGGCCCGCGCCTGGCAGGAGCGCAACGGCGGCACCGAGGCCACGGGACCGCTCCGCATCAACGTCAACCTCTCGCCCTGCCAGCTCACGCACCCCGGGCTGGTCCAGGACACCGTGGAGATCCTGGAGCGCACCGGTGTGGAGCCGAGCGCCCTGTGTCTGGAGGTCACCGAGTCCGCCCTGATCGGCGCCGACGACGACCTGCTGAAACCGCTGCGCCGGCTGGCCGAGATGGGTGTCGACATCGCCCTGGACGACTTCGGCACCGGCTACTCCAACCTCGCCAATCTGCGCCGCCTCCCGGTGAGCGTGCTCAAGCTGGATCGCTCCTTCACCCAGAGCATGCAGCAGTTCCCGGCCGACCCGGTCGACCTGAAGATCGTGGAGGGCATCGTCTCCCTCGCCCACAGCCTCGACCTCGCGGTCACCGTGGAGGGCGTGGAGACCGGTGCTCAGGCCGAGCAGCTGCGGATACTGGGGTGCGACACGGCCCAGGGCTGGTACTACGCCCGGCCGGGTCCGCCCGAGCGGCTGCACGAGCTGACCCTGGCGGACGCGACCTCCTGAGGCGGCGTCTGCCGGCCGTGCCGGCGGGGCATCACCGCTCGAGCAGCATCCGCTGCAGCTCGCGTGCGGCTCGCGGCGGCGCCACGTCGCTGCGGTGCGCCAGGGCGATGGTGCGGTGCAGTCCAGGGCGTGCCAGCGGCGTGACCCGCAGCCCCCGTCCGGCGCGGGAGGCAACCATGCGCGGCACCACGGCGATGCCGAGACCGGCCCGGACGAAGCCCAGCACCGCGTCCATCTCGCCGCCCTCCACCGCGAAGGACGGCTCGAAACCGGCCGAGCGGCACGCCGCGACGGTCAGCTCGCGCAGGTCGTAGCCGTGGCGGAACATCACCAGGCGTTCGCCCTCCAGGTCGGCGATGCGCACCGAGCGCCTGCCGCCGCCCGGTCTGGGCGCGTCCGGGGAGGAGACCACCACCAGGTCCTCCCGCAGCAGCTCCACCGTGGTCAGCGCCGGTGACGGCGTCGGCAGCGGCAGCACCACCAGCGCCAGGTCGAGCGCACCGCGCGCCAGCTCACGCACCAGATCGTGCGAGCCGCTCTCCTCGATCAGCAGCCGGATGCCCGGATAGCGGTCGTGGAAGGCCCGCAGCACATCCGGCAGCAGACCCGTGCACAGGCTCGGCGTCGCCCCCAGACGCACCCGCCCGCTGCGCAGCTGCACCAGCTCCTGCACCTCGTGCCGTGCGGTCTCCGCGTCCGCCAGGATCCGCCGGGCCAGCGGCAGCAGCGCCTCACCCGCGTCGGTCAGCGTGATGTTGCCCCGCGCGCGCAGGAACAGATCCGCGCCCAGCTCCCGCTCCAGTGCCTTGATCTGCTGCGACAGCGAGGGCTGCGCCACATGCACCGCCTCGGCCGCCCGTGTGAAGTGCCGGGTCTCGGCGACCGCCACGAAGTACTGGAGCTGCTGGAACTGCATGCCCGCCATCGTAGCCCGCCCATAGGCAGTGCCTATCGGAACGAGCTGCACCATGTCTTGGACCGATGGGGCCCTTCGGCCCTAGCGTCTGATGACATGGCTCTGGCAACGCGGACGGACCGACGGCCGTCCATGGCACGCACCGTGTGGGACTCGACCGTCGGCAAGAAGACCGTGATGGCGGTCAGTGGACTGATCATGCTGCTGTACCTGGTCGTCCACATGCTCGGCAATCTGAAGATCTTCTTCGGGGCGGGCGAGTTCAACCACTACGCCCACTGGCTGCGCACCATCGGCGAGCCCTTCATGCACTACGAGTGGACGCTCTGGCTCGTCCGCGTCGTCCTCGTCCTCGCCGTCGTCGCGCACGCCGTCTCCGCGTACCAGCTCAGCCGCCGCGACATCAAGGCGCGCCCGAGCAAGTACGTCCACCGCAAGCCCCGTGCCAGCTATGCGACGCGCACCATGCGCTGGGGCGGGATCATCCTCGCCCTGTTCATCCTCTGGCACATCCTCGACCTGACCACCGGCACCGTGCACTCCGGCGGTTTCGAGAGCGGCAAGCCCTACCAGAACGTCGTGGACACCTTCTCCACCTGGTACGGCAACACCATCTACATCGTGGCGATGCTCGCCGTCGGCCTGCACATCCGGCACGGCTTCTGGGCCGCCGCGCAGACCCTCGGCGTGGGCAGCCGCACCCGCGACCGCGCCCTGAAGACCGTCGCCAACGTCCTCGCGCTGCTGCTCACGGCCGGTTTCGTCGCCGTGCCCGTGGGCGTCATGACCGGAGTGGTGAGCTGACCCATGACTTCCTACGCCGACTACACGACCGGCGAGCCGATCGCCGACACCAAGGCGCCCTCGGGCCCCATCCACGAGCGCTGGGACAAGCGCCGCTTCGAGGCCAAGCTGGTCAACCCCGCCAACCGGCGCAAGCACACCGTCATCGTGGTGGGCACCGGCCTCGCGGGCGGCTCGGCCGGCGCCACCCTCGCCGAACAGGGCTACAAGGTCATCCAGTTCTGCTACCAGGACTCCCCGCGCCGCGCCCACTCCATCGCCGCGCAGGGCGGCATCAACGCCGCCAAGAACTACCGCAACGACGGCGACTCGATCCAGCGCCTGTTCTACGACACCGTCAAGGGCGGCGACTTCCGCGCCCGCGAGTCCAACGTGCACCGCCTGGCGCAGATCTCCGTCGAGATCATCGACCAGTGCGTGGCCCAGGGCGTGCCCTTCGCCCGCGAGTACGGCGGCCTGCTCGACACCCGCTCCTTCGGCGGCGTCCAGGTCTCCCGCACCTTCTACGCCCGCGGCCAGACGGGCCAGCAGCTCCTCCTCGGCGCCTATCAGGCCCTCAGCCGGCAGATCGCCGCCGGCCAGGTGGAGATGCACCCGCGCACCGAGATGCTCGACCTGATCGTCATCGACGGACGCGCCCGCGGCATCGTCGCCCGGGACCTGATCACCGGGAAGATCGACACCTACTTCGCGGACGCCGTGGTCCTGGCCAGCGGCGGGTACGGCAACGTCTTCTACCTGTCGACCAACGCCATGAACTCCAACGCGACCGCCATCTGGCGGGCGCACCGGCGCGGCGCCTACTTCGCCAACCCCTGCTTCACCCAGATCCACCCCACCTGCATCCCGCGCACCGGCGACCACCAGTCCAAGCTCACCCTGATGAGCGAGTCGCTGCGCAACGACGGCCGCATCTGGGTGCCCAAGGCCAAGGGCGACACCCGGCCGCCCGACCAGATCCCCGAGGACGAGCGCGACTACTACCTGGAGCGCATCTACCCGTCCTTCGGCAACCTGGTCCCCCGGGACATCGCCTCCCGCGCCGCGAAGAACGTCTGCGACGAGGGCAGGGGAGTGGGCCCCGGCGGCCAGGGCGTCTACCTGGACTTCGCCGACGCCATCAAGCGCATGGGCCGCAAGGCGGTCGAGGCCAAGTACGGCAACCTCTTCGACATGTACCAGCGGATCACCGACGAGGATCCGTACGAGGTGCCGATGCGGATCTACCCCGCCGTGCACTACACGATGGGCGGCCTGTGGGTCGACTACGACCTGCAGACCACCATTCCGGGCCTGTTCGCCATCGGCGAGGCGAACTTCTCCGACCACGGAGCCAACCGGCTCGGCGCGTCCGCGCTGATGCAGGGCCTGGCCGACGGCTACTTCGTGCTGCCCGCCACCATCAACGACTACCTGGCGCGCAACCCGCACAAGGACGACGTCGACGCCACCCACCCCGCGGTCCGCGAGGCCGTCTCCGGGACCGAGGAGCGGCTGCGCAGGCTGCTGGCCGTCGACGGCGACCGCACGCCCGACTCCTTCCACCGCGAACTCGGCGAGCTGATGTGGGAGTTCTGCGGCATGGCGCGCAACGACACCGGGCTGCGCAAGGCCCTGGAGCGCATCCCGCAGATCCGCGAGGAGTTCTGGCGGCGCATCAAGGTGCCCGGCACCGGCGAGGAGTTCAACCAGTCGCTGGAGAAGGCGAACCGCGTCGTGGACTACCTGGAGCTCGCCGAGCTGATGTGTCTCGACGCGCTGCACCGCACCGAGTCCTGCGGCGGTCACTTCCGGGAGGAGTCCCAGACGCCCGACGGCGAGGCCGCCCGCAAGGACGACGAGTTCGCCTACGCGGCCGCCTGGGAGTTCACCGGCACGGGCTCCGCCCCCGTCCTGCACAAGGAAGACCTGGTCTTCGAGTACGTCCACCCCACTCAGCGGAGCTACGCATGAAGCTCACCCTGCGCGTCTGGCGGCAGAAGAACGCCGACGCCGAAGGTGCCATGTCCACGTACGAGGTGGACGGCATCTCGCCCGACATGTCGTTCCTGGAGATGCTCGACACCCTCAACGAGGAACTCATCCTGCGCGGTGAGGACCCCGTGGCATTCGACCACGACTGCCGCGAGGGCATCTGCGGCGCCTGCTCGCTGGTCATCAACGGCGAGGCCCACGGCCCCGAGCGGACCACCACGTGCCAGCTGCACATGAGGGCCTTCAAGGACGGCGACACCATCGACATCGAGCCGTGGCGGGCCGCCGCCTTCCCGGTGATCAAGGACCTGGTGGTGGACCGGTCGGCGTTCGACCGGATCATCCAGGCCGGCGGCTACATCACGGCTCCCACCGGCTCCGCGCCGGAGGCGCACGCCACCCCCGTGCCCAAGCCGGACGCCGACTACGCCTTCGAGCACGCCGAGTGCATCGGCTGCGGCGCCTGCGTGGCCGCCTGCCCCAACGGGGCGGCGATGCTGTTCACCTCGGCCAAGATCAACCACCTCAGTGTGCTGCCGCAGGGCGCTCCGGAGCGGGAGACCCGCGTGCTGGACATGGTGGCGCAGATGGACGAGGAGGGCTTCGGCGGCTGCACCCTCACCGGCGAGTGCGCCACCGCCTGCCCCAAGGGCATCCCGCTGACGTCCATCACCAGCATGAACAAGGAGTGGCTGCGCGCCACCCGCAAGGCCGGCAAGCGGTGACCCGCCGGCGCGCGGGCCGCCGCGGCGGCTGATCACAGACGTTCGCCGAACGGTGCGGACGGGCGGGGCCGGGTGTGGTGCTCATCCCGGCCCCGTCTGGTGTCCGCCCACCGGGATCCCCGCCGTGAGCCGGCCGGGCGGACGCCTCACCGGCCGTCGCCCGCCCGGCCCGCGATCCGGGCCAGCCGGCGGTAGGAGTCCAGCAGCGCCGCACGGTCGTAGGTGCTCGTGGTGACGAGGACCTCCTGGGCCCCGGTCTCCCTGAGCACCGTCGCCAGCTGGTCCGCGACCTCCTCCTCGGTGCCGGCGATGTGACCGGTCAGCGCCGCCTCGTAGAAGTCGCGCTCCCGGTCGCTCATCCGCAGGGCCTCGACCCGTTCGGCGGGCGGCAGCGGCGGGAAGGTGCCGCGGGTGCGCGAGTACGCCATCGACCAGGCCTCCGGGATCAGCAGCCGCCGGGCGTCCTCGGCCGTGGCCGCCACGGCGACCGTGCCCGAGATCACGACGTAGGGCTCGCTCGCCCAGGCGGACGGCCGGAACCGCGCCCGGTAGGTCTCGATGCCGCGCAGCATCCGCTCACGGCTGCGCAGATCGCCGATCACCATGGGCAGCCCGGCCCGGGCGGCGATGGCGGCGCCCTCGCCCATGGCGAGCACGAACGGCGGTACGGCAAGCCCTTCGGACGGGCGGGCGTGCACGTCGGTGGGGGACGTGCCGCGGAACCAGCCGAGCAGCTCGTCGAGCTGGGCGGCGAAGTCCTCGGCGTCCGCCTTGCCGCGGCCGAGCGCCTTGCGCACCCCGTTCGTGAAACCGACCGAGCGGCCCAGACCCATGTCGATCCGCCCGGGGAACAGGGACTCCAGCACGCCGAACTGCTCGGCGACGACCAGCGGCCGGTGGTTGGGCAGCATCACCCCGCCCGTGCCCACCCGGATCGTCCGGGTCGCCGCCGCCACCGCCGCGGCCAGCACGGTCGGCGCCGAACCCGCCACTCCGGGCACACCGTGGTGCTCGGACACCCAGAACCGGTGATACCCGAGCCGTTCGGCCTCCTGCGCCAGCCGCACGGTGTCCCGCAGTGCCTCGGGGCCGGTGTGGCCCTCGCGGGTACGGGAGCGGTCGAGGACGGAGAAACGGGCCGAGGCGATCACGGAGCTCATGCACGGTTCAACACCGGTCGCGCCCCAGGATTCCGCACCCGGCGCCGCTGTGCCCGCCCTCACGGGGAGACCGGTCCGCCCCGGCCGGGGTATCGGTTGTCTAGGCTGGCGGTGTGACCGACAGCAGCAGGCGGCCGCTGGCCGTGTTCGACCTGGACAACACGCTCGCCGACACCGCGCACCGGCAGCACTTCCTCGAGCGCAGGCCACGCGACTGGGACGGGTTCTTCGCCGCCGCCCCGCAGGATCCGCCGCTCGCCGAGGGCGTCGCCATGGTGCGGGAGAGCGCCCGCGCGTGCGAGATCGTCTACCTCACCGGGCGCCCCGAGCGCTGCCGTCGGGACACGCTGGACTGGCTCCGCGAGCACGGACTGCCCGAGGGCGCCCTGTACATGCGCGGGGACGCCGACCGCCGGCCCGCTCGCCACACCAAGCTCGCCGTGCTGCGCCGGCTCGCCCGCGGCCGGGAGATCAGGGTGCTGGTCGACGACGACGAGCTGGTCTGCGCGGACGCCCGGCGCGCCGGGTTCACCGTGCTGCAGGCCCGCTGGGCGAACCCGTCGGACGCGCTCGAGATTGCTCAGGAGCGCGAGGGCCGCACCTGACGCCGTCCCGCGGCGGTACGCGGAGCCGGACCCCCGGTCGCCGGGCGGTCCGTGCGGACTACTCGCTCTCCTCCAGGCGGAAGCCGACCTTGAGGCCCACCTGATAGTGCGCGATCCGGCCGTCCTCGATCTGGCCGCGTACCTGGGTCACCTCGAACCAGTCCAGATTGCGCAGCGTCTGTGCGGCGCGCTCGATGCCGTTGCGGACGGCCTGGTCGACCCCGTCGGGCGAGGTGCCGTAGATCTCGGTGACCCGGTAGGTGTGGTTCGACATGCGGGTGCTCCTCTCCGTGGCGGCTCCCACCGGGCCCGGCGGTGCCGCCTGTGTCACACATCACTCCACGGTGCCCCAAGCCGTGCCCGGGCGCGAGGCGTCGGCTCCGTTCGCCCGACGGCCCTTGACCCTGCGCATTGGTCCATACCAAGATGCTCGAAACCCGTACGAGCGCACCCGCTCTCCCCCCACGTCGGGACCACCCTGTCCGCCAGACAGAGAACAGGACCCCCACGTGAGACGTCGACTGCTCGCCCTCGCCTGTGCGTTCACCGCTCTGCTCGGAGGCTGCGGGCTGATGCCGGGAGGCGAGGCATTCGGACGGCGCACCGTCACGGTGTGGCTGATGCGGCACAGCGCCTCCCAGGACTTCCTCGACCGGTTCACCGAGGACTTCGAACGCGCCCACCCGGACCTCGAGCTCGACATCCGCATCCAGGAGTGGACCGGCATCGGCGAGAAGATCCAGGCCGCGCTGGCGGGCCGGGGCGAGGACGGCCCCGACGTCATCGAGGTCGGCAACACCCAGGTGGCCCAGTACGCCGAGGGCGGCAAGCTGCGGGACCTCACCCTGGAGGCGCTGCGCGACTGGGACCCGGACAAGGACTGGCTGCCCGGCCTGGCCGAACCCGGCCGCTGGGGCTCCCGCTAGTACGGCATCCCCTGGTACGCGGCCAACCGGGTGGTCATCCACCGCAAGGACCTCTTCCGCAAGGCCGGTGTCACCGCACCGCCCAGGACCCAGGAGGAGTGGCTCACGGTCACCGAGAAGCTGAACAGCGGCGGCAACCAGGGGATCTACCTGGCCGGGCAGGACTGGTACACGCTCGCCGGGTTCATCTGGGAGGCGGGAGGCGAACTCGCCGAGGAACGCGGCGGAGTCTGGCGGGGCACGCTGGACTCGGCCGAGGCGCTGCGCGGCATGGACTTCTACCGCCGCCTCCAGGCGCTCGGCGAAGGGCCGGCCGACACCGACGAGGAGCACCCGCCGCAGGCCGAGGTGTTCGCCGAGGGCTCCGTGGCGCAGATCGTGGCCGTGCCGGGACTGGCCCGGGTCATCGTGCAGCAGAACCCGGAACTGGAGGGCGAGCTGGGCTACTTCCCCGTCCCCGGCCGCACCGCGGGCAGGCCCGGCGCCGTGTTCACCGGCGGCTCGGACCTCGTCGTCCCGGCCGCCGCCGGCGAACCGGACGGCGCCATCGAGGTGGTCACCGCGCTGGCCGGGAAGAAGTGGAACACCGAGCTGGCCCGCACCATGAACTACGTGCCCAACAAGACCACCCTCGCCGCAGCCGTGGCCGGCGAGGAGGCCGTCGCGGCCATGGCGGCCGGCGCGGCCCGGGGCCGCGCCACGCCCATCACGCCCGACTGGGGGGTCGTCGAGGCCGACAACCCGATCAAGGAGTACATGACCGCGGTGCTCACCGGAGGCGACCCGGCGATGGAGGCCGAGCGCGCCTCCCGCCGCATCACCGCGGCCCTCACCGGGGACTGACCGGACCGACCCGCGGGACGGCGCGTGGCCGCCCCGTCGGCCGGTGGACCGTGCGCGGTGCGTGGCCGCCCCGCCGGGGCGCACCGCCCGGCGCCCCAGCGGTCGGCGCACCGAGGCCGGCGCCCCGCCGGCCGGTGTACGTGTCCGGTGCCCGCCGGCCGGCACACCGCGCTCGCCGTGTGGCCGCCCGGTCCGGGGCGCACGGTGCCCGGCACCCCTGCCGGCCGGCCCACCGTGTTCGGCGCGCCGTCCTCCGCACCCGTCATCGGCGCACGATGCTCAGCGACAGCGCGAAGCGTCCCTCCGCATCCGTCCACCAGCGGCTCAGTTCCAGCCCCGCGGCGGCCAGTTCGGCACGCACTCCCTCCCCGCGGAACTTCGCCGACACCTCGGTGCGCAGCTCCTCGCCCGCCGCGAAGTCCACGGCGAGATCCAGCGCGGGCACCTTCACCGTCTGCGCCGTGCGGGAACGCAGCCGCATCTCGATCCACTCCCGCTCGGCGTCCCAGAGGGCGACGTGCTCGAAGGCGGCCGGGTCGAAGTCGGCGCCCAGCTCCCGGTTGATCACGGTCAGCACGTTCTTGTTGAACGCGGCGGTCACCCCGGCCTCGTCGTCGTACGCGCGCACCAGCACCTGCTCGTCCTTGACCAGGTCGGTGCCGAGCAGCAGACCGTCGCCCGGCGCCAGCAGCGCGTGCACGGAGGCCAGGAACGCGGCCCGTTCGCCGGGCAGGAGATTGCCGATGGTGCCGCCGAGGAACGCCACGAGCCGCGGCCCCGGAGCGTCCGGCAGCGTGAGCCGGCCGGTGAAGTCGGCGATCAGAGCGTGCACGTCGAGGCCGGGGCGCTCGGCCGTCAGCGCCCGGCCGGCCTGGCGGAGCGCGCTCTCGCTGACGTCGACGGGTATGTAGGTGTGCAACTCGGTGAGGGCGCCGAGCAGCAGCCGCGTCTTCTCCGAGGAGCCGGAGCCCAGCTCCACCAGGGTGCGGGCGCCGGCCGCGGCGGCGATCTCGCCCGCGCGGGCGGACAGGATCTCCCGCTCGGCCCGCGTGGGGTAGTACTCGGGGAGCCGGGTGATCTTCTCGAACAGTTCGCTGCCGTGGGCGTCGTAGAACCACTTCGGCGGCAGCGTCCTGGGGTCGCCGGTCAGGCCGTGCAGGACGTCGGCGCGCAGGGCCGCGCCGGTGGCGTCCTCGGGCAGGGTGCGGGTGATGCGGAACGGACTCACGTACTCGGCTCCTTCGGTGACGCGGCTCGGGCGGGGGCGGCCGCCAGGGCGCCGGCCGGCTGGTGCAGGGGGGTGAGCAGCACCTCGGTGCGGCTCGCGGTGAGCAGGGTGCGGTCCGGGACCTCCTGCCAGTGCGGGTCGTCGTCGTAGGGCTCGGAGGCCACCACGGTGCCGCCGCCGGGACGGACCAGGTACCACAGGGTGTCGCCCCAGGCGGTGGCCGAGACGGTGCCACCGTCGGTGAGCAGCAGATTGAGCCGGGCGGCGGGGGCGGCCCCGGCCACCTCGAGGACCGTGTCGCCGAGCGCCTGCCCGTCCGGGGTGCCGGACCGCAGCCGGGCCAGCACCAGGGCCCACACGAACGCCGAGTCGTTGCGGGCCTCCAGCGACAGCAGCTGCTCGGGCGGCAGCGCGGACACCAGCGGCGCGAGGCTGCCCGGCCAGCCGGGGACCGCCCCGTTGTGGCTGAACAGCCAGGTCCCCGCGGCGAACGGCGCCGCGGCCGCCTCCGCGTCCGCGCCCGCGAGCGTGGCGTCCCGCACGGCCGCCAGCAGCGCCCGGGTGCGCACCACCCGGGCGAGATCGGCGAACGACAGGTCCGCCCAGACCGGCCCGGCCCGCCGGTACCGGGCCGGTACCGGATCGCCCGGCGCGTACCAGCCGACGCCGAAGCCGTCGGCGTTGACCGTGCCGTAGCGCTGGCGGCGCGGCGCCCACGACTGCCGGTACAGGCCGTGCGGCGGTTCCACGAGCAGCCGCCCCAGCGGCTCCTCCGGCCCCACGTAGGCCACATGACGGCACATCAGACGTCCTCCGAGCGTGCGGTGCGGAAGCCGGAGAAGATCTGCCGCCGGATCGGATAGTCCCAGTTGCGGAACGTGCCCCGGCAGGCCACCGGGTCCACCGCGAACGAACCGCCGCGCAGCACCTTGTAGTCGGAGCCGAAGAACACCTCCGAGTACTCCCGGTACGGGAACGCCTGGAAGCCCGGGTACGGCAGGAAGTCGCTCGCCGTCCACTCCCAGACGTCGCCGATCAGCTGCCGCACCCCGAGCGGCGACGCACCGGCCGGATAGCTGCCGGCGGGCGCCGGACGCAGATGCCGCTGGCCGAGGTTGGCGTGCTCGGGGCCCGGGTCGGCGTCGCCCCACGGGTAGCGCATCGAGCGGTCGCCGGCCGGGTCGTACCGCGCGGCCTTCTCCCACTCGGCCTCGGTGGGCAGCCGCCGCCCGGCCCAGCGGGCGTAGGCGTCCGCCTCGTACCAGCACACGTGCAGCACCGGTTCGTCGGGCGGGACCACCTCGGTGAGGCCGAAGCGCCTGCGGAGCCACTGGCCGCCGTCCAGACGCCAGAACAGCGGCGCGGTGATGGAGTTGCGGCGGATGTGCGCCCAGCCCTCCGGGGTCCACCAGCGCGGGTCCCGGTAGCCGCCGTCCTCGACGAACGCCAGATAGGCGGCGTTGGTCACCGGGGTGGTGTCGATCCAGAACGGCGCCACCTCCCGCACATGCGCGGGCCGTTCGTTGTCCAGCGCCCACGGCTCGGTGGAGGTGCCCATGGTGAAAGGACCGCCCGGCACCAGCACCTCGGACGGTCCGGCGAACAGCGGCACCGGATCCGGGTCGGGCGCCGTCAGCGCCTGCGGGCCCTTGCGCAGCTGGTGGGTGATCAGCATCGTCTCGTCGTGCTGCTGCTCGTGCTGCGCGATCATCCCGAAGGCGAAACCTGCCTCGGTCAGCCGGGTCCCGTCGAACGCGGCGCTCTCCAGCACGTCCAGCGCCCGGCCGCGCACCTCGGCGGCGTAGCGGCGGGCCTCGTCCGGCGGCAGCAGCGGCAGCCTCGGGCGTTCGGCGCGCGGGTGCTCGAAAGCGTCGTAGAGGCTGTCGATCTCGGGCCGTAGCGCCTCCTGCCCGGCGACGGCCCGCAGCAGCCACTGCTCCTCCTGGTTGCCGATGTGCGCCAGGTCCCACACCAGCGGGGACATCAGCGGCGAGTGCTGGGCGGTCAGATCCGGCTCGTCCACGCACTCGGTCAGCAGGGTGGTGCGGTCGCGGGCGGTGACCAGCGAGGTGACCGCGCGCTCGCGCAGGGTCTCGGTGCCGGGGGCGAGGTCGGTCATGAGCTCAGGTCCTTCCCGTACGGGGACTTCCCGGCGTGGAGCGCGTCGAGCAGGTCGTCGGCGGGACAGCGCCCCCGCCTGACATGGCGGTCCTCGAACGCCGCCACGGCGTCCACCACCTCACCCGTGGCGCCCAGCCGGGGCAGGGCCTCCAGAGCCGCCGCGAAGCACACGGCGGCGGTCTCGCGCAGCTCAGGGTCGGCGAGGCCGACACGGGCCGCGTCGCGCCACAGCGGATTGTGCGGGGCCGGCCGGCCCAGCGTCCGCTCGGTCAGCGGCTTCACCGCCCGGTAGGCGGTCTCGGCGGCCTGCGGATCGTCGAACAGCGCCGCCGTCACCGCGAGCGGCACGATCCAGCCGTCGTCACCGGGCTGCGCGTCGATCATCCGCAGCTCCAGATGCCCCCGCGGCCGGACCGGCGGGAACAGGGTCGTGGCGTGGTAGTCGAGATCCTCCCGGGTGGGCGGCCTGGGCCGCCGGGACCTGGTCCACTCCCGGAAGGTCAGCGCATCCGGCACCGCCCACGGACCGCGTTCCCCCCGTACGCACATCACCGGCGCGTCGAGCACATGCCGGGCCCACGCGCCGCGCGGGTCGGCGTCCAGCGGGGGACCGCCGGCGCGGCCGGATCCGATCTGCGCCCAGCGCAGCTGCCGGGTGGACAGCCAGCCGGTGGCCCGGCGGCCGGCCAGCGGGGAGTTGGCGAACACGGCGACCAGGACCGCGCCGAGCTGGTGCGCCAGCCACCAGCGCCGCACATGGCCCAGGGGGCCGGGCTCCTCGTACCCGGCGTCCACACAGACCTGCACCGAGGCGGAGGTGCACATCATGGCCCGGCCGGCCGGGCCCTCCCGGTCGAGGCAGGCCTCCATGGCGTCGTAGCGCGGTTCACGCAGGTAACGGCGGGGCGGGTGCCAGGGGTCGTGGCCCAGGCCGACCAGTCGCAGACCGTCCTCGCGCAGTACCGCGCGCACGGCCTCGAGGTCGGCGGCGACGACGCCCACACACTCGGTCAGTGACCCGGCGGGCGGCGAGCTCAGCTCCAGCTGGCCGCCGGGCTCCACGGTGAGTGCCGAGCCGAGGGGCAGCGTCCGCAGTGCGGCATAGGCCGCTTCGAGTCGCTCGCGGGAGACGGGGAGCTGCGGGCCGCGCAGCTCGTGAACGAGCCATTCCACCTCGACTCCGAGGCGGCTCGGCGGTCCGGTCTTGAAGCAGATGCCGCGGACCAGGGCGTCCGCCTCCGCCTCGGTGACGGCGTCAGGCGGGTCGGTACAGCCACCTGCCGATGCAGACATGTCGGGATCCTCCTGAGATACCACCATGCCGGTCGGGGCTCGGTGGGCCCGGCCGGCAGCGACGCGTCCCACCCAAGACGGCGGGCGCGCCGGGCACAAGGGCGCCTGCGGGCGCGTTCCCGGTCTGTCACACTCCTCTCCAGGCTTCTGGCCTGGGCTTTCTCCGGCGTTCCCGGCTCCCGGCGGGGAGGGAAACTGCGTTGCGCCGCCTCCCCAGGATCACCCAGGATGCGTGCATGAGCACGACGAGAGAGATCGCGCGGCTCTCGCCCACGCCGCGCACGGGGGTCGGGGCGTGAGCGGGCGCCTGCGCGATCTCGCACGCGAGACGGAGCGGATCGTTGCCGCAGGGCGCTACCGCGCGCCTGACGGGCGCGAGGTGTCCCTCCGGACGGAGCTCGACGCCGCCCTCGCCGGGACCCGGCTGTACGGCCCGGAACCGGTACCGGTGCCGCCGTTCCGTTCCGTCGCCACCCGGTTCGAGGTGACCGGCGAGAGCAGCCTCGGGGCCGCGCGCCGCCTCGCCTCCGACACCGGGAACGGCACGCCCGCCGTACTGAACTTCGCCTCCGCCCGCAACCCGGGAGGCGGCTACCTCAACGGCGCCAAGGCCCAGGAGGAGGCCCTGTGCCGTGCCTCCGCCCTGTACGCCTGCCTGCTGCGCGCCCCCGGGTACTACGAGCACCACCGCGCCGTCCGCGACCCCTTCTACTCGGACCGCGTCATCCACTCACCGGGTGTGCCCGTCTTCCGCGACGACCGCGGCGTGCTCCTGAGCGAGCCGTTCACCGCGGGCTTCCTCACCTCGCCCGCACCCAACGCGGGCGTCGTCCTGCGCACCGCCCCGGAGCGCGCGGCCGGGCTGCCCCGCGCCCTCGCGGTCCGCGCCGAGCGGGTCCTGGAGACCGCGGCCGCCCACGGCTACCGCGCCCTCGTGCCGGGCGCCTGGGGCTGCGGCGTGTTCCGCAACGACCCCGCACAGGTGGCCGGCGCGTTCCGTGCCCTCCTCGGGCCGGGCGGACGCTTCGCGGGCGCGTTCGCACACGTGGTCTTCGCCATCCTGGACCGGCGCGGCGAGACCCGCGGGGTCTTCGACCGCGTCCTTGCCGACCTGACGCGCGCGGACGCCGCCCCGGCCTCAGCCGCAGCCGGGCCTCAGCTCCAGCCGTAGCGCTCCCGCAGACGGTGGCGGACCAGGTCGAAGCGCACGCGGTCCAGGGCGCACGCCTCGCGGCGCATGCCCTCGTTGTGCAGGCGCAGCACCCGGTCGAGGGCCACCCAGGACGCCCGGCCCGAGCGGTCCCAGGGACCGCTGCCGATCGGTACCCAGTCGCGGTCGCCGTCGTGGTCCTTGCTGGACAGCTGCACCGCGAGCAGCGTCCCCGCCGCCTCGCGGGCCACCACCAGCACCGGCCGGTCCTTGCCCCGGCCGTCCCGTTCCTCGTAGGGGACCCAGGTCCAGACGATCTCCCCGGGATCGGGGTCGCCGTCGTACGCGGGCGAGTACTCGGTGCGCACCCGGCCCACCTCACGGGGGTCGGCCTCGGTGGTCGCGCTCGGGCCGTAACGGCCGGGGAAGTTCTCAGGGCTGTAGGCGGTCACAGTCGTACCGTACGCGGACGTGCGTGAACGCCGGCCGCCGGGTAACCCGGAGAGCGGTGGGGTCCGGCAGGGACGGCCGGGCCCCGCCCCGTCCCCGGACGACGCACCACCGCTGGGAGCTCGCTGTGACCACCGCACTGATCGTCATCGACATGATCAACACCTACGATCACCAGGACGCCGAGCAGCTGATCCCCACCGCCGAACCCGTCGTCCCGGTCATCGCCGGCCTGCTGAAACGCGCCCGCCGCCGCGACGTCCCGGTCATCTACGTCAACGACAACTTCGGCGAGTGGCGCTCGCACCACGGCGAGCTGCTGGAGAAGGCCCTGGCCGGACCGCACGCCCGGCTCGTCGAACCGCTGCGCCCCGACGACTCCTCCCTCTTCGTCGTCAAGGCCCGGCACTCGATCTTCTTCGAGACCCCGCTGGACTACCTGCTGAGCCAGCAGGGCATCGACGAACTGGTGCTGTGCGGGCAGGTCACCGAGCAGTGCGTCCTCTACTCCTCGCTGGACGCCCACATCCGCCACTACCAGGTCGTCGTCCCGCGCGACGCCGTCGCGCACATCCACGCCGACCTCGCCGACGCGGCGCTGCGCATGATGGAACGGAACATGGGTGCCAAGGTGTGCGAGAGCGGAGATCTGTGGAAGTGAACCGTCCCGAGGACCCCGGATCCCCCGGATCCCCCGGATCCCCCGGGTCTCCCGGCGTCCCCGTCGAGCTGCGGCCCTACCTGACCGAGCTGGTCGGACGGACCCGTGCCGTCTGCGGAGCGGACCTGGTGAGCGTGCTCGCCGTCGGCTCCGTCGCGCTCGGGGACTACCGGCACGGACGCAGCGATGTCGACGTGACCGTCGTGGTGGCACCCGGCCTCCCTGCCCCGGCCCTGACGGAGCTGGCCGGCGCCCTGCGCCACCCCGGCCTGCGGTGCCCCGCCGCCGGGCTCGAACTGGTCGTCTACGACGCGGACTTCGCGGCCCGTCCGTCCGGTGAGGCCGGATACCTCCTCGACCTCAACACCGGCGACGGACTGCCCGGCAAGGTCAGCTGCGACCCGGCCGGGGCCCAGCCCTTCTGGTACGTCATAGACCGCTCCGTGGCACGGCAGTGCGGGCTGGCGCTGTACGGCCCGCCGGCCCGCCGGGTGGTCGCCGCGCCCGAACACCCGGTACTGCTCGGCGCACTTCGCGCCTCCGTTCGCGAACACGAGGAGGGCGAGGGACACTTGGCGGACAACCGGGTGCTCAACGGCTGCCGCTCCCTGATGTTCTGCCGCACCGGCCGCTGGCTGCCCAAGCGCCGGGCCGCCACGGCGGTGGCCGGGGCCGAGCCGGCCTTCCGGGCCCTGCTCGCGGCCGCCCTGCGCAGCTTCGAACGCCCGCGCGCCGAGGCGCTCCCGCTGCCGAGGGACGAGGTGCGGGCCTTCCTGAAGCGGGTGGCCGAGGGAGTGGAGGAGGCACGGGCGGCGGCAGCCGGCGGCGCAGCACCGCGCTGACCGGCCGCTGACCTGCCCGGCTTCGCGCCCTCAGGGGTCACCGGCGCCCGTCGTGCCGCCTCGCCGACAAGCGGAACGCGCCCCTACAATTTCTGGCGACTCGTCGGGGGAGCCGCCATGGAGACCATCATCGTCCAGCTGCCGGACGCCACGGATCCGCAGGACCAGCTGCCCAGCCCGCCCCGTGGCGGGGGAGGCAAGCCGAGGCTGCTGCACCTGGGGCCCGGCGACATCGTCTCCTTCGGCCGGGGGCAGCCCGGCGGCACCGACGTGGCCATCCCGCTCGACGACCCCGGAATCTCCCGTCACGCGGGCCAGTTGGAGGCGGCCGGCGACTACTGGCGGCTGTCCAACTTCAGCCGCAGTGTGTCCTACGTGGTGGAGAACCTGGAGGGCGCCGGCGAGTACCTGACCGTCGCCCCGGGCCGGCTCGGGGCACCCGTGCCCTTCGAGTTCTCCCGTGTGGTGCTGCCCGCCCTGGCGGGCACCGCCTCCTTCAAGGTCTTCGCGCCGCAGCACGCCTACCTCGGCGACCGGCCCTCCGACGGCCTCGGCGAACAGACCGTCCACCCGTTCGCGCTCGACCCCACGGCGAAGTACTTCCTGGTGCTGGTCGCGCTGTGCGAGCCCCGGCTGCGCGACCCCTCCGACTCCACGCTGCCCGGCGTCGGAGAGATCGTGGAACGCCTCCGCCCACTCGACTCCTGCCGGGACCTCACCCGTTCGGCGGTGAACTACCACATCGACTACCTGTCCTTCACCAAGCTGCGCCTGGACCCGGGAGAGGAGGCGGGCACGACCGCCGACGGCGGCGGCCGCACCGGGGCCAAGCGGGCCCGGCTCGCCTCGGTCGCGCTGCGCTTCGGCCTGGTACGCGAGGAGCACCTCGCCCTGCTGCCGCGCAGGCCCCGCACCTGACCCGTGCCGGCCAGACGCCCGGCACCCCCGCCCTGACACCCGGCCCGCCCACCCTGATATCTGTCAGGTGTCGCAGCGGCGGTGACGGCTCGTAGGCTCACGATCACCGGACGACGGCAGCGAGCCGTCGCCCCGGGTCACCACACGCCGACACAGGAAAGAGGGACCATGAGCCGCCGTTCGCTCAGGACTCTGCTCGCAGCCGGGGGTGCCGCCGCGGTGCTGGCGCTCCTGCCCGCATCCGCCGTCGCCGCCCCGTACTCGGGCGGCAACTACGGCGCCTACAGCATGGAGGGGCAGTATCCCACCATCTCCAGCTGCTCGGGGACGTTCCGGCAAGTCGGGGGCACCAAGTACGCCGACGGCATGGCGCTGAAGTACTTCTACTCGGACAAGTGCGGTTCCTTCGCCCGGATCGAGAACTCGCGCAGCAACTGTGCCGCGGTGCTGGAGCGTTCGAACAACGGGACGGGCCGCGCCGACGGCTGGGTCTCCGAGACCGTCGACCCCGGCATCAACTACGCCTACACGAAGATCGGCAACAACCTGAACGGCCGCGTCTCCCGGGCGATGCTCACCTGCGACGGCCACATCATGGCCACGACCGCCTGGTACTGACGACCGGCGCATCGCGGCGACCGACCACGGGGGAACGACCGCCGGCGGCCCGCGGGGGAGCCCGTCGGCGGTCACGGGGTAAAAGGCCTGTGGGCGGCCACCCTGCTCCAGGGTGGCCGCCCACAGGCGCTTGTACATCCCCCGTTGTCCCCCGTCGTCCCCCGTCGGCCCCGGCACATGGCCGCCGGGGCCGGCTGCGCGGGTCAGCAGTCGGGAACGCCCTCGATCTTCTGCCCGCCGCGCAGGTACAGGTTGTTCACCCAGGCGATGTCGCTCCCAGCGAACTCCTGGACGGCGGTCCACCAGTTGTTGGTGCCCACCGCCGGGTCGGTGACGGTCTCGCCCTGCTTCTGGCAGACCGCGTCCAGCCAGTACGTCGACCGGACCGCCAGCACATTGGACTTGGTGGTCGGGTGCGCGCGCAGGTTGACGTCGGTGGCCCAGATGTAGACGTCGGTCAGCGTCGGGTCGCCCCCGGCCGGAGCCGCGGGCGCGGCGGGTGCGGCCTGCGCGGTGGCGGCGAGTGCGCCCACGGCGAGCACGGCCGCGCCCAGCGCGGTGGCGGTACGGCGGGTCAGCTGCTTCATGGTTGTCCCCCGGATTCGACTGGGTGTTCCTTTGCCTGCGGCCCGGGCCGGCGCTCGCCGGAAGGGGCCGCCGCTCCATCACACTAGGAACCCGCGGCACGGAAGTGTTCCTGACAGATGTCAGGAACCGGGCCCGTTCACCCCCCGCAGCGGGCTGCGCGGAGGGACACGCTGCCCCGCCGGCATCGTCGGCATCGTCGGCATCGGCGGCCTCGCCGGCACGGAGGACCCGCACTCGGCCCCGGCCGACATCGGCAGAGCGCCCCCACCCACTGGCACGCCCGCCCCTGCCAGTGGGTGGGGGGCGTCGTGCTTCGGCTTCCGGCAGCGGGGTACGCGGGAGCCGGAACTGCTGGCGGGATGGGCAGGAGGGGTGAGATGCGCTTCCGGGATCGTCGGCAGGCCGGGCGGGAGCTGGCCGAGCGGCTGCGTGCGCGGGGGGAGGCAGGGGGATGGCCGGACCCGATCGTGCTTGCTCTGCCCCGGGGCGGGGTCGCCGTGGGCCGGGAGGTGGCGCGGGCGCTGGGGGCGCCGCTGGATGTGCTGGTGGTGCGGAAGATCGGGGCGCCGTTCCACGAGGAGTACGGGGTCGGGGCGATGGCCGGTGACGAGGTTCCGCTGTTCGACCAGGAGGCCCTGTACCGGCTGGGGATGAGCGAGGCGGATCTACAGCCGGTGGTGGAGCGGGAGCGGGCCGAGCTGCGTCGGCGGGAGGCGCTGTACCGCCGGGGGAGGCCCGCGCCGGAACTGGCGGGCCGGACGGTGATGGTGGTGGACGACGGTCTGGCGACCGGCTCGACCGCCCGGGCCGCCCTGCGTTCGGTGCGGCGGCAGCAGCCGGCGCGGCTGGTCTTCGCGGTGCCGGTCGCCTCGCCGGAGGGTGCCGCGCTGATGCGGAGGGAGGCCGACGAGGTGGTGTGCCTGTCCGAGCCGGCCGGGTTCATGGCCGTCGGGCAGTGGTACGACGACTTCGAGCAGCTGACCGACGAGGACGTGCTGGCCGCGCTGCAGGAGAGGGCCGAGGGAGCGGGCGGCCGGTGAGCCGGGCCGCGCGGCCCGGAGCCGTCCGGGCCCCGGGGGCGTTCGGGCCATTGGGGGCGTCGGGGATCCGTCCGGGAGACTGCGGGGGTTCTGGCCCCTCCGGGGCACGGCGGGGGGGGAGGAGGATCCGTCCGGATCACTGCCGGGCGGTTCTAGATCACCGCGTCGGCACGCAGGGCCTCGATGGCGGTGGGGGAGTGGCCCAGTTCCGTGAGGATCGCGTCGGTGTGCTCGCCGACGGCGGGTACCGGGTCCATGCGCGGGGGGAGACCCGCGAGGTCGGCGGGCGGGAGAAGGGCCTCGACGGTCGTGCCGCCGGGCACGGCCACCTCGCTCCAGCGGCCACGGGCGGCGAGGACGGGGTGGTCGAGGAAGGCGTGCATGTCGTTGACGCCGGCGCAGGCGATGCCGATGGACTCCAGGTCCTTCAGCAGCTCGCCGGCGTCGGAGCGGGCGAAGCGCTCGGCGATGACGGTGTTCAGCTCGTCGCGGTGGGCGACCCGGGCGGAGCTGGTGGCGAAGCGCGGATCGTCCGTCAGGTCGGGACGGCGCAGGAACTCGGAGCACAGCGCCGCCCACTCGCGCTCGTTCTGGATGGAGAACAGCACCTCCCGGCCGTCGGCCGCGCGGTAGGTGCCGTAGGGGGCGATGGTGGCGTGCTGGGTGCCCAGGCGCGGGGGCTGGGTGCCGCCGTAGCGGGTGTAGTAGGCGGGCTGGCCCATCCACTCGCCGAGCGCCTCGAACAGGGACACCTCCACCGGGTGCGCCTCGCCGGTGGTGGCGCGGGTGTAGAGGGCGGTCAGGATCCCGCTGTAGGCGTACATCGCGGCGGCGATGTCGGCGACGGAGATCCCGGTGCGGGCCGTGCCCTCGGGTGTGCCGGTGAGCGACACCAGCCCGGTCTGGCACTGCACCAGCATGTCGTACGCCTTGCGGTCGGCCCACGGGCCGGTGGTGCCGTATCCGGAGACGGTGCACGGGATCAGCCGCGGGTAGCGCCGGGTCAGCTCCTCGGTGCTCAGGCCCAGGCGGTCGGCTGCGCCCGGGGCCAGGTTCTGGACGAAGACGTCGGCGCCCTCCAGCAGGCTGTGCAGGATCTCCAGGCCGCGCGGGTCCTTGAGATTGAGGGTGAGCGACTCCTTGGAGCGGTTGATCCAGACGAAGTAGCTGGACTGCCCGTGCACGGTGGTGTCGTAGTGCCGGGCGAAGTCGCCCTCCCCGGGCCGCTCCACCTTGATCACCCGGGCACCGAGGTCGGCGAGCTGCCGGGTGGCGTAGGGCGCGGCCACGGCCTGCTCCAGGCTGATCACCGTGACCCCCGACAGGGGATGTCCTTGCACGTCCGTGCCTCCGCTCCCGGCGGGATCATCCGTCCCGACAGTTTCGATTAGTACGGGTGTGCTCCGCCGCCTGTCAACGGCGGCCGGGGTGCCCTCCGCCGCCTGTCGACGCCGGCCGGGGTGCCCCCGCCGCCTGTCGACGCCGGTGCGCGCCGGTCCGGGGCAGGCCCCCTGACCGCCAGGGCGCCCGGGCGCACCGGCGGAGTGGGTCGGTTCAGGGCGCCGGGTCGCCCCACGGCAGATCGGCGGGCCTGCTCCGGGACACGATCCGCATGCCCTCGTCGCCGACCACGCGGACCTGCAGCGAACCGCAGCCGCACCGCGTCCAGACCGTGCTGCCCGCCGAGGTGCCGTGCCGCGACACCACCTGGAACGGCTCGGCGTGGTCCGGCCAACCGCAGTACGGGCACGTGGTGGTGCCGGTGGTTCCCGTGGTGCCGGTCGTGCTGGCCATGTTGACTCCTTCGAACTCTCCGTGTGTGCGGTGCGGTTGCTGCGGCCGCTGTCGCGTGCGGTGCTCCCGGGGCCGCCGTTCGTCCTGACACAGCCAGGGTGCGGCCTGACAACCGTTCACGTCCAGGTTGACTTTCTGAAGAAGACCGTGAAGCCTGGGCTACATGATTGACTTGCGCCGGCTGCACGTCCTCAGAGCGGTCGCCCACTACGGCACGGTCACCGCGGCGGCCCAGGCTCTGCACTTCACCCCGTCCGCCGCCTCCCAGCAGATCCGGCAGCTCTCCCGCGACCTCGGCGTCGACCTGCTGGAGCCGCAGGGGCGGGGTGTACGGCTCACGCCGGCCGCGGAGAGCCTGCTGGCGCACGCCGACGCCATCCAGGCCCGCTGGGAGCAGGCGGAACTGGACCTGCGGGCGGATCACGGGGAACCGGCGGGGCTGCTGCGGGTCGCCGGGTTCACGGTGGCCGTCCCGGTGCTGCTGGCGCCGATGGCGGCACGGCTCGGTGAACTTCATCCCCGGCTGTCCGTCCGGATCACCGAGGCGGGGGTGCCGCAGAGCTTCGACCTGCTCTTCGAGGGCGCCGTCGACCTGGTCGTGGCGGAGGTCACGCCGCACAACCCGCCGCTGAGCGACACGCGGTTCGACCAGCAGTCTCTGCTGGACGACCCGTTCGACCTCGTGGTGCCGGAGGGGCACCGGCTGGCCGGGCGCGAGCGAATCGAGCTGGCCGACGCGGCGCACGAGCCGTGGATCGCCCCGGTGCCGGAGAGTCCCTGCCGGACGCATGTGATGTCGGCGTGCGGCGCGGCCGGCTTCACCCCGGAGGTGGTGCACCACGCCCTCGACTGGAACGTCACCGCGCATCTGGTCGCCAACGGCCTCGGCGTGGCCCTGATCCCACGCCTGGCGCACCTCACGCCGCACCTCCCGATCACCCGTGTCCGCTGCTCAGGCAATCCCCACCGCAAGCTGCTGACCGTCACCCGCGGCGGCGGCCACGCCCGCCCGGCGGTCCGTGCCGCCCTGACGCAGCTGCGGGAACTCGCGTCGACGGCGGTGGCCTGAAGAGCCCGTGGCGGCTCGAGCGGACGGCGGCGGCCCGAAGGGGCCGGTGGTGACCGGAGGGTCTCGCGGTGGCTCGGTGGACGGCGTCGGCCCGATCGGACGGCGGCCCGTCCCTCCCGCGGGAGCAATTCTCTCATCGCGGGCATCGTGCCCCGCACCCGCCCCGGCTCAGGTGCGCTGCCGCTCGGTTCGCGAGCGCCGGGGTCTGCCCCGGAAGAGGCCCGTCATCGCTCTGGCCGGGGGCGCTGTGCCGACCGCCCGTCTCGTGGGCGTCGCGTCGTCCCGCTCTGAGCGCCCCCGCTCGCCTCGCCGCCCCGCAGCAGCGTCCGCGCTCCGTGGGGCGACGGCTTCCAGACCCCCTAAGCCGGAGGGGCGGTCCGCGCCCCCTGCCCCGGAGCCCGCAACCCGTCCATGACGATGTCCAGCAGCCGGGCCGCACGCGGCTGCCAGTCGCCGCGCGGATCCAGGTGCCACAGCCCCGCGATGGCGAGGTAGAAGTCCTCGGGGGTCAGCCCGGGCCGGATGGTGCCGGCCGCCTCGCCGGCCCGCAGCAGGCGGTCGATCGCGGCGGTGATCGGCGCCTTGCCCGGCGCCGCCGGGCTCCCCGGCGCGCTGGTGGCCTGGCGGATCGCGTCCGCGAGGCCGGCCTTGGTGATGGCGAACCGGGCGAACCGGTCCATCCACTCGCGCAGGGCCCGGTCCGGTTCCCGTGTGCACAGCAGATGGTCCGCGGTGTCGGCCACCTGCTGCACCTCGTGCCGGTAGATCTCCAGGACCAGCGCCTCGCGGTTGGGGAAGTTGCGGTAGAAGGTGCCCTGCCCGACCCCCGCCTTCTTGGCGATCTGACTCAGCGGGACCTCCGCCGAGCGGGTCAGCTCGGCGACGGCGACTTCCAGGATGCGCTCCCGGTTGCGCTGGGCGTCCGAGCGCAGGGGTGCGTCCTTGTCCTGCCCCACTCGTCCTCCTCGTGGGTCGCGGCCGGAATCGACCCCTTGCTAACCGGACAGCTGTCCACTACGGTTCCGGGTAGTACCGGACAGCTGTCCGCTTACTGCTTACCAGTCATCGTATCGGCGCACCCGCGCCCTGTCTGCACACCCCCCAGCCCGGCCTGACCCGTCATCCGTCCGCCGTCCGGAAGGCCGCCACCGGCGCCTGCCCGGATCCGTGCAGGAAGGCTGTTCATGCATCCCTCGACGTCCAGCACCGTCACCCTGAACATCAACGGCGAGAAGCACCAGCTGTCGCTCGACCACCGCACCACACTGCTCGACGCCCTGCGTGAGCGCCTGGATCTCACCGGCACCAAGAAGGGCTGCGACCAGGGCCAGTGCGGCGCCTGCACCGTCCTGGTCGACGGCCGCCGGACCCTGGCCTGCCTGCAGCTCGCCGTGGCCGCCGAGGACCAGGAGATCACCACCATCGAAGGCATGGCCCGGGGCGGCGAACTGCACCCGGTCCAGCAGGCGTTCCTCGAACTCGACGGCCTGCAGTGCGGGTACTGCACGCCCGGCCAGATCTGCTCCGCCGTCGCCGTGCTCGAGGAGCACGCCGCGGGCTGGCCCAGCGCCGCCACCGAGGACGTACGGCCCGAGCACGGGCCGCCCGAGCTGACCGACGAGGAGATCCGCGAACGCATGAGCGGCAACCTCTGCCGCTGCGGCGCCTATGTGTCGATCGTCCGAGCGGTCGCCCGCGCCGCCGCGCAGCAGGACGAGAGCGCCAAGGAGGAGGCGGCATGAGGGAGTTCGGATACCGGCGCGCCGACGACGTCACCGGCGCGGTGGCGCTGCTCGACGCGGACCCCGGCGCCCGCTACCTCGGCGGCGGCACCAACCTCGTCGACCTGATGAAGACCGGCGTCGAACGCCCGGCCCGCCTCGTCGACATCCGCCGGCTCCCGCTGGACGGCATCGAGCTCACCGACGACGGCGGACTGCGCATCGGCGCCACCGTCACCAACAGCGACCTCGCCGCCCACCCGGAGGTGCGCCGCCGCTGTCCGGCGCTCAGCCAGGCCGTCCTGGCCGGCGCCTCCGGTCAGCTGCGCAACATGGCCACCGTCGGCGGCAATCTGCTGCAGCGCACCCGCTGCGGCTACTTCGCCGACGTGACCAAACCCTGCAACAAGCGGGAACCGGGCAGCGGCTGCCCCGCGATCGAGGGCGAGCACCGCAATCACGCCATCCTCGGCGCCTCCGAGCACTGCGTGGCCGTGCACCCCTCCGACATGGCCGTGGCGCTGTCCGCGTTCGACGCCGTCGTCTCCTACCAGACCGCCGACGGGCCGGGGGAGCTGCCGCTGGCCGACCTCTACCTGCCGGTCTCGGACACCCCGCACCGCGAGACGGCGCTGCCGCGGGGCGCGCTGATCACCGCGGTCACCCTGCCGGCCGCCCCGGTCGCCGCCCGCTCCCGCTACCGCAAGGTGCGCGAACGCGCCTCCTACGCCTTCGCCATCGGCTCTGTCGCCGCCGCGCTCGAGGTGCACGACGGCGTCGTGCGGGATGTGCGCCTGGCGTTCGGCGCGGTCGCCTCCCGCCCCTGGCGGGCGCACGCCGCCGAGCGCGCGCTCGTCGGCTCCCCGGCCGACGCGGAGCACTTCGCCGCCGCGGCGGACGCCGAGCTCGCCGCCGCCCGCCCGCTGCCCGACAACGCCTACAAGGTGACCCTGATGCGCAATCTCGTCGTGGCCGTGCTGACCGACCTCGCCCAGGAGGCCGCCCGATGACCACCACGCCCCTTCGCCCCGCCACGGCGGCCGGCGCGGTCGGCACCGCCCATCCCCGCGTGGAGGGCCTGGAGAAGGTCACCGGAGCCGCCCGCTACGCCGCCGAGTTCCCGCTCCCGGGCCTCGCCCACGGCTGGCTGGTCGTCTCCCGTGTGGCCCGTGGCCGGATCCGCTCCGTCGAGACCGGGCCCGTCCTGGCGATGCCCGGCGTCCTGGCCGTCCTCCACCATGGCAACGCACCCCGGCTCCGCACCGACTACGAGCGGCAGTTCGGCGCACACGACCAGACCGCGGCCGTCTTCCAGCACGACCGGGTGCCGCACGCGGGCTGGCCCGTCGCCCTGGTCGTCGCAGAGACGCCCGAACAGGCCCGCGAGGCCGCCGAGTCGCTCACCGTGACCTACGAGGAGGAGCCGCACGACATCGCCCTCACCGCGGACCGGCCGGAGGCCCGCACGGTGGACGACTACCTGCCCGGGGTGACGGAGAAGGGCGATCTGGAGGCCGAACTCGCCGCCTCCGCCGCCGTGGTGGACGCCGAGTACACCACTCCCGAGGAACACCACGCGATGATGGAGCCGCACGCGGCGACCGCGCGGTGGGAGGACGGCCGGCTCGACCTCCTCGACTCCAACCAGGGCACCACCTGGGTGCAGAGCGAACTGGCCGGCCTGTTCGCCCTGGACCCGGCCGACATCCGGGTGCGCTCCGAGCACATCGGTGGCGGATTCGGCAGTAAGGGCCTGCGCGCCCACCAGGTCGCCGCCGCGATGGCCGCCCGCGTCCTGGACCGGCCGGTGCGGGTCGTGCTGACCAGGCGTCAGATGTTCAGCCTCACCGGTCACCGCAGCCCCACCGTCCAGCGGGTCCGGCTCGGCGCCGACGCCGGTGGACGGCTGCGCGCCCTGGAGCACCGCACCCTCAACCACACCTCCACCGTCCACGAGTTCCTCGAACTCGCCTCCATCCCGGGCCGGGTGCTCTACGACGCGGACGCGCACCGCACGGCCTCGGAGCTGGTGCCCCTCGACGTGCCGTCGCCGACCTGGATGCGCGCCCCGGGCGAGGCGCCGGGCTCCTTCGCCCTGGAGTCGGCGCTCGACGAACTCGCCGAGAAGCTGGGCATCGACCCGATCGAGCTGCGGCTGCGCAACGACCCCGAGCGCGGCCCGGTCTCCGGGCTGCCGTTCGCCGGGCGCAACCTCGCCGCGTGCTTCCGCGAGGGCGCCCGCCGGTTCGGCTGGGCCGGCCGCGATCCGCGCCCCGGCGTGCGGCGAGAGGGCCGCTGGCTGCTCGGCACCGGCACCGCCGCCGCCTCCTTCGGCGCCGGGGCGGGGCCGTCCACGGCGAGCCTGACCGCCGAACCCGACGGCACCTTCACCGTGCGCATCGCGGCGGCCGACATCGGCACCGGGGCCCGTACCGCCCTCACCCTGGTCGCCGCCGACGCCCTGGAGGTGACACCCGACCGGGTGCGGGTGCGGATCGGCGACAGCGCCTTCGGCCCTGCGATGATCGCGGGCGGCTCCACCGGCACCCGCTCCTGGTCCTGGGCGGTCATGGCGGCCGCCCGGGAGCTGCGCGAACGGCTGGCGGCCGCCCCGGACATCCCGGCGGACGGCCTCACCGTGCGGGCCGACACCACCGAGGCGCTCGGCACCCTCTCCCAGAAGGAACGGCACTCCTTCGGCGCCCAGTTCGCCGAGGTAGCCGTCGATCCCGCCACCGGTGAGGTGCGGGTGCGGCGCATGCTCGGCATCTTCGCCGCCGGCCGCATCGTCAACCCGCTGACCGCCCGCAGCCAGCTCGTCGGCGGCATGACCTGGGGCCTGTCCATGGCCCTGCACGAGGAAGCGGTCCGCGACCCCGCCTTCGGCGGGCTCTACGGCGGCGACCTGGCCGGCTACCACATCGCCTCGCACGCCGACGTGCCGGCGATCGAGGCGGACTGGGTGGACGACCCGGACCCGGAGGACCCGGTCGGCATCAAGGGCATCGGCGAGATCGGCATCGTCGGCGCCGCGGCGGCCGTCGCCAACGCGGTCTGGCACGCCACCGGCGTACGCCACCGCCACCTGCCGATCCGACCGGACCGGGTGATCGCGGCGGGAGCCGTCGATGCTTGACATCGCCGGTGAGCTGAGCACCTGGCTGGACGAGGGCCGGCGCTTCGCGGTGGCCACCGTCTCCGGCGTCAGCGGCAGCGCCCCGCGCGGCCCCGGCGCCGCGCTCGCCGTCGACGAGGACGGCACGGTGATCGGCTCGGTGTCCGGTGGCTGCGTCGAGGGCGCGGTGTACGAGCTGTGCCTGCAGGCGCTCCGGGACGGCGTCCCGGTGCGCGAACGCTTCGGGTACAGCGACGAGGACGCCTTCGCCGTCGGACTGACCTGCGGCGGGGTCATCGAGGTACTGGTCACGCCGGTGGAGGAGGACCCGGCGGTCCGCGCCGCGGTGACCGCCGCCGCCCAGGGCGAGCCGGTGGCGCTCGCCCGCGTCGTCCGCGGCCCCGGACACCTGGTCGGCCGTGGCCTGCTGACACGGCCCGACGGCACCCGGCTGGGCGGCCTCGGCGGACCCGGCGAACTGGACCGGACGGCGGCCGAACAGGCCCGTGCCCTGCTGGAGGCGGGCCGCACCAGCACGGTCGAGGTGGGGGAGGACGGCTCGCACTGCCCGGGCGGGGTCACCCTGCTCGTGGAGACGAACCTGGCCCCGCCCCGCATGATCGTCTTCGGTGCGATCGACTTCGCCGCGGCGCTGGTGCGGGCCGGGCGCTTCCTCGGCTACCACGTCACCGTCTGCGACGCCCGCCCGGTCTTCGCCACCCGGGCCCGGTTCCCCGACGCCCACGAGGTCGTGGTCGACTGGCCGCACCGCTACCTGCGGCGCACGAGGACCGACGGGCGGACGGTGCTGTGCGTGCTGACCCACGACGCCAAGTTCGACGTCCCGCTGCTGGTGGAGGCGCTGCGGCGGCCGGTCGCCTACGTGGGGGCGATGGGCTCGCGCCGCACCCACGCGGACCGCGAACGCCGGCTGCGCGCCGCCGGCCTCACCGACGCCGAGCTGTCCCGCCTGCGGTCGCCGATCGGCCTGGACCTCGGCGCCCGCACCCCGGAGGAGACGGCGCTGTCCATCACCGCGGAGATCGTCGCCGCGAGCCGGGGCGGCACGGGGCTGCCGCTGACCGTCTCCGGCACCCCGATCCACCGGCCCGCACCGGACCTTCCCGCACCGGGCCCGCCCGCGGAGGACCGTGACGCTGCCGCCGCCTGACGCGCGGGCCGGGAAGCCGGCTGCCGACGACATCGGCCGGAGCGCCCCGCCCGGGCCGGTCATGCCCTCGTGCCGAAGGCGGGGCCGGTCACGTCTGTCATGCCGAAGGGCCGGAGCGGAGAACGCTCCGGCCCTTCTCGTGCCATCGGCCCCGGGTGCGCCGCGGCCGCTCCCGTGCGGCTCAGGCCGCGGCCGGCGCAGCCGCGTGGCTCTGGATACGGGCGACGACCTCGGTCAGCTGCTCCGCCACCTCGGTGTCCTCGGCCGGGTGGGTCTCGGCGAAGCGCGTCACGGAGCCCGGGATGGAGAGCTTGATGTCCTCGAGCACCTTCGCGCCGGCGATGCCGGCCGCCTTGCGGGTCTCGTCCTGCGCCCACACGCCGCCGTACTGGCCGAAGGCGGTGCCGACCACGGCGACCGGCTTGCCGCTGATCGCACCGGCTCCGTACGGACGCGACAGCCAGTCGATGGCGTTCTTCAGCACGGCAGGGATGGTGCCGTTGTACTCGGGCGTGAACAGCAGCAGCGCGTCGGCGCTGCCGGCGGCCTCGCGCAGCTTCACCGCGGCGGCCGGGACGCTGCCCTCGACGTCGATGTCCTCGTTGTAGAAGGGGATGTCGGCCAGCCCCTCGTAGACGTCGACGCTGGTGCCCTCCGGCGCGAGCTTGACCGCAGCCTCGGCGAGCTGGCGGTTGTGCGAGCCGGCGCGGAGGCTGCCGACGAGGGCGAGGATGCGAACGGACATGAAGATCTCCTGGGAGGGGTGTGAAACAGGCCCTTAACAAGCGGACCGAGGTCCGGTTCTGTTGTAGCACTTTAACCGGACCGCGGTCCAGTTCTATTCCGATGCTTTACGCTGGCTTCATGTCCGCCGTTCAGCCGCCCACCCCGACGTCGCCGGAGCCCGTCGAAGCACAGGAACTGCTCCAGCTCGGCGCGGAGCCCGACCCCTGCCTGCGCGCCGACGCCGCACGCAACCGGGCGCGTCTGCTGGAGGCCGCCGCCCGCCTCGTCGCCGAGCGCGGCGCCGACTGCCTCACCATGGACGCCGTCGCCGCCGAGGCCAACGTCGGCAAGGGGACCGTCTTCCGCCGCTTCGGCGACCGGACCGGGCTGCTGTCCGCCCTGCTCGACCACTCCGAGCGCAAGTTCCAGGCCGCCTTCCTGAGCGGCCCGCCGCCGCTGGGACCGGGCGCACCGCCGGTGGAGCGGCTGCGCGCCTTCGGTCTCGCCATGCTGCGCCGCACCTCGGAGGAGCTCGAACTGCAACTGGCGGCCGAGCCCGCCGCGGACCGCCGCTTCACCGCACCGCCGCGCAGGGTGCTGCGCCACCATGTGACGCTGCTGCTGCGCGAGGCCGTGCCGGATGCGGACTCCGAGCTGCTGGCGCACACCCTGATGGCACCGCTGGACCCCGCGCTGGTGCACCACCTCACCCGGCAGTGCGGCATGCCGCTCAGCCGCCTGGAGGAGGCCTGGGTGGACCTGGTCGACCGGGTGACGGGCGGGGCCTGCCGGACCGCCGACGGGGACGGCCGGACCGCCGACGGGGACGGCCGGGCGGCGGACGGGGACGGCCGGGCGGCGGACGGGGACGGCCGGGCGGCGGACGGGGACGGCCGGGCGGCGGACGGGGACGGCCGGGGTGCGGACGGGGCCGACCGGGGCGCGGACAGGGCCGTCTGACCCCTTGTGGCATCCCTCCCGCATCTGCCGACCGCGTCGCTCAACTCCCCCGGCTGAAGGCCCCGTTCGGGCTTCTGCTTAGATGCGGTACGTCATGGTGCAGATACCGAAACAATCCGCCCCTGCGTCCCCCGCACCGACGCGCTCGGTCCCCACGAGCGCCGATGTGGCCCGCCTGGCCGGCGTCTCGCGCGCGACCGTCTCCTACGTGCTGAACAACGCCGTCGCCGTCCGCATCAGCGAGCCCACCCGCCGCCGGGTCCGCGAGGCCGCCCGCGAACTCGGATACGTCCCGCACGCCGCGGCGCGCAGCCTGCGCGCGGGGCACAGCCGTACGGTCCTGATGCCCGCCCCCGCCTTCCCCGTCGGCCCCCTGTACAGCAGGTTCATCACCGAACTGCAGGAGGCGCTGGGCCGGCTCGACTACACCGTGGTGCAGTTCGGCACGACCGGCGGTCACGACGACGAGGCCGCCCGCGCCTGGGCCGAACTGAGGCCCGTGGCCGTCCTGGTGCCCGGCTCGGGTCTCGGACCCGGCGGCGTCGCGGTGCTCAAGCGCTCCGGCGCCCGCGCAGTGATCACCCTGGGTCCGGAGTCCGTCGAGGGCGCCCACGCCCTCCTGCTGGACCATGAGGTCGTCGGCCACAGCGCCGGCGCCCACCTCTTCGACCGCGGCAGGCGCCGCATCGGCGTCGTCGTCCCCCGTGACCGGGGCCTGGAGACGTTCTCCGCACCCCGCCTCGCCGGGGTGCGCGAGGCGCTGCACGGTACCGACGCCGAGGTCACAGAACTGCCCCTGGCCTACGACGAGGAGGCCGCCGCCCGGCTCGCCGCCCGCTGGCGCGACCTCGGCCTGGACGCCGTGTTCACCTACAACGACGAGTACGCCATGCTGCTGATGCGCGCCCTGCTCGACGAGGGCATCCGCATCCCCGAGGAGACCGCCGTGGTGGGCGCCGACAACCTGGTGCTCGGCCGGCTGCTGCGGCCCCGGCTGAGCACCGTCCACCTGGAACTGCCCTCCGGCTGCGAGCTGGCCGAGCTGGTCGACCGCGCCGTGCGCGACCCGGCCGCCGCGCCCGAGGCACACAAAGTGCTCGGCGCGACGGTGGTGCAGCGCGAGTCCAGCTGACGCGGCCTGCGGACCCGAGGACCCGCATCCCCTCGGCGGGGACGCAACCGGCGGGAGGCTCAGGCGCCGTCGCCCGGTGCCTGCCCCTGGCCCTGCTGTGCCTGCTGCTCGGCGATCTGCCGGCGGACCTCGTCCATGTCCAGCTTGCGCGCCTGCCCGATGACATCGGTCAGGGCCGCCTCCGGGAGGGCACCCGGCTGGGCGAACACCGCGACCTGATCCCGGACGATCATCAGCGTGGGGATCGACTGGATCCCGAAGGCCGCGGCCAGCTCCGGCTGCGCCTCCGTGTCCACCTTGCCGAACACCAGATCGGGGTTCTCCTGCGCGGCCTTCTCGTAGACCGGGGCGAACTGCCGGCACGGCCCGCACCACTCGGCCCAGAAGTCGATCAGGACGAACTCGTTGTCCGTGACCATCTGGTCGAAGTTCTCCTTGGTGAGCTCAACGGTGCTGCTCATGGCGTGGTCCCTCTTCCTGGTGTCGGGTCGAGCCGTCGGCACAACACGGCCGGCCGGTCACGTATTCCGCGCCCCTACCCATGTGGCCACCGTGCACACCACCCACCAGACTGACGCCATGACGGAATCGCAATCGACGCACAACGCACCCATCGCCTACGACGTCGTGGTGCTCGGGGCCGGGCCCGTGGGGGAGAACGTCGCCGACCGCACCCGCGCGGCCGGCCTCACCACCGCCGTCGTGGAGAGCGAGCTGGTCGGCGGCGAGTGCTCCTACTGGGCGTGCATGCCCAGCAAGAGCCTGCTGCGCCCGGTCATCGCCCGCGCCGACGCCCGCCGCGTCCCCGGCCTGCGCCGATCCGTGCAGGGCCCCCTCGACACCGCGGAGGTCCTGGCCCACCGGGACTACGAGACCTCCGGCTGGGACGACGCCGGACAGGTCTCCTGGCTGGAGAGCATCGGCGCCGACCTGTACCGGGGGCACGGGCGGCTCACCGGCGAGCGCACGGTGACCGTCACCGGATCCGACGGCAGCCGCCGGGTCCTCACCGCCCGGCACGCCGTCGCCGTCTGCACCGGCAGCCGCGCCCGGCTGCCCGACCTGCCAGGACTCGACGAGATCGAACCGTGGACCAGCCGGGAGGCCACCAGCGCCAAGGCGGCACCCGGCCGGCTCGTGGTGGTCGGCGGCGGCGTGGTCGCCACCGAGATGGCCACCGCCTGGCAGGCCCTCGGCTCCCGCGTCACCCTCCTCGTCCGCGGCGGCGGCCTGCTGGCCCGCATGGAGCCCTTCGCCGGGGAACTGGTGGCCGAGGCGCTCGCCGAGGCGGGCGCCGACATCCGCACCGGCACCTCGGTGACCTCGGTGAGCCGCGAGAACGGCACGCTCACCGTGGTCACCGACAAGGGCGACCGCATCGAGGCCGACGAGATCCTGTTCGCCACCGGCCGCGCCCCCCGCACCGACGACATCGGCCTCGACACGATCGGCCTCGAACCGGGCTCCTGGCTCCCCGTGGACGACAGCCTCCGGGTGACCGGCCACGACTGGCTCTACGCCGTGGGCGACGTCAACCACCGCGCCCTGCTCACCCACCAGGGCAAGTACCAGGCCCGCATCGCGGGCGCCGCGATCGCCGCCCGGGCCGCGGGCGAACCCGTGGCGACCGACCCCTGGGGCGCGCATGTCGCGACCGCGGACGACGCCGCCGTCCCCCAGGTCGTCTTCACGGACCCCGAGGCGGCGGCCGTCGGCCTCTCCCTCGCCGAGGCGGAGCAGGCCGGCCACCGCGTCCGCGCCGTCGACGTCGACCTCGCCACCGTCGCCGGCGCCGGGCTCTACGCCGACGGCTACCGGGGCCGCGCCCGGATGGTCGTCGACGTGGAGGAGGAGATCCTGCGCGGAGTCACCTTCGTCGGTCCCGGCGTCGGCGAGCTCATCCACTCGGCCACCATCGCGGTCACCGCCCGCGTCCCGCTGCCCCGCCTGTGGCACGCGGTCCCCTCCTACCCGACGATCAGCGAGGTCTGGCTCCGCCTGCTGGAGGCGTACCGCGACAGCTGACGCGGAGGCCGGCCCTCCCGGCGGCGCCCGCGGCTCGCCCGGTGGGGCGCCGCCCCCTCTCGCGGCGCAGGCGGCGGCCGCCGGCCCCCGGTTCAGCCGGAGGGAGCCGTCGCCCCGCTCATGCGGAGGCCACCAGTTCCAGGTAGTCCTCGCTCCACAGGTCCTCCTCCGCCTCCGGCAGGAGCAGGACCCGGTCCGGGCGCAGGGCCGTGACGGCCCCTTCGTCGTGGGTCACCATGACGATCGCGCCCGGATAGGTGCCCACCGCCGTGAGCACCTCCTCCCGGGACGCCGGGTCGAGGTTGTTCGTGGGCTCGTCGAGCAGCAGCACGTTCGCCCCCGAGTGCACCAGCCCCGCCAGCGCCAGCCGGGCCTTCTCGCCGCCGGAGAGCACACCGACCGGCTTGTCCGCGTCGTCGCCGGAGAACAGGAACGACCCCAGCACACTGCGCACCTCACCGTCCGTCAGACCCGGAGCGACCGACGCCAGCTGCCGGCGCACGGTCAGGTCGGGGCGCAGGGTGTCGTGCTCCTGGGCGAAGTAGCCCAGCCGCAGCCCGTGTCCGTGCACCACCCTGCCCTCGTCCGGCCGCTCGTGGCCCGCCAGGATGCGCAACAGGGTCGTCTTGCCGGCCCCGTTGGGCCCCAGTACCACCAGCCTGCTGCCCCGGTCCACGGCCAGATCGACGCCGTGCAGCACCCGCTGCCCGCCGTACGCCTTGACGAGGCTCACCGCCCCGAGCGGGATCCGCCCGCAGGGCGCCGGCTCGGGCAGCCGGATCCGCGCCGTGCGCTCCTTGCGCCGCTCCGGTTCCAGCTCGGCCAGCAGACGGTCGGCGCGGCGGGCCATGTTGCGCGCGGCCACCGCCGTCGACACCCGGGCCCGCATCCGGTCCGCCTGGGCGTGCAGCGAGGCCGCCTTGCGCTCGGCGTTGGCCCGCTCCCGCGCGCGCCGCCGCTCGTCCGCCTCCTGCCGGGCCAGATACGTCTCCCAGCCGGTGTTGTGGACGTCCAGCGCGGCCCGCTGCGGATCCAGATGGAAGACCCGGTTCACCGTGCCGGCGAGCAGGGAGGTGTCATGACTGATCATCACCAGCCCGCCCCGGTGGTTCGTCAGAAAGCCGCGCAGCCAGTCGACCGCGTCCGTGTCGAGGTGGTTGGTCGGCTCGTCCAGCAGGAGCGTGTCGTGGCCCGCGAACAGGATGCGGGCCAGCTCCACCCGCCGTCGCTGGCCGCCGGAGAGCGCGGCGAGCCGCCGCTCCATCAGCGCCGACGGCAGCCCGACTCCGGCCGCGACCCGGGCGGCCTCTGCCTCCGCCGCGTACCCGCCGCGCGCCTGGAACTCGGCCTCGGCGCGCACGTACGCCCGCATCGACCGCTCGGTGCCGTCCGCCATCGCCTCCTCGGCCCGGCGCAACGCCCTCACGGCACGGTCGAGTCCGCGCGCGGACAGGATCCGGTCGGCGACGGTGACCGACTGGTCCGCGGCACGGGAGTCCTGCGGCAGGTGGCCGATGCCGCCGTGGGTGGTGACGGTCCCGGAGGCGGGCCGCAGGGTCCCGGCCAGGACGTTCATCAGGGTGGTCTTGCCGGCGCCGTTGCGCCCCACCAGGCCGACCCGGTCGCCGGGGGAGACGTGGAAGGACACGCCGGACAGCAGCAGACGCGCGCCCACGCGCACGTCGACATCACGAACGGTGATCATGGGATGACGCTCCGAACTGGCAAGAGGACACACGGGTGGCGTGAAAGCGGGTCCTCGGCTAAGAAGTTCGGGGCGTGGACATGCGGCCAAGGTAGCCGGGGCGGTGGGCCGGGCGCAGCCGGATTTTCCGCGGGTCCCGCCGGGGGAGTGGGCGAGTGCGCCGCGCGCCCGCCGTTTCGCCGGCAGGAAGGCGCGGGGTCGCCGATCGCAGTCAGTCGCAGTCGCCAAGGCGCCGCGGCGGACCGTCACCGCTCTCCGGGCTGCGTCGGTTCGCCGCGTCGGCCGGCCACGGCAGGCCGCCAGGGCAGTTCGAACCCCGGCGCCCGGGCCGCCTCCTCGGGCGCCGGCCGCGACCAGCGTTCCGCCGGCGCCTGCAGCGAGGCCGGCGAGCGCGGTTCGGCCCGGTCGAGGCAGAGGACGCCGTCCAGGTGAACCGTCTCGTGCTGCACGATCCGCGCCGGCCAGCCGGTGAAGACCTCGTCGAAGGACCGGCCGTACTCGTCCTGCCCCGTCAGCCGCACCGCGCGCGGACGGGCGACCACCGCCTGATAGGCGGGAACGCTCAGGCAGCCCTCGTGGAACGCGACCCGTTCCGGGCCGGCCGGTTCGTACGCCGGATTGATCAGCACCCGGAACGGCTGCGGCGTGCGCTCCCGCGCCCGGGCACCTCCTCGGGTACCGGAGCCGGATCCTCCAGCACCGCGATCCGCAGCGGAACTCCCACCTGCGGCGCGGCCGGCCCGGCGCCGGGCGCCTCGTGCAGGGTGAGGCGCAGCGCCCCGACGAAACGGGCCGGCGGACCGGGATCCAGCTGCCCGCCGAACGGCTCGGCACCGCGTCGCAGCACCGGGTCACCGGCGGTGACGATCGTCAACGGGCCGGGGACGGCGAGGAGTTCCTCCACCTGCGCGGCGATCGTTCCCTGACGTTCGGCGTGTCCCATCGCGCCAGCATGCCGTGCCCCGACCCGCCCTTCGACGGCCCCACGTGGCACAGGCCGCTCCCGCGGCGCGGGAACGCCACGCTCCTCGGCGTCCCGCCGGCCGCGTTCCTCGTGCCGCCGGCATCCTGCTCGGCGAGATCGCCCACCGGCGGACCCGGCGGGCCTCCGGCGCAACCGGACAGGCGGAACCACCCTCTGGAACACGGGGGCCCGGCTCCACAGGGGGGTGCCGGGCAGCGTCCCCGGGCGGACCACCGACGCCGGGCCGTCCGCCCCGGCGTTCCTCGTCACGGGTCCCTGACCAAGACCTGTGACGGGGAACCCGTCCGGCCCCGCCCGGACACGTCGGCCCCCGTCACTTCGGCCGCTTCCCGTCAGACCCCGGATGATCCCCCGTCCCCGTCAGGTGCGTCGAACCGCCCCTCGAACGCGGCGGCGATGCGCAGATGGGACGCGGCCTCCTCGTGCCGCCCCTGCCGCTGGAGGGTGCGGCCGAGCATCAGCCGGGCGTAGTGCTCCACCGGGTCACGTTCGACGAGGGTCCTCAGCTCCGCCTCCGCGCGGCGCAGCTGGGCCGAGTGGTAGTAGGCGCGGGCCAGCAGCAGCCGCGGCCCGGTCTGCTCCGGCACCTCCTCGACCAGCCCGGCCAGGACGCGCGCGGCGCCGGCGTAGTCCTTGGCGTCGAAGAACGTCCCGGCGCGCTCCCAGCGCTCGGCGGGCGTTCCGTGGCCGTAGTACCTGGTGTCCACTCGTGACCTCCTCGAAGGCCCGGAACGGACGGCGGTGACCGGCTATTCCTCAGCCCCCTCCTCGCGGGGCGTCCGCAGCGCGTCCGGCCCCCGATCGGACCGATATCGGACCGTTCCCGCTGCGACGCACTGACGGACCGCACGTCTCGCGGCTAGGTTGTCCGGCATGAGCAACCTTGAGCGCGAGGCGGTCCCCTCGGTGTGCGGCGGGCGGGGTTTCGTGGTCGCCGAACCGGTGCGCGAACTCCTCAGCCCCCGGCACGTCCGGCTCGGCGAGTCCACCGAGGTACGGCGGCTGCTGCCGAACCTCGGCCGGCGCATGATCGGCGCCTGGTGCTTCGTCGACCACTACGGCCCCGACGACATCGCCGACGAGCCCGGCATGCAGGTGCCACCGCACCCTCACATGGGCCTGCAGACCGTGAGCTGGCTGCACGAGGGCGAGGTGCTGCACCGCGACTCCACGGGCAGCCTCCAGCTGATCCGCCCGCGGGAACTGGGCCTGATGACCTCCGGCCGGGCGATCAGCCACTCCGAGGAGAGCCCCCGCGAGCACGCCCGCTTCCTGCACGGCGCCCAGCTGTGGGTGGCGCTCCCCGACAGCCACCGCCACACCGACCCGCATTTCGAGCACCACGCCGACCTGCCCGTGGTCACGGCACCGGGGCTCACGGCCACCCTGATCCTCGGCAGCCTGGACGGTGCCACGTCCCCCGGCACCACCTACACGCCCATCGTCGGCGCCGACCTGGCCCTCACCCGGGGCGCCGACCTCCGCCTCCCCCTCGAACCCGACTTCGAGTACGCCGTCCTCGCCATGTCCGGCGAGACTCACGTCGACGGCGTGCCGGTGCTGCCCGGCTCCATGCTCTACCTCGGCTGCGGCCGCGCCGAACTCCCGCTGCGCGCCGAGTCGGACGCCGGCGTGATGCTGCTCGGCGGTGAGCCCTTCGAGGAGGAGCTCATCATGTTCTGGAACTGGATCGCCCGCACCCAGGAGGAGATCGAACAGGCCCGCCGGGACTGGATGGAGGGCACCCGCTTCGGCGAGGTCAAGGGCTATGCCGGGGCCCCGCTGCCCGCACCCGAGCTGCCCGCGACACCGCTGAAGCCGCGGGGCAGAGTGCGCTGACGCACCGGGCTGAACACGAGCCGCCGTTCACCCGTACCCCTCTCCGTAGCCCAACGCCCGCCCGCCGACGCGGGCAGAGAGGTCCGAGTACTCCGGGCACCCGGGTACTCCCAGTACGGAGAGGCACGTGCCACGGCATCCCGAGCAGTCACCGCCACCGCAGTCAGGACGCACCGGCCGCACACCGCACACCGCCCGCCGCATACGCCTGTCCCTGCTGGCCGGCTGCCTCGCCCTGCTGCCCCTGGTCACCGCGTGCGGCGGCGGCGCGGACGGCGACGAGAAGGCGAAGAGCGACCCCTCGGACATCCCGGCGGCGCCCGCCGCCGGTGTCGTGGCCCCCGCCCGGGTCGAGGTGATCGCCCGGCTCACCGGCTGCAAGCCCAGGATCCGTATCGACGCCGACGAACTGCGCCAGGGCCTCTGCCACACGCCCGAGCTCGACTACCTCGTCACGACCTTCCCCCAGGAGAAGTACCAGCAGGCCTGGCTCGACTCCGCCGCCGTGTACGGCGGCACGTACCTCGTCGGCCCGCGCTGGATCGTCAGCGCCAAGGACCCGGAGATGCTGGAGCGGTTCCGGGAGAAGATCGGCGGCACCGTCCAGCAGCTGCGGGGCATGGGGCCCACGGCGGGTCCGGGTACGGCGTAGCCGCGCCGCGCTTCCACCGGCCGTGACCGAGCACATCGCTGCCTCATCGCCCTGACGGCCGGGCGTCCAGGGCCTCCAGCAGCATCGGCAGGGTGCGGTCCAGTTCGCGCCACCAGTACGGCGGGGAGTGCGTCCCGGTGTAGAAGTGTGTGCTCAGCCGGACGCCGACCCGCGCGAGGCGGGTGGCCACCGCGCGCGATTCGTCCCCCATGAGGAATTCCGTGGGCGAGACGACGTCGTGAGGGAAGGGATCGCCGGGGTCCTCCAGACCGGGGATGTGCGGATCGGGTTCGGTCCCGGGCGGGTCGAGCGCGCCCGCCCTGCCGTCGCCGCTGGACAGGTGCACGCGCGTGCCGCGCAGGCGTTCGGCCAGATGGAAGGGGTCGTGCGCCCGCCAGATCGCACGCTGGGCGACGGGGTCGCCCCACAGCGCCGTCCAGTCCAGGCCCAGGTAGGTCATACCGGCCCGTACCGCGTGCGGATGCCGCAGCGGATGGACGAACCCGCTGTAACTGGCCACCGCCCCGAAGAGTCCAGGGTGCCGGGCGGCGTAGGAGAGGGCGCCGAAACCGCCCTGGGGCTCCCCGGCCGCCGCCCGCCGGGTACCCGCCCCGTAGGAGCGTTCGAGAAGCGGCAGCACCTCGCGCAGATGGAAGCTCTCCACGGCGGGCGGTCCGCCGTCGCCGTGGTTCCACCAGTCGCTGTAGAAGCCGTACAGCGGCATCTCCGGCATGACGACCAGGGTGTCGCGCAGCGACGGCTTTCGGTGGACCTGGTACTCCCGGGTCCAGGTCGCGTGGTCACCGTCACCGCCGGCGAACAGACAGAGCACCGGCCAGCGCTGGTGACGGTCGCGCTCGTCCCATCCGTCCGGGGTCAGCAGCCGGACGCGGGCTGCACGGCCCAGAGCGGACGAGCGCACGGTCAGGTCGACGATCCGGTCCGCGACCCGGTGCTCGTCCACCACCCGGACGCCCTCGCCGGCCCGGGCGTCCGGCGCCGCCGGCGCGAGCAGGGCCGCCGTGCTGCACAGCGCCACCAGCATCCGGACGAGGAACCGCCGGACATCACACATCACGCACCTCGCCGGACGTCAGACGTCGCGCCTGCACAGGACGCCGGACGCAGCCGCGAGGGCGAGGGCGGTGTACGCGGTGACCAGGGCAAGGGACGGCCAGCCGCCGAGGCTGCCCACCGCCTCCGGGGCGGCGTCGGACGTCTGGGTGAGCTTCTCCAGCGCGGCCGTCGGGGCGGCACCGGCGACCCACCGCTGCAGATCCCCGAAGAGCGGCCCGAACAGCGACGGCAGCAGAAGCACGGCGATCACCACGGTGACCGCACCGGCCGGATGCCGCACGACCAGCCCGATGGCCACTCCCAGCGCTCCTACGACGGAGAAGAGCGCCGCGATGCCGAACAGCGCGGGCAGCGGCCGCCCTTGGGCGTAGGAGCCGTCGAGGAAGGCGTCGCCCAGCAGGTAGGCCACCGTGCAGGACACCAGCCCGACGACGTACAGCACCGCCGACACCAGCACGGTCTTGGCGGCCGGCACCCGGCCGCGGCGGGGCACCGCGGCGAGGGTGGTGGCCATCGTGCCGCTGGAGTACTCGCCGCACACCGTCAGCGCACCCACCACACCCGCGATCATCAGTCCGACCACGCTGAGAGTGAGGCTGCCGCCGAGCACGGTGTCGTCCGGCTGCAGGCTGCGGGTCAGGGACACGAACACGGCACCGGCCACGGTCACCAGGGCCGCTGCGGCGGTGGTCCACAGGGTGGAGCGCAGGCCGGTGAACTTCGTCCACTCGAAGGCCAGTGCCTCCCGGAACCCGGGAGCGGGGGTGACGGCGGTGTTCACGACGGCATGCATGACAGCTCCTCCTCGGCATTCGCGTCAGCGGACCGTGTGCTCCGGTACTCGACGGCCGCGCCCGTCAGGGCCGTGTAGATCTCCTCCAACGACGAACGGCAGGGGGTGAGTTCGTGCACGGCGATACGGTGCTCGCGGGCGAGTTCGCCGATGTCCGTGGTGGTGGGCCCGGTCACCCGCCAGCGGCCGTGCGCGTCGGGGCGCACCGCGGCGCCGCGGGCCTCGAGCAGGGCGCGCATCCGGCCGGACTCCTCCGCCGGGGTGCGCAGCAGCGTGGCGTGCGGGGAATTGCTCTCGATGAAGGTGCGCATGTCCGTGTCGGCGAGCAGCCGGCCACGCCCGATCACGATGATCCGGTCGGCGGTCAGCTCCAGCTCGCTCATCAGATGGCTGGCGAGGAAGACCGTGCGTCCCTCCGCCGCCAGGGACTTCAGCAGAGCCCGGATCCAGCGGATGCCCTCGGTGTCCAGGCCGTTGACCGGCTCGTCGAGGATCAGGACGCCGGGATCGCCGATCAGGGCGGCTGCGATGCCGAGCCGCTGTGCCATGCCCAGCGACAGGCCCCTGGCCCGCCGGTCCGCCACCGACTCGAGACCGACCGCTCCCAGCACCTCGTCCACCCGCCGGGCGGGGATGCCGTGGGAGCGGGCCAGGCCGAGCAGGTGGCGGCGCACCGTATGGCCGCCGTGCACCGCTCTCGCGTCCAGCAGGGCGCCGGCCTCGCGCAGCGGCGCCGCCAGTTCGCTGTAGCGGCGACCCGCCACCGTGACGGATCCCGCGGTCGGCCTGACGAGGCCGAGGGCCAGGCGCATGGTGGTCGACTTCCCCGCGCCGTTCGGTCCCAGAAAGCCGGTCACGGCCCCGGGCCGGACCGTGAAGGTCAATCCGTCCACGGCGGTCCTGCCGCCGTACCGTTTGGTGAGTTCCCGCGCTTCGATCATGTCTTCGACGCTAGGGAGGACGGCCACGGCGGACATCCGCCGCCGGGAGCCGGCGACTACTCCGCCGGGAGTAGCGGCGGCGCGCTCAGCTCCCCTCCTCGGGCCGCTCTCCCGCCCGCACCAGCCCCGTCTCGTACGCCAGCACCACCAGCTGGGCCCTGTCGCGCGCCGACAGCTTGCTCATCACCCGGCTGACATGCGTCTTCGCCGTCAGCGGGGACATCAGCAGCCGCTCGCCGATCTCGTCGTTCGACAACCCGCGACCGACCAGCGCCAGCACCTCCCGCTCCCGTCCGGTCAGCGGTTCCAGCCGCCGCACGGCCCGCGTCTCGGGGCCCTTGAGGCGGGTGAACTCCTCGATCACCCGGCGGGTGACGGCGGGTGCGAGCAGGCTGTGCCCGGCGGCGACCGTACGGATCGCGGAACGCAGGTCCTCCGGGTCGATGTCCTTCAGCAGGAAGCCGGCGGCCCCGGCCCGCAGGGACTCGAAGACGTACTCGTCGATCTCGTACGTCGTCAGGACCAGGACGCGCACGGAACCCAGGGCGGGGTCGGCGGCGATGCGGCGGGTCGCCTCGAGGCCGTCCGCGCGGGGCATACGGATGTCCATCAGCACCACGTCGGGCCGCGTGGTGCGCGTCAGCTCGACCGCCCGCACCCCGTCGGCGGCCTCCGCGACGACCACCAGGTCGTCGGTCAGGTCGAGCAGGGCACGGAAGCCGGCCCGTACCACGGTCTGGTCGTCGGCCAGAAGAACCCGGATCACGCCCTCGCCCCACCGCCGGCGGGCAACCGCGCGCAGACCCTCCAGCCGCCGCCCGGCACCGGCCCCGCCTCCAGCCGGCCGCCCACGGCGGCTGCTCGCTCCCGCATGCCGATGAGGCCGAAACCGTCGCCGACGAGCCAGGAACCGTCAACCGGCCGGCCTCCCGCGACCCCGTCGTCGACGACCTCCACGGCCAGCTCGTCTCCGTCCCGGCCCACCGACACGGTCGCGTGCCGGGCGCGCGCATGCTTGATCACGTTGGTCAGTGCCTCCTGCACGATCCGGTACGCCGCCAGCTCCACCACCTGCGGCAGCTGCCCGGCGTCCATGCGCAGCGTCACATCCAGGCCCGCCGCGCGCATCCGCTCCACCAGTTCGGGCAGCTCGCCCAGCCGCGGCGCGGGCCCGGTCGATACGCCCCCCTCCGCCCGCAGCACGCCCACCGTGGCCCGCAGTTCCCGCACCGCCTCCTTGCCGGACGCCCGCACCTGCCGCATCGCGGCCCGCGCCACCTCCGGCTCGGTGTCGAACGCGTCCAGCGCCAGACCCGCCTGCACGGTCATCGCCGACACGGTGTGGGCCACCACGTCGTGCAACTCCCGCGCGATCCGCACCCGCTCCTGCTCCACCCGGCGCTGCGCCTCCCGCTCCCGTTCCGCCTCCGCCCGCGCGGCCCGCTCCGCGTACGCGCGCACCTGCTCCCTCCGGCCGCGCACCACCTCGCCCAGCAGCAGCGGCACCAGCGGCCACAGCATCTCCAGCAGCGGCGCCCCCTGCGGCTGCGCCACGTCCTTGCCGGCGACCACCGAGACGATCCCGGAGGCGAGCGCGGCGACCGCACCGGTACGGACCGTCCGCGTCCGGTTCCCCTGCACCGCCACGGTGTACAGCGCGACCATCACCGGCAGGTTCAGCAGCTCACCGATGTGCCCGTACAGCGCCCATCCCGCGCAGGCCGCCCCGGTGACCAGTGCGACTGCCATCGACCATCGGCTGCGCACCAGCAGCGCCCCGATCGACACGGCGAACAACAGCCAGGTCACGCCGTCGGCCTGCCGGTGCCCGGGGTCGTTGACGGCCACGTCCGGCCCGGTGAACAGCGCGACGACCGCCGCGATCAGCAGATCCGCGAGCGGCGGTGGCAGGGGCCAGGGGGCACGCAGGCGGTACCGGGGCTCGGAACGGCTCACAGCCTCACGGTAAGAGCCGACCGCCGCGTGCGCGTACATCCGCGGGAGTACACGCCGCCGGCGAACTCGCGGGGCGCAGCCGGATCCGGGCCGAGCGGGCCTGGTCCGGACGGCACGCGCGGACGGGGCAACCGGCGCGGCACGACACCGCGGTGGCCGGAGCGCCGACGGCGTGGCGTCCGCGCGAGCCGGGCCCATCGGGCCCCTGTCAGGGACCTGCGGGCAATGCCGCCGAGGGCGCCCCGCCCGGCACGCTGGAGCCGGCAGTCCGTTTCCAGGAGGTGGACCTGATGTTCCGCAGCATTGCCGTGGGGCTCGACGGCTCGCTCCAGAGCCGTGCCGCCGCCGAGTGGGCGGCGCGGGAAGCGGAACTGTGGCAGCTGCCGCTGAGGTTGGTGCACGTATGGGAACCGGTCCCCGAGCCGGTCGCCGAGGTCGCGCATCTGACGCCGGAGAAGCTGAGGCGCTGGAGTGAGCAGATTCCGCGTCAGGTGGCCGACGGGCTGCGCTCACGGCACCGGGAGCTGGATGTGCGGGTGGAGTCGGTTCCCGGCAGCCCGATGGACGTACTGCCCCGGGTGGCGAAGGAGACCGAGCTGCTCGTGCTCGGCTCGCGGGGGCTGAGCGGGCTCGGCGGGTTCCTCGTCGGGTCGGTGGGCATGTACGTGATCGGTCACACGGAGGCCCCCGTGGTGCTGGTGCGTGCTGTGGCGGGGGCGGACGGGGAGGAGCGCGAGCGCGCGTCGTCCGCCGGGGCCGCGCGGCTGCCCGTGGTGCTCGGGATCGACACCCGGCACCCCGATGACGCGGTGATCGCCTTCGCTTTCGAGGAGGCGGCACGCCGGGGCACCGCGGTGAGGGCCGTGCACGCCTGGACGCTCCCGGCCCACTACGCCTTCGCCCTGCCCGCCGGCCCCCGCCTCGGTGACGACCTGGGCGAACAGGAGGCGGCCGCGCTCACGAAGATCCTGAGTCCCTGGCGGGAGACGTTCCCGGACGTCGAGGTGGTCGAGGAGTCCGCCGCCGGGAGCGCCGCGAGCCGTCTCGTCGAGGCCTCGCGCGAGGCCTCGCTGGTCGTGGTCGGCCGCCGGATCCGCCGGGCGCCCGTCGGTGTCCACATCGGCCCCGTCACGCACGCCGTGCTGCACCACTGCGCGGCACCCGTCGCGGTCGTGGCGCACCACTGACGGCCACCGGTCCGCCGTGCCCTTCCTGACCGGTCCCCCTGACCCGTGCCGCCTGACAGACCCCTGCTGACAGACCCCTGCTGACAGGCCCGGGGGACGGGTCTTTCCGGCGGGTCCCGGCGGGGGCCGATCGGCACGGGGCCGGGGCCGACCGGCCTTCGAAGCGCCCCGGTCAGCCCATGGGACGGCCGCCGGATCCGCCGGATGCTCGAGACGACCGACCGGTTGTGTGAGGAGCCCTGTGATGACGCAGCACGACGTGACCGACCGGCCGCCCGTCCACGCGCTGCTGGCCGACGGCGCCACCGTCTGCATCCGTCCCGTCCGGCCCGACGACCACGAGCAGATCCAGCGGCTGTACGAGGAGATGTCCCCGGAGAACCTGCGGCTGCGGTTCTTCTCCCTCTCCCGCAGGTCGGCCCGGCTCGCCGCCGACCGGGCCTGCGGACCGGCCCGCCCCGGCTACCGAGCGCTGCTCGCCGAGCGGCAGGGCCGGGTGATCGGCCTCGCGGAGTACGAGACGGAGGACGGCCGGGCCGACCAGGAGAGCGAGGCCGGGGCGGGGCGGAAGACGGCGGAGGTGGCCGTCGCCGTGGCCGACGGGCTCCACCACCGGGGCGTCGGCACCCTGCTCGTCGAGCACCTCGTCTCCGCCGCCCGCGCCGACGGCATCACCGCCTTCACCGCCGACGCGCTCAGCGAGAACCGCGAGGTGCTGAAACTCTTCGCCGACCTCGGCCTGCGCACCGAACGCCGCTTCGAGGGACCGGAGGTGCGCTGCACCATCGCCCTCGACCAGAACGACACCTACCTCACGGCGGTCGAGGAACGCGGACGCACCGCCGACGTCGCCAGCCTGCGCCCCCTGATGCGGCCCAGGACCGTCGCGGTCGTCGGCGCCGGCCGCACCCCCGGCTCGGTCGGCCGGGCCATCCTGCGCCAGCTGCACTCCGGCGGCTGCACCGGCCGGCTGTTCGCGGTGAACCCCGCGGCCACCGCCATCCTGGGCGTGCCGTCGTACCCCTCGGTCTCCTCCCTGCCCCGGATCCCCGATCTCGTCGTGATCGCCACGCCCGCCCCCGCGGTCCCGGCGATCGCCGAGGAGTGCGGGCGGGCGGGCGTCCGGGCCCTGGTGGTCGTCTCCGCGGGCTTCGGCAAGGACCAGGCACGGCGGCTCCTGACCGCCTGCCGTACCTACGGCATGCGGCTCGTCGGCCCCAACTGCCTGGGCATCAGCAACACGGAGCCGGGCATCAGCCTCGACGCCACCTTCGCCGCCGGGCACCCCAGCCCCGGCACCGCGGGCGTCGCCGTGCAGTCGGGCGGCGTCGGCATCGCGCTCCTCGAAGGACTGTCCCGGCTCGGCATCGGCGTCTCCTCCTTCGCCTCCCTGGGCGACAAGTACGACGTCAGCGGCAACGACATGCTCCAGTGGTGGGAGAGCGACGGCCGCACCGGTCTCGCGCTGCTGCATCTGGAGTCCTTCGGCAACCCGCGCGCCTTCTCCCGCACCGCCCGCCGGGTGACCCGCAGGATGCCGCTGCTGACGGTGGACGCCGGCCGCACCGAGGCGGGCAGGAAGGCCGCCGCCTCGCACACCGCGGCCGCCGCCACCCGCACCATGACGCGCGACGCGCTGTTCACCCAGGCCGGCATCACCGCCACCCGCTCGGTCGGTGAACTTCTCGAGACGGCAGCTCTGCTGCACGCCCAGCCGCTGCCCGCAGGCCCGCGCGTCGCGATCGTCACCAACGCGGGCGGAGCGGGGGTCCTGGCGGCCGACGCCTGCGCCGAGGCGGGGCTGGTCCTTCCGGCGCTCACCCCGGAGCTGACCGACGACCTGCGCGCCGCCCTCCCCGAGGGCGCCGCCGTCGGCAATCCCGTCGACGCCACCGCGGCCGTCACCGAACAGCAGCTGACGGACTGCGTGGAGCGGATCGTGCGCCACGGAGGCATCGACGCGGTGGTGGTGACCCTCGTCCCCACGGCGGTCGCCGCGGCAACCGGGGACGACCTGGTGCGAGCCGTCACCCGAGCCGTCACCGAGGCCGCCGCCCCGACGACGCCGAAGCCGGTCACCCTGGTACGCCTCGAACAAGCGCGGTCCGTCGAGCTGCTTCCGGCGGCGGCCGGCGGCGGCAGCATCCCCTCCTACGCCGAACCCCAGGCCGCCGCACGGGCGCTCGCCCACGCCGCACGCCGCTCCGCCTGGCTCGCCCGCCCCGCCGGGACCGACCCCGCGCTCGACGGCGTGAACGCGGACCGGGCTCGCGCGCTGGTGCGGGACCACCTCGCCGCCCACCCCGACGGCGGCTGGCTCGACCCGCGCCCCTGCGCGGACCTGCTGGCCTGCTACGGCATCCCGCACATCCCCTGGGCCTGGGCGGAGACCGAGGACGAGGCGGTGGCGGCCGCCGAACGGCTGCGCGGCGCCGACGGCCGGGTGGTGATGAAGGCCCACTGGCCCGGACTCGTGCACAAGAGCGAGCAGCGCGCCGTCCACCTCGACCTGCGCGGCGAACAGCAGATCAGGTCCGCCTTCCGCGACCTGCGCACCCGTTTCGACGGGCTCGTCACCGGCGTCGTCGTGCAGCCCCTCGCACCCCGCGGCACCGAACTGTTCGCCGGGGTCGTCCAGGACCAGGTGTTCGGCCCGCTGGTGCTGTTCGGACTCGGCGGCACGGCCACCGAGATCCTGGCCGACCACGCCGCCCGCCTCGCCCCGCTCACCGACCACGACGTGCAGGACCTGATCACCTCACCGCGCTGCGCCCCGCTGCTGTTCGGCGCGCACGACGGCCGGGCCGCCGACGTGGCCGGTCTGGAACAGCTGCTGCTGCGGCTGTCCCGGATGGCGGAGGACCTGCCGCAGCTCGCCGAGGCCGACTTCAACCCGGTCCTGGCGACACCGGACGCCGTCACCGTGCTCGACGCACGGATCCGCCTGGTGCCGTGCCGGCCCCAGGACCCCTATCTGCGCCGGCTCCGCTGAGAGCCCGCGGCTGATCGCTGCTCCGTACGGCAACGACCAGCAGACGCTGCACACGGCGTGACCGGCACCGGCCGCGCCGGACGCGAAAGGAGGCACCGCCATGACCGGCACCGTGTTGGTCACCTACGGAAGCACGAACGGGTCCACCGCACGCATCGCCGAGACCGTCGCCGACGTCCTGCGCAAGGACGGACTGACGGTCGAGGTCCGGCCCGCCGAGGACGTGACGAGCGTGGCACCCTACGACGCCGTCGTGGCCGGCGCCGGACTCTACGGCGGTCGCTGGCAGAAGGACGCCCGGCGCTTCCTGCGACGGCACCGCAGGGCCCTGGCCGAACGCCCCCTGTGGCTGTTCAGCAGCGGCCCGCTCGACGCCTCCGCCTCCGAGCGCGACATCCCGCCCGTGCCCGGCGTCAGGAAGGCCGTCACCGCCCTCGACGCCCGCGGCCACGTCACCTTCGGCGGCTGCCTGCAGGAGGGCGCCAAGGGCTGGATCGCCCGCATGATCCTCCGCGACGGAAAGGGCGGCGACCACCGCGACTTCATCGCCGTCGAGGCATGGGCGACCCGGGTCGCCGACGAGATCAGGCACATCTGAGCCCACCGGCCGGCACCTTCTGACACCCCGGCGCCCGGCGCCGGGGTCCCTCCGCAGAGGCTCTGCTCCCGGCCGTCAGGCGGCACGCCTGAAGCGGCCGGTCCGGGGGCGGGCCACCAGACCGAGGAGGTCGTGCAGGGCCGCACCCGTCTCGGCCCAGCGCCGGAGCCTCTCACGGTCGACCCAGTGGACGCCGTGCCGGTCGCCCCACTGCCTGGCGTCACGGGTAAAGCCGCCGTTGGTGACGACGACGGCGTGATCCGCTCCATGGACCGGGCCCGCCGTCCCCTTCACCGCGTACATCACCGAGGAGCCGACCTTTCCGCCGACACGGGTGTGCTTGGCCTGCACGACGATGCGCCCGAACGGGCCCTGGTAGGCGATGACATCGGCGGCCTGGTCGCCGCCCCCGCCGACCCGCCGAGCCGTCCAGCCGTCACGGATCAGCAGATCGCGCAGCGCACACTCGAATCGGCGATCGTCCAGGGCGTCGAGCTGGGTGAGGGTGAGGCGAAGGGCGGCCAACCGCGCCCTGTCCCGGGCCCGTTGCGACGACGCCCGCCTGATCCGGCGCACCGCGACGGCGCCGGCGACCAGGGCGCAGGCCGGCAGCACCGGCCACACGGCGATCACGGCGTCGACGACCGCGGCAGCCGTCCGGGCCAGCAGAACGAGCACGGCCAGTCCGACGAGCGCAGCCGAGAACGACTCTCCGGCACCGCGCGGGCGCCGCAGACGCATCCGGCCCATCAGCGGCCGGCCGTTTCACTGACCGCCGGCCTGGGGTCGTTCGAGGGGGCCGACGTCCCGGCCTCCCCGAAGCCGAACAACTGGCCCCATAACCAGACGCCCGCCAGAAGACCGGCGATCATCCAGCCGCTCATGCGCTTCGCACTGCGGGGTTTCGGGTTGCGGCGCAGGTGGCCGCGGACGTAGTGGAATCCCTCGGGTGCCTTCCTCATGCCGTCTCCCTCTCGACGGAGGCCGCCTCGTGCGGCCTGCTCTGCAACCGGGTGTACCAGCGGGCACTGACAACGCCTGACGGCCTTTCACGGCGTCGCACCCCCCTCGGTAACGATCCGGCCCGCCCCGGCGGGGCAGCAGCCTCGCGCGCACGGGCTCCGCCGCGCGGGCACCCGGGCTCTGACCTGGGCGCACGGACGCCTGCGCCGGATCAACGGCGGCACATGGAGGTTGGCGAGAAAAGACGGCGCGCACCGGATGCGGAATGCGCCGTGGTGCGCCCTGGCCTTCCGAGCGACGGGCCGGACGCGGAGCGTCCCTGCGGACCGGGGACCTTCGGCCCGTTCCGAGGGCCCTGCAGCCTCTCCGGTCGGGGTTCGTGGAGCGGGACATTGAAGGTGCAACGAAGCCGTTGAGAGCCGGCTTCACCGTGCGAAAGAGGTGAGCGCCATGGCAGTTCACGAGCACCCGCACCGACGTCCCGCCTTCCGCTTCCCGTCGCTGCGCCGGGGCGCGGCGGACCGGGCGTCCGCCGGGGCGGCGACCGCGGAGGCCACCGCCGCCGGCGCGTACGCGATGGCCGGGCTCCGGATCCTGACCGGGTTCGTCTTCCTGTGGGCGTTCCTGGACAAGACGTTCGGCCTCGGCTACGCCACCCCCTCCGGGAAGGGCTGGATCGACGGGGGCTCTCCCACCGAGGGCTTCCTCAGCGGTGTCGCCGTCGGACCGATGGAGTCCGTCTTCCACGACTGGGCCGGGGCCGCCTGGGCCGACTGGCTGTTCATGCTGGGTCTGCTCGGCATCGGAGTCGCCCTGCTCGCGGGGATCGGCCTGCGGATCGCCGCGGTCGCCGGGACGGTGATGATGGCGCTGATGTGGATCGCGGAGTGGCCGCCGGCCAGGCACCTGTCGGACGGCTCGCCGAGCATGTCGACCAACCCGTTCGCCGACTACCACCTGGTGTACGCGGTCGTCCTCATCGCCCTCGCCGCGGCCGGGGCCGGCGCCACCTGGGGACTCGGCAAGGCGTGGGCGCGGCTGCCCTTCGTCAGCCGCCACCGCTGGCTGCTGTGAGAGCGGGTCCGAGAGCGTGGGCCGCCGGCCTGCCGCGGGAGAGGGGCGTTCCCGGCCGTACGGGGACGCCCCTCCCCGTACGCCCGCGCGAGGGTCCGGGCCGGACGGGCGGTAGCCGCGGACGTGCGGGGAGGCGGCGGCCGGGTCACGATGTGACGAGGGTGGCGGCACCGCACGTCGCGGCGGTACCGCGCGACGCCCCGGCCGCACGGCACACGAGGAGAAGCACGTCGTGGTGGACCCGGACGAGGAGTCGGCCAGGGCGCAGCAGCGTATGGAGCGCCTGCTCAACGCTGTCCTGGCGGTCAGCCGCGAGCTGGAGCTGCCGGTGGTGCTGCGGCGCATCGTCAGCACCGCCATGGACCTGGTCGACGCCCGCTACGGCGCCCTGGGCGTGCTCAACGACGACGGTTCAGCGCTGGAGAAGTTCATCCCGCTCGGCCTGAACCAGCAGGAGTACGACGCCCTGGCCGGCTCCGACTTCCCGCACGGCCGTGGCCTGCTCGGCCATCTGATCCACCACCCCGAGCCGCTGCGCGTGGCGGACCTGCCGGGCCACCCCGACTCGGTGGGCTTCCCGCCGGGCCACCCGCCGATGCGCACCCTGCTCGGCGTCGCCATCAGCGTCCGCGGCCGGATCTACGGCAATCTCTACCTGTGCGACCGGCGGGACGGCCGGCGCTTCGACGACCACGACGAGGCCGTGGTGACCGCACTCGCCGGGGCCGCAGGCATCGCCATCGAGAACGCCCGCCTCTACGAGCAGTCCCGGTCCTCGGCCGAGCACTTCCAGCGGCTGCTGCTGCCCACCCTGCCCGAGCCGGCACCGTTCGCCGCCGCGGCCGAGTACCGCCCCGCCAAGGCACCCGGTCACCATCTCGGGGGCGACTGGTACGACGTGCTGCCGCTGCCGGACGGCTCCTGCGCCGCCATCATCGGGGACGTGGTCGGACACGACCTGACCGCGGCGGCGGCCATGTCGCAGATCCGCAACATGCTGCGCGCCCTGCTCTACGACCGCCGCACCCCGCCCAGCCTGGTCCTGCACCGCCTCGACCACACCCTGCACGCCATCACCAAGGCCCCCGTCACCACTGCCTGCCTCGCCCGCATCGAACGGCAGGGCGAGGGGTGGCGTGTGCTGTGGTCCACTGCGGGACATCTGCCGCCGCTCGTCGTCACGGCCGACGGACACGCCAGTTACCTGGAGGCCGAGCCCGGTCTGCCGCTCGGCGTGGACGAGTCGCTGCCCCGCCCCGACCACACCCGCGCGCTGAAGCCGGGGGACACGGTCCTGCTGTACACCGACGGACTGGTCGAGCATCCCCGCCGCTCGCTGGACGCCTGCCTGGACGAACTCGCCGCGGAGGCAGCGGCGCACAGCGGCCTGCCGCTGAAGGACCTGTGCCGCGTGCTGGCCGACCGGCACCCCGGCTCGGGCGACGACGATCTCGCGCTCCTGGCGATCCGGCCACCGGGCCCGCCCTGAGCCGTGCCCCGGTGCACGAAGCGGCGGCGGGTAGGGCCGACCGGCCCTGGCCCCGCGGGCCCGGATGGCGGAGGATCGGCGAAGGACGGACAGTTGCATCGCGCGGTGCGAAGGAGCGCGCGATGCGGAGAAGGAGCGATTCCATGGCGGACGGCGCGCAGCCGGGCGACGGCGGCCCGATCAGGGTCTTCCTGCTGGACGACCACGAGGTGGTGCGGCGCGGGGTGCACGATCTGCTGGACGACGAACCGGACATCACCGTCGTCGGCGAGGCCGGCACGGCCGAGCAGGCCCTGGTCCGCGTGCCCGCGCTGCGTCCGCAGGTGGCCGTGCTGGACGTGCGGCTCCCGGACGGCGACGGCGTGACCGTCTGCCGCGAGCTGCGCTCGCGGATGCCGGAGCTGGCCTGTCTGATGCTCACCTCCTTCGACGACGAGGAGGCGCTGCTCGACTCGATCATGGCCGGGGCCGCCGGATACGTACTGAAGCAGATCAAGGGCTCGGACCTGGTGTCGGCGGTCCGCACCGTCGCCTCCGGCCAGTCGCTGCTCGACCCCAGCGTCACGGCCCGGGTGATGGACCGGCTGCGCCAGGAGCGGGAGCCGTCACCGGAGGAGGAGGCGCTGCCGGGGCTCACCGAGCGGGAGCGGGAGATCCTGGCCCTGATCGGCGAGGGCCTGACCAACCGGCAGATCGGCCAGCGTCTCTACCTCGCCGAGAAGACGGTGAAGAACCACATCTCGCGGCTGCTGGCCAAGCTGGGCGTGGAGCGGCGCATCCAGGCGGCGGTCATCGCCACCCAGGCCCAGGACCGGCTCAGGCACGAAGGGCACTGACCGGGGGGAAGGGCGACGACTCACCCGTTCCCGGGCGTCCCCCTCAGCTCGCGGCCGGTGACCAGCTCGGCCTCGATCCGCACGATCACCGACTCCGGCAGGGGCATCCAGGAGGCGGGGGCGGTCTCGGACAGCCGTTCCACCTCGGCCGGGTCGGTCACCACGGTGGCCGGCCCGGTGACGATCACGCTCCAGCCGGAGCGGGTGGCCGCGTCGTACTCGTCCGCCTCGAAGGCCACGACGAAGCCGTCCACCGCGCGCACCAGCTCGGAGTTGGGCGAGGTGCGCAGCAGGACGTTGGCGTCCGCGTCCAGGGAGAAATTGATGGGCAGCACCGCCGGAAGGGCGTGCCGGGTGTAGACCACGCGGCCGACCGGCACCTTGGCGAGCAGCCGAAGGCACTCCTGCCGGTCGAGTGCGCGGAAGGCGTCCTGGTGGTCCATTGCTTCATGTTCTCCGCCACCGCCGCGAGAGGATAGGGCCGACCGGCCCCACCTGCGCGGCTGTCCTCAATTCTCAGGAAAGGATCACCGACCGGGCCGTCCGGGACAAGGCGCCGACCACCGCCGGCACCGTGGCCGGTGCGCCGCTCCCCGACGGCGTGGGCGCGGTGCGCATGCGTGGCGCCGCGGCCGGGCGGGGCACCGTGCTCGCGCGAAGCGCCCGGCACCAGGTGGGCACAGCGCTCACGCGCCGCTCTCCGCGGGCAGCGGCACCGTCCACTCCACGACCGTGCCGGTCGGCTCGTTCGGGCCGACGGTGAGGTCACCGCCCAGGTCGGTGGCGCGGCGGCGGCAGTTGTCCAGGCCGCTGCGGCGGGTGACGGCCGGGTCGATGCCGCGGCCGTTGTCCGCGACCCGCAGCCGCAGCCGGGTGCCGTCGGCCTCGGCGGTGACCTCCACCGCGGAGGCCTTCGCATGCCGGGCCACGTTGGACAACGTCTCGCGGAGCACCGCGAGCAGATGCTCGGCGTGCGCCGCGGGCACGCCCGTGTCCAGCAGCCCGGTCATGCGCAGGGCGGGGCTGAAGCCCAGCACCTCGGCGGCCAGGTCGGTCTCCGCCAGCAGCTGCGCCCGCAGTTTCGGCCGCCCCTCGGAGCGGTCGTGCTCCCGCAGGGCGTAGATGGTGGTCCGCACCGTCTTGACGGTGTCGTCGAGGTCGTCGATCACCCGCTGGACCCGCTTGGCCACGTCGGGGCGGTCGTCCAGCCGGGCCAGCACGGAGTTGAGGGTCAGGCCCGAGGCGAACAGACGCTGGATGGCCAGGTCGTGCAGATCGCGGGCGATGCGGTCGCGGTCGGTCAGCACCATCAGCTGCTCGGCCTCCCTGCGGTGCTCGGCGATCTCCAGCGCGAGCGCGGCCTGGTCGGCGAAGCCGCTGATCATCGTCATGGTGGCATCGGAGAAGGTCTCGCCGCCCGGCATGTTGGCCACCTGCAGTACGCCGCGGACGTGCTCGCGGCCGCTGAGCGGCAGCAGGAAGCCCGGGCCCAGCCGTACCCGGCTGGCGGAGCCGCTGCCCTCCTGGGGCTCCTGGGACAGCGCGCTGCTGGTGATCCGCTCACCGGTCCGGTGGACCTTCACGGCGAGCGAGGTCTCCGGCAGCAGCAGTCCGCGCACCTCCTCGGCACCCTCGCCCTCGGCCGCCTCGATCACCAGCTCCCCGCCCTCGGCGATCGGCACCGCCACCGTCACCAGATCCGCCCCGGCCAGCGACCGTACCGTCGCCGCCACCTGGTGCAGCACGGAGTCGGGCTCGGTCCCGGACAGCAGGCTGCGGGTCAGCTCGCTGCTGGCGGCCTGCCACTGCTCACGGCGGCGCGTGTCCTCGTAGAGCCGGGCGTTGTCGATGGCGACACCGGCCGCCGCGGCCAGGGTGCGCAGCACCGCCTCGTCCTCGTCGTCGAACTCGCCCCCGTCGCGCTTGTCCGTCAGATACAGGTTGCCGAAGACGCGTCCGCGCACCCGGATCGGGGTACCGAGGAACGACGTCATGGGCGGATGCCCCTCGGGAAAGCCCACCGACTCCGGATGTCTGGTGAGGTCGGCCAGGCGCAGCGGCTCCGGCTCCCGGATCAGCAGGCCCAGGATGCCGCGCCCCTCCGGGTAGTGGCCGATCCGCTCGATGGTCTCCTCGTCCACGCCGACGGTGATGAACTGGGCGATCTTGCCCTCCTCGCCGAGCACGCCCAGCGCCCCGTACTCGGCGTCGACCAGGGTGACCGCGGACTCGGTGATGCGCCGCAGCACCACACCCAGGTCGAGATCGGAACCGATCGACAGCACCGCGTCCAGCAGGGTGTGCACCCGGTCACGGGTGGCCCGCACCTGCGCCACCTGCGCCTGCAGGCCCTCCAGCAGCTCGTCCAGCCGCAGCTGAGGTGCCCCCGGGCCGCGCCCGTGCCGTTCGACCGGACTGTCCACCATTCCCGCTCCCTCCGGTGGGGGTACCGCAAGGCACCCCACCAGCATGCCCAACGGTCCTCCCCGCGCGCGAACGCTTGCCCAAGTACGCGCCGGCCGTGTGCCGTCCGGACATCGATCGTATGACGCCCCGTCCGGCGCCGGGTCAGCGGAGCAGCAGCTGGACGATGGCGACCGAGCCGACGGCGACGATGAAGACGCGCAGCGCGAAGGGAGGCAGCCGCCGCCCCACCTTCGCGCCGACCTGGCCACCCAGCGCGGACCCGACGGCGATCAGCAGCACGGCGGACCAGTCGAAGTCGGCGACGAACAGGAAGAACAGCGCCGCGATGGTGTTCACGATCGCGGCGAGGACGTTCTTCACCGCGTTCAGGCGCTGCAGGGTGTCGTCGAGCAGCATCCCCATCAGGGACAGGTAGATGATCCCCTGCGCCGCGGTGAAGTAGCCGCCGTAGACGCTGGCGAGCAGCAGCGAGCCGAAGAGGACGGGACCGCCGTGGGAGACGGCGGAGGTGCCGTTGCGCTCCCGGCGGCGCTGCACGGCCGCCGAGAGGCGCGGCTGGAAGATCACCAGCACCAGGGCGAGGGCGACCAGGACGGGAACGATCGTCTCGAAGGCGGTCTCGGGCAGCATCAGCAGCAGGACCGCGCCCGCCAGACCGCCGGTCGCGGAGGCCCCTGCGAGTCTCAGCACCAGGCTGCGCTGCCCCTTCAGCTCCGCCCGGTAGCCGATGGCGCCGCTGACCGACCCGGGGATCAGACCGAGGGCGTTGGACACCGTGGCGGTCACCGGCGGCAGTCCGGTGGCGAGCAGCACCGGGAACGTGATCAGGGTGCCCGAGCCGACGATCGTGTTGATGGTGCCGGCGCCGATTCCGGCAGCGAGGACCGCCAGAGCCTCCCAGATGGACAAAGCCATCTCCTTCGCGTCGCGGGTACGCCTCCCCGCCCTGCAGGTCGAGGGGCCGGTTCCGATCATCCATGAGCGGATCGGGGGGCGAGCGGCGGGGGGCCCGGCGGTCGGGCTCGACACGTTTTGCCCGGGGTGCTGTACACATCATCCAGTGGTTGGACATATAGTCCAGGTGTCGATCCGGGAACCGTGCGGACGAGGGGAGTGGGCATGGCAGCCGACGAGGCGCGGCTCGGCGCCGAGCGCGACGCGATCCTGGCGGCGCTGCGGCCGGTCGTCGAGGGGCTCGCGGCCACCTTCGGACCGGTGTGCGAGGTGGTGCTGCACGACTACCGGCGCCCGGAGGCGTCCGTGATCGCCGTGGCCGGATCGGTGACCGGCCGGTCCGTCGGCGGGGCGATGAGCGAGATCGGGATGCGGATGCTCGCCCGCGGCGAGGAGGCGCAGAACGAACTCAACCAGCTCACCCGCACCCGCACCGGGACGCTGGTGAAGTCCTCCACCATGCCGCTGCGCGACTCCACCGGCGCGGTCTTCGGCGCCCTGTGCGTCAACATCGACGCCGGGGCCGTCGGGCAGGCGCACGCCCTGCTCGGCGCGCTCGCCGGCCTCGGCACCGGCCCCGCGGCCGATCCGCCGGCGACCACCTTCGGCAACGACATCGGCTCGGTGGTGGACGCCGTCATCGACGCCCACCCACTGCGCCGGCACCGCGGCTGGGCACAGCTCGACCGCGCCGAACGGCTGCGGCTCTTCCGCGACCTGGAGGCGAGCGGGGTGTTCGCCGTCCGGCGCTCGGTCGAGCAGGTCGCGTCCCGGCTCGGCATCTCCCGCGCCTCCGCCTACAGCTACCTCTCCCAGGCCCGGAACGGGGAGCCTGCCGAGAACGAGGCCGGCCCCCCGCACCCCCCGGCCGCGCCCGGCGCGCGCTCCCGGTCCGGCACCCCGAACACATCCGCCGATCCCGCCCCACCCGGAGGCCCCGCATGACGACCACCAGCCAGCCGGTGACCCTGGACGACGTCCGCTCCGCCGCCGAGCGCCTCAAGGGCGTCGCCCACCGCACCCCGGTGCTGCGCTCCCGCACGCTGGACGAAAGGGCCGGCGCCGAGATCCACCTCAAGTGCGAGAACTTCCAGCGGGTCGGCGCCTTCAAGTTCCGCGGCGCCTACAACGCGGCCTCCCGGCTCACCCCCGAGCAGCTGTCCCGGGGCATCGCCGCCTACTCCTCCGGCAACCACGCCCAGGCGGTCGCGCTCGCCGCCTGGGAGCTCGGCACCCGTGCCGTCATCGTCATGCCCGAGGACGCGCCGCCGTCCAAGCGGGCGGCCACCGAGGGGTACGGAGCGGAGATCGTCACCTACGACCGCTACACCGGCGACCGGGTGGCCATCGCCGAGGCGCTCGCCGCCGAACGGGGCCTCACCCTGATCCCGCCCTACGAGCATCCGCACGTCATGGCAGGACAGGGCACGGCCGCCCTGGAACTGCTGGAGGAGGCGGGCGCGCTGGACCTGCTGCTCGCCCCGGTGGGCGGCGGCGGTCTGATCGCCGGCTGCGCCACCGCCGTCAAGGGGCTCCGGCCCGGGGCGCGGGTCATCGGGGTCGAGCCCGAGGCGGGTGACGACACCAGACGGTCGCTGGAGGCCGGACACCGGGTGACCATCCCCGTTCCGCGCACCATCGCCGACGGGCAGGCCCTGCCCACCCCCGGAGAGCTGACCTTCTCGGTCAACCGGCGGCTGCTGGACGGGGTCGTCACGGTCGGCGAGGACGAGATCAGGGACGCCATGCGCTTCGCCTTCGAGCGTCTGAAGATCGTCCTGGAGCCGAGCGGGGCCACCCCGCTGGCCGCGCTGCTCACCGGCCGGGCGGGCGCGCTGGCCGGCCGGGTCGGGGTGATCCTCTCCGGCGGGAACATCGACACCGAGCGCTTCGCCAGGCTCTGCGGCCCCGGCGCCTGACGCCCCCGGGCGGGCCCGTCACCCGAATGGCGCCGCCGAGTTGCCGGGCGGACGATGGAGTGGCGGGCCCAGGCCGTGCACGCCCACCGGGGCCGCGTGTCACGCGGTCACGTGAGCATGCCGGGCGAGGTCGCCAGGGCCACCGGAAGGGAGAAGGGCCATGCTGGAGGTCAAGACGCTGGACAAGCCGGACGAGCGGCGCGACTTCCCCAGGGGACACCTCGAAGCGGTGCACCTGACGGGGCTGGACTTCGCGGTGGCCACGTTCGAACCGGGGTGGCGCTGGACGGAGTCCGTCGGCCCCATCGCCGGGACCGAGCTGTGCGAGATCCACCACAACGGCTACGTCGTGCAGGGCCGGCTGCACATCCGGATGAACGACGGCGCCGAGAGCGAAGTGGGCCCCGGGGACGTCTTCGTCTGCCCGCCGGGCCACGACGCCTGGGTCGTCGGCGACGAGCAGGTCGTGGTGTACGACTTCGCGGGCACCATGGCGCAGGAGTACGCGAAGAAGGAGTAGTACCAGCACTGCACGGAGTGCTGACACCCCGGAGACCCGGCCAGGAAACCGAAGGCGCAGCGCTGGGCCGCGCGCCTTCTGGGCCGTGCCGTGAACCGTCGAGGAGCGCTGATGGGCAACGGAAGTGACACGGCCGCGGCCGACCGTGCCCTGAAGGACAAGCACCGCGCGATGTGGGCTCAGGGCGACTACCCGAGCGTGGCCGCCGAGATGATCCCCGGTCTCGGGGAGATCCTGGTCCGGGCGGCCGGGGTGAGCCCGGGGGACCGGGTCCTCGACGTGGCGGCCGGTACGGGGAACGCCGCCATCCCCGCGGCACTGGCCGGAGCCGAGGTGGTCGCCTCCGACCTGACCCCCGAACTGCTGGAGACCGGGCGGCGGCTGGCCGAGCAGCGGGGCGCCGAGCTGCGCTGGCAGGAGGCCGACGCCGAGGCCCTGCCCTTCGACGACGGCTCCTTCGACGTGGTGCTCTCCTGCGTCGGCGTCATGTTCGCCCCGCACCACCAGAAGGCCGCCGACGAGCTGCTGCGCATCTGCCGCCCCGGTGGCACCGTGGCACTGCTGAGCTGGACGCCACAGGGGTTCCTCGGCCGCATGCTCGCCGCGATGAAGCCCTACGCCCCGCCGCCCCCGCCGGGTGCGCAGCCGCCGCCGCTGTGGGGCGACGAGAGTCATGTGCGTGCGCTGTTCGGCGACCGGATCACCCAAGTGACGGCCGAGCGGCGCATGCTCACGGTGGACCGCTTCGCCTCGCCCGAGGAGTGGCGGGACTACTTCAAGCAGCGCTACGGCCCCACGATCAGCGTCTACCAGGCGATCGGCGACGACGCCGGGCGTGCCGCCGCCCTGGACCGGGACCTGGCGGAGCTCGCCCGGAGCCACGACCGGGGGGCGGGCACGGACGGCACGGTGATGGACTGGGAGTACCTGCTGTTCACCGCCCGCCGCGCCGACGCCTGACGCCCGGCCCCACGGCCCGGCCCGGGAACGTGGCCGGACCTCACACCGGCAGCAGCCGCCCCACCAGCGCGCTCAACTGCCGTACGTTGCGGCACTCGTGCATCTCGACGAGCTCGGCGTACGCCGGCGCCGCCGAGTCGCCGGTGCCCCAGCGGGAGCGCTGCTCGGGGTTGAGCCAGTACACCCGCCGGGCGCGGGCGGTGATCCCGGCCAGCGCGGGGAGGTTCGGGTCCCCCATGTTGTTGCGGGCGTCGCCGAGCACGAACACCGTGGTGCGCGGGCCCACGGCATCCGCGTACCGCTCGGTGAACTCGCCGAGCGCGGCGCCGTAGTCACTGCTGCCGTGCCACGAGGTGAGGGCCGCCTCGCCCCTGATGCGGGCGCCGAGACCCTCCGGGTCGGCCGCACCGTGCACCAGCAGGCCCGTCACCTCGTCGACACGGTTGACGAAGGCGAACACCCGCACCTTGCTGAACTGGTCGTGCAGCGCCTGCACCAGCAGCATGGTGAAGTCGGAGAAGCCCGACACCGAGCCGGACACGTCGCACAGCAGCACCAGCTCCGGCCGCGCGGGACGGCGGCGGCGCAGCACCGGACGCATCGGCACCCCGCCGGTGGACAGCGAGGCGCGCAGGGTGCGCCGCAGATCGATGCTGCCGCGCGCCGCCCGGCGCCGCCGTGCGGCCAGCCGGGTCGCCAGCTTCCGCGCCAGCGGCTGGACCGTCCGGCGCAGCTCGGCCAGCCGTTCCTTGCCCGCGAACAGGAAGTCCACACGGTCCGCCGTCGGTGCCACCGCCCGCCGGGCGATCTCGTCCCGGCCCCGCCGCTCGGCCACCCGGCGCCGGGCCTCCGCTGTCACCATCCGCCGGAACTCCTCGATGCGCCGCCGGATCTCGTCCTCCAGCAGCCGGTCGCCGAACCCGGTGGAGCCGCCCCGGGCCCGCACCTCGTCCCGCACCCGTGCCAGCAGGGTCTGGGGGCGCAGCCGGTCCAGCGTCTGGTACGAGGACCAGCCGTCCGAGGCGGGCGAAGCGCCGTAGCCGCCGAAACCGTCGACGGCCTCGATCGCCAGCCGGCGCATCAGTGCGGTGTCGTCGTCGGCGAGCGCGGCGGCCAGACGGTCGCGCAGCTCCTCCCGGCCGGCGGGCTCCACGTCCGGCGCGCCGACGCCGCTCGGGAAGTACAGGTCGAAGACCGCGTCGAACACCGGCCGCGCACCGGCCGAGTGCAGCAGGGTCGCCGCAAGGCCCTCGCGCAGCAGCTCGCGGTCGGCGAGGCCGAGCTCCCGGACCGCCTGCGCCGCGTCCACCGTCTCACCGGTGCCGATGCGCAGGCCGTGCGCGCGCAGCGCGTCGACCAGCCCGGTCAGGCGGGAGGCGAGATCCGCGGAGGTGGTCACACCGCGTCCAGGTCGAGCTTGGCCTGCGCCTTCAGCACGTCGTCCTGGTGCTTGAGGATCACGCCCAGGCTGTCGCGCACCACCGTCTCGTCGAGGGTGTCGGCGCCCAGGGCCAGCAGGGTGCGGGCCCAGTCGACGGTCTCGGCGACGGACGGCACCTTCCGCAGGTCCATCGCCCGCAGCGCGCCCACCACCCGGACCACGGACTCGGCGAGCGCCGCGTCGATCCCCGGCACCTTCAGGTGCACGATCCGCCGCTCCGACTCGGCGTCGGGGAAGCCGATGTGCAGGAACAGGCAGCGGCGGCGCAGCGCCTCGGACAGCTCGCGGGTGGCGTTGGAGGTGAGGACGACGAAGGGGCGGCGGGTCGCCGTCACCGTGCCCAGCTCCGGGACGGTCACCTGGAAGTCGCTGAGCACCTCGAGCAGCAGCGCCTCGACCTCGACGTCCGCCTTGTCCATCTCGTCGATCAGCAGCACCTTCGCCTCGTCGCCGCGGATCGCGGTCAGCAGCGGGCGGGGGAGCAGGAACTCCTCGCTGAAGATGTCCGTGCGCGTCTCGTCCCAGCTCTCGTCCCGTCCTGCGCTGATGCGCAGCAGCTGCTTGGCGTGGTTCCACTCGTACAGCGCCCGGGACTCGTCGACGCCCTCGTAGCACTGCAGCCGCACCAGCCGGGCCCCGGCGACCCGGGCGACCGCCTTGGCCAGCTCGGTCTTGCCGACCCCGGCGGGCCCCTCCACCAGCAGCGGCTTGCCGAGCCGGTCGGCCAGGAAGACGGTGGTGGCGACCGCGGGGGAGGCGAGATAGCCGGCCTCCGCGAGGCGGGCGGAGACGTCGTCGACGGAAGTGAACATGGCACTATCCAAGCGCTTGCTCACCGCCGGATCAATGGGTGGGTGCCCCAGGAAGCCCGTCGGTGCACCAGGGAGCCCGGGGTGCGCGCATCAGGGTCCTCGGTGCGTGCCGAAGGATCACCCTCCGGCACGCGGCGGACCTCGGGGTGCTACGAGCCGTCCGTGCCGCTCGGCAGGCCGGTCACCAGCACCACCTCCAGGGTGCGCGGGCCGTGCACCCCTTCGACCCGGTCCAGTTCGATGTCGCTGGTGGCCGAGGGGCCCGAGATCCACGTCAGCGGGCGCACCGGGTCGAGGCGTTCGAGCGCCTGCGGCACGGAGGAGACCACCTGGCCGGGCACCCGCACCACACAGATGTGGTGGTCGGGGATCAGCGTGATGCGGCGCCGGCCCTGGTCGGGGGAGCCGTCCAGGACGATGGTGCCCGTCTCGGCGACGGCGACCGCACAGGCGGTCACCACGCTGTCCACCCGGTCCAGTTCGCCCGGTGTCTGCTCCGCCCGGTCCACCACCCGCCGTACGTCCGTCTCCGCCAGCCAGCTCTCGTCCAGGCCCGGCGGGACCACGACCGACGTGGCGCCGCGCCGGTGCAGCAGCGCGGCGACGGTCCCGGCGAGCCCCCCGGCGTCCGTGCGGTGCACCAGGGCGCGGTAGTCGGCCAGGTTCTCGGCGAGCAGCTCCACCGTCTCCTCGGTGCTCCGCTCGCCGTGCTCGCGCAGGTAGCCGCGGGGGACCGCCTGCTCGTAGGGGGTGTCGTCGCCGGGCACGTCGGCCAGTGCACGACGCACCCGGCCCAGGATCCGTTCCCTGCTGCTCACTTCGCCTCGTCCTTTCCGCCGCGGGTGCGCTGCCACCAGTCGCGGAACGGCTCCGGCGGCACCGGTGGCAGATCCCGGGTGCCGCTCCACGCCCTGCCGGGGCCGGGCAGCGTGCGCGGACGCAGCCGGCGGGTGCGGGAGGCCAGGCGCTGGGCGGTGCGCAGGGCACCGGGCCGGGTGAGCGCCCAGCGGGCGGCGCGCATCGCGGCACGCTCGGCCGCATGCCCCTTCGCGGGCCGCAGCACCACCTTGTTGCCCTCGCGGATCACCGGTCCGCCCTCGACCACCCGCTCCCGCAGATGGACCAGCACCTCGGGGATGTCGATGGCCACCGGGCACACCTCGTAGCAGGCACCGCACAGGCTCGACGCATACGGCAGCGAGGCGTCGATCTCGCTCCGCGTGCCCCGCAGCTGAGGGCTCAGAATGGCGCCGATCGGGCCCGGATAGACCGAGCCGTAGGCGTGGCCGCCGGCCCGCTCGTAGACGGGGCAGACGTTCAGGCAGGCCGAGCAGCGGATGCAGCGCAGGGCCTGCCTGCCGACCTCGTCGGCGAGGGTGTCGGTGCGGCCGTTGTCCAGCAGCACCAGATGGAAGGCGCGCGGACCGTCCTCGTCCCGCGTCCCGGTCCACATCGAGGTGTACGGGTTCATGCGCTCGGCCGTAGAGGAGCGGGGGAGGGTCTGCAGGAACACCTCCAGGTCCCGCCAGCTCGGCACGGTCTTCTCGATGCCCACGACCGAGATCAGCGTCTCCGGCAGGGTCAGGCACATCCGGCCGTTGCCCTCCGACTCGACCACCACCAGCGTGCCGGTCTCGGCCACCATGAAGTTCGCCCCGGAGATGCCGACCTTGGCGCGCAGGAACTTCTCCCGCAGATGCAGCCGGGCCGCCTCGGCCAGCTCGGCGGGCGAGTCGGTCAGGCCCTCGGGGGCGGGCCGGCCCCACTCGCCCATCTCGCGGGTGAAGATGTCCCGGATCTCGCCGCGGTTGCGGTGGATCGCCGGGACCAGGATGTGCGAGGGCCGGTCTCTGCCCAGCTGCACGATGAGTTCGGCGAGGTCGGTCTCGTAGGCGCGGATGCCCTCGGCCTGAAGCGCCTCGTTCAGCCCGATCTCCTGGGTGGCCATCGACTTGACCTTGACGACCTCGCGCTCGCCGGTCTCCTTCACCAGCCGGGCCACGATCCGGTTGGCCTCCTCGGCGTCCGCCGCCCAGTGCACCACGCCGCCCGCGGCGGTGACCGACTCCTCCAGCTGCACCAGATAGCGGTCGAGATGCCGCAGCACATGGTCCTTGATCCGCTTGCCCGCCTCCCGCAGCTCGGCCCAGTCGGCGACCTCCGCGACCGCCTGCTCCCGCTTGCCGCGGATGGTGTGCGTGGCGTGCCGCAGGTTGCCGCGCAGGGTCGCGTCGTGCACCGAGGCACGCGCGGCCTGCGGGAACGCCGGCATTCCGATGAAGGTCCCGCTCATGCCGCCGGCTCCTCCCGTGTGCTCGCCAGGATCTCCGCGAGGTGCACGGCACGCATGCCGGTGCCCACTCTGCTCATGGTGCCCCCGATGTGCATCAGACAGCTGTTGTCCGCCGCGCACAGCACCTGAGCGCCGGTCGACTCCGCGCTGCGCACCTTGTCGGCACCCATCGCGGCGGACACGTCGGAGTTCTTCACCGCGAAGGTGCCGCCGAACCCGCAGCACTCCTCCGCCCCGGGCAGCTCCACCAGTTCCAGTCCCGCCACCGCCTGGAGCAGCCGCCGCGGCCGGTCGCCGAGGCCCAGGCTCCGCAGCCCGTGACAGGTCGGGTGGTAGGTCACCTTGTGCGGGTAGTACGCCCCGACGTCCGTCACGCCCAGCACGTCCACCAGGAACTCGGTCAGCTCGTAGGTCCGGGGCACGACCGGGGCCAGCGTGACGGCCAGGCTGTCGCCGCGCCCCTCCGCCCGCGCCCGTTCACCCATCCGCGGATACAGTTCGCGCACCATCGCCCCGCAGGAACCGGACGGGGTGACGATCGCCTCGTACTCGCCGAAGACCTTCGCGAAGTGCTCGGCCAGCGGCTCCGCCTCGTGCCGGTAGCCGGTGTTGTAGTGCGCCTGGCCGCAGCACGTCTGGTCCATCGGGAAGTCGACGTCCACGCCCAGCCGGGTCAGCAGCTTCACCACGGCCCTCCCGGTGTCCGGGCAGAGCGTGTCGTTCACACAGGTCAGGAACAGGGCGACACGCATGGCGGCTCCCAGTTGTCGATCATCGCGTCTGAGCAGAGTAGTGCGCTTCGCGGCGCGTGGGGCAGACCCGGGGCCTGCCGGGTCCCGCACCGCGCGTGCGCGCCCCGCGCGAGGGAATGCGATCCGGCGAGCGGCGTGCCCCTCCCGCGCTCTCCGCGCCCCCCTGACCGACCGATCAGAAAGTTTTGCGCGATCCGGGCTCGTTGACCGCAGAAACATGTGCTGGACTGGGGCGCGGTCCGATCGTCCGTCCGTCCCGGGAGCCCCGTTGACGCACAGCTACCGCCAGCCGGGAGTCGTCCTCACCGACCACCGCTTCACCGTTCCGCTCGACCACGACGACCCCTCGGGGGAGACCATCGAGCTGTACGCCCGCGAGGCCGTGGCCGCCGAGAAGGCGGACCGGGACCTGCCCTGGCTGGTGTACCTCCAGGGCGGACCGGGCTTCGGGGCGAACCGTTTCATCGGGAAGCAGGCCTGGCTCGGCCGGGCCCTGGACGACTACCGGGTGCTCCTCCTCGACCAGCGCGGCACCGGCCACTCCACACCGGCCAACCGGCAGACCCTCCCGCTGCGCGGCGGCCCCGCCGAACAGGCCGCCTACCTCGCCCGCTTCCGCGCCGACTCCATCGTCCGCGACTGCGAGACGATCCGCCCCCGCGTCACCGGCGGCGCCCCCTGGACGGTCCTCGGGCAGAGCTTCGGCGGCTTCTGCACGCTCACCTATCTGTCCTTCGCCCCCGAGGGCCTGGACACCGCGATCATCACCGGCGGGCTGCCCTCGCTGGACGGCCACGCCGACGACGTCTACCGCGCCGCCTACCCGCGCATGGAGCGCAAGGTCACCGCCCACTACGAGCGCTACCCGCAGGACGTCGAACGGGCCCGCCGCATCGCCGACCACCTCCTCACCCACGAGGTGACCCTGCCGAACGGCTACCGGCTCACCGTCGAGGCGTTCCAGTCCCTCGGCATCCTGCTCGGCAGCGGTGACGGCACCCACCGCCTGCACCACCTCCTGGAGGACGCCTTCGTCCGCACAGCCTCGGGACCCGCCCTGTCGGACGCCTTCCAGGAGCAGGTCCAGCACCTGCTCTCCTACGCGAGCCATCCGCTGTACGCCCTGGTCCACGAGGCCTGCTACGCCCAGGGAAACCGCCCCACCGCCTGGGCGGCCGAGCGGGTGCGCTCGGAGTTCCCGCAGTTCGACGCGGCCAAGGCGCTCGCCGGTGACGAGCCGCTGCTGTTCACCGGGGAGACCGTGCACCCCTGGACCTTCGACTGCGACCCCGCGCTGCGCCCGCTGCGCGAGACCGCCGAACTGCTGGCCGCCCGCACCGACTGGCCGCCGCTGTACGACCCCGCCCGCCTCGCCGTCAACGAGGTCCCGGTCGCGGCGGCCGTCTACCACGACGACCTGTTCGTCGACACGGCCCACTCCCTCGCCACCGCACGCGCCGTGAAGGGCCTGCGCACCTGGGTGACCGACGAGTTCGAGCACGACGGCGTGCGGGCCGGCGGCCCCCGGGTGCTCGACCGGCTGCTCGCACTCGCCCGCGGCCGGCTGTGAGGCTGCCGAGCGCGGGGGCCCGCCGTGCGTCTGCCGGGGCGCGCGGTGACGGGTGATCAACTCGCCGCACATCGACGCGAGGTCACCGCTCCGACGTGGTTACGCTGCGGGCATGACGGATCCGTTGATCACGCAATTGAGCCCCATGCCAGAGGACTGGCAGCGCGCGCTCGCGGTGGTGGCCCACCCCGACGACCTGGAGTACGGCTGCTCGGCGGCCATCGCCTCCTGGACGGACGCCGGCCGCGAGGTCGCCTATGTGCTGGCCACCCGCGGCGAGGCGGGCATCGACACGCTCCCGCCCGAGGAGTGCGCCCCGCTGCGCGAGCAGGAGCAGCGGGCGAGCGCCGCCGTGGTCGGGGTGTCGACCGTGGAGTTCCTGGACCACAGGGACGGCGTCATCGAGTACGGCCCCGCGCTGCGCCGCGACATCGCCGCCGCCATCCGGCGGCACCGGCCCGAACTGGTGATCACCCTCAACCACCGGGACACCTGGGGCGGCACGCAGTGGAACACCCCGGACCACGTGGCGGTCGGGCGGGCCACGCTGGACGCCGCCGCCGACGCCGGCAACCGCTGGATCTTCCCAGAGCTGACCGAGCAGGGCCTGGAACCCTGGGACGGCGTCCGCTGGGTCGCCGTGGCCGGCTCCAGCTCGCCCACGCACGCCGTGGACGCGACGGAGGGGATGGAGCGCGCGGTGCGCTCCCTGCTCGAGCACCGCGCCTACATCGAGGCGCTGACCGACCGGGACCCGGAGGAGTACGTGCGGGAGTTCCTGATCGGCTTCGCCCGCGAGGCGGGCAAGCGGTTCGGCGGCCGGCCCGCGGTCACCTTCGAGCTCTTCCCCAGGGCGGGGGCATGAGCGGCACCCAGGAGCTGGCCGAGCGCTTCGAGGAGCACCGCGCCCGGCTCACCTCGGTCGCCTACCGGATGCTCGGCTCGACGGCGGAGGCGGAGGACGCCGTCCAGGAGGCCTGGCTGCGCCTGGGCCGCACCGGCACCGAGGAGATCGACAACCTCGGCGGCTGGCTGACCACCGTCACCGGCCGGATCTGCCTCGACATGCTGCGCACCCGCACCGCCCGCCGCGAGCAGCCGATGGACGAGACCTTCGTCCCCGACCCCGTGATCAGGCCGCTCGGCCACACCGACCCGGAGCAGCACGCGGTGCGCAGCGACTCGGTGGGCCTGGCGCTGCTGGTCGTCCTGGAGACGCTGGCGCCCGACGAGCGCCTGGCCTTCGTGCTGCACGACATGTTCGCGGTGCCCTTCGACGACATCGCACCGGTGGTGGAGCGCACCCCGGCGGCCACCCGGCAGCTGGCCAGCCGGGCCCGTCGCAGGGTGAAGGAGGCCACGCCCTCCACCGAGCCCGATCCCGCCCGGCAGCGGCAGGCGCTCGAGGCCTTCATGGCCGCCGCGCGCGGCGGTGACTTCGAGGCGCTGGTCTCGGTGCTGCACCCCGACGTGGTGCTCCGGGCCGATGCGGGTCCGCTGGTCCGCGGCCCCGGCGCCTCCAGGCGGCTGCAGGGTGCCAAGCCCGTGGCCGAGTCGGCGCTCCTGTTCGCCCGCTACACCGCGGCCGCCACGATGGCCTGGGTCAACGATTCCCCTGGACTGGTCAGCCTGGTCGACGGCCGCCTGAACTCGGTCATGTACGTCACCGTCGACGACGACGGCCGGATCACCGGCATGTACGTCCTGGCCGACCCCGAGCGGCTCGCCCGGCTCGACGTGTCCGGCCTGCGGTGACCAGACCGCACCGGCGCCGGCTGGACCGAGCCGGCCGGTAGGGTGAACGGCGTGCACGAGGAGACGGCCGGCCGGGCGGACCTGAGCGGCGACTGCGCGCAGTGCTTCGGACTGTGCTGCGTCGCCCTGCCGTTCGCCCGGTCGTCCGGCTTCGCCGCCGACAAGCCGGCCGGCACCCCCTGCCGCAACCTCGAGAAGGACCACCGCTGCCGCATCCACGCCCGGCTGCGGCAGGAGGGCTACGGCGGCTGCACCGTCTACGACTGCTTCGGCGCCGGGCAGAAGGTCTCCCAGGTCACCTTCGGCGGACGCGACTGGCGCGGCGGGCCCGACGAGCACGCCCGGCGCATGTTCGAGGTGTTCCCGGTGGTGCGCCAGTTGCAGGAGCTGCTGTGGTACCTCACCGAGGCCGTTTCGCTGCCCGCCGCCCGCCCTCTCCGGGACGAGCTGCGCGTAACGCTTCAGGAGACGGAGCGGCTCGCTTTGCTGCCGCCGCAGGAACTGGCGGCGCTGGACGCGGAGGCCCACCGGCAGCACGTCGGCGCCTTGCTGCTGAGGGTCAGTGACCTGGCCCGCTCCTCGCTGCGCGGACGGCGCAGGGATCGCAGGGGGGCGGATCTGCCGGGCGCCCGCCTCGGCGGCGCCGATCTGCGCGGAGTCAGCCTGCGCGGCGCCTGCCTGATCGCCGCCGATCTGACCGGCGCGGACCTGCGCGGCGCCGACCTGCTCGGCGCGGACCTGCGGGACACCGATCTCACCGACGCGGACCTGACCGGCGCGCTGTTCCTGACCCAGCCGCAGGTGAACGCCGCACGGGGCAACGAGGGCACCCGCCTGCCGGCGTCACTTCGGCGCCCGGCCCACTGGGGCGTCTGACACCGGCCTGCCCCTGACCGGCCGCCGCTCCACCCGCAGCCGCAGCCCCTCCGGCATCAGCGTCAGCCGTTCGGTCACCTTCAGCCGGTACGCCGGGTCGGCGTGGAACTCGTACCGCCTCAGCAGCAGTCCCAGCACCAGCGTCGCCTCGTGCAGCGCGAACTGCCGCCCGATGCAGGCCCGCGCCCCCGTCCCGAACGGCTTGAACACATGCGGCGGCCGCGACCGCGCCGCCCGCGGTTCGAACCGGTCCGGGTCGAAGCGTTCCGCATCCGGTCCCCACACCTCGGGGTCCCGGTGCAGCAGCGGGGTGAGCACCAGCGCCCAGGCGCCCCGCAGCATCGGATGCTCCCCGGCCAGCACGGTGTCCTCGCGCGCCTCGCGGGCGAAGGCCGGCGCCGTCGGCCACAGCCGCAGCGTCTCGTCGAGCACCCGGCGGACGTAGCGCAGCTTGGCCACCTGCTCGTAGCCGGGCGCCGGTGTGTCGCCCCAGACCCGCTCCACCTCGGCGCGGGCGCGGGCCGCGACCCGGGGGTGCCGGGCGAGATGGTGCAGGGCGAAGGAGAGCGCGCCCGAGGTGGTCTCGTGGCCCGCCACCAGGAAGGTGATGACCTGGCGGCGCACGTTCTCGGCGGAGAGCCGCTCACCGGTCTCCGGATGCGCGGTGTCCAGCATCCGGTCCAGCAGGTCGCCGCTCCCGCCCCCGTCGGCGCGGCGCGTCCGCACCACCTCGTCGACGATCTGGTTCAGCCGCTCGATGTCGGCGGCGTTGCGCCGGCTCGCCCGGCGCAGCAGCAGCGGAATCAGCGGACCGGGCACCGTGTTCAGCCGCTGCGCGTAGGTGAGCGTCCCCACCATCGCCGTCACGAAGGGGTGCGGGCGGGAGCGTTCGAAGGAGCCGAAGTCGTAGCCGAAGCCGGTGCGGGCGATGGTCTCCAGGGTCAGCTTGGTCATGTCGCCGGGCACGTCCACGGCGCGGCCCGCGGCCGCCGCCCGGTCCCAGTGGCCGGTCAGCCGCTCCGCCACCGACAGCATCACGGTGTGGTAGCCCGCCATCGCCTCGCGGCTGAAGCCGGGGGCCAGCACGTCGTGCGCCAGCTGCCAGTTGGGCTCGTGGTTGTACGCGGTGAACAGGCCGTCGCCCGCGACCGGCCGCAGATTGGCGACGCCGAGACCGACGTGCTTGGCGAAGCGCGACTCGTCGGCGAGATCGGCCACCAGGCGGGCGCCCCACACGAACACGAACTCCTTGCCGAAGGCGTTCCGCCTAAAGACGGGCCCGAGCGAGGCGTACTTCAGCGAGTCCTGCAGCGGAGTGCGCCTGCTCGCGCCGATCACATCACCGAGCAGCGGCAGCCGGTACGGCGGGTGCGGGATGCGGTGCAGCTCGGGCCAGCCCAGCTCGGCGCTGCGGAACCCCTTCGGCGGCTTCGTCCCTGTCGTCGTCTTCGCCATGGAAGCGGTCTCCTTCACTGCCGGCGCGCCTGCGCGCCGCGGGAGCCGTGGGCAGCCTGCGCCCCCTCGCGTGTTGGACGTGGGTTCAATAGCGGCCTCAGTGTCGTCCCGCCGCTGAACCGGCGTCAAGTACAGTGCGGGAATGGCTGCGAACCAGGGCGAACGCACCCGTCGCCGGCTCAGCACCGAGGAGCGCCGCGAGCAGCTGCTGTCCGTCGGGGCGCGCCTGTTCTCCGAGAAGCCGTACGACGAGGTGTGGATCGAGCAGGTCGCCGAGATCGCCGGGGTATCGCGGGGGCTGCTGTACCACTACTTCCCGACCAAGCGGGACTTCTTCGCGGCCGTGGTGGAGCGGGAGAGCGAGCGCATGCTGCGGATGACCGCCGCGGTACCCGGCGTTCCGGTGCGCGACCAGCTGGCCGCGAACCTCGACATGTATCTCGCGCATGCCGCCGAGCACGCCCACGGCTACCGGGCCTTCCACCGTGCCGAGGCGGCCGGGGACCAGGTGGTGCGCCGTGCCTACCGGCGGGCGCTCGCCGCCCAGGAGCGGCAGATCCTGGCCGCGCTGGCCGCGGACCCCGAGTTCGGGCCGGCGTTCCAGGAGCGTCCCGAGGTCCGGCTCGCCGTGCGCGGCTGGCTGGCCTTCACCACCGCCGTGTGTCTGGAGTGGCTGCGCGGCTCGGAGCTGAGCCGGGAGCAGGTCCGCGACCTGTGCGCCCGCGCCCTGCTGAAGGTGCTCGCGCACTGACCGCCGCGCCGGGCCGGCCGGTCCGGCGCGGCGAGGTCTCGTGAAGATCAGGTGTCCCGGTTGGCGCACACCCCGATCTCCGATAAGTTAGGCAAGGCTTACCTAAGAGGAGGTTCGGGGATGGGTGACGACACGCACGGCTGGACGGCCGCACCCGGCGCCGCGGAACGCGCCCGCTCGGTGCTGGCCGCGGCCTGGTCCTGCGCGGTGACCGCCGAGGGCGCGCGCGAGGAGTTCGTCGGCGCGCACAGCGTGACCGAGGACGGACGGATCCGCCTGAGCGTGCCGGAGGACAGCGTGCTGCGCGCCGCCGCGATCTGCGCGCCGCGCGGCGAGCCGTCCGCCGTGCTGGAGTTCGCCGATGTCGCGCCCGTCCCCGTGCGCGGCAGGATCCGCGCCCGGCTGTGGCTCGCCGGCTGGTTCTCCGCCGAGGACGGCCATCTGGTCTTCAGGCCCACCCGCGTGGTGCTGCGCCGCCGTTCCGGAGCGGTCCTCGTCGACCCGGACGAGTACGCCGTGGCCGCGCCGGACCCGCTCGCCCTCGCCGAGGCCCGGCTGCTCACCCACCTCGCCGACTGCCACCCCGACGCGGTGGAACGCCTCACCCGCCTGGTCGGCCCCGGCAGCCTGCACGGCGCCGTCCGCGTCCAGCCGCTCGCCGTCGACCGGCACGGACTGACCCTGCGCGTCGAACGCGCCCGCACCGACGGCGACGTACGGCTGCCGTTCCACGCGCCCGCCGACGACATCGCCCAGCTCACCGAGCGCATGCATGTGCTGCTCGCCCAGGCGAGCGCGGCCTCCTGCCCGCGCGCCCTACAGCGGCAGCGCACAGACGGCGACGGGTGAGACGAACGGCTCGCCCGCAGGCCGCAGTTCCCCGCTCTCCGAGTCCACGCTGAACACGGTGACGGTACCGGACTTCTGATTGGCCGCGAACAGCAGCGCGCCGTCGGGGGAGAGGGCGATCTGCCGGGGGAAGTCGCCGCCCACCGGCACCGTGTCCAGCAGCCTCAGCCCGGCCCCGTCCTCCTCGACGGCGTACCGGGTGAGGCTGTTGTCGCCGCGGTTGGCGAGAAAGGCGAAGCCCCCGTCGGGCGTCACCACGATCTGCGCCGGGTAGTTGGTGCCGGGTCCCGTCCCGGTGGACTGCGGCCGCCCGATCCTCAGCCGCCCCGAGCCGGGGTCGTAGGCGCACACCGCCACCGTGTTGTCGAGCTCGTTGGCCAGGTAGGCGTACCGGCCGCCGGGGTGGAAGGCCAGATGCCGCGGACCCGCGCCCGGCCGGGTGCTCGCCCGGGCGGCCTCGGTGAGCCGGCCGGAGCTCTCGTCCAGCCGGTAGCTGTACACCGTGTCCGTGCCCAGATCGACGGCGAGGACATGCCCGCCGTCCGGCGCGGTGACGAACTGGTGGGCGTGCGGGCCCCGCTGCCCCGGCCCGGGCGGCGGCGAGGAGTGCACGACCAGCTCGCTGCGCTCGCCCAGCGCCCCCGAGCCGTCGATCGGGTGCACCGCCACACTGCCCGAGCCGTAGTTGGCGCTCAGCAGCCACCGCCCGCTCGGATGCACCGACAGATGGCAGGGCGCGGCACCGCCGGAGCTCCGGCTGCCCAGCACCTCGCGGCCGGCGATCCGCACGGCGGTCACCGCGCCGTCGTGCCGCTCGTTCACGGCGTAGAGGGTCCGGCCGTCCGGGTGCACCGCGAGATACGAGGGGTCGGCCACGCCGGTGACGGTCCCGGTGCCGGTGATCCGTCCCGTGGCCGGGTCGTAGACGGCCAGGCCGATGCCCTTGCCGCCGCCCTCGGCCGAGGTGTAGGTGCCGAGGTACAGCGGGCGCGGACCGGAGGGCGACGGGCTCCGCCTCCGTGCGCCGCTGCGGGACGCCGGTGCCGCCGCCGACCGCGAGCCCTCGGCGGCACCGTCCTCGCCGCCGCACCCGGACACCGCCGCCGCGGCGGCCGACCCGACGACGGCACCCACGAACCGCCGCCTGCTCCACCCGCCCGAGCTCATCCACCCACCTCGTCATCAGGGGCCCCGTGCACCACGGCCACCCTGACGCCGTTCCGCCGGCGGGGCAAGGACACCGGGACAACCGCCCCGGGCGCCCGCACGGCCGGGGTCACTTGACGCGATGGGAGGCGGCGCCGGACGTACGGCGCAGCCGGGCGGGGACGCTCTCGCGCAGCCGGGTCAGCCACGGCATCCGCTCCCGCTGCTCGCGCGAGTGCCGGTCCAGCTCCTCGAACAGGCGGCGCGTGCGGTGCTCGATGTCCATCTCGTCGAGGATGCGGTTGACCTCGGTCAGCACCGCGCCGTGCAGCTCCCACTGACTGGGGTCGCGCTGCACCTCCTCCAGCAGCAGCTGCGCCAGCTTGTCGCGGGTGGTGGCCGCCTGCCGCAGCTCGGAGGCGAGCCGCTCCTCCGCCGACTCGGCGCTCCTGCTCACGCTGGTGGTCACCAGCACCGCGAAGCTGACCACCGCGTCGGCGATCTCGGACAGCAGCTCCGCGAAGGTCGCCCCGGTCTCCGGCTCGAACAGCCGCTCGGGCTCCCGCTCCTTGGCCAGGTCGGTCAGGGTGCGTGCCAGCACCCGCGCCACCACCGTGCAGATCTCCAGCGTGTCCAGGCCGGTGCGCAGCACCACCCGGTGCAGCAGTCCCTCCCGGACCCGCGGATTGAGCCGCAGACTGTCCTCCGCCTGCCGCAGCGCCGCGTCCACCTCGACGATGTCGTGGTCCAGACGGCGCGCCTCGTGCAGCCGGTCCGCCGCCTCGTGCGGCGGCGTGGGGCCGGTGGCCTGCTCGCCGATGCTCAGCATCAACTGCCGCAGCCGGCGGGCCAGTCCCTCGATCGACTCGCCGGCCTCCTCCACCCACACCGGGGGAGCCAGCAGCAGATTGATGCCGAGCCCGACGACCGCGCCGGTCAGCGTCTCCACCACACGGGCCCAGGCGTACTCCCCGTGGGTCGTCACCCCGAGCACCAGCATGGCGCTGATCGCCACCTCGGGGACGAACTCCTGCACCCGCACCAGATGCCCGACGATCAGCGACGCCAGGATCAGCAGGCCCAGACTCCACCAGGTCAGACCCACCAGGAGGCTGAAGAGGATCGCCACGAGCACCCCCGCCACCACCGAATTCACCCGGCGCACACCGGTGGTGATGGTGGAGTACAGGGTGACCTGCACGACGAGCAGCGCGGTCAGCGGAGCCGTGAGGGGAGCGGGCTCCGGGCTCAGCCGCAGGGCGATGACGTACGACAGCGTCGCCGCGGTGGCCGAGCGCAGCGCCTGGACGGTCACCGGGTCCCGGTGACGCAGGATGAACTCCCTCACCGGCGCCGTCCACTCACGTACCACTCGCATCTTCCGACGGTTCCCCTTCCCGGTTCGCATCGAACACACAGGCCCGTGAGGAAAACTCCACTGGCGCACCATGGTCCGTCACACACCGGGAACGGCGCCCGCCGGGCCGCCGGGGGGCCGGGCCGCCGGGCGGGGGCCTACAGCTTGTCGAGGAAGGCGTGCAGATTGTCGCGGGTCCGGGCGACCTGCTCCTCCAGGGTGAGGCTCTCCTCGAAACGGGCCCCGGTCTCCGGGACCTTCTTGCCGCGCAGATAGAGGGAGCAGGCCAGATCGGTGCACATGTAGGCGCCGACCGAGTTGCCCTCCCGGCCGGCCGGTCCCGACCTGCGGGCCGTCATCAGGGAGACGCCGCCGCGCGGATGGGTGGTCAGACACAGCGAGCACATGCTGCGCTGCAGAAGGCCGCGGCGCCCCGGCTGGAACCGCAGGGCCACTCCCACCAGGCGGTCGTCGCGCTCGGCGACCAGATACGCCCGGTCGGGCCCGCCCGGATCGCGCCAGCCCAGGAAGTCGAGATCCTCCCAGGGGCGTTCGCCGAGATCGCGGGGCACGGGCAGCCGCTTGGCCTCGCCCTTCGAGCAGTTGATGAACGAGGTGCGGATGTCCTGCTCGGTGAGCGGGCGCATGACGGGTCTCCAGCGAGTCGGTCGGGGATGGTCGAAAGATCGGTCGAAGGGATCGGTCGAGAAACCTAGGGGGTCTAGGTTTTGGTGTCAGCGTAGGGAGACCGGCGGGGAACGGGCCACCGAATTTCGCCGGGGTGCCGGAGAGGTGATAGTTCACACCGTAAAATAAGCAGGGAGGGAAGTCGCGCCGGACCCGGTCCCGGCGAGCGGTGAGGTGCAGGCCGGGCCGGGGCGGAAGGAGCCACATGGCGGGGCGGAACGGGCGAACGGTACGCGACCTCAGACGGGCCAACCGGACGGCCGTGCTGCAGCGGCTCTACGTCGACGGCCCCCTCAGCCGTTACGAGCTCGGCCCGGCCACCGGACTCAGCTCCGGCTCGGTGAGCAATGTGGTCGCCGACCTCATGGCCGACGGCCTGGTGGAGGAGGCCGGCAGTGTCGGCTCCGACGGCGGCCGCCCGCGCACGCTGCTGCGCGTCGCCCCCGCCGGCGGCCACATGATCGGCGTGGACGTGGGCGAGACCCGGGTGCGTGTGGAGCTGTTCGACCTCGCGCTCACCGAGCTCGCCCGGGCCGAACGCCCGCTGGAGCAGCGGCGGTACGCGGTCGAGGTCATCGTCGGCCACATCCGCTCCGGCATCGCCGAGGTGCTCGGTGCGGCGGGCCTGCCGCCCGAGCGGCTGCTCGGCGTCGGCATCGGCGTGCCCGGCATCGTCGAGCACCCGGAGGGCGGCGGCGCCGTGGTGCACGGGCAGACCATCGGCTGGGACGCCGTACCGCTGGAGTCCCTGCTGCGCACCGGCTCCCCGCTGCCCGACACCGTCCCCTACCTCATCGACAACGGCGCCAGGACGCTGGGCCAGGCCGAGATGTGGTTCGGCGGCGGGCGCGGGGCCCGCAACGCCGTGGTGGTGCTCCTCGGCTCCGGCGTCGGCGCCAGCCTGGTCACCCCGGAGGTGGAGCAGGGCCGGGCGGTCGAGTGGGGCCACCTGACGGTACGGGTCAGGGGGCGCCGCTGCCGGTGCGGTGCGCTCGGCTGCCTGGAGGCGTACGCCGGTGCCGAGTCGCTGCTCACCCGGTGGCGCGAGGAGGGGGGCCGGGTGCCCGAGGGCACCGACGAGGAGACCGCCCTCACCGCGATGCTCGCCGCCGCCTACCCGGCCGGCGATGCCGAGCCCGACGCCACCGCGCTCGCCGTCCTCGAGGAGACCGCCGAGTACCTGGGCGCCGGGCTGTCCGACCTGATCAACCTGTTCCAGCCCGAGCGCATCCTCGTCGGCGGCTGGGCCGGCCTCCGGCTCGGCACGCGCTTCCTGCCCGCCGTGCGCCGGCACGCCCTGTCGTACGCGCTGCGCCACCCGGCCGAGCGGGTGACGATCGAACTCGGCCGCCTGGGCCCCGACGCGGTCACCGTGGGCGCGGCGGTCCTGCCGCTCGCCGCCTTCTTCGCCCGCGGCGGACGCCGCCCGGAACCGGATCCCGAGATCCCGCCGCCCGCCTGGCGGGCCGCGCTGCGGGAGCTGACGCCCCGCTGAGGTTTCGCACCTCCCGGCGGAGGTACTCGCGGAGGTCGCCGTACGAAGGAAGGGAGAGCGCCGTGACCGACCACCGCCTCGAAGGACCGGGGGAGAACGGTCCGGCCGTCCCGCGCGACCTGCCCGACCAGCAGGCCGGAGCCGGTGAGGACCCCTGGGAGGTGGCCCCCGGCGCCGCCCAGCGCCAGGCCGGGGGCGACACCTCCGAGGATGCCGCCGAAGAGGCCGAAGCGGCCGGGCCGGCGTCCGGCTCCGAGGAGCCCGAGCCCGACACCGAGGTCCCCGACACGGACGAGGCCGGGACGGGTCGCCGCGGCGCCCCGCACGCCGGCTCCCCCAACCCGGAGCACCCGGTGCCGGACGAGTCGTCCGCCTGACCCGCCCCGGGTGGGGGGCGAAGTCCCCCCTGTCCCCTGACGGCGGCTCGCGGAGCGGAAGGCCGCCTTCTCAGGCCACCTTCCGGCCCCGGAGCGGTTCGGTGGGGGCTCCCGCGCCCTCGCGGAGACCCTCCAGGAACTCCTCCATCACCTCCGTCGCGCTGCGCAGCGGCTGCCAGCCGAGTTCCGCGCGCGCCCGCGTGCAGTCCATCAGCGGCAGTCGCAGCACGGCGTCGAAGAGGTGCGGGGAGGCGGGCAGCAGGTGCAGGCCCCAGGCGGCGGCGACCGCCGAGCGGGCCGCGGCCCGGGGCATGCGCACCCGCCGGGTACCGAGCATCTCCCCGAGCAGGTCCGCGTCCACCGGCGGTTCGGCCGCCAGATTGAACGCGCCCCTGACGTTCCCGTCCAGCACCGCCAGCTTGCAGGCGGTCGCCGCGTCATCGGTGTGCAGCACCTGGACCCGCAGGCCGGGGACGTCGGGCAGGAACGGCAGCAGGTCCGGCCGCAGCAGCGGGCCCGGCAGATACCGGCCGCCGAAGATGCGGCGCTGTTCGCTCGCCGACGCGCGCTTGAACAGGAACGCCGGCCGCATGCGCACCACCCGCGTGTCCGGGTGGTCGCGCTCGAAGATGTCCAGCGCCCGCTCCAGATAGGCCTTCTCGCGGCAGTACGCGGCGTCCGGCCAGCCGTGCGTGGGCCAGGACTCGTCGACCGCGCGCTCCCTCGGCCCCGGTGAGTACGCACCCACCGAGGAGGCGTGCACCAGGGCCGGGACGCCCGCCTCGGCGACCGCGTCGAACACCCGCATGCTGCCCATCACGTTGCTGCGCCAGGTCGTCGCCGGATCGTGCGTCGGCTGGAAGGCCCAGGCGAGGTGGATCACCGCGTCGGCGCCCGCGAACTCGTCGGCGAGGTTCGCGTTGCCGGATGCCAGGTCCACCGCCGACCAGTCGGTCTTCGCCGGTGACCAGGCGGGCAGACGCCGGGCCAGGCCCCGTACGGACGCGACCCGCGGTTCCTCCGACAGGGCGCTCACCACACTGGTGCCGACGTTCCCCGTCGCGCCCGTCACCACGACCCTCAGACCGGTCTCGCTGCTCACGGTCCACTCCTCTCGGCCGGCTGTGCTGCTGTGCGGAACCGACCGAGTACCCGCGACGCGCGCCGGGCATGAGGGCGCGCACCGGCAGGGCGAGAGGGCGCGCCGCGGAGTGCGGCCAGGAGGGCGGAAAGAAGGAGCCCCGACCGCGACGGGGGAATCACGGTCGGGGCGGTACGGGGTGGGTACGGATGGCGGTCGCCTCTCGGCGAAAGGCTCCACAGGGCTTCAGCCGAACGATCGTCCCTGTGGGCGAATGGTGAGGCTCGGGGACACTGTCCCATCCGCACCCACGCTTGGTTCAACGGGCAACCACCTTCAGGTGTTCCGCCGAATGTCTGTGTTTGCGGTGATGTGCGTCACTCGTCGTCTCCTTCCGGAACCAGGTCCGCCCAGAGGTTCTCGGCCTGCAGCAGCAGCGTGCCCAGCACCGCGGCCCGCGCGGCCCCGAGACCGGCGTGCTCCCGCATGCCTTCCTGCAGGTCCTCGTGGAGCTGGCGCATCACGGCCTCGGTCTCCTCGTCGGGGCGGCCCCCGCCGGAGGAGCCGCCGTGTGCCAGGCGGCGGGCCTCCGCGTGACAGGTGTCCCCGATCAGCTCCAGCAGACGCCCGCAGTGCCGCAGCGCCTTCGGGTCGGGGGCCGTGGGGCTGCGCTGCTCGTCGGCGGCCACCGCCAGCGTGCGGGTGAGCGCGGTGACATGCCCGACCACCCGGCTGAACCGGTCGTCCTCCTCCTCGGGAGGCAGCGCGGCGGTGGGCGCCCGGTGCAGCGCCCGCAGCGCCCCGTGGGTGAAGCGCAGGCTCTCCCTGCTCCAGCCGCGCGCCGAGCGCAGCGCGTCCAGCCTGCTGTGCAGCCGCAGGGCGGCCGCATGCCGGTCGGCCGCCGACTGGGCGTCCCAGTCGCCCTCCCGCAGATCACGCGCCACCGCGTGCAGCACGTCACCGGTCTCCCGGGCCAGCGCGGCCAGGTTCTCCCGCACGTCGCGCAGATGGATCGGCGGCAGCACCAGCGCGTTGACGGCCACACCGATCACCGCGCCCAGCGCCGCCTGCCCGAGCCGGTGGCCGACCGCCGCCACGCTCACCGCGCCCGAGGCGATGGTGAACAGCGCCGTGGTGGCGGCGAAGATCCCCTGGTCACCGAAGCGCGGCCAGTTCGACAGGAGCATCAGCACCGGCACGGACAGCGCCAGCGCGCCCGTCGCGTCGTCGGTCACCACCTGTGCCCCGGACGCCACCAGCGCCCCCACACAGATGGCCGTGAACTGCCGCCCCGCCTGGAGCACCGAGCTGTAGACGGTCGCCTGCACCAGCACCAGCGCCACCCAGGGGGCCATCAGCGCCATGGGATCGCCGAGCCACACCCATGCCACCAGCCAGGCGAGCAGCGCCGCCCCGGCGGCCTTCATCGACTGGACGAGCTGGTCCCGCTCCCGCCCCGGCCCCCGCCACACGGCACGCGCCGCCTGCCCGGCGGCCCGTACGTCCCGCCGCACCAGGTCGGCCATCCGGGCCATCGGCGTCGCCCGGCTGCCCGCCCGGCCCTCTCCGACCGTCTCCCACACACGCGTCATGGCCTGCGGGTATCCCGGCACCCCGGGGGTTCACACCCGGGCCGTCCGGCGTCGGACGTCACACCCGGACGCTCGCCCTGGAAGGTCACCTCGGAGGGGCCGGCCGCCCGGCCGTCATCCCAGGGGGCTGTCCGCGAGGGACGCCAGCAGATGGGCCGGGTCGGCGTAGACCGCCTCGGCACCGGCCTCCTCCAGGTCGGCCCGCGGAATGCCGCCGCACAGGAGACCCACGCAGCGCACGCCGGCCCGGCGGCCGGCCTTCATGTCCCACACGGTGTCGCCGACGAACACCGCTCCCTCGGGCGCTACCCCGGCCAGCTCCAGGGCGTGCTCGACCGGCTCGGCCGAGGGCTTGCCCTGCTCGACGTCGTCGGCGCTCGCGGTCGCGGTGATCGCCTCGTCGGCGTCGATCGCCCGGCGCAGCGCGCTCAGCTCGGAGCCGCCCGCCGAGGTGGCGAGCACCACCTGCCAGCCGTCCGCGTGCAGCCGCTTCAGCAGCTCGCCGGCGCCCGGCAGAGCGGGCAGCCGGTCGAAGTACTGCCCGTAGAGCGCCTTGTGCGCGGCGCTCAGCTCGCCGTCCCGGTCCGGGTCCCGCTCGTCGCCCAGCAGGTGTGCGACCAGATCGGCGGACGGCAGGCCCACGGCCCGGTGCACGGCGTGCATGGGCACCCGGTGGCCCGCCTGCCGGAAGGCCTCCCACCAGGCCGTCACATGCAGATGGTTGGTGTCGACCAGCGTGCCGTCGACGTCGAACACGGCGGCGCGTTCCATCGCGGTCCCTTCCTCGGTGCTCCTCGTGCGCGGTACGGGTACCCGTCCGCGCCGCAGCCGCGCCTCACCGGTCACGGCAGCCGCCGCCCCTGGGACTCACCGGTCACGGCGGCTCGCGCTCCCGCCTCTCACCGGTCACGGCAGCTTCCGCTCCCGCGCCCAGTCGAGGAGCTGCTCGCGCGTCCAGGTGGTGACCACCCGTTCGGGCGGCACCCCGCACTCCTCCGCGCGGGCGCAGCCCAGGATCTGCCAGTCCAGCTGACCCGGCGCGTGCGCGTCGGTGTCGATGGAGAACAGCACGCCCGCCTCCACCGCCCGGCGCAGCAGCCGCCGGGGCGGGTCGAGCCGCTCCGGCCTGCTGTTGATCTCCACGGCGGTGCCGGTCTCCGCGCACGCCGCGAACACCTCGTCCGCGTCGAACTCCGACTCCGGGCGCCCGCGCCCGCTGAGCAGCCGGCCGGTGCAGTGGCCCAGCACGTCGGAGTGCGGGTTGCGCACGGCGGCGACCATGCGGCGGGTCATCGAGCGGGCGTCCATGCGCAGTTTGGAGTGCACCGACACCACCACGACGTCCAGCCGCTCGAGCAGCTCCGGTTCCTGGTCGAGGGAGCCGTCCTCGAGGATGTCGCACTCGATGCCGGTCAGCAGCCGGAACGGCGCCCAGGTCTCGTTGAGCCGCGCCACCACCTCCAGCTGCTCGCGCAACCGCTCCGCCGACAGCCCGCGGGCCACGGTCAGCCGCGGGGAGTGGTCGGTGAGCACGGCCCACTCGTGGCCGAGCGCGGCCGCGGCCCGGCCCATCTCCTCGATCGGGCTGCCGCCGTCGGACCAGTCGGAGTGCAGATGGCAGTCCCCGCGCAGCAGCGCCCGCAGCCGCCCGCCGCCCCGCCCGGACGGGGTCTCGTCCTGCGCCTCGGCCTCCAGCTTCTCCAGATAGCCGGGCACCCGGCCGTCCAGGGCCTCCCGCACCACCTGCGCGGTCCTCGGGCCGACCCCCTTCAGCGACTGAAGCGACCCGGCCGCCGCCCGCTCGCGCACCTCCTCGGGCCCCAGCTCCTTCAGCACCCGGGCGGCGGTGCGGAACGCCCGGACCCGGTAGGCGGGCGCCAGGGACCGTTCCAGCAGAAAGGCGATCCGCTCCAACGCCTCGACGGGATCCATCGGCCTACCTCCTCGCTCCAGGGTTCCCCAGCGGGCGCACCACCGCACACCGCGGCCGCGCCCGCGGTGGACCGGGGAGGAGCGGACGCGCGAAGTCCGGGAGGATTGCTTCCTGGACGCCGCGTTCGCGCCGATTGCGCTCTACGCTCTATTCATGACCGAAAGCGCGAGCCCGCACATCACCAAACCGCGGATCATGGTGCTGGGCGTACAGCCCGGGTCACCCCCGTTCCGCATCGTGGAGATCGACGGACAGGTGGTCGGCGAGGCGAGGACCATCACCGACGTGCTGCAGGTCGCCGCCGCGCACGGGATCACGGTCCACGACCTGGACGACCCGGACGTGGTCCGCTGGGTGGGCGGCGACAAGTTCACCTGGACTGTCCGCTAGCGGCAGGTCGCATCATCCGACGACGGCGCCCCGGGCGGGCGCCGCGGTCGGCCTGTGCCCTTCGCGCCGGACCGGGCGGGGCGTCGGCAGCGCCGGACCGGGCGGCGGGCCGGGTCGGACCGGCCGGGCGCCGGGCCGAATCCGGTCAGGCCGGGCGCCTGCGGCGCGCGTGCACGGCGCGGCCCAGCCGCCGGCCCGCCAGCAGATACCCCAGCAGCGCGCCCCCGGTGTTGAGGATGACGTCGTCGACGTCGAAGGCCCGCCCGGTGACCAGCGCCCCCTGGGCGAACTCCACGAGCAGCATCACCACGGTGGTCAGCAGCAGGACCCGCAGGAACCTCCGGGTGCGCGGCGCGATCACCGGGGTGAGGACACCGAACGGCACGCCCAGCAGGATGTTGCCGCCGACCTGCCGCAGCGCGTCCCGCGCCGTGTGGTGGTCCAGATAGGCCCGCAGCGAGCGGCCCGGATGCAGATTGGTGTGCGTCAGCGCCTCGGAGGCGGGGGAGGGTTGCAGGGTCAGCCGGGCCAGGACCACCGCGAAGGCCACCATGAACACGAAGGCGCACGCCATCGCCGGCAGCCGCAGCCGCAGCGGCAGCGGGCGCCGTCCGTCCGGCTCGCCCCCGCCGGGCGCCGCCGGCCGGGAACGCCGGAGGCCGGCGGACAGGGAGTGCGAGGCGGAGCGGGCCATGAGGTCCTCCAGTGATCGGCGTGGGTGGGGGCGGCACGGGGCGGACAAGCGGCCGGGACGGGCCGGCCTCGTGGGGGACGGCTCAGTCCCCGTAGGTGATGCGCACGTCCTCGAAACCCAGCGAGCGCAGCGGGCCTCGGAGCATCTCGGTGGTGTCGGCCTCGGCGCGGGCCGGCAGACCGCTCTCCTTCGCGGCGTCGCCGATGTGCCGCACGGCGAGCTTCCGCACGGCCTGCTCGCCGTCGGGGTTGTCCGGGAACGGATCGCCGAGCCGGTCGAACGGCCCGCGCTGCTTGGAGACGGCGGAGGAGCACTCGGGGACCGGCGCCGGATGGCCGAGGCGGGCGTGCGGCAGCCGAAGGGGGGCAGCGGTGCGGTCCTCGTCGGCCCCCACGGCGTCCGCGCCGGCCTTCCCGAGAACGACGCAGCCGTCCACGGAGCCCGCTCCGACGTACGGGGTGCGGCTTCCGCGCAGCGCGTCGGGCAGGTACTCGGCGTCCTTCTCCGGACCGACGACGACCTGGAAGCTGCCGGAGGCGGCCTCGTGGCGGCTGATGTCCTGGACGGACCTCAGCGGCGCGGGACCGCCGCGGTCGCGGGACCCGGTGCCGAACACGTCCTTCGGTCCCGGCAGGCCGAGCAGCCGGATACCGGCGAGCAGCACCGCGAACAGCAGCACCACCGCGCTCAGCACCTTCACCCGGCCCGCCGTACGCCCGGACAGGCGGCCGATGGGAGTCGTCATGGCGGACGGCCCTCCTTCCTACCGAGCGGATGCCCCCATCTGCTGTGGCAAACAGGTCCGTTGGGAGGCGGACCGCTGCGCGCACGATGCTCACCGGACGCACACGGGGGGCGCACGGCGCACCGGCGGACGACGGACCGTGCGTCGGCAACTGGGCCGCGCGGCAGGCCAGTAGCATGATCCCGGCCCGGACACATGATCAGGCGAGGAGACCGGTCATGCGAGACATCGCCGTGTTCAGCGGCAGCGCCCACCCCGAACTCGCCGAGGAGGTCTGCTCGCATCTCGGTGTGCCGCTCAGCCCGACGCGGGTCAGCCGCTTCGCCAACGACTGCCTGGAGGTGCAGCTCCAGGCCAACTGCCGCGAGCGGGACGTGTTCCTGGTGCAGCCGCTGGTCAAGCCGGTGCAGGAGCACCTGGTGGAGCTGCTGATGATGATCGACGCGGCCCGCGGCGCGTCGGCGTCCCGGATCACCGTGGTGATGCCGCACTACTCCTACGCGCGCTCCGACAAGAAGGACGCCCCGCGCATCTCGCTCGGCGGCCGGCTGGTGGCCGACCTGCTGGTGGCGGCGGGCGCGAGCCGGGTCCTGACGATGACCCTGCACTCGCCCCAGGTGCACGGCTTCTTCTCGGTGCCGGTCGACCATCTGCACGCCCTGCGGGAACTGGCCGCGCACTTCAGCCAGTACGACCTCAGCCGCACCACCGTCGTCTCCCCGGACCTGGGCAACGCCAAGGAGGCGGCCCACTTCGCCCGGCTGATCGGGGCCGACGTGGCGGCCGGGGCCAAGCAGCGGTTCGCCGACGACCGGGTGCGCATCAGCTCCGTCATCGGTGACGTGGCCGGGCGGGACGTGATCGTCCTGGACGACGAGATCGCCAAGGGCAGCACGGTGTTCGCCCTGCTGGAGCGGCTGCGGGAGCTGGGCGCGCGGTCGATCCGGGTCGCCTGCACGCACGGGCTGTTCGCGGCCGGCGCGCTGCGGCGGCTGAGCGAGCAGCAGGACGTCCTGGAGATCGTGTGCACCAACACCGTGCCGGTGCCGGCCGAGGAGCACACCGGCAAGCTGCGGATCCTGTCCATCGGCCCGGCGCTCGCCGAGGCGGTGCGGCGCATCCACAACGGGGAGTCGGTCAGCGCCCTGTTCGACGCACAGCCGATCGCCTAGCGGGCGGGGAGCGGCGCTGCGGACACACCCCCGGACGGTCAGACGGGGTCGGTCGTCGCCTCCGGCTGCTCCCGGGCCGCCTCCAGCGCGGCCTTCAGGGTCGGCCGGGGCGGCAGCAGCCGGGACAGGCCGGTGATCCGCAGCATGCGCAGGGTCAGCGGGTGGGTACACACCAGCTGCAGCCGTCCACGACGGTCCGCGACCCGGTGCCTGGCCCGGTAGAGCAGCCGCAGACCCGAGCAGTCGAAGAACTCGATCCGCGAAAGATCGATGACCACGCGCGGGTCCGGGACCGCGGTCGCCGCGTCCAGATGCGGCACGATCTCCTCGGCCGCGGCGATGTCGATCTCACCGCGGAACTCCAGCACCGTGTGCCCCCGCTCCCGCAGGACGCGCAGATGCCGGGTCAGCGGTGCAGATTCGTGCCGCACGACGCCATCGCCTCCAGCCTGCTCCGTGCGCGGGGGTACCACGGGGACGGGCGGACGACGCCAACGCCGTTCGCCGTCAAGCAAGTTACCCTCGCTCGACAGATTTTGAGCATGTTCGATTGACATATGTCTTCGATTTGCGGTCGCTGGTGCGCCGGCCGACTGATTCTGCTCTCTGGGGATAACCGTTCTCCACCGGGCGGGGCGCGGGCCTGCCCCGCGAGCGGCGAACCTGAGCGGAGGAGACATGACGGTGGTGACGGCGGGCGTGGTGGTGCTGGACTGCGCCGAACCCGAGAAACTGGCCGAGTTCTACCGGGAGTTGCTGGACGCGGAGGAGACCGAGGCGGGCGCCGGCCGGGTGGAGCTCCGCTCCGCCGACGGCTTCCGGCTGGCGCTGCGCCGCGACATGAACGCGACCGCTCCCAGCTGGCCCCGCCCGGAGAACTCCCTCCAGGCGCACCTGGAGTTCGTGGTGGACGACCTCGACGCGGCGGAACGCAGGATCGTGTCCCTCGGCGGGCGCCCGGTGGAGGCGTCCGACACCGGCGGCCCGCTGGAGGAACGCGGCTACGCCGACCCGTCCGGCCACTCCTTCACCCTGCGCTGCGGCCCGTCCACGGCACCCAAGCAGGGCTGAGTCCTCCCCGCCCCGCCCGCGGGGCGCACCGTGCGGGGTGCACCCGGCACGGCCTCCGGGCATTCACGGCACGGCCGGGCGCGGGGAACACGCTCCCCGCGCCCGGCCGTCGTGCGCCCGAAGGACCTCGGCGGCAGGTCAGTCGCGGCCCTTGTCCTTGTCGGTGACCGGCCACACGCCGGTGCGGCGCTCGATGGCCTTGGCGCCGGCCCGGTCCACGGCACTGCGCACCGCCGCGAAGATCGCTCCCTGGATCGCGGCGGCCAGCAGGATCTCGCCCCAGCGGCGGTCCCGGTCCAGCGCGTCCGGCGCGTTGTCCTCGTGCCGGATCATCTTCCAGGTCTTCTGGAAGGCGAGCCCGGCCAGGGTTCCGCCCGTCCAGCTGAGGGCGAACCCGATCGGTTTGTACGCCAGCGGCAGCTTCGGCTTCTTGCTCTTCTTCGCCACGTGGATCTCCTAGCTCGGTGGGCTGTGTGCGGTCGGTGGGTCGGGGTCAGGGGCGCCCTCGGGCGGGGACCTCCTCGTCGGCGCGGACCGGCCCCGGCGGGGTGCCGTCCCCGAACGGCCGCCCGCCCAGCTCCTCGCGGTGATGAGGCGTCAGCCAGCCCGACAGGTCGGGGCCGAGGGGGACGATGCGGGTCGGGTTGATGCCTGTGTGCACCTGGTAGTAGTGGCGCTTGATGTGGTCGAAGTCGACGGTGTCGCCGAAGCCCGGGGTCTGGTAGAGGTCGCGGGCGTACGCCCACAGCACCCGGTTCTCCGTCAGCTTCCAGCGGTTGCACTTGAAGTGACCGTGATACACGGGGTCGAACCGCACCAGCGTGGTGAACAGCCGGATGTCCGCCTCGGTGATGGTGTCCCCGACCAGATACCGCTGCCGCTCCAGACGCTCGGCCAGCAGCTCGAGACGGCGGAACACGTCCCGGCAGGCCGCCTCGTACTCCTCCTGACCGGTGGCGAACCCCGCACGGTAGACGCCGTTGTTGACGTCCCGGAAGACGTCCTCCATGATCGCGTCGATCTCCTCGCGCCGCTCCTTCGGGTACAGGTCGGGGGCCCCGTCCCGGTGCAGGGCCGTCCACTCGGTGGCGAAGTCCAGGGTGATCTGCTGGTAGTCGTTGGTGACCAGCTTCCCCGTGGGCACGTCCACGATCGCCGGCACGCTCACCCCGCCCGGGTAGTCCCGCTCGCGCCGGTCGTAGGCCTCGCTGAGGTAGCGGATGCCGAGGACCGGGTCCCGGCCACCGGGGTCCAGGGTGAAACGCCAGCTGCGGTCGTCCTGGAGGGGATCCACCACGGCCAGTGACAGCGCGTCCTCCAGCCCGAGCAGCCGCCGGGAGATCAGCGCGCGGCTCGCCCAGGGGCAGGCCCGGCTGACCACCAGCCGGTAGCGGCCCGCCTCCACCGGCCAGCCCTCCCGGCCGTCCGCCGTGATCCGGTCCCGGAAGTGTGCCTTCGACCGCCGGAAAGCCTTCCTGCCGTAGGCACTGTTGCCTCCGTCCGCGCCGTCGCGGCTCATGGTCGCCTCCTCCTCGCCGTTCCCGTTCGCAGGTCCCAGTGACCGCGTTCCCCGTTTTCCGCGGCCGGCACGGTGTGGCCTAGGCCGACCGGGGCAATCGCCCGACGTGAGTACACGATCGGATCGCAGGACCCGGATCACCGTGCTGGTGGCGCTCGGGGCCAATGTGGTGATAGCGGCGGCGAAGGCCGTGGGCGGGCTCGCCGTCGCCTCGCCGGCCCTGCTGTCGGAGGCCGCGCACTCGGTGGCCGACAGCATGAACGAGGTGTTCCTGCTGGCCGCCCTGCGCCGCAGCCGACGCCCACCGGACCGGCGCCACCCCTTCGGCTACGGCAAGGAGCGGTTCTTCTGGTCGCTCCTCGCCGCCGTGGGCATCTTCATCATGGGCGGCTGCTTCTCCTTCTACCAGGGTGTCGAAGCCCTGCACGGCGGCGGAGCACAGGCCACCGGCGGCTACACCGCCGGACTCGTCGTCCTCGTCGCCTTCCTCGCCGAGGGAGCCTCCCTGCTGCGCGCCCTGTACCAGGTGCGACGGCAGGGCGGCGGACTGCGCGACCCCGCGCTGCGCACGGTGATCGCCGAGGACGGCACCGCCGTGCTGGGTGTGAGCCTGGCCGCCGCCGGCATGCTGCTGCACATGAGGACCGGGCAGGCGGTGTGGGAGGCCGCCGCCTCGCTCGCCATCGGCACCCTGCTCGTGTACGTGGCCTACCGGCTCGGACGTGACGCCCGCAGCCAGCTGATCGGCGAGGCCGCCGACCCGGAGGCCGACGAGCGGATCCGGTCCCTGCTGCGAGCCCAGCCGGAGATCGACAGCGTGGAGGCGCTGTTCACCATGAAGACGGGTCTGGACACGGCTCTGGTGGCGGCCCGGGTCGATCTGGCGCCGGGGCTGGACAGCGAGCGGGTGGAGGAGGTGGCCGTGCGCATCAAACGGTCCATCTCCGGCGTCGCGCCGGAGGCGGAACAGATCTTCCTCGATGTCACCGACCACCGGGCCGCCGAGGCGTGCGAGGCATGGGAGAGCCCCGCCGCGACGGGGGAACGCGGCGGGGCCTGACACTCACGTGCCCGTCCCCGCGGAGTTCATGCACACCGGACGGCAAGGAATAGGCCGAATCCCCTCCCGAGCCGTCCGCCGGGGCATGAGGTCCGCTTCACGGCGGCGGGGAGGTCACCCGCCGTCGACGGGCTCGAGCACGAACACCGGGATCTCCCGGTCGGTCTTCTTCTGGTAGTCGGCGTACGGCGGATAGGCCGCGACCGCTCGCTTCCACCACTCGTCCTTCTCCGCCCCGGTGACCTCACGGGCCGTCATGTCCCGCTTCACCGGGCCGTCCTGCAGCTCCACATGAGGGTGGGCCTTCAGATTGAAGTACCAGTACGGGTGCCTGGGTGCCCCGCCCAGCGAGGCCACCGCCGCATAGCGTCCCTCGTGCTCGACCCGCATCACCGGCGTCTTGCGCAGCTTCCCGGACCTGGCCCCGCGGCTGGTGAGCACGACCACCGGGTAGTCGGTCCCCTGCAGGGTCGTGCCCTTGGTGCCGCCCGAGCGCTCGTACAGCTCAACCTGCTCACGCACCCACTGGGTCGGGCTCGGTTCGTACTCTCCCTCAAGAGGCATGCTCATCCGTCCCCTCGTCGTACCGGCCTCGGCTGTCCCTCCCAGATACAACACCGAGGACCCCCGGGATCATCCGTGCGACACGGCCGTCCGCAGGGGTGGGGGAACGTCATCACCACGACGGCCGTCAGGGCCGTCACCAGCCGCCCGCCCGCGTGCCCGGCCCCGGAGCCGGGAAGCGGACGACGGCGGCGGGGCCGAGCAGCATGACACCGAGCGCCGCGCGGACGCCGGTCGCAGCGTGGTGCGGCCGACCGTTTTCCGGCGGGCGGGAATTCCCGGCACCGAATGGCATTGACAAAAAGTCAATGAACACCGGGCTGCGGGGGTGGAGGAGAAACCGTGGAATCCCTTGTTCCCGCTCGTCGTACTGTGCAAAGGTGTGACGCCGTCGGCGTGCAGACAATGCATTCTTGAACGTCCCCGAGAGGAACGCAGCCGTGAAGCGCACCGGCCCGTCCGATTCCCGGGACTCGTCCCGCTCCTACGGCCTCACGGACGAGCAGCTGAGTACCGAGCTCAGGACCTGGACGGGGGCCGCACCCGCGCTGCACCCCGCCGGGGAGCTGCTGGACCGGCACTGGGAGGCGGTCTTCGCCTACGCGGGCCTGTGCACCGACGGCGCCCGCGCCGCCGGCATGCTCACCACCGCCGCGTTCACCCGGCTCTTCGGCGAGACCATGCGGCTGAGCGGCCCCACCTCCGCCTGGCGGCCGCGGCTGCTCGTCACCGTCCGCCGAATCGCCGCCGAATGGCACGCCGACGACCGGCGGGACCTGCTCCACCCCTCCCTCAGGGCCGCCGCGGGAGACCCCGGGCGACTGGCCGCGCTGCTGCTGCCGCGCCCCGAACGCCGTCTGCTCTCCGGGGCGTTCCAGCGGCTGAACGAGTCCGCGCGGTGCCTGCTGTGGCACGCCGAGGCCGAGTCCGAACCGCTCGCCGTGTTCGCCCGGCTGCTCGGCACCGACGAGGAGAACGCCCGCCTCCAGCTGGAGCGCGCCCGGGCCCGGTTCCGGGACGAATGCCTCCAGCTGCACCGCGAACTCGCCCCGGACCAGGAGTGCCGCAGCTATCTGCGCATGCTGGACGTCAGCTGCCGCCGCACCGGCGTCGCCCTCGACCCCGACCTGCGCCGGCACCTGCAGAGCTGCACCCACTGCCGGTACGCGGCGGACCAGCTCACCCGTTTCAACGACGGGGTCGGCACCGCACTGGCGGAGGCGGTGCTCGGCTGGCGCGCCCGGGACTACGTGGCGGCCAGAGCCGAGACGGCCGGCGAACCCGCACGACCGGGCGGGATACCGCCGGCCCGGCAACTGATGGATATCGCGCTGGCCGCCGGAGATCTCACCGGCGAGCGCACATTCGAAAACATCGCGGAATTCTCTGGAGCAGGCGCGGAGGCGTTCGACCAATTCGGTGCGGAAACGGACCGTTCGCGTCCCGCCGAGTCCTTTTCGCACCCCATTGCAGAGCCGTTTCCGGGGCAGTCGTCCGATTCGTTCCCGGTGCCCCGCCGCAGCAGCCCGCCGTCCCGGCGCGACCACCACCTGGCACCGGGACCCCGGCACGCCGCGCCCCGCCGCCGAGCCGTCCGCCGGGGCCACCTCGTGGCCGGGGCGCTCGGCCTGAGCGGCCTGATCGTCCTCCCGCTCGTCCTCTGGGCCGTCCTCGGGTCCGACGACGACACCGGCCGCACCCCGCCGCGCGCCGGCGGCCCGGCCTCCCGCACACCGGGGGCGGGAGCCACCCCTCCGGGCGGCCGCGACCCGTCCTGGATCGGCACCGGCAGGATCATCGAGGGCGCCCTGCGCGGGCAACTGCGCAACACCGCCTCCGGCCTGTGCGTCGGCCTGGCCGGCGGGCGGGCCGTCACCGGCGCGGAGGCGGTGCTCGCCCCCTGCTCCGGCGCCGACGACCAGCTGTGGACGTACGAGACCGACGGGCGGCTGCACAACGCCGCGGACCCCGAGCTGTGCCTGGACTCCCGCGTCGGCTACGAGGTGCGCCTCGGCGCCTGCACCGGCGGCCCGGGAGAACGCACCGACGACGTGCGCTACGACTACACCGTCCAGGGCACCCTGGTGCCCCGCTCCGACCAGCGGCTGGCGCTCGCCCCCGCCGCCACCGACGGCTCGGGCGCCCTCGTACTGAAGGTCCGCACCGACGACGACCCCCAGCGCTGGACGCTCGGCACCGTCGTCCCGGCCGACCCCCGCCTCAAGGCCGTCCACTGGGACACCGAGCCCACCGGACCCGCCCGGCTCACCGGCGGCCGGCCCCGTTGATCATGCCCCGGGTGTCCCGGGTGTCAGGGCCCGGTGCCGGGCTGCAGCACCGTCAGGAACACCGTGGAGTGGTTGCCCGCCACCGGCACCTCACCGGCCTTCCAGGGCACCCGCAGCGGCTCCCGCTCGTCCGGCGGGGTGACCAGCAGCGCGGCAGGACGGGCCGTGCGGGCGCCGGAGATCTCCGGGCTGGAATAGCGCAGTCCCGCCCAGGCGCTCTCGCCGGGCTCCAGCGTCACCCTGCGCAGCTCGCCGGGAGTGCGCACCGGGTCCGGGCCGAGCTGCCGTCCCGCCGCGTCCACGAACGCGGCACCCGGATAGCCGTACACCGTGCAGATGCGCGAGGAGGCGTTGGTCAGCACCACCGGGACGTTGCGCTGCCCGGCCCCCGGATCCATCCGGCCGGCGCTCGCGCTCAGTTCGGACGTCCGGCAGCGGCTCGCGGACCACGACGACGCCGCGGACGAGCGGGACGCCCCGTCCGGCTCGGACCGCTCGGCCGCATCCGCGGCGGGGGTGCGCGCGGCGGAGCGCACCGAGGCGGCGACGGTGTCGCTCGGCATCGCGGGCGCCGGCGAGGCGGCCGAACTCCGTCCGGCGGGAGCGGACGCAGCCGGGTCCGCGCCGCCGGTCCGGGTGCCGCAGGCCGCGAGGGCGGCGAGCACCGCCGCCGCGCTCGCGAGCCACACCGTGCGTCGTGCGTACGCCATGGTCCACCTCTCTTCCCGGGCCCCGGACGCGGTGCGGCGGGCCCGCGCTCACCGCTCCTCCAGCACCCCGAGTTCCGCCCAGATGGTCTTGCCCTCCGCGGTGTGTCTGCTGCCCCAGCGCTGGGTGAGCTGGGCGACCAGGAGCAACCCCCGGCCGCCCTCGTCCCAGGTCTTGGCCCGGCGCAGATGCGGCGCGGTGTGATTGGTGTCGGACACCTCGCAGATCAGCGTGGAGCCGTCGTGGATCAGCCGCAGCCGGATCGGCGGGGCGCCGTACCGGATGGCGTTGGTGACCAGCTCGCTGACCACCAGCTCGGCCGTGAAGGAGGCGTCGGTCAACGACCAGACGCCGAGCTGGTCGAGGACCTGCTTGCGGATGGGGGCGACCAGCGCCGGATCGGCGGGGATGTCCCAGGTGGCGACCTGGGAGGCCGGCAGCCCGTGGGTGCGGGCGACCAGCAGCGCCACGTCGTCCGCCGTGCCGCCCGGCTGCAGCAGCGTGTGCAGCACCCGGTCGCAGGTCTCGTCCAGCGGTCCCGACGGCGCGTGCGCCAGCGCCTCGCACAGCAGTGCGTGGCCGGCCTCCACGTCCCGGGTGCGCGACGCGAGCAGCCCGTCGGTGTAGAAGGCCAGCACCGTGCCCTCGGGCAGGTCGATCTCGGTGGACTCGAAGGGCAGCCCGCCCAGCCCGAGCGGGGGCCCGGTGGGGAGTTCGAGCTGCCGGGCACGGCCGTCGGGCGGGACGATCACGGGCGGCGGATGCCCGGCCCTGGCCAGGGTGCAGCGGCGCGACACCGGGTCGTACACCGCGTACAGACAGGTCGCGCCGATCTCGCCCGGGCTGCCGTCGCCCGACTCCTGCGACAGGTGCAGCACCAGGTCGTCGAGGTGGGTGAGGAGTTCCTCCGGTGCCAGGTCGATGTCGGCGAGGGTGCGCACGGCCGTGCGCAGCCGGCCCATGGTCGCCGACGCCGTTATGCCGTGCCCGACGACGTCCCCGACCACCATCGCCACCCGCATCCCGGACAGCGGGATCACGTCGAACCAGTCGCCGCCCACCCCGGAGCGCGCGGCCGGGAGATAGCGGGAGGCCGCCTCCACGGCGGCCGTGCTGGGCAGATGGCGGGGGAGCAGACTGCGCTGCAGGGTCAGCGTGGTCTCACGCTCGCGGGAGTAGCGGCGGGCGTTGTCGATGCACACGGCGGCGCGGGCGCTGACCTCCTCGGCCAGCAGCACGTCGTCGTGGGTGAACGTCTCGGGGCGCCGGTAGCGGGTGAAGGCGGCCACGCCGAGCGTGGTGCCGCGCGCCTGGAGCGGTACCGACAGCATCGAGTGGACGCCGAACCGTTCGATCTGGGCGGCCCGGACCTCGTCCACCTGCAGCCACGGGTCGAGATCGCCTGCGGGCACCGAGGCGATGATGCTGTGCCCCGCGATCAGCGAGTCCGCCTGGGGCGCGGCGGCCGGGTAGACCACCACCTCACCGGTGTCGGTGACCGACTCGGGGCTGCCGGGGATGACGGAGTGATGGGCGACCCGGCGCAGCACGACGGGCGGGTTCAGCGGGCTGACGGGGTCGCTGCCCGGCTCCTGCGGCTCCAGCAGGTCGACGCTGACGAAGTCGGCGAGCGCCGGCACACAGACCTCGGCCAGCTCCTGGGCCGTGCGGGTGACGTCGAGGGTGGTGCCGATGCGGATGCTGGCCTCGTTGACCAGCTGCAGCCGTTCTCGCGCCCGGTACTGGCCGGTGAAGTCGTGGGCCGTCACGCACACCCCGCGCACCCGGCCGGCCTGGTCGGTGAGGGGCGCCATCCTGGCCAGCCAGGCGTGCGCGCGCGCCTCTCCGGTGGCCTTCATGAAGGTCTCCATGTCGTGCCGCCGCCCGGTGCGCAGCACCTGGCGCAGGTGCTGCTCCAGCTCCGCGTGCTGGTGCCGGCCGCCCACGTCGGTGGGCCTCAGGCCGCGCAGGTACTCGGCGGGCAGCCCGAGCAGCTCGGCCATCTCGTCGTTGACCCCGCGCAGCCGCAGATGCTCGTCGAACACCATGGTGGCGCAGGGCGACTGGGACATGGCCGCCCGGACCAGCGGGTCGTCGGACTGCTCGTCGTCCGGGGGCTTCAGCGGCGACACCGCGAGCCAGTCACCGGGGCCCTCCCCGTCCGCGTCCCTGCGGTGGGCGAGGACCCAGGCGGTCACGGTGGTGCCGTCCCGGTGCCGCAGGGTGAGGGTGCCGCTCCAGCGGGCGTCCACCGGCGGCCGCGGCGTGTCCTCCTCCTCGGCCAGCAGCTCGGCGGCCGGACGACCGACGACCTCCTCCGCCGTGTGGCCGAGCAGCAGCCGCGCCCCCTCGTTCCACTGTGTGAGGGTGCCGTCGGCGGCGATCACGGCCCGGGCCGTCTCGGCATCGTCGAACGGGTCGTCCGGACTCATCGTCGCCACTCCATCGCGCACACTCACCGTGAACCGGTGTATCGCCTGAGTTCCAGCCTAGTGCGTCGGGAGCCCGCGTGGTTCCGGAGTACCACCCGACCCGGGGACCCGGCACGCGCGATCGGCGGCCGCCCCCGCGTCAGCCGGACCCCTCGTCCGGTCCGGAGGGTGCTTCGGGCGGCCGGCCGGTCCGGGCCCGTTCCACGGCCGCGGCGGGCTGCCGGTGCGCGGTCAGCGTGTACCTCCGGGCCGGGTCGAGCGGCCGGCGCACCTCCACGTACCCGCCGTGCGGCAGCCGCTCGATCACCCCGGTCTCCCGGCCGTGCTCCGCCAGCTCCGCGTCGCGCAGCTGCAGCCCGAGGCAGATGCGCCGGGTGACCACGAAGACCACGGCAGGCACGACGAACACCGCGACGCGCACCGCCCAGGTGACCGTGTTGATCGACAGATGGAGCCGGGTCGCCACCAGGTCGTTGCCGCCGCCCGCGAGCAGCACCAGATAGAGGCTGATCCAGACCGCGCCGATGCCGGTGCGCACGGGACGGTCGCGCGGCCGGTCCAGGATGTGGTGCTCGCGGTCGTCCCTGGTGAACCGGGCCTCCAGGAACGGATACGCGCCGATGAACGCCAGCAGCAGCGGGAAGACCACGACCGGGACGAACACCCCGGGAGCCAGGGTGTGTCCCCAGGCGTCGATCTCCCAGCCCGGCATGATCCGCACGAGGCCCTCGGCGAATCCCAGGTACCAGTCGGGCTGCGCGCCGGTGGAGACCTGGTCGGGGCGGTACGGTCCGTAGGCCCAGACCGGGTTGATGGTGGCCACCCCCGCGGTCAGCGCCAGCACCCCGAAGACCAGGAAGAAGAAGCCGCCTGCCTTCGCCAGGTAGACCGGCAGGAACGGGGCACCCACCACATTGCGTTCGGTCCGGCCGGGCCCCGCGAACTGGGTGTGCTTGTGGTGGACGACCAGCAGCACGTGGGCCACCGCCAGCGCCGCCATGATCCCCGGGATCACCAGCACGTGCAGGGCGTAGAAGCGGGCCACCACGTCGTCGCCGGGGAACTCGCCGCCCAGCAGGAACATCGACAGGTACGTCCCCACCAGCGGCACCGACAGCAGCGCGCCGTCCACGAACCGCAGCCCGGTGCCGGACAGCAGATCGTCCGGCAGCGAGTAGCCGAACAGGCCCTCGAACAGGGCGAGGAACAGCAGCAGTCAGCCGAACAGCCAGTTGACCTCGCGCGGCTTGCGGAACGAGCCGGTGAAGAAATGCCGCATCATGTGCGTCAGCATCCCGGCGACGAACACCAGCGCCGCCCAGTGGTGCAGCTGCCGGATCAGCAGCCCGCCGCGCACATCGAAGCTGATCTCCAGCGTGGAGGCGTACGCCTCGGACATCCGCACCCCGTTCAGGGGCGTGTAACCGCCGTGGTACGTCACCTCGTTCATCGACGGATGGAAGAACAGCGTCAGATGGACGCCGGTGAGGACCAGCACCACGAAGCTGTGCAGACAGATCTCGCCCAGCAGGAACGACCAGTGGTCGGGAAAGACCTTGCGCAGATACCTGCGGCCCAGCCGGTGGATGCCGAGCCGCCCGTCGGACCAGTCGGCGAGCCGTTCCCCTCGCGCGCCGTCCATGGGCGCCCTCCCGTGTACGCACCTGACAGCCCTGTGACGGAGACGGGGGTCCGGTCCGTGACATACCCGCACCGGCGTGTGGCGCGGGTCTCACCCGCAGCTCACCGCCCGCACCCGGCAGGTACCGCTGCGTATCGCCTGTGACCTGGGGCTATTTACGGCCCAGTACCCGAGCGGTACCGTGAAGCCATGCCAGCTCTCAACGTGGAGTTCAGCGACCGCGAGCTAGAGGACCTGCGGCAGATCGCCAAGGAGCGCGGTACGTCCATGAAGGCGCTCGTGCGCGAGGCGGCGGCTGCCGACATAGCCCGCCACCGGGCGCTTCAGGAGGGGGCGGAGGCCTTCCGCCGCTTCTTCTCCTCCCATGCCGACGAGTTCGCGGCCGCCTTCCCGGACGACGAACCTCCCGCCAAGGGTGAGGGGCGGGTCGCCTGACCCATGGCATCCGTCCTCCACATCGACGTGCCCTGGCTGCTCCAGCGGCACGAGGAGGTCCTCCCGGACCAGCCCGTCATCAACGACTTCTCCGCGCTGGTCGCCGCCGTCGCCCGGCACCGCGTGGACCCGCCGCGCCTCGGTGTGGACTCGGACCCCGCCTGGCGGGCCGCGGCGCTGCTGCACACCCTCGCGGTGCTCCGGCCGCTGCCGTCGGCCAACGCCCGCTTCGCCTGCGCGACCGCGGTGGCGTACATGTTCGTCAGCGGCGTCGGTATCGACCCGCCCTACGGGGCGCTGGTCGACCTGGCGCGCGATCTGATGTCCGGTGAGACCGACATCTACGGGGCCGCCGACCGGCTCCGCTCCTGGCAGATCTGACCGCCGCAGCCGATGGGGCGGATCCGGCGCCGGGACCCCCGGCGGATCCTGCCGTCGGAGCCCCTGACGCCTTGGGTGCCGGACGTGTGCGGCGCCGGAGCGGGGAGGGCCCCTCGGGCCGCCGGCCGAGGGCGGGAGGGAGAACAGGGCCGGCGGCCGTTCGCGCAGGAGAGCCGCCGTCCTGCGCCTGACCTCCGAGAAGGGCCGTGACCAGTTGACTACGCCCCGGCGTGCGCCGGGAGCGTGCGCGGCGCGGTCGGCTGGGGCGTGCCGTTCACACGGGGTGTGCGGGCCCGTCCGAAAACCCGGAGCGAAAGTCGTTTCGAGGAAGAACGCACCCCTTTTTCTTTCTGACTTTTTGTCAACGCGCAGATCTTCCTCATGCACCTTGTTGCACATGTGCCGCTTGTGCGAGAGTGAGCCATCCGCGGGGGGTAATGACCGGGGATCGCACACGTGTTGAGCAACCGGGTCCGATTCACCGGCGGTGAATTCGCACCCCCGCGCTCACGCCAAAGAGGTATGAACCAATCGGGCTTCCTTTTCGGCGTACCGCAACTCCTGTGTCACCTGCGCGTGGGAAGGAACCATCTCAGTGCCCACCCCCCACCCCCCTCGACCTCCGTATGCGCCGCCCGGCGGGGATCACGGTGAGTCCGACGAGTCCCTCGCCGCCCGGCTGCGGGGCCGTCCGGAGGGCGAGGCCGCCGATTCCGTCGCGCTGCTGACGGCTCGGCACTGGCAGTCGATGTACGACTACGCCACCGTCTGCCTCGCCTCCTCGGGGCGGCTCGCGGCCATGGTCGCCGCGGCCGCCCTGCACCGGGTCCTGAACCGGGTCACCGCCGGGGAACCGGCCGCCGCACTGCGCCCGGAACTCCTGGTGGCGGTACGGGACACGGTCCGCGCGTGGGCGGAAGACGATCGAATAACAAATGCGCTGCCGGGCTTGCAGAAACCCGCGGGCGGGCGCGGGATGCGCGCCGCCACCACGATGACTCCGGAAAATCGCCAGCTCGCCCAGCGGGCATTCCGGTCGCTGCCCGGACCTGCGCGCTGTTTGCTCTGGCATGTCGAGGTGGAGGCGGAACCCATATCCGTGCCCGCCGGACTCCTCGGCATGGACGTTGACATCGCCTCGGGCACTCTCGAACAGGCCCGGGACAGATTCCGTCAGGCATGTGTCCATGCCCATCAGGAACTGGCACCGAGCCCGGACTGCCGGTTCTACAACCGCCTGCTCGACGTCCCGATCCGGCGCGGCGGGGCCCTGCTGCCGGACGTGCGCGAGCACCTGGCGGAGTGCCGGCACTGCCGTGACGCGGCGGACCAGCTCGGCCACTTCGAGAGCGGCCTCGGCACTCTCATCGCCGAGGCGGTGCTCGGGTGGGGCGCCCGCCGCTATCTCGACTCCCGCCCCGGCCGCACCTCCTCCGGTCACGGCGGGCGGGCGGCGCGCCGCGGCCGCCGCCGCGGCGGTCACGGAGGGAGGGGACGCCACGGACTGCTGTCCCGCATTCCCGTCCCCTCCCGGCTGCACAGCCTGAGCCTGCCGGACCCGGTGCGCTCCACCCGGACGCTGCTCACCGGCCTCGGCGCGGTGTCGGCCGGTGTGCTGGTCAGCGTGCTCATCGCCGGGCCGTCCTCGCCCGGCGGCGAGGGCGCCGACCCCACCGGAGCCAGCAGCAGCACCGGTGGCGGGGGTGTCGTGCCGTCGGTGTCCCCGCCCGGCGTCGCCGGGCTGCCCACGGCAGCGGGGCAGGTCCGGCTGCGCAACGTCGGCTCCGGGCTGTGCCTCGACACCCGGGGCGAGCCCCGGGACGGGTCCGGCCTCCGGCTCGCGGACTGCTCCTCGGGGTGGAGCCAGCAGTGGACGTTCGAGGACGACGGGCTGCTGCGCAGCGTCGCCGATCCGGGGCTGTGCCTGGACTCGCACAAGGACGCCGGGGTCGTGGTGCTGGGCACCTGTGCCGAGGAGGGCGACGGACGGGGCGACGACGTGCGCTACGACCTGACCCCGCTCGGCGAACTGCTGCCCCGCTGGGACCCGCAGATGGCGCTCACCCCGGCCGGCCTCGACGCGAACGCCGACATCGTCGTCAAGGTCCGGGACCGGACGACCGGTCAGCGCTGGGTGACCGACCCGGTCGGCGAGTCCGCCACCGGTTCCCTGTCGGACAGCGGCCCCACCACACGGGCGGCCCGGCACGCCTCGCTGACCGAGCCCCTGCCGTAGCCGGACCGCCCCGGCGGGGACGGGCCGGCGTGCGCTCCGGCCGGGGCGGGGCTGAGGCCCCCCGGGCCGGGCGGGCGAGGACCTGCTCCCGGCCGGTGCGGGCCATGGCCCGCACCGGCCGGAACCCGACGGCCGACCGCCGGACCGGAAGCACGTCTAGACGACGAGATCCGCGGCTGTGACGGTGCCGCAGCCGGCATGGCCGGACAGGGCGAGGGTGAGGTCCAGTTCGGCCAGCAGGCAGCGGATCACATGCTCGACGCCGGCCTGCCCCTCGAGCCCGAGCCCGTAGACGTACGGCCGCCCGAGCAGCACCGCCCGCGCACCGAGCGCCAGCGCCTTGAACACGTCGTCACCGGTGCGCACCCCGCTGTCGAACAGCACGGTGAGCCGGTCGCCCACCGCCTCGACGACCTCCGGCAGTGCGTCCGCCGCGCCGATCGCCCCGGCCACCTGACGGCCGCCGTGGTTGGACACCACGACCCCGTCCATCCCTGCGTCGGCGGCGAGCCGGGCGTCGTCGGGGTGCAGCACGCCCTTGAGGACGATCGGCCCGTCCCAGTGCTCCCGCAGGAAGGCCAGGTCCGGCCAGGTCTTGGCCGGGTCGGAGAACAGGCCGACGAAGTGCAGCACCGCCGCGTCGAGATCCTCGTGCACGGGCTTGGCCAGTCCCGCCTGGAAGGCGGGATCGGAGAAGTAGTTGGCGGTGCCCACGCCACGCAGGAACGGCAGATACGCCTGGTCGAGGTCGCGGGGGCGCCAGGACAGCAGGGGAGTGTCCAGGGTGACCACCAGCACGGAGTACCCGGCGGCCCTCGCCCGGCCGAGGAAGCTGCGGGCCACCTCCGGATCCTTCGGCCAGTAGAGCTGGAACCAGCGTTCCGCGTCGCCCATCGCCTCCGCGACCTGCTCCATCGGCGTGCTGGAGGCGGACGACAGGATGAACGGCACGCCCTGGGCGGCGGCCGCGCGAGCCGCCGCGGTCTCGCCCTCCGGGTGCATGATCGACAGCACCCCGACCGGCGCCAGCGCCAGCGGCGCCGGCAGCGAGCGGCCCAGGACCTCGACCGACAGATCGCGCTCGTGCACGTCCCGCAGCATGCGCGGCACGATCCGCCGTCGCTCCAGGGCGGCCCGGTTGGCCCGTGCGGTACTGCCGTCGCCGGCGCTGCCCGCGACGTAGCCGACCGGGCCCGGCCCGAGGCGCTGCTCCGTCAGCTCCTCCAGCCGGGTCAGATCCGTGGGCAGCCGGGGCACGGCCCCGGACATGCCGTTCAGATAGATCTCGTACTGGAAGTCCGCCCAGTGCTTGCCCATGCGAGCCGCCCCGCCTTTCCACGTCACGTCACACCGTCCGGCCTGCGGGCCGACCATACCGGCCGGTACGCGGAAACGTACCTGCTCGGACGGCAGCGGAACGCGGTGCGGGGTGCCCCCGCCGCGGGCGCGCATCCCGTCATGCCCGGACCTCGACCGCCGTCACCGGCGACGGGGGCCGCTCACCGCCGGCGGCGGGGCCGTTCCCGGGGCATCAGGAACCGGTCCCCGATCGCCGAGAGAGCGACCGATCATGAACGTCGGGGGTCGCGAACCGCTCTGCGAAGGACAGAAACGGAATGTTTCAGGCCTATTAACGAGCAGCTGAGTTTCGGCCATATGGCAATTTCCCGCACACCGTAGCCGTGTGATTACGCGGTCGACGCGCGTCCCTCCCGTGACTTCCCGCCACTGATTCAACACGCAAGGTTACTGAAATCCGCACGGTCGAGATGAGTTTCCGCGCCGGACTCGGCAGACTCCGGCACGCCGGTTCGGCACCGACCGAGCTCGAGCCGGCGCTTCACACGAGCGGAAGGATGCACACAATGCGGAACACCGCGCGCTGGGCCACCACCCTCGGCCTCACGGCCGCCGCCGTCCTCGCACCCCTGGCGGGTGCCGCGTCGGCAGCCCCGGGATCCGGCCCGTCCGCGCTCTACGCCCCCTCGGCCCTGGTGCTGACCGTGGGTCACGGCGAGAACGCGATGAGCGCCACACCGGAACGCGCGGTCACCTTGACCTGTGCCCCCCAGCCCTCGGGCACCCATCCCGCCGCCGCCTCGGCCTGTGACGAGCTGCGCGGCGTGGGCGGCGACCTCAACGCCCTGAAGATGCGTCCGGGCGTCTTCTGCACCAAGCAGTACGACCCGGTCGTCGTCACCGTCGACGGCGTCTGGGAGGGCAAGCGCGTCTCCTACGAGCGCACCTTCGGCAACGCCTGCGTGATGAACGCGCACGGTTCTGCCGTCTTCGCCTTCTGAGACCGGGATCGCACGGTTCCCGTGACCGCGCGGCGGTTCGCAGATTGGGGAGTGCGAGCCCCCTCGCGGAACGTGCGATCTCGCGCAAGGAGGCCGGCGGACGGAGTGGGGCCGCCCGCCGGCCTTCGGCTCTTGCGCACGGGCCCGAGTGCACACACCAGTGCACTCGGGCCCCTTTGCGCGTCCGAGGCGGCTCTCCGCGCCCGTGCCGAGGGCTCTAGGCCCGGTCCCGGTGGCTGGTGTCGCACCACGGATAGCGCCGGCTGCGGCGGCAGGTGCACAGGGCGACCCGGAAGCGGTCCGAGCGCAGGACCGTCCCGTCCTCCAGCTCCACCTCCACCGGACCCTCCACCAGCAGCGGGCCCTTGCGCTGGACGGTGACCCGACGCGGGGTGTCAGACGGGGAGTTCGGCACGGATCACCACCAGTTCCTCGGTGTCCTCACAGGCGGGCAGCAGCCCGCGCTCGCGCAGCCAGTGCGCCCTGGACCGCAGCACCGGGCCGAACGCGATGCGCCGGCGCCGGGTCACCGCGGCCTTCAGACCGGCCGTGTGCAGCAGCCCCAGGGTCACCTCGGGCCCGCTGAGCGCCGACTGCACGAGCAGCAGCACACCACCGGGCCGCAGCCGCCCGGGCGCCTGTATGCAGAGCCGGTCCAGGATCAGGCGGCCGTCGCCGCCCGCGTCCCAGGCCCGGGCCGCACCGCGCGGCAGCCCGTAGTCCGCCGACGCGGGCACATACGGGGGATTGGCCAGGATCAGGTCGAAGGTCCGGTCGGCCACCGGGGTGAACAGATTGCCGCGGCAGACGCGGACCGGGACCCGGGCCCGCCGCGAATTGAGGCGGGTCGCCCACACCGCTCGCCGGGAGACGTCGACCGCCGTGACCCGCAGCCCGCGGCGGGCCGCCGCCAGGGCGAGGGCGCCCGAACCGGTACCGACGTCGAGCGCCTCCGAGCCCGCCGGGACGGGCTCGTCCGCCAGTGCGTCGGTCAGCAGCTCCGTGTCTTCCTGCGGGGCGTACACACCAGGGGGTGCCAAGAGATTCACGCACCACCGGGTACCCCGTGATTCACGGGACATGAGCGAGCTCCGGTGACAACGGGGTGCGCAGTGACGACCGGCCCTCCCGCCAGTGGGCCAGCAGGGCCTCGCCGAGCCGGTCCTCGAGGAACTCGGTGGCGTCCACGCCGAAGGCGATGTCCGCCTCCAGATGCGGCTCGTCCTCCAGCAGTCCGCCGATGACGTCGTGCCGTACGACCTGCTCGTGCACCGCGTCCGCCTCGACGTGCTCGTCGTAGAAGTGCTCGGCGGCCGGTCCCGCGCCGGTGCGGCGCATCGCCTCCGCGAGCCTGCGGGAGCCCGGGGAGGAGGTGATCTCGACGGTCGCGAAGTGCCCCACCAGGGCCCCGCGCAGCGCGCGGTGCAGGCCGAACAGGGACATCAGGTTCACCGTCGCCAGCAGCTCCGCACACGCCGCGTCCAGATACCGGCCGTAGGTGGTGTCCAGGCCCAGGTCCGTCATCAGGTCCGCGAACAGCCGGGCGTGCAGGCGCTCGGCACGGCCGCCGCCGTACTCGTCGAACTCCACCGCCGCCATCGCCGCCTTCGCCCGCCCCCGCAACCGGGGCAGCACCCAGGCGTGCGGGTCGGCCTCCTTGAGGTGGTACAGCGAACGCTGCGCGGCGTACTCACGGATCTGCCACAGCTCGCCCTTGTCCCGCAGGAAGTGACTGACGCCCGCGCCGTCCACCGGCTCCACCAGCAGCCCGGCCAGGGCCTCCTCGGCCCCCTGGTGCACGGTGGCGTCGGCGCGCAGCGCGGCGAGGAAACGGTCCTCCAGGGCGGCCCGGGTGCGCAGCAGCTCCGGATCCCACTCCAGTTCCGGCGGCACGCCCGCGAACCCGCGGTAGTGCAGCTCGTAGCAGACATACAGCGCGAGCTGCAGATCGTCGCCGTAGACGGGGGAGCCGGCGATGCCGCCGGGCGGGGGGAGGGGACCGGTGCCGCGCAGATGGCCGAGCACGGCCGCACTGAGCGGGCCGCGTGCCTCGGGCAGCTGAGGTTCATGGCTGTGCATGCGCCCCGAGTACCCCGGACGCGCCCCGTCATCCGGTCGGGCGCGGCACGGGCCGCCCGGCGGGCCACCGGCCGGCCGCCGCGGCAGGGCGCCCGTGCCGTCCCCCGGGTCGTCCGCCGCCTGCTCCTGCGCGTCCTCGCCCGGCTTCCGGGCGTCACCGGCCCCTCCGCGCCGGCGCTCCCCTCGGAGCCATGGACGCGCCGTCCTGCCTGCTCCGCCTCGCGCAGGACCTCCTCGGCCGCCGGTCCCGGACCGTTCCCGGCCGTCGTTCCCGGCCAGGCGTCTCTCACGAGCGGCGGGCCGTCAGGCCATCTGGCGCCGCACCAGCTCGTGCAGCCGGCCGCCGGTGTCGGCGAGGAGCTGGGCGGGCGGGCCCTGCTGGACGACCTTGCCGTCCTCCATGACGATCACTCGGTCCGCGTCCAGCACCGTCGACAGCCGGTGGGCGATCACGATGCGGGTCGCCCGGAGCGCCTTGGTGCTCTCGATCACGGTGCGCTGGGTCTCGTTGTCCAGGGCGCTGGTCGCCTCGTCGAAGAAGATGATCCGCGGCCGGCGGATCAGCGCCTGGGCGATCATCAGCCGCTGCCGCTGGCCGCCGGAGACCGCGCCGCTGCCGGAGACGATGGTGTGCAGCCCCATCGGCATCCGCTTGATGTCCTCGGCCAGCCCCGCCATCTCGGCGGCGGCCATGACCTCCTCCGGCGTGTAGGGCTCGGTGCCGCAGATGACGTCCATGATCGAGCCGCTGAACGGCTGGGCGTGCTGGAGCACCACCCCGCACTGCCGGCGCACCGCCGACTGGTCGAGGGCGGCCAGGTCCTGGCCGTCGTAGAGCACGCTGCCGGACAGCGGCCGGTCGAAGCCGATCAGCAGCCTGAGCAGCGTGGACTTGCCGCAGCCGCTGGGGCCGACGATCGCCACGAACTCACCGGGCCGCACCTCGAAGGACACGTCGTCCAGGACCAGCGGCCCGTCGTCGGAGTAGCGGAACGACAGCCGCCGCGCCTCGATCGCCCCGGTCAGCGGCCCCGGCCGGGTGCTGCTCGCCCGGACCTCCGGCGTCGCCTCGAGCACCGGCTTGATCTGCTCGAACAGCGGCAGCGCGGCCACCGCCGAGACGAACGCACCGGTCAGCTGGGTCACCGAGGTCAGCACCATCGTCACCGAGGTGTTGAAGGTGAGGAACTCCGCCGCCGTCATCGAACCCCGGGCGGGCCCGGCCAGCAGCATGAACATCGCCAGCGTGCACAGCGGCAGGTACACCGCGCTGAGCACCGCGTTCAGGTTCTTGATCCGGCCCGCCTTCTGCTGCAGCTCACGGCTGCGGGCGAACTCCGACGCCCAGGCGGCGTACGCGTAGTTCTCCGCCGCCGCCACCCGCAGCTTGGGCAGCCCGCGCAGGGTCTGGAAGGCCTGGTTGTTCAGCTTGTTGGTGAGCACCACCAGCCGCCGCTGCCAGCGCACCTGCCACAGGCCGAGCCCCAGGAACACCCCGGCGACCACGGTCAGCATGCCGAGCGCGGCCAGCGCCATCGGCACGCTGAACCACAGCAGCAGCGCCAGGTTCACCGCCCCCACGGTCACCGACTGGGTCACCGTCGGGCCCACCCCGGCGAGCATCCGGCGGATCGCGCTGATGCCCATGGCCGCGCTGGCCAGTTCGCCGGTGGACCGCTCGGTGAAGAAGCGGGTGGGCAGCCGCAGCAGCCGGTCCCAGACGGCCGGCTGCAGCGTGGCCTCCACCCGGCCCTCCAGCCGCGGCAGGGTGAGGTTCTGCAGCAGCATGAACGCCGCCGCCACCACGCTGCTGAGGATCACCGCGAGGCACACCTGCACGATCAGCCCGGTCTGCGCCTTCGGCACGTACTCGCCGAGCACCTTGCCGGTGGCGACCGGCACCAGCGCGCCGAGGGCCACCGTGACCAGACCGCCCAGTACCAGCCGCGCCAGGTCGGCGCGGGTGCCCGTCATGCAGAACCGCACGAGGCCGAGCGGGCTCAGCCCGCGCTCCGGCAGCGGCCGGTAGAACATCACCGCACGCGGTTCGAACTCCTCCGCGTTGGCCTTCTCGATCGGCGTCTCCCGGCCGGTCGACGGATGCACCGCCACATAGCCGCCGCGCCGCCACAGCAGCGCCACCGGGGCACCCGACAGGGCCCGGTGTCCCACCAGCGGGCCCACGTTCTCCCGCCACCAGCGGCCGGTCAGCCGCACGGCACGGGTCCGCAGGCGGGAGGCCACCGCGATCCGCTCCACCGGGTCCTGGCGGCTGTCCCCGGCGGCCGCCTGCGCGGCGTCCGCGAGGGTGATGCCCGCCGCCCGGGCCACCAGCCTGCACGCCGCGTACGTGGCGTCCGCGTCGGCCGCCGTGGTGCGCTGCGCCGACCGCTTGCCGATCGCCGCGAGCAGCGTCCGGTCGGCCTGGGCGCGCACGGCCTCGCCGGCCCTGATGCCCTCCGCGGTGCGCGCCTCATGGGTGTGCTCCAGCTGTTCGATCCACCGGTCCAGGGTGGTCATCAGGCGGTACTGCTGGTCCACCAGGGACTGCCACAGCGCCGGGTCCATCAGCAGGTCGGCCGCGGCCTCGGCCCCGTACAGCGAGCCGTACTGCACGCTGCCCGGCGGCACCTGCATCCAGAAGACCTCGTCGTCGGCGGGCGCCGACCCCCGCTCGCTCGCCATCGGCGCCTGGAACAGCACCGCGAGACTGCGGCCGACGCCCAGCGCCAGGGCGTACTCCAGCGGGCTCGTCGTCGGCGGCACGTACTGCGGGTTGCCGTACTCGTCGTAGGACCAGGTGGCGGTGTTCGCCGGCTGGTACAGCTCGCGCAGATCGATGCGGTGCACCACGCAGTCCCGCAGCGGGCGGGCCACCAGCGTGTGCCGGGGACCGGCCGACGGGCCCAGCAGCAGCGACCCCGCCTCCAGCCGGCCCAGGTGGTGCCAGTGGCCCTGCTGCTCGGCGTCCACCGCGAACAGGTCCACCGCCCCGGAGACGACCAGCCACAGCACCTGCGGCCCCTCCAAGTCGAGGCGGCCCGATCCGGCGCAGTCGATGCGCGTGCCCAGCTGCCCGAGCGCATCGAGGACGAGGTCCCCCTGGTGTGCCGAGGTCATCTCATCGCTCCCTGACCAGCGCCGCGTACGCGCCGCCGCGCGCCACCAGCTCCGCGTGCCGTCCGCGCTCCACGACCGTGCCGTGGTCCAGGACGACGATCTCGTCGCTGTCGCGGACCGTGCTCAGCCGGTGCGCGATCACCACGCAGGCGCAGCCGCGGCGGCGCAGGTTGTCCATCACCACCTGCTCGGTCTCGGCGTCCAGCGCACTGGTCACCTCGTCGAGGACCAGGATGCTGGGCCGCCGCACCAGGGCGCGGGCGATCTCCAGGCGCTGGCGCTGCCCGCCGGAGAAGTTGCGTCCGTCCTGCTCGACCGGGCTGTGGATGCCGCCGGGACGCCGCATGATCACGTCGTACAGCGCGGCGTCCTTCAGCGCCTCGGCCACCGCCTCGTCCGGGATCGACGGGTCCCACAGCGCCACGTTGTCGCGGACCGTCCCCTCGAACAGGAACACGTCCTGGTCGACGAAGGACACCGACGCGGCGAGCGCGCCGCGCGGGATGTCCTCGATGCGCCGTCCGTCGATCCGGATGACGCCCTCCCACGGCGTGTACAGGCCCGAGATCAGCCGGGACACGGTGGACTTGCCGCTGCCGGAGCCGCCGACCAGCGCCACCTGCCGGCCAGGACCCACGGTCAGGTCGAAGCCGGAGAGGAGAGGCTTGTCCAGCGGGTTGTAGCCGAAGGTGATGTTCTGCAGCTCGACGTGCCCGTGCAGCCGGCGGGTGGACTCCCCGGCGCCGGGACGGCCGTAGAGCGGGTCGGCGCGGAAGTTCTCCACGTCCTTCAGCCGGGCCACGTCGGCCGCGAAGTCCTGGATGCGGCCCACCACACCGTTCAGCCGGGTCAGCGGGGCGGTGAACCGGGTCACCAGCGCCTGGAAGGCGACCAGCAGACCCACGGAGATGTGCCCCTCGACCGCCCGCAGGCCGCCGATCCACAGGATCAGCGCGCTGTTGAGCGTGGCCAGCGTCGGGGCCACCACACCGAGCCAGGCGCTCGGCACCCCGAGCCGCTGCTGCTCCTCCAGCGTGGTCGCGTGCTGCCCCGCCCACTTGCGGAAGTAGCCGTCCTCGCCGCCGGTCGCCTTCATCGTCTCGATCAGCTGCAGACCGGTGTACGCGGTGTTGGTCAGCCGTGCGGTGTCGGCGCGCAGCTTCGCGGTGCGGGTCGCCCGCAGCCGCACCACCACGCGCATCGCCACCAGGTTCAGCAGCGCCACGCCCACGCCGACGAACGTCAGCTGCGGATCGTAGGTGTAGAGCAGCACCGCGTAGAGCACGACCACCACCGCGTCCACCCCGGCCGCCGACAGATCACGGGCCAGGGTCTCGGCCACCGCGTCGTTGGACTGCAGCCGCTGCACCAGGTCGGCGGGGCTGCGCTGGGAGAAGAACGTCACCGGCAGCCGCAGCAGATGCCGCAGGAAGCGGGCGCTGGACAGGGTGGAGGAGATGATCCGCCCGTGCAGCAGATTGGCCTGCTGCAGCCAGGTCAGGACCAGCGTGAGCAGCACGCAGGCGCCCATCGACAGGAACAGCACGTCCAGGGTCGACGTCTGCCGGCCGATCAGGAAGTCGTCGATGAAGGTGCGGCTGAGTCCGGGCACCGCCGCGCCCACCGCCACCAGCAGCAGGCTGGTGAGCACCACCGCCGGCATGGTGCCCGCGGTGCCGCGCAGCCGGGCCGGCATGGCGCCGAGCACGCCCGGCTTGCGGCCGCCCTTCTTGAAGTCCTTGCCGGGCTCCATCACCAGCACGACGCCGGTGAAGCTGCCGTCGAAGTCCTCCAGGGGGACGAAGCGGCGCCCCTTGCCGGGGTCGTTGATGTAGACGCCGCGCCGGCCGAACCGGCGGCCCATGCCGTCGTAGACGACGTAGTGGTTGAACTCCCAGAACAGGATGGCCGGTCCCTGCACCTCGGCGAGGGCGGCCGTGTCCATCTGCATGCCCTTGGCGGTCAGGCCGTAGCTGCGGGCCGCCTTGAGCAGATTGCTGGCGCGCGAGCCGTCGCGGGAGACACCGCAGGCGATGCGCAGCTCCTCCAGCGGGACGTGGCGTCCGTAGTGGCCGAGCACCATGGCGAGCGAGGCGGCGCCGCACTCGACGGCCTCCATCTGCAGCACGGTGGGCGTGCGGACGGTGCGTGCCCGGGACCTGGGCACGGCGCGTCGGGGCGGTGCGGCGCGGCCTCTGCCGCGGGTGCCGCGGGTCTGCTCTGCGGTGCTCACGGCAGCAGCCAGTCGACGGGACGCCGGTCGGCCAGCCGGATGGAGGCGGTGGCCAGGGTCATCGAGGTGAGCTTGAACGGCGGGCCGTCCGCGGACGACCACTCGTAGCCGCTCTTCGTACGGGACGACTTCTCCAGCTCGACGGTGACGGCCACGGGCCTGCCCTTCCTGGTGAACTCCTCGCCCAGCTGGCTGTCGCCGAGGAACGCGGCGATCTGCTGCGGTGACTGCGCCGAGCGGTCCACGGACTTCACCTCGCCGTGCAGCACGCCGTACTCCTGGCTGGGCACCGACTGCACGGTGAGGTCGACGGCGGCGTGCGCGGGGATGCCGGCGGCGCTCTCGGCGGGGACGTACACGGTGGCGTAGAGGGGGTCCTTGGCGCGGGCGACCTTCTCCACGGCGGCGACATTGGCGCCGGTGCGGATGATCTGCCCGACGCTGGCGGCGAGCGCGGTGATCCGGCCCGCGTCCAGGGTGCGCACCACGCTCTCGCCCTGCGGGGTACGCACCTTGAGCACCGGTGAGTCCGCGGGCAGGCGTTCGCCCTGCCGCGCGAGGACCGCGGTCACCTGGCCGTCGACGGGGCTCTGCAGCAGATAGCTGCCCTGCCCGTGCGTGAGGACGGCGGGCGCGCTGACGGTGGAGGACACCGATCCGGTGAGCGCCCACACCGAGGCGGCGGCCATCGCGATCAGGGTCACGGACAGCACCAGCCACCCCTGCGGGCGGGCCAGCCGCACCGGGAGGTCCAGCTCCTCCGGTGACTGGAGCTTGGCGAGGGCCTGTTGGCGGAACTGCACGGGTCTTCCCTCACCTGCGGGACTGGGGCGACGTGACGAGGACGGGTGACGGCACCGCTGAGTCCCGGAGCGGCCGGTGGGCTGCTCCGGGACTCAGCCGGCACAAGGGCGCGATCAGAGACCGGCGACCAGGTTGGTGACCGGGGCGGTGTTCAGGCCGGTGACACCCTCGACGGTGCCGACGACCGTGTCCACCGCGGCGGAGACCGGGGCGATGCTGTCCACGGCGCTCGTGAGGGTGTTCACGGCGTTGACGGACAGGCCGCCGGAAACGGCGTCGAGCTCGGCGTCGGAGATCTCGGCGGTCTCGAACGGGGTGGAGTTCATGGTGGAACTTCCCTTCGTATGGATATCTCACAAGGGGGAGCGGCCCCCTCTGGGGACAGTGAAGGCCGCCACCGCGCGGGCGCTCGAGCGCCCGTCGCCGGGAGCCCGGAACGGCCTTGCGGTGCGATGGATCAAAGCACGCTCCGGGTCGGCGCTTCCAATCAACCAAGCCCCTCACCTGGGAATTTGCGACGCTGAGGAGCCCAAGCGTGCAGATCGGTGCACGGCTCGGTGGCGACTTCTTCACACCCCCCGCCACTTCGCCGCATCCCGTCACTTGCGTCCCGTCGGGCAGAACCCGACACACCGGCCCCAAATGCGTGAGTGGGGCCGCCGCCATGTGAACGGTTCCGCGCAGGAGTGACTGCCTTGGACGGTCCGTGTGCAGATTCCCTGAAGCCAGGATTCCGCTCTCTGATCGCCACTGATCGCGGTCGACCGCTCACTGACCGTGCCGCTCGTGGCCGGAGCGCGCGGGCCGTACCCGGCCGGCCGTGACCGGTTCCGTGCCCGAAGACCGGAGATTCGCACGGGGATTTGAACACCCCTCACGGCTCATGCGTACCAACTGCCGTCCAGGCGCCGCGAAAGTCCGCCGCACGGCGGCACGACTCCCGTCCCCCCAGGAGGTCGAGAAGTTTGAGTCACAAGCGAATCCCCAAGCGCAAGGCCGCGATAGCGGCGGGCAGCGTGGTGGCGCTCGGCGCCGCCGCCATCCTGCTGCCGAACGCCAACGCGTCCCAGGACGGCTCGTCGAACGACGCGGCGCCCAGGACCCTGAAGGCGGGCGACGCCTCGGACCTCGCCTCGCGGCTCTCCGAGATGCTCGGGGACGCCTTCGCCGGTTCGTACTACGACAGCGGCAAGAAGCAGCTCGTCGTCAATGTCGTCGCGGGCGACGACAACGACGTGGTGGTGCAGGCCGAACGCGCGGGCGCGGTCGTCCGCGAGGTCGACAACAGCATGCAGGAGCTGGAGGCCGGGGCGAAGACCCTCAAGGCCAGGGCCACCATCCCCGGCACCTCCTGGGCCGTCGACCCGCGCACCAACAAGATCCTGGTCACCGCGGACCGCACGGTCACCGGCGAGAAGTGGGACCGGCTGGAGTCCACCGTCAAGAGCCTCGGCTCCGGCATGGCGACCATCAAGAAGTCCTCCGGCACCTTCAAGCCGTTCGTCTCCGGCGGTGATGCCATCTTCGCGGGCGGCGCGCGCTGCTCCCTCGGCTTCAACGTCACCGCGAGCGACGGCTCCCCCGCGTTCCTGACGGCCGGTCACTGCACCCTCGGCGGAAACGAGTGGTCGGACCAGCAGGGCGGCCGGCCGATCGCCACCGTCGACCAGTCGGTCTTCCCCGGCGAGGGCGACTTCGCGCTCGTCAAGTACAACGACCCGGCGACCCAGGCGCCCAGCGAGGTCAACGTCGGCGGCCAGACCGTGGCCATCAGCCAGGCCGCCGAGGCCACCGTCGGCCAGCAGGTGTTCCGGATGGGCAGCACGACGGGGCTCTCCGACGGCCAGGTGCTCGGTCTGAACGCCACGGTGAACTACCCCGAGGGCACGGTCACCGGCCTCATCCAGACCAACGTCTGCGCCGAGCCCGGCGACAGCGGGGGCTCGCTGTTCACCCAGGACGGCCTCGCCATCGGCCTCACCTCGGGCGGCAGCGGCGACTGCACCCGGGGCGGCGAGACCTTCTTCCAGCCGGTCACCACGGCGCTCGCCGCGACCGGCGCGACCCTCGGCGAGGGCGGCCAGGCCGGCGCCGGTGAGCAGGGCGCAGGCCAGGAGGCGGGCAACGGCCAGGGTGCCGAGAACGGCCAGGGTGCAGGAAACGGCCAGGGTGCAGGAAACGGCCAGGGCGCGGGCAACGGTCAGGGTGCCCAGGGTGCCGAGAACGGCCAGGGCGCAGGAAACGGCCGGCAGCGGACGGAGAACCACTCCGGCCTGACCGGCACCGGCGACTGACCCGCCACCGGCCGCTCCCGTGCCGCCCGCCCGGCCGGGAGCCTGGAACCGGCCCGGTCCACCGCACCCCCACAGCGGCGGACCGGGCCGGCTCCGTGCCGCCAACGGCCGATGCCGTCCCGTCGGCCGCGCCCCCGGCCGGGGCCCGTGTCAGTCCTCCGGCAGCGCCCGCAGCAGCAGCAGCGCGATGTCGTCCAGGCGTTCCTGCGTGTCGGCCGCGTGCCGGACCAGCGCGTCCGCCAGATCGTCCAGCGGCCGGTCGCCCAGCTCGGTGAGCCGGTGCCGCAGTTCGGCCAGCGCGTCCTCGAAGTCGGTGCCCGGGGACTCCACCAGACCGTCGGTGTACAGCACCAGCAGCGAACCGGGGGAGAGGACCACCTCCGTCGTCGGATAGGTGGCCGTGGCGTCGATGCCCAGCAGTGGCCCGCCGGCCAGGTCCAGCACCCGCGCCCGCCCGTCCGGCTTCCGCAGCAGCGGCGGCGGATGACCCGCACGGGACATCACGGCCCGCCGCCGCGCCGGGTCCAGCCGCAGATACAGACAGCTCGCGAACAGGTCCGAACCCAGGTCGAGCAGCAGCCGGTTGGTGCTGCGCATGACCTCCTCCGGCGCCTGCCCCACCGCCGTGTACGCCCGCACGGCCGTACGGACCTGCCCCATCAGCCCCGCGGCCGTCACGTTGTGGCCCTGCACGTCCCCGATCACCGCCGCGGCCATGCCCTGCGTCGGCACCAGGTCGTAGAAGTCGCCGCCGATGTCCATGCCCTGAGTGGCCGGCAGATAGCGCGCCGCGGCCTCGATGCCGTCCAGCGTGGGCAGCGAGTGCGGCAGCAGCGCCTCCTGCAGCCCGTGCGCCAGCCGGTGCTTGGCGTCGTACAGCAGGGCCCGCTCGAGCGCCTGCGCGATCAGACTCGCCAGGCTGGTCAGCACGGCCCGCTCCTCCGTCGCGAAGTGGTGCCGCGCCGCGTACGACAGACAGCACACCCCCACCGGCCGGCCCGAGGCGATCAGCGGCAGATAGGCGAACGCCGAGAACTCGGACGGATGCCCGCCGAGAGCCGGATACAGCCGCTCCATCTCGTCCCGCGACTCGAAGAACGCCGGCACCCCGCTGCGCAGCACCTGGCTGCCGGGCGTCGGCTCGGACAGCGGGATCCCGTCGTGCCAGTCGATCACCCGGGTGTCGCCGTAGCCGCGGTGCCCCAGCACCAGCAGCCGCCCGGCCCGGGACCCCATCATCACCAGACCCTGACTGCCCACCGCCGGGGCGATCTCGTCCGCCACCAGCTGCACCACGTCCTGCACGCCGACCGCCTCGGTCAGCGCCCCGGCCAGGCTCAGCACCTGCGTGATGCTCACCAACCGCCGGGGCGCCTCACCGGGCGGCGGCGCGGCCCGGTTCATCTCCGCCACGCCCCGGGCCCGGCTGATCCGCACGCTCAGCCCGTTGGTGCTCGGATACATCCGGAACGACAGCCACTCACCGGGCGGGCGCAGCGCCACGAACGACGTCACATGCTGGCTGAACAGCGCGGCCCGGTAGCGGTCCTCGTAGACCGGGTCGTTCAGCCAGGGCACCGACGCCCACAGATGAGTGCCGATCAGCCGGCTCACCGGCACGTCGAGCAGCTCGCTCGCGGCGGCGTTGGCGAACCCGACCCTGCCGTGCAGATCCAGTGAACACAGGCCGTACGGCAGCCGCGCCACCATCCGCGCGGCCTCCACCGAGCCCAGCGTGCCCGACATGCCGCCCACCAGCGGCGTGGCCAGCAGATCCGGCTCGGGCAGCACCGGCACGGACTCCTCGGCGGCCCGCTCCAGACGCATCGCGAGCCGGTGGGAGGCGGCGAGCAGATGATCGCGCTCCCAGTCGGCCAGCTCCGGCGGATGGCTGCCCGGCCAGGTCACGAAGATGGCCCCGTACGCCCTGGTCTCGGTCGCCACCGGCAGCGCGGCCAGCGAGAAGGGGTAGGGCAGCACCACGGCGATCCGGGGGTAGCGGCGGGCCATCTCCTCCTGGTCGCCGACCCACACCAGACGCCGTTCACGCACCGCGTCGGACACCGGGATGGGCGCACTGAGCCCCACCCGCTCCCAGGGGGCGGCGAAGGCCCGGGGCAGACCCGCCATCACCGCCATCTCCAGCACCGGCTGATCCGGCGAGAGCAGGTACACCGCCCCGGAATGGGCGTGCACCTCGTCCATCATCGAGGCCAGCGTCAGGGAGAGCAGCGGCCGGCCCACCGGAGCGCGCACACCCGCCGGCGCCTGCGGGGACGACTGCCCGTCGGACACGCCGACCACCTCCTCGCACGGCCGCGCCACCGGCTTTGGACCAATCTGCTCCCTCGGGCCCCGTCCCGCACGGCGAGCGGCCCGGAGCCCGCCCGTTCCCGGCGGCCGGCGCGCCCCGGGGCGGCGCCCGGTCGCCGTGAGACTCCGTCTACCCCGCCCCCCTGCCGCCACGCCGCGTCCGGCACGCGCCCCGGGCGGGAATGTCCCCGTCCGCGGCGGCTGCTCCGCCCGGGCCGCCCTTCCGGCGGGGCCCGGACGACCACAGGGGCTGCGCCGGTCTCTCATTAGCGCTGTAATGGCCAACGTGGTCGGAGAGGGCGCTGTGCGACGCAGCACGAGAACCGTTCGTGCGGAAGGCGCTCTGAGGACGATCACGGTCGATCAGGAGTCCCCCGAACGGCTGCGCAGGGTTCTGGAGCAGGCCCTCGTCTTCGCCGGCGCCGCCTTCGCCGCCGTCTACACCCGCACCGCCGACCGCGAGCTGCTGCAGCTGGTGGAGTCGGTGGGCGCCCCCGGATCGCTGTACGGCGTGCGGGACAGTTACCCGGCCGCCGGGCACTCCCCGGCGGCGCAGGCCCTCAGGCGCGGGCAGCCGGTGTGGCTCGGCACCGAGGAGCTGTCCGAGCGCGCCCAGTCCCGGCGCATCCCCGCCCACGACTTCTCCCTGGCCGCGCTGCCGGTGGACGACGACGAGGGCTGCCTGCTCGCCGTGAGCGAGCGCCCGGGCGGTTTCGACCCCGAGGACCGGGCCTGCCTGCACCTGATCGCCGACGCCGTCTTCATCCCGGCGGCGCCGTCGGGCCCCGACACGGCCCCCGACGGCGGCGAGCTGCCGCCCGACGCCTTCAGCCTGGCCATGGACACCGGCCGGGTGCGGGTCGGCGAGCAGATCCTGGAGCTGTTCGGGCTCGACCCCGACGAGTTCGACGGCCGGGTGGAGACCCTGCTGAGCCTGACGGTGCCGGAGGACCTGCCCGCGCTGATGTCCGTCGTCGAGGCCGACCACATGTCCATCGGCGACCGCGAGCTGGAGTTCCGGGTGCTGCAGCCCGCCGGACCGCCCAAGTGGCTCAGGCTGCGCGGCCGGCTGCTCTCCGGCGGCGAGGGCCGCCCCGCCCGTCTTGTCGGCTCCGTCGCCGACGCCTCCACCCTGCGCTCCGACGTCACCGACGTGGCCCGCGTCCAGCGCCTCGCCGCGGCCCTGGCCACCGCGGTCACCGTCCGTGACGTCGGCAAGGCCGTGGTGGCCGCGCTGCGCAGGCCGCTCAGGGCCGACCGGATCGCGCTCGCCGAGCTGGAGAGCGACCGGCTCGTCGTCACCGTCCTCGACCCCCCGGAGCCCGAGGCCTGGCCGGAGCTGTGGCGCTCGGAGTGGCGCACCGAGTGGCCCGACGCGCCGGTGCGCGCCATGCCCACCCTCGCCGCCGCCCTGCGCGAGGGACGCGCCCGCATCTGGCCCGCGGGAAGCTCTCTGGAGCCCGCCCTCGCCGAGGTGGGGCCTGGCGGACTCGCCATGCTGCCGCTGCCCGCCGGCAACCGGATGGCCGGCGCCTGCCTCATCGGATGGGACACCCCGCACGACTTCGACCCCGACGAGCGCGCCCTGCTCACCGCCGCCGCCGGCCTCGCCGGGCAGGCCCTGATGCGGGCCCGTGCCTTCGACGCCGAGCACGAACTGGTCGGCATGCTCCAGCGTCAGCTGCTGCCGCGCCGGCTGCCCCGGCTGCCCGGCGCGGTCGCCGTCGCCCGCTATCTGCCCAGCACCGCGGGCCTGGAGCTGGGCGGGGACTGGTACGACGTCATCCCGCTGCCCGACAACCACGTCGCCCTGGTCATCGGCGACGTCCAGGGGCACAGCGCCGGCGCCGCCACCCTCATGGGCCAGATGCGCACCGCGCTGCGCGCCTACGCCATCGAGGGGCACCCGCCCGACGTGGTGGTCTCCCACGCCAACCGGCTGCTCATGGACATGGAGACCGACCTCTTCGCCACCTGCTGCTACGTGGACGTCGACATGGAGGAGGGCTCCGCGTGGTGCGTGCGCGCCGGGCACCTCCCACCGGTGCTGCGTCACCCGGACGGCCGCACCGACATCGCCGAGGCCGAGGGCGGTCCGCCGCTCGGCGTGGTACGGCAGGCGGTCTTCCCGATGAGCCCGCTCAGGCTCCAGCCCGGCACCCTGGTCGCCCTCACCACGGACGGGCTGGTCGAGACCCACGAGACCGACATCGACCAGGGCATGCGCGGCCTCGCCGAGCAGCTGTCCGCCGCCGATCCGGCCCACCTCGGCCCGATCGCCGACACCCTGCTCGGCAACGCGCCCCGCAGCGACGACATCGCCCTGCTGATCATGCGCTACGACGGCATGGCACTGCGCCCCCGCAGGGAGAGCTGGACGGTGTGGCGGGTGCCGCAGGCGGTCGGGCACGCCCGCCGCTTCACCCGGCGCACCCTGCGCTCCTGGGGAGTCACCGGGAACATCGACGCCGCCCTGCTCGTCGTCTCCGAGCTGGTCACCAACGCCCTGGTGCACACCGACGGCCGGGTCCGCCTCGACATCACCCTGGTCAACGACCGGCTCCGCCTCGCCGTCGCCGACGCCTCACCGCGGACCCCGGTCAAGCCCACCAGCATCGGCTGGGAGGCCACCGGCGGCCGCGGCATCCTGCTGGTCGAGGCGCTGTCGGCGTCCTGGGGCACCGTGCCGGTGAGCGGCGGCAAACAGGTGTGGGCGGAGCTCGTCCTGCAGGACGGCACGCCCGCGAGGTGAGCGGGCGATGCGCACACCCGTGGGTTCGTGGAACACGTCGCCGGGCCGGGGCACGGTCCCGGGCCGGCCCTCGATCCGGTGGACCGCCGAGCCCTTCCCGATGCTGCCGAGGACCGGCCGGGAACCGCCCGCCCCCGGCGAGGCGTCCTCCGGAACAGAGGTACGAGCGTGAAAGAGGTGCGTGACGGCGGTCCGGTGTTTGCGCGCCCGGCCGCCGGGGACCCGGACCCGCAGAGTTCGCAGAGAGAAGATGGTGCGTCGTGACCTCGGAGACCAGTGACAAGCCCCGGCCGCGCCGGCCGGAGACCGGCTGGGCGCGGGCCCAGCGGCTGCGCGGGAAGAATCCGCTGCGGACCTGCCTGCCCGCCGTCATCGACCGGACGGACTCCGACACCTCGAACACGGGTATGGGGGAGATCATTGTCAGGGGCGAGGACTAGCAGGTGACCGGGGCCACCGCCCCGAATGAGCCGGGTATTGCCGACCGACGTGCAATTCCAATGATGATTGCCGTGCCGGTGAACGGCTATGGTGAGTCAGATGAAGGCTCTCGTGCTGTCCGGTGGCGCCGGAACCCGACTGAGGCCGATCACCCACACCTCGGCGAAACAGTTGGTGCCCGTGGCCAACAAGCCCGTGCTCTTCTACGGGTTGGAGTCCATCGCGGACGCGGGCATCACCGACGTCGGGATGATTGTCGGTGATACGGCGGAAGAGATCGAGAACGCAGTGGGTGACGGATCGAAATTCGGTCTGCAAGTCACCTACATTCCCCAGGAGAAGCCCCTCGGGCTGGCCCATGCCGTGCTGATCGCCCGCGACTGGCTCGGCGACGACGACTTCGTGATGTACCTCGGCGACAACTTCATCGTCGGCGGCATCACCGGGCTCGTCGAGGAGTTCCGCAGGCACCGCCCCGATGCGCAGATCCTGCTCACCAAGGTCGCCGATCCACGCGCCTTCGGAGTCGCCGAACTCGACGACTCCGGACAGGTGATCGGCCTCGAGGAAAAGCCCGACAATCCCAAGAGTGATCTCGCCCTGGTCGGCGTCTATCTCTTCACGCCGGCCATCCACAAAGCGGTGCGGGCCATCAAGCCCTCCTGGCGCGGTGAACTGGAGATCACCCACGCCATCCAGCATCTGATCGACAACCGTGCAGATGTGCGCAGCACCGTCATCCACGGCTACTGGAAGGACACCGGCAACGTCGTCGACATGCTGGAGGTCAACCGCTCCGTCCTGGAAGGCATGGAGCGCCGCATCGACGGAGAGGTGGACGACCGCTCCGAGACCATCGGCCGGGTGGTGATCGAGCCCGGCGCGCGGATCGTCAACAGCCGCATCGTCGGCCCCGCCGTGATCGGATCCGGTACGGTCGTCAGCGACTCCTATGTCGGCCCGTTCACCTCGATCGCGGAGAACTGCCGGATCAGTGACAGCGAACTCGAATTCTCCATCGTGCTGCGGGACTCGTCGATCGACGGCGTCGGCCGGATCGAGTCCTCACTCATCGGCCGGCACGTCGAGGTGACGCCGGCACCCAGCGTCCCCAGCGCTCACCGACTTGTCCTCGGAGACCACAGCAAGGTGCAGATCCATTCATGAATCTCCTCGTCACCGGAGCCGCCGGCTTCATCGGGTCCCGCTACGTCGCCGCGCTGCTCGCCGCCGACACGCCGGACGCGCCGCGCATCACCGTGCTGGACAAGCTCACCTACGCCGGCACCCTCGACAACCTGCAACTCGATCACCCGCGCCTGGAGTTCGTCCAGGGCGACATCCGTGACGCCGAGCTGGTCGACAAGCTCGTGGGCCAGGCGGACCAGGTGGTGCACTTCGCCGCCGAGTCGCACGTCGACCGCTCGATCCTCACCGCCTCCGACTTCGTCCTCACCAATGTGGTCGGCACCCAGGTCCTGCTGGACGCCGCCCTGCGGCACGGCCTGTCGACCTTCGTGCACGTCTCCACCGACGAGGTCTACGGCTCCATCGAGTCGGGGTCGGCCACCGAGGAGTACCCGCTGAACCCGAGTTCCCCCTACTCGGCGTCCAAGGCCTCCTCCGACCTGCTCGCCCTGGCCTACCACCGCACCCACGGCCTGGACGTGCGGGTCACCCGCTGCTCCAACAACTACGGGCCGCACCAGTTCCCCGAGAAGGTCATCCCGCTCTTCGTCACCAACCTCCTCGACGGCAAGAAGGTCCCCCTCTACGGCGAGGGCCTCAATGTGCGCGACTGGCTCTACGTCGACGACCACTGCGCCGGCGTGGAACTCGTCCGCACCAAGGGCCGTCCCGGCGAGGTGTACAACATCGGCGGCGGCACCGAGCTGACCAACAAGGAACTCACCGGCCTGCTCCTCGAGGCGTGCGGGGCGGGCTGGGACCGGGTGGAGTACGTCGAGGACCGCAAGGGCCACGATCTGCGCTACTCCGTGGACTGGAGCAAGGCGCGCGACGAACTCGGCTACCGGCCCCGGCACGACTTCACCACCGGCCTCGCCGAGACCGTCGCCTGGTACCGCGACAACCGCGGCTGGTGGGAGCCGCTCAAGCGGCGCGTCGCGGGGGAGCGGTCGTGAGCTGGCTGGTCACCGGTGCGGGCGGCATGCTCGGCCGCGACGTCGTCGGGGAACTCACCCGGCGCGGCGAGAAGGTGACCGGCCTCGACCGCAGGACGCTCGACATCACCAGCGCCGAGGCGATCGACCGGGCGCTGGCCGAGCACCGCCCCGACCTCGTGGTGAACTGCGCCGCGTACACGGCCGTGGACGACGCCGAGAGCGACGAGCAGACCGCCGCCCGGATCAACACCGAAGGGCCCCGCCTGCTCGCCCGCGCCTGCGCGCGCCACGGCGCCCGGCTGGTGCACGTCTCCACCGACTACGTCTTCTCCGGCGAGGCCCGCACCACCCCCTACCCGGAGGACCACCCGCCGGCCCCGCGCACCGTCTACGGCCGCTCCAAACTCGGCGGCGAGCGTGCCGTGCTGGAGGAACTCCCCGGCACGAGCGCCGTGGTGCGCACCGCCTGGCTGTACGGGGTGCACGGCCACAACTTCGTCCGGACCATGATCGGCCTCGAGTCCCGCCGGCCCACCGTCGACGTGGTCGACGACCAACGGGGCCAGCCCACCTGGAGCGCCGACGTCGCCGCCCGCATCGCCGACCTCGGCCCCCGCGTCGGCGACGGCGCCCACGGCGTCTTCCACGCCACCAACTCCGGCGAGGCCAGCTGGTACGACCTGGCCCGGGAGGTGTTCCGGCTGCTGGGCGCCGACCCGTCCCGGGTGCGGGCCACCACCACGGACGCCTTCCCCCGGCCCGCCCCGCGTCCCGCGTACAGCGCCCTCGCACACGGCCGCTGGCAGGAGATCGGCCTGCCCGCTCCGCGTGACTGGCGTGCCGCCCTGCACGAAGCAATGCCCCGCATCCGCAAGGAGAGTTCTCTTCGTGAAACGCCATGAGTTCCTGCGGGAACTGCACAAGGTCAGCGCCAACCGCAACTACCTGGAGATCGGCGTCAACGACGGCCGCAGCCTGCGGCTGTCCCGCGTCCCCAGCATCGCGGTCGACCCCGCGTTCAAGGTCGTCTCGGAGATCAAGTGCGACGTCCATCTGGTGAAGGCCACCAGTGACGACTTCTTCGCCCGGGACAACCCGCTGGCCCACCTCAAGGGCGGCCGGCATCCGCTGCGCAACCTCCGCCGCGGCCGCAGCCCGTTCGGGTACTGGCGGCGCACCACGCTGGACCTGTCGTTCATCGACGGCATGCACCTGTTCGAGTACGCCCTGCGCGACTTCATGAACGTGGAGAAGCACTCCGACTGGGCCAGCGTCATCGTGTTCGACGACATGCTCCCGCGCAGCGTCGACGAGGCCGCCCGTGACCGGCACACCACCGCCTGGACCGGCGACGTCTTCAAGATGACCGAGGTGCTGGCCCGCTACCGCCCCGACCTGGTGGCCGTCCTGGTCGACACCCAGCCCACCGGCCAGCTGGTCGTCTTCGGCGCCGACCCGGAGAACCGGGTGCTGCACGAGAAGTACGACGAGATCCTCGCCGAGTACAAGGTGCCCGACCCGCAGAAGGTGCCGGAGACCATCCTGGAGCGGGCCGGGGCCGTGCCGCCCGAGGCGCTGCTCGAGGCGAAGTTCTGGAAGCCGCTGGTGCAGGCCCGCAACCGTGGCCTGCCGCGGCGCATGGGCTGGGAGCCCCTGCGCCGCTCCCTCGAGCAGGTCGGCGTCAGCCGCTGACCCCCCTGCCGCGCAGCTCCTCGTAGCGTGCGCGGCAGGCCTCGTACGTCGGCAGCAGGCCGAGGCGCTCCGCCTCGGCCAGCGCCGGCGCCTGCTGGTCCTTCGGCGACAGCACCGGGTCGATGCCCTCCGGCCAGGCGATCCCCAGGGCCGGGTCGAGCGGGTGCACGCCGTGCTCCCGCTTCGGCGCGTAGCCGGTGGAGCACAGGTACACCACCGTCGCCTCGTCGGTGAGGGCCATGAAGGCATGGCCGAGGCCCTCGGAGAGGAAGACGGCGTGCCGGGTGTCGTCGTCGAGCCGGACCGCCTCCCAGTGGCCGTAGCCGGGGGAGCCCACCCGCAGATCCACGATCACGTCCAGGACCGCGCCGCGCACGCAGGTCACGTACTTGGCCTGCCCCGGGGGCACGTCCGCGTAGTGCACTCCGCGGATCACCCCGCGGCGCGACACCGAGCAGTTGGCCTGCGCCAGCGACAGGTCGTAGCCGGTCGCCTCGCGGAACTCCTCACCCCGGTACCACTCGTGGAAGCTGCCCCGCTCGTCCGGGAACACCTTCGGCTCCAGCACCCATGCGTCCTCGATCTCCAGCGCGCGCACGCTTCACCGCCTTCCCTTGCCGCCGTCCACCAGGGGAGTGACCCGTCGGCGCGCCGCGCCGAGCACCCGCCGGGCCCTGCGCAGCAGTCGGCGCAGCCGGCCGGGCCGCGGGACGGGCACCACCAGTGTGCCGCCGCCCGTGGCGCGCAGTGCGAACGGCAGGGCGATCCACCGGGGTTCGGCGGCGTCCGGCCCCAGGCAGAGCGACACGCGCCAGACCCCTCGCGGCAGCGCCGCCGGGAGGTCCGCCCGAAGCCGGCTGCCCGGCCCGTCCGGCTCGCCGGTCAGCGTGGCGTCCGCCTGCAGTGTCCGGCGCGAGGAGACGAGGCGCAGCCGCACCTTCGTCCCGTCGGCGGCGTGCAGAGGCAGCCGCGCGGTCATCCGGGTGCCGTCGACGGACACATCGCCGCGGCCCACCCGGTCGAGGCCGGTGCGCTTGGCCTTGACGTCGTTGTCCAGCGCGAGATTCCCGTGCGGCTCCGTCCAGTACGGCAGCACCCCGCGGCCGGCGATCGCGGCCGCGTACGGCTCGGGGCGGGTGGCGCGCGGGGCGGGGCCGAAACGGCACTCCTTCGTCCAGCCGCCGAGCTTCACCCGTACCACCGCGTCCCACACGCCCTTGCCGGGCAGCGCGGCCGGGTCGACGTTCGCGGTGGCCCGCAGCACCAGCCGCACCTGCTCGCCGTCGTCGGCGGGAACCGTCTCGCGGGTGAACTCGACCGGCTGGAAGTACTGGGCGGCGCTGCTGCGTTCCCGCAGCAGCAGATCCGCGGTGGCCTGGCCGAAGCGCGCCGCGGTCTCCGCGGCGACCCACCGCACCGCGTCCTCCACGGTCTTCGGCGCGTCGGTCAGCGGGGTGCGGCTCGCCTCCCGCGGGAAGGTCAAGGGCCCCGCGGGGGTGGTGAACTGGGCGGTGAAGCCCACCCGCAGCGAGCCGTCCCGCCACTCGACCCCGGTGGGCACCGCCTCGGGCGCGACCCCGGCCTCCCACTCGGCGAACGCCACCACGTCCTCGTAGCGGTCCGCGGCGGTCAGCGCCGCCACCACCTGCTGCGTCGGCTGCAGACCGGCCGCCACCCCCGGACCGAACCGTTCCACCACGACCTTGTGGATCTCCGCGAACAGCTCCCTGCGGTAGTCGTCCGGCAGGGCGAGGAGCCGCTTGGCGCGCAGCCGCTCCACCATCTCCACCCGCAGCCAGCGGCGGAACAGCCGGTCGCGCAGCGGGCCCGGCTCGGTGTACCGCTCGACGACGTCCAGCGCCTCACGCAGGTTCTTGAAGTAGCCCACCGGGTCGAACCGCTGGAAGCCGGCGTTCGAGGCGTCGTCCCGGCGGATGTGGTAGTAGCAGACGTAGTCGCTGAGCACGGACACGTTCTTCGCCCGCAGATACGCCTCGGTGACGAAGACGTGGTCCTCCAGGCGGCGGCGCCCCTCCGGGAAGCGCAGCCCGATGCGGTCGAGGAACTCCCGCCGGAACATCTTGTGCGGGGTGAGACTGTCGATCAGCGGCGCGTTCTCGACGGTGGCCCGCGGATGGTTGCGGCGGAACAGCTCCACCGGCACCCCCCGGCCCTTGCCGGCCATCTTGCCGACCACGACATCGGCTCCGTTCGCCACGCCGTAGTCGTACATGCGCTCCAGCGCCTCGTCGCCCAGGTAGTCGTCGTTGTCGACGAACATCACGAACTCGCCCCGGGCGGCCTCGATCCCGACGTTGCGGGGCTTGCCCGACCAGCCGGAGTTCTCCTGGTGGATCACCCGCATCCGCGGGTCCCCGGCCGCGAGGCGGTCGAGCCGGGCGGGCGTGTCGTCGGTGGAACCGTCGTCGACGAAGATCGCTTCGTACTCGTCGGGCGGAAGCGACTGGCGTTGCAGCGAGGCGATGCAGTCCTCGATGTAGATTCCCGGGTTGTAGACGGGAACGATGACGCTGACCTTGACCGGCATGGAGTTCAGGGGCCCTTCGGGTCTTCTTGCCGACGAACGTTTTGTCTTGGTATGCGTTGCCCGATCGTAACCCCGCGGCCGGTGCCGTCCGGCCATTCGCCACCCACGAGACCGTGCCGTGACCGAGGGTCCCCCCATGGAGTGCCAGTGCGCCTGCTGCTGACGTCGGACACGCATCTTCCGAAACGGGCCAAGCGGCTGCCCGGGGAACTGCTCGATGAACTCGCCGCAGCGGACGTCGTGTTCCACGCGGGCGACTGGGTCGACGTGGCCACTCTCGATCTGCTGCTCGGCCGCAGCCGGCGGCTCGTGGCGGTGTACGGCAACAACGACGGCCCCGAACTGCGCGCGCGGCTTCCGGAGATCGCCTGCGCCGAACTCGACGGGCTGCGCTTCGGGGTGATCCACGAGACGGGCCCCGCCCGGGGCCGTGAGGAGAGGTGCGCCGCCCGGTTCCCCGAGCTGGACGTGCTGGTCTTCGGGCACAGTCACATCCCCTGGGACACCACCGCGCCGACCGGGCTGCGGTTGCTGAACCCGGGATCCCCGACGGACCGGCGCCGGCAGCCGCACTGCACCTATATGACCGCCACCCTCGACTCCGGCCGGCTCACCGAGGTGCGTCTGCACCGGCTGCCTCCGCGGCGGTGACGGTCCGCACACGGTCCGGGCCGCTTCGTTGTCGGTGGAAGCGGCCCGGGCGCTGCGAGTAGATGCGCTGTCACGGACCTCCTTCCCACGATCGGAGGGTGGATACCGCTCGACCACCCAGTTGCTCCCGGCTCACACACCCGGTCCGCCGTTTCGTCCGGATTGCCGGCCCCGCACCCTCTGACCAGGACTTTTCTGTCCCTGCGGCCCTGCTCGTGCCGCTACCCGCTACTCGTCCCACGCCTGGATGAGCGTCTGCTCGGTGATCTTCCCGTCGCGCAGCGAGAGCATCGACTCCGAGAGCACCCGTACGCCGTCGGAGTACCGGCAGCTCTCGCAGTAGGCGGCGTGATCCCCCTGGACGACGCACTGCTCCAGCGTGTGCGTCATGTCCCGGCTGTAGACGTCCTCGAGCATGGCGGCGATCTCGTCGCGGCCGTGCAGGACCTTCGGGTGGCTGGGCTGGGAGTTGTGGTCCACGACGCGCAGCTCGGCGTCGTCGGCGTACAGCGACACCAGGTCCGCCGCCGAGTCGGACTCGATGCAGCGGCGCAGGGTGTCGGTGGTGAAGACGGGTTCTGCCGCGGTTGCCATGATGACCTCCTTGGGCGGGCCGCGGCGCGGTCCTCGGAGCGGGCCGCGGGGGCCCCGACTACGAGCCTCCTCCGCCCCGGCCCGCCGGGCAAGCGCAGCACCGTCCCCGGCCCGGCCCCGGGCATCCGGCGCGGACACCGGCCTGACCGATCAGTCGGACGTAAGGTCGTCAGCGACGGACACAGGCCGACGAAGGAGTCGCACCATGGCGCAGGAAGTGCGGGGCGTGATCGCACCGGCGAAGGACGAGCCGGTACGCATCGAGACGGTCGTCGTACCCGACCCCGGGCCGGGCGAGGCGGTCGTCCGTATCCAGGCCTGCGGGGTGTGCCACACCGATCTCCACTACAAGCAGGGCGGCATCAGCGACGACTTCCCCTTCCTGCTCGGCCACGAGGCCGCGGGAGTGGTGGAGTCGGTCGGCGACGGCGTCAGCGATGTCGCACCCGGCGACTTCGTGATCCTCAACTGGCGCGCGGTCTGCGGGAAGTGCCGGGCCTGTCTGCGCGGGCGCCCGTGGTACTGCTTCGACACGCACAACGCCCGCCAGAAGATGACCCTGACCGACGGCACCGAACTCTCCCCGGCCCTGGGCATCGGCGCCTTCATCGAGAAGACCCTGGTGGCCGCCGGGCAGTGCACCAAGGTCGACCCCGCGGTCGCCCCGGAGGTGGCCGGACTGCTCGGCTGCGGGGTGATGGCCGGCATCGGCGCCGCCATCAACACCGGAAACGTGAGCCGGGGCGACTCGGTGGCGGTCATCGGCTGCGGCGGCGTCGGCGACGCGGCCATCGCAGGATCGCGGCTGGCCGGTGCGGCCAGGATCATCGCGGTCGACGTCGAGGACCGGAAGCTGGAGCTCGCCCGCTCCATGGGCGCCACCCACACCGTCAACTCGCGCACCACGGACCCCGTGGAGGCGATCCGCGAGCTCACCGGCGGCTTCGGCGCCGACGTCGTGATCGAGGCGGTGGGCCGCCCCGAGACGTACAAGCAGGCCTTCTACGCCCGCGATCTGGCCGGCACGGTCGTCCTGGTCGGCGTGCCCACGCCCGAGATGAAGCTGGAGCTGCCGCTGCTGGACGTCTTCGGGCGCGGCGGGGCGCTGAAGTCCTCCTGGTACGGCGACTGCCTGCCCTCCCGCGACTTCCCGATGCTGATCGACCTGCATCTCCAGGGGCGCCTGGACCTGGGCGCGTTCGTCACCGAGACCATCCGACTGGACGAGGTGGAGAAGGCGTTCGAGCGGATGCACCGGGGCGACGTGCTGCGTTCGGTGGTGGTGCTGTGATGACCGCCCGCATCGAACGCGTCGTCACCTCCGGGCAGTTCACCCTGGACGGCGGTACCTGGGACGTCGACAACAACGTGTGGATCGTGGGCGACGACCACCAGGCGGTCGTCATCGACGCCGCTCACGACGCCGACGCCATCGCCGGGGCCGTCGGCGACCGCCGGCTCACCGCGATCGTCTGCACCCACGCCCACAACGACCACATCAACGCCGCGCCCGCCCTCGCCGAGCGCACCGGAGCCACCGTGTGGCTGCACCAGGACGACCTGCCGCTGTGGAAACTGACCCACCCCGACCGGGAGCCCGACGCCTTTCTGGTCGACGGACAGGTGATCGAGGCGGGCGGCGCCGATCTCACCGTCCTGCACACGCCGGGGCACGCGCCGGGCGCGGTCTGCCTGCACGACCCGGGCCTCGGGGTCGTCTTCACCGGCGACACGCTGTTCCAGGGCGGCCCCGGCGCCACCGGCCGCTCGTTCTCCCACTTCCCGACGATCATCGGCTCCATCCGGGACCGGTTGCTGACCCTTCCGCCGGAGACGAGGGTGCTCACCGGACACGGGGACGAGACCACCATCGGCGCCGAGGCCCCGCACCTGGAGGAGTGGATCGCCCGCGGCCACTGAGCCGGTCCGGTTCGCCCTCGGGGCCGACCCGCCGGAAAAGGTGACAGAAGATGTCCGGCTTACCCGCCACGATCGCAGCGGTACACGCCGCCCCCGGCAGCGGCGGGCGCGGCGGAAGCAGCACGAGAACGGCGGGAGGCCGGACATGGCGAAGGAACTCAAGGGCAAGGTGGCACTGGTCGCCGGCGCGACCAGGGGAGCGGGGCGGGGCATCGCCGTCGAGCTGGGCGCGGCCGGCGCGACCGTCTACGTGACCGGCCGCAGCACCCGTGAGCGCCGCTCCGAGTACGACCGGCCGGAGACCCTGGAGGACACCGCCGGCCTGGTCACCGAGGCGGGCGGCCGAGGCATCGCCGTACCGACCGATCACCTCGTACCCGAGCAGGTGCGGGCGCTGGTGGAGCGGATCGACCGCGAGCAGGGGCGGCTCGACGTCCTGGTCAACGACATCTGGGGCGCCGAGAAGCTCTTCGACTGGGAGGCGCCCGTCTGGGAGCACGACCTGGACAAGGGGCTGAGGCTGCTCCGGCTGGCGATCGACACCCACGCGATCACCAGCCATCACGCGCTGCCCCTGCTCCTGCGCCGGCCCGGCGGGCTGGTCGTCGAGGTCACCGACGGCACCGCCGACTACAACCGCGATCACTACCGGGTCAGCTTCTTCTACGACCTGGCCAAGTCGGCCGTGCTGCGGATGGCGTTCGCGCTCAGTCATGAACTCGGCCCGCGGGGGGCCACCGCCGTCGCGCTCACCCCGGGCTGGCTGCGCTCCGAGATCATGCTGGAGGAGTTCGGGGTGCGCGAGGACAACTGGCGGGACGCCCTGGAACGCGTGCCCCACTTCGCCATCTCCGAGACCCCGCGCTACGTGGGTCGCGCGGTCGCGGCCCTCGCCGCGGACCCGGACGTGTCCCGCCACAACGGCGCCTCCCTCTCCAGCGGCGGCCTCGCCCGCGAGTACGGCTTCACCGACCTGGACGGCAGCAGCCCGGACGCCTGGCGCTACCTGGTCGAGGTGCAGGACGCGGGCAAGCCGGCCGACGTCACCGGCTACCGCTAGCAGGGGCCGGCCGGTGTCATGGACCGGCTCCCGGGCTCTCCCGTGGCGCTCGTCGGGCCGTATACCGTCGCGCCATGACGACGGACGCGGGACGCTTCGACGGGTACGGGGTTCTGATCACCGGCGCGGCGCGCGGCATCGGCGCCGCCACCGCCCGGCGCTTCGCCGAGGAGGGCGCCGCGGTGCTGGTGGCCGACCTGGACGGGGCCGAGGCCGAGCGAACGGCGTCGGCCCTGCGCGAGCGGGGCCTGAGCGCCGAGGCGTGCGAGTGCGACGTGGCCGACCGGGCGTCCGTGGAGGCGGCCGTCGCGCGCTGCGCCGGGGCCCTCGGCTCGCTCGACGTCCTGGTCAACAACGCCGCCCACTGCTCGCCCGACACCCCCGGCTTCGAGGAGCAGCCGGACGAGCAGTGGGCGGCGGACCTGGACATCACCCTCTCCGGCGCGTACCGCTGCTGCCGGGCCGCCCTGCCGCACCTGGCGGCGTCCGGCCACGGGGCGATCGTGAACATCGGCTCGGTCAACGGGCTGCAGGACTTCGGCAACCACGCCTACAGCGCCGCCAAGGCCGGGCTGATCTCCCTCACCCGCACCCTGGCGGGCCACGCCGGGCCGAGGGGCGTGCGGGTCAACCTGGTGGCGCCCGGTACCGTCCGTACCCGGGCCTGGGAGGGCAGGGAGGCCGACCTGGAGGCCGTGCGCGGTCTGTACCCGCTGCGCAGGGTCGGCGAGCCGGAGGACGTCGCGGCCGCTGTGACGTTTCTCGCCTCCCGGGACGCCTCCTGGATCACCGGAGCCACCCTGGTCGTCGACGGCGGCATCACCGCCGTCAACTCCGGCTTCCATCAGGCTCTGCCGCGGGGGTGAGGGGTCCGCTGAGACGGGCGGAGCGCGAGTGGGCTGTGCTGTTCCTCTCAGGTCACCGTTCGGTTCCGGCACCCGGGTCCGTACGACCGGCTTTTCCGATGGGCCGTCCACCTGGCAGAGTGCGCAGGCCATGCGCCCAACTCCACGGGAAAGGCAAATCGGACTATGGGGGACATATGTAGACGTGGTGCTGTCGTTCTCGGGCTCACCGCACTGATGGCCCCGCTCACGCTGGCGCTCGGCACCGCACCGGCGCAGGCCGCGGGCTGCACGACTGAGGCGGGGCCGCACCAGAAGCAGGTCGAGAAGTTCCTCGGCCGCCCGGTCGACGGCAAGCAGTCCTCCGCCGACTGCAAGGTCGTCCGTGCCTTCCAGGCCAAGCACGGCATCACGCCGGACATCGGCTACGCGGGTCCCGTGACCTGGGGCGTGATGGACCTCATGAACAAGCAGGAGGCCGCCGGGAAGAACCCGAACAAGGCGGGCACGTGCCCGGTGGACAAGGGCCGCGTCGCCTGCGTCGACCTCACCCGCCAGCTCAGCTGGATCCAGGACGGCAAGAAGCTCGTCCACGGCCCCGTTCCCGTCCGGACGGGACGCGACGGCTACGAGACCCGCACCGGCCTGAAGAAGATCTACTGGCGGAACGAGAACCACCACTCGACCATCTACGACGTGCCGATGCCCTACGCCCAGTTCTTCGACGGCGGCCAGGCCTTCCACTCGGTCGGCGTCAGCATGTGGAACCCGCCGGGCTCGCACGGCTGCGTCAACATGACCGAGAACGACGCCAAGAAGTACTGGTCCCTGCTCAAGAACGGTGACGAGGTCTACGTCTACGGCCGCAAGCCGGGCACCTGAGCGCCCGGGAGCCGTGCCGAACTCGCCTGCGGGGCGCGCCGGATGACGTGATCAGCAACACGTCTGGAATGCCCGTTATGGGTGCGCTTACTCACAGCGCCTTCACGTCGGGCCCCGTATGCTTCACAGCATGTCCACCACTGTTGAACCCTCCGCCGAGCGATCGGCCGCCGAGGTCAACGAGGAGATCCGGGCCCTGTGGCTCCGGTCGGGCGGGACACTGAGCAGCGAGCAGCGCGAGGAGTACCAGCGCCTCGTCCTGGAGTGGGCCGCCGCCCTGCCGCAGCCGGCCAAGGCGGCCTGACCTCCCGCCGGCCGGCGGGAGGCCGGTCACCTCGGCATCACAGAACCGTCAGCAGGGCACCCATGACCGCATGGGTGCCCTGCCCCTGTCTCACGGGCGGCCCGGTCAGCCCCACATCGCCGAGTAGTGCCGCTGGTAGGCCCTGCGGTCCTGCTCCGCCCTGATCCACCGGGTGGCCACCAGCGCCACCATGCTGCCGCCGACCACCAGCAGCCCCGGGCCCACATTGCGCGGGTCGGTCAGGCGCGACAGCACCGTGGACGCGCTGGGGACGCCCGACGTCGGTGCCGAGGAGCCCGGCGAGGCACCGCCGGGGGCCGCGGCGGCCGGGCCCGAGGGCGCGGGGGAGGGGGCCGCCTGCCGGCCGTTCTCCTGCGGCGCCACGATGAGCTTGACGTTCAGTGCGGAGAGCGCCTTGGTCACCGGCTGGAAGTACGTGGTGCCGCCCGTGCGGCAGTCGCCGCTGCCGCCGGAGGTGACGCCCAGCGCGACGCCCTCGGAGAACATCGGCCCGCCGCTGTCGCCCGGCTCGGCGCACACATTGGTCTCGATCAGCCCGCTGACCGTGCCCTCGGGGTAGTTGACCGTGGCGTTGAGGGCGGTCACCTCACCGTCGCGCAGGCCGCTGGTGCTGCCGCTGCGGAACACCCGCTGGCCGACGGCGGGCTCGCCCACCCCGGTGATCCGCACGCCCTTGCCGTCCCCGATCGCCACCACGCCGGCCCCCTCGCCGGCCCGCCCGCCGGCGTACTCGATCAGGGAGTAGTCGTCGCCGGGGAAGCTGCCGCCGACCGTGGTGCCGACCTCCTTGCGGCCACGCCCGTCGGAGAACCACACCGAGCCCTCCGGCCCGCAGTGCCCGGCCGTGAGGATGAACTCCCGCGTCCCGTCGGTGACGTTGAACCCGGCGGAGCAGCGGCCCGCGGTGGACAGGATGGGCGCGGCGCCGTTGAGCCGGGTGGTGAAGGTTCCCTCGGTGCGCTCCATGCGCACGAAACCGCCGATGCCCTCGGCGACTTCGGTCAGATCCGACCAGTCGTCCGACGACACCGTGCGATCGCCCCGGACCACCACCTCGTTGGAGCGGTAGTCCATCGCCCACGCCGTGCCCGGCACGCGCTTGGCCGAACGCAGCGTCTGGGTGGCCGACTTCAGCTCGCTCATGCTGTGCCGCACCATCTTCGGCTCGGCGCCGGCTCGTTCGACCTCACGCGCCGCCTCCTCGTCGGTGACGGCGACCACCGTCCGGCCGTCGGCGCCGATCCAGCTGCCCGCCGTGCGGTCGGTGCCGAGCCGCGACACCAGCCGCGCTCCGGGTCCCTGGTCCACCGCGTCGCCGGCCGTCGCCGCGAACGGCACCGCGTCGGCCGCGGGCGGTTCGGTCGCCACCGCGCGGGTGACCATCGTGCATCCCAGGAGGATTCCGCCGACGGCCGCCAGCCGTGTCACTCGCCGGACGACCCGTCGTCGTGCGTGCCTCATGCATCGCTCCCGTACTGAACAGCGCGCGGTGCGCACACCACGGGGCGCTCCCTCGGTTCGAGCGCCCTCTGTCCATACGGGTACGGGACCCGGCGTGTTCAGCGCCCGCCGCATCGGCCGGAAGACATCTCCCGTGGCGTGATGTCGCCGCGGGCCGGCCACCGGGGCCTATCCTGCGGCTCATGGCCAGGATCCCGCACGAGACGTCCGGTGACCTTGATCCCTTCGCCGTCCTCACCCTCGACCAGCTGCGTCGCCGCACCAGCATGAAGTGGCGCACCTACCCCGACGACGTGCTGCCGCTGTGGGTGGCCGAGATGGACGTGCCGCTCGCCGGCCCCGTCGTCCGGGCCGTCACCGGGGCACTCGAACTCGGCGACACCGGATACCCCGCCGGAACCGCCTACGCCGAGGCGCTCGCCGCCTTCGCGGAGCAGCGGTGGGGCTGGAAGGGCCTCGCGGTCGAGCGCACCGCGCTGGTGCCCGACGTGATGCTGGGCGTGGTGGAGATGCTCAAGCTGGTCACCGGCCACGGCGACACGGTGGTGGTGAACCCGCCGGTCTACCCGCCCTTCTACGACTTCGTGCGGCACATGGACCGCCGCACGGCCGAGGCGCCGCTCGGCCCGGACGGGCGCCTGGACCTCGACGCGCTCGAGGACGCCTACCGCCGGGCCGTGGCGGGCGGCCGGCGCGCCGCCCATCTGCTGTGCAGCCCGCACAACCCCACCGGCACCGTGCACACCGCCGAGGAGCTGACCGCCGTCGCCGCCCTCGCCGACCGCTACGGCGTGCGGGTCGTCGCCGACGAGATCCACGCCCCGCTGGTCGTCGGCGACACGGACTTCGTGCCGTATCTGAGCGTGCCGGGCGGCGAGCGCGGACTGTCCCTGATGTCCGCCTCCAAGGCCTGGAACCTCGCCGGACTCAAGGCGGCCCTGGCCATCGCCGGGCCCGGCGCCGCCGAGGACCTGGCCCGGATGCCGGAGGAGGTCGGCCACGGCCCGAGCCATCTCGGTGTCATCGCCCACACCGCCGCACTGCGCGAGGGCACCGACTGGCTGGACGCGGTGCTCGCCGGGATCGACGCCAACCGCCGCCTGCTGGCCCGGCTCCTCGCCGAGCATCTGCCGGACGTCCGCTACCGGCCGGGCGAGGCCACCTACCTCGCCTGGCTCGACTGCCGCGCCCTCGGTCTCGGCGACGACCCAGCGCGGGTCTTCCTGGAACGCGGCTGGGTGGCCCTCAGCCCCGGGCCGGCCTTCGGCACCGGCGGGGCCGGGCACGCCCGGCTGAACCTCGCCGCATCGCCCGAGGTGATCGAGGAGGCGGTGGGCCGCATGCGGACCGCCGCCGAGGGCGGCTCCCCGCTCGCCACGCGGTCTTAGACTGGCCGGTATGGACGATGCGTTGGTGGCACGGCTCGCGGCGGGGAAGTACCTGTTGGTCACCAGCTACCGGCGCAACGGCACGCCGGTCGCCACCCCGGTGTGGGTGGTGCGGGACGGCGACGCGCTCGGCGTGTGGACCGCGGCCGACTCGTGGAAGGTCAAGCGGATCCGCAACCGCCCCGACGTCCTCGTCGGCCCCTGCGACATGCGCGGCAACCCCACCGGCGACCTGGTACCCGCCACCGCGGAGATCTGCGACGCGGAGACGACCGCCCGCTACCGCGAGCTGATCGCCCGCAAGTACGGGCTGCTGGGCCGGCTCACGCTGCTCGGCAGCCGGCTGCGGCGCGGCCTGGACGGCACGGTGGGCATCCGCATCACCCTGTGACGGCCATGGCCGACCGCTGGGGCCCGCAGAGCCGCGTCCTGGCGGTCCGTCAGGTCCACGCCCGGTAGGGCTCGTCGATCAGCTGGAAGACCGGCTCGCCGCGCACCGGGTCCTTGGCGGTGGACAGCCGCACCCGGTCGCCGCTGTGGATGCCGATGGGCGGGCCCATCACCCGTCCCCGCACCACGAAACCCTCGGCCATCTCGATCAGCGACACGTTGCGGGCGGCCGGGGTGTTGCGGTGCACCACCGTCGAGTGGCGGACCGTGCCGACGCCCTCGCTGCGCTCCGTGCGCAGGTCGCTGCCCTGGCAGACGGGGCACAGCAACCGGTGGTACATCGCGGTGCCGCACCAGGTGCAGCGCTGGAAGAGGATGGCCTCCGACTCCGGGCCCTGCGCTTCGAGGATGCCCGTCGCGGAGCCGGCTGCCTGCTGAGCGACGCTTCCTGAGTGGTGGTACACGCTGGTCAACTCCCTGCACTCGGCCGGAATCCCGGGTGTCCGGTCGCCCGGACACGGGTGTGCGCGGCTCGCCGTGCCACCGTGCACAGCGACAGAGTATGGCACTGAGTGCCACACGTAAAGGCACTGCGTACCCTGAATTGCGCGAACGGGCGCCACACGAGGTGCCCCCGGTGAGCGAACGGAGGTCGCCTGGCACACCATCGGGTGCCGCACGAGGTCGCCCGCGGCGCGAACGGACGGGGCGACGCTGTGCGCTCAGCCGCGTCCCAGGGTCGTCTCCAGCTCCTGCACCACCCGCCACAGCGGCGTCTCGCGCCGGGCGACGACCACCACCACGTCCTCGGGCAGCTCGCCCGCCGGGGGTGCCGGCATCGCGCCGAACGCGGCCTGGACGTGCCGCAGGGCGTGGTCCACCGCGGCCTCCGCGTCGCCCTTGCCGTCCGAACGCAGCCAGGCGCGCAGCGCGTTGTTGTGCGCCGCCACCACCGCCGCCGCGATCACATCGGCCCGCAGGCCGGCGTCCCGCCGCCCGGCGAAAGGCTCGCGCAGATACCCCGCGAGCGCGCGCTGATAGCGCCAGACCACCGACAGCTCGTAGGCGCGCAGCACCGGAACCCGCTTGGTCAGCCGGTAGCGCTGGACGGAGAACTCCGGCTTCTCGGCGTACATGCGCAGCACCAGCCGGGCCGCGTCGCACACCCGCCGCACCGGATCGTCCTCGTCCGTGCTCGCCTCGAGGAAGGCGGTCATGTCGGCGAGGCAGCGCTCGTGGTCCGGGAAGACCACGTCCTCCTTGGACGGGAAGTACCGGAAGAACGACCGGCGTCCGACCCCGGCGAGCGCCACGATGTCGTCGACGGTCGTCTCCTCGTAGCCCCGCTCCAGGAACAGCCGGAACGCCGCCGCGATCAGCGCGTCGCGCATCGGGGGCCTGCCCGGCCGGCCGGCCCTGTCGTCGCGGCCGGGAGCCGCACTGCTGGAGCTCATGAACGGGAACGTAGCATTTGAGAACCGAACATGGCACTCAGTGCACACTCGGCACGGAACTGAGTGCTGTCCGCGATGACCGGCCGGCGCAACGGGCTCATAGGATCGTGTGACCACCACTGCCGAGGAGCCCGCATGCCGTCCGAGCGTCCCCGCGTCCTGTTCGTGACCGACCTGGCCTACCCGGCCCGCGGGCGCCGCTACGGCGACGAGGACGTCTTCCTGACCTCGCGGCTGCGCACCCGCTTCGACCTGGCCCTGTGCCATCCGAAGGACGCCGCCGCGCTGCTCGACGCGTTCGACGCGGTGGTGGTCCGCAACAGCGGCCCGGTCCTGGAGTACCGCGACGCGTACGAGGCCTTCCGTGCCCGGGCCACGGCCACCGGCACCCCCGTCTACAACCCGCTCACCGGCCGCGGCGACATGGCAGGCAAACAGTACCTGCTCGACCTGACCGCCGAGGGCCATCCGGTCATACCCACCGTCGACCGGGCGGAGGACCTGCACCGCCTGCCCCCGGCCGAGCGCTATGTCGTCAAGCCCAGGCTCGGCGCCGACTCCATCGGCCTGCGCGTCGTCCCGCCGGACGAGGTGCCCGTGCTCGTCGACGGCACCGTCCTCGTCCAGCCGCACATCGACTTCGCCTACGAGGTCTCCTTCTACTTCGTCGACGACGCCTTCCAGTACGCGCTCCACGCCCCCGACACCGACCGGCGCTGGCAGCTGACCCCGTACGAACCGTCCCGGGCCGACCTGGAGTTCGCCCGGCGGTTCATCGACTGGAACACCCTCGAGCACGGCATCCAGCGGGTGGACGCCTGCCGGGCACCCGACGGCGGGCTGCTCCTCGTCGAGCTGGAGGACCTCAACCCCTACCTCTCCCTCGACGCCCTCGACGAGCAGCGCCGGGACGCCTTCGTGTCCGCCATGACGGCCTCACTGCACCGCTTCCTCGGCGCCCGCTGAACTCGCTTCCCCCGCTGCCGCCCGGCACCGCCTCGCCCTCCCCTTCTGAACCCTCGCGGCCCCCGGCGCGTATATCTGCGCATCGGGCGGCCCGCCCTCCCCGGACGTGCGGGGCGGCCCGCCCACGGGAGGAGGAGAGCAGCTGTGACGACACCGTCCGAGCCGGGGCCGTCGAACGGCGGACCGCCCCTCGAACCCATCCGCGTCCTGCGCCCGCGCCGCACCGACGCGCTCGCCGAACTGTTCCGGCAGTTCGAGGAGGACCAGGCCGGCTTCGAGCAGGTGCCACCGCCCGAGGCACCGCCCGGATCAGAGGAGGAGACCCAGGAGCTGCCGCCCTGCGTACCCGGCGGCGGGCGTCGCCGCGCCCCGCTGGCGGGGCGGCCCGCGCTCGTGCCGGCCGCCATGGTGGTCGCGGCCGTCGTCGGCTTCGGCGGGGCCGCCCTGCTCATCGGACCGGACACCGGCGACCGTGCCGCCCCCGAGGTTTCGGTCCCCCCGGCCACCGGCGCGCCCGAGCCGTCCCCGCCGCCCCCGCCGCGGCGCGACACCAGCGGATTCCTCAGCGAGGGCGACACCGGCCCGGAGGTGGTGGAACTGCAGCAGCGGCTGCTGCGCATCCCGGACGTCTACCGCGACGGTGCCACCCACGGCCGCTACGACGCCACGCTGACCGCGGCCGTCGCCCGGTTCCAGCTCTGGTACGGCATCCAGGGCGACGAGGAGGGCGTCTACGGCGACGACACCCGCCGGGCGCTGGAGTCGCGGACACCGTCCTACGCGGCCGGGTCCGGCACACCGTACCGGGACCCGGCGTGAGGGCAGGGGGACCGGCGTACCGACCGGCAGGGAACCGGCGCGCTGCTCAGCCGTGCCGCTCGTGCGGCACCTGGATGTCCAGGACGCAGACGTCGTCGCGGCGCTCGTCCTGCAGCATCGTGTCGAGCAGGCGGCCCAGCGACCCCGGTTCGTCCCCGAGGTCGGAGGCCACGGCGCGGGCGAGCCGGTCCAGGCCCCTGTCGAGGTTCTCCGGGGGCCGCTCCACCAGCCCGTCCGTGTACAGCAGCAACCGGTCGCCCGGCCGGAGCCGGAAGCGTGCCTCCTCGTAGGGCGGTGCCGCGGTGGCGCCGAGCAGCATGCCACGGGGGCGGGGCAGATAGGTCGCCTCCCCGTCGCGCAGCAGCAGCGGCGGCGTGTGCCCGGCCTGGGCCCAGGTCAGCGTGCGGTCGGCGGGCTGGTACCGGGCCAGGATCATGGTGGCGGTGCCGTGGCTGTCCCGGGAGTGCAGCAGCAGGGTGTTGAGGCGGGCCAGTGCACCGGTCAGGGAGGAGCCGGTGATCACCATGCCCTTGGTGGTGAACCGCAGCTGCGCCATGTTCGCTACGGCGCCGACACCGTGCCCGGCGACGTCGCCGATGACGAACAGCGCGTCCCCGTCGGGCAGTTCTATGGCGCTGAACCAGTCGCCGCCCACGGAGATGCCCGCCTGCGCGGGCAGGTAGGCCACCTCGACATGCAGGCCGGACATGCCGACCGGCCGCCCGGGCAGCGGCAGCAGGGCGTTCTGCAGATGGGCGACCAGGCTGCGTTCGGCCTGCAGCACGTCGTGCTGGGTGAGGATGGCCCGTTCGCTCTCCACCAGGGCGAGTTCGGCGCGGCGCCGTTCGGAGACGTCCTGCACGAAGCCGTGCACCTCGACGGGAGAGCCGTCCATGCCGGGCACCGCCTCGGCGACCAGCCGCAGATGCCGCAGTCCGCGCGGGGTGCGGACCCGGAACGGGGCGTCGAAGGACTCGCCCTGCTGCAGCAGCCGCTCGACGGCCCGGGCCAGCCTGGCCCGGTCGCCGTTCAGGGCGAGCGGGGGAAGGTCCTCGAGCGGGAGGGGACCGAGCGAGGGATCGCGGTCGAGGATGGTGAAGACCTGCGAGGACCAGGACACCGCCGAGGTGGTGAGGTTCCAGTGCGCCCAGCCCAGGCTGCCCAGCCGCTGCAGGTCGGCCAGCCGCTGCTCCTGCCGGTCGGAGGAGGCGTGGCGGATCCAGGTGAACAGCAGGGCGTCGCCGAGCCGGGTCACCCGTACCGAGTAGGTGGACAGTTCCGGTACACCGTCCACCAGTTCCTCGTGCGCGAAGGGCTTGCCGTCGTACGGCTCGCCGGTGGCCAGCGCGCGCAGGCACCCCGGCCACAGTGACGCGTCGGGCAGGTCGTCCCGGTACTCGCGCAGCCGCCGCCCGGTGGGCTCGCCGCCGGTGCCGCACAGCAGTCCCGCGGCCTGCGCGGTCACCGCGTCGATCCGCAGGTCCTCCACCTCCCCGGCGGGTCCGCGCACCGGGGTCAGCAGCATCGCGGGCACCGGCAGCGCCTCGAACAGCGCCGTCACGGCGCTGGTGAGCCCCTCGGCCGGGTCGCGCGGGGTGGCGAGGGCGAGCAGCCGGCCCGCGCACAGCCGCACCACGCCCCGCAGATGGGCGCGGTCGCGCGGGGTGAACGGCTCCTCGCGCTCGCGCAGCACACCGATGCAGTACTCGGCGTTCCCGCCCGGCGGCACGGGCAGCCAGGCGCGGGAGCGCCAGCGGCTGGACGGCTCGCCGATGAGCGCGTACCGCTTGCTGTCCTCGGTGAAGTCCTCCAGCCAGTGCGCCCGGCCGGTCTCGACCGTCCGCACCGGCGCGACACCGCTGAACGGCGGCACCTGGTTCCAGCGGGCCGACAGCGCCTCGTCGATGCCGGCGTGGCCGAGGAGCTCGAGGTGGCCGGCGGGCCGGCGGACGTAGATCATCACCGCGTCGGCGCCCAGATCCGCCGCGAGGTGCTCGAGCAGGCAGTCGGCCAGATCCTGCGGGGTCTCGACCCGGACCAGCGCCCGGCCGAGCCGGCTCAGTGCCTCGGCGACGTCGTCGGGCGGCTCGTCGCCCGCGGGAGAGGCGGGCATGCCGTGCCGGTCGTAGGTCTCCGCGGTGGCCGGGCCGGTGCCGCCGGGCGAGGTGGCGGTCACCTCCCCGAGCGTGATCCAGCACTCCTCGAGCAACGAGCGGCGGGCGGCCTTGGCCCGCTGGAGCAGCGTCTCTGCCGCGGCGTCCGAGGAGCAGCCGGTGAGGGCCATCACCACGCCCTTGGCGCGTTCCACGACACCTGACGTCGCCGTCTGCTCGCGCAGGCGGTCCATCTCGGCCCGCTGCCGCGCCACGACCCTGGCGAGTTCCGCCAGGTCGGGTGCGGCTCCGGACTCGACCTGGGGCATGGGGTCGCTCACGGGTCGAGCATGGCACACAAATGGCCGTTCGATGACTGCCGCGTGTCCAGGATCCGTGATCAGACGCAGGTGGCGGGCGGTGCGGCCGCCCGAGGTGCGGTGTGTGCGGCCGGACGCAGGTCAGCGGCCCGCCTCCACCAGGGCCTGGGTCACGGCGCGGACGCTGCGGGCGATGTGCTGCAGCTGCATGACCTCGGCGGCGTAGAGCTTGATGGTGTGCTCGATGGCGCCCTCGTGGAAGCCCATGCGGGGAAGGTCGGCCCGGGCCGTCTGCAGGGCGGTGCGGGCCACCCGGATCTCCTGTTCGACTTGGAGCTGGGCGTGCCGGGCCAGGAGAACGGGGTTCCTGATGAACGCGGGGTAGCTCGCGTAGCGAGCCGGCACCAGCTCGCGCAGCCACTTCGCTGCCGAGCGCTCCCAGTCGTAGCTGCCGGGCATCTTGACCTGGCAGGGCCAGTCGGGGCTGACTCGCGTGGACGTCACGGGCATGTCTATCGCTTCCGGGTGTGCGGCGTCGTTGGGTGGACGACGGGTTGGGGCGGCCCCGGCCTAGGGGATGACCGGGGCCGCCACAGGCGGCCGGACAGGGAATGCCCGACCGGACACCCTCGCCCGCCGGAGCGGGTAGGAGCCGGCGGCTTCGGGTGTCTCGCGCGGCTGGGCCGCGATCCGTGAGCAGTATTTATATATGCCGTCCGCTTTGCAAGACGTATGAAAACATTCATGCGCGCTTTGAAGTGGATGGTCCACTTCATGGCTGTCCGCAGGGGTGACACGGGTCAGGGCCCGGGTCCGGAAGCAGTCCGGGGAGCCTGGTTTTCCGCTCCGTTCCGGGCGCGGGCCGGGATCAGTCCCGGATGAAGAACTGGTGCTGGTCGGCGACCTGCTCGTACTCCTCCAGGCGGGCCTGGGTACGCTCCGGATCCGCGTCGGTCATGGCCTGGAGCAGGGCCGCGCACATCACGCCCGGCGCCGCGTACGAGTCGAACACCAGCCGCGACCCGGTGCCCGTGGCGAAGGTGACGTCGGCCTCGTCCGCGATCGGCCCGAGGGCCAGGTCGGTGATCAGCGCGACCTTCAGGCCCGCCCGGCGCGCCACCTGCACCGCCGTGAGCGTCTCGTGCGCGTGCCGCGGCATGGAGAACGCCAGCACCCAGGTGCCGCCCGCCTCCCGCGACTGCAGCAGCGCGTCGTAGGCGACGCTGCCGCCCAGTGTCACCAGCCGCACATCCGGATGGATGCGCCGGGCCGCGTAGGCGAAGTACTCGGCCAGGGAGACGGAGATGCGCAGGCCGAGCACGGTCAGCGGGGTCGACTGCGACAGCTGCCTGCCGACCTCGATGACCCGGTCCGCGTCGGCGAAGTCGCGCCGCAGGTTCTCCAGGTTCTCGATCTCCGCGTCGACCGCCGCCTGCAGCTCGTTGGCCCGGTTCTCCTCGGCCGCGCCGCCGGCGAACGTGCCGAGAGCGATCGACTGGAGCTTCTCCCGCAGTGCGGGGTAGCCGCTGAAACCGACGGCGGAGGCGAACCGCGTCACCGACGGCTGGCTGACCCCGACCCGGTCCGCGAGGTCCGTGATCGACAGGAACGCCGCCTCGGTGATGTGCTCGATGAGGTACTGGGCGATGCGCCGCTGACCGGGGGAGAGCCGCGGCCGGTCGAACAGCGCACGGAGCTGGGAAGTCGGGGACACCTCCGTGTCCTGGCCCGCCTTCCCCGAGGTGATCGCGGATGCCTGTGCGCGTGCCTGCTGCGGCGATGGCACCGGTGCGCCTCCTTCGTCTCCCACGAGAGTTCAACATAGCTCACTCACCGTGGCGACCAGCCGTCCCACCGCTGCGTATCCGGCATGCATCGGCGGGGATATCCCCGGCTCCGGCGGGAACCCGGCCACCGGCGCAGGGCCGCGAGGCCCGGTTGCAGCCGCAGAACGCCGCACACCGCACCGAAGGAGCGACCGGGATGACCGTCCCCGAGGAGAGCCGGCCGAAGACCCGCACCCCCGACGACGCCGGACAGGCGCCGGACACGGAGCGGGCCAGGAACCACGAACAGGACGCCGGCGGGACCGGCCGCACCCTGCGCGAGGCGCTGGAGGAGGCACAGATCCGCCCCGACGACTTCGAGGACCGCTGAGCTGTCATTCCGTCCGCGGCGCCGAGTCCGCGGCACCCATGGCACGGCCCGTACCCCGACGACGCGACGGCAGGTGAACCCCGATGAGCGCCCTGAGCGCGCTGGAGCAGGTCCTGGAGAACCGGTGGGAGGCGGTGCGGGCGAGGCTGCCGGGCCGCGAGCGCGAACCGGTCGGACTGGTGGAGGCGCTGCGGCACGAGTGCGACAGCAACGCCGTGGTCTCACCGGGCGGCCGGGTGATGGTGCCCAACGCCTACGAGGTGGAACTGGCCGCCCCGCTCCACGAGGAGCCGGGCCGCCGGGCCGGCGGCGTGGGGCAGGTGCTCACCGACCACCTGGCCCGGCACGCCGCACAGAAGGGGTACGAGTGGGCGGGCCCGCTCACCGTGCACGTGGTGCGCACCCGCGACCTGCCCGACGGCGGTCACCGTGTGTCGAGCAGCGTCATGCGGCACGTCAGCGCCGCCGCGTTCCAGCGGGCGGGGCGGCGACGCGGGGCCGGCGCTCCCGAGGGGCACGGGGCGGCGCTCACCGCTCACCGCCGGTAGATCGTGATCGAGTGGCCGACGTCCTCGACCGGACGGCTGCTCTCCAGCAGCCGGGCCAGCCGTCCGGTCGCCTTCGCCGCCGCCGAGTCGGAGACCGCCAGCACCCCGTGCACCCGCTCGGGCGGAGCCTTGCGCGGGTCGGCGGCCCGTATCCCGTAGTACGACGGCACACCGCTGCCCTTGTAGACCAGCCAGATCCGCTCGCCGCGGTAGCGCTCGCGCAGTCGTTCGGCGAGGCGGCCGAGGTCCTGGCCCCAGTCCACGTTGGAGTCGTGCAGATGCCGGCGGGTGTGTGCCGGTCCGCCGAACGCCTCGTTGGCGTACGGCAGATAGAAGGGGAAGGTGCGCAGCGAACTCACCGCCACGAAGACCACCAGCGCCCCGGTGGCGATCCGGACCCACCGGTGCCGCAGCACCAGGACACAGCCCGCCGCCACCGCCAGGAAGAGCGGCAGGAACAGGGCGTACCGGGTACCGAAGTTGCGTGACCCCTGCATGGCGGCCGGCAGCAGCACCGCGGGAGCCGCCAGCAGACAGGGCGCGGCCGGACGCAGCCGCCGCACCGCGAGCAGCGTCACGGCACCGGCCGCCCACAGCGCCAGCATCCCGAGCGGCGTCTTCACCAGCAGCGCGGCGGGCAGGTAGTACCAGAGCGAGCCGGTGTAGAGCCGGCCGAACAGGAACCCCTCCCAGGGGAGGTTCTCGAAGCCGAACTGGATGCGCATGCCGTCCCGGTACGGCTCCGGGAACGGCATCAGCTCCACCATCAGTCCCCGCAGTCCGTGCACCTCCGGCACATGCTGCTGCGGATTCCACCGCAGCCGCGGGTCGACCAGCAGATACGTCACCCACACGACGGCGACCGCCACCAGCCCCACCGCGGCGGCCCCCGCGCACGCCCGCGCCGCCCTGCGGCGCCAGGCGCCCTTGGACGCGCACCACACCGGCACACCGGACAGCGCCAGCAGCACGGGCACCGCGGGCAGCGTGCTCATTCTGGTCGCCAGGGCCGCACCGAGCGCCACCCCGGCCCACGGCAGCCACCGCCCGGGGCGTCGCCGCGCCCGCCACAGCAGCCACACCGCCGTCAGCAGGAACCCGGCGGCGGGCACGTCCAGCGTGGCCAGCGAACCGTGCGCGATCACATCGGGGGAGAAACAGTACAGTGCCAGCGCCGTCAGCCCGCCCGCCGTTCCGGCCAGTTCACGGGCGAAGAGGAACACCACCGCCGCGAACGCCAGGGTCAGCGCGATCACCGGCAGCCTGGCCCACAGCATCACCCGCCAGGGATCATTGCCCGACTCGTACAGCAGACGGCGCCCCAACCGCGTCTGGTCACCGTCGAATCCGGGGTCGAGCCGCGGCTGCGCGACGGCGACCCCCGCGGCGATCACCAGCTTCCCCAGGGGCGGATGCTCGGGGTTGAACCGCAGGCTGTGCTCCTTCAGGTACACGGTGGCGGCGCCCGCATAGACCGGCTCGTCGATCGTGGGCGTCTGCCGCACGGCGGCGGTCACCATGGCGACGAGCATCTGCCCGAGCAGCAGCACCACCAGGACCGGAACCACCCGACTCCGAAGACCGAGACGCCTCATGAGGCGCTACTCTCCCACCGGCCCCACCCGTCCGGCGGCCACCCGGCACATCCCGCACCGCCGGACGCCCGCTCACCTCGGGCGCCGGCAGGGCGGGTTCACGGATCACGGCGAGGATCCCGAGCCGTCCAGGGCGGCCATCGGCACGATCAGGTCGGCGCGGTGGCGGGTCGCGGCGACCAGCTCGGCGTTGCGCTGGTCGCTGCGCATCACCCAGGCCACCGCCTCCTCGTGCGTCTTGCCGAACTCCTCGTGGCGGGCGATCAGCCGGCGCAGCCGCTCCGACTCGTCCAGCGCGCAGAACCACACCTCGTCGAGGCAGGCCCGCACCCGCGCCCAGGCCCCCTTTCCCAGCAGCAGGTAGTTCCCCTCGGTCACCACCAGCCGGGCCCGCGGCGGCACCGGCACGGCGCCCGCGACCGGCTGCTCCAGGACCCGCTCGAAGCCCGGTGCGTACACGACCTCCTCGTACGGCTCCTGCCGGATGCGGGTCAGCAGGGCGGCGTAGCCGGCCGCGTCGAAGGTGTCGGGGGCGCCCTTGCGGTTCCGGCGCCCCAGTCGCTCCAGCTCCGCGTCGGCGAGATGGAAGCCGTCCATCGGGACGTGCGCGACCCACGGCTCGCGGCCCTCGTTCAGGGTTCGCACCAGACGCTCCGCGAGGGTGGACTTGCCGGAGCCCGGGCTTCCGGCGATGCCGAGGATCGCACGCCGCCCGTCCCGGGGGAGGGCGCGGGCACGGTCGATGAGGTCGTCGAAGGTCAGCGCCACACAGCAGAGTGTGTCACCCGGAGGGCCCCGGCATCCGGGACTGCGGGGGAAGACACCGGTGCGGTGGGGAACAGTGGCCGGTATGACGGATCTGGGCCTGCCCGACACCATCCTCGCCTGCCTCTTCGACCTCGACGGCGTCGTCACCAAGACCGCGGTCGTGCACGCCGCCGCCTGGAAGGAGACCTTCGACGCCTTCCTGCGCGAGCGCGAGGGCGAGGGCTTCCGCCCCTTCGACGACACCGACTACGGCGAGTATGTCGACGGCCGCCCCCGCGCCGACGGAGTCCGCACCTTCCTCGCCTCCCGCGGCATCCGGCTCCCCGAGGGCACGCCCGCCGACCCGCCCGACGCGCTGACCGTGCACGGCCTGGGCAACCGCAAGAACGAGCTGCTGCTGGCGATGATCCGCAGCGGGGGCGTGCAGGCGTACGAGGGCACCCTGCGCTACATCGACCGGGTCCGCGCCCGCGGCCTGCGCACCGCGATCGTGTCCGCCAGCGCCAACTGCCGGGACGTGCTGCGTGCCATCGGCGCCGAAGAGCTGTTCGACGTCCGGATCGACGGTGTGATCGCCGCCGAACGCGGCCTGGCCGGCAAGCCGAGCCCCGACACCTTCCTCGCCGCCGCCCGCGAACTGGGCGTCGAGCCGGCCCGCGCCGCCGTGTTCGAGGACGCCCTCTCCGGCATGGACGCCGGCCGCGCCGGCCGCTTCGGCTATGTCGTCGGCGTGGACCGGACCGGCCGGCGCGACGCGCTGTACGCCCATGGCGCCGACCGGGTCGTCACCGACCTCGCCGAGCTGCTGGAGCCGGGAGCGACCTGAGCTGACGGCCGGTCACGGACCGGAAGGGCGACGGCAGTCGGCCGTGTTGTGCCCGGCCCTGCCCCACTCATCGGGATAGTTTGTCCACGTTTTCCGTTTTTCGGATGTTCCGACGGCGTGACGGTCGGAGAGGTGATCCGGCGGAAGCCGGACCGGAGAGGTGGACGATGACCCAGGGCAGCGGAGCCCTCCTCGTGGGCCAGCGGCGACGCGAACAGCCGGCGGGACCGGGCCGGCCCCGCCGGAACCGGATGCGCGGCACCCGCCCGCTCGCCCTGGTGGCCGGCCTGTTCACCCTCGCCCAGCTCGTCCTCGTCCGCCCCACGCTGGGACTCGGCTGGGACGAGATCGTCTACGTCAGCCAGGTCACCTCCCACCACCCGGCGGCCTTCTTCAGCGCCCCCCGCTCACGCGGCGTCTCCCTGCTGGTCGCGCCCGTCGCCTCCTGGACCGACTCCACCGCCCTGCTGCGGATCTACCTCGCCCTGCTGTCCGGCCTCGCTCTCCACCTCGCCCTGCGCTGCTGGCGCGGCCTGTTCCCGACGCGGGTCCTGGTCACCGGCGGGGCCTTCTTCGCCACCCTGTGGATCACGCTCTTCTACGGGCCGCAGGCCATGCCCAACTACTGGGTCGCGGTCGGCGCCCTGATCACCGTCGGCTGCTTCCTGCGCCACCGGGACGGCAGCGGCGCGCCCGGCGCGCTGTGGGGCGTGTTCGCGGGCGCCGCCCTGATGGCCTGGATGCGGCCCACCGACGCCGTCCACGTCACGGTCCCGCTCGTGGTCCTCGCCCTTGCGACCCGCCGCCGGCGCGCCCTGCCCGCCCTCGCCGCCGGCGTCGCGGCGGGCGCCGTCCCCTGGGTGATCGAGGCCTACGCCTGGCACGGCGGCCTGGCGGCACGGCTGACCGAGGCCTCCCGTATCCAGGGCGGGCTCGGCTGGCACTTCGCCGTCGACGACCAGCTGCGCAGCCTCGGCGGGCGCGCCCTGTGCCGGCCCTGCACCGGGGAGATGGCACCCCTGGTGGTCACCCTGTGGTGGTTCGCCCTGCCGCTGCTCGCCGTGCTCGCCCTGGTCGTCGCCGTCCGCCACCGGCGCACCCTGCCCACCCTGGTGCCGCTGGTGTGCGCCGCGGCCGTCGCCTTCCCCTACCTGTTCATGATCGGGTACGCGGCACCCCGCTTCCTGCAGCCCGCCTACGCTCTGCTCGCCCTCCCCGTCGCCGACGCGCTGTGGCACCTGATCCGTCCCGGCGGCCGGCGCAGGATCGTCACGGCGGCCGTCGCGCTGGCGCTCGCCGGTCATCTCGCGGTGCAGCTGACCGTCCTGATCGCCGCCGTGGACCGCAACCACGACAGCCGCCGCGACTGGGCGCGCACCGCCGACCGGCTGCACGACCTCGGCGTCCGCCCGCCCTGCCTGATCACCGGCCACCAGGCCATCCCCATCGGCTACTACACCGGCTGCTCCTCCGGCGCGACCGCCGGGCACAACGAGAACACCACCGTCGCCGAGATCCTGCGCACCGCCGACAGCATCCCCGTCGCCCACCTCACCGGCCCCGGCGCCACCCCGCCCGGCTACGCCCGCTCCTGGCCCGCGACCCCGGTCGGCGATCTCACCGCCCGTGTCGCCCCGCGCTGGTCACGGGGTTAGGGAGCCCGTTTCGGGAAACGCGGATCTGGCGCCGCCCGGCCCCTGCGAGCGGGACGTGGCGAGCCGCGAGAGGCCGCGAGTGGAGGACGACATGAGCACGGAACCGATGGGCGACGACGCCTACCAGCCCACCGGCAGCAACGAGGAGCAGGCCGACGCCGCACCGCTCGACCTGCAGGACGCCGTCGACGAGCGGACCTACGACGACACCCTCGACGAGGGCTACTCACCGCCCGAGAAGCCGCTCGGCGTCACCAAGCACGGCACGACGGCCGCCGAGCAGCACGAAGGGGAGACCCTCGACCAGCGGCTCGCCCAGGAGGAGCCCGACACATCGGGACCGGCCGGCGACGGGGTGGGGGACCTGCCCGGCGGCGACGGCGAGGTGGTCGACCCGGAGGCCGGGGACGAGCGCGCAGGACGCCTCGTCGCCCCGGACGAGGGCGCCCACGACGACGTCACCGCGGAGAGCGTCGCCGACGACGTGGGCATCGACGCGGGCGCCGCGAGTGCGGAGGAGGCAGCCGTGCACGTCGTGCCCGACGAGACCGAGCTGCCCGACGAGCGGCGGGGCGGGGTCTGATCCACGACGGGCGTGGCCCAGGACAAGACCGCGGACCCGCACGAGGCGACCGGGCCGGTGCACGCCGCACCGGCCCGGTCGCCATGGCGCGGGGCCGCCGGCCCGGTCGTCGGCCGTACGCGGCGGGAGCGGGGGCGGCGCCTCAGGGGAGCATCTTGTCCAGGGCGGCAGGGCCTTCCCGGTCCAGCTTCTGCTTGGCCCATTCGAGATTCTGCGGGGTGAGGTCCTTGCCCGCGGCGAGGACGATGTCCTCCGGCGACACATCGGTGCCGGTGCGGGCGTGGAGCAGGCGGTCCGGGGTGGTGCTCTCCTCGGACTGCCGGGACGCGTCGGGCTGGGACGTCGACATCATGTGCTCCTAGGGTCCGGATCCTGTTGCGGCCCCGGTGCGGTCATCGGGTCCGATATCTCACCATTCAACGCCGGAGCCCGCCGTGCATCCGGAGGAGCCCGGAGCACCGCCGTGACGGCGCGCCCGCGGCGCTGAAGGGCCGCTCCTCCACCGCTCCGGGGTACCTCTCCCGGCCCTCGGGAAACCTGTACGGACCAGTCCGGGACCCCGATCGGACGCGCCGGGATGTCGCGTCGCGGAGATCGCCGTGAAGGTGAAGGCACACGTCCCGTTGTGGACATACACGTCTCTGCGTACGACAGGAGTTACCCATGCGTATACGTCTGCTGACCGCGGCCGGCCTGGCGAGCGTGGCCCTGCTGGCAACCGCCGGCACGGCAGTAGCGGCCGACGGCCCCGTCGGTGCCGCCGCCAACAGTCCCGGCGTCCTGTCCGGCAATGTCGTCCAGGTCCCGATCGACGTGGACGTCAACGCCTGCGGGAACTCCATCGGTCTGGTGAACCTGCTGACCTCGCAGTCCGGCAACGTCTGCGTCAACAGCAACTGACCGCTCGGACGGCGCCCCCGGCTCCGCGGACCACCGCGGGTGCCCGGTGGCGCCGTCAGCCGTCTCCGGCCCACGGCAGCAGCACCAGCATCGTGACGTCGTCCTGCACCTCGGGGCAGTGCTCCACCAGATCCGCCCACACCCGCTCGGTCAGCACGCCCGGGTCCTCGTGGGCGAGCGCCGCGAGCCGTTCGGCCAGGGGGTAGAACGACCCGTCGGCGCCGCGCGCCTCGAACACCCCGTCGGAGGCGAGGAACAGCCGGTCGCCCGGCCGCAGCGCCAGCGAGGTGAGCGAGGGCGGCGTCACCTCGGCCAGGCCCAGACCCAGCGGCACCCCCGGCTCGACCTCGATCTCCTCGACCCGTCCGTCCCGCAGCAGCAGCGGGCCCGGCTGCCCGCAGGCCACGATCCGCACCGCCCGCCCGTCGCCGGTGAAGTCCATCAGGACGGCGGTCGCGAACAGCTCGGCGTGCGGATCTCCCCCCGCGTCCACCATCAGCCGCCGGTCCAGCCGGGCGGCGACCGCCTCGGGGTCGGGCTCGTCCAGCACCGCCTCCCGGAACGCGCCGAGCAGCGACGCCACCGTGGCGACCGCCGAGAGCCCGTGCCCCTGCACGTCCCCCATGACCGCCCGCACCCCGTAGGGACCGGTCCGCACGTCGAAGAAGTCGCCGCCGACCAGCGTCCCGCGCTGCGCCGCCCGGTACAGCCCGGCGCAGCGCACCGACCCCACTCGTTCCGGCAGCGGCGGCACCACCGCCTGCTGGACGGCGTGCGCCACCGCCCGCTCGGTGATCAGCTCGGCGTCCCGGCGGCTGCGCACGAACGACAGCAGCACGCTCAGCGCGGCGACGAAGGCGATGGTCAGCAGATCCGTGCTGCCCACATCGGCCAGCCGGAAACCGGGCGCACCCAGCAGCAGCACGCACAGCCCGCCGAGCACCCCCGTCATCAGCGGCCCGTGCACCAGCACCGCGAGCGGCGGCACGGCGCCCAGCACGAAACCGATGTCGACCGGGTCGGGGCTGGCGGCCGCCGCCACCGCGACGGCCGCCAGCAGCCCGCCCGGCAGGAACCGGGCCCAGCCGGGCGGCGGCGCGCCCCGCAGATAGCTGCGCAGTTCCCGGTCCCGGCGCGGCGGCCCGGCCCGCACTCCGTTCACACCCCCACGCTGCTACGCGCGGGCCCGCCGCGCACCCCGGAGGCCGTTCCGGGAGCGGGCGCACACGCCGGGCGGGGCCGGAGCGGGGGACTCAGAACGCGGTCAGCGTCAGCCGCAGGCCGGTGGGCGCAGCGTCCTGGATGAAGGAGGCGAAGTCGGCGACGTCGTCGAAGGCGAAGCCGTACGCCCTGCCGTCCTCGGTGGCCTCGTGCATGGCCCTGGCGTAGTGGTTGGTGAGCTCGGTCCGGTAGAACTCGCCGGGCTCGGTGGTCGGCTGCTCGGGGTGGCTGAGCAGCGTGGTGCGGTTGAAGGCGGCCCCGAGCACCGCGGCGACCGGACCGGTGGTGCCGTCGTTGGGGGCGGCGAGGGCGCCGTCGCAGAACAGTACGTCCCGGGTGGAGGGCTTGCCGAAGGACACCTGGGCCGGCCCGTCGAAGGTGAACCGGTCGCCGCGCACCCGGCCGGTGAAGGTGCCCGCGTTGGTGGTGACCTTCAGGTCCCGGCCGGTGTACGTGCTCCACACCTCGTCGATGTACGGGGCGAGGTAGTCCTTCGGGAACAGACCGGCGTCCAGGCCGTGACCGGGGGCGATGATCCGCTTGTCGTCCACGACGAGCCTGGAGAACACCTCGTCGTTGCGCATCGCCTCGAACGCGGCGGCCCTGCCGCCCTCGCGCACGGTGCCGGTCGTCTGGTCGTCGGCGCCGGTGAGCCTGAGGCTCAGCGGCACGCTGAACATGTCGACCATCGTGGTGTTGCAGAACATGCCGGAGGAGTTGAAGGTGAACTCCGCACAGTCGTGCAGCACCCCGAAGTTGGGGTCGGACTCGACCCAGCCGGCCGGGAACTGCAGCGCCGCGTCGCCGTTGCCGTCGGCCACCGCCTTGAGCTTCAGCTTCTCGCCGAGGGCCACGTAGATGCGGCCGGACATGTGCGGCAGGTTCAGCTCGGTCTCGCCGGAGCCGGCGAGGCTGATCGCGTAGTCCGTGAAGCCGTCCGGGCCGTTGTCCGAGAGGGAGACGGGGGCCAGGGTGCCGTCGGGGGTGAGGCGCACCTGCCGGCCGTCCTGGTTGCCGACCACGTAGAGGTGGATGCTGCCGTTGTCGAACGAGCCGGTGTTGTTGACGACGGTGAGCGGCAGCGTGCCGTCGGCCTTGGGGGAGGCCTTCTGCTCACCGGAGGAGCCCGCGAGCGCGTGCGGGGCGAGCGCGGCGGCCGCGGGCACCGCGACGGCGGCGCCTCCGAGGGCGAAGAGCAGCTTGCGGCGGCCGAGCTTTCGCTGGTGTCGAGGAGTCATGTGGGGGGTCTCCCGAAGTACTCGTGCGGGCACTGAGAGCGCTCTCACCGCGAACGACGGTGAACACGCGGCCCCGATGGTACGGACCTCGACGGTGCCCGCCAACGCGTCCGACTTGTCCTCAACTCGCTCTGACCTGCGCGGACGTGATGCCCTGACAGCAACTCAGTCGCGCTTAACGGGCTCTTAAGGCTCCGTTAAGCGCTTCGCGTCTGCGACGGGGCTCGGGGACGGCCCCGTGCCGCCGCCGGGAACGACGAAGCGGCCGCCGGAGAACGCTCCCGGCGGCCGCTCCGGGCCGGCACCCGCGTCCGCGGCCCTCACCGGGCGCCGGACAACAGCTCCTCCGCCTCGCCCAGGATCTCCGTCACCCGCAGCGCGAAGGCCGCGTCGCAGGGGTGCGGCCGGCCGGTGCGGGCGGCGGTGAGCAGGGCGTCCGCGGCGCGGACGAGCGAGGGGACGGCCGGCTGCCGCGCCTCGGGCAGCGAGGTGACACCGGCGGAGCCGCGCAGCTCCACGTGGGCGCCCGCCGCGGCCGGCGGGGCGGTGAGGCTCAGGGTGAGCGTGCTCGACGCGCCGCCCGTGTGGTTCAGCACCAGGTGCACGGTGTCACCGGGACCGTGCGCCGCCGCCTGCACCTGGCGCACATCGCCGAGCACCGGCAGCAGCACGGACAGGGCGTGCGGGCCCACGTCCCACAGGGCGCCCTTCTCCTGCCGCCACGGGGAGGCCGCGAACGGGTTGTCGTCGGCGGTGAAGACGGAGCCCAGCCACTCGGCCCGCGCGGTGAACCAGCCGCCCGCGCGCTCCTGTTCAAAGATCCAGGCCTCCGCCTCGGGCTGGAACCGGGTGGTGAAGAAGACCACCGACGCCACCTGCGACCGCTCGGCGGCCGCCACCACCTCGCGCCCCTGCTCGACCGTCAGCGCCAGCGGCTTGTCGAGCAGCAGATGGCAGCCCGCCCGGGCGGCCCGCGCGGCCAGCTCGCCCTGCACCTGGGGCGGCAGCGCCACCGCGACCGCGTCCACGTCGGCGAGCAGGGCGTCCACATCGTCGTAGGCCCGGATGCCGTAGGCGCCGGCCAGTTCCCCGGCCGCCTCCGGACGGCGGCCCCACACTCCGGCGAAGTCCAGCTCCTCGTGCTCGTGCAGCGCGGGGGCGTGCGCCACCTTCGCCCAGGGTCCCGTGCCGAGCAGTCCGATCCGCATACCGCCGCCTCCCGCCGTCCCGGTGCCGTGCGCCGTCGCCGGCACCCGGGGTGTTCGCACGTCCATGGCCCACGCCGCCGTCCGGTCTGCCGCCGACGGCCCGTCGTGGCCGAGGGTGGCACACCGGACGGCGGAGCGGAGCGCCCGGGTGGGGGTCAGCCCTGGGAGGTGCCGATGTCGACCATCCAGGAGACCCCGAACCGGTCGGTGCACATTCCGAACACGTCCCCCCACATCTGCCGTTCCAGCGGCACGGACACCTGACTGCCGCTGGACAGCTTCTCCCAGTAGCCGCGCAGCTCGTCCTCGTCGTCGCCGCTGAGGCTCACCGAGCAGGTGTTGCCCGGCTTGAACTCCATGCCGGGCGGGTGGTCCGCGCCCATCAGGGTGAACCCGGAGGGCGTCTCCAGCATCCCGTGCATGATCTTGTCAGCGTACTCGGGACCGGACTGGGCGATGCTGCCATAGGTGTTCAGGTGCAGCTCCCCGCCGAAGACGTCCTGGTAGTACTCCATCGCCTGCCGGGCGTCGCCGTCGAAGCTGAGGTAAGGGTTGAGGCGCGAGGACATGAAACCTCCCGAAAATGGCGCACGTATGCTCTTGCGCGCAGCGTAGCCCGGCCCCGGGGCCCCCGCCTCCGGCCGGCCGGGACGGAGCGGATCCCTCCGCGTTCCGCCGGCCCCGCGTTCGGCTTCTGCTGCCGGGCGGCCCGCCGGGGGCGAAGGATTCCCGTCAATTCCTGTTACGTGAGTCAAAGAGGTGAATGGTTTCGGCGGGTTCGGGTACGCGCAGTGAAAAACCAGAGAGGGGCGCTTCGTGCTCGTACCGGACCCGAAGGTCGTGAGAGAGCTGCTGACGAAGTACGCGACGCTGCGGATCGCACAGGCTCAGAGGCATTCGCCGGTGGCGGAACGCGAGCTGGAGGACGTCAGCTACACGCTCTGCGTGATGATGGGCACCTCCGGCATCGAGGACGCCATCGCCCGGGCGGACGCCCTGCTCGCGCAGGGACGTCCGGCGGCCACTCGGACCGCCGACCCGGACGGCGACAGCGGGCTGTCCCTGGCCGTCTGACGCGGCCGGCCCCGGCGCAGGGGCGCACAACGGCACGGGCCCGGGTGGAGGCGCGCGTGATTCTCGCGCCTCCACCCGGGCCCGTGGTACGAACGGGGAAAATGCCGCCGCCCGGTACGGCGCCGCTTAGACTCGGCACTCGTGTCTCCGCACCGGAGCCGCCGAGCAGAAAGGTACGTCGACGGGTGTTCCAGGATTCCCCCATCTACGACCGACTCATCGCGGAGTGCGGCGATGTACCCGCCGAGGTCCGCCGCGAGGCCGAACGCGTGAGCAGGGAACTGGAGCTGGTCATGCGACCCCTGCAGTCCCCCGGTCCCGACCGCCCCGCCGGTTCCCCCGGCAACGGCTGGCAGCGCACCGCCCTCATGCCGGGCCCCCGCCCGGCCTGACCGCGCCGGCCGCGTCCGCCCCGCGAGGACGCGCCCGCATCCGCCGCCCCACGGGCCCCTCAGCAGGCCCGCACGTCCGGCTCGTCCGCCTCCCGTCTCTCCTCGGGGACGGGGCGGCCCAGCCACTCGGCGATGGTGCGGGCGATCGGCTGGCCCGTCTCCACCTCCACGAAGCCGAACTGCCCCGACTGGTTGCACTCAAGGAACCACCACACCCCGTCCGCGTCCTCGACGAAGTCGAAGGCCCCGTACGCCAGTTCGGCCCCGCGCATGTACCGCAGAACCGTCTCGGCGGTGCGCGGCGGCACCTCGACCGGCTCCCAGGGCGACCCGGGCGCCGCGAACCGCACGTCGACCTCCTGCGGATCCGCGTCCGGGGCCGCCGCCTTGCGGGCCGCCAGCAGCTCCTCGCCGACCACCGTGAGCCGGACGTCCGCCCGCTTGGCGATCCGCCGCTGCAGCAGCGTCGGGCCGAACGCCACGGCCGAGAAGTCCGTGTCCGGCGCCACCCTGCTCGTCGGCACCGCCCGCGGCGGATCCTGCGGATGCGCCCCGGAGACCGGTTTGACCACCAGATCCGGGTAGCGCTCGGCGAACTCCCGGGCGGCACGCGGAAAGGTGGTGATCACCGTGGCCGGCACCGGCAGCCCGCACTGCTGTGCCAGCCTCAGCTGCCACGGCTTGTGCCGCGCCCGGCGCGCGGCGTCCGGATGGTTCATCCAGCGTGCATGCGAACCGCGCAGCATGCCGTAGAGCGCCTGCGAGGCCTCCTCCGTGAGCCACGCCGAGGCGTGCTGTGCCCGCTGGGCGGGCACACCGGGGCGGCGCACCCACACCGACCGCAGCCCGCCGAGACTCACCAGCCGTCCCCCCGCGGACAGATGGCCGCGGAAGCGGCCGTGGACGAATTCGCCGGACAGTGAGACACCCACGGTCAGATCGGCCGGATCGAGGCGCACCACCGGCACCCCGGCGTCGTGGAGGTGCACGACCACCATGTCGGCGGTCACATCCTCCTCACAGGTGAGGATGAGCACGGTCATCGTCTACGGTCCGCTGTCAGTCGTCGAAGTGGGTCTTCGAGCCGGCGGTGGACGTCGTGGTCCCCACCTCCCGCAACAACCCGTGGTCGGAGGCCGCGACACGGCCGTCGACGAGAACGTTCAACTGCAGTCCGGAGTCGTACACATACGGAGTGGTGACGGCCAACTCCGGTGCCGGACGTGCATAGTTGAGCGCGAACGGTTGCATCGTGTCTCCCTCGTCGGTGCTGCGCCGACCGAGCGTCGGCCACCCGCACGCCGCCGCCTGGTCCGCCGACTTCTTTTGGCTTCCAGAGACTTATACGAATCGAACGGGTGGTTGGTTTCCTCACGGAGCGTAGTCATCGGCGGGGCGGCGGTCCGGTCCCGGAGCCTTCAGGCCGGAGGACCGGGCGCCCGCCGCACCCCTGAGCGAGCGCAGGGCGAGCAGCAGCACGCCCATGTCGTCCAGGTAGACGGGGTCGGGCAGCAGGTCCGCGGGCAGCACCAGATACAGGATCGCGCCCCAGAAGACCCAGCGCGGCCCGGTGGGCAGACCGGCCCGGGCCAACTCCCGCCTCGTGCGCACCAGTCGCACGAGGACGGCCACGGCGCCGACGAGCAGCAGGGCCGTCAGGACCGCCACCGCGACCAGCACCACCGTGGTCGTCTCCACCGGCTGACCACCCCCTTCTGAAGGAGTCCGGGACGCCAGGCACGAGCTTCACACCGCGGGCACCGGTTTCACGGCGCCGACACGGGTCACACCGAGCGGATTCCCGTTTTCGGCGCCGGTATGACGGCCGGTACCGGCCGTCGTGGGGACGTCTCCCGCTTCCCGGGGCGCCCCTGACGCAACACCGATCACCGCAGGTCATCCCGGTGGCTCATCCAAGTGGCAGGCCCGCAGCAGTGCGCCTAGTAATGATCCACGTAGCGTCGCTCGTCGCACGTCCGGGGGGCGTGGGAGCGGCCCGAGCCATCCCCATGGAGCCGAGCATGACCACCTTCTCTTCGTCACCCCCCTCCAACGACCCGGCCATACCCGGCGATCCGGTCGCCTCCCCGCCGGCCGATGCGACGAGCGTCGCCTCCGGCACCCACCGTCCGGACCCGCCGCCCGGCCCCGCCGCGGCCACGGCCGTCCCGCCGGTCGCCACCGCCGCGGACGAGAACGCCACGGGCCCGCGGGATCCGGTCGCCACCGTCAACCTCGTCGACCCCCTGGATCCGGCCGACCCGGACGACCGGCTCGACCTCACCGACCCGGACGCGGAGCGGGCGGCGAGGCCGGCTCAGTGCGACCCGGTCGCCGATCTGGTGCATGTGGCCGTCTCGGACCGGCCCCTGGAGGAGGTCGTCGACCTCATCACCACGCTCGAACGCTCACCCGAACACTCCCGGTCCGTGATCGAGGCGCTGCGCGCCGCAGGTGTCGTCCGCTCCGTGGAGGACGTCACCCGTCTGGTCGCCCTGCTGACCCGGCCCCCGCGCGATCCGGACTGCGCGGACGAGGCGATCCGCGCCGCCGCCGCACACCGGCCCGTGGAGGACGTCACCCGCCTTGTGGCCCTGCTGCACGCCGAGCCGCTGGCCGCGCACTGCCGCGAGGAGGTGCTGCGTGCCGCGGCCACCGGGCGCTCCGTGGACGAGCTGATCGACCTCATCGACCGGCTCGAGGCCGAGCCTCTGCCCCGGCCGCCCGCCCCCGGACCGGCCGTCGCGCACCCCGCGGCGCCGGAGCCCGAGGCACCGCGGCCGGAACGGCACCGGCCGCGCCCCCGCTCCGCCGTCCGCACGGCACCGCCGGAGACCCGGCCGAGCGGACGCCCCCGCCGCGGTCCGCGCGACGGCCGCCGCCCGCGCCGCACCCGCCCCGGCCGGCCCTTCGCCCGCTACGGGCGCCACCCGCAGGGCCGCGCCCGCCCGGCCGCCGACCCGGGCCGGCCCCCGGAGCCGGTCTTCAGGTCTCTCGTCTGGTCCAGCTGGCTCGCCGCGGCGATTCTCGCGCTGTGCGCGGTGGCGCACTTCCCGCTGCACCACGACGGCACGTCACTCCGGCTGCACGCCCTGGCCGTCGGCCTGTCGGTGCTGTGCACCGTGCTCGCCCTGATCCTGGTGGTGCGTCCCGGAGTCCTGGTGCTGGTGGCCGCCTTCGCGGTGCCTGCGGTCCTCGCCGGAGCCCACGTCTACGGGGCCACCCTTCCGTCGGCGGTGCTCTCCCGGGCGGTCGACCTGGCGCTCGCCCCGCCGTGGCTGGCCAGCGCCGCCGCCGTCACCGCGGCGCTGCTCGCCCTGGCCGCTCTCGTGGTCCGGGTCGCCTCCCCGTTCCCGCCCCGCCGCTGGACCGCGGCCTGGCCTCCGCCGGACCCCCACCACCCGGCGGAGTGACCGCCCCGCCGTCCCCGGGGCCGGAACCGCTCCCACGCGGTTCCGGCCCCCGCGGCGTCGGGGCGGGGGAGCGGCGGTAGCGAACGGGCGTGACCGGAAATCGCCGGTCGGAGGGCTGCCGGCTCGTCGACGTCGGCCGTGGCGGGACGTCCGCACCGGCCCGCACGGCGACCGGGTGCCTGTCGGACTTGCGGGGCAAGCCTCCGGGAACCGCGCGGGCGTCGGGCGCCGGAACCGGCACGGCCTCGGCGAGCCGCTTGACGTGACGCGTGCCGGACACCGCGCATGGCGCCGTCGGCTCCCGCACCGAAGGTGTCCGTCGGCTCCCGCACCGAAGGCGCGGGGGCGACCGCGTCCGGGCCGGCCGCGTGACCGGCCGCGGGCTCGGGGGACGAGTGCGGCAGGGGCCTCCGTCCGGGCGCGTGCCGCGGACGCAGGGCGGAATCGACGCGAGCGGCGCCGTCCTGACGTGGGGCCGGCCCGGTATGTGCAGGGTGCGCGGGGCGAGTGCGCCCCCGGCCTCCGGGCCCGGCGGCAAGCGGCGCCGCTAGCGGCGTGCCGGTGCCGCCCGCTCCTGCGCGCCGTCCGCCCTGCCGGCCTTCTCCGTGCCCGGAGCCGACACCTCGTCCTCCGGGCCCGACGTCTCCGTGCCCGGTGCCGGGGTGTCGGCCACCGTCCGCTGCTCCGCGGCGGCCGGGGCCGGCTCGGCCGGCGTGTCGTCAGTCCCGCCGGCCGGTGGCGCCTGCGGGGTCTCGGTCCTTGCGGCGGGGGCGCCCCGGCGAACCCGCGGGGTGACCTTGAGGCGTTCCAGTCGGCGGGTGAGGGCGCGGAGCGGGGAGGCCGGGCCGGGAAGCAGGGGGCGGGGGCCGGGGGAGGGGACGGCGGAGTCGCGGTAGGCGGCCAGGGCCTCGTGGGCGCGTTCGGCCGCTTCGCGGTACAGGTCGCGTGACCTGGTCATGGCCTCCAAGGCCTCGGCGTACATCTTCACCAGGGCCCGTTCGCGGGCGAGTTCCTCCTCCAGGGTGAGCAGGTGCCAGTCCTCCCGAAGCGCGGTCAGCTCGTCGAGTGCGCCGTCCGGCAGCGGGCGCGGCAGCGCGTCGAAGCGCCGCACCGCGTCGACGAGTTCGACCGGTTCACTGCCGTCCAGGAACACCGCGCGCACCGCGAAGGCGTCGGCCTGGTAGCCCTCCGGCGCCGGGCGGCCGGGCAGCAGCACCGCGCCGCCGCGCGGCACCTCTGCGTGGAACTCGCGCAGCGCCCAGTTCAGCACGCGGTGCTGGTGCGGGGCGGCGCGGTGCTCCACGACCCGGTCGCGCAGCCCCGGCGGCAGCCAGTGCGCCAGCGGCACCTGGCCGCGCTCGTCGGTGGTCATCGCCTCGTGCACCACGACGTGCAGCCGCCAGGTGTCCCGCGCGCAGGCGCGCAGCCGCCGGCGGACGGCCTTGTCCTCCTCGGGCAGCGGGTTGAGGGCGCCCACTCGCAGCCCCGTCGACGCGTCCAGACGCCAGTCCGCGTCCGGGTCCTGCGGCCAGAACATCCCAGCCGGGGACGGCCACGACTGGTCCCAGGGCTGCTCGGCCTCCGCGACCAGCGTCCAGTCCTGGCCGTGCTGCGTGGCGGGGGCGAGGCTCAGCCGCGCCCGCACGGTGACGCCGCCGGCGACGCGCGTCCGGGCCTCGAAGACCTTCTCGGGCGATCCGGAGTCGGTGATCTCCAGATAGTCGTCGATGCGGCGGCTGTCCTTGTGGCGGCGCAGCGAGCGCCTGAGGAGCTCCTCCGCGCTGTCTCCGGCATGGCGGCCGCAGGTCAGCCAGACGGTCGGCGGAACGGTACGGCGGACTGTGGGCGTGGTCTGCATGGATCCAGATGTGAGCGGGGGCACGTGCTCCTGCCAGTATCGTCGCCGCCGTCGGGCGGCCGGAGGGCGGGCTCCGCCGGACGGCGCAGCCGCGTCACGCCTGCCCACCCGCCGGCGGATGCAACCCCCGGCGCGCGAGGCAATGACGCGCGCGGGGTGTGCGCGGCGCGCACGTGTTGGAGTGCTCTCACTCGTGGTCTCCCGCGGGGGCCGCTCCGCAGAATGAGGCTCCGCGAGCAGGGCCCGCCCACCATCCGCTTCGGGGTTGGCCCTGCTCGCATGTGAACGGTCGCCGCCGCCAGAGGCGCGGATTGTATCAGGGGAAGTCTGCTTCTTAGGCATATTCCTCCGGAAAACCCCAAAGTCTTCACCTCGCTCGAGTACGCAGCGTAGCTTCGACGTCACGTTCGCGGTACAGCCGTGCGAGGAGGGGGATCCGGCGTGCCCGGAATCGACGAGAGCCTGCTGGAAGCCATGCGACTGCCCGGCGCACGCGGCGCCCTGGTGGCCGACTGGATCAGCGGGCTCGCGCTGGGTGCGGTCGGCGAGGCACCCGGCGGCGACGCGGAGGCCACGGCCGCGGAGACCGCCGAGCTCGCCCGGCTCGCCCTGGAGAGCCCCACCCTCGCGCCCGGATCCGGTGGCGGAGCAAGCGGCGGGACGACCGTCGAGGACCTGATCCTCACCACCGCGGACGCCTATCAGCTGCTGCGCCTGGTCGTCACCCCGTTCGACAGCACCGTGTTCCTGTACCTGTGGCTCGACCGGCGTGACGGCAACCTCGCCCTCGCCCGCATCCGGCTGGCCGAGATGGCGGACCGGCTGGTGCTCGGATGACGGCCGCCGCCCCCACGCACACCACCGCCCCGGCCCTGCTCGCCGGCCTCGCCGCGGACGGCGCCACCGGAGTGCTCACCACCTCCTCCGGCGTGCTCCATCTCGCGGCCGGCGAGGTCGTCCACGCCGACTCGGCCATGAGCCCCGCCCTGGGCGAGCTGCTCACCCGCAGCGGCGCACTCGCTCCGGAGAACTGGTGGGAGGCGGTGCGGCGGGCCGGCGTCCGGCGCCGCGTCGGCCGTCATCTGGTGGAGCGCGGCCGCCTCACCACCGGTGCCCTGGAGCTGTGCCACCTGGGCGCGCTGTTCGACGCGGCCTACTTCGCCCTGCTCCACGACGACCGGCCCGCCCGCTTCCGCCCCGGAGTGGCGCACTGGCTCGGCGCCGTCCGTCCCGTGCCCGCGGCGGCGGTGCTGCGTGAGTCCCGGCGGCGCCGGGCCCTGCTGCAGCGCATCTGGCCCGACCCGGCCGTCGACACCGCGCCCCTCGCCCGCACCTCCGGCGCCGGGCGCACGAAGCTGCCGCCGCGCCGTGGCCGGGCGCTCGCCCTGGTCGACGGCGCCAGCACCGCCGCCCAGATCGCCTCGGCGCTGGCCTGCCGCACCTTCCACACCCTCGTCGAGCTGCGCCGTCTCGCCGCCGACGGACTGGTCATCCCCGCGCCGCCGCGCCCCGCGGCCGCCCTTCGGGGCCCCGCCGCCCCCGGCGCCGCGTGGGACGAGCCCGAGACAGCCCTGCTGCGACGGCTCCTGGACGCCTTGGAGGCACTGTGATCCGCGCACGCCGGCAGCGTGCCGAGAGGAGACTGCTCATGGCCGTCGAGACCGATGTGCAGGACGAGCTGCGCCGGCTGCGCACCCGCATACCCCGGCTGACCGGATCGCTCGCCGCCACCGTCGACGGCCTCGTCCTCGCCCACGACGTGCCCGGCACCGAGGCGGAGGGGCTCGCCGCGCTCACCGCCGCCGCGCTCGGCGTCGCCCACCGGGTGACGGACGCGGCCGCCCGCGGCGAGTTCCGCGAGCTGCTGGTGCGCGGCGCCCTGGGATACGTGGCGACCTACGCGGCAGGCACCGCCGCCGTGCTCACCCTGCTCGCCGACGACCGCGTGAACGTGGGCCGCCTCCACCTCGAGGGCCGCCGCAGCGGGGCCCGGATCGCCGAGCTGGTCGACACCCGCATCGGTCCGGGCGGCGGCCGGCACTCCGACCGCGCGGCGGCCGTGCGGCAGCCCCCGCAGCCGGACCCGGCCCGCCGGATCGGCACCCTCCCCGTGCGCGCCCCTCACAACGGCCCCACCCGGACTCCCCGCCCCGAGCCCGGCGCCTGAACCCCGGGATCTTCCCGACCCGTCGCCCGGACCGCCGGGCGACCGGACCCACCACCGAAACCGACGGAAAGGACGTCACCCATGGCCAACACCGACACCTCGCTCAAGGAGTGCCTCGCCTCCATCGACGGCGCCACGGCCGCCGCACTGGTCGACTACACCAGCGGCATGGCCCTCGGCTCGGTGGGCGGCGGCAAGGACTTCGACATCGAGGTGGCCGCGGCCGGCAACACCGACGTGGTGCGGTCCAAGCTGCGCACCATGGAGCACCTGGGCATCAAGGAGGAGATCGACGACATCCTGATCACCCTGAGCAGCCAGTACCACATGATCCGGCCGCTCAAGAGGCGCGGCGGCAACGGCCTGTTCCTCTACCTGGTCCTGGACGCCGGTCGGGCCAACCTGGCGATGGCCCGCCACCAGCTGCGCCGCATCGAGGCCGACCTGGAGGTCTGACAGGGCACGGAGCGGCACCGCGGGGGATCGGTGCCGCTCCTGCCCCCAGTGTCCTCCTCCCGCCCCCGGTTCTCCAGGGGACGGACGGCCCTTGCCTGCCAGGGGCGGACGGGTAGGGTTCCGGAACAGGCGTCCGCGATCACGGGCTCGTCCGCCCGGGCGGCGTCCGCGATCACCGGCCGGTGCCCTGCCTCCGACGTGTGCCGCCCCGCCTCCGGGGTACTTCGAGCGCAGCTGTCAGCCGTACCGGCGGTTCGCGCACGTCTTCGGCGTGGGCCGCGCCGCCGCCGGACGGCACCGGGACAGACTCTGCGGCAGGGCGCCGACACCGTCGCACTCGGGATCTCGGTGCGGCGCCGACGGGAGGAGCGTCGACGTGACCGGCTGGACCTGGGAGTACGAGGGCTACGACCCCGCCGAGGCGCGGTTGAGGGAGTCGCTGTGCACCCTGGGCAATGGCTACTTCGCCACTCGCGGAGCGCTGCCCGAGTGCACCGCCGACGAGGTGCACTACCCGGGGACGTATGCGGCCGGCTGCTACAACCGGCTCACCTCCAGGGTCGCCGGCCGGCGGGTCGAGAACGAGGACATGGTCAACCTGCCGAACTGGCTGCCGCTGCGCTTCCGCCTCCCCGGCGGGGCATGGCTCACCCCCGACACGGCCGATGTGCTCGAACACCGCGAGATCCTGCACCTGGCCCCCGGACTCTTCGAGCGGATGACCCGCTACGACCTGGGTGAGGGCCGTACCCTGACGGTGCGCCAGGAGCGGCTCGTGCACATGGCGGACCCTCATATGGCCGCTCTTCGTACCGAGTTCACCGCCCAGCGCTATGCCGGCCCCCTGGAGGTGGAGGCCGCACTCGACGGCACCGTCACCAACGCCGGCGTCGCCCGCTACCGGGACCTCGACGGCCGCCACCTGACCCATGTGCACAGCGGCATCGCCGATGCCGGCACGGTGTGGCTGCGCTGCCGCACCCGCACCTCCGACATCCGGATCGCGCTCGCCGCCCGGCTGCTCGCCGACTCGCCCGTCAGCATGCGCAAGGACAACGGGCGCGCCGTCCACCACACCCGGCTGCACCTCACCCCGGGCCACACCGTCACCGTGGACAAACTGGTCGCCCTGCACACCTCGCGCGACCCGGCGATCAGCGACCCCCTGCACGCCGCCGTGGACCGGGTGGGCCGGGTCGACGGCTGGGCGGCACTGGTTGCCTCGCACCGCACCGCCTGGGGCCAGCTCTGGCGCAGGGGTGAGCTGGACGTCCCCGGCGAGGCGGGCACCATCCTGCGCCTGCACCTGTTCCATGTGCTGCAGACGCTCTCCCCGCACACCGCCGATCTGGACGTCGGCGTGCCGGCCCGGGGACTGCACGGCGAGGCCTACCGCGGGCACGTCTTCTGGGACGAGCTGTTCGTGCTGCCCTACCTCAATCTGCACTTCCCCGAGGTCTCCCGCGCCCTGCTGCACTACCGCTACCGGCGCCTGGAGCGGGCCCGCACCGCCGCCCGCGACGCCGGCCGCAGGGGCGCGATGTACCCGTGGCAGAGCGGCAGCGACGGCAGGGAGGAGACCCAGCAGCTCCATCTGAACCCGCGCTCGGGCCGCTGGATGCCCGACCACACCCATCTGCAGCACCATGTGGGCTCCGCCATCGCCTACAACGTGTGGCAGTACTGCGAGGCCAGCGGCGACACCGAGTTCCTGCACACCAAGGGCGCCGAGATGCTGCTGCAGATCTCCCGCTTCTGGGCGGACGCCGCCGAGTACGACCCGCACCTGGGCCGCCATCACATCCGGGGCGTGGTCGGCCCCGACGAGTACCACGACGCCTACCCCGACGCGGACCGCCCCGGCCTCGACGACAACGCCTACACCAATGTCACCGCGGCCTGGGTGCTCGCCCACACGATCGACGTGCTGCGCTCCCTGCCCGAGCCGCGGCGGAGGGAGCTCGACGAACGCACCGGCCTGGACGCCGGCGAACTCGACCACTGGGAGGAGGTCTCCCGCACCCTGCACATCCCGTTCCACGACGGGGTCATCAGCCAGTTCGAGGGCTACGGCGACCTCGAGGAACTCGACTGGCACGGCTACCGCAAGCAGTACGGGGACATCCGCCGGCTCGACCGGATCCTGGAGGCCGAGGGGGACACCGTCAACCGCTACCAGGCCTCCAAGCAGGCGGACGTGCTGATGCTCGGCTACCTGTTCTCACCGGCCGAACTGCAGGCGCTGTTCGGACGGCTGGGCCACAGCCTGGACGAGCACATCTGGCGGCGCACGGTGGACTACTACCTGCACCGCACCAGCCACGGCTCCACGCTCAGCGGTCTGGTGCACGGCTGGGTACTCGCCCGCGACCGGCGCGCCGAGGCCTGGGCGTTCTGCCAGGAGGCGCTCCAGGGGGACATCGCCGACATCCAGGGCGGTACCACCGGCGAGGGCATCCACCTCGGCGCCATGGCCGGCACCCTCGACCTGGTGCAGCGCGGGCTGCCCGGCCTGGAGACCCGCAACGGGGCGCTGCGCCTGAACCCGGTGCCGCTGCCGGAGCTGTCCTCGTACGGCTTCACCATCCGCTACCACGGGCACTGGGGCGTCCGGCTGCGGCTGGAGAGCGGCCGGCTGGAGATCGAGGTACCGGCGAGCGGGCCGGGGCCGATCGACGTGCGGCTGCCGGACCGGACGGCCCGCCTCCAGCCGGGGGAGACGGGCCATCTGCCGCTCACGGACTGAACGCCGCGGCGCGGTCACTCGTGCAACCGGGTCACTTGTGGAAGGTGATGTATCCGTTGCGGTCCCGGTCGTCGCGGGACTTGGTGTACTTGTGCACGTCGGCCCGGGCGCCGCTCGGCTTGTACACGTAGATGGTGTCGCCGGGCTCGTTGTTCCACATGAAATTGCAGTTGTTGCGGTAGACGACGTTCTTGGCGTCGGAGTCGGTACCGCGGCCGCCGCGCAGCCGCACATAGTCGCCGGGCTGCAGGTAGTGGTTCCTGGTGAACTTGAACCGGTTCCCGGCGGCGTCCTTGACGACGTATCCCTTGAGGTTGACCGTCGAGGACTTCGAGTAGTTCTTGATCGTCAGATACTCCTTGTGGGTGTTGCCCCCGGAGCACCTGTTGTCGTCCTTGCCCGGCGCGTCGTACTGGATGCCCCGGACCTTCAGCGCGGAGCTGTACTCGGCGGCCTGCGCCGGAGCGGCCGTGAGCGCGGCGAGCGCGCCCGTGATCGCGGTGGCGGCCACTGCGGCAGTGCGTATGCGCATGAATCTCCCCCCTGCATGGCCCTTGCGTGAAGGGTATGTGGCGTTTCTGTGAAGGGTGATCGTACACAACGCAGGAGCGTTGTCGGACCCGAACGCTACGGTCGGCCCATGAGAGCTTCGGGAACCTTCACCGTCCAGTCCTTCGTGCCGGCCGGGATCAAGGCGGACCCCGCCGTGACCACGGCTCTGCCCGTGAGCGTGGCCACCATGGAGAAGCGCTTCGAGGGCGAGATCGCGGGCCGCGCGGCGACCGTGTTCACCTCCGCCTACGACCAGGAGGCAGGCGTCGGCACCTATGTCGCGATGGAGTCCTTCGAGGGCTCGGTGGGCGGCCGATCGGGCGCCTTCAACTTCGTGCACTCGGCGTCCACGACCGGCAGCGACCGCAGCGCGGAGCTGCTCAGGATCGTCCCGGCCAGCGGCACCGGCGAACTCGCCGGGATCACCGGCACCGGCGGCATCGCCGTCGAGGCGGACGGCACCCACCGGATCTGGCTCGACTACGAACTCGGCTGACGCGCCGGCCCGTCGACGGCAGCGGGCGCCGCGTGCGGACCAGGTGCGGTCCGCACGCGGCGCCCGACGGCGACCCGCGCCCGGCGGGCCGGCGGCTCATGCGCCGCTGGCGCGCAGCATGTCCTCCCGCTCGACGATCTTCACCCGCTCGCGGCCCTGCGGCTCGCCCAGCGCCTTCTCGGCGGCGTCCAGGCGGTACCAGCCGTCCCAGGTGGTGTGGCGGATCTCCCGCTCGGCGAGGAACGCGTCCACGGCCTCGAGGGCGGGGGAGGCGGGCGTGTGCAGCCGGCCGTCGGCGAAGTCGGCGAGCAGGTTGGCCACCGTCTCGTTCGCGTCGCCCTTGGTGTGCCCGATCAGGCCCACCGGGCCGCGCCGGATCCAGCCGGTGACGTACGCCGACTGCACAGGCTCGCCGGTGTCGCCGATGATCCGGCCGCCCTCGTCCGGCACGGTGCCGGACTCGATGTCCCACGGCAGCTTGGGCAGCTGGTCGGAGAGGTAGCCCACCGCGCGGTAGACGGCGGTGACGTCCCAGTCCTTGAACTGACCCGTGCCCTTGACGTTGCCGGTGCCGTCCAGGGCGGTGCGCTCGGTGCGCAGGCCCCTCACGCGGCCGTCCTCGCCGAGGATCTCCACCGGCGACTCGAAGAAGTGCAGGTACAGCCTGTGCGGGCGGTCGCCCACGTCGCGGATCGCCCAGTTCTCCAGGGTCTTGGCGACCATGTCGGCCTGCTTGTTGCCGCGCCGGGTGGCGATCGACCCCTCGTCGTAGTCGATGTCCTCGGGGTCGACGATCACCTCGATGCTGGGGGAGTGGTCCAGCTCCCTGAGCTCCATGGGGCTGAACTTGGCCTGCGCCGGGCCGCGGCGGCCGAAGACGTGGATCTCCTTGGCCCGGTTGGCCCTGAGCCCGTCGTAGACGTTCGGCGGGATCTCCGTCGGCAGCAGTTCGTCGGCGGTCTTGGCCAGGATGCGGGCCACGTCGAGCGCGACGTTGCCGACGCCGAGCACCGCCACCTTCTCGGCCTCCAGCGGCCAGGTGCGCGGCACGTCCGGGTGACCGTCGTACCAGGAGACGAAGTCGGCGGCGCCGTAGGAGCCTTCGAGGTCGATGCCCGGTACGGGCAGCGCGCGGTCGGCCATCGCGCCGGTCGCGAAGATCACCGCGTCGTAGAAGGCACGCAGGTCGTCGAGGTGGATGTCGGTCCCGTACTCCACATTGCCGAACAGACGGATCTGCGGCTTGTCGAGGACCTGGTGCAGGGCGGTGATGATGCCCTTGATCCGCGGGTGGTCGGGGGCCACGCCGTACCGGATCAGACCGAACGGCGCCGGCATGCGCTCGAAGATGTCGACGGACACGCCCGGTTCGGCGGCCGTGTCGGACTTGAGCAGGGCGTCGGCGGCGTAGATCCCGGCGGGGCCGGATCCGACGATGGCGACCCGCAGGGGGCGGGGCATGGTCAGTTTCCCTTCGAGCGAGGACAGCGACTCGCCCGAGCCTAAATTAAGGCTTGCCTAACCCGGTACGCGGGTCCGTTCTATGAGCCCATAAGGCTCGCTTATGGCGTGTCCCCCGGTGTGCTTATGGCTCGGCGTCCGCGGCTCCGGGTGCTGGTGCTTCCGGACGCTCACGACCCTCCCGGACGCTCACGACTGCGGAATCGTCTGCTCCGCCCAGATGACCTTGCCGGCCGGCAGATAACGGGTGCCCCAGCGCTCGGCGAGCTGCGCCACCAGGAACAGGCCCCGCCCTCCCTCGTCCGTCATCGTGGCGTAGCGCAGATGCGGCGAGGTGCTGCTGCCGTCGAAGACCTCGCAGATCAGCTGCCGGTCGCGCAGCATCCGCACCCGGATGGGGCTGCCGCCGTACCGGATCGCGTTGGTCACCAGCTCACTGAGGATCAGCTCCGTGGTGAAGCCCAGCTCGTCCAGGTCCCACTCGGCCAGTTTGCGCAGCACCGCCGCCCGGACCTGGCCCACGGCCGCCGGATCGGCGGGCACCGGCCACTCCGCGATACGGTCCGCCGGCAGCGCCCGGGTGCGCGCCACGATCAGCGCGATGTCGTCACCGGCCCGCCGCGGGCGCCGCGCCTCCAGCACCGCCCTGCAGGTGTCCTCCGGCGAGTCCCCGGCCCGCGACAGCGCCTCGCGCAGCAGTTCCAGACCCACGTCGATGTCCCGGGTGCGGTCCTCCACCAGCCCGTCCGTGTACAGCACGAGCCGGCTGCCCTCGGCAAGCTCCAGCTCCGCCGTCTCGAACGGCAGCCCGCCGAGCCCCAGCGGCGGCCCCGCGGGCACGTCCGGGTACTCGACGCTGCCGTCCGGACGGATCAGCGCGGGCGGCGGATGACCGGCCCGGGCCACGGTGCAGCGCCGGGTCACCGGGTCGTAGACGGCGTACAGACAGGTCGCCCCGGTCACCGGCGCGCTGTGCTCCTCCTGCGCCTCGTCCTGGTCGATCCGCCCGACCAGTTCGTCCAGCAGGCCCAGCAGCTCCTCGGGCGGCAGGTCGAGGGCCGAGAAGTTGTGGACCGCGGTGCGCAGCCGTCCCATGGTGGCCGCCGCGTGCAGTCCGTGGCCGACGACGTCGCCCACCACCAGCGCCACCCGGGTGCCCGACAGCGGCAGCACGTCGAACCAGTCGCCGCCCACCCCGGCCTGCGCCGGCAGATAGCGGTAGGCGATCTCCAGGGCGCTCTGCTCCGGCAGGGTCCGCGGCAGCAGGCTGCGCTGCAGCGTCACCGCCATGTTGTGCTCACGGGTGTAGCGGCGGGCGTTGTCGATGGACACCGCGGCCCGCGCCACCAGCTCCTCGGCCAGCGCCACCTCCTCGGTGTCGAACGGCCGCGACTGCCCGGAGCGCCAGAAGCTCACCACGCCCAGCGTCGTCGCACCGGCCCGCAGCGGCACGGCGATCAGCGAGTGGATGCCGTACTCGACGACCTGCGCGGTGCGTTCGGCGTCCTGCGCCTGCCAGCCGGGTGCCTCCGCGAGGTGCGGTTCCAGCACCGCCCGGCCGCCGGCCAGGCTGCGTCCCTGCGGCGAGGAGTCCACGAACCGGATGGTCTCGCCCGCGGGATACAACGGGGCGTCCTTGCGGATCCCGGTCATCGCCGCACGGCGCATCGAGCTGGCCGCGTCCGGTGTGCCGCCGGCCAGCACCGCCTCGAACAGGTCCACGGTGGCGAAGTCCGCGAACCGCGGCACCGCCAGCTCCGTCAGCTCCTCCGCCGTACGGGTGACGTCCAGGCTGGTGCCGATGGCCACCCCGGCGTCGTACAGCATGTCCAGCCGTTCCCTGGCCTCCTCGGCGCGGCCGGACAGGGCCCGCAGCTCGGTGGAGTCGCGGACCGTGGCGACGCTGCCGGGCGGTCCGTCGGACCGGTCGATGGGCCGCTGGTTGACCGCCAGCAGCCGGTCGCCGACCAGCAGCACCTCGTCCGTGGCCATCCGCCGCGACGACAGCAGCTCCGCGGTGGCCGGATCCAGACCCAGATCGGCCACCTGCCGCCCCTCCGCGTCCGCCGGGAGCCCGAGCAGCCGGTGGGCCTCGTCGTTGGCGAGCATCAGGGTGCCGTCCCCGTCGACGATCACGACGCCCTCCCGCACGGCGTGCAGCACCGCGTCGTGGTGCTCGTACATCCGGGTCATCTCGTGCGGGCCCAGCCCGTGGGTCTGGCGCAGCAGCCGCCTGCTGACCAGGGCGGCTCCGGCCGTGGCCAGGGCCAGCGCCACACCCGCCGCGGTCAGCACCAGCGGCAGCTGGTGGTTCGCGGCACCGCCGACGTGCTCCGTGGTGATGCCCGCGGACACCAGGCCCACGACCGTGCCGTCCTCGTTCTTCACGGGGACCACGGCCTGCACCAGCTCGCCGATGGTGCCCTCGATCTGCTCCACCACGGGCTCGCCCCGCAGCGCGGGCGCGTAGGTGCCCACGAACCGCTTGCCGATCCGGTCCGGGCGCGGATGGGTGTAGCGGATGGCGGCGGTGTCCATCACCACCACGAAGTCGACCTTCGCCTGCTTGCGCACGGCCTCGGCCTCCGGCTGCAGCACGGCCGTCGGGTCGGGCGACTGAAGCGCCTCGACGATGCCCGGAGAGTTGGCGAAGGTCTCCGCGACGGCCAGGGAGCGGCTGCGGGCCTCGTTGATGCTGTCCCGCCTCACCTGGAGCACCAGCGCCACGACCGCGGCCGCGACCAGCAGCACCACGATCACCACATGCAGGACGAACACCTGGCCGGCGACGCTGCGCCCGCTCAGCACCGATCGCAGCCCCGCCACAGGATGCCACCGCCGCCGGTCACCGCCTCGCCCCCGCTGCGCGGCCACCGCGGCGGGCCGCCGGGGCGACCGGTCCCTGGAGCGACCCATGAGTCGGACCATGTGCCATGTCTACACTGCCGCGCGATCCGAGGCGAGGGGCGCCACCCTCCATGATCTCCGGAGCTGCCTGCTCCGTGACCTCGGGACATGCGCGGGGGGACATGCGCGGGGCGCCCCCGCGCCGCCGGGCGCCGGTCCGTGGACATGTGTGCCTGCGGGGTGCCCGGGTCCGCGGACGTGGATGCCTGCGGGGCGACGGCTCTCGGGCCGTGCGCGGCCGGTGACCAGCCGGCCGCGCACGGCCTCCCCCCCCTGCGCGCGGATCGTCCCCCGCTCCGCGCACCCTCGTGGAAGGTCTGAGAAATTCCTGAGGGGGTCAGTTCCGCGCCGTCCGCCCGGATGTCACCGCGCCAGCGCGTGCGCCAGCTCCGTGGTGGCGCGGGCGACCTCCGTGTCCGCCTCCTCGAGGAGCCGGTCCAGGTCGCCGGCGCGGGCCCGCACGGCCTGGCGCGCGGCGCGCTCCCAAGCCACCGGGTTCTCCCGGTGGTTGAGCAGCTTGGGGTAGGCGGCCGCGGTGCTCTCCCACTGCCGGGCGTCGGCGATGGCCTTCAGCAGCTGGATGATCTGGGGGCGGACGGTGACGTGCGGGAGCTGCGCCAGCTCCCAGAGGAAGGGGACGGTGGCGGCGGTCGCCTGCTCCACCACGAATCCGTACTGGCAGATCCGGCGCCGCAGATCCTCCAGAGCGGCCCGGGCGGTGTCGGCGTCGCCCCAGGCGATGCCGTTGAGCAGCAGCGGGATGGCCGCCGCCGATCCGGTGGAGTCCTGGATCTCGGCCCACGGCACTCGGGACAGTGCCGCAAGGGGCGTGGCCCGTGCGACTCCGGTGGGGGGAGCGTGGCGCACGGGGCGCTCGCTGCTCGGCTGTTCCGTCGAAGCGCTGCGCATGGCGTGGGTGCCTTTCCGCGGCAGTCGTGTCAGGTGGGCGGGTACGGTCGGCCGGCC
>NZ_JAATEM010000010.1 GCF_012034205.1 Streptomyces composti
AGACAACAAGTAAGGCCCAGATCGGTGATCTGGGCCTTCTTCGTGGAGCGGGTGACGAGAATCGAACTCGCGCTCTCAGCTTGGGAAGCTGATGTTCTACCATTAAACTACACCCGCGCAAGATCCAGAACGCCGACGGTGATCGGTGTCCGGACGCTCGTTTACTTTACCTCATGCCAGGCCCCCGGTGTCCAAGCCCAGGGGCCTGACTGCGTTTCAGGGGTGGATGTGGCTGCGAGGGGTACGAGTTGGGGCGTACGGTGAGGGGGGGCATGGGCGCGCGGAGTGCCGCCTGGAGAGGCGTCTCTTTGATCCCGTAATGTGGCTTTTGTCGTCACGGCAGCCAGCCAGACGCGCCTCTGGGGAAGGGACTCTTGGACTTGATGGAGCGCACCGTCGTCCGCTGTGCCGATGGGCACGTGTTCACCACCGCCTCGTTCCCGATGCAGCAGGCCGAGCGACTCGGCCCGGGCCGGCTGCTGCGCTGTCCGCGCTGTGCGCGGCTCCGCAGCGTCGTGCCGGTCGCGCTGCAGAAGCAGCAGTAGCTGCAGAGCTGCAGCGGAGCAGCGGAGCAGCTACAGGCAGTGGAGCCGACTGGCATGGGGAGCTGCAGAGCGGCCATGAGCGGCGCGGGATGCAGCGGGACGTGCCACGGGAAGTAGACGTCCGGTGACCGAGGAGGGCTCCGGAGCACAGGGACGTGGGCGCGCGGGACGGTGCGGTTGTGGCCGGTCCGCGCGCCTTGCGTATTCTCGGGGCGTGCTTCTCTCAGACAAGGACATCCGGGCCGAGATCGATGCCGGGCGGGTACGCATCGATCCCTACGACGACGACATGGTGCAGCCGTCGAGCATCGACGTACGGCTGGACCGGTACTTCCGGGTGTTCGAGAACCACCGGTACCCGCACATCGACCCCTCCGTCGAGCAGCCGGACCTGACCCGTCTGGTGGAGCCGGAGGGCGACGAGCCGTTCATCCTGCACCCCGGTGAGTTCGTGCTGGCCTCGACGTACGAGGTGATCACGCTCCCCGACGACCTGGCCTCCCGGCTCGAGGGGAAGAGCTCGCTCGGCCGGCTCGGCCTGGTGACGCACTCCACCGCCGGTTTCATCGACCCCGGCTTCTCCGGTCACGTCACCCTGGAGCTGTCGAACCTCGCCACGCTCCCGATCAAGCTGTGGCCCGGCATGAAGATCGGCCAGCTGTGCATGTTCCGGCTCAGCTCGCCCGCCGAGTTCCCCTACGGCAGTGAGCGCTACGGCTCGCGGTACCAGGGACAGCGCGGCCCCACCGCCTCGCGGTCCTACGTCAATTTCCACCGGACCCAGGTATGAGCGGCATGAACGACGCACGGGAGAATCTCACCTACGAGCAGTTCGGCGTGGCGGTGCGCGAACTCGCGCAGGCCATCGCGGACGACGGCTACCAGCCGGACATAGTGCTCTCCATCGCCCGCGGCGGTGTCTTCGTGGCCGGCGGCCTCGCCTACGCCCTCGACTGCAAGAACATCCACCTGGTCAACGTGGAGTTCTACACAGGTGTGGGGACGACGCTCGAGATGCCGGTCATGCTGGCGCCCGTGCCGAACGCCATCGACTTCACCGACAAGAAGGTGCTGATCGCGGACGACGTCGCCGACACCGGCAAGACGCTCAAGCTGGTCCGCGACTTCTGCCTGGACGCCGTGGCCGAGGTCCGCAGCGCGGTGGTCTACGAGAAGACGCAGTCCCTGGTGAAGTGCGAGTACGTCTGGAAGCGCACGGACAGCTGGATCAACTTCCCGTGGTCGGTTCAGCCGCCTGTCGTGAAGCGGGCGGGGCAGGTGCTCGACGCCTGAGGGCGGCCCTCCGGGCCAGGGATACGGCGCAGCGAGAAGGGGCTTCCCGGGGGAAGCCCCTTCTGTTGTGTGCGGCCGGAGGCCGGGGCGTCGCGGAGGGGGTTGCGGGACGCCCCGGGGGCGGGCTAGAAGGTGCCGAGCTTCACGATGGACAGCAGGGCGATCAGCTGGATGGCGGAGGCGCCCAGGGCCTTCGGCCAGGGCAGGTCGTGGGAGCGGCTGACCATCATCGTGAGCAGGGCGCCGGCCGCGACCCAGGTGGCCCAGCCGAGGATCTGCACGAAGGGCGCGTCGCCGCCGAGGAACATGGCGACCAGCAGACGGGGCGCGTCCGTCAGGGACATGATCAGCATGGAGAGGCCGACCGTCGGCTGCCAGGCGCCGTTGCCTCCGAGCTGGCGGGCCAGGGTGTGGGTGACCACGCCCAGGACGAAGGAGCTGATCACCATCGCCACGGCTGTCGTGAGGACGATCGGGACGGCGTTCGACAGGGTCGCGTTGATCGCGTCCTCGCGGGCGTCGTCGAAGCCGAAGACGGCGATCAGGCCGTAGATGAAGGTGACGATGAGGGCGGGGCCCCACATCGTGTAGTCCCGCATCTGCAGGAAGGTCTGGGCCGGGGAGAGGACGATGCCCTTGAGCAGGTCCTTCCAGTGCAGCCGCGGGCCCACGGGGCCGGGGGGCGGTGCCTGGTAGGTGTCGCCCTGGCCGTAGGGGTCGTCGATGGAGAAGGCCTGGGTGTGCCCGGGGTTGTTGGCCGCGTACGGGTCGTGCGGCGCGTGGGTGCCGGGCGGGTAGGCGCCGTCGCCGAAGTACTCCGGCTCGCCGTGCCCGCCTCCGTGGCCCCCATGAGCGGGCGGGCTCGGCCAGGGACTGCCGCCCGGGCCGCCGGGGCCGCTGCCGTACGACGGCTGCGGCGGGTACGGCTGAGGCGGCTGCGGGTAGCCGTACGACGGCCCCCGCGGCGTCTGCTGTCCGTACGGAGGGTGCTGCGGGTGCGCGTTGGGAGCGCCGTTGTTGTTCCGGCCGCGTCCGATCCTGAATCCAGCCACGTCTTCGAACGTACCTGGTCGCGGAAGGCCGCGTGTCCGGCCCCCGGTTTTGCGGGCCCCATTGCGGCCGAGCTGTGACATCCCCTAAGGGGCCGTCAGGCCCGGTGTCCTTCCCCGGTAGTGCATCGGTCCGTCCTGGGTACCGCCTCGCCGGAGAGGGTCAGCCGTGAGAGGGAGCGGGAGGGCGGCGGGCAGGTCGCGGTCCGGCCGCGCGGGAGGGGCCCCGCTCCATGAGGAGGGCCGTCGGTACGGGCCTGGTGCACGGCGAAGGGCCGCCCGGGGGGGACGGGCGGCCCTTCGGTGAGGCGGGTGAGGCAACAGCGGTGACGGACGGCCCGGCGGGGTCAGCCGGGTCCCGCCTGGCCGTCCGCGAAGGTCACTTCACCGGTTCCGGCTCCGGCTCGCTCTCGGACTCCGCGGAGCCCTCGGGGTCGACCGGGGTCTTGACGGACTCCAGCAGCAGCTGGGCGACGTCGACGACCTGGACGGACTCCTTGGCCTTGCCCTCGTTCTTCTTGCCGTTGACCGAGTCGGTGAGCATGACCAGGCAGAACGGGCAGGCGGTGGAGACGATGTCCGGGTCGAGGGAGAGGGCCTCGTCGACGCGCTCGTTGTTGATGCGCTTGCCGATGCGCTCCTCCATCCACATCCGGGCGCCGCCGGCGCCGCAGCAGAAGCCGCGTTCCTTGTGGCGGTGCATCTCCTCGTTGCGGATGCCGGGGACGCTGGAGATGATCTCGCGCGGGGGCGTGTAGATCTTGTTGTGGCGGCCCAGGTAGCAGGGGTCGTGGTAGGTGATGATGCCCTCGACCGGGGTCACCGGGATCAGCTTGCCCTCGTCGACGAGGTGCTGCAGCAGCTGGGTGTGGTGGATGACCTCGTAGTCGCCGCCGAGCTGCGGGTACTCGTTGCCCAGGGTGTTCAGGCAGTGCGGGCAGGTGGCGACGATCTTCTTGGCCGACTTGGGCTTCCTGGACTCGGGCGTGACCTTGCCCTCGTCGTCCATCTCCTCGCCGAAGGCCATGTTCAGCGCGGCGACGTTCTCCATGCCGAGCTCCTGGAAGAGGGGCTCGTTGCCCAGGCGGCGGGCGGAGTCGCCGGTGCACTTCTCGTCGCCGCCCATGATCGCGAACTTGACGCCCGCGATGTGCAGCAGCTCGGCGAAGGCCTTGGTGGTCTTCTTGGCGCGGTCCTCCAGGGCGCCGGCGCAGCCGACCCAGTACAGGTACTCGACCTCGGACAGGTCCTCGATGTCCTTGCCGACGACCGGGACTTCGAAGTCGACCTCCTTGAGCCACTCCAGGCGCTGCTTCTTGGCCAGGCCCCAGGGGTTGCCCTTCTTCTCCAGGTTCTTGAGCATCGTGCCCGCCTCGGAGGGGAACGCGGACTCGATCATCACCTGGTAGCGGCGCATGTCGACGATGTGGTCGATGTGCTCGATGTCCACCGGGCACTGCTCGACGCAGGCACCGCAGGTGGTGCAGGACCACAGCACGTCGGGGTCGATGACGCCGTTCTCCTCGGCGGTGCCGATCAGCGGGCGCTCGGCCTCGGCGAGGGCGGCGGCGGGAACGTTCTTCAGCTGCTCCTCGGTGGCCTTCTCCTCGCCCTCCATGGTCTTGCCGCCGCCGGCCAGCAGGTAGGGGGCCTTGGCGTGGGCGTTGTCCCGCAGGGACATGATCAGCAGCTTCGGGGAGAGCGGCTTGCCGGTGTTCCAGGCCGGGCACTGCGACTGGCAGCGGCCGCACTCGGTGCAGGTGGAGAAGTCCAGCAGGCCCTTCCAGGAGAAGTGCTCGACCTGGGAGACGCCGAAGACGTCGTCCTCACCGGGGTCGGTGAAGTCGATCGGCTTGCCGCCGCTGGTCATCGGCAGCAGTGCGCCGAGCGAGGTGGAGCCGTCGGCGTTGCGCTTGAACCAGATGTTCGGGAAGGCCAGGAAGCGGTGCCAGGCCACGCCCATGTCCTGCTTCAGCGCGACCGTGATCATCCAGATGAAGGAGGTGGCGATCTTCAGTCCGGCGAAGAAGTAGACCAGGTTCTGCAGCGTGGAGACGTCCAGGTCCTGGAGCGCGGCGACGACCGGGTACGAGATGAAGAAGGAGGCCTCGTAGCCGTCGACGTGGTGCAGGGCGCCCTCGAGGGCGTGCAGCATGAAGATGCAGACGCCGACGATCAGGATGACGCCCTCGACGAAGTACGCCTGGCCGAAGCTGGAGCCGGCGAAGCGGGACTTGCGGCCCGGCTTGCGCGGGTGGCTCAGCTGCCGGATGACGATCAGGGTCAGGATGCCGAGCACGGTCATGGTGCCGATGAACTCGACGAAGACGTTGTACGGGGCCCAGTCGCCGAGGACCGGCAGGATCCAGTCGGCCTGGAAGAGCTGGCCGATCGCGTTGACGATCGTGAGCAGCAGGGTGAAGAAGCCCACCGCCACGAACCAGTGCGCGACGCCGACGATGCCCCAGCGGTTCATCCGGGTGTGGCCGAGGAACTCACGTGCCACGGTGAGGGTGCGCTGCGCGGGCTGGTCGGTGCGGGTTCCGGCCGGAATCGGCTGGCCCATCCGCATGTGGTTGACGATCTGCAGGACAGCGCGGCCGAACAGTGCCACGCCGACCACGATCAGGACCAGCGACACGATGATCGCGGCGAGTTGCATTGGGGGCTCCTCGGGCCTGCGAGGGTTGCGAAGGGGCGGTATTACTAAGCGGTAACTTATGCAGTCCGTTCGAGACTACCCCTATCTTCGGCCGCACTGTAGCCGGGTACGGGGTGATCTGAATCGCTGAGGGTTGCCTGACAAGACGCCCGGTGGCACGGCGTCCGCGGTCCCCGGCGCTCCGGTCGGCGGTACGGCCCCGAGGGATGCTGTTGCGCCGTTCGGGGGGCGGGCGACGGCGCCGAACGGGGTGTCCGTGAGGGCGCCTCCCTTCCGATCGTGTTATTCACGCCAAATCTGTACATACGCCCCTAACGTATATCCGTGCTCTACGGGATCGTCGTCGCCATCACCGCCCTGCTGCTCTCCGCTCTGCTCGCGGCGGCGCTGCGCGGCCCCGCCCTGCGCCTCGGCGCCGTGGACCGGCGGCGGCAGCGGGCGGTTCCGCTGTCCGGGGGGATCGCCGTCCTGCTGGTCACCGCCCTGGTCGCCGGCGTCGGCGACTGGGCGGGGTTCGCACCGCTCGGCACCGGGGTCGGACGGCTGCTGGTGGCCGGCGTCTGGGTCGGCGCGCTCGGGCTGCTCGTGGACCACTTCCGGCTGCGTTGGTGGGTTCCGCTCGCCGGTACCGCGCCGGCCGCGCTGGCCGTCGTTCCCTACACGGAGACCGGGCCGTGGGCCGGGCTCCTCGCGGTGGCGTGGATCGTCTGCGTCACCGTCGCCTTCCGGGGGCTCGACCACGCCGACGGGCTGGCCGGGAGCGTGGCGGTGGTGACCGCGTTCGGGGTGGCGGCCTGCGCGGCCGTGGAGCTGATGGACGGGGTCGCGGTGCTGCTGAGCGTGCTGGCCGCGGCGCTCACCGGTTTCCTCATGCACAACTGGCATCCGGCGCGGGTCGCGCTGGGCGCGGGCGGGGCGCTGTTCACCGGGTTCCTGCTCGCCTCGGCTGCGGTGTTCGTGCGGGCCGGGCAGTCGCCGGGCGCGAGCGCCTGGGTGCTGTTCGCGCTGACCGCGGTGGTGTGCGCGGACGCCGTCCTGGTGGTGCTGTCGCGGTGCCTGGCCCGCAGGCCGCTGCCGCGCGGCCGTCCGGACCACCTCGTCCACCGGCTGCGCCGCCTCGGCCTCGCCCCGCGCGCCGCTACCGTACTGCTGGGCGCCGGCGCGCTCGCCGGTGTCACGGTCGCGGTGCTCGCCCACGCGGGCCATGCCTCCCAGGGAGGCGTGCGCTGGGTGGCCGCGGTTACCGTGGTGGTGGTCCTCGCTCTGGTGCGGGTCCCGGTGTCCCCGGCGGCGCCGGAGACGGCCCGGACGGCGGTGCGGACGCACGCCGGGACGGTGCCTCCACGGGCAACGGCGGCAGCGGCGACGGCCATGGCTACGGCAACGGCGGCGGCGACGGCGAGAGCGCCGGCCGGGGCGGCCGGGAGGGCCGTCAAAGGGGGCCGCGGCCGTACGGTGGCCGGGGCGGCATCCGGAGCCGTGACGGCGGCCGGTCCTGTGAAGGCGGCCGGTCCTGCGAAAGGGGCCGGAGTCCTGAAGGGAGCCGGACCCGCCGAAGGAACCGGAGCCGTGAAGGGGGCCGGTCCCCGGGGCCGGTCCGCGGCGGGACGGCACGGGCGTCCCGGGCAGCCGGGGTCGCCTCCGGTGACCGCCACCGCTCCCCGTCCCCGCGCGGTCGGTCCGGTCGCCGACCCGCCCCGCGGGCGCCTGCGCCGGGCGCCCGGAGTGCCGCGCAGCCGGTCGTCCGAGGAGCCGCCCGCACGGGCCAGGCGCCTTGCGCGTCACCTTCATTTTCGGAGCCCATAACCGATCTTCGGCCGCATTCTCCCAGGTCAGAGGGTCATTGCGTGTAATGAACAGATAAGAGTTGAGTCTGAGTGACTCAGCTCTGTTGACCCGACCTCCCGGTGTCAGGCATGCTTGAGTCCGTTCCACTCAAGTCAGCTGGAGGAATCGAAATGGCACGTGCGGTCGGCATCGACCTGGGCACGACTAACTCCGTCGTCAGCGTTCTGGAGGGCGGCGAGCCCACCGTCATCACCAACGCCGAGGGCGCCAGGACCACGCCTTCCGTCGTCGCCTTCGCCAAGAACGGTGAGGTGCTGGTCGGTGAGGTGGCCAAGCGCCAGGCCGTGACCAACGTCGACAGGACCATCCGGTCGGTCAAGCGCCACATGGGCACCGACTGGAAGATCAACCTGGACGGCAAGGACTTCAACCCGCAGCAGATCAGCGCCTTCGTGCTGCAGAAGCTGAAGCGGGACGCCGAGGCGTACCTGGGCGAGAAGGTGACCGACGCGGTCATCACCGTCCCGGCGTACTTCAACGACGCCGAGCGCCAGGCGACCAAGGAGGCCGGTGAGATCGCCGGTCTGAACGTGCTGCGCATCGTCAACGAGCCGACGGCCGCCGCACTGGCCTACGGCCTCGACAAGGACGACCAGACCATCCTCGTCTTCGACCTCGGTGGCGGTACCTTCGACGTCTCCCTGCTGGAGATCGGCGACGGTGTCGTCGAGGTGAAGGCCACCAACGGTGACAACCACCTCGGTGGTGACGACTGGGACCAGCGCATCGTCGACTACCTGGTCAAGCAGTTCCAGTCGGGTCACGGTGTGGACCTGTCCAAGGACAAGATGGCGCTGCAGCGTCTGCGCGAGGCCGCCGAGAAGGCCAAGATCGAGCTGTCCTCGTCCACCGAGACCTCGATCAACCTGCCCTACATCACCGCCTCGGCCGAGGGCCCGCTGCACCTCGACGAGAAGCTCACCCGTGCCCAGTTCCAGCAGCTGACCGCGGACCTGCTCGAGCGCTGCAAGACCCCGTTCAACAACGTGATCAAGGACGCCGGCATCTCCGTCAGCGAGATCGACCACGTCGTCCTGGTCGGTGGCTCGACCCGTATGCCCGCCGTCGCCGACCTGGTCAAGGAGCTGACCGGCGGCAAGGAGGCCAACAAGGGCGTCAACCCGGACGAGGTCGTCTCCATCGGCGCCGCGCTGCAGGCCGGTGTCCTCAAGGGCGAGGTCAAGGACGTCCTCCTGCTGGACGTCACCCCGCTGTCCCTCGGCATCGAGACCAAGGGCGGCATCATGACCAAGCTGATCGAGCGCAACACCACGATCCCGACCAAGCGCTCCGAGATCTTCACGACGGCCGAGGACAACCAGCCGTCCGTGCAGATCCAGGTCTACCAGGGCGAGCGCGAGATCGCGGCGTACAACAAGAAGCTCGGCATGTTCGAGCTGACCGGTCTGCCGCCGGCGCCCCGCGGCGTCCCGCAGATCGAGGTCTCCTTCGACATCGACGCCAACGGCATCATGCACGTCACGGCGAAGGACCTCGGCACCGGCAAGGAGCAGAAGATGACCGTCACCGGCGGCTCCTCGCTCCCGAAGGAAGAGGTCGACCGCATGCGCGAGGAGGCCGAGCGCTACGCGGAGGAGGACCACAAGCGCCGCGAGGCCGCCGAGACCCGCAACCAGGGCGAGCAGCTGGTCTACCAGACCGAGAAGTTCCTGGCCGACAACCAGGACAAGGTCCCCGGCGAGATCAAGACCGAGGTCGAGGCGGCCGTCACCGAGCTGAAGGAGAAGCTCAAGGGCGACGACACCGCCGAGATCCGCACCGCCACGGAGAAGGTCGCGGCCGTCTCCCAGAAGCTGGGCCAGGCCATGTACGCCGACGCCCAGGGCGCGCAGGCGGCGGGCGGCGCCTCGGCCGGTGCCGGTGAGACCAAGGCCGACGACGACGTCGTCGACGCCGAGATCGTCGACGACGACCGGAAGGACGGTGCCGCGTGACGGAGGAGAACCCGGGCTTCGACGAGCAGCAGCAGCCCCAGCAGCCGCAGCAGCCGCAGCAGCCCGACGTCCCCTCCGGCGGCGCCGCTTCCGAGGACGCCGAGCCGCAGGCCGCCCCCACCCCCTCCGCGGAGGAGGAGGCGGCGGCCCCGGCCGGGGACACGGGCCAGAACGCGGCCCTGGTGGCTCAGCTGGACCAGGTGCGCACCGCGCTCAACGAGCGCACCGCGGACCTGCAGCGGCTCCAGGCCGAGTTCCAGAACTACCGCCGCCGGGTCGAGCGCGACCGGGTCGCGGTCAAGGAGATGGCGGTCGCCAACCTGCTGACCGAACTCCTTCCCGTGCTCGACGACATCGGCCGGGCGCGGGAGCACGGCGAGCTGGTCGGCGGCTTCAAGTCGGTCGCCGAGTCGCTGGAGACGACCGTGGCGAAGATGGGCCTGCAGCAGTTCGGCAAGGAGGGCGAGCCCTTCGACCCGACGATCCACGAGGCCCTGATGCACTCCTACGCCCCGGACGTCACCGAGACGACCTGCGTCGCGATCCTCCAGCCGGGGTATCGCATCGGCGAACGCACCATCCGCCCCGCGCGGGTGGCCGTCGCCGAACCGCAGCCGGGCGCGCAGACGGTCAAGTCCGACAAGAAGGCCGACGGCGCCGAGAACGCCGGCCCCGCGGACCAGGCGGACGACAAGGAGAACGGTGGCCCGGAGGAGGGCTGACCCAATCACCGACAACGGGAAGGAGGGACGTCGGGGATGAGTACCAAGGACTTCATCGAGAAGGACTACTACAAGGTCCTCGGCGTCCCCAAGGACGCCACCGAGGCCGAGATCAAGAAGGCGTACCGGAAGCTCGCCCGCGAGTACCACCCGGACGCCAACAAGGGCAACGCCAAGGCCGAGGAGCGGTTCAAGGAGATCTCCGAGGCGCACGACGTCCTCGGTGACCCCAAGAAGCGCAAGGAGTACGACGAGGCCCGCGCGCTGTTCGGCAACGGCGGCTTCCGCCCGGGGCCGGGCGCCGGCGGCGGCACGTTCAACTTCGACCTCAGCGACCTGTTCGGCGGACCCGCCGGGCAGGCCGGAGGCTTCGGCGGCGGTCTCGGTGACGTCTTCGGGGGCCTGTTCGGCCGCGGCGGCGGCGCGGGCACGCGGACGCAGCCGCGGCGTGGCCAGGACATCGAGTCCGAGGTCACGCTCAGTTTCACCGAGGCGATCGAGGGGGCGACCGTCCCGCTCAGGATGTCCTCCCAGGCGCCCTGCAAGGCCTGTTCGGGCACCGGCGACAAGAACGGCACACCGCGCGTGTGCCCGACCTGCGTCGGCACCGGGCAGGTCGCGCGGGGCAGCGGCGGCGGCTTCTCCCTCACCGACCCCTGCCCGGACTGCAAGGGGCGCGGTCTGATCGCCGAGACTCCGTGCGACGTCTGCAAGGGCAGCGGCCGGGCCAAGTCCTCGCGGACGATGCAGGTGCGCATCCCCGCGGGCGTCAGCGACGGGCAGCGGATCCGGCTGCGCGGCAAGGGCGCACCGGGCGAGCGCGGCGGTCCGGCGGGCGACCTGTACGTGGTCGTGCACGTCGGCAAGCACCCGGTGTTCGGGCGCAAGGGCGACAACCTCACCGTCACCGTGCCGGTGACGTTCGCCGAGGCCGCGCTCGGCGGCGAGGTGCGGGTGCCCACGCTGGGCGGGCCGCCGGTCACGCTGAAGCTGCCGCCGGGCACGCCCAACGGGCGCACCATGCGCGCCCGGGGCAAGGGCGCGGTACGCAAGGACGGCACCCGCGGTGATCTGCTGGTCACCGTCGAGGTGAGTGTTCCCAAGAACCTGTCGGGGAAGGCTCGTGAGGCGCTGGAGGCGTATCGCGAGGCAACCGCGGGTGAGGACCCGCGGGCGGAGCTGTTCCAGGCCGCGAAGGGAGCTTGATTGCGATGGACGGCCGTCGACGTAATCCGTATGAACTGACCGAGGACACCCCGGTCTACGTCATCTCGGTGGCGGCCCAGCTCTCCGGCCTGCACCCGCAGACCCTGCGGCAGTACGACCGCCTGGGTCTGGTCTCGCCGGACCGTACCCCGGGCCGGGGCCGCCGCTACTCGGCCCGCGACATCGAACTGCTCCGCCAGGTGCAGCAGTTGTCGCAGGACGAGGGCATCAACCTGGCCGGAATCAAGCGCATCATCGAACTGGAGAACCAGGTCGCCGAACTTCAGGCGCGGATCGCGGAACTGGAGGACGCGCTGGACGGCGCGGCGGCGGCGATGCGGCAGCGCGAGGCGGCCGTCCACGCCTCCTACCGCCGCGATCTGGTGCCGTACCAGCAGGTGCAGCAGACCAGCGCGCTGGTGGTCTGGCGGCCCAAGCGGCAGCAGCAGCAGTCGGAGTGACACCTTCCGGGGTTCCGCTTAGGGGCCCGGAGGCCGGCATCGGCCTCTGGGCCCCTTCGCGTTCCGGTGGGAGCGCGCACACATCAATGACCGGCGTATGTGCAGGTGTTCGCGGCTGTCCCGCGAATCCTCCCCGGATCCCTCACGAGATCAGCGGAGCGTGTCGTATCCACTTCGTTAAGTGGTTCCTCTTGACGTCGATGGCGGGTGAAGCGTTGGCTTTCAGTCACATGGGTCGCACTGCTGTGCCCACGTCCCGAATTCGTACTGAAGTGGACCTTCGCATGCGTCGTAACGCCATATCCGTGGTGGCCGCCACCTCTCTGTCCGTCCTGCTCGCCGGGTGCGGTGTGCTCGACGCGACCGGAAGCAGCGACGACGCCAGCCCCACCAAGGGCAACGACGTGAAGATCGGACTGCTGCTGCCGGAGAAGGCCAACACGCGCTACGAGCAGTTCGACTACCCCATCTTCAAGCGCAAGGTGGACTCCCTCACCGGCGGCGAGGGGAAGGTCGTCTACGCCAACGCGGAGGCGGACGCGGCCAAGCAGGAGAGCCAGCTGCTGCAGATGATCGACGACGGGCTCGACATCATCGTGCTGGACGCGGTCGACTCGCACGGCATCGCGGACGGCGTGGAGAAGGCCAAGGAGGCCGGCATCCCGGTCATCGCCTACGACCGGCTCGCCGAGGGCCCGATCGAGGCGTACATCTCCTTCGACAACGAGCTGGTCGGCCAGGTCCAGGGGCGGTCGCTGCTCGAGGCCCTCGGAGGCGCCAAGGGCAGCGACAAGATCGTCATGATGAACGGCTCGCCCACCGACCCCAACGCCAAGCAGTTCAAGGCGGGCGCGCTGTCGGAGATCAAGGGCAAGGTGACCATCGCCGCGTCCTTCGACACCAAGGACTGGAAGCCGGAGAACGCCGAGGCCAACATGGCCCGGGCGATCAACGACATCGGCGGGGAGAACATCGCCGCCGTCTACTCCGCCAACGACGGCATGGCGGGCGGCATCGTCAAGGCCCTCCGGTCCGCCGGCGTCACCGACCTGCCGCCCATCACCGGCCAGGACGCGGAGCTGGCCGCGGTGCAGCGGATCCTCACCGGTGAGCAGTACATGAGCGTGTACAAGTCCTACCCGCAGGAGGCCGAGTCCGCAGCGGAGATGGCCGTGGCGAAGATCCAGGGCAAGGACATCCAGTTCGACGCGCTGACCCGCGACCGGGTGGACAGCCCGACCCACAAGAACATCCGCGCCCAGCTGGTGCCGGTGGTCGCGCTGACCAAGGACAACATCAAGGAGACGGTCATCGCCGACGAGATCTACGAGATCTCGGACATCTGCACCCCCAAGTACAAGGCGGAGTGCGAGGCGGCCGGCCTGAAGTGAGCGCGCGGCGCGCGTGAGCGGGCGAGGCGCGCGGGAGCGCGGTCCTGCGTGCGGTGAGCGGACCGGCCGAGCGCTCTGGGCGCCCCACGTGTCGCCCGGACTGACGGCCGTGGTGAGCACGGCCCCGGCCAGGGGGGACGGCGGCCGGGGCCGCGCGTTCAGGGGGTGGCGGGCGGACAGTCCTCGCCCAGCAGCCTGAGCCACTGCCGCTCGCGTTCCGTCAGCGGGCGGCGCACGGAAGCACCGTTGCCGCTCCCCGCGCCGCCCTCCGCCTCGTGATGAGGCGCGGAACCGGTCTCGCCTTCCGACCTCTCGCTGACATCCCACCTGGTCACAGTGGTGCCCGCCTTCCCCGTCAAGCCCGATCGTGCCTGGGCGGCCAGGGCCGCGTCGGCGGCAGCCCTGGCCGGACTCCCCCGTGAGTCCCCCGTGTTCCCCCGTGTCCCCCGTGGGGCCCCGCGGGTCCCCCGTGTCCCCCGTGGAACCCCCGTTGATCGAGACAATCCCATCTCCGCCCGCACCGGCACCACCCTCATCTTGTTGCAACGGGTCATCCCGGGGGAGTGCACAGAGCGGAATCCGGGCGATCAAAGGGGGCAATTCCGTGGTCGAGGCGTGTTGCGCGGCACGTTCCGTCCGCGCATAGTTGCGCTGCGGAAAGACGCTGCAACCGGGGGTGGGACGGGCAATGGCCGGGCACGGGACGGACGAGCATCCACACGGTGCCGACCGACTGTGCGAGGCCGGGGACCGCGTCTACTCCCGGGCGGTACGGCGCGGGCGGGTGCACCGCAGGGACGCCGAACAGGTGCCCTGCCTCCTCGAACTCGCCCTGCTGCACCCCGATCCCGACGACATGGACTGGCTGGTGCCCACCTCGCCCCAGGAGGTCATGACCCGGCTGCTGCGCGGGGTGTACGAGGAGATCAGCTCCAGCCGGCTCCGGGTGGGCTCCGCGGTGGAAGCCTTCGAGTGGTACGCGGGCCTGGGCCGCCAGGTGCAGCCCGCACCGGCGGCGGAGGGCCCCGCGATCCGCGTCCTGGACGGACTCGCCCGGATCCAGGCGGCGATGGACGAGGCGGCCCAGGCGTGCACCACGGAGGTGCTGACCGTCCAGCCCGGCGGCATCCGGCGCGAGGCGGAACTCTCCGAGGGCCTGCACCGGGCGATGGCGCTGCGCCGGCGCGGGGTGCGCATGCGGGACCTCTACACCCATGTGGCCCGGCACGGCCACGGGCTGCTCTCCTACCTGGAGTTGATGGGCGACGCGGTGGAGGCCCGCACGCTGGACGAGGTGACCGAGCGCCTCATCCTCTTCGACCGCACGGTCGCCTTCATCCCCGCCAACGCCGAACGCACCATGGCCCTGGAGCTGCGCCACCCCGCGCTCGTCGACTACCTGGTGACCGTCTTCGACCGCTTCTGGCGTCTGGCCATCCCGCTGACCGCGCCGCTCCCCGACACCGGCATCGAGGGCATCTCGCACCGGGAACGCTCCATCGCGGCGCTGCTGGCGGAGGGCCACCAGGACGCGGTCATCGCAGAACGCCTCGGCATCAGCGTCCGCACCTGCCGGGCGCACATCGCCCGCCTCTCGGAGACCCTGGGCGCGGCCAGTCGTACGCAGCTGGGCGTCCGCATAGCCCAGGCCGGCCTGGACCGCTCACATCCCCCGACCCTCACCGTCCCCGATCAAGAATCCCCGACCGCCCGATGAGGTAGCCGAGCTGGGCGCGGCTCTGGCTGCCGAGGGTGGCGGCGAGTTTGGCGATGTGGACGCGGGCGGTGCGGACGTTCAGGCCCAGGCGTTCGGCGATGGCGGTGTCGGTGTGGCCCTCTATGAGCAGTTCCGCGATGGCGCGCTGGCGCGCGGTGATGCCCTCGGGGGACGGGGGCTGGACCGCCTTGGGGTACATGGGGGTGGCCAGGCGCCAGAAGCGGTCGAACGCCGTGCACAGGTACTGCACCAGCGCCGGGTGCCGTATCTCCAGGGCCACGGTGCGGTCCGCGTTCGCCGGCATGAAGGCGACCGTGCGGTCCAGCACGATCAGCCGGTCGGCCAGCTCGTCCAGGGTCCGCACCTCGACGTCACCCCGCAGCTTCTCGTAGCGGGCCCGGATCAGGGGCAGATGGCGCTGGGTGTGCTGGTAGAGGGTGCGGATACGGCCGCCGCGGTCCAGCAGGTCCTGGTCCCTGCCCAGGGAGATGGCCTGCGACCGCTCGCCCTTGCCGTCGCGGTAGTGCACGTTCGGCTGCACGCACAGCATCTCCTGCCGCGCCTCGGCCTCGGCCTCGGTGATGGCCTCGTTGATCCGGTCCGTACCCCCGAGCACCCGGAGGACCGGCTCCGGCCCGCTGTCCGTGCGGCCCCCGCCGATGGCCATGAACGACCGGAACACCTCGGTCAGATGCTCCTGCCCCCGCCGCTCCTCGGCGATCCGTTCCGCGGTGCGGCGCAGCAGCCGCGGCAGGGCGAGCACGGGCGCGACGGGCTCGAGCCGGCCCGGATCACCGGTCGCCGGCTCCACCAGCCCGGTGTCCGTCAGACACGGCGCCTCCCGGGCCTCCTCCGCCGTCAGGTGCCCCTCCCGCAGCGCCCGCTCGTACAGTCGCGTACCCGCACGGCACAGGTCGCCCGGGGCGTGCTCCTCGTGCTGCGGCGCCGGTGTCACGTGTGGGGTCCTTCCTGGTCGAGGATGCCTGACTGGCCGATGAGGTAGCCGAGCTGGGCGCGGCTCTGGCTGCCGAGGGTGGCGGCGAGTTTGGCGATGTGGACGCGGGCGGTGCGGACGTTCATGCCGAGGCGTTCGGCGATGGCGGTGTCGGTGTGGCCTTCGACGAGGAGTTCGGCGATGGCGCGCTGGCGTGCGGTGATGCGCTCGGGCGACGGGGGCTCGACGGCCTTGGGGTACATGGGGGTGGCCAGGCGCCAGAAGCGGTCGAACATGTCGGCCAGGTAGCCGGTGATGGCGGGGTGGCGGACCTCGAGGGCGATGTGGTGGTCCTTGTCGGCGGGCAGGAACGCGACGGATCTGTCGACGAGGATGAGCCGCTCGGTGACCTCGTCGAGCGTGCGCGCCTGGGCGTCGCCCCTCAGCTGCTCGTAGCGGGCGATGACGAGGGGGATGTGGCGCTGGGTGTGCGGGTAGATGGTGCGCAGCCTGCCGCCCCGGTCGAGGAAGGCCTGGTCGCGGCGCATGGCGAGGGCCTGGGCCCGGCGGGCGTACTCGGAGGTGGAGTAGCTGTGCTGGGTCTGGATGCACAGCACCTCCTCCGCGGCCGCCGACAGGGCCTCGCTGATCGCCGCGTTGATGCGGGTCTTGCCGCTGAGCAGGCCGAGGGCCGGGCTGACGGCCTCGCCCTGGGGGCGGTCGTCGATCCGCATGAGCGACTGGAAGGTCTCGGCCAGCTCCTCCTCGCGTCGCCGCTCTCCCGCGATGCGGTCCGCCGAGTGCCGCAGCAGGCGTTGCAGCCCGACGGCGGGCGGGACGGGCTCGAGCCGGTCCAGGTCGTCGAGGGAGGGCTGGAGGAGCCCGGTGTCGAGCAGGCAGGGAGCATGCCGGGCGTCACCGGCGGGCAGCTGGCCCTCGCGGAGTGCCCGCTCGTACAGCAACGTTCCTGCAGTGCACATGGTGCCTGCGCTGTGTGCGGTGTGCGGCGCCGGCGTCACGTGTGGTGTCCCTCCTGCTCGAGGATCCCCGACTGGCCGATGAGGCAGCCGAGCCGGGCGCGGCTGCGGCTGCCGAGGGCGGCGGCGAGTTTGGCGATGTGGGCGCGGCAGGTGCGGACGTCCAGGCCCGGGCGTTCGGCGATGCCGGAGTCGGTGCGGCCCTCGACGAGGAGTTCGGCCGCGGCGCGCTGCCGGGGGGTGAGACCGTGGGGTCCTGCCTGCGGGGCGCGTTTCGGAAGCATTGGCTCCGCCAGGCGCCAGAAGCGCTCGAAGGCGGTGGCGAGGTAGTCCACGATCGCCGGATTGCGTATCTCGGCGGCGAGTGAGCCGTCCTCGTCGGCAGGGATGAATGCGACGGATCTGTCGATGACGATGAGCCGCCCGGGCACCTCGTTCAGCGAGCGGACCTCGAGGTCTCCTCTCATGCCCTGGCGGGAGATGACGGAGGGGAAGTGGCGCACCGTCTCCTGGTAGAGAGTCCGGACACGCACGCCACGGTCCGGTACTTCCTGGTCGCGTTCACAGGCAACTGCGTCCGCGTGATCGCCTCGGGGACCGGTGAGACCCGCCCGGGGCTGAATGGTGAGCACTTCTTCGGTGCTCCTGGCCATGGCCTCAGTGATGGCCTGGTTGACTCGGGCGGTGCCGCTGAGGATCTGCAGGGTGGGGGGTTCCGTGGCGGTCGCCGTAGATGTGCCGATGCGTGCCAAGGCCTGGAACTCGGCGGCGACTTCTTCTTCGCGTCGCCGGGCTTCTGCGATGCGTTCGCCGGATGCACGCGGACAGCGGTGCGGGACCACGAGGGGGGCGTCGGGCTCCAGCCCGGCCACGTCGTCGAGGGCAGGACGGAGCAGGCCGAGGTCGACGAGACACGGGGCTGCCCTCGCCTCGTCGGCCGGCAACGACCCTTCGCGAAGGGCCCTTTCACAGAGCTCGGCACCCGTGGCGCACAGTTCCTCCACGCCGTGCGCCGCGTGCGGTGCCGAGGTCGAGGTCACTTGGCGGCTCCCTCCTGATCGAGAATGCCCGACTGAGCGATGAGGTAGCCGAGTTGTGCGCGGCTGCCGCTTCCCAGGACGGACGCCAGCTTGGCGATGTGGGCCCGGCAGGTGCGGACGTTCATGCCCAGGCGGCGGGCGATCGCTTCGTCGACATGCCCCTCGACGAGCAGCTTGGCGATGGAGTGCTGAATGTCGGTGATGCCGTCGGGGGCGGTCTCGTACGGGGTGCCGGCCTTGAGCGGTACGGCGCGTGCCCACATGAACTCGAAGACCTTGATCAGGTACCGGACGAGGCCCGGGTGGCGGAGTTCGAGGGCTACTTGCCGGTCCTCCCGGATCGGGATGAAGGCTACGGTCTCGTCGCAGATGATGAGCCGTTCAACCAGCTCGTCGATCGTGCGCACCTCGACCTTGCCGTCGGCGATCTGCTCTATGTAGGCCAGCGTCTCAGGGCTGTAACGCGCGGTGTGCTGGTAGAGAGTCCGCAGGCGCACGCCTCTCTCGATCAGGGGTTTGTCGCGCTCCAGACCCTTCAGCAGATTGCTCTCGAGCCGGCGCTTGCCGGGCTGCACCGTGAGAACCTCGGTCTGGCTCTCGGAGGTCGCGATGTTGAGTGCATCGTTGATCCGGTCCCGCCCCTCCAGGACGGTGATGGAGCCGGTTGCTGCGGCATTCTGGGCGCTGGCGGCCATGAAGGGCTCGAACGCGTCTGCGAGCTCGATGGAGAGCCGTCTGCGCTCCGTGATCTCGCGCTCGAGGGGGTACAGCCGTTGTGCCAGGGCAACGGATGGGGGAACCGGGCGCAGCCAGGCCGAGTCGTCGGGGTCGGGATGGAGGAGGGCGAACTCCGTGAGGCAGGGAGCCTCTGCCGCGTCCGCGCGTGAGATGCGGCCGGCGCGCAGCGCTTGAGTGTAGAGGCGGCTGCCTTCGTCGCATAGTTCGGTTATGGCATGGGGATGTGTCGCACTTGAACTGTGTGTCCCCATTTATCCACCCCCCAGGGTCCTGAATATGCAGGAACATGATGCACCGATTGTGTGGCCATGACGTGCCTGAATGAGCCATCGTCTAGTTCGACGGGGGAAGAGGAGACCATCGAGTGAGGACGAAGCCGACATGAGTAAGAGAATGCTTCGCTCGGTACTTGCCGCTGCTCTTTCCGCCGTCGCGATGCTCGGGGCTGTGAGTGGTGTGGCCGGCAAGTCCAGTGATGCCCCCGCAGGTACGGCATCTGTCGCGATGGTCGCCGGTGAAGCCCACGTCAACGACACCTCCTGGGACTGATCGCGTTGACCACGCCACCCGACGACCGTTCCTTCCGCAGAGAGATGGCCACCGCCTATCGCTCCGGCTGGCACTTCATCGACCTGGTCACCGCCATCCCCCACAGCGGTGACTCGTTGATGGTGACCGTTTTCGGCGAGCCGGTCGTCGTCACGCGGGACGAGGACGGAGACGTACGGGCCTACCGGTGCCTGCGACGGCCGCGGGGTGCGCCGCAGCCCGTGCGGTGTGCCATCCGGTACGGAATGATCTTTGTGAACCTCGACCAGCGAGACACCCGGCAGGTGGAGGCCGGCATCCCCGCCCCAAGGACCTTCTCCGCCACCCCCCGCAGTGCCTGACGCGATTCCCCCGTCGTAAAAGATCGCTCAGGCGCTTCCCCCCGCAGCGGCGTCACCGTGACCTGAACACGGTGACGCCGCTGTCGTTTGCGGGTTGTACGGGCAGATGTCCCGCCATGGGGACCCGGCCGGCGGTGGTGCGCAGTGGCCGGAAACAGACGTCGAGAAGGCGGCGGGACCCGGGCTCCTCAGCCGCGGCCCATCGCCCGGGTGAGGGTGATCTCGATGACGACCCGTTCCGGGTTCGGCGCCGGCGTCCGCCCGTAGCGCTCGGCGTAGCGCCGCTCCGCCTCCGCCACCCGCTCCCGGTCCGTGCGCACGAACGCGCGTCCCTCCAGCGTGGCCCAGCGCCCGCCGTCCACCTGGCAGACCGCCACCGGCGCCCCCTCGGGGCCGGCCGCCAGCACATGGCGCACTTTCCTGCTCGTCTTCCGGGTGATGACCCGAGCGAGCCGGGCATCGGGGTCGTAGGTCACTCCGACCGGCACCACGTGCGGCGTGCCGTCCGGGCGGAGGGTGGTCAGCGTGCACAGGTGCCGTTCCCGCCAGAAGGTGAGATAGGCCGGGTCCGGTCGGCCGGGGTCCGCGGGCTGCGAGGTGGTCATGCCCCGGAACTTAGCCCGCCGAGGCCCTCCCGCCCCACCCTTGAGTGGAATAGACTCAAGTTTGTGTATGTTGAGCAAGTCAGCCACGAGGGCGGCTGAACGCCGCCAGGGCCGCTGAAGGGTCGTTGCAAGGAGGAGAACGGACACGTGGACGCCGAGCTGACCAACCGGAGCCGCGAAGCGATCAGCGCCGCGAGCAACCGGGCCGTGACCGACGGGAACCCCGACCTCACCCCCGCCCACCTGCTGCTCGCCCTGCTCCAGGGGCAGGACAACGAGAACATCACGGATCTGCTCGCCGCCGTCGACGCCGACCAGGCGGCCGTCCGTGCCGGAGCCGAGCGCGTCCTCGCCGGGCTGCCGAGCGTGACCGGGTCCACCGTGGCTCCGCCGCAGCCCAACCGGGAGCTGCTCGCCGTCATCGCCGACGCCCAGACGCGGGCGCGGGAGCTGGGCGACGAGTACGTCTCCACGGAGCACCTGCTCATCGGGATCGCCGCCAAGGGCGGCGCCGCCGGTGAGGTGCTGCAGAAGCAGGGTGCCACCGCGCAGAAGCTGCAGGAGGCCTTCCAGAAGGTCCGCGGCGGGCGCCGGATCACCACGCCCGACCCCGAGGGCCAGTACAAGGCGCTGGAGAAGTTCGGCACCGACCTCACCGCCGCCGCCCGCGAGGGCCGGCTCGACCCGGTGATCGGGCGGGACCAGGAGATCCGGCGGGTGGTGCAGGTGCTGTCCCGCCGCACCAAGAACAACCCGGTCCTCATCGGTGAGCCCGGCGTCGGCAAGACCGCAGTCGTCGAGGGGCTCGCCCAGCGGATCGTCAAGGGCGACGTGCCCGAGTCGCTCAAGGACAAGCGGCTGGTCGCGCTGGATCTGGGCGCGATGGTCGCCGGTGCCAAGTACCGCGGCGAGTTCGAGGAGCGGCTGAAGACCGTCCTCGCCGAGATCAAGGACTCCGACGGGCAGATCATCACCTTCATCGACGAGCTGCACACCGTGGTCGGTGCCGGTGCCGGCGGGGACTCCGCGATGGACGCCGGCAACATGCTCAAGCCCATGCTGGCCCGCGGTGAGCTGCGCATGGTGGGTGCGACGACCCTCGACGAGTACCGGGAGCGGATCGAGAAGGACCCCGCCCTGGAGCGGCGTTTCCAGCAGGTGCTGGTGGCGGAGCCGTCCGTGGAGGACACCATCGCCATCCTGCGCGGGCTCAAGGGCCGCTACGAGGCCCACCACAAGGTGCAGATCGCGGACAGTGCGCTGGTCGCCGCCGCGACCCTGTCCGACCGGTACATCACCTCCCGCTTCCTGCCGGACAAGGCCATCGACCTGGTCGACGAGGCCGCCTCCCGGCTGCGCATGGAGATCGACTCCTCGCCCGTCGAGATCGACGAGCTGCAGCGCGCCGTGGACCGGCTGCGGATGGAGGAGCTGGCGCTCAGCAAGGAGACCGACCAGGCGTCCAAGGAGCGGCTGGAGAAGCTGCGCCGCGACCTCGCCGACAAGGAGGAGGAGCTGCGGGGCCTGACCGCCCGCTGGGAGAAGGAGAAGCAGTCCCTCAACCGGGTCGGTGAACTGAAGGAGAAGCTGGACGAGCTGCGCGGGCAGGCCGAACGCGCCCAGCGCGACGGCGACTTCGACACCGCCTCCAAGCTGCTGTACGGGGAGATCCCGGCGCTGGAGCGCGACCTGGAGGCCGCCAGCAAGGCCGAGGAGGAGGCCGCCAAGGACACCATGGTCAAGGAGGAGGTCGGCTCCGACGACATCGCCGACGTGGTCGCCTCCTGGACCGGCATCCCGGCCGGGCGCCTGATGGAGGGCGAGACGCAGAAGCTGCTGCGCATGGAGGAGGAGATCGGCCGGCGGCTGATCGGGCAGCGCGAGGCGGTGCGCGCCGTCTCCGACGCGGTGCGGCGCAGCCGGGCCGGCATCTCCGACCCGGACCGTCCCACCGGCTCCTTCCTCTTCCTCGGCCCGACCGGCGTCGGCAAGACCGAGCTGGCCAAGGCGCTCGCCGACTTCCTCTTCGACGACGAGCGGGCCATGGTCCGCATCGACATGTCGGAGTACAGCGAGAAGCACAGCGTCGCCCGGCTGGTCGGCGCCCCGCCCGGCTACGTCGGCTACGAGGAGGGCGGCCAGCTCACCGAGGCGGTGCGGCGGCGCCCGTACAGCGTGGTGCTGCTCGACGAGGTGGAGAAGGCCCACCCGGAGGTCTTCGACATCCTGCTCCAGGTGCTCGACGACGGCCGGCTCACCGACGGGCAGGGCCGCACGGTCGACTTCCGCAACACCATCCTGGTGCTCACCTCCAACCTGGGCAGCCAGTTCCTGGTCGACCCGATCACCAGCGAGGCGGAGAAGAAGGAGCAGGTGCTGGAGGTCGTGCGGGCCTCTTTCAAGCCGGAGTTCCTCAACCGCCTGGACGACCTGGTGGTCTTCTCGGCGCTGACCAAGCCGGAGCTGGAGCGGATCGCCAAGCTGCAGATCGACCGGCTGGCCGAGCGGCTCGCCGAGCGGCGGCTGACCCTCGAGGTCACGCCCGAGGCGCTGGAGTGGCTCGCGGAGGAGGGCCTGGACCCGGCCTACGGCGCCCGCCCGCTGCGCCGGCTCGTGCAGACCGCGATCGGCGACACGCTGGCCAAGGAGATCCTTTCCGGGGAGATCAAGGACGGCGACACGGTCCGGGTGGACCGGGCGGCCGACGGGCTGCTGGTCGGGCCGGCGACCGCGAAGTCACTCTGAGTGACAAAAGGGAGGAAGGTGTCGGTTCGCTCACCGTGGTACCCGCAGAATGACCGGATCGTGTCAGCCCATGGCTGACAGGCCCGTCGGGGCTTGCCACCCCCCTCCCCGCATGGGGGAGGATGGCGGGATCCGTACGAAGGGAAAATCACGGTGAGCATCGACCCGTCCTCGATTCCGAACTTCGGGGGCCAGCAGCCCGAGCCGCAGCCCCAAGGACCGGCGGGCCCCGTCGTCCCGGATCAGGACCTTGTGAAGCAGCTCCTCGACCAGATGGAGCTCAAGTACGTCGTCGACGACGAGGGCGACCTCGCGGCGCCGTGGGAGCAGTTCCGCACCTACTTCATGTTCCGTGGGGAGGGTGACCAGCAGATCTTCTCGGTGCGGACGTTCTACGACCGGCCGCACCAGATCGACGAGAAGCCCCAGCTGCTCGAATCCGTGGACGACTGGAACCGCCGCACCCTGTGGCCCAAGGTCTACACCCACACCCATGACGACGGCACCGTCCGTCTCATCGGTGAGGCCCAGATGCTGATCGGCATGGGCGTCAGCCTGGAGCACTTCGTCTCCTCGACCGTCAGCTGGGTCCGGGCCGCCATCGAGTTCGACCGCTGGCTGGTCGAGCAGCTCGGCCTGGAGCAGGAGATCAACGGGACGGAGAAGCCCGGCGACGAGGAGTAGCCCGCGGGCCACCCCGCACCGCTCCACAGCGAACCCGGAAGCCCGGCCCCCACCGGCCCGCACGGCCGCCCCCGGGGCCGGGCTTTCCCGTGCCTCGAGCCGGGCGCGGGGCCTGGCCCGAGGAGAGCCGCGGGGATCAGCCGGATGCGGCTGCGCCCTTCAGGCGGTGGGCTGCTTCCTCCAGGACCTCCTTCTTCTTGCAGAAGGCGAAGCGCACGAAGGGGGCGCCCGCCTCCTGGTGGTCGTAGAAGACGGCCGTGGGGATGGCGACGACACCCGCGCGTTCCGGCAGGGCCCGGCAGAAGGCGACGCCGTCGCTCTCGCCGAGAGGACGGATGTCGGCCGTGACGAAGTAGGTGCCGGCCGTGTGGAAGACGGACAGGCCCGCCTCGGTGAGGCCGGCGGCCAGGACGTCCCGCTTGGCGCGCAGGTCGTCGCGGAGCCCGGTGTAGTAGGAGTCGGGCAGGGCCAGCGCCTCGGCGACCGCGTACTGGAAGGGGCCCGCGGAGACATAGGTCAGGTACTGCTTGGCCGAGCGCACGGTCGTCACCAGCTCGGGCGTGGCGGTCACCCAGCCGACCTTCCAGCCCGTGAACGAGAACGTCTTGCCGGCGCTGGAGATGGTCACGGTGCGCTCCCGCATGCCGGGGAAGGTGGCCAGCGGGATGTGCTCGGCCTCGTCGAACACCAGGTGCTCGTAGACCTCGTCGGTGACCACCAGCAGGTCCCGCTCCACGGCCAGCTCCGCGATGAACGCCAGTTCCTCGCGGGTGAGCACGGTGCCGGTCGGGTTGTGCGGGGAGTTGATCAGCAGCATCCGGGTGCGGCCGGTGACCGCGTCGCGCAGCTCGTCCAGGTCGAGCCGGAAGCGGTTGCCGTCGGGGCGCAGGGTCACCGGGACGCGGGTGCCGCCCGCCAGGGCGACCGAGGCGGCGTAGGAGTCGTAGTACGGCTCCAGGGCGATCACCTCGTCGCCGGGCTCCACCAGGGCGAGCAGGGAGGCGGCGATCGCCTCGGTGGCGCCCGCGGTGACCAGGACCTCGGTGTCGGGGTCGTAGGCCAGGCCGTAGCGGCGCTGCTGGTGGGCGGCGATCGCGGTGCGCAGCTCGGGGATGCCGGGGCCCGGCGGGTACTGGTTGCCGCGGCCGTCGCGCAGGGCTCGCACCGCCGCCTCCCGGACCTCCTCCGGGCCGTCGGTGTCGGGAAAGCCCTGGCCGAGGTTGATGGACCCGGTCCGCAGGGCGAGGGCGGACATCTCGGCGAAGATCGTCGTCCCGAACTCCGCCAGCCGCCGGTTCAGGAGGGGGCGCGCACTGGAGGTCATGCCGGCCATCCTCCGCCCAACCAGCGGCCTTCCTCAACAGCGGCCCCGGCCCGCGTCGACGGGCGGGCCGGACAGTCATGCGCGCGGGGCTCGCGGGCAGGGTGCCCGCGGGGTGGGCGCGTTCGGTGCCGAGGGCTCGCGGGCGGGGCCACCGCGGGGCCCCGGCTCATGCGTCCGGCTCCGCAGGGCATCCTCGTGCGCCGCCTGCCCTGTCGGGCCCCGCGTGGCGTGCGGGCGGCGCCCCGGGGGACGGGTACGCAGGGGCCGGGGCGCGTGGGCAGGGCCCGGGCGGAGGAGGCGTGCAGGGTGCCGGGGGTTCGGCGCGCAAGGTCCCGGCCGGCAGGCGCGCAGGGCCCCGCCAGGCCGCCGTGCAGGGGCGTCGTGGGCAGGTGGGCCGGGTGCCGTCCGGTACGCGCGCAGGTGCGGCGCGTTGCTCCCGTGCAGTGCGCGGACGCGCCAGGGCATCGTCGCCGGCGGGGCGGCCAGCGGTGGCCGGGGGCGGAAAGGTGCCGGAGACTGGAGCCGGGAACGGTGCGGGACGACCCGAGGGCCGGGTGGATGGAGCGATACCAGCACAAGCGCGCCTCCAGGAGCCTGCGGTGGTCCCGGTTCCTGCCCGCCGTCGTCCTCTTCGCCGCGATCGTCATCGACCTCGCCTGGCTGGAGGCCAACACCTTCCCCCTGCTGGCCGCGGTCCCCGTGATCGCGGCGCCCCTGCTCTCCCTGGCCTGGACGGCCACCAGCGGTGCCGCCGCCTGCGCGGCCGGGGTGGTTCTGGCGCTGCGCGACACCGGCTTCCAGCTCACCCCGGCGGTGGTCATCCAGCCGGTGACCCTCGTCGTCCTGACCCTCGTGGCGGTGTTCCTCAACCGTCTGTTCACCCGGGAGCGGGAACAGCTGAGAACCACCCGCCAGGTCGCGGAGGCCGTCCAGCGCGCGCTGCTGCCGGCCATGCCGGACCGCGTCCGGGGGCTGGTGATCGCCACCCGCTACCGGGCCGCCGAGAAGGAGGCCCTGATCGGCGGCGACCTCTACGCGCTGCACGACACCCCGTACGGCATCCGCGTCCTGATCGGTGACGTGCGCGGCAAGGGCACCCCGGCGGTCACCATGGTGAACACGGTGCTCAGCTCCTTCCACGCGGCCGCCCGGCACCTGCCGGACCTGTCCGACGTGGTGCGCGGCGTGGAGCAGCAGGTGCAGGAGCTGAAGGACTACCGGGCCGATCTGACGGGTGAGGACTTCGTCACCGCCGTCTTCGCCGAGGTCTTCCCCGAGCGCTCGCTGCTGCGCATGGCCAACCGGGGCCATCCGGCGCCGCTGCTGGTCCACGACGGCCGGGTGACGATGCTGGAGCCGGAGAGCCCGTCCCTGCCGCTGGGCCTGGGCGACCTGGACGGGCCCGAGGTGCCGGTGGACCAGTACAAGTGGCCCGCCGGCGCCACGCTGGTGATGTTCACCGACGGCATCATCGAGGCCAGGGACCGCAACGGCGTCTTCTTCGACCCCGCCCCGGCCCTGACCGGGCCCCTCCCGCCGGACCCCGGTGCCGTCCTGGACGCCATGCTGACCGCCCTCTTCCGGCACACCGAGGAGCTCGAGGACGACGCGGCCGCCCTCGCCATCACCCTCCTTCCCCGCGACGACACCGAGACCTGACCGCCGCCCGCCGCCCGCGTCGCTGCTCCCGCCCGGCCCCGGCGCCGGAAGCCCCGGCCCGCCGGGAACCCTCAGAAGTTGCTCAACTCTGCTTTGGCACGCGGCAGCGGGGGGCATCTCCCGACCACGCACGTGAACGAGGCACCCACGGGGGGATGCTTCGGGGGATTCACGGGGGACTCGGAAGGGCGGTGACGCCATGGCTGTGGGCATCATCCTCGCGATCATCATCGGCGGCCTGTTCATCGCGGTCGTCGTGGGCCTCGTCCAGGGGGCGGTCGCCAACCGGCGGGTCCGCCGGCGGCGGACGCGGTACTCCGGAGGCGGCGGACACAGCGGCAGCGACCAGAGCTGGTGGGCCGCGGGCGGAGCCGTCGGTGCGTCCTGCAGCTCGGGGCACGACGGGGGCTCGTCCTGCGGCGGAGGCTCCTCGTGCGGGGGCGGCGGGGGCTCCTCGTGCGGGGGAGGCGGCGGATGCGGCGGAGGAGGAGGCGGCTGACGGGGCAGCACTCCTCCTCGACGGGGCAGTCCCGAACGGGGGAAGACTCTGACGGGGCAGTCCCGAACGGGGGAAGTCTCTGACGGAACAGTCCCGAACGGACGAAGACTCTGACGGGGCAGTCCCGAACGGGTCCCTGACGGGCGAAGTCCCGAACGGGGGAAGCATCCGCAGCAGCGGGGGTCCGCGCCTGGGGCGGGCCCCCGCTGCGTCGTCCCGCGGCCGGGTTCAAGGCGCGTGGGCACACCCCGTACCTCCCGGGCGCACGCCATAGTTGAACAGTTGAGCTGTGGAGCCCCCGAGGGGATGGAAACCCCACGAAGTTGGGTAAAAACGCTGTGGCGACGCCACAGTTCATGATTCCCTCTAAATCACCAAAGCAGCCCACGGACTTGCTGCGGACCCATCCCGACCGGCCGACCGGGCTGACGGGCCGGGACCCCGGTGCGACCAGGGGACACCGGACCCGTTCTTCTTCCTTTCCTTGTGTGCTTGCGGAGCCGATCCATGCTCACGACCATGAACACCGCCTACACCGACACCCGCGCGGCCGACCTCGCCTGGGCGCTGGGACGCGAGCCGCTTCCCGCCCTGGCCACACTCGACCTGGAACTGGCCGGGGCGAAGCTTCAGTTGCGACTGCTCGGCGCCTCCCATCAGGTGCTGCTGGAGGAGGAGCGCGGTCTGTGCTCGGAGACGGTCGCCTGTATTCCGGGCAGCAGTACGCCCCTTCCGCTGGGCGTCTCCAAGCGGGTCGGGGACTGGGAGTACGAATTCGCCGCCCGCGTCGAGGAGTTGCCGCCCGGGTCCTTCGCGGGCCGGGCGCAGGAGCTGCTCGCCCTGGTCGCCGACCATCCGCAGGGCCTGGCCGGGGTGTTCCCCGGCAGCCCGCACGCGTTCACCGCGATGCTCGCCCAGCGCCACGAGGGGCGGGTGCACTGGCGGACCTGGCACGCCTACCCGCAGGACGGTCAGCTGGTGGCCACCCGGACGCGGGTCGGCACGCGGGTGCCCGCCGCGGTGTGAACGGGCCTCCGGGACAGCCCCGGCGGACCCCGGCACGGCTCCCCGGAGAGCCCCCGGCAGGGCGTCGCTTGCTCATACCAAAATCGGTCAGGTGTAAACAGACACCACACGTGTGGGTGACGCTTCGCGCCGAAGGTGTGACGTACCGTCGCAGGGTGATCGAACCGCAGGCCCCCGCCCCGCCCGGTTCCGCCCCGCCCGGTTCCGCGCAGCCGGGGCACGGGCCGGCCGGACCCGGGGGATCCGGCGGCCGCGGCGGCGCGGGCGGGGCGGCGCGGCTGCCCGTGCGACAGGCCACCGGACGGTTCCTGGTTCTCAGCGGGGTGTTCGTCTGTGCGGCCTGCGGACTGGTGTACGAGCTCGAACTGGTCGCGCTCGCCTCGTACTTGATGGGCGATTCGGTCACCCAGGCGTCGGTGGTGCTGTCCGTCATGGTCTTCGCCATGGGGGTCGGCTCCCTGGCCGCCAAGCGGCTGCGCCGGCACGCCGCGGCCGGCTTCGGCGCCGTCGAGGCGGTGCTCGCGCTGGTCGGCGGATGCAGTGCGATGGCCCTGTACGCGGTCTTCGCCTGGACCGGCGACTGGGGCGGGCTGTGGTCCGACGGCCCGCGCGTCCTGCTGGTCGCCTTCTCCCTGGCCACCGGTCTGCTGATCGGCGCCGAGGTGCCCCTGCTGATGGAGCTGATCCAGCGGATCCGCCGCCAGGACCCGGGCGGCGCGGTCGCCGACCTGTTCGCGGCCGACTACGTGGGCGCCCTCGTCGGGGGACTCGCCTTCCCCTTTCTCCTCCTCCCCTTTCTCGGCCAGCTGACCGGTGCGCTGATCACCGGGGCGGTGAACGCCGTGGTCGGCGGGGCGCTGGTGCTCGGCCTGTTCCGGCAGGACCTCACCCGCCGGGCCCGCAGGCTGCTGATCACCGCCAATGTCTGCGTGCTTGCGGTGCTCGCCTCGGCCACCGCCCTCGTCGACGACTTCGAACGCGCCGCACGGCACGCCCTGTACGGCTCCGACGTCCGCGTGGCGCTGCGCACCGAGGTCCAGGAGGTGGTCCTCACCGGCGGGCGGGACGACCGGCCGCTGTCGCTCTACCTCGACGGCCGGCTGCGGGCCGCCCAGCCGGACGAACTCCGCCACCACGAGGCGCTGGTGCACCCCGCGATGACCGGGCCGCACGCCCGCGTCCTGATCCTCGGCGGCGGTGACGGACTCGCCGCCCGCGAGGTGCTGCGCCATCACGGCGTGGACCGTGCCGAGGTCGTCGAAGTCGACGCCGGTCTGGTGCGGTTGGCCCGCAGCGACCCCGCGCTGTCCGCGCTGAACCGGCACTCCCTGGACGATCCCCGGGTGACGGTGACCATCGCCGACCCCTTCGACCGGCTGCGCGGCGCATCCCCGGACACGTACGACGTGGTGATCTCCGACCTGCCGGAGCCGGGGGTCACCGAGACCACCAAGCTGTACTCCGAGGAGTTCTACGGTCTCGCCCGGCGGGTGCTGGCGCCGGGCGGGCGGCTGGTGGTGCACGCGGGCCCGATGACCGCCCACCCCCGCACGTACTGGACGGTGGAGTCGACCCTGCGGGCGGCCGGCTTCCGCACGGCCCCCTACCGGAGCGGCGACAGCGGCCTGATCCTCGCCTCCCCCGCCACCGCCCCCGCCCTCCGGCTCGACCCCTCGGGCCCCCGGCCGCGCACGCTCACCGACTCCGGCCTCGCCTCCGCCGCCCGCACCGCCGCCCGCACCCGCATCCCCGGCCTGCCTCCGTCGAGCCTCGTCCATCCGCGGTACGCGCCGTGACCGTCCGTACGAGGCGCGGGGGCCGCGGCCTGCGGGTGAGCGCCCGTGCGACGCGCGGGAGTTTCCGTTCGCGGGGGTGCAGCGGGGCGCCGCGTGGGTAGGCTCCGCTGTCATGGAGCACGAGGTGTTCGTTCCGGTCTCCGCCCAGCGGCTCAGGGAGGTGCTGGACGACCCCGCGCGGGTCGCCCGGGCGGTTCCCGGGCTCCAGCACGAGGCCGGTGCCGAACCGGTCGCCGGCCGGCTGAAGGTCCGGGTCGGCAGTCACTCGGTCACCTACCGGGGCACCCTGCGCGTGACCGGCCGGCAGGACGGCTCCTACTCCGTGGAGGGCGACGCGGCGGAGACCCGCGGCAGCGGATCGGTGAAGCTGGCGCTGCGGCTGCGCCTGCGGGACGCCGACAACGGCGTCACGCTCACCGTCGACGGCACGGGCAGCGCGGACGGCCGGATCACCGAGTTTCCGCCGGACTCGGTGGCCTCGGCGATGGCCCGGCTGATCGACCGGTTCGCCCAGAACCTGGCGGCCGAGGCCGGGCAGGGTGACGAGGGGGAGCCGTCCGGGACGCAGTCGCCCGAGATGCTGCGCACCGGTGACTTCGAACCGCGGGCCACCACGGACTTCGAGACCACCCCCGACGCGGACGACAGCCCGCCACCGCCGGCCGAGCCCGGGTCCGAACGGGAACGCGAACCCGAGCCCGGCTCCCCCTCCGTCTTCGACACCGAGGTCCCGCCGTCCTCCCTCGACCCCTCCGCCGACGAGGAGGAGGACGAGGACGAGGACGTCCAGGACACCCCCGACGGTGCCGTCGCCGAGGCCGCCCACGCGCGCCGGACGATGATCGGCCGCAGCGCCGAGGAGGTGGACCACGCCCCGCCGCGCGGCCGGTACGCCCCCGTCCCCGCACCGCAGACCGTCTCCCAGCCCACCTCGCTGCGCTGGGCGGCCCCCGCGGCGGCGCTCGCGGTGGCCTCCGTCGTGGTGGCGGTCCGGGCACTGCGCCGCAGGCGCTGAGCATCGCGCCGGAGCCGCACCGCCGGCCGGTCCGGACACCCGTTCTCCACACGTCCGGCGAGGCCCTCTTGATCACCCCGTTAGGGTCGACGTGTGAGCAACGAAGACATCACGCTGACCGCGGGTGACGCGGAGGTGACCGTCGCGCCGGGCAACGGCGGACGGGTAGCGGGCCTGCGCGTCGGCGGCGTGGAGCTGCTGCGGCAGGGTGAGCGCTACGGCTGCTTCCCGATGGTCCCCTGGTGCGGCCGCGTCCGCGACGGCCGGTTCCGGGACGGGGCCGCCGTCCACCAGCTGCCGCTCAACGCCCCGCCGCACGCCATCCACGGCACCGCACGCGATGCCGCCTGGCGCACCGCCCGCAGCGGCCCCGACGAGGCGGTGCTGACCTACGACCTGGCCGACCCGTGGCCCTACCCCGGCCGCGTCACCCAGAAGATCGCGCTCACCGGAGACTCCCTCACGCTGACCATGAGCGTGGAGACGTACGAGTCGTCCTTCCCGGCGCAGCTCGGCTGGCACCCCTGGTTCAACCGGAACCTCGGCGGCGAGGACGTCCGGCTGGACTTCGAACCGGCCTGGCAGGAGGAGCGCGGCGAGGACCACCTGCCCACCGGGCGGCGCATCGACCCGGCGCCCGGCCCCTGGGACGACTGCTTCGGCATGCCCGGCGGCGTGGACGTCACCCTCACCTGGCCGGAGCAGCTGCGGCTGCGGGTGGCCGGCCGCGTCGAGTGGGTGGTGATCTACGACGAGCAGCGCGAGGCGGTGTGCGTGGAGCCGCAGACCGGCCCGCCGAACGGTCTGAACACGCATCCGCGCCTGGTCACCCCGCTGGAGCCGCTGGAGGCCTCGACGACCTGGACCTGGACCCGGCTTTAAGCTGACAGGCATGACGGACACACGCGGCGCGCTGTTGCAGCAGATCAAGGACAAGGCCGTGGTGCACGGCAAGGTCACCCTCTCCTCCGGCATCGAGGCCGACTACTACGTCGACCTGCGCCGCGTCACCCTCGACGGTGAGGCGGCCCCGCTGGTGGGGCAGGTGCTGCTGGATCTGACCGCCGAGTACGACTTCGACGCCGTGGGCGGCCTGACCATGGGTGCCGACCCGGTGGCCGCCGCCATGCTGCACGCCGCCGCGGCCCGCGGCCGCAAGCTGGACGCGTTCGTGGTGCGCAAGGCCGCCAAGGCGCACGGGCTGCAGCGCCGTGTGGAGGGCCCGGACATCGAGGGCCGCCGGGTCCTGGTCGTCGAGGACACCTCCACGACGGGCGGCTCCCCGCTCACCGCCGTCGAGGCGGTGCGTGAGGCGGGCGCGGAGGTCGTGGCCGTCGCGACCATCGTGGACCGGGCGACGGGTGCCGCCGAGAAGATCCGGGAGGGCGCCGGGGTGCCCTACCTGTTCGCCTACTCCAAGGACGAGCTGGGCCTGGACTGACCCGCCCGACCGCCCAGCCCGCGGACAGCGGGATGGACGTTCCGGCCGAGTCTGGAAGGATGTGACCGACAATGACGTCGCTTCCAAGGTTCCAGGTCAGGGCCGACAGTACGCAGTACGCCAACCCGCAGCGCTAAGGAGCGGACAGATGCCCATCGCAACTCCCGAGGTCTACAACGAGATGCTCGACCGGGCGAAGGCAGGCAAGTTCGCCTACCCGGCCATCAACGTCACCTCGTCCCAGACCCTGCACGCGGCACTGCGCGGCTTCGCCGAGGCGGAGAGCGACGGTATCGTCCAGATCTCCACGGGCGGTGCCGAGTTCCTGGGCGGCCAGTACAAGAAGGACATGGTGACCGGCGCGGTCGCCCTGGCCGAGTACGCGCACATCGTCGCCGAGAAGTACGACGTCAACATCGCCCTGCACACCGACCACTGCCCGAAGGACAAGCTCGACGGGTACGTGCGTCCGCTGCTCGCGATCTCCGAGGAGCGCGTCAAGGCCGGCCGCAACCCGCTGTTCCAGTCCCACATGTGGGACGGCTCCGCGGAGACCCTCTCCGACAACCTGGCCATCGCCCAGGAGCTGCTGGAGCGCACCCGCGCCGCCAAGATCATCCTCGAGGTGGAGATCACCCCGACCGGAGGTGAGGAGGACGGCGTCTCGCACGAGATCAACGACTCCCTCTACACCACCGTCGACGACGCGATCCGCACCGCCGAGGCCCTGGGCCTGGGCGAGAAGGGCCGCTACCTGCTCGCCGCGTCCTTCGGCAACGTGCACGGTGTCTACAAGCCGGGCAACGTGGTGCTCCGTCCCGAGCTGCTGAAGGAGCTGAACGAGGGCGTCGCCGCCAAGTTCGGCAAGGCCTCCCCGTTCGACTTCGTCTTCCACGGCGGCTCCGGCTCCACCGAGCAGGAGATCCACACCGCGCTGGAGAACGGCGTGGTCAAGATGAACATCGACACCGACACCCAGTACGCCTTCACCCGTCCGGTCGCGGACCACATGTTCCGCAACTACGACGGCGTCCTGAAGGTCGACGGCGAGGTCGGCAACAAGAAGGTCTACGACCCGCGCAGCTGGGGCAAGCTGGCGGAGGCGTCGATGGCCGCCCGCGTGGTCGAGGCCTGCGGCCACCTGCGCTCCACCGGCACCAAGATCAAGTGACCGCCCGGCCGTCCGGCCCCTGCTGACGGCCGTCCGGCGGAGCGAACCGAGCCCGGCACCGCGACCTCGCGGTGCCGGGCTCGGCGCATCCGGCCGTGGGCGCGGTGCCGTGTGCCGTGCGGCTAGCGCTTCAGCTCGGCGTACGCCTCCTCGCTGCTGTCCTTGAGGAACTGCCAGCAGCGCTCGTACTCGTCCTGCTCGCCGATCTCCCCGGCGGCGCGGGCGAGCGCTGCCAGGCAGCGCAGGAAGCCCCGGTTGGCGCGATGCTCCCAGGGGATCGGGCCGTGCCCCTTCCAGCCGGCCCGGCGCAGCGCGTCGAGCCCCCGGTGATAGCCGGTGCGGGCGTAGGCGTACGACTCGATCACGCGCCCGGCCTCGTAGGCGTCGTCGGCGAGCATCGCCCACGCCAGCGAGAACGTGGGGTGCGCCGCCGCGACCTCGGCCGGCGACTTGGACTCCTCACTCAGCAGGCGGTACGCCTCCTCGTTCTCCGGCAGATGCGTCGGGTCCGGGCCGCCCAGCAGGTTCTTGTGCGTCGTCATGCGGCCAGTCTGCCACCTGGCCCCTGTGACGCGGCTGGGGCGCCGTCGGTCGCACGGGGCGGCTCTTGCGAGGGTGGGCCCGATTGCGGAGGATGCACCGTGGGGACCGGGGCCCCCGTGCCGGTAACGGCAGGGGCGGACCGCTACCCGGAGTGCATTCAGGAGACAGCGATGTCCCACGAGGCTTACGAGCCGGAGACCCCGCATCTCGATTTCCAGGGGACGACCCCCTACGAGGACTACGTCAAGGCGGACGTCCTCACCCATCTGCAGCACCTGCTCTCCGACGACCCCGGGGAGATGGTGTTCCTGGTGACCACGCAGGTGATGGAGCTGTGGTTCACCTGCATCGTCCACGAGTGGGAGACCGCGGCCAAGGCGCTGCGCAACGACGACGTGCCCACCGCGATGGACGCGCTGAAACGATCCATCCGTGAGCTGGAGGCGCTGAACGGCAGCTGGACGCCGCTCGCCCAGCTCACCCCGCAGCAGTTCAACTCCTACCGGTCCTCCCTCGGCGAGGGTTCCGGTTTCCAGTCGGCGATGTACCGGCGGCTGGAGTTCCTGCTCGGTGAGAAGTCCGCGTCGATGCTGGTCCCGCACCGGGGCTCCCCGCGGGCGTACGCCGAGCTGGAGAAGGCCCTGCACGAGCCCAGCCTGTACGACGAGGTGCTGCGGCTGCTGGCGCGGCGCGGGCACCCGGTGCCGCAGGAGGTGCTGAACCGGGACGTGTCGCAGCGCTACGAGGCCTCACCCGGGGTGGAGCGGGTGTGGGCGGACATCTACGCGGGCGACGAGCACGACGAGCCGGCCCGCCTCGGCGAGGCGCTGACCGACGTCGCCGAACTGGTGTGGCGCTGGCGCAACGACCACCTGGTCGCCACCCGGCGTGCGATGGGCGCGAAGCCCGGCACGGGCGGCTCCGCCGGGGTGGCCTGGCTGGAGAAGCGGGCGCGGAAGAACGTCTTCCCCGAGCTGTGGACGGCGCGGTCCCATGTCTGAGCCGACGACGCGGGCCGGTGCGCCGCAGCCGCCGGCCGAGCCGACAGACAGCAGGCGGGCCGAGCTGAGCGCGCGGGCCGGGAAGCTGGACGGCGCCGACGAACTGGCCCACAAGCGCGCCGAGTTCGTGCTCGACGACGTGGTGTACCTGGACGGGAACTCGCTGGGCGCGCTGCCCGCGGCCGTTCCCGGCCGGGTGGCGGACGTGGTGCGCCGGCAGTGGGGCGAACTGCGCATCCGCTCCTGGACGGAGAGCGGCTGGTGGACGGCGCCCGAGCGGATCGGCGACCGGATCGCACTCCTGGTCGGGGCGGCGCCCGGGCAGATCGTGGTCGGCGACTCCACCAGCGTCAACGTCTTCAAGGCGCTGGTGGCCGCGCAGCGGCGGGCCGAGCTCGCCGACCCGGACCGCACCGAGATCCTGGTCGACGCGACCACCTTCCCGACGGACGGTTACATCGCCCACTCGGCCGCCCGGATGACCGAATGCACCCTGCGGAGCGTCACCCCGGCGGAGGTGCCGGAGGCGGTCGGGGAACGCACCGCCGCGGTGCTGCTCAACCACGTCGACTACCGCACCGGCCGGCTGCACGACCTGCCGGGCCTCACGGCCGCCGTGCACGAGGCGGGTGCGTACGTCGTCTGGGACCTGTGCCACAGCGCGGGCGCCCTGCCGGTGGGTCTGGACGAGCACGGCGTGGACTACGCCGTCGGCTGCACCTACAAGTACCTCAACGGCGGCCCCGGCTCACCGGCGTTCCTCTACGTCCGCCGCGAGCTGCAGGACTCCTTCGACTCGCCGCTGCCCGGCTGGAACTCCCACGCTGAGCCCTTCGGCATGCGGACGCGGTACGAACCGGCCGAGGGCGCGCTGCGCGGCCGGGTCGGCACTCCGGACATCCTCTCCATGCTCGCCCTGGAGGCGGCGCTGGAGGTCTGGGACGGGGTGCCGATCGAGGCGGTGCGGGCCAAGTCCCTGGCCCTGACGGACTTCTTCCTGGAGTGCGTCGGCGAGTACGTCCCCGAGGGGCGGGTGGAGTGCGTGACACCCCGTGAGCACCGCGAACGGGGCAGCCAGATCGCGCTGCGCTGCGACGACGCGGCCGAGGTCATGCCCCGGCTGATCGAGCGGGGCGTGGTCGGCGACTTCCGCCACCCGGACGTGCTGCGCTTCGGCTTCACCCCGCTGTACGTCGGCTTCGCGGACGTGGAGCGGGCGGCCCGGGTGCTGGCCGGGGTGCTGGCCGGGCAGTAGCCGGCAGGTGCTCCTCGCCGAGGGGGCCGCCGCGGTGACGCCGGGGCGGCCCCCTCGCCGGGTGACCGAGCGTGACATCCGCATGCCGGCGCGGGTGCCCGGCCTGATACCGTCCCGGCTCGACGGCCGATCTCTTCGCCGGTCCACCAAGTAGGTTGCATTGCTGGAAGGTTGGGACATGTCGGACGCCGCGAACGCCGCCGCAGACACCGCCAGGGCCGCCGCCGAGGAGAAGTCGGCCCTCTCCCATCCGCCCGTCGACCCCGACGCCACGGCGGCTTACGGCGACGACCCGGACCAGGTGATCGACTTCTACGTCCCGCGCGCCGAGGGCGCGGCCGGCCGGCCCGCCCCCGTGGTGGCCGTACTGCACGGCGGCGCGTGGCGGGCACCGTACGACCGGCGGCACATCAGCCCGTTCGCCGCCTTCCTCACCCGCCGGGGCTTCGCCGTGGCCAGCATCGAGTACCGCAGGGGCGCGGCGGAGGCGGGCGAGGGCGACCCGGTGGCGGGCCGCTGGCCGGACACCCTGGACGACGTGGCCGCCGCCGTCGACGCGCTGCCCGCGCTGGTCCGGGAGCATCTGCCGCAGGCCGACGCGGGCCGGATCGTGCTCACCGGCCACTCCGCCGGCGGCCACCTCGCGCTGTGGGCCGCCGCCCGCCACCTGCTCCCCGAGGACGCGCCCTGGCGCACCGACCGGCCCGCCCCCCTGCGCGGTGTGGTCGCCCTCGCTCCCATCGCGGACTTCGCCGTCGCCGACAAGCTGGAGGTGTGCGGCGGCGCGGTGCGCCAGTTCCTCGGCGGTGACGCCGGGTTCGCCGAGCGGCAGCCGTACGCCGACCCCGCGCTGCTGGTGCCGACCGGCATCGCCACCACCCTGGTGCAGGGCAGGCGCGACATCGACGTGCCGCAGGCGGTGGCCGAGGCCTACGCGGACGCGGCCGCCAAGGCGGGCGAGGTGGTCGGTGTGACGCTGCTCGAGGACGTCGGCCACTTCCCGCTGATCGACCCGGCGGCCGACGCCTGCGCGGTGGTGGCGGAGGAGATCGCCCAACTGGCGTGGTGAGAACCGCGGTACCCGGCCGGCGTGATGAGACCCGTCATACCTGAGAGCTACCCCGGAGGTGAGCCCTCCGGTGGGACGCGGACTACCGGCCGGCCTCCCTAACTTCCTTGCCTGACAGGCCCGAAGGACGGGCCGGGGGAGGAAGACCACCGTGAAACGGGGAACGTACGGGGCGCTCAGGACCGGCGGCGCGCAGGGACGGCGGCGACGGGGCCCGGCCCCCGGCCGGCTCCACCGCACCCTGCTCGCCGCGCTGATCGCCGGCGCCGTGGCGCTCCCGCTCTCCGCCGCGGCCGGGGCGCGCATCCCCGCGCCCGCCCCCGCGGCCGTGGGCGCCCCCACCCCGGCCACGCTGGACACCGTCTACGCGGCCCACCGCGCCAACGCCGCCGAGGCCGCGCGGATGGCGGCCGCGTACGGCGCCCGCGGCCGGGCCGCCGCCGACCGCAGGATCGCGCACCCGGCGCGGCAGCTGCTCGCCTTCGACGGCCGGGGCTCCGGTCTGGTCACCGAGGTGTTCGGCGACCTCACGGCGGCGCACCGGGTGGCCGTCCTCGTCCCCGGCTCGGACACCGGCATCGACACCTACGACCGCTTCCGCAGCACCGCCCTCTCCCTGTACCGGAGCCTCATCCGCGAGGCGCCCGCGGGCACCCGCGTCGCCGTCGTCGCCTGGCTCGGCTACGAGACCCCCGGCACCGTCAGCTCGGCGGTCGCCACCACGACCCGCGCCGAACGGGCGGCACCCCGACTCCGGGCATTCCTGCGCACGGTGCGCACCCTCACCGGCCCGCGAGACCCCCGTGTATCCCTGCTCTGCCACTCCTACGGCTCCGTCGTCTGCGCCCGGGCCGCGTCCTCGGGCGTCGACGACCTCGTCCTCCTCGGCAGCCCCGGCACCGGCGCCCGTACCGCCGCCGACCTGGGCACCCCCGCCCGCGTCTGGGCCGCCCGGGGGGCCGACGACTGGGTGGAGCACGTCCCGCATCTCAGCGCCGGACTCCTCGGCATCACCGTCGGCTTCGGCACCGACCCGGTCTCCCCGGCTTTCGGCGCCCGGGTCTTCACGGCGGGCGACGGCGGCCACAGCGACTACTTCACGCCCGGCTCCCCGTCCCTGACCAACCTCACCCGCATCGTGCTGGGCGACACCGGCGCGGTGGTGTTCGAGGGGGCGGGCGCCGGCGAGCGGGACCCAGAGGCACGAGGCGGTGCGACCCATGAGTGACCCGACCGCCCGCAACACCTCGACGGCCCCGACCGGGCCGACCAGGCGGACCGGGCCGGCCGCCCGCATCGACGCCGCCACGCCCGCCCACCGCGACCGCGCCGTCGACGCCCTGCGCGCCTTCGCCGTGCTCGGTGTGGTCCTCGGCCACTGGCTGGTCACCGCCCTGGTCGGGGACGGCCGCACGCTGCGCACCGCGAGCCCGCTGCAGCATCTGCCCTGGCTGGCCCCGGTCTCCTGGGTGTTCCAGACCCTCGCCGTGTTCTTCCTGGTCGGCGGCCATGTGGCGACCCGTTCGCTGGCCTCGGCGCGCGCCCGCGGCGTCCCGTACCACCACTGGCTGCGCGGCCGGATGGTCCGGCTGTTCAAACCGGTCGTCGCCGTCCTCGCCCTGTGGACGGCGGTCGCGGTCGCGCTGCTGCTGTCGGGCGTGGAGTTCGCCACCACCCGCACCCTGGTGAAGCTCGCCCTGTCCCCGCTGTGGTTCCTGCTGGTCTTCGCCGTGCTCACCGCGGCCACCCCGCTGCTGACCCGGCTCCACCCGCTGTGGCCGCTCGCCGTCGTCCTCCACGTCGACCTGCTGCGCTTCGGCCTCGGCGCCCCCGGGGCCCTCGGCTGGATCAACGTCGCCGCCGGCTGGCTGGTGCCCTACACCCTGGGCGCCGCCTGGAGCCGGGGCGAACTGGACCGCCGCCGCTCCGGCTGGATCCTCCTGGTCTGCGGCGCGGCGGCGACCGCCGCGCTGGTCGCCCTGGCCGGCTATCCGGCGGCCATGGTCGGCGTCCCCGGGGCCGCCGTCTCCAATCTCGACCCGCCGACCCTCGCCGCCGTCACCTTCGGGCTCGCCCAGTGCGGTCTCGCGCTGCTGCTGCGCGCCCCGCTCGCCCGCGCCCTGCGCCGGCCCCTTGCCTGGGCCGCGGTGGCGCTGGTCAATCTGTCCGCGATGACGCTCTTCCTGTGGCACCAGACCGCGTTGATGGCGACGACCGCCATGACCCTGCCCCTCGGCAGCCGGCCCGGCCTGCACACCCGGCCCGACCACCTCGGCTGGGTCGCCGACCGCCTGCTGTGGCTGCCGGTGTTCGCCTGCGCCCTCGCCGTCTGCTGGGCCGCCTTCCACTCCTGGGAGCGGGGAACGGGCGAACGGAAGGACCCCGGCGGGCCGCGCGCCCGCTCCCGTGTCGTGCGCACGCACCACCCCGGGAAGGACGTACGCCATGTCTAGGCTGGACCGTGTGACGAACAAGGGGGAGGGGCTCGTCCGGCGGTGGCTGGGAGCACTGCGGGACGATCTGTGGACCTGGCGGGCCGACCCGCTGCCGCCCTCCGTATGGGTGCGCTGGCTGCCGCACGGCGTGGTGTGTCTGGCCGCGCTCGGCGTGCTGATCGGGGACGCCGCCCAGCTGCGCGAACACGGCACGCTCGGCGCCGGCACCGCGCTGATCTTCGCCGCCGGCCAGGCGGGCGCGATGGTGCTCGCGCTGTGGCGGCCGGTCCCCGCCTGGTGGCTGTCGCTGCTCACCATGGTGGTCTGCGCGCTCGCGGTACGGGCCGGGATGGAGCCCGGCGGCTACGAGTTCAGCTGGCCCTGGACCTCCGCCGGGATCGTCGCGCATCTGTTCGTCCTGCTGCTGCTCGCCCTGCGGGTCCGCACCCGCGTGGCCGCGGAGGCGCTGGCGCTCACCGCCTTGGCCACCTATGTGCTGCAGGGCCTGATCGGCGGGGTGAACTACCTGGCCACCGGCCAGATCGCCGTCATCCTCTACGCCGTCGTCGTGCTCCTCGGCTCCGCCCTGCGCGGGCGCCGCGAGGCACGCGCCGAACTGGTGCAGCAGACCACCCTCACCGCGGAGGAGCGCTCCCGGCGCACCCTGCTGGAGGAGCGCAGCCGCATCGCCCGGGAGCTGCACGACGTGGTCGCCCACCACATGTCGGTCATCTCCATCCAGGCCCAGGTCGCCCCCCACCTGACCGACAACCCGTCCGAGGAGCTGCGGGAGAACCTCGCCGGCATCCGCCAGAACGCGGTCGAGGCGCTCACCGAACTCCGCCGCGTCCTGGACGTCCTGCGCTCCGAGCACCCGGGCCCGCAGGGATCCGAGGGCGACCCGGACCAGGCCCCGCACTCCCCGCAGCCGACCCTCGACCGGCTCGGCACCCTGGTGGAGAACACCCGGGCCGCCGGGCTCGCCGTCACCACCGAGATCACCGGGGAGCGCCGGCCGCTGCCGCCCGGCGTGGAGCTGTCGGCGTACCGGATCGTGCAGGAGGCGCTGAGCAATGTGCTGCGGCACGCCCCCGGCGCCACCGCCCGCGTCGCGCTCGCCTACCGGCCGCACGCGCTGCGGGTGGAGGTGACCAACACCCGGCCCACCGGCACGGCACCGCCGTCCTCGGGTGCCGGGCACGGTCTGCTCGGCATGCGCGAACGGGCCATGATGCTCGGCGGCAGCCTCACCGCCGGACCCTCGGCCGACGGCGGCTACCAGGTCGTGGCCCTGCTGCCCGAGGACGGCACCGCGTGATCCGGCCACCCGAGGACGGCACCGCAGGACCCGGCCACCCGAGGACGGCACCGTATGACCCGGCTACCCGAGGACGACACCGCATGATCCGCGTACTGATCGCCGACGACCAGCAGATGGTCCGGCAGGGCTTCACCGTGCTCCTGAACACCCAGCCCGACATCGAGGTCGTCGGCCAGGCGGTGGACGGACGCGACGCGGTCGCCCAGGCCGCCGAGGTCACCCCCGACGTGGTGCTGATGGACATCCGGATGCCCGAGCTGGGCGGTATCGAGGCCACCCGCCGGATCACCGGCGCCCATCCGGACATCCGGGTGCTGGTGCTGACCACCTTCGACCTCGACGAGTACGTCTACGACGCCCTGCGCGCCGGCGCCTCCGGGTTCCTCCTCAAGGACGCCTCCGCCGAGCAGCTCGCCGAGGCGGTGCGGGTGGTCGCCGCGGGGGACGCGCTGCTCGCACCCGCCATCACCCGCCGGCTGATCGCCGAGTTCTCCCGGCTGGACGCCCGCCCCCGCTCCCCGCTCAAGGAACGCGTCGGCAGCCTCACCGAACGCGAGACGGAGGTGCTGGCGCTGATCGCCCAGGGGCTGTCCAACGCGGAGATCGCGCAGCGGCTCGTCGTCGCCGAGCAGACGGTGAAGACGCATGTGGGGCGGATCCTGGTGAAGCTGGGACTGCGGGACCGGACCCAGGCGGCGGTCTTCGCCTACGAGTCCGGCCTGGTCCGCCCCTCGGGCTACTGAGGCCCCCGGGGCTGTTGGAGAGCTGTCGGACTCCTGAGCCACCCGCTCATCCATGAGGCGGGCCGTCATCGCCGCAGGTGGCCGCAGTAGTACTTCCGACGGACCCCGCAGAACCCCTCTCACCGGGGACGACCCCGGCCACCCGTTCGGCCTACGGTGGCAACCGTGACCGACACGACCCACACGCCCTCCCCGGGACCGCCCGGCTCCCCGCGCTCCGCGGGGGACGGGGCCGCGCAGCGCAGCCCCGAGTTCCAGCTGGCGCAGAACGCCCTGCGCGGACTGCGCAAGGACCTGATCGACGACGCCTTCGCCTACCGTCCGCTGCCCCGCACCGCGGCGAACGGCCGGCTGACCCGCCTGCTGCCCCGCCCGCTGCGCGGCTACGGGCCGCACGCCGCGGTGTCGGCCGCCGCGCTGCTGGCCTTCTGGGTCGGCTCGGTGGAGAGCTACGGCGTCCAGGGCCTGCTGGCGCTGCTCACCGGAGTGGTGTGTGCGGTGCCCGTCCTGATGACTCTGCTCCGCCCGGTCGGCGCCTTCTGGCTCTCGATGGCGGCCACGCCGGTGGTGTCGGTGCTCAGCGGCTGGCGCGACTGGCCCTGGATGCCCGGCGCGTTCATCTGCCACCTCTCCGTGCTGATCGTCGTCGCGATACGGACCCGGCCCCGCACCGCCGCCTGGATGTGGGCGCTCACCGCCCTGTACGGCTTCCTCGCGGAGACCGTCCTCGGCGGCGGCCGCGACTACACCGTCAGCGCGCCCATGCTCTTCCTCTCCGCGCTGGCCCTGCTGTCGGTGTCCGTGTGGCACATCCGGCGGGCGGCCGAGGAGGAGGTGACCGCCCAGCAGACGGTCACCGCGCACGAACGCTCCCGGCGCACCCTGCTGGAGGAGCGCACCACCATCGCCCGGGAGCTGCACGACGTGGTCGCCCACCACATGTCGGTGGTCGCCATCCAGGCGGAGGCCGCGCCCTACCGGGTGGAGAACCCGCCGCCCGAGCTGGAGCGGGCGTTCGTCACCATCCGGGAGAACGCGGTGGCCGCGCTCACCGAGCTGCGCCGGGTGCTCGGTGTGGTCCGTGCCGAGGACTACGAGGCACCGGACGCCCCGCAGCCCACCCTCGCCGACCTGGACGGCCTGCTCGCCAATGTGCGCGACGCCGGTCTGGAGGTGGAGAAGGTGGTGACCGGGGCGGTGCGGGAGCTGCCGCAGGGCGTGGAGCTGTCGGCGTACCGGATCGTGCAGGAGGCGCTCAGCAACAGCCTGCGCCACGCGCCCGGGGCCGCTGCGCGGGTGGAGATCGGGTACGTCCTCGGCGGGCTCGGCCTGCGGATCGTCAACGGCCCGCCGCCCAACCCGGCCCTGGTGAAACCGTCCCCCGGCGCCGGCCACGGCATCACCGGCATGCGGGAGCGGGTGACCATGCTGAACGGCGAGATGACGGCGGGCGCGACGCCCGAGGGAGGCTACGAGGTGACGGTGTTCCTGCCGGTCACGGCGGCGGAACGCGCGGGAGAGGACGCATGACCATCCGGGTGCTGGTCGCCGACGACCAGATGATGGTGCGCGAGGGCTTCTCGGTCCTGCTGAACGCGATGCCGGACATCGAGGTGGTGGGCGAGGCGGTCAACGGGCGCGAGGCGGTGCGCAAGGTCCGCGAACTCGCCCCCGACGTCGTCCTGATGGACATCCGCATGCCCGAGCTGAACGGCATCGAGGCGACCCGGGAGATCGTCGCGGCGGACAGCGCGGCGAAGGTCCTGGTGCTGACCACCTTCGACCTCGACGAGTACGTCTATCAGGCACTGCGCGCCGGGGCCTCCGGGTTCCTCCTCAAGGACGCCTCGGCCCGCCAGCTCGCCGACGGGGTGCGGGTCGTGGCCTCCGGCGAGGCCCTCCTCGCCCCCTCGGTCACCAAGCGCCTGATCACCGAGTTCTCCAAGCTCTCCGAGGCCCCGCGCCTGATGCCCTCCGCCCAGGCGGCCTACGGCGACCTCACCGAACGCGAGACGGAGGTCCTGGTCCTCATCGCCCAGGGCCTGTCCAACGCGGAGATCGCCGAACGCCTGGTCGTCGCCGAGTCCACCATCAAGACCCATGTCAGCCGCATCCTGGTCAAACTCGGCCTCCGCGACCGCACCCAGGCAGCGGTCTTCGCCTACGAGGCCCGCCTGGTGACGCCGGGGTGAGCACCGGGGGAGTCCGGGGCGGTCGCAGACTCCCCGCTCCGAGCCCTCTGGCCGGCCTCGGCACCTTGGGGCTAGCGTCCCTGCATGGCAGCCTTCGATCCGTGGGACCCGGCGTTCGTCGCCGACCCGTACCCCGCCTACGCAGAGTTGCGCGCCCAGGGGCGTGTGCACTGGTTCGAGCCGACGAACCAGTGGCTGGTGCCGCACCACGCGGACGTCTCCGCGCTGCTCAGGGACCGCCGGCTGGGCCGGACGTACCTGCACCGCTTCAGCCATGAGGAGTTCGGGCGCACGCCGCCACCGCCGGAGCACGAGCCGTTCCACACCCTCAACGACCACGGGATGCTCGACCTGGAGCCGCCGGACCACACCCGCATCCGGCGCCTGGTGTCGAAGGCGTTCACACCGCGGACGGTGGAGCGGCTGAAGCCGTATGTGGAGCAGCTGGCCGGTGAGCTGGTGGACCGGCTGGTCACCGCGGGCGGGGGCGATCTGCTGAGGGACGTCGCCGAGCCGCTGCCGGTGGCGGTGATCGCCGAGATGCTGGGCATCCCGGAGGCGGACCGGGGGCCGCTGCGGCCCTGGTCGGCGGACATCTGCGGGATGTACGAGCTGAACCCGTCCGAGGAGGCGGCGCGCAGGGCGGTGCGGGCGTCGATCGAGTTCTCGGACTACCTGCGGGGGCTGATCGCCGAGCGCCGCAAGGAGCCGGGCGACGACCTGATCTCCGGGCTGATCGCCGCGCACGACGAGGAGGACCGGCTCACCGAGCAGGAGATGATCTCGACCTGTGTGCTCCTGCTGAACGCGGGCCACGAGGCCACGGTGAACGCCACGGTCAACGGCTGGTGGGCCCTGTTCCGCAACCCCGGGCAGCTGGCGGCCCTGCGCGCGGACCACTCCCTCGTCCCCTCGGCGGTCGAGGAGCTGCTGCGCTACGACACCCCGCTGCAGCTCTTCGAGCGCTGGGTGCTGGACGAGATCGAGATCGACGGCACGGTCGTCCCCCGTGGTTCCGAGCTGGCGCTGCTCTTCGGCTCCGCCAACCACGACCCCGCCGTCTTCACCGACCCCGGGACCCTGGACATCACCCGCCGCGACAACCCGCACATCTCCTTCAGCGCCGGGATTCACTACTGCATCGGTGCACCTCTGGCGCGCATCGAACTGGCGGCGTCCATGGGGGCGTTGCTGAGGAAGGCCCCGGGGCTGAAGCCGGTGGCGGAGCCGAAGCGGAAGCCGAACTTCGTGATCCGGGGCCTGGAGGGGCTGGAGGTCGAGGTCTGACCCGGTCTCCGGGGGCGGCGACCGGCCGGCGTCCATGTCGTGCCGATCGGCCGGCGTCTATGTCGTCATGTCGCGGCGTCGCAAGGCCGCGAGGCCCGCGGCCACCAGGACCGCCGCGATCAGACACAGCACCACCAGCGGGCCCCAGCTCATCTCCGCCCCCGGCACCTTCGGCAGGTGGCCGAAGGGGGAGAGGTCCAGGACGGACCGGGGCAGGTCGAGGGCCGGGCCGACCCAGCCCAGGAGGAGGACCGCGCCGGCCGCGCCCCACGCCGCTGCCACCGCCGCCCTCGGCAGCAGGCCGTGCAGCAGGACGGCCGCGCCGCCGATCACCCACACCGCCGGGACCTGGACCAGGCAGGCGCCCAGGACTCCGCCCGGGTCCTTGCCGTAGGCCAGGGCGTATCCGGCTCCGGCCAGCAGCAGGATCCAGACCGCGCCGCCGAAGGCGATGACCAGGTGGCCGGCGGCCCAGCGGAGCCGGCCGACCGCGCAGGCCAGCACCGGTTCGGCCCGGCCGGAGGTCTCCTCCCCCGTGAGGCGGAGCACCGCGCCGACGACGTACAGCGCGGCGACCAGGCCCAGCATGCCGGTCATCGAGGCGACGAAGGCGTCCGTGAGCTGTGCCTGGCCGCCCATCCGCTCGATGATCCGCCGCGCCTGCTCGTTGTCGCCGACGAGATCCGCCGCGCCCTCGGTCATCCCGCCGTACACCAGCCCGGCGAGGAGGAACCCGATGCTCCAGCCGAGGAGGCCGCCGCGCTGCAGACGCCAGGCGAGCGCACCGGCCGTGCCGAGGCGGCCGGTGGCCGGTCCGGGGCGGGTCGGCAGGAAGCTCATGCCGAGGTCGCGGCGGCCGGTGAGTTCGTAGGCCACCGCGCCCTGCAGCAGGGCGGCACCGGCGATGAGCAGCAGGACCCACCAGCGTTCGGCGGCGAAGGGGCGGAGGTTCTCCTGCCAGCCCAGCGGCGAGAGCCAGGTGAGAGGGGAGGAGCCGTCGGCGGTCGCCGAGTCGCCGGCCGCCCGCAGCACGAAGCCCGCCCCCAGCAGGCCGGCCGTCAGGCCCCGGGCCAGGCGGGCGCTCTCCGTGAGCTGGGCGAGGACCGCGGCGGCCGTGGCGAAGAGCATGCCGGTGCCCGCGACGCCGAGGGCGAAGGCGACGGCGCCCGTGGCGCCCTGGCCGGACAGGCCGGCGGCGAGCAGCAGGGCCAGCGCGGCGTCGGCGACGGCTGCCGTCAGCAGAGCTGCCGTCAGCGGGGCCCGGCGGCCCACGGTCCCGGACGCCACCAGCTCCTGACGGCCGCTCTCCTCCTCGTCGCGGGTGTGGCGTACGACGATCAGCAGACTCATCACGGCGGCGAGGGCGGCGGCGTAGACGCCGGCCCGCCAGGCGGTGAGCGCGCCGAGGGAGTCGCCGAAGACCGGGCCGGTCATCGCGCGCAGGGAGGAGTTGGTCTCCATCTGCCGGACCAGGTCGGCGCGTTCGGCCGGTGTGCCGTAGAGGCTGTCCAGGGTGCCCGGCATGGACAGCACCATGAGGGCGTTCACCGCGATCCAGACGGGGATGAGCAGACGGTCACGGCGCAGGGCGAGGCGGAGCAGGGTGCCGGTGCCGGCGAGCTGCCGCGCGGCGGCGGGGCGCACCGCGAAGGCGGAGAACGCGGACGAGGTACTGCTCATGGGGCCACCGCCCCGGCGGACGCGGTGGCGTCCTTCTGGTAGTGACGCAGGAACAGCTCCTCCAGCGTCGGCGGCGTGGACGTCAGCGAGCGTACGCCCGAGTCGGTGAGCGAGCGCAGTACGGCGTCCAGCCGGTCGGTGTCGACCTGGAGCCGGACCCGGTTGCCGCGCACCTCCAGGTCGTGGACGCCGGGCAGGGCGGCGAGGCCGTCGGGCGGGCCGGCGAGCTCGGCGCTCACGCTGGTGCGGGTGAGGTGGCGCAGGTCGGCCAGCGAACCGCTCTCCACGGTCCGGCCCTTGCGGATGATGCTCACGCGGTCGCACAGCTCCTCCACCTCGCTGAGGATGTGCGAGGACAGCAGCACGGTCCGGCCGCGGTCCCGCTCCTCGGCGACGCAACTCTGGAAGACCTCCTCCATCAGCGGGTCGAGCCCGGAGGTCGGCTCGTCCAGGATCAGCAGGTCGACGTCGGAGGCGAACGCGGCGACCAGGGCGACCTTCTGCCGGTTCCCCTTGGAGTAGGTGCGGCCCTTCTTGGTCGGGTCCAGCTCGAAGCGGTCGATCAGCTCGGCGCGGCGGCGCGCGTCCAGGCCGCCGCGCAGGCGTCCGTAGAGGTCGATGACCTCGCCGCCGGAGAGGTTGCGCCAGAGCGTCACGTCGCCGGGGACGTAGGCGATCCGGCGGTGGATCTCCACGGCGTCCGTCCACGGGTCGCGCCCGAGGACCTGGACGGCGCCCGAGTCGGCGCGCAGCAGGCCGAGCAGGACGCGGATGGTGGTGGATTTCCCCGAGCCGTTGGGGCCGAGGAAGCCGTGCACCTCGCCGGACTCGACGTCCAGGTCGAGGCCCTCGAGGGCACGGGTGCGGCCGAACGACTTGTGCAGCCCGGAGACGGTGATGGCCTTGGTCATGCTCCGGAACGTACGCTTCTTTCAGAAATTTGTGAAGATACAGAAGTGACTGTACTGGCGGTTAGGGTTGCGAACGGAGGAGCAGCCTCGGCGCGGCAGCCGTAGGAGGGGAGTGATCGAGGCATGACACAGGCGGCGGCAGGGGCGACCGGCGCGGACGGCCGGGACCCGGAGGCGGTCTCCCGCTTCGTGGAGCACTTCGCGGCACAGCTGGTGGAGGCCGGCCTGCCGCGCATGCCCGCCCGCGTCTTCGCGGCCCTGCTCGCCTCCGACACCGGCGCCCTGACTTCGTCGGAGCTGGGCGAGCAGCTGAAGATCTCACCCGCCGCGGTGTCCGGCGCGGTGCGCTACCTCGCCCAGGTCCACATGATCTCCCGTGAGCGCGAGCCCGGCTCCCGCCGTGAGCGGTACCGCGTCCACGGCGACCAGTGGTACGAGGCCCTCACCAACCGCGAGGCGATCCTCCGGCGCTGGGAGGACGCCCTCCGCGAGGGCGTCACCAGCCTCGGCCCCACCACCCCGGCGGGCCGGCGCCTCACCGAGACCCTGGCCTTCTTCGAGTTCGTGGAGAAGGAGGTCGCCGCGATGATGGAACGCTGGCGCGAGCACCGTGAGCAGCGATTCGGCTCCGGCACCTCCACGCGTGACTGATCGGCTGCGCCGAGTGGCGGCTGGTCCGTCCGCAGGGTGGCGCACCATGACAGTCATGGCCGGGCGGCACCGCCGGCCTCCAGGCTCCCTGATCGTCCGCCGGACCGGTGGGGCTATCCGGGCGCCGGTACCGTCAGGCCCCAGGCGCCCTCTCTCACCTCCCAGGTCCGGGTGCGGACGGGGCCGGAGGTCAGAGCGTCGGCGCGGTAGCGGAAGTGGGCGCCGGAGACCGTGACCGTGCGGCCCTCCGCCAGGAGCGGGGGCGCCCCGGCGGGGCGGACCTCCACGCGGGCCCGGCCCGGGGCTGCCGGGCTCACCTGGACGCAGTCCACCGGCTGGTGGAGATCGACCAGCATGTCGCAGTCGACCTCCACGCGCAGGTGTGACGGTCCCGCGTCGGGCGCGGCCGTGACCAGGCGGGACGGCCGGGCCGGCACCAGGGTGCGCACCAGCGACTGGCAGGTCCGCAGCCAGGGGCGGCCCGCCCCGGACTCCTCCCGCCCGACCCCCGCACCCAGCGGCGGGATCCGCAGCCGGCCCAGCACCACCCCGTCGCTGTCGTCCACCAGCAGGTCCATCCGCCGCTCGGCCCCGTCCAGCACGGCCCGCGCCGCCGCCACCGCACTGGTCGGCACGCCCAGGGAGCGGGCGAGGGACAGCGCGCCGCCCACCGGCACCAGCGACAGCACGCACGCCGCCAGCTCGCGCTGCCGGTGCAGCAGGCTCACCGCCCGCACCAGCGCCCGGTCGTCACCGACCAGCACCGGCCGCCGCGAGCCGCGCCGCCGAAGCGCCCGGGCGAACTCCTCCGGACCGTCCGGCAGACACACCTTGGTGCCGGCCGCACCCGCGCTGAGCACGTCTTTCGCGATCCTCACGGACTCCCCGTCAGTGCGCCGGGCGACCGGATCGACGACCACCAGGAGCTGTTCGGGAGCGGACCAGGACGTCGCGGAGTGTGTCGCGGATGTCGCCACCTCGGCCATGCCTCGCTTCCTCGGGTAGCATCTTTGTGCAAGAGCCCCTTGCGCTGCGCTGTGCGCCCAGGGGCTTCGTCTATTCCGGGGCATCCGGTCCGACGGTTGGCGGCCAACGACGGTCGCGGTGCACGCGGCGGTGATCCTCCGCGTACGCCCTCGACCATGGACATGCCCCGCCCGGAAGGGGTGTACGCGCGTGCCCGCACTTGTGCTGCTCGGTGCTCAGTGGGGTGACGAAGGCAAGGGAAAGGCGACGGACCTGCTCGGCGGATCCGTCGATTACGTGGTGCGTTACCAGGGCGGCAACAACGCCGGCCACACGGTGGTGGTGGGCGATCAGAAGTACGCCCTGCACCTGCTCCCTTCCGGGATCCTGTCACCCGGCTGCACGCCGGTCATCGGTAACGGTGTCGTCGTCGACCCCTCGGTCCTGCTCTCCGAGCTGAGCGGGCTGAACGAGCGCGGCGTCGACACGTCCAAGCTGCTGATCAGCGGCAACGCGCACATCATCACGCCGTACAACGTCACGGTGGACAAGGTCACCGAGCGCTTCCTCGGCAAGCGCAAGATCGGGACCACCGGCCGCGGCATCGGCCCGACCTACGCCGACAAGATCAACCGCGTGGGCATCCGGGTGCAGGACCTGTACGACGAGTCGATCCTGACGCAGAAGGTCGAGGCGGCCCTCGACGTCAAGAACCAGATCCTCACCAAGCTCTACAACCGCCGCGCCATCGCCGCCGACCAGGTGGTCGAGGAACTGCTGGGCTACGCGGAGAAGCTGCGCCCGTACGTCGCCGACACCGTGCTGATCCTCAACCAGGCGCTGGAGCAGGACAAGGTGGTCCTCTTCGAGGGCGGCCAGGGCACGCTGCTGGACATCGACCACGGCACGTACCCGTTCGTCACCTCCTCCAACCCGACCGCGGGCGGCGCCTGCACGGGCACCGGCGTGGGCCCGACGAAGATCAGCCGGGTCATCGGCATCCTCAAGGCGTACACCACCCGCGTCGGCGCCGGCCCGTTCCCGACCGAGCTGTTCGACGAGGACGGCGAGGCGCTGCGCCGGATCGGCGGCGAGCGGGGTGTGACCACCGGCCGGGACCGCCGCTGCGGCTGGTTCGACGCGGTGATCGCCCGCTACGCGACCCGGGTGAACGGCCTGACCGACTTCTTCCTCACCAAGCTCGACGTCCTCACCGGCTGGGAGCAGATCCCGGTCTGCGTCGCCTACGAGATCGACGGCAGGCGTGTCGAGGAACTGCCGTACTCGCAGACCGACTTCCACCACGCGAAGCCCGTTTACGAGATGCTGCCGGGCTGGAGCGAGGACATCAGCAAGGCCAAGTCCTTCTCGGACCTGCCGAAGAACGCGCAGAACTACGTCAAGGCCCTGGAGGAGATGTCCGGCGCCCCGATCTCCGCGATCGGTGTCGGTCCGGGCCGCGACGAGACCATCGAGATCAACTCGTTCCTCTGAGCCCACGAGGGCCCTGGGACGGAGACGGACGGCCGGTACGGGAATCCCCCCGCACCGGCCGTCCGCCGTTCGCGCCCCTGACGCGCGCTCAGGCCCCTGCGGCCCCGCCGAGATGCTTGATCTTCTCGAAGGGACAGGCCCCCACCGTCACCACGGCCATGCCGTAGCCGGCGGACACCACCAGCCCCCAGGTGCTGATGGCCCCGCCGGCACCGCGCAGCACGACGGTGCCGACCGGCACCAGCGCCGCGAAGCTGAGCGCCGCGGCCCCCGTGCACCAGAACGCCACCAGCTCGTTCGCCCGCTTCCGCAGCCGGGGATCGGCCTTCACCCGCGCCGGCACCTCGTACCCGTGCGTCCGGTCGCGGACCTTCCCCCCGGTACCCGGTCAGCGCGGCAAGCCCACTGGCCTCACCCAGCAGTGCGAAACAGCCGAAGACGAGGATGTGGGCCATACCTGCTCCCGGGGGCGCGTGCTGCCGAGCGGTCTCAGCGGATGTACTCGGTGATGAAGGCGATCACCATGTTGACGGCCTTGTTCTTCACCCAGCCCGGCAGGAACTTCCGGACGACGCCGCCGATTTCCCCGCCGAGGCAGCCGATGACGGCGTTCCTGACACAGGTCTTCTTGCGGGAGGACTTGCCGGCCGCGATGTCGCTGAGCACCGAGGTGGGAGGCGAACGCGCAGGAGAATCTCGCATCCGGCAGCATGTCCCGCGTGGCCGGGAACCCATGAAAAGGATCACAGGAATCGGCTGGAACAGTTCGCCGGGAACGCGCATCTCACCTCGGTTCCAGCGGAACTGAGGGCTCTTCAGGCGGCCTTCTGAAGAAGAGGGCGGATCGCCCTTTCCGGTTGTGCGACTGGAGGCTCATCCGCCGCCGGGGCCCGTCGTTCTGAGGTGGGAGGACATCGGGACCGGGGAGGGATTACTTCAACTCCCCCGCACGCAAGGGTGTATGGGTCCGTAGCCGATCGATCAAGGGCCCCATCCTCGTGAGAAGAAGTCGGATAGCCCTCCTGGCGGCGGTGGGTACCGTCGCCACCTTGGTGCCCGCGCTGGCTCCCGCCACGGCGTCCGCGGCGGAGAACCAGCTCGGGCCGTTCTCCTTCTGACCGCACGACGCACCGCAAAGGGAGGCACTCCGCGCGGGGTGCCTCCCCTCGGCACGACCCCGGCGGCGAGCACCGGCCGACGGCTGCCGCGACACCAGGGAGACAGCCCCCATGACGCACACGGACACCCCGGAGCAGCAGCAGGAGGCACCGGGGTTCAGCACCGCCCAGTACATCGTCCCCTGCCTGGCGCTCGTCGTCGGCGACACCGGGGTGAGGAGGACTTACCTGGCCGAACGGCCCCTGCTGTTCTGGGTGTTCACCGCCATGGTCGCGCTCGGCGTGCTGTCCGCCGCCCTGCAGCTGAAGCGCCTGTGGACCGTCCACCGGCGCAGCCCGCTGCCCTGGTGGCCCCGGTTCCTCGGGCTGCTCCTCGCACTGTTCGCCCTGTACGTGGCCTGCCGTACCGGCGTTCGCATGGCCGGATAGACGATCACCTGGGCCCGGTACGGCCCTCGCGCATCAGCTGAACACGATCATCGACCCCTGCGCCAGACTCCGCGTCGCCGCCGCGTGCAGGCCCAGCCAGACGTGGCGCTCACGGGCGAAGGGGCTGGGGTCGTAGGGGGCGGGCACGGCCGGCTCCTCCAGCTCGGTGGGAGCACGCGGCGGTTCGGGCGCGGCCGGGGGGTTGGCCGGGTCGATGCCGAGGGTGGGGGCGACGAGTTCCAGTTCCCGCAGCAGCGCCTGGGAGGAGCCCAGCGGGCCGCCGCCGGCGAGGAGCTCGTCGCTGGACAGCGGGGTGGGGAAGTCGAGGGGGACGTACGCGCCCGCGTGGTCGTAGTGCCAGACCAGGTGGGACTGCTGGGCCGTGGCGTCGAACATCTCCAGCAGCTGCTCGTAGTCGCCGCCGAGTTCGTCCACCGGGGTCACCGGCAGGCCGCACACCTGGAGCAGGTAGGCGCGGCGCAGGAAGTGCAGCGCGTCGTAGTCGAACCCCGCGACCGGGGCGACCTCCCCGGACAGTCCCGGCATGTACTGGTACACCGGCACCGGTGGCAGGCCCGCCGCGGCGAGCACCGAGTTGTACTGCGCGAGTTCCTCGGCGAACGGGTTGTCGGGCGTGTGGCACAACACGTCCACGAGGGGCACCAGCCACAGGTCACAGGCCAAAGAGGGCTCCTCACGCGGCACCGGGGCCGTCGGTCGTCGGGAGAGGTCGGGAAGTCGTCAAGGAAGAGTACGGCGAGCCGTGCGCTTTCGTCTCCGGGCAGGTCACGGACAGCTGTTCGTCCCCTGCAGGACCCATACCCGCACGGGAGCGGGCGACGCAGCGGGGAGACGACCGCGCGCCTCAGCCGTCCTGGAGGCGGTCCACCAGCGCCAGCCCGTGGGCGTTGTAGGACTCGACGGTCGCGCGGGCGGCCTCGAGGTCGCCGCGAGAGAGGGCGTCGACCAGGGCGGTGTGCTCCGACCACAGGCGGCCCCGCAGGTCGGGCACCCGCCGCAGCTGCTGCACCACGCACACCCAGGTCTGCACGCGCAGCCGGTGCAGGAAGTCGCTCAGGTAGGGGTTGCCGAACAGCGCCCCCAGCTCCCGCCAGAAGCGCAGGTCGTAGCCGATCAGCACGGTGAGGTCCCCGGCGAGGGCCGCCCGCTGGGCCTCCTCACCGCGCCGCCGGACCCCGGCGAGGGCGGCGGCGACCCGGGGTTCCTCGGGTGCGAGACGGGCGAGCCGGCCCTCGGTCAGCGCGGCGAACATGCCGTCGGTGACCAGGCTGCGCGCCTCGATCATGCCGCGGAAGTCGGCCGCCGAGTACTCGTGCACCCGGAAGCCGCGATGCTGGTCGGCGTCGAGCAGGCCCTGCGCGGAGAGGTCGACCAGCGCCTCCCGCACGGGGGTCGCGGACACCCCGTACTGCTCGGCGATCTCCTTGACCGTGAACTCCTGCCCCGGTTGCAGCCGCCCGGCCAGCACCTCGTCGCGCAGCGCCTCGGCGATCTGCTGCCGCAGGGTGCTGCGGGTCACGGCGACACGGCCGCTGGGCATGGTCGGGCGTCTCCCTCGTCGCGGAACCGGTGACGTGCTCGTGGGGACCCGGGGCGCGACCCTCCGGCCGCACGGTCCGCGCGGTCCCTCACGAGCACGTCACCTTACGCGTTCCGGCAGGGCCCGCCCCAGGCCCCGCCCGGCGCCGCTACGCCACGTGCTGATCGGCCACCGACAGTGCCGCGTCCAGCACCGCCAGGCCCTCCTTCAGCTCCGCCTCGCTGACGGTGCACGGCGGCACCACATGGGTGCGGTTCATGTTCACGAAGGGCCACAGGCCGCCCTCCTTCGCGGCGGCCGCGAACGCCGCCATGGGGGCGTTGGCCTCGCCGGCCGCGTTGTACGGCACCAGCGGCTCGCGGGTCTCGCGGTCGCGGACCAGCTCCACCGCCCAGAACATGCCGACGCCGCGCACGTCGCCGACGCTCGGGTGGCGCTCGGCCAGTTCGCGCAGTCCGGGGCCGAGAACGGTCTCACCGAGCCGGGCCGCGTTCTCGACGATGCCCTCCTCCTCCATCGCGTTGATGGTGGCGACGGCGGCGGCGCAGGCCAGCGGGTGGCCGGAGTAGGTCAGACCGCCCGGGTAGGCGCGCTTGCCGAAGGTCTCGGCGATGGCGCCGGAGATGGCGACGCCGCCCAGCGGCACATAACCGGAGTTCACACCCTTGGCGAAGGTCATCAGGTCGGGCACCACGTCGTACAGGTCGGCCGCGAACCACTTGCCGGTCCGTCCGAACCCGGCCATCACCTCGTCCAGGATCAGCACGATCCCGTACTTGTCGCACAGCTCCCGCACGCCCGCGAGGTAACCGGCGGGCGGCACCATGATCCCGGCGGTGCCGGGGATGGTCTCCAGCAGGATCGCGGCGATGGTCGACGGTCCCTCGAAGGCGATCGTGGTCTCCAGGTGCTCCAGCGCCCGGGCGCACTCCTGCTCCTCGGTCTCCGCGTAGAAGCGCGAGCGGTACAGGAACGGCGCCCAGAAGTGCACCACGCCCTGCGAGGCGGTGTCGGAGGCCCAGCGGCGCGGGTCGCCGGTGAGGTTGATGGCCTGCTGGGTGCCGCCGTGGTACGAGCGGTAGGCGGAGAGCACCTTGGGGCGGCCGGTGTGCAGGCGGGCCATGCGCACCGCGTGCTCGTTGGCGTCGGCGCCGCCGTTGGTGAAGAAGATCTTGTCCAGGTCGCCGGGGGTGCGCTCGGCTATCAGCCGGGCCGCCTCCGAACGGGCCTCCACGGCGAACGCGGGCGCGAAGGTCGTCATTCTCGCCGCCTGCTCCTGGATCGCGGCGACGACCTTGGGGTGCTGGTAGCCGACGTTCGTGTAGACGAGACCACTGGTGAAGTCGAGGTAGCGGCGCCCGTCGTAGTCCCAGAAGTACGACCCCTCCGCTCCGGCGACGGCGAGCGGGTCGATGAGCTCCTGAGCGGACCAGGAGTGGAAGACGTGCGCACGGTCGGCGGCCTTCACTGCGGCGCCGGCCTCGGGGTTCGGCTGAGGGGTCTGAGGGGTCATACGCCGAGGGTAGGCGGCGTGCGGGCGGCGGCGACATCGGCGGCCTGTCTGCGGTCGCGGTCTTTCCGCGACAGGTTGTCGACGGACGGGCGGCCAGGGGGGCCGTGGCCTCCGGAAGCTATTGACAGCATGCTGTCTAAATGACAGCATCTTGTCATCGAATCCTGTCGTCAGGTCTGCCGCCGGAAGCAGACCCGGAAGCAGCGTCGGACGCGGGATCCGGAGCAGGTGTCACCCATCCCCCGAACCCAGGGAGCGGTCATGACCCGCAAGCCCGTCCACCTCGCCCTCTACGACACCTTCGCCGACTGGGAGACCGGCCACACCACCGCCCATCTCACCCAGGCCGGGTTCGAGGTCCGTACCGTCGGACCCACCACGGAGCCCGTCACCACCATGGGCGGACTGCGGATCGTCCCCGACCTGGCCCTCGGCGCGCTGCGCCCCGAGGACAGCTCGCTGCTCGTCCTCACCGGCGCCCGCCTGTGGGACGAGGGCGACGCGCTCGCCCCCTTCGCCCGGGCCGCCCGCGCCTTCCTCGACGCCGGGGTGCCCGTCGCCGCGATCTGCGGCGCCACCGCCGGGCTCGCCCGCGAGGGCCTGCTGGACGACCGGGCGCACACCAGCGCCGCGCCCGCCTACCTCGCGGCCACCGGATACGCGGGCGGAGACCGGTACGCCGACACCGACGCCGTCACCGACCGGGGGCTGATCACCGCCGGGCCCACCGAGCCCGTCGCCTTCGCACGGGAGGTCTTCCGGCTGCTCGGCGCCTTCGACGAGAAGGTGATCGACGCGTGGTACCGGCTGTTCCACCACTCGGACGCGGCCGCGTACGCCGAGCTGCAGGCGGCGGCCCGGTGAGCGCAGCGGCCCCGGAGCACGCGGGGGACCGAGGGCGGCAGGAGCTGCTCAGCCGCGCTGCGCTCGGCGTCTTCCGGCTCAACGGCCAGTTCCTGCAGCTGGCCGAGGAGCTGGCCCGTCCGGCCGGCCTCACCGCGGCCCGCTGGCAGGTGCTCGGCGCGGTCCTCGGCGAGCCGCTGCCGGTGGCGGGCATCGCCCGCGTCATGGGCATCACCCGGCAGAGCGTCCAGCGCATCGCCGACCTGCTGGTCGGGCAGGGCCTCGCCGAGTACCGCCCCAACCCGGCCCACCGCCGCGCCAAACTCCTCGCGCCCACCGAGGAGGGGCGGGCCGCGATCGCCCGCATCGACCCCGGGCACGCGGCCTTCGCCGAGCGGCTGGCGCACGCGTACGGGGAGGCGGACCTGGCCGGTGCGGTGGCGGCCCTGGAACGCCTGTCCGAGGTCCTCGACCGCCTGGACGGGCCCGTTACGGAACCGTAGGCACAGCCGGCTCACCCCGCACCGGCCCGGCACTATCCTCGGCTTGTTGCTCACTTGGGGGGAAGGCGGCGCAGCGATGGAGAAGCTCGGACCCGGGGATCCGCAGCAGATCGGGGCGTACCGGCTGCTCGCGCGGCTCGGGGCCGGGGGGATGGGGCACGTCTATCTGGCCCGTTCCGAGCGGGGCCGCACGGTCGCCGTGAAGCTCGTGCGGGAGGAGCTGGCCCGGCAGGAGGAGTTCCGGGCGCGCTTCCGGCAGGAGGTGGAGGCGGCCCGGCAGGTCGGCGGCCACTGGACGGCGCCCGTGCTGGACGCGGACACCGAGGCGGCCGTGCCGTGGGTGGCCACCGGGTATGTCGCGGGGCCCAGCCTGCAGCAGGTCGTCGGCCACGACCACGGGGCGCTGCCGGAGCGGTCGGTGCGCATCCTCGCGGCCGGTCTGGCGCACGCCCTCGAGGACATCCACGCGGCGGGGATGGTCCACCGGGACCTCAAGCCGTCCAACGTGCTGGTCACCATCGACGGCCCCCGGGTGATCGACTTCGGGATCGCGCGGGCCCTGCAGACGGTGACCGACGGCGGGCTGACCCGCACCGGGGCGCTGGTCGGCTCGCCCGGCTTCATGGCGCCCGAGCAGGTGCGCGGCGACCGCATCACCCCGGCCTGCGACATCTTCTGCCTGGGCTCGGTCCTCGCCTACGCCGCCACCGGCAGGCTCCCCTTCGGCACCGCCAACAGCGGAGTGCACGCGCTGATGTTCCGCATCGCGCAGGAGGAACCGGACCTCGAGCCGGTGCCGGAGGGGCTGCGCGACCTCATCGGCGACTGTCTGAAGAAGGACCCGGACGCGCGTCCCGGGCTGGACGAGATCCTCCGGCGGACCGGCGCGGAGGACACGGTCGCCGACGGCCGCTCCCGCGACCCGTGGCTACCGAGCGCCCTGGTCGCCCAACTGGGCCGCCACGCGGTGCAGTTGCTGGACACCGAGAACCCCGAGGCGCCGCAGGCGCAAGCGGACACGGGCGGGCCGACACCCACCGCTGTCTCCGAGACCCCGGCCGGTGCCTCGCCCGAGGGGGCCGCCAAGGACGCTCCCGCCGCGTCCCCTTCGGGTGCCGCGCCCGCCGCGACGCCCGAACACGCCCCCGCGGACGACGACGCCGCGCCGCCACCTCCCGGTGAACCGGGCAGCGGGGGCCCGGTGAACCACCTGCCCACCGTGGTCGTCGGCGGTCCGGGCGGCACCACCCCGCCCCCTGGCCCGGCCCCGGGCGCCCCCGGTCACCCGCAGCAGCACCCCCAGCCCGCCGCCTACGGCTACCCGTACGGCGGCTACCCGAGCGGCGCCACCCCTCCGTACGGCCCGCCGCCCTACTACGGGGCACCCGGCGGACAGGACCCCCGGCGGGACCCGCGCCCCTCCACCGCGCTGCTCGTGCTGATCGCCCTGGTCGTCGCGCTCGCGGCGGGTGGCACCGTGTACGCGCTGATGAGCGGCGGGGACAAGAGCAACGAGGCCGACGACCCGGCGGCGCCGCCCTCGACGGCCGTCACCGCACCCGACACCGCCGGCGCCACCACCCCCACCACCGGGCCGGACGCCTCGAAACGGCCGAGCACCACCCCGCCGCCGTCCGGCGGGGCGATCCCCACCGCCTACCTGGGCAGATGGTCCACCTCGTTCCGCAACGCGATGGGCGAGCACACCCGCCGGCTGACCCTCCAGCAGGGCGAGACCGGCGACACGGTGCTCTCCCTCGTCGCGGACGGCCCCACCGGCAGCGGCACCTATCACTGCGTCTTCGAGGCGGAGCTGACCTCCGCCTCCGACGACCGAGTGCGGCTCGGCCCGTCCACGGTCACCGTCGGCCGGCCCAGCAGCTCCTGCACGCCGGGCTCCGCCAGCGAGATCACCCTGCTCCCCGACGGCTCGCTCCGGCGCGTGCACAGCGGGGGCGAGCTGACCTTCCAACGGGACTGACCCCGGCCCGGGCTCGCCCTGGACCGTCTCCGGCTCCCGGACCGGCCCGGGCTCCGGTTCCCGGATCGGCCCGTGCCCGGTCCCCGGCCCGGAGCAGGAAGGGCTACCTCGGCTCCGGCGGGCGCTGTCTCGGCATGTTCGGGCGCGGCTGGTGTCCCGGAGGCGAGGGGATGCGCCCGTTGGGTGACGCGCCCTGCTCCTGCCGGGCGCCGTTCGCCACCGCCGTGTGCACGCTCAGCGGCGCGGTCCCGGTGCGGAACTCCACCATCCAGTCCGCCGTCTCGACCCGCACCAGCTCCGTGATGTCCTCCGAGAAGCGGCGCAGCACGTTCAGGCACCGCTCCGCCGCCTCGCCGGCCGTGCCCTCCGCGGGGCCCAGAACCTCCCGGACACACTCCGACGCCCAGTCGAACTGCAGCGCCTGCAACCGCCGCTGCACCGCCTGCGCGGTGGCCACGTCCCGCATCCAGCCGGACGTCACCCCGAAGAACCGGTCCCCGGCCACGCATGCCGCGCCCAGCAGCAGCGCCAGATAGCCCCAGGGCGCGACCCCGCTCACCGCCCCGGCCAGATCCAGCAGCGGCAGCGCCGCCCCGGTCACCACGCCCGCCGCCGCGCCGACCCGCAGCGCCCGGGCGCACCGGCGCTTCCGGACCCGGTCGGCGAGATACCAGGCGGCCGTCTCCAGCGCGCCCCGCTCCACCCACCGGTACAGCTCGTCCAGCCGGGCCGCGGGCTCGCCCCAGTCCCCGAGCGGGAACACCCGGCCGCCGAGGTCTCCCGGCCCCGCCTGCCCCGGCCGCCGCAGCCAGGCCGACGCCCCCTCGCCGCGCAGCTCGCCCCGCCCGTTCTGAGGCCGACCCTCGGGCTGCATCTCCGGCTGACCCACCCGGTACTCCCTAACTGACCGCGACTACGTGACTGACCCCGACCGATCCGACTGCTGCTCCCCGACCGCCCCCGGCCGGCCCGTACCGTTCACTCCACGCACCCGGCTGGTGACACCCGGTGCCGGTGTGGCGGACCCTTGATACCGCCCAAAGGGGTGGGCGCGCCGGTGTTTCTGCCGCTTTTCCGCCCGTACGGGGGCCTTGATCAGGTATAGGGTCCCGGCGCGGCTCACTCGAAAGAGTGCTGGGGCGACGCCCGCTGCGACCACGTAGGCTCGTGCCGAACGGGAAAAACGCCCGATGGACGATGGGAGCTGATCGTGATCCCCGGTGGTGGCCAGCCCAACATGCAGCAGTTGCTCCAGCAGGCCCAGAAGATGCAGCAGGACCTGGCCAAGGCGCAGGAGGAACTGGCCGGCACGGAGGTCGAGGGGCAGGCCGGCGGCGGTCTGGTGAAGGCGACCGTCACCGGCTCGGGAGAGCTGCGCGCGCTGAAGATCGACCCGAAGGCGGTGGACCCGGAGGACACCGAGACCCTCGCCGACCTGGTCGTCGCGGCGGTCCACGCGGCCAACGAGAACGCCCAGGAGCTGCAGCAGCAGAAGCTCGGCCCGCTCGCGCAGGGCCTGGGCGGGGGCGGCATTCCCGGTCTGCCGTTCTGAGTCGTTCTGCCTTTCTCAGACCGGCCGAGCCCTCTACCGTACGTAGTGAAGGAACCCCAGGAAGGACGGCAGTCCGTTGTACGAAGGCGTCGTGCAGGACCTCATCGACGAGCTCGGGCGGCTGCCCGGCGTGGGTCCGAAGAGCGCCCAGCGGATCGCCTTCCACATCCTTCAGGCGGAGCCGGCCGACGTACGGCGCCTCGCGCACGCGCTCATGGAAGTGAAGGCCAAGGTCCGCTTCTGCGCGGTCTGCGGGAACGTGGCGCAGGAGGAGCAGTGCGGCATCTGCCGCGACACCCGCCGCGACCCGGCCGTCATCTGTGTCGTGGAGGAGCCGAAGGACGTCGTCGCGATCGAGCGCACCCGTGAGTTCCGGGGCCGCTACCACGTCCTCGGCGGCGCGATCAGCCCGATCGACGGAGTGGGCCCCGACGACCTGCGGATCCGCGAGCTTCTGGCCCGGCTGGCCGACGGCACGGTCAACGAGCTGATCCTGGCCACGGACCCGAATCTGGAGGGCGAGGCCACGGCCACCTACCTCGCCCGCATGATCAAGCCCATGGGCCTGAAGGTCACCCGCCTGGCCAGCGGCCTCCCGGTGGGTGGCGACCTGGAATACGCGGACGAGGTCACCCTCGGCCGTGCCTTCGAGGGGAGACGACTCCTAGATGTCTGATGCCACGCTGCACGCGACGGACCAGAACCCGGACGACTTCGCGGTCCAGATCGCGGATCAGATCGAGAGCTTCCTGGTCGCCGTCACGGAGGTGGCGAAGGGCGACGAGCCGGACTCGGCCGTGCCCTTCCTCCTGCTGGAGGTCTCCCAGCTCCTCCTCGCCGGCGGCCGGCTGGGAGCGCACGAGGACATCGTCCCCGACGAGCGCTACGAGCCCGACCCGGGCCCGGAGCCCGACGTGGACGAACTCCGCGAGAATTTGGCCCGCATGCTGGAGCCGGTCGACGTCTACTCCGAGGTCTTCGACCCCTACGAGCCCCGCAAGAAGCCCGTCCCGGCCCGCATCTCCGACGACCTGGCCGACGTCATCACCGACCTGCGCCACGGCATGGCCCACTACCGCGCCGGCCGCACCACCGAGGCCCTGTGGTGGTGGCAGTTCTCCTACTTCTCCAACTGGGGCAGCACCGCGTCCGCCACCCTGCGCGCCCTGCAGTCCGTGGTGGCCCACGTCCGCCTCAACCAGCCCCTCGCCGAACTCGACGGCCTGGACACCGACCAGGACGTCGGCGACGACACCCTGGAGTTCGAGGCGGGCAAGGTCATGGCCCGCGAGATCGGCGAACCTCTGGGCATGCGCCCGGTCCAGTGACGCCGACGGGGCGCTCGCGGACCGCGGCCGACCGTTCCCGCGTCCGCCTGGGCCGTCTTCCGCGCCGGACTCCGGCCCGGGACGTGAGGATGCAGGCCTGACCGACCCCGCGCGATCACCCTTCCCCCGGCGCCGTATCGTGGTGCGGCATGTGGTCAGGGGAGCAGCCGGCGAAGAATGAGCACGCGTGGTGGGACATGCCCACGCGACCGTCCGGGCAGCCGGCCGGGCCCCCGCCGCCCCGGCGGAGCAACCGGGCGGCCACCTTCGCCGTCGTGGCGTCCGCCACCGTGGTCGTGGCGTGTGCGGCCGTCGCCGGCTACGTACTGCTGGGGGACGGCGAGGGAAGCGATCCGGGTCCCGCGCCCGCTCCGCCCACGCAGTCCGGGAGCCGGAGCCCGGCGGACTCCCGGGGCGAGGCCGGGCCGGAACCCCTGGTCCGCGGCTGGAAGGTCGTGGTGAACCAGGACCGGGGCATCGTCTTCGACGTTCCGCCGGAGTGGGATCCGCAGTCCGCGGACTGGATCCGGTACACGGCCGAGAACGACGACCCCGACGAGAAACCGCTCGTCGCCATGCGCGCCCCGGCGCATCTCAAAGAGAAGTGGTGCACCTCGGACGAGAACCGGGACGGGTCGGTGGAGGACACCCCGCTGGCGAGCGTGGGCACCAGGGGGAACAGCGGCGCCGCCGACCCCCGTGAGGCCGCCTCGGAGGATTCCCGGGCCTGGGTGTACGGGGAGTACGCCCAGCCGGACCGCGGCAAGGTCGCATCAGGTCGCGCGGAGAACTTCACCACCCGGTCAGGACTTTCCGGGACGCTGGCCTCCGCCTATTCCACAGGTGTGAACAGCACGAAGAAGTGCGCCTCGGACGGCAAGGCGTGGACCTTCGCCTTCCGGGACTCCGAGGGCGAGGTCATGTCCGTTTCGCTGGTCGGTGCGGCGAAGGTGCCCGGAGAGGTCAGCGAGGCCACCGTGCGAAAGATCATGAGTACCGTGCGCCTGAAATCCGGCTGATCTCTCCGGACGGAGAGGGCAACGTCAGGCGCGTCAAGGCGTTCAGGGGTCCGACGGCGCTCCCGAGAAAACAGGATCGCCGGTTGCGGCATGCGGAGGCGGGATGATCGGCAGGCCGTCCTCAGGTTCCGACCATGTGGGCGTGGGATCGGAGGGGTGCGCGAACGGCCCGGCGTGGTGGTACATGAGCAGCATCACCACCCCCGCGACCAGCACGGATATGACGGTCAGGGCGCAGCCGACGGGGTTGCGCGGGTTGTACTCGTAGTTGCTCGTGCCCCACTTGCTGCGCCTGAACACGGGTTCGTCCTCGTCGAAGTACACAGGCGGGAGCGTATGCGTGCGCATCGGGCGCCCGTCCCGGGCCGCCTGCGCGACACGGTTTGTGTGACACAGGTCGCTTTTCCGAGTGGTCTTGGCCGCCCTGGGCATGAGCCCTGCTGCACGGGTGCCCGGATGTCTCACGATGCGATACCGCAAAGGGGAAATTCGGACGCTCGTTAGACTGACTGCCGACCGCGGCCTGCACACATGTGTACGGACCGTGGAAAACGACGGACTGAGCGAGGAGCGCACGTGGGCCTTGTCGTGCAGAAGTACGGAGGCTCCTCCGTAGCCGATGCCGAAGGCATCAAGCGCGTCGCCAAGAGGATCGTGGAAGCCAAGAAGAACGGCCACCAGGTGGTCGCCGTGGTTTCCGCGATGGGCGACACGACGGACGAGCTGATCGATCTCGCCGAGCAGGTTTCCCCGATGCCTGCCGGGCGCGAGCTCGACATGCTGCTGACCGCCGGAGAGCGGATCTCCATGGCACTGCTGGCCATGGCGATCAAGAACCTGGGCCACAACGCCCAGAGCTTCACCGGCAGCCAGGCAGGTGTCATCACCGACTCGGTCCACAACAAAGCCCGCATCATCGATGTCACGCCGGGCCGGATCCAGGCCTCGGTGGACGAGGGCAACATCGCCATCGTCGCCGGGTTCCAGGGCGTCAGCCAGGACACCAAGGACATCACCACCCTCGGGCGGGGCGGGTCCGACACCACGGCCGTGGCGCTCGCCGCAGCGCTCGACGCCGAGGTGTGCGAGATCTACACCGACGTCGACGGTGTGTTCACCGCCGACCCGCGCGTGGTGAAGAAGGCCCGGAAGATCGACTGGATCTCGTTCGAGGACATGCTCGAACTGGCCGCCTCCGGGTCGAAGGTGCTGCTCCACCGCTGCGTGGAGTACGCCCGCCGGTACAACATCCCGATCCACGTCCGCTCCAGCTTCAGCGGCCTTCAGGGCACGTGGGTCAGCAGCGAGCCGATCAAGCAAGGGGACAAGCAGGTGGAGCAGGCCATCATCTCCGGTGTCGCGCACGACACCTCCGAGGCCAAGATCACGGTCGTCGGCGTGCCGGACAAGCCGGGCGAGGCGGCCTCGATCTTCCGCGCCATCGCCGACGCCGAGATCAACATCGACATGGTGGTGCAGAACGTCTCCGCCGCGTCCACCGGGCTGACGGACATCACGTTCACGCTGCCCAAGACCGACGGCCGCAAGGCCATCGACGCCCTGGAGCGGACCAAGGCCGCCATCGGCTTCGACTCGCTGCGCTACGACGACCAGATCGGCAAGATCTCCCTGGTCGGCGCGGGCATGAAGACCAACCCGGGTGTCACGGCCGACTTCTTCACCGCGCTCAGCGACGCCGGGGTGAACATCGAGCTGATCTCGACCTCCGAGATCCGCATCTCGGTCGTCACGCGCAAGGACGACGTGCAGGAGGCCGTGCGCGCCGTGCACACCGCCTTCGGACTGGACTCCGACAGCGACGAGGCCGTCGTCTACGGAGGCACCGGCCGCTGATGGCCGGAACCGGACGACCCGGCGGGGTCGTGCGACCGACGCTCGCGGTCGTGGGTGCGACCGGTGCCGTCGGCACGGTCATGCTGCAGATCCTGTCCCAGCGGAAGGACATCTGGGGCGAGATCCGACTGCTCGCCTCATCGCGCTCGGCCGGCCGCAAGCTGGCCGTGCGCGGTGAGGAGGTCGAGGTCCTGGCGCTCACCGAGGAGGCCTTCGACGGCGTCGACATCGCCTTGTTCGACGTGCCCGACGAGGTCGCGGGCCAGTGGGCGCCCGTCGCCGCCGCGCGCGGTGCGGTGGTGATCGACACCTCCTGCGTCTTCCGCATGGACGACGAGGTGCCGCTCGTCGTCCCCGAGGTCAATCCGCACGCGGCGCGGCTGCGGCCGCGGGGCATCATCGCCAACCCCGACTGCACCACCCTGTCGATGATCGTCGCCCTGGGCGCCCTGCACGCCGAGTTCGGCCTGCGCGAGCTGGTCGTCTCCGCCTGCCAGGCCGCCAGCGGCGCCGGGCACGCCGGCGTGCGGACCCTGCGCGAACAGCTGTCCCTGGTCGCCGGCACCGAGCTGGGCACCAGCCCGGGCGATGTGCGGCGGGCCGTGGGCGACAACACCGGGCCCTTCCCGGAGCCGGTGGCGCTGAACGTGGTGCCCTGGGCGGGGACGGTGCGGGAGGACGGCTGGTCCTCCGAGGAGATCAAGGTCCGCGAGGAGACCCGCAAGATCCTCGGCCTGGCGAACCTCCCGGTGGCCGTGACCTGCGTACGGGTGCCGGTGGTCACCACGCACTCGTGCACTGTGCACGCCCGCTTCGAGAACGAGGTCACCGTCGACCGGGCCCGCGAGATCCTGGCCACGGCACCGGGAGTGGTGCTGTGCGACAACCCGGCCGCGGCCGAGTTCCCCACGCCCGTCGACGCGGTCGGCACCGACCCCACGTGGGTGGGGCGGGTGCGCAGGGCGCTGGACGACCCGACCGCGCTGGAACTGTTCGTCTGCGGGGACAACTTGCGCAAGGGGTCGGCCCTGAACACCGTGCAGATCGCCGAGCTGGTGGCCGGCGAGAGCTAGGTCGTGTCTTCAAATGATCTTGAGTAGTGGATCATGGTGGGGTGATACGTCGCCATGAACTGTCCGATGCTGAGTGGGACTTCGTCCGGCCGCTGCTGCCCGAGTCCTTGCGGGGGCGGAAGCGGTTGGACGACCGCACCGTGCTCAACGGGATCGTGTGGAAGTTCCGGACCGGCACCGCTTGGCGGGATGTGCCCGAGCGGTACGGTCCGTGGCACACGCTGCACACCCGCTTCCGCCGCTGGGCCCTGGACGGCACCTTCGAGCGGATGCTCCGTGCCGCCCAGGCACGGGCGGATGCGGCCGGGGACATCGACTGGCTGGTGTCGGTCGACTCCACGGTCGTGCGGGCCCACCAGCACGCCGCCGGAGCCCGAAAAGGGGGCTCCGCAGCCCCGGCCTCGGACGCTCCCGGGGTGGCCTGACCAGCAAGATTCACCTGGCCTGCGACGCCTTTGGCCGCCCGCTCGCCTTCACGGTCACGGGTGGGAACACCAACGACTGCACCCAGTTCACGGCCGTGATGGAGGAGATCCGGGTGCCCCGCATCGGACCGGGACGGCCCCGCGTGCGGCCCGCCCACGTACTCGGCGACAAGGGCTACAGCTCCAGGGCCATCCGGACCTGGCTGCGACGCCGGGGCATCAGCCACACCATCCCCGAGCGATCCGACCAGGTCCGCAACCGGCTCCGGCGTGGCAGCCGAGGAGGGCGCCCGCCAGTCTTCGACAAGCAGCTCTACAAGCGGCGCAACGTGGTGGAACGGTGCTTCAACCGCCTGAAGCAGTGGCGCGGTATCGCGACCCGCTACGACAAGACCGCCGAGTCCTACCAAGCAGCCGTCACCCTCGCATCGCTGCTGATGTGGACGTGACATTTGAAGACAACTCCTAGCCCTGCCTCGGTCCGGGAGGCGAAGCATCCCGCCCTGGTCCGGCCCGTCAGGCGGAAAAATTGTGCTCAGCACTAAGATCCCATGTCGGGCCTGTGTAAATTTGCCTCCCCGTTCTCCGCAACCGCGCGGAGGGCGGGGAGCGTCTATGCGGTCACCCTTTCCGGTGCGTGGGGACGCCTGGAACCGGGCGTGGGGACGCCCGTCATGACGCGACATAGGGGATGAGCGGGGCACATGAGGGCAAAGGACGTCGGTGCACGAGTGACGCCCGGCACGTACAACCCTTTCGGGGGGAAACGTGTCCAACTTGCGTGGCTGAGGTACTCGACTTCACAGCGCCGCCTGGCTTGGGCCTGCGCCCCCGCCAGGCCGTCCGACCCCGTCTGGCCGGGTCGCCCGGTGGCATGCCGGTGATCGCGCCGATGCCAGCAGCGCGGCCGGCCCGCCTCCCCAACCAGCGTGACGGCGCCGACGAGGCAGTGGCGGCCGGAACGACCGTCGACCACCTCACCGAGACCTACCGGGCCCACTACCGGTCGCTGCTCGGTCTCGCCGCGCTCCTGCTCGACGACACCGCCTCCTGCGAGGACGTCGTCCAGGAGGCGTTCATCCGGGTGCACTCCGCCCGCAAGCGCGTCCGCGACCCGGAGAAGACCCTGGCGTATCTGCGCCAGACCGTCGTCAACCTCTCCCGATCCGCGCTGCGCCGCCGCATCCTGGGGCTGAAGCTGCTGTCAAAGCCGATGCCGGACATGGCGAGCGCGGAGGAGGGGGCCTATGAGCAGCTCGAGCGCGACTCCCTCATCCAGGCGATGAAGGGGCTGCAGCGCCGCCAGCGCGAGGTGCTGGTGCTGCGCTACTTCGCCGACATGACCGAGGCCCAGGTCGCCGAGACCCTCGGCATCTCGCTGGGCTCGGTCAAGGCGTACGGTTCGCGGGGCATCGCGGCGTTGCGGCTGGCCATGGAGGCGCCGGCATGAGCAACGGCAGCACCGCCCGGCCCGAGGGCACGGGGCCGGAGCACCGCCCGGAGGAGACAGGACCCGAGCACCGGCCCGAGGGCACAGCGCCCGAGCAGGAGCGCGAACCTGCTGCGTCCGTCGGGGCTGAGCGGGAGAGCGAACCCACCGCGTCCGACGAGGCTGAGCGGGAGCGCGAGTCCGCTGTGGCGGAAAGTGCCGAGCGGGAGGGCGAGTCCGCCGCGTCCGACGAGGCCGGGCAGGAGGGCGAGTCTGCTGCGTCGGCCGGGGCTGAGCGGGAGCGCGAGTCTGCTGCGCCCGACGAGACTGAGCGGGAGGGCGAGCCTGCTGCGCCCGACGAGGCCGGGCGGGAGCGGGAACCCACGTCGCTTCGGGGGCCCCGGGCCGACGAAACGCACGCTGGGAACGGAGCAGGGAACGACGGCCTTGACGACCAGGGCCCCGAGGGGCTCGGCGCGGACGAGCAGAAACTGCGCGAGCTGCTGCACCGGGCGGTGCAGCAGGTCGAGCCGAGTGACGGCACCCTGGAGTATCTGCGCCGCGCGGTCCCCGCCCGCCGGGCCCGCAAGCGCCAGGCGATGATCGGCATGGCCGCCGCCGCCCTCTTCGTGGGCACTGCCGTCCCGGCCCTCGTGCACGTCTCCAACAGGACCGGCTCCGACGCCAACCCCTCCGCCGTCGGCCACGCTTCCCAGACCCAGGGCGGCACCGGCGACGCCGTGGGCGGCGCGGGCGGCGAGACCACCGCCGGCGGCTCCTCCGACGAGGCCGGCAGGGGCGGCAAGGGGAAGGGCGAGGACAAGGAGAAGGGCACCGGCCCCGGCGCCACCCAGGGCGCCACCGAGGGCACCGGCCCCTCCGCCGGCACCACCGCCGAGGCCCCCGCCTGCACCAGCGCCGACCTCGGTCCCGCGGTCGCCACCAGCGCCGCCCCCGACTCCACCGGCGCCGTCTACGGCTCCTTCCGGGTCAGCAACATCTCCGGCGACAGCTGCACGGTCACCGGCCCCGGCGGTGTGACCGTCACCCCGGCGGGCGCGGCCGACCGGGCGAGGATCGGCGCCTCGCGCCATGTCGCGGGCGACCCGGCCGCCGCGCTGCCGGACCCCTCCCTGGAGGTGCCGCAGCTGGTGCTCAAGCCGGGCGAGGCCTACGAGGTGAAGTTCGCCTGGGTGCCCACCGAGACCTGCCCCACCCCCGGTGACTCCTCCGGCGGTTCCACGGGCGGCCCCACCACCGACCCGTCGCCCACCGACGAGCCGGGGCAGGACAGCGAGGGGGCGACCACGGGCGGCGACACCGGCACCGCCGCTCAGATGCTCAGGGCGGACGGCCCGGCCGACGGCAGCGTCACGGTCACCTACACGCCTGCGACGGGCAGCGGTTCCGCGTCGGCCGTGGTGGGCAAGGCCTGCGCCGGCTCGGTCTACTGGACGGGCTTGCTGACGGCGACCTGATCCTCGCCGGACGCGCCGGACGCGCCGGATCTCGCCGTCCCGCCGGACGCGCCGGGGCTCGCCGCACCGTCCGTCGCCGCGACGGTCCCGTTCGTCTCGACCGTACCGTTCTTCTCGTCGGCCGCCCCGTCCGGGACCAGCCCGAGCTGCGCGTCACGGGCGAACTCCAGCTCGCGGCGCAGCAGCCGGAACCACATGAACACCACGAAGCCCACGAAGGCGAACCACTCGGCGGTGTAGCCCAGGTTCTGGAAGGCCTTCAGGTCCAGCCCCGTGCCGCCCGGCGCGGTGGCCGGGACCGCCTTCATCCCGGAGTCGCCGCGGTTGAGCGTGACGTACGCGTCGTACACGTCGTAGGGCACCAGGTTCACCAGGGACGCCGCGCTGATCGCCGCCGTCTGTCCCTGCGGGAGCCCGCCGCGGGCGCTCACCCCGTTGTTGCCCGGGGTCTCGGAGGCCTGGAGCGCACCGGTCACGCTCACCTCGCCGGACGGGGGCGCGGGCACGTCCGCCGGGTCGGGCGTGCCGGGCAGCCAGCCGCGCACCACCGGCAGGGCCTTGCCGCCGTCCGTGCGCAGCAGCGTCAGCACATAGGTGCCCCGCTTGCCGTCCAGCTCGCGGTCCGGCACCAGCAGCTGCTCGTCGTAGCGCCCGCGCGCGGTGACCTGCTTGCCGGAGGTCTCCTTGGTCACCGGCAGCATCGCGTCCAGCGGCCGGGGGGCCTCGCTCCGGGCGGACGCCACCTGCTCCTCGGCCTTGCGGTGGCCGTCGACCCGGTCCTCGAACCGGCCGAGCTGCCAGGACCCCATGAAGATGCAGAAGGGGATGGCGAGCACCACGAAGAGGTTGATCCCCCACCACCGGGGGGTCAGCAGAAACCGGTACACACCACAACGGTACGGGGCAGCCGCCGGCCGGGAACCGTGGGGGTCCTGGAGGGCTCGCGAAGGTTGTCCACAGGCCGGGCGGGGGTGGCGGTGCGATGTCCCTCCGAGCGGGCAGTATGGCCCCATGACTGAGCCACACGCCGCCCCCGCCTCCGAGATGCCCGACTGGGAGAAGCGATTCCGGGCCCCCCGAGTGTCCCTCCCCGAGTGGGCGGAGGACGCCCCCGACCGTTCGCTGTTCGTGTCCAACGCCACCGGCACCTACGAGCTGTACGCTTGGGACCGCAGGACCGGCGAGCAGCGCCAGGTGACGGACCGGCCCAACGGCACCACGGACGGTGTCCTCTCCCCGGACGGCGAGTGGATCTGGTGGTTCGACGACAAGGACGGCGACGAGTTCGGCGTCTGGCGCCGGCAGCGCTTCACCGGCGGCGAGGACGAGCTGGCCGTGCCCGGCCTCGACCCGTCCTACCCCGCGGGGCTCGCCCTCGGCCGGGACGGGCGCACCGCGGTCGTGGGCCGCTCCACCGACGAGGACGGCACCACGATCCACCTCGCCCGCATCGGCGAGCGGCCCGTGGAGATCTACCGGCACCGCGAGTCCGCGGGCGTCGGCGATCTCTCCCACGACGGCTCCCTGATCGCCATCGAGCACACCGAGCACGGCGACGCGATGCACTCCGCGCTGCGCGTGCTGCGCCCCGACGGCAGCACCGTCGCCGACCTCGACGACACCGAGGGCGGCACCCGCGAGCTGGGCCTGGAGGTGCTGGGCTTCGCGCCCGTCGCCGGGGACACCCGGCTGCTCGTCGGCCACCAGCGCCGGGGCCGCTGGGAGCCGATGGTGTGGGACGTGGCCACCGGCGAGCAGACCGACCTGGCCGTGGAACTCCCCGGCGACGTGAGCGCCGAGTGGTATCCGGACGGCACCGGGCTGCTCATCGTGCACAGCTTCGAGGCCCGCAGCGAGCTGTTCCGCTACGACCTCTCCGCGCGCGAGCTGATCGAGCTGCCCACCCCGCCCGGCACGGTCTCCGGCGCCACCGCCCGCCCGGACGGCACCGTCGAGTACCTGTGGTCGTCCGCGGCCGAGCCCTCCGCGGTCCGCTCCACCGCCGGCGGTGTCGTCCTGGATCCGCCGGGCATGAGGTCGCCCGGCTCGGTGCCGGTGGAGGACGTCTGGGTGGAGGGGCCCGGCGGCCGCATCCATGCCCTGGTGCAGAAACCGGCCGGCGCCACGGGACCGCTGCCCACTGTCTTCGACATCCACGGCGGTCCCACCTGGCACGACAGCGACTCCTTCGCCGCGGGACCCGCCGCCTGGGTCGACCACGGCTACGCGGTGGTCCGCGTCAACTACCGCGGTTCCACCGGCTACGGCCGCGCCTGGACGGACGCGCTCAAGCACCGGGTCGGCCTGATCGAGCTGGAGGACATCGCCGCCGTCCGCGAGTGGGCGATCGACTCCGGTCTCGCCGACCCCGACCGGCTGATCCTCACCGGCGGCTCCTGGGGCGGCTACCTCACCCTGCTCGGCCTCGGCACCCAGCCCGACGCCTGGGCGCTGGGCATCGCCGCCGTCCCCGTCGCCGACTACGTGACGGCCTACCACGACGAGATGGAGGCCCTGAAAGCGATGGACCGCACCCTCCTCGGCGGCACCCCCGAGGAGGTCCCCGAGCGCTTCGAAGCCTCCTCCCCGATCACCTACGTCGACCAGGTCAAGGCCCCCGTCTACATCTCGGCCGGCGTCAACGACCCGCGCTGCCCCATCCGCCAGATCGAGAACTACGTCCGCCGGCTGGAGGAACGGGGCGCGGTCCACGAGGTCTACCGCTACGACGCGGGTCACGGCTCCCTGGTCGTCGACGAACGCATCAAGCAGGTCCGCCTGGAACTGGATTTCGCCGCGCGGCACCTGCCCTGAGCGGAGCCGGAGGGGAGGCCCCGGCCTCCCCTCGCCACGGCCGGCCGTCCGCCGGTACACCGGCCGGACATGCGGAGGCCGGTACGCCGGCCGGACATGCGGAGGAGGGAACCGGAGGGCGTCTATACGATGTCCGCCCGTACGACAGACGGCGGTGCCGGAAGGGAGACGAGGCGTGGGGGAGGAACAGCAGCGTCCCCGGCGGCGGCGCGGTCAGGGCCAGTTGGAGGCGATGGTCCTGTCGGCGCTGCGGGAGGCCGACGGCCCCGCGACGGCCGGCTGGGTGCAGCGGCGGCTGGGCGGCGACCTCGCCTATACGACGGTCGTCACCATCCTGACCCGGCTGCTCGCCAAGGGCGCCGTCACCCGTGAGCGCGCGGGCCGGTCCTTCGCCTGGACCCCGGCCGCCGATCAGGCCGGACTGGCCGCACGCAAGATGCGCAAGGTGCTGGACGCGCAGAGCGACAGGGAGGCGGTGCTGGCCAGCTTCGTCACCGGTCTCGGGCCGGACGACGAGCGGCTGCTGCGGGAACTGCTGCGGCAGGCGGAGGACGAAGGGGAAGACTGAAGCCTCATGGGGGTGTTCGTCTTTCTTCCGCTGGTGCTGCCCTTGACGGCCTGGCCCGTCGCGCGCCTGGCCGAGCAGCATCTGCATCCCCGGACCGCGACCCGGCTGCTGACGGCCGTGACCGCGGTGATGGCGGTGTGCAGCACCGTCTGCCTCGCTCTGCTGATGGTGGTCGGCACGGCCCAGCTCCCCGGCAATCCGCTGCCCGACGGCTGGTCCGACCCCGAGGTGCGCGAGGCGGTGCCGTACGACGAGGTGGCGGGCCGGGCCGCCATCCCGGCGCTCGTCCTGGTGCTGGCCGCCTGCGCCCGTACCCTGTGGCGGCACGGCAGGGTACGGCGCCGCGCCCACCGCGCGCTGGCCGGGGTGCGCGGCAAGCGGGTGGCGGTCCTGCCCGACGACGTCCCCTACGCCTACGCCCTCCCGGGCGGCCGCAGGCAGGACCGCGTGGTCGTGACCACGGCTCTGCTGGAGCATCTGGAACCGGCCGAGCGCCGGGCGCTGTTCGCCCATGAGCGGGCCCATCTCGCCGCCCGCCACCACCGCTTACTCCTGGTGGCGCAGCTGGCCGCCCGGGCCAACCCCTTCCTGCGTCCCCTGCGCACCGCGGTGGCGTACACCGCGGAACGCTGGGCGGACGAGGACGCGGCCCAGACAATCGGCAGCCGCCGGACCGTGGCCTCGGCGATCGGCAAGGCCGCCCTCGTCTCCCGCGGCACGCCGATACCCACGCTGGCCGGTCTGGCCGCCGTGGGACCGGTGCCGCGCCGGGTCGCGGCCCTGCTCGCTCCCGCACCGACGGCGCGCCGCTGGCCCCCGGTGTTCACCTCGGTCGGTCTCGCGGCCTGGGGGGCCGCCGCGGGAGCCGCCGTGTCGGCCATGTCGTCGGCCAACTCGGCGGTGACGATGGTCCTCATCCTCCGCGCGGCGACGCCCCTGTGAGGCACGGGGCCGGTGCGGTGCGCCGCGTCGCTCAGAGGTCGAACTCGTGCGGCGGCAGGTCCAGGGCGTAGCACGCCTCCCGCACCACGGCCTGCTCGTCCTTGTCGAAGTCGCCGTCGGCGCCGCCGATGACGATGCCGATCTGGATGACGGCGCGGGCCTCGGCGGGCTTCTTCCTCGCCTTGGCGACCTCCTGCATCACGCTGACCTTGCCGAGCGCGAAGTCAGCGGTGAGACGGCTGAGGTTCTCCTCGAAGCGGCGGTGCAGGTCGTCCGGCGCGAAGTTCTTCAGCACCTCGTTGGTGGCGATCAGCTGGGCCACCCGCTGACGCTCCGAAGGATCGATCGTGCCGTCGGCGGCCGCGACCAGCGCGCACATCGCCATGCTGGCGTCGCGGAAGGCACCGCTGGTCAGTTCGTTCTTCTTCGCCATCAGCTGGGTCTGCATCGTCGATGCGGACTCTTTGATCCGGTCCCACAGGGCCATGCGCTCTCCAAGAAGTGAGGGGGCTTCGCGGCGCGGCGGCCCGGGACGTCGCCCGGACCGCCGCCCACATCTTCTACAACAACGTAGAAGTTCCCTGCCGAGTTCCCCCACCGGCCCGCCGGCCTGCACCAGCCGCCCGAGCCCTCTTCAGCCCTCTTCAGCCCTCTTCAGTCCCCGCCGGTCTTCGTCAGCCCTCTTCAGCCCTCGTCCTCTTCTTCTCCCTCGAAGAAGTCCCCCACCTCGTCGACGACTTCGGCGGCCACCATCCCGCCGGCCACACCCACCGCGAGCCCGGCCGCACCCGCCGCGATGGCGGTACCCATGCCGGGCCCGGACCGGTGCCCACCGTGGTGGTGCTCCCCGTGGCCGTACGCGCCGAAGGACCCGGGCGAGCCGTGGGCCGCCCGCTGCTCGATCAACTGCCGTACCCAGCCGTCGACTTCCGTGTTCCAGTCGCGGGCGTCCTGGTGCCCGACGGTGAAACGGGTGAGCGCGTCGTGCCCCGCCGAGAAGAAGCCGCCGCGCTTGTCCGCCTCCAGGACCACCTCCATACCGCCCGGGGTGGCGAGGAAGGTCACCTCGATCTCGTTCACCTGGTGCGCGTACTGCGGTGCCGGGGTGAGCTCGATCTCCTGGTAGAAGGGCAACTGCTGGCCGGTGCCGCCGATGCGCCCGTACTCCAGGTCGGCCGACTTGAAACCGAAGCCGAGCTGACCGAACGCCTCGAGAATCGCCTCCTGCACGGGCAGCGGGCCGACGGCCAGCGGATCGAGATCACCCTTGTCCCTGGCCCCCGCCACCGCCAGCTCCGTGCGCACACCGAGGACGACGCCCAGCGGCTGCCCGTGCAGCTCGGTGACCGGCGTCTCCCACGGGAGCGTCACGCTGAACGGCACGCTGCGCTCCTCGCCCTCCGCGAGGCGGAAACCGCCGCCGACCGTGTAGCGCTCGAAGGCGACGACGCCCTCGCGCTCACCGCCCTCGTGCTCGGCCTCGACGCGGGCCACCAGCTCCAGGGTGATGTGCTCGATGTCGAAAGCCGCGTTGCCGCCCTTGAGGCGTACCTGCCCCGACAGCGCCCCGCCGGGCCGGAACGGCCCCGCGTCCAGCACCGTGTCGACGGTGGGCCCGCCCACGCCGAGCGAGCCGAGCAGTCGCTTGAACACCATCCTGGCGTCCACTCCTTCACATGCGTGCCTCACCGAAGGACGGCGCCGGACACCGTCCTTCTACAAGTGAGTAGAAGCATAGAGCGGCAGCTCGCTCGGACAGTGCCTGATCGCCGGCGACTCGCCCACAACCGGCCACCCACCTGCCCGAGCACCTCCGCCACGACCACCACCAGCGACTCCGCCCGGCCTTCGGGCACCTCCCGCGACATTCGGTCATTGCCGGGCAGTCCGTCGCCATTTCCTCGCGATCGAGACCCCGCGCCGTCGAAGCCGGGCTATGCAGGGAAGCGGTGCGTGGAAGCGATGCGTACGGGAGTGATGGTCAGGTGGTTCTGAACATCAACGTGGCGTTTCTGCTGGCAGTCATCATCGTCTTACGACTCCGTCGGCGAACCCAGGCCCGGAGCCGGTCCGACGAGAAGCTGACGGTGGTCATCGTGCTGGTCTTCGGCGTGCTGATCGCGCCGACCAGCTTCGGGCAGGGCATTCTCCATGTCGTGGGTCAGATGGCCGACAGCCTGTCGCAGGCGAGCAGCCCCTGATCATCGGCGGTTCAGCCGCACGACGAGGCCGCCACATCCCGCTCGTGTGCCGATGGCCACAGCAGGCGGAGCCGGAATGGGCGCATACTGAGTCATGACAAAGCCTGCGGCGTCCAAGCGTCACTTGCCCACCAGCCCCTTCAAGGCCCCGGTCGCACCGACCCCCAAGCACTTCGCCACCGGCGATCAGGTCACACATGACGTGTACGGCCTCGGCCGGGTGCTCGGTGTCGAGGACGGGGTCGCGGCGCTCGTGGATTTCGGCTCGGCGCGAATGCGGATCTTGAGCCCGTACGCGAAGATGACCAAGCTGTAGGACCTCCGTGCCAGGTTTCGGCACGCCGGGTCTCCCCCGGGGACCCGTAACGAAAGGCAGACCTCTCATCGACTCGACGTCGCTGTTCTCCGCGCCCGAAGCGCGGCCCCGCCGCTCCGGTGCGGCATCACCCCGTCCGGCCACCAACCCGTTCCAGGCTCCGGACTTCCCGCAGGACGAGAGCTTCTCGGCCGAGTCCGAGGAGGCGGGCAACCGCAGGACCGGACGTCCCGCACGTGCGGGACGGACCCGGACTTCCTGACCGGCCGCCCCCACGAACGGCTCAGGGGCGCATGTTCCCCGAGGCAGGGCCCGGCGATGCGTCGGGCCGTTCGTCGCCGGCCGGGTTCTGGAGGGGGCGGCTGTCGGTGACCTGATAGGTGGCCTGCGGCTCCACAGGGCCGTCGGACTTCATCGCCTTGGCCTCGCTCTTGAGGATGCGGGCGGCCTTGCCGGCGTTGCGGGCGAGTTCGGGCAGCTTCTTGGCGCCGATGAGGAGGATGACGACGATCAGGAGGACCGCCATCTCGCTGATTCCGAACACTGTCTTCCGCTCTCTCAGGGGCCGTCTCGGAGCTGCAAATCTACAGCGATGTAGAAGGGGCGGGAAGGCCGGGTTTTCGGTCTCCTGCCGCCCCTCATCCGCGGCGTGTGCCGGCCGACCGGGGCCGGCATCGGCACCCCCGCGCGCGGGCGGCGGTGCCGACGGAAGCCGTCAGGGCTACTTGGAGGCGGCGTCGAGGGCGGCGAGCGCCTGGGCCCAGCGCACGTACTTCAGGTCCGCGAGGTCGGCGACCGTCCTGACGCCGAACGCCTCCTGAAGGAGTTCGCCGTCCCGGTCGGACACGCCCTTCAGCGCGGCGACAGGTGCCGCGAGGATCTCGGGCAGGCTCTTGTCCGCCCACGCTTTGTCCAGCACCTTGTCCAGGTCGATCGAGGCCATGACGCCCTCCCAGGGGTGACACCGCGGGAACCGGGTCCCCACGTGCCGACACGCACGTGAACCCGGTCCGCTCTCTACAAGACTGTAGAAGAATAGAAGGTGATTCCTCCAACTGCAGTGCAGTCAGGGGAAGTTCGGATGCAATGTCCGAAAGACGTGCGTGGAGAACAGCGATCGACGCGGGCCGGACGGCGGACGGCCGCTCGCCGGGAGCCGGTTTCAGGAAGTGGGCTCCCCAACGGCTCCCGAAACGGGGCCACAAAGCAGGCCAGGCCCGGTGCTGATCTCTCAGCACCGGGCCTGACCTGGTGTTTCTCTGTCGGGGTGGCGGGATTTGAACCCACGACCTCTTCGTCCCGAACGAAGCGCGCTGCCAAGCTGCGCTACACCCCGAGCGTCGTCGCTGTCGCGGCGACGACGTTTACTTTAGCCCACGGGTGGCCGGAGACGAAATCCGGTTTCAGCGCAGGCGGCGGTCCGGGTTCGGGCGGACGTGGTCGAGGGCCACTAGGAGGACCGCCAGGGCGTAGAAGGAGAGGCCCACCAGGAGGGCGTTGGCCAGCACGCTGCGGTAGCCGTCGCGGGTGACGTCGAGGAAGGGGTAGAGGTAGGCGGCCGGGTTGCCGGGGAGGAGCTCGCCGCGGACCAGGGTGAAGGCCAGGTAAGCCAGGGGATACAGCATCCAGGTCGTGGCCTGGCGGATGTGCATGCGGCCGGAGGGGGAGAGCAGGAGCCAGTCCAGCAGGGCCGCGACCGGGAGCACGGTGTGGAGGGTGTGCGCCGCCGCCGTCTCCAGCAGGCCCGTCTCGCCGGTCATGGAGAAGGCCGGCTTGGCGTCGGCGAGGAGGATGTGGTGGACCAGGGCCGCCATGACGACGTAGAGGAGGGCGGCGCCGGTGATCGCGCCCGGCAGGGGGTGGCGGGCGGTCCAGGCGCGGCGGGCCGAGGCCAGGGTGACCAGGGCCAGAAGCAGCGTGCTCTGGATGGTGAAGTAGCTCAGGACGCGGGTGGGGCTGCCGAGGAGGAGTTCGGCGGCTGCGGACGCGACGGCCGTGGCGGCCAGGAGCAGGCGGTAGGTGGCTGCGAGGGGGCGGCGGACCGGGGGGACCACCGCCCGGGCCGGCACCGGGGAGGGCAGCAGCGAGCGGGACGGCATCGGGACGGCGGGCAGGTCCGGGATGTCCCTGGGTATCGGGGCTGTCATGCCTCCAGGGTGGGAGGTATGACTCGATTGGTGCGATTTGTTGTGATGCGGATGGGTTAAGGCCCGGCTTGGGGGTGGGACAGCGGCCCGGGCTTGGGGACGGGTTGGCGGCGCAGTATGGGGCCAGTGTGGGGACGGGCTGGCGGCCCGGGGCTGGGGAGGGGGCGGGGCTCGGGCCGGGGGATGGGGCAGTCCCCCGGCGGGGCCGTCAGTCCCGGCTCGTGAGGGTGAGGAGGGTCGCCTCCGGGGGGCAGGCGAAGCGGACGGGGGTGTAGCGGTTGGTGCCGCAGCCTGCGGAGACGTGCAGATAGGCGGTGTTGCCGTCGGCGGTGTGGGTGGACAGGCCCTTCACGCGGTCCGTGTCGAGGTCGCAGTTGGTGACCAGGGCCCCGTAGAAGGGGATGCACAGCTGGCCGCCGTGCGTGTGGCCGGCCAGGATCAAGGGGTAGCCGTCGGCCGTGAAGGCGTCCAGGACCCGCAGGTAGGGGGCGTGGACGATGCCCATGGAGAAGTCGGCGGAGGACGACGGGCCGCCGGCCACCTCGCCGTAGCGGTCCCGCTTGATGTGCGGGTCGTCGAGGCCGGTGAGCTCGATGGACACGTCGTTGATCTTGAGGGTGCCGCGGGTGTTGGTCAGGTCGAGCCAGCCCGCGGCGTCGAAGCCGTCCCGGATCTCTTCCCAGGGGTTGTGGACGACGCCGACGGCGGGCGGGTTGCCGTTCAGGCCGTGCCTGCCCTGGGCCTTCTCGATCAGGTAGCGGGCGGGGTTGCGCAGGCGGGGGCCGTAGTAGTCGTTGGAGCCGAAGACATAGGCGCCCGGGAACTCCATCAGCGGGCCGAGGGCGTCCAGCACCTCGGGGACGCCCTCGGGGTCGGACAGGTTGTCGCCCGTGTTGATCACGACGTCGGGGCGCAGGCCGGCGAGCGAGCGCAGCCAGCGCTGCTTCTTGCGCTGGCCGCTGACCATGTGGATGTCGGAGACCTGCAGCACGCGCAGGGGGCGCATCCCGGACGGCAGGACGGGGACCGTCACCCGCCGCAGCCGGAAGGAGCGGGCCTCGAAGCCCGCCGCGTACAGCAGTCCGGCGGCGCCTGCCGCCGTGATTCCCAGGGGGATTCCGTATCGCGCGCGCATGGGCCCATCGTGTCAGACCGCGGGCGGCCGCCGTGCCACGCCGTCCGCCGGCCGCACGTACGAACGGCCTTTTCCCGTACGCCCCTTAAATCAGCAGGCGTCCTGCCCTGCGCACCTGCGACAATCAAGTCATGACCACGCTCAAGTCCAAGCTGCAGGATGACCTCAACGCCGCGATCAAGGAGCGCGACGAGCTGCGCTCCTCCACGCTGCGCCTGACGCTCGCCGCGATCACCAAGGAGGAGGTCGCGGGCAAGGAGAAGCGTGAGCTCTCCGACGAGGATGTGCTCAAGGTGATCACCCGTGAGGCCAAGAAGCGCCGTGAGGCGGCCGAGGCCTTCGCGCAGGGCGGGCGCACCGAGCAGGCCGAGCGGGAGAAGGCGGAGGGCGAGGTGCTCGCGCAGTACCTGCCGAAGCAGCTGTCCGACGACGAGCTGAACGCGATCGTCGCCCAGGCGGTCAAGGAGGCGAAGGCGGCCGGTGCCGAGGGGCCGCGCGCCATGGGCGCCGTCATGAAGATCGTGAACCCGAAGGTCGCGGGCCAGGCGGAGGGCGGCCGGGTCGCCGCCGCGGTGAAGAAGATGCTGGCCGGCGGCTGAAGGTCCGGTTTCGGTCCACACGGCCCCGTCCGGTCCCATCCGGTCCAGCCCGGTCCGGTTCCAACGGGTCTGTGCACGCCGACGGGCCTGCGCACGCCAACAGGTCTGTGCACGCGAGCGGCCCCTTCCCCGGTGGAGGAGAAGGGGCCGCTCGCGTAGGTCAGCAGGGCAGGAAGCCGGAAGTCCAGGTCCTGCCTCAGTCCCGGCCGCCCGGTCCGTTGCCCGGGCCGCGGATGAAGCCCTCCGGGAGGGAGAACGTCGGCTGGGGCTCCGGGCCGCCGGGGCCGCCGTTGCCCCCGCCGGGGCCGCCGTTGCCGCCGCCGATCAGGCCGCCGATGAAGCCGCCGTTGTCGCGGCCCCTGTCGCGGTCGTCGTCGTGATCGCGGTCCCGGTCACGGTCACGGCGGTCGTCCGGGATGTCGACGAGGTTGAAGTCGGGGGCGTCCTTGCCCTCCAGCGCGCCGTTCATCATGTCGCGCCAGATCGGGCCGGGGACCTGGCCACCGAAGACCTTGCCGTGCCACCGGCCGCCGATGGAGATGTTGATCATCTTCCGCTTGTGCGCGGGGTCGCCGACCCAGACCGCGCCGGCCATGTTCGGGGTGTAGCCCACGAACCAGGCGGCGTAGCGCTCGTCGGTCGTACCGGTCTTGCCCGCGCTGGGCCGGCTGCCGAGGCCGGCCTGGGTGCCCGTACCGTCCTCGACGACGCCCTTGAGCAGCGTGTTGATGGTGTCGGCGGTCTTCTCCGACATGGCCCGCGAGCAGGTCGACTTCGGCACCGGCAGGGACTTCTCCTTGCCCCCGATCCGCTGGGTGATCGACTCGATGGCGATCGGGGTGCAGTGCATGCCGCGCGCGGCGAAGGTGGCGTAGCCGTTCGCCATGGTCAGCGGGGACACCTCCTGGGTGCCCAGGGCGATGGACGGGGCCTGCTGCATCTTGCGGCCGTCGGCCCGCTGGACGCCCATCTTCTCGGCCATCTCGGTGACCGGGCAGATCCCGATCTCGCTGATCAGCTCGACGAAGTAGGTGTTGACCGACTTGGCGGTCGCCTCCTTCATACCGTAGGGGCCGACCTCGGACTCGTTCTCGTTCTCGACCGGGACGTTCTGCTCGTTCCACACCTTGCCGTCGCAGGCCTGGACGGGCGAGGGGTAGTTCATCTTGTACGGCGAGGCGTACTTCTTGGTCGGCGGCACCCCGTTCTCCAGGGCCGCCGCGGCGACGATCGGCTTGAACGTGGAACCGGGCTGGTAGCCCGCGCCGCCGCCCATGGCGTCGTCGACCGCGAGATTGAGCGTCGTCTCGTTCTTCTTGGTGTCGATGCCGTACGGCCGGGACTGGCCCATCGCCAGGATCTTGCCGGTGCCGGGCTCGACGATGGTGGCGGCGGTCGCCACGTCGTCGCTCTGGTTGACGTGGTCCTTCACCGACCGCTGCACGGCCTCCTGGGCCTGCGGGTCCAGGGTGGTGCGGATGGTCAGGCCGCCCCGGTTCCAGATCTTGGCCCGCTCCTCCCTGGTCTTGCCGAACGCCGGGTCGTTCAGGAAGACCTCGTGCACGTACTCGCAGAAGAAGCCCGCGCCCTTGACCGCGGTGATGCAGCCGTTCTTCGGCTTGCTGATGTTCAGCCCGAGCGGGGCCTTGGCCGCCTTGTCGGCCTCCTCCTGGGAGACGGCCCCGACCTGGGCCATCCGCCGGAGCACCACATTGCGCCGCTTCGTCGCCTCGGCCTCGTCGTTGACCGGGTCGTAGCGGCTCGGGGACTGCACGATGCCGGCGAGGAGGGCGGACTCCTGGAGGTTGAGGTCCTTGGCGGGCTTGGAGAAGTAGCGCTGGGCGGCGGCCTCCACGCCGTAGGCCTGCTGGCCGAAGAAGGTGATGTTGAGGTAGTTCTCGAGGATCTTCTTCTTGCCCAGCTCCTCCTCGACCTGGATCGCGAACTTCAGTTCGCGGATCTTGCGGCCGATGGTCTGCTGGGTGGCCTGGGCGACCTTGGTGGGGTCGTCGCCGGCCTCCTCGACGAAGACGTTCTTCACGTACTGCTGGGTGAGCGTGGAGGCGCCCTCGGCGACGCCGCCCTCCTGCGCGTTGCGGTTGAGGGCGCGCAGGACGCCCTTCAGGTCGACGGCGCCGTGCTGGTAGAAGCGCGAGTCCTCGATCGCGACGATCGCCTTCTGCATGTACGGCGAGATGTCCTTGAGGTCGACCACCGTGCGGTCGCGCGAGTAGACCGTGGCGATGGTGCCGCCCTGAGCGTCCAGGATGGTGGTGCGCTGGCTCAGCGGAGGGGTCTTCAGGTTGGCCGGGAGCTCGTCGAAGCTCTCGACCGAGCCCTTGGCCGCCAGCCCGAGCGCGCCCACGGCGGGCAGCGCGATTCCGGCCAGCACCGCTCCCGCGAGGACACTGACACCGAGAAACTTGGCGGCCTGCTGCGTGGGGGACAGACCACCGCCCGAGCGCTTGTTTGACATGAGAGCAGCCTACGTTCTCATTCGCCGGACAGGCGTATATGCCTTGGCCTAAGCTGCTCTCGACTGTCACAGCAGTGAGGCCACGTATCAATACGTCCGGCGACCCCGAATCGTCTCGGACCTTCTCGGCTTTCTTTGTGGAGAGAGAGTCGAGTGCGTGCCCCGAATCGCCTTGTGTGTCACTTGGTGTCCGTTGTGGCGCAACTGAACTGACCCCATATGCCCGGTTTGCCGCGCATGTCGCCAGCTCACTCCCGCGGGTGATCTGCCGCTTACCCATAGTCCGTTCGGACCATTCAAGATTGGGCCCGCTGGGGGTGTTGCGTCGTGCCCACCTTCCGTAACGTCCTCAACTGGCGACGGTGAATATGCCGCTGCCGCCGTGGGGGAGCCTCGATTCGGGAGAGGACGGCGCCGGTATGGGCTGGGTTACCGACTGGAGTGCGCAGGCTGCCTGCCGCACTACCGATCCGGATGAACTGTTCGTTCAGGGAGCAGCGCAGAACAGGGCCAAGGCGGTGTGCACGGGATGCCCGGTACGCACCGAATGTCTGGCCGACGCGCTGGACAACCGCGTCGAGTTCGGCGTGTGGGGAGGCATGACCGAGCGTGAGCGCCGGGCGCTGCTGCGCCGCAGGCCCACCGTGACCTCCTGGCGCCGGCTGCTGGAGACCGCCCGCTCGGAGTACGAGCGCGGAGCCGGTGTGCCGATGGGCGACGACCAGGTCTACGAGAACTACGCGGCGGTGAGCTGAGGGCTCCGCCGGCCGAGCCGAGGGATTCGGGAGCCGATGAGCTGAGGGCCCTGCTGCGGGCCCTCGACGGCGTCGGAGTGTTCCTTTGACGGGCGTCGGTGTGTTCCTTTGGCGGGCACGGCCAGGGATGTCCTCGACGGGAACGGCCAGGGAACGGCCAGGGACAGAGATGGCGGAACGACGCGGCCGGCGCTACGCGCCCGGCTCGGGCAGCTCGGGCCGGTTGTTCGCGAGCCGGTCGCCGATGTCCCGCAGCCCCGCCAGGTCGTGGACATCGCCGGGCAGCGCGGCCACCTCCGTCACCGCCACCTCCGGGTGGAGCGCGGTGAAGCGGTCGCGTGTGCGCTGCTCGCGCGCCAGCAGGTGCATCCGTTCGGCGTGCAGCCTCAGCAGGCCCGCGGTGAAACGGTCCACCGAACGTTCCGCGTCGGCGGGGGAGCCTTCGTCGGGAGCGGTGGACTCGACGGGGTCGGCCGGCCCGGCGGAAACGCCGGGCTCGTCGCGAGCCGGTGATTCTGAACTGTCGTATGTGCTCGGGGAGTTGCCGGGAGAGGTACGAGAACCAGCTTTCCCGTCCTCCTGATCCACAATGCGGGACTCCTCAAGATTTTCCGCCGCGGCGACCGCCCGCTCGGCCGACAGCCGGTCGGCACCGCTGCCGTGCACCCGGTTGAGCACCAGACCGGCGAGCGGCATCCGCTCCGCGGCCAGCCGCTCCACGAAGTAGGCGGCCTCGCGCAGCGCGTCCCGCTCCGGGGCCGCCACCACCAGGAACGCCGTCCCCGGCGCCTGGAGCAGCTGGTAGGTGGCGTCCGCGCGCGTACGGAATCCGCCGAACATGGAGTCCATCGCCGCCACGAACGTCTGCACGTCCTTCAGCAGCTGACCGCCCAGCAGCTTGCCCAGGACGCCGGTCATCATCGACATGCCGACGTTCAGGAATTTCATCCCGGCGCGGCCGCCGGCCTTCGCCGGGGCCAGCAGCACCCGGATGAGCTTGCCGTCGAGGAAGGAGCCCAGCCGCTTGGGCGCGTCCAGGAAGTCCAGCGCGGAGCGCGACGGCGGGGTGTCCACGACGATCAGATCCCACTCGTCCCGGGCCCGCAGCTGGCCCAGCTTCTCCATCGCCATGTACTCCTGCGTGCCCGCGAAGCCCGCGGAGAGCGACTGGTAGAAGGGGTTGCTCAGGATCGCGGCGGCCCGCTCGGGGTCCGCGTGCGCCTCGACGATCTCGTCGAAGGTGCGCTTCATGTCGAGCATCATGGCGTGCAGTTCGCCGCCCGCGGAGTCGTCGATGCCCTTCACCCGGCGCGGGGTGTTGTCCAGCGAGTCGATGCCCATCGACTGGGCGAGCCGGCGGGCCGGGTCGATGGTGAGGACCACCACCTTGCGGCCCCGCTCGGCCGCGCGCAGCCCCAGGGCCGCGGCGGTGGTCGTCTTGCCGACGCCGCCCGCGCCGCAGCACACGATGATCCGGGTCTGCGGATCCTCGATCAGCGGGTCGATGTCGAGGACCCGGGCGGGGGAGAGGCGCTGACGGGCGGCTCGCTCGTGCGCCTGGGCGGCCTGGGCCGGTTCCGGACGGCTCATGTCATCCCCTGCTTCCGATGCGTCCACAACCTTCGACACGTCCGGTCGCTCGCGCGCATCCGGTCTCGTCCGGTCTCGTCCGGTCTCGTTCTGCACGGCCGGCACGTCACGGCACGTCCGGCTGGTGACGACACGCGTGGCGCGTACGGCGGGCGGCACGTCTCGTGACGGTTCACGAGACGCCCTGTCCGCGCAGCTCGCGGGCCATCTGATAGAGGGCCGCGAGGTCCACGCCGTCCGCGTACAGCGGCAGCTCGTGCAGCGGCAGGCCGAGGTCCTCCAGTACGGCGCGCTGCTCCGCCTCCAGCGCGTACCGCTCTGCGTACTCCCGCGCCTGCTCGAGCAAGGGGTCCACCAGCCGCTCGGCGTGTCCGCCGCGGCGTGCGCCACCGAGGCCGGCCGACGACAGTGCCCGTGCGACGGAGGAACGCTCGACGGTGCCGAGGAGTTCCAGGTCGGCCGGGTCCAGCAGGGCAGGACGCACCATGTTCACGATCACCCGTCCGACCGGCAGCCGGGCCGCGCGCAGCTCGGCGATGCCGTCCGCGGTCTCCTGGACCGGCATCTCCTCGAGCAGCGTCACCAGGTGCACCGCCGTCTCCGGCGACTTCAGCACCCGCATCACGGCCTGCGCCTGATTGTGTATCGGGCCGATCTTGGCGAGCCCGGCCACCTCGTCGTTGACATTGAGGAAACGGGTGATGCGCCCGGTCGGCGGGGCGTCCATCACGACGTAGTCGTAGACGAACCGCCCGCTGCGCTCCTTGCGGCGCACCGCCTCGCACGCCTTGCCGGTCAGCAGCACGTCCCGCAGACCGGGGGCGATCGTGGTGGCGAAGTCGATGGCACCGAGCTTCTTGAGCGCGCGGCCGGCGCCGCCCATCTTGTAGAACATCTGGAGGTAGTCCAGAAGGGCCAGTTCGGGGTCGATGGCGAGGGCGTACACCTCGCCCCCGTCCGGAGCGACGGCGATCTTCCGCTCCTCGTAGGGCAACGCCTCCGTCTCGAAGAGCTGTGCGATGCCCTGGCGGCCCTCGACCTCGACGAGAAGCGTCCGCTTCCCTTCCGTGGCCAGGGCCAGCGCGAGGGCCGCGGCCACCGTGGTCTTGCCGGTTCCGCCCTTGCCGCTGACGACCTGGAGCCTGCTCACGTCTTCGAGCCTAAATGCTCGGTGTGCGCCCCGGCGGCTCCGGGCCGACTTCCGCGGACATGTCACCGTTCATGTGACGGTTCACGTCACGGTTCACGCGACCGGTCAGGTCGCTGTTCATGGTGCTGTTCCTGTCGCTGTTCATGGTGCTGCCCGAAGGCCGCCCGGGCCGAGCCGGACGCCGTCGCCTGTGCGCCGGGACGGGCGGCTAGAGTCGGCCCATGACCAAGTGGGAATACGCGACTGTGCCGCTGCTCGTCCATGCCACGAAGCAGATCCTGGACACCTGGGGCGAGGACGGCTGGGAACTCGTCCAGGTCGTGCCCGGGCCGAACCCGGAGCAGCTGGTGGCCTACCTGAAGCGAGAGAAGCAGGCATGAGCACTGTCGAGACGAAGCTCGCCGAACTGGGTCTGAGTCTGCCGGAGGTCGTCCCGCCGCTGGCGGCGTACCAGCCGGCCGTGCAGTCGGGTCCGTACGTCTACACCGCGGGCCAGCTCCCCATGGTGGACGGCAAGCTGCCGGTCACCGGCAAGGTCGGTGCGGAGGTCACCGCGGAGGAGGCCAAGGAGCTGGCGCGCACCTGCGCGCTGAACGCCCTCGCCGCGGTCAAGTCCGTCGCCGGTGACCTGGACCGGATCGCGCGCGTCGTCAAGGTGGTCGGCTTCGTCGCCTCCGCCCCCGACTTCACCGGCCAGCCGGGCGTCCTCAACGGCGCGAGCGAGCTGCTCGCCGAGGTCCTCGGCGACAAGGGCGTCCACGCACGCAGCGCGGTGGGCGTCGCGGTACTCCCCCTGGACGCACCGGTCGAGGTCGAGATCCAGGTGGAACTGACCCAGGCGTGACCCGGGCCCGGACGGGCTGCCCACATGCGGTCTGTCCGGCCCTTCCGTGCCGCCGTGCGGCCTGTCCGGCCTGTCCGGCCCTTTCCGGGCCGTCGTGTGGCCTGTCCGGTCTGTCCGGCCTCTCCGGGTGGAGCCCGGGGCAGCCCTCCTGTCCGGCGGCCCGGTGGTTCGGGCGCGCCCCGCTCGCCCTGCGTTCGGGGGCGTGTCCCGCTCGCTGAGGGGCGAGGACTCATGCGCGTGCCCCCGAGCGCGGGGCGCAGCAGATGCCGGCCCGCCTGCTCGCCCCCGCGCCCGCGGACCCCCGCGGAGCGGCCCGGCACTCGAACATCCGGGCGTCAGCGGATAGCCTCCGGCCATGGCGAATGTGCAGGCTGATGGGCAGTGGTACCCGCCGGAGTGGCCGGACCGGATCCGGGCGCTCGCCAGTGGGTCGCTGACACCGGTCGCGCCCAAGCGGGCGGCCACCGTGATGCTGCTCAAGGACACCCCGGACGGCCCTGTCGTGCACATGCTTCGCCGTCGTACGTCCATGGCCTTCGCCGGCGGCGCCTACGCCTACCCCGGCGGCGGTGTGGACCCGCGCGACGACGAGCGGCAGATCCGCTGGGCGGGACCCTCCCGCACCTGGTGGGCGGAGCGGCTCGGCGTCGACGAGACGGGCGCCCAGGCGATCGTCTGCGCCGCCGTGCGCGAGACGTACGAGGAGGCCGGCGTCCTGCTCGCGGGGCCGACGGCCGACGCCGTGGTGGGTGACACCACCGGCGACGACTGGGAGGCCGACCGTGCGGCCCTGGTCGCCCGCGAGGTCTCCTTCGCGGAGTTCCTCGACCGGCGCGGTCTGGTCCTGCGCTCCGACCTGCTCGGCGCCTGGACGCGCTGGATCACCCCGGAGTTCGAGCCGCGCCGCTACGACACCTGGTTCTTCGTCGCCGCGCTGCCGGACGGCCAGCGCACCCGGAACGTCTCCACCGAGGCCGACCGCACGGTCTGGATCCCCCCGCGCGAGGCGGCCGCCGCCTACGACCGGGGGGAGCTGCTGATGATGCCGCCGACCATCGCGACCCTGCGCCAGCTGATGCCGTACAGCAGCGCGGCCGAGGCGCTCGAGGCGGCGCCCGACCGCGATCTCACGCCGGTGCTGGCCTCCGCGCGCCTGGTGGACGGCCAGATCGTGCTCTCCTGGCCGGGGCACGACGAGTTCACCAAGCACATACCGACCGGGGGAGCCCCCGCATGACGAACGCCAGCACCCTGCCGGGCCAGCCCCGGGGCCAGGTCGTCTCCGGCCCCGCGACCCCGCGCGCGGTGAACGTCCTGGCGCCCAACCCCTCAGCGATGACCCTGGACGGCACGAACACCTGGATCCTGTCCGAGCCGGATTCCTCCCTCGCGGTGGTCGTCGACCCGGGCCCGCTGGACGAAGACCACCTGCGCCGGGTCGTCGCCACGGCCGAGGAGGCCGGCAAGCGCGTCGCCCTGACCCTGCTGACGCACGGTCACCCCGATCACGCGGAGGGCGCGGGCAGGTTCGCCGAGCTGACCGGCACCAAGGTGCGAGCCCTGGACCCCGCGCTGCGGCTGGGCGACGAGGGGCTCGGCGCCGGGGACGTGATCCGCGTCGGCGGCCTCGAACTGCGGGTCGTGCCGACGCCGGGCCACACCGAGGACTCCCTCAGCTTCCACCTGCCGGCCGACCAGGCCGTCCTGACCGGCGACACCATCCTGGGGCGCGGCACGACCGTGGTGGCCCATCCGGACGGCCGCCTCGGCGACTACCTGGACAGCCTGCGCCGCCTGCGCTCGCTCACGGTCGACGACGGCGTGCACACCGTCCTGCCCGGTCACGGGCCCGTGCTGGAGGACGCCCAGGGCGCCGTCGAGTACTACCTCGCGCACCGCGCCCACCGCCTCGCCCAGGTCGAGACCGCCGTCGAGGACGGCTACCGCACGCCTTCCGAGGTGGTCGCCCATGTCTACGCGGACGTGGACCGTTCCCTGTGGCCGGCCGCGGAGCTGTCCGTACGCGCCCAGCTGGAGTACCTGCGGGAGCACGGGCTGATCTGAGTACCCTGGACGCCTGAACCACGGAAACAGCAGCCGCCCCGGCGGTCCGGAGACAGCCGCCCCGGCGGTCCGGAGACAGCGGCCCCGGCGGTCCGGCAACAGTAGCCCCGGGGGCCGGAACGGCAGCCCCCTGCCCCGGCGGCCCCGGAGCACGGCCGAGCCCCGCCTCCCGTACCGGCGGGGGTGGGGGCTCAGGCGTACGACGTAGAGAACAGGTGCGGGGAAGAGGCGTACGGAAGGGCCCGGCGTCAGCGGGAGCGCTTCGCCAGGCGCTCCACGTCCAGGAGGATCACCGCGCGGGCCTCCAGGCGCAGCCAGCCGCGCTGGGCGAAGTCCGCCAGGGCCTTGTTGACCGTCTCGCGGGAGGCGCCGACCAGCTGGGCCAGCTCCTCCTGGGTCAGGTCGTGCACCACGTGGATGCCCTCCTCGGACTGCACGCCGAAGCGGCGGGACAGGTCCAGCAGGGCGCGGGCAACTCGGCCCGGGACGTCCGAGAAGACCAGGTCGGACATGGCGTCGTTGGTCTTGCGCAGGCGGCGCGCGACGGCCCGCAGCAGGGCCGTGGCGACCTCGGGGCGGGCGTTCAGCCAGGGCTGGAGGTCGCCGTGGCCGAGGCCGAGCAGCTTGACCTCGGTCAGCGCGGTGGCCGTGGCCGTGCGCGGGCCCGGGTCGAAGAGCGACAGCTCGCCGATGAGTTCGCCGGGGCCGACGACGGCGAGCATGTTCTCGCGGCCGTCGGGGGAGGTGCGGTGCAGCTTGACCTTGCCCTCGGTGACCACGTAGAGCCGGTCTCCGGGGTCGCCCTCATGGAACAGGGAGTCGCCCCGTGCCAGGGTCACCTCACTCATGGAGGCGCGAAGCTCCGCGGCCTGCTCGTCATCGAGCGCCGCAAAGAGCGGGTTCCGCCGCAGAACGTCGTCCACGAGTTATCTCCTTGTCGACCTGCTCGGGGGATCTTGCTCCCCCACGTACCAGGGGACCGTGGTGCCCATTTTGCCTGACGGTCCAAACAGTGTGATCTGTCACAAGGATGCCGCACCGTCCCGCCGGGGTACGCGGCAGGGGTCCAATTGGGCGCCGATCTTCCGGGTCCGGGGCGGATGTCGGTGCCGGGCCGTAGGCTGGCCGGGTGTCCAAATCGCCGGTGAGAGCACAGGCAGAGGGGGCTGCGCGGGTGGCGGTAGGTCGCGATTCCGCTGTGGGCGAACAGAGCCCCGATAGCGGTAGGGAAACGACGGAAGCGGCGAGGAAGGCCGCCGCCGAGCGGGCGGCCCCTGCCGGGAATCCGGCTGTGCACGAGGCTGCGGCGCAGGAGGCGACGGCATCGGCCGAGCAGGTGGCGGAGGGGGCCGCGCCTGCCGAGCAGGCGACAGCGCAGCCCGCGACGACGAAGAGGGCGGCCACGAAGAAGGCGGCGGTGAAGAAGGCTGCTGCCCAGCAGTCCGCCGCGAAGAAGACTGCCGCGGAGAAAACTGCCGCGAAGAAGACCGCCGCCAAGAAGACCTCCCCCGCGAAGCCTGCTGCAAAGAAGGCCGCACCGGCGAGGAAGGCTGCCGCCAAGAAGGCCGCACCGGCGAAGAAGGCCGCCGTCAAGAAGGCCCCCGTGGCCGGGAAACCCCTCGTCGCACCCAAGAAGGCCACCGCCGCGGTCAAGGCCGCGCCCGCGAAGACCGTCGTCCGCCCTGGCAAGGGCGAGTCCCGCACCGCGCTGGTGCGCCGCGCGCGCCGGATCAACCGCGAGCTCGCCCAGGTGTACCCGTACGCCCACCCGGAGCTGGACTTCGAGAACCCCTTCCAACTGCTGGTCGCCACCGTCCTGTCGGCCCAGACCACGGACCTGCGCGTCAACCAGACGACCCCGGCCCTCTTCGCGAAGTACCCCACCCCGGAGGACCTGGCCGCAGCCAACCCGGAGGAGGTGGAGGAGATCCTCCGCCCCTGCGGCTTCTTCCGCGCCAAGACCCGCTCGGTGATGGGCCTCTCCAAGGCGCTGGTGGAGAGGTTCGGCGGTGAGGTCCCCGACCGCCTCGAGGACCTGGTCTCCCTGCCCGGCGTGGGCCGCAAGACCGCCTTCGTGGTGCTCGGCAACGCCTTCGGCCGGCCCGGCATCACCGTGGACACCCATTTCCAGCGCCTGGTGCGCCGCTGGAAGTGGACGGACGAGACCGACCCCGACAAGATCGAGGCGGCCGTCGCGGCGCTGTTCCCCAAGAGCGAGTGGACCGATCTGTCGCACCACGTGATCTGGCACGGCCGCCGCATCTGCCACGCCCGCAAGCCCGCCTGCGGCGCCTGCCCCATCGCCGCGCTCTGCCCCTCGTACGGTGAGGGCGAGACGGACCCGGAGAAGGCGAAGAAGCTGCTGAAGTACGAGAAGGCCGGCCTGCCGGGCCAGCGTCTGAAGCCGCCGCAGGCCTACCTGGACGCGGGCGGCCGCCCCGCACCCCCGCTGGGGGCCGGATGAGCGGATGCGGCAGCCGCCGCCGGCACGGCTGGGCCGCGGAACGATCTCGGGGCCCCGGGGCGTTGCATCCGCAGGACCAGACACGCCTCTGCGGGCCGGGACGAGTGGGGTGGCGATGACGCGGGCGAGCAACACCCGGGGCGGGCCGGTGACGATCACCAAGGAGGACCTGCCCGAGTGGCTGGACCCGGTGGTGCGGGCGGCGGAGACGATCGCTCCGCGCCAGCTGAGCCGCTTCCTGCCGCCGGAGAACGGCTCGGGCCGCCAGTCCGCCGTGCTCATCCTGTTCGGCGAGGGCGAGCGGGGCCCCGAGCTGCTGCTGATGGAGCGGGCGGGATCGCTGCGCTCGCACGCCGGGCAGCCGTCCTTCCCGGGCGGGGCGCTCGACCCGGAGGATGGTGATCCGCTCGGCGACGGGCCGCTGCGGGCCGCGCTGCGCGAGGCCGAGGAGGAGACCGGGCTCGATCCGGCCGGTGTCCAGCTCTTCGGCGTGCTGCCGAAGCTCTACATCCCGGTGAGCGGCTTCGTGGTCACGCCGGTGCTGGGCTGGTGGCGCGAGCCCAGCCCCGTCGGCGTGGTGGACCCGAACGAGACGGCCCGGGTCTTCACCGTGCCGATCGAGGATCTGACCGACCCGGCCAACCGTGCGACCACGGTTCATCCCAGCGGCTACAGGGGGCCGGCGTTCCTGGTTCAGTCGGCTCTGGTGTGGGGCTTCACCGCGGGGGTCATCGACCGTCTGCTGCACTTCGCCGGATGGGAGCGCCCCTGGAACCGCGACCGGCAGGTCCCCCTGGACTGGCGGTCATGACAGGGTGGGCGCCGGAGCGAGGCGAATGACGAGGCGAGGCTTGAAGCGGTGAACGTGCTGGACATCCTGCTGCTGATCGCCGCTGCCTGGTTCGCGGTGGTCGGCTACCGCCAGGGCTTCGTCGTCGGCATCCTGTCGGTGATCGGGTTCCTGGGCGGCGGACTCGCCGCCGTGTACGTGCTGCCCGTGATCTGGGACGCCCTCACGGACGACGCCGAGGTCGGCACCACCGCGGCCGTGGTCGCGGTGGTCGTGGTGATCGTGTGCGCCTCCGTCGGTCAGGCGCTGACCACGCACCTCGGCAACAAGCTGCGCCGCTACATCTCCTGGTCCCCGGCCCGGGCGCTCGACGCGACCGGCGGCGCCCTGGTGAACGTGGTGGCGATGCTGCTGGTCGCCTGGCTAATCGGCTCGGCGCTCGCCGGTACGACGCTGACCGCGCTGGGCAAGGAGGTGCGCAGCTCCAAGGTGCTGCTCGGGGTGTCCCGGGTGCTGCCGGACCGCGCCGACACCTGGTTCGCCGACTTCTCCTCCATCCTCGCCCAGAACGGTTTCCCGCAGGTCTTCAGCCCGTTCGCCAACGAGCCGATCAACGACGTCCAGCCCCCGGACCCGGCGCTGGCCGACAGCCCGGTGGCCGCCCGCGCCCAGCGTTCCATCGTCAAGGTGATGGGCACCGCCGAGAGCTGCGGCAAGGTGCTGGAGGGCACCGGGTTCGTCTTCGCCGACCGCCGGGTGATGACCAACGCCCACGTGGTGGGCGGTGTCGACGAACCGACCGTGCAGATAGGGGGCGTGGGCCGCAGATACGACGCCACGGTCGTGCTCTACGACTGGGAGCGCGACATCGCGGTGCTCGACGTGCCGGACATGAAGGCCCCGCCGCTGCACTTCTCGTCCAGGGACGCGAGCAGCGGTGACAGCGCGATCGTCGCCGGTTTCCCGGAGAACGGCGCGTACGACGTGCGTTCGGCGCGCGTGCGCGGCCGCATCACGGCCAACGGCGCGGACATCTACCACCGGGGCACGGTCCGGCGCGATGTGTACTCCCTGTTCGCCAACGTCCGGCAGGGCAACTCCGGTGGCCCGCTGCTGACGCCCGAGGGGGAGGTTTACGGCGTGGTCTTCGCCAAGTCCCGCGACGACGCCGAGACCGGGTACGCGCTCACCGTGGACGAGATCCGGGAGGACATCGCCAAGGGGCGTGCCGCCAACCGCGAGGTGGACAGCGACAGCTGCGCGCTGTGAGTGGGGCGCGAGCGGCGTGGCGGGGCGCCGGCAACGGGCGGGCGGCGGTCAGCCCTTGGGGTGGCGCAGGCGTACGGAGACCCAGCGGGCCCGGCGACGGAGAATGCGCGGGATTCCCACCCTGAGGGTCGTACCTGCCATCTGCGGTGCACCGCCTCGCTGGTGGGTTCCGACACCGCTCGCCGAGCGGCGATTGCGGCTTGCGTCACTGTAGTCGTGCGTCCAGCCCATACCCCGACGTCTGCCCCCGCCCCAAGGTCGATAACCGCCTGACGGGTGCCCAATTGGCTTATGCGCGGGGCAAGTACGGGCCGCGTCCGATCGGTTACCGATCCGGCTCGGGGTCCTTCAGCCAGTTGACCAGTTCTGTGGAGAAAGTGACCGGATCCTCCTCGTGGGGGAAGTGTCCGAGTCCGTCGAACAGCCGCCAGCGGTAGGGCGCCTCCACGTACTGGCCCGAGCCGGCCGCGCTGCGGGTGCGGATCACCGGGTCGAGCGAGCCGTGCAGATGCAGGGTGGGCACCCGGACCGGCCGCTTCATCCGCCGGTTGAACTGGAAGCCGTCGGGGCGGGCCAGCGAGCGCACCAGCCAGCGGTAGGGCTCGATGGCGCAGTGGGCCGTGGAGGGGATGCACATGGCCCGCCGGTAGACCTCCAGGGCCTTCTCGTCCGGCAGGCCCGGCCCCGACCAGTCCTGGATCAACCGGGCGACCAGGGCGCCGTCGTCCGCGGTGAGCCGCCGCTCGGGGATCCAGGGGCGCTGGAACCCCCAGATGTGGGAGAGCGCCGCCGACTGCCGCACATCGGCGAGCATCGCGGCACGCCAGCGCCGCGGGTGCGGCATGGACACGACCGCGAGTCGCCGCACCAGCTTGGGGCGCATCGCCGCCGCCGTCCACGCCAGGTATCCGCCCAGGTCGTGGCCGACCACCGCGGCGTCCGGCTCGCCGAGGGACCGGATCACCCCGGTGAGGTCCAGGGCGAGGTTGGCCGGGTCGTAGCCGCGGGGGGTGCGGTCGCTGCCGCCCACGCCCCGCATGTCCATGGCGACAGCACGGAACCCGGCGTCGGCCAGCGCGGTCAGCTGGTGCCGCCAGGTCCACCAGAACTGCGGGAAGCCGTGCAGCAGCAGCACCAACGGCCCGTCACCCGCTTCCGCGATGTGGAAACGGGCGCCATTGGCGGCGACATCCCGGTGGGTGACCTCGGCCCCGGGGACGTCGAGGCGTACGACCGAGGCGCTCTGCTCCGGGAAAGGGGCTGGGTCCGTCATGAGGACGAGCGTGCCACAGCCTCGATGGCCTCCGGGGCCCGGTCCTGCGGCAGTTCCTTGCGCTCCGGGCGCGGGTGCGGCTTGGCGTTCTGCAGCACGCCCGCCGTCTCCTTCACCGACGCGGCGACCTTCTGCGGGCCGCGGCCCTGCTTGGCCTTCTTGGCGAAGACCACGCCGATCAGCCCGAGCAGGCCGGCGATCAGCACGTTCGCCGCGAACGACAGCAGGAAGCAGACCGCGAGGTTCCAGCCGCTCCAGGTGCGGATGCCGTACGCCAGGGCGAAGTTGAGCATCGGCAGGGAGAACAGCAGCAGGACCCCGGCCGCCAAGAAGGCGCCGCCGCTGGTCGCGCCCCGCTTGACGTCCTGCCTGAGCTGCGTCTTCGCCAGCGCGATCTCGTCGTGCACCAGCGCCGACATCTCTGCCGTCGCGGTGGCGAAAAGCTGTCCGATGCTGCGTTCGGCGCCGACCGGGCTGCCGTCGGGTGCGCTCATCGCGGTCTCCCTCTCCTGCCGACCGAGGTGCTGGCTCGTCTGCCGGCTCGTCTGCGTGCGGTGGTGACGACTTCCGTCCCGCTTTTGTACCGTCTCGTCAGATCATGCCCGACGGTCCCCGTCCTCGCCTGCCCCGCCCGCCACTTCAGCAAGCCGCTGTCGTTCGGCGGCCTTCTCCTCGGCGAGCCGCCGGTGCTCGGCGGCCTTCCGCTCCAGGAGCCCGGCCATGCGCAGGTGGTACTCCGGGTCGTCCGCCTCGTAGACGTCCGGGATCCCGTCGTGGTCCTCGTCGCGCTCCTCCTCCTCGGCGATCCTGCGGTAGGTGGCGTTGCGCAACTTCAGCAGCACCGACGCCAGCAGGGTCGCCAGCAGCGAACCGGTGAGGACGGCGGCCTTGACGCCGTCCGTCATCGCCGGATCCTTCTCGAAGGCGAGCTCGCCGATGAGCAGCGACACGGTGAAGCCGATCCCGGCGAGCACGGCCACCGCGAACACGTCCGACCAGGCCAGGTCGTCGCTGAGCGAGGCCCGGGTGAAGCGGGCCGTCAGCCAGGTGCCGCCGAAGATGCCCAGTGCCTTGCCGACGACCAGGCCGAGCACCACGCCCAGCGTCTCCGGGGTGGTGAACACCTTCCCGATCGCCTCGCCCGAGACGGTGACACCCGCGCTGAACAGCGCGAACAGCGGCACCGCGAGGCCCGCCGACAGCGGTCGCACCCGGTGCTCGATGTGCTCCCCCGGCGAGTGCTCCTCGCCCTCCCGGCGGTGGCAGCGCAGCATCAGGCCCATGGCGACACCGGCGATGGTGGCGTGGATGCCGCTGTTGTACATCAGCGCCCAGATCACCACCGCGAGCGGCACGTACACGTACCAGCCGCGCACCCCCTTGCGCAGCAGCAGCCAGAACACGGCCAGGCCGGCGACGGCGCCGCCGAGCGCCGGGAAGTTCAGCGACTCGGTGAAGAACACCGCGATGATCAGGATGGCGAAGAGGTCGTCGACGACGGCCAGGGTGAGCAGGAAGGCCCGCAGCGCGCTCGGCAGGGAGGTGCCGATGACGGCGAGCACGGCGAGCGCGAAGGCGATGTCGGTCGCGGTGGGCACCGCCCAGCCGGCCAGCGACCCGCCGCCGACGCCCGCGGTGATCGTGTAGACGACGGCCGGAGCCGCCATGCCGCACAGCGCGGCGACGACCGGCAGCGCCGCGGCCCGCGGATCGCGCAGATCACCGGCGACCAGCTCGCGTTTCAGCTCGATCCCGGCCACGAAGAAGAAGATCGCCAGCAGTCCGTCGGCCGCCCAGTGCGCCACCGACAGGTTCAGCCCCAGTGCCGCGGGGCCGAAGTGGAAGTGGCTGACGCTCTCGTAGCTGTCGTGCAGGGCGGGAACGTTCGCCCAGACCAGCGCGGCGACCGCGGCGATCAGCAGCAGGACGCCGCCGACGGTCTCGGTGCGCAGCGCCTCCGCGACGAAGTTCCGCTCCGGCAGCGAGAGCAGCCCGAAGACCTTGCGCGAGGAACGCGAGGAACCCGAGGAAGAGGAGGAAGAGGGGGTGCGGGACGGAGCGGACACAGCGGGGATCTCCAGGTCGGGGGACAGCACGGACACACATGCCGACCAGACTTCCCGGCGCACCATGACGATCTTGGACTTGTCCTACGCGCATTCGAGCTTACCCGTGGACCTCGCAAAGCGTGCAGGGCGGGGCGCCCGCCCGCGGGAGCGGGACGATCACCGTGAGGCGGGACGACCAGCGCGAGAAGCTGGAACGACTCCGCCCTCGGGCGGGTGGAGCAGCGCGGCAGGGCGGCGCCGGTCCGGGCAGCACACCAGGTTGAGCGAGACGCGTTGTCCGTGATCCCGGCTGCCCGTCCGGGTGACGCGTGAAGGGCCGGGACCGGTGATCCGGTCCCGGCCCTTCAGCCGGAGGCTCAGTCCTCGCTGGGTGCCTGCGGCAGCTTCGCCTGGATGAGGTCCATGACGGTGCTGTCGGTCAGGGTGGTGACGTCACCCAGCTGGCGGTTCTCCGCCACGTCGCGCAGCAGCCGGCGCATGATCTTGCCGGAGCGGGTCTTGGGCAGCTCCGCGACCGGCAGGATGCGCTTGGGCTTGGCGATCGGGCCGAGCGTGGCGCCGACGTGGTTGCGCAGCTCGGCGACCAGGTCCTCGGTCTCGTCGGCGGTGCCGCGCAGGATCACGAAGGCGACGATCGCCTGGCCGGTGGTCTCGTCGGCCGCGCCGACCACGGCCGCCTCGGCGACCGACGGGTGGGAGACCAGGGCGGACTCCACCTCGGTGGTGGAGATGTTGTGCCCGGACACCAGCATCACGTCGTCGACCCGGCCGAGCAGCCAGATGTCACCGTCGTCGTCCTTCTTGGCACCGTCTCCGGCGAAGTACTTGCCCTCGAAACGGGACCAGTAGGTGTCGATGAACCGCTGGTCGTCGCCCCAGATGGTGCGCAGCATCGACGGCCAGGGCTCGGTGAGGACCAGATAGCCACCGCCGCCGTTGGGCACCGGGTTCGCCTCGTCGTCGACGACGGTCGCGGAGATGCCGGGCAGCGGGCGCTGTGCCGACCCGGGCTTGGCCTCGGTGACGCCGGGCAGCGGCGAGATCATCATGGCGCCGGTCTCGGTCTGCCACCAGGTGTCCACCACCGGCGTGCGGTCGGCGCCGATGTTCTTGCGGTACCAGATCCACGCCTCGGGGTTGATCGGCTCACCGACGGAGCCCAGCACGCGCAGGCTGCTGAGGTCGAACTTCGCGGGGATGTCGTCGCCCCACTTCATGAACGTCCGGATCGCGGTCGGCGCGGTGTAGAGGATGGTCACGCCGTACTTCTGCACGATCTCCCAGAAGCGGCCCTGGTGCGGGGTGTCGGGCGTGCCCTCGTACATGACCTGCGTGGCGCCGTTGGCCAGCGGGCCGTAGACGATGTACGAGTGGCCGGTGACCCAGCCGACGTCGGCCGTGCACCAGTAGACGTCGGTCTCCGGCTTGAGGTCGAAGACCGCCCAGTGCGTGTACGCCGTCTGGGTGAGGTAGCCGCCGGAGGTGTGCAGGATGCCCTTCGGCTTACCCGTGGTGCCCGAGGTGTAGAGGATGAACAGCGGGTGCTCCGCCTCGAACGCCTCCGGGGTGTGCTCGGTGCTCTGACGGTCGACGAGGTCGTGCCACCACACGTCGCGGCCCTCGGTCCAGGCGACCTCCTGGCCGGTGCGGCGGACCACGAGGACGTGCTCGACCTGGTCCACCCGGTTGACGGCCTCGTCCACGGCCGGCTTGAGCGCGGAGGGCTTGCCGCGCCGGTAGCCGCCGTCGGCCGTGATGACGACGCGGGCGTCGGCGTCCTCGATGCGGGTGGCGAGTGCGTCCGCCGAGAAGCCGCCGAAGACCACCGAGTGGGCGGCGCCGATGCGAGCGCAGGCCAGCATCGCGATCGCCGTCTCGGGGATCATCGGCATGTAGACGGCGACCCGGTCGCCCTTGCGGACTCCCAGCTCCAGCAGGGCGTTGGCGGCCTTGGAGACCTCGTCCTTGAGCTGGGCGTAGGTGATGGCGCGGCTGTCGCCGGGCTCGCCCTCGAAGTGGATGGCGACCCGGTCGCCGTGGCCGGCCTCCACGTGCCGGTCGACGCAGTTGTAGGCGACGTTGAGCTCGCCGTCCTTGAACCACTTGGCGAACGGCGGGTTCGACCAGTCGAGGGTCTCGGTGGGCTCCTTGGCCCAGGTCAGTCGGCGGGCCTGCTCGGCCCAGAAACCGAGCCTGTCAGCCTTGGCCTGTTCGTACGCCTCAGCCGTGACGTTGGCGTTCGCGGCCAGGTCAGCGGGCGGCGCGAAGCGACGCTCCTCCCTCAAAAGGTTGGCCAGGCTCTCATTGCTCACGGCATCTGCCTTTCCCAGGGTGTCCGTTCAGGGTGTCCGTTGTGTCCCAGGCCACAGCTCATCAGACCCGAGGGTGCGCTGACAAGGGTCGACGGCACATTGGTTTAGACCTGTCCGGTGTGCGGTCTGTTTGCTGTGTTCGGGGCTCGCGGCTCGGACCGGTGTGCCCGGTCACCCCTTCCCACGGGCGGCGGAGCAAGCCGGTTCAAGGGGTGTAACGCCCCTCACACCGGACGGTCGGGGCAGGGCACCCGGACGGGTGCCCTGGCGACCCGGGCACACACCGGGGCGGGTGCCCTGGCGACCCGGGCACACACCGGGGCGGGTGCTCTCGCGGCCCCGGGCGGACTCGGGTCCGCAGGGGCAGTCCGCTCACACCGCCAGGTCCACCTCACGCACCCGCTCGAACACCGGCTCCCGGTCCGTCTCGGTGAGCAGATACGTCTGCGCCTCGCCGACGTGGAAGTACAGCCCGTGCAGCTCCAGCCTCCCGGCGCCGAGGGCACGGGCCACGGACTGGTGGGCGCGCAGATGCTCCAGCTGCTGGACCACATTGGTCAGGCAGAGCCGCTCCACCGCGTCCGCCGTGGGTCTCCCCGCCAGCCGGGGCGCGCTCCCGCCGCCCATGCGCTCCAGGCTGGGCCGGCCGTGCCGCAGCCACCGTCCGAGCGGAGTGCCGTCGCCGGACACCGGGGTGCCGAGCAGCGCCTGCATCGCGCCGCACCCCGAGTGCCCGCAGATCGTGATGGAGCGTACGGCCAGCACGTCCACCGCGTACTCGATGGCTGCCGCCACCGAGTCGTCCCCGCTCTCCTCCCCGGGCGCCGGCACCAGGTTGCCGACGTTGCGCACCACGAACAGGTCGCCCGGACCACTGGAGGTGATCATCGAGGTGACCAGCCGGGAGTCGGCGCAGGTCAGGAACAGCTGGGTGGGCCGCTGCCCCTCGCGCGCCAGCCGGGCCAGCTCCTCGCGGACCAGCGGGGCGGTGTTGCGCTGGAACGCGCTGATGCCGCGGACGAGTTGCACCCCTCCTGCGCCGGGTGACGTGGCGTCGACGGCACCGGTGACGTGGGCGGGCGGGGTGCCGGCGGGTGCGGGTGCGGGTGTGGCGCCGGCGGGAGCGGTGCCGCCGGGTGCGGGCTCGGTGGCCTCCGCGGCGGGGGTGAACGTGCCGTCGGACGTGCTCCTCTCTTCGGGCGGCGGGTTGACCGCCGGTGGGCGTTCGCACTGGTGGTTGCGCCACGGCGTCCAGGGGCGGCAGCGGCAGCCGTCGCCGGAGGGGGCGCGTCCGGCGGCTCCGTTGCGCGCGGCCGTGCCGCGGGCGGGATCTGCGGCGAGGTCGGCGGGTTCGGCGATGCGGACGCCGGACCGGCGTCCGGTCATCCGCACGGTGCCCCCGTGTGCGGTGTGGGTCTGCTGCCAGTCCTGCAGCGTCTCGTAGGCGGCGTGGTCCATGAACGACCCGTCCAGCGCCACGACGACGTCCGCCCCCTGGGGCACCTGATGCAGGGCGCGGCTGAGCCGCGGCACGGCGAGGAACGTCAACTGGCCTCTGACATGGACGTGATGGACTCCCGCCTCCTCCTCGTGCGTGATACGCGTGCGGGTCAGCCGGTGCAGGGCGACGCCGACGGCCACGGCGATGCCCAGCGCCACTCCCTCCAGGACGCCGAGACAGATCACGCCGAGGGTGGTGACGGCGTAGACCAGGGCCTCCCGGTGGCGGGTCACCGTGCGGATGTGGTGCAGGGACACCATCTGGATGCCGATGGCCATCACCAGGGCGGCGAGCGAGGCGAGCGGGATGAGCTCCAGGAGCGGGACCATCAGCAGCGCGGCGATCACTACGAGAACGCCGTGCAGCATCGTGGAGTTCCGGCTCACCGCACCCGCCTGGACGTTGGCCGCGGTACGCACGGCGACCCCGGTCACCGGCAGCCCGCCCAGCGAGCCGGAGACGACGTTCGCGGCACCCTGGCCGAGCAGTTCGCGGTCCAGGTCGGAGCGCTTGACCGGAACCGGGCCGGGGCGGGAGCCGGCCAGCTTGTCCGCCGCGACGGCGCTCAGCAGCGACTCCACGCTGCACACCAGCGTGGTGGTGAGCACGGCCGCGATCAGCCCGAGCACCGGACCCTCGGGCAGCCCGGCCAGGGCGTGGCTGCTCCAGGACGGCAGGTGCACCTGGGGCACCGCCAGGCCGGCCAGTGCGGCGACGGCGGTGGCACCGGCGACGGCGACGAGCGCGCCCGGGAGCTTGCGCAGCAGCTCTCCCGCCCGGCCGGGGATTCTCGGCCACAGGAGCAGCACCACCAGGGTCAGCAGACTCACCGACACCGCGTCGGGACGCAGCTGTGCCAACTGGGCGGGCAGCGCGCGGAGATTGTCGGGGACGGAGCTCTGCGGGGTGCCGCCCAGGGCGATGTGCAGCTGGGCGATGGCGATGGTGACGCCGATGCCGGCGAGCATGCCGTGCACGATCGCGGGGCTGACGGCGAGGGCGGTGCGGGCCACCCGCAGGCTGCCGAGGGCGAGTTGGACGAGCCCGGCGAGGACGGTGATGGCGCAGGTGGTGCGCCAGCCGTACTGCTGGATGAGGTCGGCGGTGACCACCGTCAGGCCGGCGGCGGGGCCGCTGACCTGCAGTGGAGAGCCGCCGAGGCGTCCGGCGACCAGCCCGCCGACGGCGGCGGCGACCAGACCGGCCTGGAGAGGGGCGCCCGTGGCGAGGGCGATGCCGAGGGACAGCGGGAGGGCGATCAGGAAGACCGTGATCGAGGCCGAGACATCGCTGCCCGCGATGCGGAAGCGCCGTCGGCCCGGAGGGGGCGGGCTGTGCGGGGGATGAGTGCGCTCGGTGGGCTTCGGGCCTCGGGCATGGGCGGGGACACAGGCGGACATGGTTCCCGTCTCCTCGGGGTGAGCAATCGCGGACGGCGGGATGTGCCAGCGGGGACGGGGGCCGGAAGAACGGCCGAACGGAACGAACTGCTGGCTTCAACAATGGGTAAACGAATCGCAATTCAGAGTAAAGACAAAACCTAGACTTTTATGGCAAATGGAGGAATGAATCCCTCTGTCGGGTGAAGCAGCTATTTCATCGGCTTGTCGTATTAATTCCTTCTCTCTTCCGTGCGAGCTTGGCGGAGATCGCCCTCAGCAGGGTTGGCCCGAGAGAAGGAAGAAGGTGGACGGATGGCCGCCACCCGGAAGATCGCCGCGGGCACCGTGATGGCCGCGGTCGGCGCAGCCTCCCTTGCCGGCTGCGGCACCGACTCGCCGAGCAAGGCGAAGCCCGCACCCGCGCCGAAGAACGTGGTCCGCCTGATCGGCGACGGCTCCACCGCCTACACCGGTGCGCAGCCGCATCTGCCCAGGCCCGAGCGGCTCAAGCCGGGCGAGAAGCCGCCCCAGTTCGTCGTGTTCTCCTGGGACGGAGCGGGCGAGGACAGCCAGAAGCTGTTCTCCCACTTCCGCAAGGTCGCCCGGGAGAACAACGCGACCATGACGTACTTCCTGAGCGGTGTGTACATGCTCCCGGAGGACAAGCGCGATCTGTACCGGCCGCCGCAGCACTCCCCGGGCCGCTCCGACATCGGCTTCAACGACCCCCAGGGCATCGCCGACACCGTCAAGCAGCTCCGGCTGGCGTGGCTGGAGGGCAATGAGATCGGCACCCACTTCAACGGGCACTTCTGCGGCAAAGGCGGCGTCGGCGAGTGGTCGGTGGCGGAGTGGAAGGACGAGATCGCCCAGGCGAAACGATTCGTCAAGACCTGGAAGACCAACACCGGCATGACGAACGCCTCGCCGCTGCCCTTCGACTACGACAAGGAGCTGATCGGCGCCCGGACGCCGTGCCTGGAGGGCCGGGAGAACTTCATGAAGGCGGCCCGCGACCTGGGCCTGCGCTACGACACCAGCGGCGTCAACAACCAGGTCTGGCCGAAGAAGGAGGACGGCCTGTGGGACCTGTCGATGCAGCTGGTGCCGTTCCCCGGTCACAGCTTCGAGCAGCTGACCATGGACTACAACTTCATGGTCAACCAGTCGGGCACCGCCACCCAGGGCGACCCCGCCAAGCACAGGCTGTGGGGCGATCAGATGCGTGACGGCCTGCTCCAGGGCTTCGAGCGCGCCTACAACGGCAACCGGGCGCCACTGATCATCGGCAACCACTTCGAGTCCTGGAACGGCGGCACGTACATGCGGGCCGTCGAGGAGGTCATCGAGACGGTGTGCAACAAGTCCGACGTGCGGTGCGTGTCCTTCCGGCAGCTGGCGGACTGGCTGGACGCCCAGGACCCGAAGGTGCTGCAGAAGCTGCGCACGCTGGGCGTCGGCGAGGCCCCCGAGAAGGGCTGGAAGTCCTTCCTCCAAGCACATCCCGCACCGGCGCCCAAGGGCGTGCCCGGGGCGCCGGCGGCGAAGGGCTGAGCAGGACGCGCGGGGCGCCGGTGCGTGACCAGGGGGCGCGGGGCGCAGGGAACGGGGGGATCGGGTGAGGGCGCAGGACGAGGCGGGCGCGGGTGTCAGGCGCCGGCGGTGACGCTCGCGCCCGCCCTCGCCTGCGCGCCGTCCCGTGCCCCCGCGCCGGCGCCCGTTCCTGCTCCCGCTCCCGTCCCTGCTCCCGCGGGTTCGCTCTCACCGAGCACGAAATCGGGGTCGACCTGCGCGGCCAGGTCGGTCCCGGTGCGCTCGTTGCCCCAGGTGCGGGCGTTCTTGAGGTGGAAGTGCACCATCTGTCGGGTGTAGCGCTCCCAGTCGCGCAGCTCGTAGGTGGCGTCGGCGGCCGTGTGCAGCAGGCGCAGCGCCTCGCGGTTGGGCTCCTCCAGGAGGCGGAAGCGGGGCGGGCGGCCCTTCTCCATGGCCCGGACCCAGTCCGAGTGGCCCACCGCCACCAGCAGGTCCTCGCCGACCTCGTCGCGGAGGAAGGCGAGGTCCTCAGGACCCTGCACCTTGTTGCCGACGACCTTCAGCGTGACGCCGTAGTCCTGGGCGTACTCCTTGTACTGGCGATAGACGGAGACCCCCTTGCGGGTCGGCTCGGCCACCAGGAACGTGATGTCGAAGCGGGTGAACATGCCGGAGGCGAAGGAGTCCGAGCCCGCCGTCATGTCCACCACGACGTACTCGCCGGGGCCGTCCACCAGGTGGTTCAGGTAGAGCTCCACGGCTCCGGTCTTGGAGTGGTAGCAGGCGACCCCCAGGTCGGCGTCCGTGAAGGGGCCGGTGACCATCAGACGCGCGGTGCCGCCGTCGAGTTCCACCGGGCGGGCGCAGGCCTCGTAGACCGGATTGTCCTCGCAGACCCGCAGCAGCCGGGAGCCCTCGCCGGGCGGGGTCGTCTTGATCATCGTCTCGGCGGAGGCGATGCGCGGGTTGGTGCCGCGCAGATAGTTCTTGATCAGGGGGAGGTGCTCGCCCATCGCGGGCAGCCGGGCCGCCTCCGCCTCGTCGAGCCCCAGCGCGGCGCCCAGATGCTGGTTGATGTCGGCGTCGACCGCGACGACCGGGGCGCCCTCGGTCGTCAGATGGCGGATGAACAGGGAGGACAGGGTCGTCTTGCCGCTGCCGCCCTTCCCGACGAAAGCAATTTTCATGTTCACCAAGCGTAGTGCCGTGATGACTGTAAGTGGCAGCGGGGCGTGAAGAAGACCACTCCATCGTGGGGTGGGCGCGCGAGGTGCGTAGGGTCGTACTCATGAGTACGACAGGCGCGTCCGCCGACCCGCTCGCCGCCCTGGCCTCCCTGCCCGGCGTGGCCGACTCCGTGGAGTCCGTGCGCAAGGCCGTCGACCGGGTCTACGGGCACCGGGTCATGCGGCGGCGCAGCAACGAGATCACCTCCGAGGCGGCGCTGCGCGGCGCCCGTGGCTCGGCGGCGCTGGCCGGCGCCGACTGGGCGCTGGAGGAGGTGCGCCGGCGCACCGACTTCAGCGGTGACGGCGAGGCGCGCACCATGGGCGCGGCGCTGCGGCTGACCGCCGAGGCGGGGCAGCTGCTGTCCATCTGGCGGCAGTCGCCCCTGCGGGTGCTGGCCCGGCTGCATCTGGTGGCGGCCGCGGACAAGGCGGAGCAGGTCGGCCGCCCGCGCAAGGAGGGCGAGCCGGTCGACGAGCCGCTGCTCACGCTCGACCTGCCGGGCGCCGCGGAGATGCACGGACGGCTGGACGGCCTTGCCGAGGTGATCATCGCCGGCGGTTCCGCACCGGCGCTGGTGACGGCCTCGATCGTGCACGGGGAGCTGCTCGCGCTGCGGCCCTTCGTCTCGCACAACGGCCTGGTCGCGCGCGCCGCCGAACGCGTCGTGCTGGTCGGCAGCGGACTCGATCCGAAGTCGGTCTGCCCGGCCGAGGTGGGCTACGCGGAGCTGGGCCGCGAGGCGTATCTGGCCGCGCTGGAGGGCTATGTCTCCGGGACGCCCGAGGGCGTGGCCGCCTGGATCGCGCACTGCGGCCGGGCGGTCGAGCTGGGGGCGCGTGAGTCGACGGCGGTCTGCGAGGCGCTGCAGCGCGGCGCGGCCTGAGCTCGGCGGCCGAGCCGGACCCGAACCTTCTCGTGACCGGGCCGGCCGAGACGGTCCACGGGCCTTCCGGCGCGGTGACCCGAGCACCGGGCTTTCCGGCATGCTGACCTGGCCCCTGGCACACCAATGCGGCGGTACGAGGAGTCGTACCGCCGCTGGCATGTCCACCGGGTTACCAAGCGTCCTCGAACAATTGCCCATCAGGTCGGGAACCTTGCCCGTCACCTGGTGCGGCTGGCCCGTAATCGACGGGTCGACGTCGCGTGGGTGCCCGGTTTCCATGCTCGGTCCGTGGGGCCAAATGCGTTCCGAAGGTGATCCTTTCGGATTCCCTTGGTCTCGCGGGCCGTTAATTCCTTTGTACTCCAGGACCGAAGCCAACGGAAGGGTTGGCTCTGCTTCTTTACTTTTGGGTTCAAAGAGGAGCTAAACGGACGCGGGTCGGCGGCGGCTGGCGTACCAGACCAGACCGGCGGTTGCCGCGGCGGCTCCGACGGCGACGGCCGCGATCAGTGCGGGCCTGGCCGGCACGGAGAACTCGGGCAGGCGCTGCTTGAGCCGCACCGGGCGGTGGAAGTCGAGAATCGGCCATGCGCGGGCGACCGCCTCGCGCCGCAGCGCGCGGTCGGGGTTCACCGCGTGCGGGTGGCCCACCGCCTCCAGCATCGGCAGATCGGTCGCCGAGTCGCTGTAGGCGTAGCAGCGGGCCAGGTCGTACCCCTCGGACTCGGCCAGCTCGCGGATCGCCTCGGCCTTGGTCGGGCCGTAGGCGTAGTACTCCACCTCGCCGGTGAAGCAGCCGTCGTCGCCCACGACCATGCGGGTGGCGACGACCCGGTCCGCGCCCAGCAGCTCGCCGATCGGCTCCACCACCTCGGCACCCGAGGTGGACACGATCACCACGTCCCGGCCCGCGGCATGGTGCTCCTCGATGAGGGTGGCGGCCTCGTCGTAGATGATCGGGTCGATCAGGTCGTGCAGCGTCTCGGCCACGATCTCCTTGACCTGCTGGACGTTCCAGCCACGGCACAACGCGGACAGGTACTTGCGCATCCGCTCCATCTGGTCGTGATCCGCGCCTCCCGCGAGGAAGACGAACTGGGCATATGCGGTGCGCAGCACAGCCCTGCGGTTGATCAGGCCGCCTTGGTAGAAGGACTTGCTGAACGTGAGCGTGCTCGACTTCGCAATGACCGTCTTGTCCAGGTCGAAGAAGGCGGCTGTGCGCGGCAAGGAGTGGTTTTCCACGCTCCTGAGCATAGGCGCACCTCATTCGGCGTAAGGTAGGGCGCGTGGGTTTGCCTGAGAGGGCTCTCGGGTACACCATGGAAGTCACGGATCGTTCGCGCGACCGTGCTAACCCGGCCCGACTCCTCCCCCCCCGAGTCGGCCGTGGGGACGACCCCCGCTCTCCCCCCCGGCGGGGGTCGTCGCATGTCCGGGTGGGTTTTCTCGCTCTCATGATGGCCCTGGTGGCGACCGGGCGCTCGCTGCGGGCCAGGGTTTGGCATGCGCATGACTTGTTACTGTGGGTAATTCTCGGGCTGCGCTGCGGGTCCGGACCGGAACGTGAGCCGCACTCACCTGTATGGGTGAAGGCGATATTCACAACGGCCGACTTGTCCACAGTTTTCGACCAAGATCCCCTTCCATTTCCCGATCCCTGCACCGTGATTCCTGCGCGACCCGCTCGCGGCGAGTTCTCTGCCCGTTCCGTTTACCGGGGTCGCGTTTGGCCGGTTTCTGTCGGCCGCCCTTAAGGCGGCCCATGCCGGTTCTTCACACGTTTGGGAATCGCGGGGCCGCAGGGGCTGCGCGAGACACGCAGCGAAGGGGGACGACCATGACCGGAACCGTCACACACGATCCGCCGCCCGCCGCCGGAGGCAGCCGCCCGAGCGGGCCGCTGATCGTCACCGAAAACGCACAGCTCCTCGACGACCTGCTGCGCCTGTGCGCGGCGGCCGGCGCCACACCGGAGGTCCACCACGGCCTGCCGGAACCGCGGGGCAGCTGGGAGGCCGCGCCCCTGGTGCTCGTCGGCGACGACGCCGCACGGCGCGTCCGCGGGGCCGCGCGCCGGCGCGGTGTGGTGCTGGTCGGCCGCGATCAGGACGACTCCGGGGTCTGGCGCCGCGCCGTGGAGATCGGCGCCGACCACGTGCTCATGCTGCCCGACGGCGAGCAGTGGCTGGTCGACCGCATCGCCGACGTGGCCGAGGGCGTCGGACGGCCCGCCCTGACCGTCGGCGTCATCGGCGGCCGCGGCGGGGCCGGCGCCTCCACCCTGGCCTGCGCACTCGCCGTCACCTCCGCGCGGGAGGGACTGCGCACCCTCCTCGTCGACGCGGACCCCCTGGGCGGCGGCCTCGACGTGGTCCTCGGCGGCGAGACCGCCCAAGGGCTGCGCTGGCCCGCGTTCGCCGCCTCACGGGGACGGGTCGGCGGCGCGGCGCTGGAGGCGTCGCTGCCGGAACTGCACTCGCTGCGCGTGCTCAGCTGGGACCGCGGGGACTGCGTGGCCGTCCCGCCGCAGGCCGTGCGTGCGGTGCTGGCGGCCGCCCGGCGCGGCGGCGGCACGGTCGTGGTCGATCTGCCGCGCCGGGTCGACGAGGCGGTGGCCGAGGCTCTGGCCCAGCTCGACCTCGGACTCCTGGTGGTCCCGGCCGAGCTGCGCGCCGTCGCCGCGGCCAAACGGGTGTCCTCCGCCATGCGCATGGTGCTGCGCGATCTGCGCGTGGCCGTGCGCGGGCCCTACGCACCCGGCCTCGACGACCACGAGGTGGCCCGGCTGCTCGACCTGCCGCTGGCGGGCGACGTACCCGTCGAACCCGGCCTGCAGCGCCCCCACCAGACGGCCCGGCCGCCCGCGGCCTCCGGCCGGGGGCCGCTGGCCCGCTTCTGCAAGGAGTTCTGGGAGCAGGCCCTGGTGGAGGCGAGGACGGCATGAGGACCACGGCTACGAGGACCACGGCTACGAGGACCACAGGGACGCGTGCCTCGGGGATGCGGGTCACGGGGATGCGGGTCTCGGGCATCGAGACCACGGCTTCCAGGACCGCGACGACCACGATCACCTTGCCTCCGGTCGGTTCCGGTCGGCCCGAGGAACCGGCCGACGGCCTCCCCGAGGGACTCCTGGACGAGGTGCGGCGCCGGCTGGCGGAGAGCGGGGCCGAGCCGACGCCCGCCCGGGTGGCGCAGGCCCTGCGCGAGCAGGGCACGGTGCTCGGCGACGCGGAGATCCTGCGGGCGGCCGAGCGGCTGCGGTCCGAACTGGTCGGCAGCGGCCCGCTGGAGCCGCTGCTCGCCGACCCGGCGGTCACCGACGTCCTGGTGTCGGCCCCCGACCGGGTCTGGGTCGACCGAGGCCGCGGACTGGAACTGACCGGCGTCCGCTTCCCCGACGCGCCGGCCGTGCGCCGTCTCGCCCAGCGGCTGGCCGCCGTCGCCGGCCGGCGCCTGGACGACGCCCGCCCTTGGGTCGACGCCAGGCTCCCCGACGGGACCCGGCTGCACGCGGTACTGCCGCCCGTGGCCGTCGGCAGCGCCTGTCTCTCCCTGCGGGTCGTGCGGCCCCGCGCCTTCACCCTGGACGAGCTGACCGCGGCGGGCACCGTGCCGCCGGCCGGCGACCGGGTGCTGCGGGCCCTGATGGACGCCCGTCTGTCCTTCCTGGTCAGCGGCGGGACCGGCAGCGGCAAGACGACCCTGCTCAGCGCGCTGCTCGGACTGGTCGGGCCGGACGAGCGCATCGTCCTGGCCGAGGACTCCGCGGAGCTGCGGCCCGACCACCCGCACGTGGTGCGCCTGGAGACCCGGCCCGCCAACCAGGAGGGTGCTGGGCTGGTGACCCTGGAGGACCTGGTGCGCCAGGCGCTGCGGATGCGCCCGGACCGGCTGGTCGTCGGCGAGGTGCGCGGCTCGGAGGTGGTCCATCTGCTGGCCGCCCTCAACACGGGCCATGAAGGCGGTACGTGCACGGTTCACGCCAACGCGGCCGCCGATGTGCCGGCCCGCTTGGAGGCGCTGGGTACGGCCGCCGGGCTCGACCGCCTGGCGCTGCACAGCCAGCTCGCCGCCGCCGTGTCGGTGGTGCTGCATCTCGTCAGGGACCGGTCGGGGCGGCGGCGCATCGCCGAGGTGCACGTGCTGGAGCGCGACCCGTCCGGCCTGGTACGGACCGTGCCGGCGCTGCGCTGGGGAGCCGGAGGCTTCCTCCAGGAGCCCGGGTGGGAGCGGCTGCGGTGGCTGCTGCGGGAGCGGAGCGGGGGCGGCAGGTGAACGCGGTCACCGAGGTGTCGACGGGGCTCGCCGTGGCCTGCCTGATGAGTGCGGCCTGGCTGGTGGGCGGCGGGCGGGCCGGTGCCCGGAGGGCCCGGCTGCTGCTGGCCGGCGGGGGAGTGGTGGGCGGCGGAGCACCGCCGGGAAGGTCCGCGGTGCTCCAGGAGTGGAAGCGCATCGCCGGGCGACTGCACGGTGAGTGGTGGGCGCTCGTCGCCGGGGTGCTCCTGGCTGTCCTGGGTGCCTCGGTGCTGCCTCTGGTGGCCGGGGCCGCCGCGGTGCCGGTGCTGCGGCGCCTGCGGCTGGCGGCGCTGCGGCGCCGGGAGCGCGACCGGCGCGGGGACGCGGTGATCGCGCTGTGCGGTTCGCTCGCCGGGGAGGTGCGAGCCGGGCGGCAACCGGGTGAGGCGCTGCTGCCGGCCGCGCGGGACTCCGGCGGGCTGGGCGACGCCCAGGCGACGGTGCTGGCGGCGGCGCGGTTCGGCGGTGACGTCCCCGGGGCACTCGCCGCGGCGGCGCGGCAGCCGGGGGCCGAAGGGCTGCGCGGGCTCGCCGCGTGCTGGCGGGTCGCCGTGGACCAGGGGGCAGGGCTCGCGGACGGACTCGACCGCCTCGAGGCCGCCCTGCGCACCGAGCGGGACCAGCGCAACGACCTGCGCGCCCAGCTCGCCGGGGCCCGGGCCACGGCGGTGCTGCTGGCGGGTCTCCCGGTGCTCGGCCTCGCCCTCGGTGCCGCCCTCGGCGCCGACCCGCTGCACATCCTGCTGCACACCCCGGCGGGGCTCGGCTGCCTGGCGGCCGGTGCGGTGCTGGAGGGGCTGGGGCTGTGGTGGGTGCGGCACATCATGCGCGGGGCTCAGGAGCGGACGGCATGAGCGGAGACGTTGTCCACAGGCTGGGGATGACCTCGGGCGTCGTGGCGCTGCTCGGCTGGGCGGCTCGGTGGCTGTGGCAGGTCCGGCGGGAGCGGAGAGCGCGCCGGCGGCTGGCGGAGCTGGTGGCCGGCGAGCGGGTGGCGGACGTTCCGCGGCGCAGGGCGTGGCGAGCCGCCGGGCGCTGGCTGCCGCCGGCAGGCGTGGTGTGCGCCGGCTGGGTGGTGGTGGGCGGTCTCGCCGGACTCGCGGTGGGGCTGGCCTGCGCGGCCGGGCTCTGGCGCCTGCGGGTTCGTCAGGAGGCGGCCGGCTCACGGCAGTGGGCCCGGGAGGCGGCGCGGGCGGAACGTCAGCTCCCGCTCGCCGCCGACCTGCTGGCCGCCTGCATCGCGGCGGGCGCAGGACCTGTGACCGCCGCACAGGCCGTCGGGGAGACCTTGGCGGGACCGGTCGGCGACGCGCTGGCGCGGGGCGCGGCCGAGGTCCGGCTCGGTGGCGAACCGGCCGCGGCATGGCAGCGCCTGGCCGCGCTGCCGGGCGCCCGGTCCCTGGCCCGGCTGCTGGAGCGGGCGGACGTCTCGGGACTCCCCCTGGCCGCGCCCGCCGCCCGGCTCGCCGCCGAGACCCGCGCCGAGTGGGCACGGGCGGCGACGGCACGGGCCCGCAGGGCGGCCGTCATGGTCAGCGCACCGGTCGGGCTGTGCTTCCTGCCCGCGTTCGTCGCGGTGGGCGTGGTGCCCGTGGTGATCGGCCTCGCGGGCGGGGTGCTGGGAGGGGGTGGCCGGTGACGGCTCCCGGAACCCGGCGGGGGCGGACAGACAGACGGGCGATCAGCCGGCAGGCACGTCGCGAGCCGCAGGACCGGGCCGGTGGTCGGAGGAGACGAACAGGAGGACCGAGCCGGCGGTCGGAGGAGACGAACAGAGGACCGGGCCGGCGGTCGGAGCGAACAGGCAGCAGGACCGAGTCAGCGAACGAGCGAACAACAGGACCTTTCTTCACGGGGGTTGAGATGCATCGGATGAATCGAGCGGTATGGGCACGGCTGCGGGCACTTCGGGGCCGGGTGCGAACGAGGCGGAAGGACGCCGGGATGGTGACGTCCGAGTACGCCATGGGCATCGTGGCGGCGGTGGCGTTCGCCGTGGTGCTCTACAAGGTGGTCAACAGCGGGCCGGTCAGCACGGCCCTGCGGAACATCGTGCAGCAGGCACTCGATGGCCGGATGTGACACCGGACGTGACACGCGGGACCGGGGATTCGTGACGGCCGAGTCGGCCCTGGTGCTGCCCGTGCTGGTGCTGTTCACCACGGCGCTGGTGTGGGGGCTGATGGTGGTGGCGGCGCAGATCCAGTGCGTGGACGCGGCCCGGGCCGGCGCCCGTGCGGCCGCCCGGCAGGATCCGCCGGACGCGGTCGTCGAGGTCGCCCGTGCGGCCGCGCCGCCCGGAGCGCAGGTCACGGTGAGCCGGGGTGCCGCGCAGGTACGGGTGGTCGTCGTGGCCCGGCCGCGGCTGCTGCGGGGACTTCCGTTCGACGTACGGGAGGAGGCCGTGGCGGCCGTGGAGGAGACCGTGGGGGCCGGGCCGTGAGGATCGGCGGTGCAGGCCCGGGCGGCCGGGCCGGGACGGGCACAGGCCGGCGCCCCGGACGACGCCGCGGTGGGTCCGGAAGGAGGCGGTTCCCGGCGGACCGGGGGTCGGCGACCGTGTGGAGCGTCGGGGCGATCGCGGTGCTGTGCGTCGTCTTCGGGGCTGTGCTCGCCCTGGGGCACGCGGTGGTGGTCCGGCACCGTGCGGCCGGGGGCGCGGATCTCGCCGCGCTCGCGGCGGCGGACCACTGGGCCGAGGGCGGCGCGGCGGCCTGCGCCCGCGCCGACCAGGTGGCCGGGGCGCAGGGCACGCGGCTCGTGCGGTGCACGGTCGAGGGTGAGATCTCGGACGTGTCGGTGGCCGCGGGCCGGACCCCCTTCGCCGCCGAAGTCAGGGCGAGGGCGGGACCCGCGACGACGCCCGCGCATCCCGGGGGCCCCGCCGGTCCCGGGACTCCGCCCCCTCCCGCGCCTCCGCTTCTCCCGGAGCCGGCTGCGCACCCTCCTCCGGGTCCGGCCCCCCGCGCTTCTCCTCCGGTGCCCCCTCCAGTAGCACCGTGAGGAGGCGGACCGCGCCTCGTTTGTGCAGGGGATCGTTGCCGTTGCCGCACTTGGGGGACTGGATGCAGGAGGGGCAGCCGGCCTCGCAATCGCAGGAGGCGATGGCCTGGCGGGTGGCCGCAAGCCAGTCCCGGGCCGTGCGGAACGCGCGTTCCGCGAAGCCCGCGCCCCCGGGATGGCCGTCGTAGACGAAGACCGTGGGCAGCAGGGTGTCGGGGTGCAGCGGGACGGAGACGCCGCCGATGTCCCAGCGGTCGCAGGTCGCGAAGAGCGGCAGCATGCCGATCGAGGCGTGCTCGGCGGCGTGCAGGGCTCCGCCGAGGATCTCCGGGTTGATCCGGGCCCGGTCCAGCTGGTCCTCGGTGACCGTCCACCACACCGCGCGGGTGCGCAGCGTACGAGGAGGGAGGTCGAGTTTCGTCTCGCCCAGCACTTCACCGGTCATGACCCGGCGGCGCAGGAAGGAGACCACCTGGTTGGTGACCTCGACGGAGCCGAAGCACAGGCGGCCCTCGCCCCAGGGGATCTCGGTGTCCGTCTCCAGGACGGAGACGGACGTGGTGTCGCGGGCGACCGTGGTGTACGGCGGGTCGGCCTGCTCGACGAGGGCGACGGAGTCCTCCAGGTCAAGGGAGCGCACCAGGTAGGTGCGGCCCTGGTGCAGATGGACGGCGCCCTCGTGGACGGTGGTGTGCGCGGCGCCCGCGTCGACCGTGCCGAGCAGCCGCCCGGTGCCGGCCTCGACGACCTGGACGGGGCGCCCGCCCTCGCCGCGGATGCCGGTGAGGTCGGCGGCCCGCTCCCTGCGGGTCCAGTGCCAGGCCTTCGTCCGGCGGCGCAGCAGCTTCGCCGCCTCCAGCTGGGGCAGCAGCTCCGCGCTGGTGGGGCCGAAGAGTTCGAGGTCGTCGTCGGTCAGCGGCAGTTCCTCGGCCGCCGCGCACAGGTGCGGGGCGAGCACATAGGGGTTGTCGGGGTCGAGGACGGTGGACTCGACGGGCTGGTCGAACAGGGCCTCGGGGTGGTGCACCAGGAAGGTGTCCAGCGGGTCGTCGCGGGCGACCAGCACGGCCAGGGCGCCCTGCCCGGACCGTCCGGCACGCCCCGCCTGCTGCCACAGCGAGGCACGGGTGCCGGGGTAGCCGGCGATCACCACGGCGTCCAGGCCGGCGATGTCCATGCCGAGCTCCAGGGCGTTGGTGGCGGCGAGGCCGAGGAGCTCGCCCGAGTGCAGGGCGCGTTCCAGGGCGCGGCGCTCCTCGGGGAGGTAGCCGCCCCGGTAGGCGGCGACCCGTCCGGCCAGGGAGCGGTCCACCTCGGCCAGGCGCTCCTGGGCGATCACCGAGATCAGTTCTGCGCCGCGCCGGGAGCGGACGAAGGTGACCGAGCGGACGCCCTGCACGGTGAGGTCGGTCAGCAGGTCGGCGGCCTCGGCGGTGGCGGTGCGGCGGACGGGGGCGCCCTTCTCGCCGTGCAGCTCGGTCAGCGGCGGCTCCCAGAGCGCGAACACCAGTTCACCGCGCGGTGAGGCGTCGTCGGACACCTCCACCACCGGCAGCCCGGTGAGCCGGCGGGCGGCCACCGCGGGCTCGGCGGCGGTCGCGGAGGCCAGCAGGAACACGGGAGAGGAGCCGTAGCGGGCACACAGGCGGCGCAGCCGGCGCAGCACCTGGGCGACGTGGGAGCCGAACACGCCCCGGTAGGTGTGGCACTCGTCGACGACGACGTACTTCAGGGCCTTGAGGAAGGAGGACCAGCGGGGGTGGGAGGGCAGCACGCCCCGGTGCAGCATGTCCGGGTTGGTCAGTACGTAGTTGGCGTACTGGCGGATCCACTCGCGTTCCTCGAACGGTGTGTCGCCGTCGTAGACCGCCGTGCGCACCGAATGGCCCAGCGGTTGTGAAAGTTCTTTCACCGATCTGCACTGGTCGGCCGCGAGGGCCTTGGTGGGGGCCAGATACAGGGCGGTGGCGCCCCGGCCGTTGGGTGCCTCGGCGCCGTCCAGGAGGGTGGACAGGACGGGCATCAGATAGGCCAGGGACTTGCCGGAGGCGGTGCCGGTGGCGACCACCACCGACTGCCCGTCCAGGGCGTGCTCGGCGGCTTGTGCCTGGTGGGCCCAGGGATGGACGATGCCCGCCGCCTGCACGGCGGCGATCGCCTCGGATCGGATCCGGTCCGGCCAGACGGCATGGCGGCCCTCGCGCGGGGGCAAGTGCTCCGTATGAGTGATGCGCGAAGCCCGGCTCGGTCCGGACGCAAGCCGGTCGAGCACCGCACCCGGCTCGGGCCGGGGTGTGGTGCCGGCAGGGGGTCGATCGGATCGGTGATTCTTGGCCATCGGCACCGAGTGTGTCACCGGCGTGACGGACAATGGAGCCAAGGCGTCGTGTACGCCTGCCGTTAAGTGATTGAATGCCATCGCGGCTGGCGAACCGTCCCGGAGGGCGAGCCGAGATGCCCCGAGGGCGACCGCTCGATAGCAAGGTGCTGGAGGATCCGTGGACCTGTCCCTGTCGACCGAGACCATGGGCGATCGCACGATCGTCAGGGTCGGTGGCGAAATCGACGTATATACCGCGCCCAAGCTGCGCGAGCAGCTGGTCGAGCTGGTGAACGACGGCAGTTTCCACCTTGTCGTCGACATGGAAGGCGTGGACTTCCTCGACTCCACCGGTCTCGGCGTGCTGGTCGGCGGCCTGAAGCGAGTGCGTGCCCACGAGGGCTCCCTGCGCCTGGTGTGCAACCAGGAGCGCATTCTCAAGATCTTCCGCATCACCGGCCTCACCAAGGTGTTCCCGATCCACACCTCGGTCGAGGAAGCGGTTGCGGCCACCGACTGACCATCCCGCCCGGGCCGGTGCGCCCGGGCGGGAGAAGCCAAGCAGGCGGGGACCGGGCGTGCAGGCGGCCCGGTCTCCCCGCAGCACGCCCGAAGTTGCGAGGGGGATGCATGGCCACCGTTGAACTCCGCTTCAGCGCGCTGCCCGAGCATGTCAGGACCGCCCGTCTGGTGGCGGCGGCAGTGGCGCGCAGGGCCGGAGTGGACGAGGCCGTCCTCGACGAGGTCAGGCTCGCCGTCGGAGAGGCGTGCTCACGGGCCGTCGGACTGCACCAGGCCGGCGGGATCTCGGCACCCGTGAAGGTGCTGCTGATCGAGGAGGAGAAACAGTTCTCCATCGAGGTCGGCGACGAGGCGCCCCACGCGGTCCCCGGAAACGCGGACTCCGCGGGCGGCTCCGGCGGCGGTGACGCGGAGATCGAGGAGGACCAGATGGGCCTCGCGGTCATCAGCGGCCTCGTCGACGACGTGGAGGTGAGCGCCGGGAAGCACGGCGGTTCGATCCGCATGCGGTGGCCCACCACGCCGCCGCCCGCGGTGATCGACTGACCGGCGTTCTCCGGCCGGGCGTCACGCCGCGCGTTCACCCGAACAGCCAACTCTTTCCGAAGGGCCCCACTCGTGGGGCCCTTCGGCATGTGCGGGTGTCATCTCCCGCGCTTACAGTGGTCCCTGTGCGATTGATCGCGTGAATTGATTCACGATCAATCCATCGATAGTGATGCGATCAAGTAAATGCCTTCGGGGCATTACCAGGCGGGCCATTTACATTTCCTGCGCTCTGTTTTGATCAGGTTCCGGTACCTACAATCCCGTCCACATCTTGAGCTCAGCCCAAGCGTCAAGGAGGACGAATGGCGGGGCTTTCCATCTCACCTCAGTCGGGCCACACCACCTCCCTCGCAGCCGCCGTGCTGACCGACGACAACCGCGTTCTCGTGGTGGTCATCGGCGTCGTGGCACTGGCGGCACTGGTGGTCGCGGGCGTCCTGGTGCGCCAGGTACTCGCGGCCGGCGAGGGCACCGACAGCATGAAGAAGATCGCCGCCGCGGTCCAGGAGGGCGCGAACGCCTATCTGGCCCGCCAGCTGCGGACGCTCGGCGTATTCGCCGTGATCGTCTTCTTCCTGCTCATGCTGCTGCCCGCGGACGACTGGAATCAGCGTGCCGGGCGGTCGGTGTTCTTCTTGATCGGAGCGGCGTTCTCGGCGGCCACCGGCTATATCGGCATGTGGCTCGCCGTGCGGAGCAATGTGCGTGTCGCCGCGGCGGCTCGTGAGGCGACCCCGGCACCGGGCGAGCCGGAAAAGGATCTCACCGACGTGTCCCACAGAGCGATGAAAATCGCTTTCCGCACCGGCGGTGTGGTCGGCATGTTCACCGTCGGGCTCGGCCTGCTGGGCGCCGCCTGCGTGGTGCTGGTGTACGCGGCGGACGCGCCGAAGGTGCTGGAGGGATTCGGTCTCGGGGCCGCGCTGATCGCGATGTTCATGCGGGTCGGCGGCGGCATCTTCACCAAGGCCGCCGACGTCGGCGCCGACCTGGTCGGCAAGGTCGAGCAGGGCATTCCGGAGGACGACCCGCGCAATGCCGCGACCATCGCCGACAACGTGGGCGACAACGTCGGCGACTGCGCGGGCATGGCGGCCGACCTGTTCGAGTCGTACGCCGTGACGCTGGTGGCCGCGCTGATCCTCGGCTCGGCGGCGTTCGGCGACGCCGGACTGGCCTTCCCGCTGCTCGTCCCGGCGATCGGCGTGCTCACCGCGATGATCGGCATCTTCGCGGTGGCCCCGCGGCGCGCCGACCGCAGCGGCATGACGGCGATCAACCGCGGCTTCTTCATCTCCGCGGTGATCTCCCTGGTCCTGGTCGCCGTCGCGGTGTTCAGCTATCTGCCGTCCTCGTACGCCGACCTGGACGGCGTCACCGACACGGCGATCCAGGCCAAGGACGGCGATCCGCGGATCCTCGCGCTGGTCGCGGTGGCCATCGGCATCGTGCTCGCCGCGCTGATCCAGCAGCTCACCGGCTACTTCACCGAGACCAGCCGGCGCCCGGTCAGGGACATCGGCAAGACCTCGCTCACCGGACCCGCCACCGTCGTCCTCGGCGGCATCTCCGTCGGTCTGGAATCGGCCGTCTACACCGCCCTGCTGATCGGCCTCGGCGTGTACGGGGCGTTCCTGCTCGGCGGTACCTCGATCATGCTGGCGCTGTTCGCGGTGGCGCTGGCCGGCACCGGCCTGCTCACCACGGTCGGTGTGATCGTCGCGATGGACACCTTCGGGCCGGTCTCCGACAACGCGCAGGGCATCGCCGAGATGTCCGGCGACGTCGAGGGCGCGGGCGCCCAGGTGCTCACCAACCTGGACGCGGTCGGCAACACCACCAAGGCCATCACCAAGGGCATCGCCATCGCCACCGCCGTCCTCGCGGCGTCGGCGCTCTTCGGCTCGTACCGGGACGCCATCACCACCGGCGCGCGGGACGTGGGGGAGAAGCTGAGCGGTGAGGGCGCGCCCATGACCCTGATGATGGACATCTCGCAGCCCAACAACCTCGTCGGGCTCATCGCGGGCGCCGCGGTCGTCTTCCTCTTCTCGGGGCTGGCGATCAACGCGGTCTCGCGGTCGGCCGGTTCGGTGGTCTTCGAGGTGCGGCGGCAGTTCCGCGAGAAGCCGGGGATCATGGACTACAGCGAGAAGCCGGAGTACGGCAAGGTCGTCGACATCTGCACCAAGGACGCCCTGCGGGAGCTCGCCACGCCCGGTCTGCTCGCCGTGATGGCGCCCATCTTCATCGGGTTCACCCTCGGCGTCGGCGCGCTCGGCGCGTTCCTCGCGGGCGCGATCGGCGCGGGCACGCTGATGGCGGTCTTCCTCGCCAACTCCGGTGGCGCCTGGGACAACGCCAAGAAGCTCGTCGAGGACGGGCATCACGGCGGCAAGGGCAGCGAGGCCCATGCGGCGACCGTCATCGGCGACACCGTCGGCGACCCCTTCAAGGACACCGCCGGCCCGGCGATCAACCCCCTGCTGAAGGTGATGAACCTGGTGGCGCTGCTCATCGCGCCGGCGGTCATCAACTTCTCCTACGGCGACGACAAGAGCGTCGGCATGCGGGTGCTGATCGCGGTCATCGCGGCCCTGGTGATCATCGGCGCGGTCTACATGTCCAAGCGGCGCGGGATCGCCGTGGGTGACGAAGGCAACTCCGAGACGGATCCCAAGTCGGCCGATCCCGCGGTGGTTTCGTAGCAGACTGCCGGGAATCGCGGCGAGAGGAGCCCCAGCCGCAGCTCAAGGTGCGGGCGGGCGGCGCGTGTTGACGCGTCGCCCGCCCGTGCTGTGCGCGGAGCGCCGTCGCCGTGAGCCTTCTCTCGCTTGGTGCAAATGGTTATAAACGTGTCTTAAGGGATGCTTGACCGGTAGGTGTCGCCCATGTGGCGTGTATGTTCCGGGGCCGAGAGCCATGGAAGGGACCAAACCGGTGAACAAGAAGCTCGCGGCCGCACTGTCCGGCGGTGCGGTACTGGTACTGGCGCTGACGGGATGCGGCGGCGACGACTCCAACGAGGAGCTGGACGCCTGGGCCAAGCAGGTCTGTGACGCGGTGCAGCCGCAGGCGAAGAAGATCGAGTCCGCCAACGCCGCCATCCAGAAGGAGACCTCGGACAACAGCACGCCGGAGGACGTCCAGAAGACCGACTCCAAGGCCTTCAAGGACATGTCCGACGCGTACAAGGCGATCGGCGCCGCCGTGGAGAAGGCCGGGCCGCCGAACGTCGACGACGGCGAGAAGAAGCAGCGGAACGCGGTCAAGGAACTCAACAGCATCTCCGCCGCCTACGCCTCCCTGCGCAAGCAGGTCGACGGCCTGGACACCGACGACCAGGCGAAGTTCGCCGACGGTCTGAAGGACATCGCCACCGAGCTGGACAAGCTCAGCAAGAGCGGCAACGACGCCCTGCGGAACCTGGAGGAGGGCGAGGTCGGCGAGGCGATGTCCCGTCAGCCCAGCTGCCAGGCGGCGACCGCCTCGGCGGGCACCTCGGGCGACTGACGAGCGGGCGGACGGCGAAGGAACAACTGCGGGCCGACCGAGGGACGACGGCCCCGCGTCGTCCGGGTGACGGTGCGGGGCATTCCGTGCGCGCACGGGATGCGCAGGCGCACGCCCTGCGCGGGGAGGTCCGGGCGCACTCCGTGCGCGGGACGGTGGGGCGCGGGCGCCGGTGCGGGCGGCCACAATGGGGTGCGTGAGTGAAGCCGGTCTGCCGCCCCTGCCCTCGTCCGATCGACCCGACGTCGCCGCGCGGCTGAGAGAGGCGCTGCTCGCTGCCTCCTTCACCGCCGACGGACTGCTCGACCTGCTCGGCGCCCCCGCCTACGCGGCGCTGGCCCGCAGCGAGACCGTCCCGGCGCTGCGCGCCACCCGCGGGGACACCCCGCTGGAGGCGCTGGTCCGGCTCTTCCTGCTGCAGCAGCCCGTACCGCTGAGCCGCCTGGAGGACGTGCTGCCGGTCGAACTCTGCCTGGAGAACGGCTGGCTGACCCGGGTCGCCGCGGACGAGCTCGCCGCCACCGTGGACGTACGGCCCTACGGCGGGCCGGACGGCGAGGACTGGTTCATCGTCTCCGACCTCGGCTGCGCGGTCGGCGGCGCCGGAGGGATCGGCAGCCGGGAGGAAGGGGTCGTGCTCGGCGTCGGCGGCGCGTCCACCACGCTGGCCGGCATCACGGTGCGCACCCCGGTCGCCTCCGCGCTCGACCTCGGCACCGGCTCCGGCATCCAGGCGCTGCACGCCGCCCGGCACGCCACGCGCGTGACCGCCACCGACGTCAATCCGCGGGCGCTGCACATCACCGCGCTCACCCTCGCCCTGTCCGGCGCCCCGGCGGCCGATCTGCGCGAGGGGTCGCTGTTCACGCCGCTGCGGCACGACGAGACCTTCGACCTGATCGTGTCCAACCCGCCCTTCGTGATCTCACCGGGCGCCCGCCTCACCTACCGGGACGGCGGGATGAGGGGGGACGACCTGTGCCGCACCCTCGTCGCGGAGGCGGGGGACCGTCTGAACGAGGGCGGCTTCGCCCAGTTCCTCGCCAACTGGGAGCACGTGGAGGGAGAGGACTGGCAGGACCGGCTCAGGTCCTGGGTGCCGCGCGGCTGCGACGCCTGGATCGTGCAGCGCGAGGAGCAGGACGTCACCCAGTACGCGGAGCTGTGGCTGCGGGACGCGGGCGACCACCGCGGGGACGTGGCCGAGTACCAGGCGCGGTACGACGCATGGCTGGACGAGTTCGAGGCGCGCAAGGTCAAGGCGGTCGGATTCGGCTGGATCACGCTGCGCAAGACCGGTTCCCCGGTGCCGTCGGTGACCGTCGAGGACTGGCCGCACCCCGTCGAGCAGCCGCTCGGCGAGACGATCCGCGCGCACTTCGAACGGCTCGACTATCTGCGCGCCCACGACGACGCGGCCCTGCTGGAGGCGAGCTTCCGGCTGGCCGACGAGGTGGTGCAGGAGCAGGTCGGGCTGCCGGGTGCCGAGGATCCGGAGCATGTCGTACTGCGCCAGAACCGCGGCATGCGCAGGGCCACCAGGGTCGACACGGTCGGCGCGGGCTTCGCGGGCGTGTGCGACGGCTCCATGAGCGCCGGCCGCATCCTGGACGCCATCGCCCAGCTCCTCGGCGAGGACCCGGTGGTCCTCCGCGACCGCACCCCCGCCCAGATCCGCCTCCTGATCGAACAGGGCTTCATCGAGCCGGTGGGCTGACCCGGCGGCCCGGCGGGGAGCCCCGGACGACAGGCGTGCGGGGCGCCTGCCGCTCGGGGCTCTCCTCCGGTCGTTTCCGCGGCCGGAATGCGCCTCCGGCGAAAACTTTCGTGCCGTTCTCGATCTCGTGCCGGGCTTCCTTCGGGCCGGGCCGGTCGCCTGCTCCTCCGGATGTGGTCGCCGGGTGTTCACCCGGGATTCGGCCGGGGGTCGCCCGGGGGCGGCAGGGTGCGGGCGGTCGGGCACGGTCGGGCGTGGGAGGAGGGGATCGGACGGTCATGGAGAGTGGGCCGGCGATCTTCGCGGGGACGGTGTTCTGCCTGTTCGGGGCGGGGCTGCTGGCGTGGACCGTGAGCCGTGCACGGCAGCGGCGTCCGGTCGCGCACGGTGTGAGTCCCGTCGCATCCGCCGCCTGCGCCGGCCTCGCCGCGGTGATCTCCCTGGCCCTCGGCGCGTGGTGTCTCGGCCGCCTGTGAGCGGCCCCGCGAGGGGCGGAGGACCGGCGTTGCGGCCGGTAACCGAAATGTCGCGCTCCGCGTTCCGGGGCGTAGGCTCCGGACACTCCGGGCGGCAGGAACGGCGGTAGTCGGGTTACCGTTCGAGTGGCCGTTGCGGACTTTTCCCGTTTGACACGGGGGCGGGATGTACCGTCACACTCCGCAGCGTCACCATGTCCAGGCCCCGGGAGGACCCCCTGGGGAGGCCTCAGCGTCGATCCGGAGAGAAGAGCGAAGTTGTCCCCGACCAGCGAGACCGCGAAGGGCGGCCGCCGACTCGTCATCGTCGAGTCGCCTGCCAAGGCGAAGACGATCAAGGGCTATCTCGGCCCTGGCTACACCGTCGAGGCGAGCGTCGGACACATTCGCGACCTTCCCAACGGCGCCGCCGAGGTGCCCGAGAAGTACACCGGTGAGGTCCGCCGGCTCGGCGTGGACGTCGAACACGACTTCCAGCCGATCTATGTGGTCAACGCCGACAAGAAGGCCCAGGTCAAGAAGCTCAAGGACCTGCTGAAGGAGTCCGACGAACTCTTCCTCGCCACCGATGAGGACCGCGAGGGGGAGGCCATCGCCTGGCACCTCCAGGAGGTCCTCAAGCCGAAGATCCCGGTCAAGCGGATGGTGTTCCACGAGATCACCAAGGAGGCGATCCGGGAGGCCGTGGCCAACCCGCGCCAGCTCAACCAGAAGCTGGTCGACGCCCAGGAGACCCGCCGCATCCTCGACCGCCTCTACGGCTACGAGGTCTCGCCGGTCCTGTGGAAGAAGGTCATGCCCCGCCTGTCCGCGGGCCGCGTCCAGTCCGTCGCCACCCGGCTCGTGGTGGAGCGGGAGCGGGAGCGCATGGCGTTCCGCAGCGCCGAGTACTGGGACCTGACCGGCACCTTCGCCACCGGCAGGCCCGGCGACGCCAGCGACCCGTCCTCGCTGGTCGCCCGCCTGCAGACGGTCGACGGCCGGCGCATCGCCCAGGGCCGGGACTTCGACTCGCTGGGGCGGCTGAAGAGCGAGAACATCCTCCACCTCGACGAGGCGAACGCCCGCGCGCTCGCCGCCGCCCTGGAGAACACGCGGTTCTCGGTGCGGTCGGTGGAGTCCAAGCCGTACCGCCGCTCGCCGTACGCGCCGTTCCGTACGACGACGCTGCAGCAGGAGGCGAGCCGCAAGCTCGGCTTCGGCGCGAAGGCCACCATGCAGATCGCGCAGAAGCTGTACGAGAACGGCTACATCACTTACATGCGTACGGACTCGACGACCCTGAGCGACACGGCGGTCGCCGCCGCCCGTGCCCAGGTCACGCAGCTGTACGGAGCCGACTACCTGCCGCCGCAGCCGCGCACCTACGCGGCCAAGGTGAAGAACGCGCAGGAGGCGCACGAGGCGATCCGCCCCTCCGGGGACCGTTTCCGTACGCCCGCCGAGACCGGCCTCACCGGTGACCAGTTCAAGCTGTACGAGCTGATCTGGAAGCGCACCGTCGCCTCCCAGATGAAGGACGCCACCGGCAACTCCGTCACCGTGAAGATCGGCGGCACCTCCGCCGACGGCCGGGACGTCGAGTTCACCGCGTCCGGCAAGACGATCACCTTCCACGGCTTCCTCAAGGCCTATGTGGAGGGCGCCGACGACCCGAACGCCGAGCTCGACGACCGCGAGCGCCGGCTGCCGCAGGTCGCCGAGGGCGACGCGCTGACCGCCGAGGAGATCACCGCCGACGGGCACGCCACCAAGCCCCCCGCCCGCTACACCGAGGCCTCGCTGGTCAAGGAGCTGGAGGAGCGGGAGATCGGCCGCCCGTCGACGTACGCGTCGATCATCGGCACGATCCTGGACCGCGGCTATGTCTTCAAGAAGGGCACGGCCCTGGTGCCGTCCTGGCTGTCCTTCGCCGTGGTCAACCTGCTGGAGAAGCACTTCGGCCGGCTCGTCGACTACGACTTCACCGCCAAGATGGAGGACGACCTCGACCGCATCGCCCGCGGCGAGGCACAGGCCGTGCCGTGGCTGAAGCGGTTCTACTTCGGTGAGGGCCGTGACAACGGCGGCGCCGCCGAGGCCGGCAACGGCGACGGCGACCACCTGGGCGGCCTGAAGGACCTGGTGACCGACCTGGGCGCGATCGACGCCCGCGAGGTGTCGTCGTTCCCGGTGGGCAACGGCATCGTGGTGCGGGTCGGCCGCTACGGTCCCTACATCGAACGCGGCGAGAAGGACAGCGAGCAGCACCAGCGGGCGGACGTCCCGGCCGACCTGCCGCCCGACGAGCTGACGGTGGAGCTGGCCGAGGAGCTGCTCGCCAAGCCGAGCGGCGAGCGCGAGCTGGGCACCGACCCGGCCACCGGGCACACCATCGTCGCCAAGGACGGCCGCTACGGCCCGTACGTCACCGAGGTCCTCCCCGAGGGGACCCCGAAGACCGGCAAGAACGCGGTCAAGCCGCGCACCGCCTCGCTCTTCAAGTCGATGTCCCTGGACACGGTGACGCTCGAGGACGCCCTGAAGCTGATGTCGCTGCCGCGGGTGGTCGGCGTCGACACCGACGGCCAGGAGATCACCGCGCAGAACGGCCGCTACGGCCCGTATCTGAAGAAGGGCACGGACTCGCGGTCGCTGCAGTCCGAGGAGCAGATCTTCACGATCACGCTGGAGGAGGCGCAGGCGATCTACGCCCAGCCCAAGCAGCGTGGCCGGGCGGCCGCCAAGCCGCCGCTGAAGGAGCTGGGCGAGGACCCGGTCAGCGGCAGGCCGGTCGTGGTGAAGGACGGGCGCTTCGGCCCGTACGTCACCGACGGGGAGACCAACGCGACGCTGCGTTCCGGCGACAGCGTGGAGACGATCACCCCGGAGCGGGGCTTCGAGCTGCTCGCGGAGAAGCGGGCCAAGGGCCCCGCCAAGAAGACGGCCAAGAAGACCGCGAAGAAGACGACCGCCAAGAAGACGGCGGCCAAGAAGGCCCCGGCGAAGAAGACGGCCGCGAAGAAGACCACGGCGAAGAAGACGGCCGCGAAGAAGGCCTCGACCGCGAAGAAGACGGCGAGTGCGTCCGCCGCGGACACCGCGGACGGGGCCGAGGGCTGAGGCGCTCCGAGGGCGCCACAGGCGTCGGCGGGGACTGAGGCTCCTAGAAGGCAGAGGCCTTTCGGGAAGGCTGCCCTTCGGGAAGGGTGAGGTCTTTCGGGACCTTTAGAGAAGGATGAGGCCCTTTCAGGGGCCCCGTCCGGTGGCCGGCTGCTCCGTCCGCGTCGCGGTGCGCTGCTTCGCCCGGGTTCGGAATGCGAACGTCCCGGCAACACTTCGATGTCGGGTCGTGTGCATGTCAGGGATCCCGGCCCGGGCTGCCGGCCCGGGCCGATAGGCTGAAAGCATGACGCGAGCCGAGCAGCCAACGGCCCCTCAACCGGCCCCCGACGACGCCCTGGTCGCGGACTCCCGAGAGCGCGCAGTCCGAGCGCTGCTGCGCCGGCCGCAGCTCAGGAGGCTGTGGAGCGCGCACCTGGTGGGCGGTGTCGGCGACACCCTCGCCCTGCTGGTGCTGGTCCTGCTCATGGTGCAGGCGGCGGTCGCCGAGGGTTCCTTCGGCGGCGGCTACCGGGGCGTGGCGTTCGCAGTGGCGACCGTTTTCGCGGTGCGCATCCTCGCCACGCTGCTGTTCGGCGCCGTGCTCCTGGGCCCGCTCACCTCGCTCACCTCGCAGGACGGCCCGCTGGACCGGCGCTGGACCATGATCGGCGCGGACGGCCTGCGGGCCGCGCTGCTGATCGTCGCGCCCCTGTGGATCGACTGGACGCCCGGCAACGCCCCGGCCGTCCTCCTCGTCACCGCCTTCGTGGCGTCGGTGGCCGAGCGGTTCTGGACGGTCTGCCGCGAGAGCGCGGCCCCCGCGCTGCTGCCGGGACCGCCCCCCGAGGGTGCGTCGATCCGGCCACTGCCCGACCACATGGACGCGCTGCGCCGCCTGTCCCTGCGCACCGGCTTCGTGGCGGTGCCGCTGGCCGCGCTCGCCCTGGTCCTGGCCGCGCTGCTGAACAACCTGCTGGGCACCGGCATCGCCTGGTTCGACCAGCACCAGGCGGCCCTGGCCTCCTATGTGGCCGCCGGGCTGTTCGCCGCCTCGCTGTCCGTGCTGACCTTCCTCGACCTGCCCGACACCCGCACGCCCCGCGCCCGGTCCCCGCTGGAGGGGCTGCGCCGGCCGAGGAGCACCGCAGGCAGCGACAAGGGCCGCACCGGCGCCATACCGCTGCTGGTGTTCGCCTGCGCCTGCGCCGCCGCCGCGATCTCGGCGGCCGTCGCGGTCGCGGTGCTGCACGCCAAGGACCTGGGCGGCGGCCCCGTGCTCTACGGCCTGATGGCCGGCGCGCTGACCGGCGGCGTGGTCGTCGGCATCCGTATCGCGCCCTCGCTGCTGCCCGCCCTGTCCCGGCGCCGCCTGCTGGCGCTGGCCCTCGCCCTCACCGGCGTCGCCCTGCTCGCCGCCGGTCTGGTGCCGGACGTCACCAGCGTGCTGCTGATCATGGCGCTGGCCGGCACCGGCGCGGGCGTGGCCGCCAACGCCGGGCACACGCTGCTCGACCAGGAGGCCGAGGAGCAGCGGCGCACCCGCACGACGGAGCACCTGCACGCGGTGGTGCGGGTCTTCGTGGCGCTGGGCGCGGTGGCCGCCCCGGTGGTGGCCGGGGCCATCGGACCGCACCGCCTGGAGAACGGCCGGTTCGTCTTCGCGCACGGCGGTGCCGCCTTCACGCTGATGCTGGTGGGCGCACTGCTGCTGCCGGTGGCCGCGCTGGTGCTGGCCAAGGTGGACGACCGCTCCGGGGTGCCGCTCCGGCACGATCTGCTCGACGCCCTGCGCGGCGGCGACGACCCGGAGCCGCGGACCGCGCCCTCCGGCTTCTTCATCGCCCTGGAGGGCGGCGACGGCGCCGGCAAGTCCACCCAGGCCGAGGCGCTGGCCGAGTGGATCAGGTCCAAGGGCCACGAGGTGGTCCTCACCCGCGAGCCCGGCGCCACCCCGGTCGGCAAGCGGCTGCGGTCGATCCTGCTCGACGTCTCCAGCGCCGGCCTCTCGCACCGTGCGGAAGCCCTGCTCTACGCCGCCGACCGCGCCGAGCACATCGACACCGTGGTGCGTCCCGCCCTGGAGCGCGGCGCCGTGGTCATCTCCGACCGCTACATCGACTCCTCGGTCGCCTACCAGGGCGCGGGCCGGGACCTCTCCCCGACCGAGATCGCCCGGATCAACCGCTGGGCCACCGACGGGCTGGTCCCGCACCTCACCGTGCTGCTCGACGTGGCGCCCGAGACGGCGCGCGAACGGTTCACGGAGGCGCCGGACCGGCTGGAGTCCGAGCCGGCCGAGTTCCACGCCCGCGTCCGGGCCGGCTTCCTGACGCTGGCCGCCGCCGACCCCGGCCGCTACCTGGTGGTCGACGCCGGCCAGGAGCCGGAGGCGGTCACCACCGTCATCCGGCACCGCCTCGACCAGGTGCTGCCGCTGTCCGAGGCGGAGATCGCCGCCCGTGAGGAGGCCCGCCGCAAGGCCGAGGAGGAGGCCCGGCGGCGAGCCGAGGAGGAGGCCCGCCGCAAGGCCGAGGAGGAGCGCCTGGAGCGCGAGCGCCAGGAGCAGCTGGCGCGGCTGCGCGCCGAGGAGGAGGAACGCAAGCGGCGCGAGCTGGAGGAGGCCCAGCGGCGCGAGGCCGAACGGCAGGCCGAGGAGGCCCGCAGGCGCGCCGAGGAGGCCCGCCGCCGGGCGGAGGAGGAACGTCAGCGGCTCCTCGCCGAGGAGAAGGCCCGCGCGGAGGAGGAGGCCCGGCGCAAGGCCGAGGAGGAACGCCGCCGCAAGCAGGCCGAGGAGGAGGCCCGGCTGCGCGCCGAGGCCGAGGTGCAGCGCCGGGAGAAGCAGCGCAAGGCGGAGGAGGCCCTGCAGCGGGCCGAGGAGGCGCGGCGTCTGGCCGAGGCGGCGGCCGCGGCGGCGCAGGCGGGCCCGCCGAACCCGGCCGCCGGCGCCGCACCCGCGGCGGGAGCCCCGGCTCCCGGCACCGCAGGCGGCGGGGCCTCGGACGCCACGGCCGTGCTCAGGAAGGTGCCCGGGGAGCGGGAGAGCTCGGACTCCGGCGGTGCCTCCGAGTCCGAGACCACCGCGCAGCTGCCCCAGCCGTCCGTCCCGCCGGGGGCGGCCGACGAGACGGCCGTGCTCCCGCCGGTCGGCACGGGCGCCGGTGCCCACGAGGGTGCCGGTGAGGAGACCGAGGTCCTGCCTCCGGTCCGCCAGGACGCAGAGGAGACGGCGGTCCTGCCGCCCGTCGTGCCCGGCCCGGCCGACGAGACGGCGGTCCTGCCTCCGGTGCGCGGCGAGGGCGACGGACCGGGCGGGGGCGCCGGGGACCGGGTCCCGCCGGGCTACTTCCGCGACGAGAGCCCGTCGGCCCCCGCCGACGGCACGGACGGCGGCACCCGCGAGCTGCCCCAGGTCGACGCCGAGCCCGCCCCCCGCCGCGGCAGGCGGCGCAAGCGCTCGGACTGGGCCGAGGAGACCCCGCTGGACGACCTTCCGTCCCTGGCGGACGAACTCCTGGGCCCCCACGAGGACGACCAGGACGACGAAGGGGGCCGGGGCGGGCGCCGGCGGCGCTGAGCGGCACTCTTTGGCGCCTTCCCCGAGCTGACGGCCGGGGGCCGGGCGCCGAGGGGCCGACGCCGGCGCTGCCCCCGGCACGGCTCCGGGGCCCGCTGTGTTTCGCAGGTCACCGTGGTCCGCGCTGTCAGTGCGCGCCCCCACAATGGACAGCGCGGACCGGATGTGAGGCGCAGCCGGATGTGAGCGAGAGGCAGCGGGATCGATGACCGTATGGGACGACCTCGTCGGGCAGGAGCGGGTGAGCGCGCAGCTCGACGCCGCCGCCCGGGACGCCGACGCGATCGTCACCGCGGCGGCGGCCGACGAGCCCCTGCCGGAGGCGTCGAAGATGACGCACGCCTGGCTGTTCACCGGCCCGCCCGGCGCGGGACGCAACCAGGCCGCGCGGGCCTTCGCCGCCGCGCTGCAGTGCGTCAGTCCGGACCGCGCCCTCGGCGGATCTCCCGGCTGCGGTTTCTGCGACGGCTGCCACACCGCCCTGGTCGGCACGCACGCCGATGTCACCACCGTCGCCGCCGTCGGCAGCGAGATCCTGGTCAAGGACATGCGGGACACGGTGCGCAAGTCGTTCACCGCACCCGCCAACGGGCGCTGGCAGATCATCCTGGTCGAGGACGCCGAGCGGCTGAACGAGAAGTCCGCCAACGCCGTCCTGAAGGCCGTCGAGGAGCCCGCTCCCCGCACGGTGTGGCTGCTGTGCGCCCCGTCCATCGAGGATGTGCTGCCGACCATCCGCTCCCGCTGCCGTCACCTCAATCTGAGCACGCCGTCCGTCGACGCCGTCGCCGACATGCTGGTGCGCCGCGAGGGCATCGAGCCCGACGTGGCCGCCGCCGTGGCCCGTGCCACCCAGGGGCACGTCGACCGGGCCCGCCGGCTGGCCACCGACCCGGCCGCCCGTGAGCGCCGCGCCGCCGTGCTGAAGCTGCCGCTGCGGGTCGACGACATCGGCGGCGCGCTCCGGGCCGCGCAGCAGCTCGTCGACGCCGCCGCCGAGGACGCCAAGCAGCTCGCCGAGGAGATGGACACCAAGGAGACCGACGAGCTGAAGGCCGCTCTCGGCGCCGCCCAGGGCGGCAGGCTGCCGCGCGGCACGGCCGGCGTGGTCAAGGAGCTGGAGGACATGCAGAAGCGGCGCCGCACGCGCACCCAGCGCGACAGCCTGGACGTCGCCCTCACCGACCTCACCAGCTTCTACCGCGACGTCCTCGCCCTCCAGCTCGGCTCCCGCGTCGCCATCGCCAACACGGACATGCAGGACGCCCTGGAGCGGCTGGCCCGCTCCAGCACCCCGGAGTCCACGCTCCGCCGCATCGAGGCGATCAGCGCCTGCCGCGACGCCCTCGACCGCAATGTGGCCCCGCTGCTGGCGGTGGAGGCGATGACCATGGCCCTCAGAGCCGGCTGACCGCCCCCGTGCGCAACACCGCGCCGGGTGTCGCCGCAACTCGTACGCGGCACGAGCCGCACACAGCGCATTCGAGTCGTTGCACAGAGTTACGCTCGCGGGATGTACCCAAGGCGCACCCTTCGCAGGACCCGTACCGCGGCCACGCTGCTCGCCGCCGCCGCGCTGCTGCTCGCCGGCTGCTCGGCCGGAAGCTCCACGAGCACCGCCAGCTCGGCCGGCCGGGAGGCCGAGGCGGCGGCGCTGGCACCGCTGCCCCGCTCCACACCGGCGGCCCTGAAGCCGTACTACGCGCAGCAGCCCCGCTGGCGCGACTGCGGCGTCCCCGGCTTCCAGTGCACCACCCTCAAGGCCCCCCTGGACTACGCCGACCCGTCGGCCGGGGACGTCCGCCTCGCCGTGTCCCGCAGGCAGGCCACCGGGCCGGGGAAGCGGCTGGGCTCGCTGCTGGTCAACCCGGGCGGTCCCGGCGGCTCGGCGGTCGGCTATCTGCAGCAGTACGCCGGGGTCGGCTACCCCGCCGAGGTGCGCGCCCGCTACGACATCGTGGCCGTGGACCCGCGCGGCGTGGCCCGCAGCGAACCCGTCGAGTGCCTGGACGGGCCCGCGATGGACGCCTACACGCAGACCGATCTCACCCCGGACGACCGGCGGGAGGAGCAGGCGCTGGTCGGGGCGTTCCGGAAGTTCGCCGAGGGCTGCGGGGCGGACGCCCCGCGCCTGCTGCGCTATGTGTCCACCATCGAGGCGGCGCGCGACATGGACATCGTGCGGGCGGCGCTGGGCGACGAGAAGCTGAACTTCGTGGGCGCCTCCTACGGCACCTTCCTGGGCGCCGCCTACGCCGGGCTGTACCCGGACCGGACGGGGCGGCTGGTGCTGGACGGGGCGCTGGACCCGTCGCTGCCCGCGCGCCGGCTGAACCTGGAGCAGACGGAGGGCTTCGACACGGCGTTCACCGCCTTCGCCGAGGACTGCGTGCGGCGCAGCGGCTGCCCGCTCGGCGCCAAGGGCACGCCCGTGGAGACCGTCGGCAAGAACCTCAGGGCCTTCTTCGACGAACTCGACGCCCGCCCCCTCCCCGCCGGTGACGCCGACGGCCGCGAACTCACCGAGTCCCTGGCCACCACCGGGGTGATCGCGGCGATGTACGACGAGGGTGCCTGGGAGCAGCTGCGCGAGGCGCTCACCTCCGCGATGAAGCACCGGGACGGCGCGGGACTGCTGCTGCTCTCCGACAGCTACTACGAGCGCGGGGCCGACGGCAGCTACTCCAACCTGATGTCCGCCAACGCGGCCGTGAACTGCCTCGACCTGCCGCCCGCCTTCGCCTCGCCCGAGGAGGTCCGCAAGGCGTTGCCCGAGTTCGAGAAGGCGTCCCCCGTCTTCGGCGAGGGCCTGGCCTGGGCGGCCCTGAACTGCACCTACTGGCCGGTGGAGGCCACGGGTGAGGCGCAGCGCATCGAGGCGAGGGGCGCGGCCCCGATCGTGGTCGTCGGCACCACCCGCGACCCGGCGACCCCCTACCGCTGGGCCCGCTCCCTGGCCGCCCAGCTCTCCTCGGCCCGCCTGCTCACCTACGACGGCGACGGTCACACCGCCTACGGCCGGGGCAGCCGCTGCATCGACTCGGCGATCAACGCCTACCTGCTCCGCGGCACCCCGCCCGCGGACGGAAAGCGCTGCTCATAGCGGGCGTGCCGGTCCTTGAGGGCGGGGACGGGCCCCGCCCTCGGGGCCGGTACGAAGCACCCCCGGAAACTGTGTAGACTTACCGGCGTTGCTGATCGCACCATGGTGCGCACGGCGCGCCGCCTTAGCTCAGATGGCCAGAGCAACGCACTCGTAATGCGTAGGTCTCGGGTTCGAATCCCGAAGGCGGCTCGGAGAGACCCCAGGTCCCACGCTGGTGACCTGGGGTTTTGTGTTGCCCGGGGCAGGGCGCTCCGCGCATGGGGCACGAGGGGGGCGGGGGGAGTCGCCGTGGGCTTTTCCTACACCGGGGCCGCCCTGTTCTGGCTACCGGCCGCACTCGTGTCCGCGGCCATCGCGCTCCTGGTCCGGCGCAGGCAGAGGGAACCGGGCCTGCTGCGGCCCGCGCCGATGCTCGCCCTCGGCTGCATCTCCCTGCTCAACGCCCTCACCGCATGGGCCGTCGGTATCGCCCAGGCGGGCCTGGACCTCAGGGAGTCCTGCGAGTACCGCGGCGGCGTCCGCTTCGACGAGCGGTGGCACGCCGCGCACTACCGGGAATCGCAGAACCTCTTCCCGGTCCACGCCAGATGCAGCGCGGCCGTGGACCTCGTACCCGCCTGGATCAACCCCGCGATCACCGCTCTCGTCCTGCTCTCCGTCGCCTGCCTGTGCACGGCGCTCTGCCTCTCCGCCCGCCGGCTTCTCGGCGGCGCGGCCCGGAACGGCGTCCGCCGCCCGCCCGTACGAGGCGCCGGGCGCTCTCGAGTCAGGCGGGCGGAACCCGGGGTGTCAGACGCCGGCGTGCGGCTTGCTCTGCTCCAGCTCCGGGGCGGCGGTCCTGGTGACGGACGGGCGGGTGAAGCGGTCGGCCAGGGGAGCGACGTAGCGGGCGGTGAGGGGGCCGATGACGACCAGGATCAGGACGTAGGCGGTGGCCAGGGGGCCGATGCGGGGTTCGACGCCGACGGCGAGGCCGGCGATGACGATGGAGAACTCGCCGCGGGCGACCAGGGTGCCGCCGGCGCGCCAGCGGCCCGCTCCCTGGATGCCGGCGCGGCGCGCCGCGTACCAGCCGGTGGCGATCTTGGTGCCGGCGGTGGCGAGGGCCAGCAGCAGCGCGGGAATGATGACCGGGGGGATCGCGGCGGGGTCGGTGGACAGGCCGAAGAAGACGAAGAAGACGGCGGCGAACAGGTCCCGCAGCGGGGTCAGCAGGCTGGCGGCGCCCTCGGCGACCTCGCCGGACAGGGCGATGCCCACCAGGAAGGCGCCCACGGCGGCGGAGACCTGGAGCTCCTGGGCTATGCCGGCGACCAGGATGGTCAGGCCGAGCACCACCAGCAGCAGCATCTCGCGGCTGTCGGAGGAGACCGCACGGCTGATCAGACGGCCGTGGCGCAGGGCGACGTAGAGGACCGCGCCGACGGTGCCGAGGGAGATCAGCAGGGTCAGGCTGCCGCCCGCGAGGCTCACCCCGGCGAGCAGGGCGGTGAGGATCGGCAGGTACACGGCCATGGCGAGGTCCTCGAGGACCAGGATGCCGAGCACCACCGGTGTCTCCCGGTTGCCGAGCCGGCCGAGATCGCCGAGGACCTTGGCGATCACGCCCGAGGAGGAGATCCAGGTGACGCCGGCCAGCGCGGCGGCGGCCACCGGACCCCAGCCGAGCAGCAGCGCGGCGATGGCGCCGGGGGCCGCGTTGAGGACGAAGTCGACCGCGCCCGAGGGGTACTGCGTCTTGAGGGTGGTGACGAGTTCGGAGGCGCTGTACTCCAGGCCGAGCAGGAGCAGCAGGAGGATGACGCCGATCTCGGCGCCGGTGGTGGTGAACTCCTCACTGGCGTCGAGGGGGAGGATGCCGCCATGGCCGAAGGCGAGTCCGGCGAGCAGGTAGAGAGGGATGGGGGAGAAGCCCACTCTTCCGGCGAGGCGTCCCAGCAGTCCCAGTCCGAGGATGACGGCGCCTAGTTCGATGAGCATGGCGGTGGTGTTGTGCACGGGCGTCTCCTCCGGTGGTCGGCGGCGGCGTCTGCGCCTGGTCGGCTTGCGGTGGCGTGCGGGCGCTGTCGGCGGGTGGGCCTCACGGGCCGTGCAGGGGCCGGGTCGGGCGGGGCGGGTACGGCCGGGTCGTGCTCGGCGCGCGGGATGTGCGGCGAGCAGGAGTGGTCGAGTGGCTGGTTACAAATGGGCCGGTCCGGCGGCGGACCGCGCCGGGCTCGGCGCGGCTGCCCGGGTACGGGCCCTCATGGCCCGGCCGGGCGGCGTTCGCGCGCAGGCCGGGGCGGGCCCGGAGTGCGGGTGGGCCGGGGTTCAGACTCGGGGAGCGGACGCGCACGGATCGGGCACGCTGTCGCGAGCCGTGTTGTCGATGCGCACAGCCCTGACTCGATCCATGTCACGCCCCCCATCACACGCGCCGGTTCCGGGAACGTCCGGAAGCAACTTCTCGTACTTCAAAGAGTGAGCGAGCCAGCGCTCAACGGAGCGTCAAGGCTCGGTAAAGAAGCTTAGCGTACGAAAAAAGACGCATAGCGAACATACTGCTGCAAATGGGTGGTTGGGGAGCTGAGGATCGCACAATTTACCGGATGTAACGCCCATGTCATTCGGCCCGTACGGAGGTTGCGGGCCCCGTGTTCTCGGTGGGCTCCTCCTCCGGCGCGCCCCGTTCGCCGAGCCAGCGCGCGAGCTTCCCACGTCGGCCGATGGCCCGGAGCCGGCGCTCCGTGGCCTCGCGGTTCTTCGGCGTGGTGATCAGCAGCAGCTCGTCGCCGGCCCGCAGCACGGTGTTGCGATCGGGAACCAGGGTGGTGCCGTCGCGGACGATCAGGGTGACCACGGTCGGCGGCGGCAGCCGCAGCTCGAAGACGGCGACGCCGTGCAGCTTGGAGCCTTTCGGGATGGAGACGGTGAGGAGGTCGGCGTCCAGCACGTCGAGCGGGGCGGTCTCGACCTGGATCTCGCGCAGCGCGTCGGCGCGTGCCAGGCCCAGACGCTTGGCGACGGCGGGCAGCGTGGGCCCCTGGATCAGGGTGAACAGCACCACCAGCACGAAGACGATGTTCAGCACGTCCCGGGCGCCCGGAACGTCCTCGACGATCGGGAACGTGGTCAGCACGATGGGGACCGCCCCGCGCAGGCCCGCCCAGGAGATGAACGCCTGCTCGCGCCAGCGGACCGGGAACGGCAGCAGGCACAGCAGCACCGAGACGGGACGCGCGGCCAGCAGCAGGACCAGACCGACGGCCAGGGCCGGGATGATCGCGGAGGGCAGCTCGCTGGGGTCCACGAGCAGCCCCAGCATGACGAACAGACCGATCTGGGCCAGCCAGCCGACGCCCTCGGCGAAGGAGCGGGTGGCCGCGCGGTGGGGCAGGTCGCTGTTGCCGAGGACCACACCGGACAGGTAGGCGGCGATGATCCCGCTGGCGTTGACCGCGCCGGCGGCGGCGAAGGCGATGATGCCGAAGCCCACGGTGGCCAGCGGATACAGCCCGGTGGCGGGCAGCGCGATATGGCGCAGCGCGAGCGAGCCCAGACGCCCGACCAGCACGCCGAGCGCGCCGCCCACGCCGAGCTGATAGAGCAGGTTGCCGATCAGGGACACCGGTCCGGGCAGATCGGCGGCCGTGGCGGTGGTGGAGAAGACCAGGACGAGGATGATGGTGGGCGCGTCGTTGAAGCCGGACTCGGCCTCCACCAGGCTGGTCAGCTTCTTGGGCAGCGGCAGCGAGCGCAGCACGGCGAAGACGGCTGCGGCGTCGGTGGACGAGACGATCGCACCGAGCAGCAGGGACAGCTGCCAGTTCATGCCCAGCAGATAGTGCGCGCCGGTCGCCGTCACCACGACGGAGAGCGCCACGCCCACGGTGGCCAGCACCGAGGCCGGGGCGAGCACCGGCCGCACGCTGCTCCACTGGGTGGTCAGACCACCCTCGACCAGGATGATCCCCAGGGCGGCGGTGCCCAGCGCCTGGGCGAGCTGGGCGTCGTCGAACTTCAGTCCGAACCCGTCCTCGCCGGCGATGACGCCCACCGCGAGGAACAGCAGCAGGCTGGGCAGTCCGACGCGATGGGCGGTGCGTGCGGCGGCGATGCTGGCCAGCAGCACCGTGCCGCCGATCAGCAGCGTCAGATACAGCTCGGGCAGGGTCATCGCTCGGTCCCCGGGAGGCAGGGGCCGGCTGCCGTGACAGGGCGCGCGGCGACGTCCCTCGGCTCAGGGCACGGACGGAGGACCGCGCGCGGACGGGCACCCGCCGGCTCAGAACCGGGGGCGGCGCCCGCCGTCGCGGCGCGGGCCCCGGCCGGGGCCGAACATCTCCCCGGCGAGGCCGGCCAGAACCAGCCCGGCGGCGATGAGGAGCCCGTGGGCCAGGGCGATGCCGCCGCCCAGTACAGCCAGGGCCAGGACGAGCAGCAGCCAGACCCGCAGTCGGCGGTATTCGCGGGGACTGCGCGGCCGGCCCGCCCCGAGCGCGCGGGCGAACCGGGGGTCCTCGTGCTGCAGGCGTGCCTCGATGTCATGGAGCCGCTCGTCGTCGGACGCGGGCATGACGCCGCCCTCCTCACGGCGCGGAACGGCGGGCGGGCATCGCGGTCGGTGCTGCGGACCATCGGCTCTCCTCGCAGGGTGGGGACATCGAGATCACGCCAGCGCGAAGTAGCGCAGCCACACATACGCGCCGGCCACGGCCACGGTGACGGCGGTGACGATCAGGCCGTAGCGGCTGAACTGCCAGAACGAGATGTGGTGGCCTTCCCGGTCGGCGATGCCGGTGACCACGACATTGGCCGAGGAGGCGATGATCGTCGCGTTCCCGGCGAGGTCGGCGCCGAGTGCGAAGGCCCACCACAGCATTCCCGCCTCGCCGGTGCCGCCGGAGGCCTCCACGATCTCGGCGACGATCGGGCTCACCGAGGCGACGAACGGGATGTTGTCGATGACCGCCGACGGCACCACGGAGCCGAACACCAGCGTCATCGCCGTCGCCAGCAGATTGCCGCTGGTCGCCTCGGCCGCCATCTCGCCCAGCTCGCCGATCACGCCGGTCTGCACCAGCGCGCCGACCATGACGAACAACCCGGCGAAGAACGCGAGCGTCTCCCACTCCACGTCCTTGGCCACCTCATGGGGGTTGAGCCGGGAGACGCCGAGCAGCAGCAGACCGCCGCTGATGGCCACCACGGACGGCTCCAGGTGCAGCCAGGTGTGCAGGACGAAGGAGACCATCACCGCGGTGATGACCACGCCGCTGACCAGCAGCAGCCGGCCGTCCTTGATCTGGTCCCGCGGGTTCAGCTCCATGATCGAGGCGGCGCGCTCGGGGTCGTGGTGGAACGCCTTGCGGAACATCACCCGGCTCATCAGGACGAACACGATCATCAGCACGACGACGACCGGCGCCATGTGGATGAGGAAGTCGTTGAAGGACAGGTTCGCCCGGGAGCCGATCATGATGTTGGGAGGGTCGCCGATCAGGGTGGCGGCTCCGCCGATGTTGCAGGCCATCACCTCGGCGACGAGGTACGGCACCACGGGCAGCCCGAGCCGCCGGCAGACCAGGATGGTCACCGGTGCGATCAGCAGCACCGTCGTGACGTTGTCGAGCCAGGCGGACAGGAAGCCGGTTGCCACCGTCAGCAGCACCATCAGCCGGTACGGTCTGCCCCGGGCCCGCCGTGCCGCCCAGATCGCGATGTACTCGAAGACTCCGGTCCGCTGCAGCACCGCGACGATCAGCATCATCCCGAGCAGCAGGAAGATGACGTTCCAGTCGATGCCGGCGTCCTCGGAGAAGAACGCGTGCTCCGGATCGGTCGCCCCGATGAGCAGCATCGCCACGGCACCGCCCAGCGCGGCGGCGACCCGGTGCACCCACTCGGTCGCGATCAGGACGTAGACGGCCACGAAGATCCCGATCGCGAGCCAGGTCGTCACGTCCACGGCGTCCACGCCCTCTCACCCCGGCCGCAGCGGACCGTTTCTGCCCGGTCGGCGCCCGCACCGCGGCGCGCCCCTGCCGTGGCGGCGCGACACCACAGCGGCACCGGATCGGAAACGGCCTCCATGAGGCCAGGCCGCCGGGGTGCAGCGTGCATGGGCGCAGGGCTCCTCTCGTCGTCCGGCAGATGGGCGCGTCGCCCGTCCTCGGTGCTTCCCCGGGACCATCGGCGGGTCCCGGATCCATCGGCAGGCCCCCGGACTCCCGGGCAGATTCCCGTGGCGCCGCATGACGGACGGCTGGGGCCGGACAGCGTGGCCGAAGGGCCGTCGGGGCGCCGGTTGCGGGACCGGACCGCGGCAGACGCTGTCCCAGGGCGGTCGTCGGGTCGGGAGGGGGCGTTGCCTACACCCTTTCTCGCCATGGCCGGCAAGACCATCGGGGACGGCACCCAAATGCGGATGGGTGAGACCTGTACGGACGACGGGGAATGGGTGGCGGCCCTGATGGACGCCCGAAGGGCGTCCCGCTCACGCTGGACGTGATGAGCCCCTCGCACGCCGGCCGCCCCGGGGCGCCGGCCGGTCCGCCGTCCACCTCCGGGAAGCCGACAGCCGGGAGCGGGGACGACGTCAGGGAGGCGGTGCGCGGTGTCCTTGGTCCGGCGGATCTGTCTGCTCGGCGCCGTGGTGCGGATCGTCGTCACCACCTTTCTGCTGCGCTGGGGCCAGGCTCCGGCACGGCGGCGCCTCGCCCGGGCCGGGTCCGCCACCGGCCGGCTGCGCTCCGGCAGCGGACCGTCCGCCGGCGCCCCGGCGGCCATACCCGGGCCAACTATCACGTTCCACGCTATGCGTGGCTCGCCGCAAGCCGTACGTGCCGCTGGCGACCCCGCCGGTCCGACCACGCAGGAGGCCCGACGTCCCGTCCGCCGAGCCCGGGACGCGGGCCCGGCCGTCCCCACCCCGCACCGGAGTCAGTGACCATGTCCGAGGCGACCCCCACCCGCATCCTGCTGGCTGACGACCACCACCTGGTCCGCCGCGGAGTGCGCCTCATCCTCGACAGCCAACCCGACCTCACGGTCGTGGCCGAGGCGGGCGACGGCCACGAGGCGGTCGAGGCCGCCCGGACCCACCATCCGGACCTGGCGATCCTCGACATCGCCATGCCCCGCCTGACCGGCCTGCAGGCCGCCCGCGAACTCTCCCGCACCCAGCCGGAACTGCACATCCTCATCCTGACGATGTACGACAACGAGCAGTACTTCTTCGAGGCCCTGGCCTCCGGCGCCTCCGGCTACGTCCTCAAGTCCGTCGCCGACCGGGACCTCATCGAGGCCTGCCGGGCCACCATGCGCGGCGAACCCTTCCTCTACCCCGGCGCCCTGGCCGCCCTGGTCCGGAACTTCCTCGACGACGTCCGGGAGGGCCGCTCCCCGCGCGGCGGCGCGCTCACCGAGGGCGAGGAGCAGATCCTCCGGCTGGTCGCCGAGGGCCACACCGCCCGGGAGATCGCCGACCGCCTCGGCGCCGACCCCGGCACCGTCGAACGCCGCCGCGGCGAACTGCTGGCCAGGCTCGGCCTGAGGAACCACGTCGAACTCACCCGCTACGCCATCCGGGTGGGCCTGATCGCACCCTGACCCGGGGGCCGCGTCCGGCCGGAGCACGGCTCGTCATGCGGGCCCGCCCCACCCGGCGCACCCTGGTGGCATGGCCGGTGATCAGCTCGTCGTGATCTACCCGCCCGCCTCGGACGGCGGGCGCCGGGTCCGTGTGGGCACGAAGTTCGTGGGAATGGCCTACGGGCTGCTCGACGTGGTCGAGTTCCTGCGGCTCGCCGGGCTGGAGGAGGCCGACGAGGACTGGGTGCGCCGGCCGGAACGCGTCGAGTGGCGCGGCGGCGGTCCGGGCCGGTGGGTGCCCTGAACCGGGCAGGGGGCGCCCTGAACGGGTGGACGAGGGTCCCGGTCGTTCACCTCTGCCGACCGGGCGTCCCTCGCGGACCGGACCGGGCCGTGGCGGCGGCACTCCCCCGAGTCTGCGCGTCCACGCGCGCGCACCGCCGGGCCGGGGGTCCGGTGATGTGATCACATCAGACTTTGCCGGAGGATGGCAAACGCGGGACCGGCGAAGCCTGGACAAGCAGCCCGCTGCCGCCGGGGGGTGAGGAGCCGTCAGGCGGCGGAGAGCCTCTTGCCGGCCCGGATGATCCCGGTGAGCGCGGAACGCACGTCGCGCAGTTCGGCGATCCGGTCGTCGATGCGCCGGCGCTCGGCCTCCAGCAGGGCGACGAGGTCGTCGCAGCCGGGCGCGAGGTACTCGCCCTCGTCGACCATGCAGGGCAGGATCTCGCCGATCACGTCGGTGCCCAGGCCCGCGGCGAGCAGGATCCGGATACGGCGCACGGTCTCGACGTGCTCCTCGCCGTAGACGCGGTATCCGGCGGCCGTCCGGCCGGGCCGCAGCAGGCCCTTCTCCTCGTAGTAGCGCAGAGTGCGGGTGCTCACTCCGGTGCGGGCCGCCAGTTCACCGATCCGCACGAGCGCCGCCCTCCGGGGTTGACCTTCACACCGACGTCAGGCTTTAGCGTACCGGCGACCAGGACCGGGACGCTCGGGCCCGGTGCGAGGCGAGGGGAGAACCCGACGATGGCGCAGGAGACTTCGAGGACGCCGGTGACGGTGATCGGGCTGGGGCCGATGGGCCGCGCCCTGGCCGCAGCGTTCCTCGCCGCCGGTCACCCGACCACCGTGTGGAACCGGACCGCGGACAAGGCCCGCGAACTCCGGGGCAGGGGCGCGGCCTGGGCCGACGGACCGCTGGCCGCGCTGCGGGCGAGCGAGGTGACCGTGGTCTGTGTCGTCGACGCGGACGCCGTCGGCGCCGTCCTCGACCGGGCGCTGGCCGAAGCGGAGGGCGGCCGGCTGCCCGCCACCACGCTGGTGAACCTCACCTCCGACGGGCCGGAGCGGGCCCGCGCACTGGCCGCCCGGGCGCGGAAGCTGGGACTGGACCATCTCGACGGCTCGATCATGACCCCGGCGGCGGCCATCGGCACCGAGGCGACGCGCATCCTCTACAGCGGACCGGCCGGCCTCTTCGACCGCCACCGCGGCACACTGGCCGCCCTGGGCGGCACCGCCCTCCACCTGGGAGCCGACCCGGGCCGGGCGGCGAGCTTCGACGTGGCGCTGCTGAACCTGTTCTGGACCTCGGTCACCGGTCTGATGCACTCCTTCGCCTACGCGGCCCGGCAGGGCGTGCCGGCCGGCGAACTGGCCCCGCACGCGGAGCAGATGGCGCGGCTCGTCGCGGACCTGCTCCCCGGGCTCGCCGCCGACATCGACGCGGGCCGCTTCTCCGGGGCCGAGTCGTCCGCGCTGACATCGGTCGCGGCGAGTCTGGACCACATCGTGCACGCACTTCAGGAGGCCGGGGTCCCCTCGGCCTTCACGTCGGAGGCCAGGGAGCTCGTGAACGCCGCCGTGTCCGCCGGCCATGGGGAGGACTCCCCGGTCCGGCTCGCCGACTTCCTCGGGCGGGAGCCGCTGGGAGCGCAGGGGCGGGGGTAGCCGGTCCCGGGGCGGTCACTTGGCGTCCGCGTAGCACTCCACCACGGACGTGCTGAAGGGGAAGCGCACCGGGGTCTCGCCGAAGGTGAGGCGGGCCGCGAGGCCGGAGGCCTCCCGGATGGCCGCCACCACCGCCTGGGCCTCCTCCTCGGGGCAGTGCACGATCACCTCGTCGTGCTGGAAGAACACCAGCTCGGCAGCCATGTCCGCGAGGGCCCGGCGCAGCGCGGCGAGCAGCAGCAGCGCCCAGTCGGCGGCGCTGCCCTGGACGACGAAGTTGCGGGCGAAGCGGCCCCGGGCACGGGCGTCGGCCGAGGCGTAGCCGGGCACCCACGGCCGGGCCGGGCCGGGGTCCTGTTCCTCGGTGACGGGGATGCCCGCCTCCTCCGTCGCGTCGTCGCCCGTGCGGGCGGCGGGCGGGCAGGTGCGGCCGAGCCAGGTCCGTACGAGCCGGCCCTCCTCGCCGGCCCGCGCGGCGTCGTCGACGCAGGCGACCGCCCGCGGGAAGCGGCGGCGGAGGGCGGCGAGGTTCTTCAGGCCGTCGCCCGAGGTCTGACCGTAGATCGCGCCGAGCACCGCGAGTTTGGCCTGGGCGCGGTCTCCGGAGAAGGCCCGTTCGGAGACCGCCTGGTACAGGTCGCTCTCCCGCCCGGCGACCTCCATCAGGCCGGGGTCGCGGGAGATCGCCGCCAGCACCCTGGGCTCCATCTGGTCGGCGTCGGCGACGACCAGCCGCCAGCCGGGGTCGGCGACGACCGCCCGGCGGATCACCTTGGGGATCTGCAGGCCGCCCCCGCCGTTGGTCACCCAGCGGCCGGTGACCGTGCCGCCCGCGATGAACTCGGGCCGGAACCGGCCGTCGCGCACCCAGTCCTGCAGCCAGGACCAGCCGTGCGCGACCCAGATGCGGTACAGCTTCTTGTACTCCAGCAGGGGTTCGACCGCCGGATGGTCGATGTGCTCGATCTCCCAGCGGCGCGTCGAGGTGACCTTGATGCCGGCCTGCGCGAACGCCTTGACGACGTCGGCCGGGAGGTCGGGCCGGACCCGGCGGCCGAACGCGGCGGAGATCTCCTCCGCGAGCTCGGCGAGCCGGCGCGGTTCGCCCCCGCCCGCGTACCGCTCGCCGAGCAGATCGTGCAGGAGCGCGCGGTGCACGTCCGCGCGCCAGGGCAGGCCCGCGTGGTTCATCTCGGCGGCCACCAGCATCCCGGCCGACTCGGCGGCGATCAGCAGCCGCATCCGGTCCGGGTGCGCGGTCGCCCCGATGCGGCGCTGCTGCTCGGCGTAGACGGCGATCAGACCGGACGCCGGGACATGGACGCCGCGCGGCTCGAACAGCGGTGACTGCGCGCCCGGTTCGGCCGGGAGCAGCGGCGGATCGGGCGGTACGGGGCCGCCGCGCAGCCGGGCCAGGGCGGCCGCGGCCGAACGGGGCTCCCCGTACCGCCCCTCGTGACCGAGCAGGAGCGTCTCGGCGGCCTCGATGTCGTAGCACCGCTCCACTCGCACCCCCGTGGCGAGCAGGCGTGGGCAGATCTCGGCGGTGGACCGCCACACCCACCGCGCGACACCGGGACGGCTCCGCACCGCCGCGGCGGGATCCGCCTCCCGCCGCACCGGACCGGCGGGCAACCCGTCGGGGCCGAGGGGAGCGACGTCCACGCCGCCGTCCTCGGTCCCGGCGAGCAGCCATCGGTCGGCCATGCCACGCAGTCTGACAGGAGGGTCCGACAATGCATCCGGCCTGCGCGGACGAGCGCCCGTCAGGGCGGTGGAGCGCAGGCCCGGGACGTCAGCCCTCGGTCCCGCCTTCGGCCTCCCCGCTCTTTTCGTTCCCCTCGGCCCCCTCGGCCCGCTCGCGCTCGGCCCTCTCGTTCTTCCCGCCCTTCTCGGCCTTCTCGCCCTTCGCGTTCTCCGTCCCGCCACCCGGCTGCGCGAGCTGGATCTGCGAGAGCACCTCGAGGAGCCACTCCTCGGTGCGCTCCTTGGTGATGCCGAGGCCGCTGAGGACGCCCTCGCCGTTCTCGTGCTCCAGCAGGGCGAGCAGGATGTGCTCGGTGCCGATGTAGTTGTGGCCGAGGCGCAGCGCCTCGCGGAAGGTGAGTTCCAGGACCTTCTTGGCCGCCGGGCCGTACGGCACCAGCTCGGGCGCCTCCTCCACGCCCGGCGGCAGCGCCGCGCTCGCCGCCTCGCGCACCGCCTCCAGGGTGACGCCCTGCTTGGTGATCGCCACGCCGGCCAGGCCCTCCGGCTCGCTGAGCAGACCGAGGACCAGGTGCTCGGGCACGCCCTCGGCGTTGCGGGCGGCCTTGGCCTCGTTGTGCGCGGCCATCACCACGTTGCGGGCGCGCGGGGTGTAGCGGTTGAAGCCCTCGTTCGGGTCGAGTGACGCGGTCTCCCTGGGCACGAAGCGCTTCTGCGCCGCCTGCCGGGTGACGCCCATGCTCTTGCCGATGTCCGTCCAGGAGGCGCCGGAGCGACGGGCCTGGTCCACGAAGTGGCCGATCAGATGGTCGGCGACATCGCCGAGGTGCTCCCCGGCGAGCACCGCGTCCCGGAGCTGTTCGAGGGGCTCGTCGTGGACCTTCTTGATGGCCGCGATGAGGTCGTCGAGACGTACGGATGACGTGATGATGGGGTTCGTCGTCATGTGTCAACCGTAAGTTGACACCCGTGCACTGTCAACCGCCCGTTGACACTCACGGGTGAACCGCGCCGCATGACACGATCGGGCCCGTGAGTACGTCCAGCACCGTCGACCGCGCCTTCCGCGCCGCCCTCCACGACACCGGCGACGACGGCCTCGACACCGGCGCGTCCCTGCTCGCCGCCGATCCGGCGGCCGACGCCGAACTCGACCGGCGCGGCCGGGAGTTCGTCGCCGCGGCCTGGCGGCGCGGCTGGCAGCCCGCCGATGTCGTCCGGTTCGTGCGGCGGGAGCTGGAGGAGGTGCACGTGGGACTCGTGGTGGCGCTGATCCGCGCCCAGGCGCGGCACGACGACCGTCCCCGGAGCGCGCGCTGGACCGCCCAGCTGGCCGCCCTCCCCGACGGCAAGGCGGGACGCTCGGAGCGCGGTGACCGCTTCTCGCACGCCACCGCCGTACTGGAGCTGTACCGCCTGCTGCTGCGCCTGCCCCCGCTGGAGCCGCTCGAGGAGACGGCCGCCGCCCGGGGCGGGGGCGACCGGCACCCGGAGTCGCGCATGCTCGCCCGCATCCGGGCACTGCTGGCCAAGGCCGAGGCGACCGGCTTCCCCGAGGAGGCGGAGGCGCTCAGCGCCAAGGCGCAGGAACTGATGGCCCGGCACAGCGTCGACGCGGCGCTGCTCGCCGCCGGGGCGCCCGTGGCGCAGACGCCCACCGCCTGCCGGATCGGCGTGGAGCCGCCGTACGAGCAGGCCAAGGCGGTGCTGCTGGACGCGGTCGCGAGCGCCAACCGCTGCCGGGCGGTGTGGAACGAGGCCCTCGGCTTCTCCACCGTGGTCGGCTTCGCCCCCGACCTGGAGGCGGTCGAGCTGCTCCACACCTCACTGCTGGTGCAGGCCACGACCGCGATGACCAGGGCGGAGGCCGCCCAGCGGGCCGGCGGCCGGAAGCGCACCAAGACCTTCCGGCAGTCCTTCCTCGCGGCCTACGCCCACCGGGTGGGGACGCGCCTGGCCCGGGCCGCCGAGACCCAGGTGACCGACGATCTGCTGCCCGTCCTCGCCTCCCGCGAGGCGGCGGTCACCGAGCGGCTGGAGCGGCTGTTCCCGCAGACCACGACCACCCGGCTGCGCGGGGTGAGCGACGCGGCGGGATGGCAGGAGGGCGCCCGGGCCGCGGACGCGGCGCAGGTCGGGCCCCGCCCGCACCTGCCCTGACGGATCCGGTCCGACGGATCCGGTCCGACGGATCCGGCCTGACGGACCCGGCCCGACGAAAGTGGCCTGACGGCGTGCGGTGCCGTCCGCCGGAACTCCGCAGTCCCCGATCTTCTCAGTCCCCGATCCTCTGGTAGGCGCTGACCGAGACCTCCAGCTCCTCCCCGTCACCGGCCGCGATGGGCCCGTACGACCACCGGAAGACACGGGTGCTGGGGTCGCCGGCCTCGCTGGGGAAGACGACCCGCAGATCCTTGGCCCGGAACGACCCGGAACCGCTCGCTCCCCGGACATAGGTCACGGTGAACGCCGCCGACTCACCCTTGGCCAGGGTGAGTTTCTGGGCCTTGGCGCCCTCGGCCGGGGGCACCTCACGGGTCACGGAAGAACCGCCGGCGCCGGTCAGACGCACCTGGGGGAAACCCTCCAGGGTGCATTCGCTGCTCTGGTTGGTGAAGCTGACCGGCACCTCACCGGTGTCACCGGCGGCCGGGGCGACGCTGGCCGGGCCGGCCTCCATGCTCACCGTGTCGATCGCGCAGGCCCGGCCCCCGGACTGCCCGGACTTGCCGCCCCCGCCCCCGTCGTCGCAGGCGGTCAGCAGCACAAGGGCGGACAGGGCGGTGACGGCGATCGGTACGGCGCGCATGAGGTCCCCTGGGTGTGTGGAGGTGCACTCCGATCATCGCCCACGGGACCCCTCGTCCGTGCCAGGACCTCGCCGGGCGCACTGCGGCGTCCTCACCTCTGCGGCATCCTCACCTCACCGGGGCCGGCACGGCGCCGCACGGCCTCACGGCGCGGCGGACTCCAGCCCCTCGGTCGGCAGACCCGGAGGCAGTGTGCCGCCCTCCGCCTTCTGGTAGGTCTCCGTCCCCAGACCGCTGTCCCAGGTGACCTTCAGGGACTTCCCGCTGACCGACTCGACCGTGCCGGTCGCCCGGTCCTTGTCGCCGTCGGTGCACTTCAGGCGGATCGTCGTGGTCCCGGCGTCCTCGCGGGCGGAGCCGCTGCAGACGGTGCCGCCGGTGGCGAAGAGGCCGGCCTGCTCACCGTTGACCACCAGGGCCACCGCCTTGCCGCCGGTCGTGGCGAGCCAGCTGCCCTCCAGGTCGCTCCCCTTCGCCTCCGGGGAGGCCGTGGCGCCGTCGCCGCCGGGCGCGGTCGCGGACGGGGTCGGGCTCGCCTTGGAGTCACCGGAGCCGCCGTCGTCGTCGCTGCACCCGGTGAGAGCGAGCGTGCCGGCCAGCCCCAGGGCCAGGGCCGCCACGCGGACGCGCGAGAAGGTCACCGAAGACACCGAAGTCACTGCAAGCCCCCTAGTCGTTTCCGGCCGCACCGGCCTGAGAAGCGGCCGGAGCCAGCTAACCGTACTCGCCAGTCACCTCACCACCCCGGTGACGTACCTCGCACAACACCGTCACGGGCCGCGCCGGGCGGGCCCGGCCCACGGTGCGCGGCCGCGCCGGACCGGCACGGCCGGGCAGAGAGCACCCGCCGGAACCCCGCGGACGGCTCGGGCATACGGCTGGAAAAGGCCGTTGGGCCGTCACGGAGATAGTTCAAGGGAACACAAAAGCCCCCTGCTGCGTCTCACCTACAGCGGGGGCTGTCCGGCGCAGGGACGCTGTAGTCGCAGGATGACCCCGCGTGCACGTGCATCTGCTCATGCATTTGCACAGGAACGAAGCTATGATCCGAGTCAGTTGACCATGGCATCACCAGCCACACCAGCCAGTGCACACCGGGGAGCGACCTGTGGACCACGACGTGTACGACGGTGACGTGTTCGACGGTGACGTGTACGACGGCGGCGAGGTGTCCGGCGTGTACAACGGCATGGCGGCCACCAGGCTGGTCGGTGTGGCCTGGCAGAAGAGCCGGCACAGCAACTCGCAGGGTTCCTGCGTGGAGTTCGCGCGGCTGCCCGGAGGGGAGGTCGCCGTGCGCAACTCACGCTTCCCCGACGGTCCCGCACTCGTCTACACGCGTGCGGAGATCGAGGCGATGCTGCTGGGTGCGAAGGACGGCGAGTTCGACCACCTGATCGCCGGCTGACCGGCGGCCGGGGCGCGGCCCGGGCCCACCACGGCCGTGAGGCTGTGCGGGGCCGTGCGGCTTCCCGGAGTCATGCGGCTTCCCCGCGCCGTGAGGCATTCCAGGACCGTGACCGCGCGCTGCGCCCCGGCCCGGCGCTCGACGCGCGTAGAACCGCGGCGCGACAAGAGAACGCCCGGCGTCAGTCGGCGGGGTGCGGGCATGCGCCCGCACGCTGAAGACGGAACAGCGCCCAGACCACCTTCCCGCCGAGCCCGCCGGCCATCGGGTGCCAGCCCCAGCCGTCGCTGAAGGAGTCGACGAGGAACAGGCCCCGGCCCGACTCGGCGGAGAAGTCGTCGGTCTCCCGGGTGACCGGGCTCTCCTCGCTCGGATCCCGCACCGCGCACACCAGCCGCTCGGTCCACCGCATCAGGTGCAGCCGCACCGGCGGGTCCTGTCCGGGCAGCCGCGGGGCGTTCGCCGGGAGGGCGTGCCGCAGCGCGTTGGTGACCAGTTCGGAGACGACCAGGCACACATCGTCGAACCGCTCGCTCAGATCCCACTGGTCCAGGGTTCCGCGGGTGAACCGCCTGGCGTCGCCCACCGCTTCGTACCGGGCGGGAAGGGCGCAGGAGGCGGCGTCGGACACGGCCGCGGGGTCCAGCGGCGGAAGGCCCTGCCGTAACGGCTCGAGCATGGTCGATCCATTCGTCCCCATGCGAGGCACTCCCGGAAATTCGCGTGCTGGCGAGGCGGCGGTGGTGCGGGGACCATGGTTTCGGATGCGTACAGCAGATGCAAGGGCAGATGCACGTGCAGCTGACCGAAATGGGCTTGCCCGTACCGGTTGTTGGTTAATTTTTCCGTCATCTTCACCTCCTCTTCTGGCTGAGGCGCGACCCCCTCGGTGTTCGTTCCCGACCGGTTTGCTTGGCTGGATTCCGTTTCTGTAACCGGACGAGTACTGCTCGGAGTGTTTTAGTGGCAGACTGCGGGCCCTGCGGATGTTGGGGAGGCTGGCGAACGTGAGCGCGGGAGAGCCGGGATCGGTGGTGCGGCGCATGCTGCTCGGATCACAACTCAGGCGACTGCGTGAGGCACGGGGAATCACGCGCGAGGCGGCGGGTTACTCGATCCGCGCCTCCGAATCGAAGATCAGCCGGATGGAGCTGGGCCGGGTGAGCTTCAAGACCAGGGACGTGGAGGACCTGCTGACGCTGTACGGCATCACGGACGAGCAGGAGCGCGCCTCGCTGCTGTCGCTCGCCCGGGAGGCGAATGTCGCGGGCTGGTGGCACAGTTACTCGGACGTCCTGCCGAGCTGGTTCCCCACCTATGTCGGCCTGGAGGGCGCGGCCTCCCTGATCCGGGCGTACGAGGTGCAGTTCGTGCACGGTCTGCTGCAGACCGAGGAGTACGCCCGTGCGGTGGTGCGGCGCGGCATGAAGGGCGCCTGCGAGGCGGACGTGGAGCGCCGGGTGGCGCTGCGGCTGGAGCGGCAGAAGTGCCTGGTGGCGGAGAACGCCCCCGAATTCCACATCGTGCTCGACGAGGCAGCCCTGCGCCGCCCCTACGGCGACCGCCAGGTGATGCGCGGCCAGCTCCAGCACCTGATCGAGATCTCCGAGCGGCCCAATGTGCGCCTGCAGGTGATGCCGTTCAGCTTCGGCGGGCACTCCGGCGAGTCCGGTGCGTTCACCATCCTCAGCTTCCCCGAGTCCGATCTGTCGGACGTCGTCTACCTGGAGCAGCTCACCAGCGCCCTGTATCTGGACAAGGCCGAGGACGTGGCCCAGTACGAGAAGGCGCTCAAGGAGCTCCAGCAGGACAGCCCCGGTCCCTCGGAGAGCCGGGACCTTCTCCGAGGTCTCCTTCAACTCTCCTGAAACACAAGTACGATGACGCTCGATCAGGCTTTGAGCAGAGGTTGATCGGACCGTGACTGATCTGGGTTCTGCTTCGGCAGCAGGGGATTGAGGGATCACATGTCGTCGTACTTCACCGACCTGGCGCAGCAGTACATCGACGGTGAGTGGCGTCCGGGCAGCGGCTCCTGGGACATCATCGACTTCAACCCGTACGACGACGAGAAGCTGGCGTCGATCACCATCGCCACGGCCGACGAGATCGACCAGGCGTACCGGGCGGCCGCCCGGGCGCAGAAGCCGTGGGCCGGCACCAACCCGTACGCGCGCCGGGCGGTGTTCGAGAAGGCCCTCGGACTCATCGAGGAGCGGGAGGAGGAGATAACCGAGGCGATCATCGCCGAGCTGGGCGGCACCCGCCTGAAGGCGGGCTTCGAGATCCACCTGGCCAAGGAGTTCCTGCGCGAGGCGGTCAATCTGGCGCTGGCGCCCGAGGGCCGGATCATCCCCTCGCCCGCCGACGGCAAGGAGAACCGCCTCTACCGGGTCCCGGTCGGCGTGGTCGGTGTGATCAGCCCCTTCAACTTCCCCTTCTTCCTCTCCATCAAGTCGGTCGCCCCGGCGCTCGCCCTCGGCAACGCCGTGGTGCTCAAGCCGCACCAGAACACCCCGGTCGTCGGCGGCACCCTGATCGCGAAGATCTTCGAGGACGCCGGGCTGCCGGCCGGACTGCTGAACGTCGTCGTCACCGACATCGCCGAGATCGGCGACGCCTTCATCGAGCACCCGGTCCCCAAGGTCATCTCCTTCACCGGCTCCGACCGGGTCGGCCGCCATGTGGCCACGGTCTGCGCCGCCGGCTTCAAGCGCTCGGTGCTCGAGCTGGGCGGCAACAGCGCCCTGGTGGTGCTCGACGACGCCGACGTCGACTACGCGGTGGACGCGGCGGTCTTCAGCCGCTACGTGCACCAGGGGCAGGTCTGCATGGCCGCCAACCGGATCCTGGTCGACCGGTCGGTGGCCGGGGAGTTCACCGAGAAGTTCGTCGCCAAGGTGCGGTCCCTGAAGGCGGGTGACCCGCGCGACCCGGAGACGGTGATCGGCCCGGTGATCAACTCCTCGCAGGCGGACGCCGTCTGCGCCGCCGTCGAGCAGGCCCTCGCCGAGGGCGCCACGGCACTGGTGCGCGGCGGCCGGCGGGACAACCTCCTCGAGCCGGTCGTCCTCGGCGACGTACCGGCCGGCTCCGACCTGCTGCGGCAGGAGGTGTTCGGACCGGTGGCCTTCCTGGTGCCGTTCGACGGCGAGGAGGAGGCCGTCCGCATCGTCAACGACACTCCGTACGGCCTGAGCGGTGCGGTGCACACCGGGGACATCGAGCGGGGCGTGGCCTTCGCCAGGCGGATCGAGACCGGGATGTTCCATGTGAACGACGGCACCGTCCACGACGAGCCGATCGTCCCCTTCGGCGGCGAGAAGCACTCGGGGCTGGGCCGCCTCAACGGCGAGGGCACGCTGGAGGCGTTCACCACCCTGAAGTGGATCTCCGTCCAGCACGGCAGGAGCCGCTTCCCCTTCTAGAGCCGGCGGCTGGAGCCGGCGCGCACCCTCGTTCGGACGCCCGGGCCCTTGCGGACAGAAGCTGACCGCAAGGGCCCGTACCGTCGTCGGTGTCAGGCAAGCCCAGGGGCGACGCCCCCATCCGAACGAAAGGCGGCCGGTCATGGTCACTCACGTTCCCGCCACGGCACCGGGCGACGAGCGGGGAGCGCTGCTGGCGTTCCTGGCCGAGCAGCGCGACGACCTGCGCCGGACGGTGCTCGGACTCACCCACGAGCAGGCCACGTCCCGCCCCTCCGCGAGCGAGCTGTCCCTCGCCGGGCTGATCAAGCATGTCGCCGAGGTCGAGCAGGGGTGGGTCGCCCGCGCCAGGGGTGAGCAGCCGGCCGTGGCCCGCGACGAGTCGAACTGGGACGAGTGCTTCCGCCTGGTCGGCGACGAGACCGTCGAGGAGCAGCTCGCGTACTACGAGAAGGTGGCGGCGGAGACCGAGTCGTTCATCCGCTCGGTGCCCGGCCTGGACGACACCTTCGCCCTGCCGGACCAGCCCTGGTTCCCGCCCGAGGGACGGGTGTCGATGCGCTGGCTGTGTCTGCACCTGATCCGCGAGACCGCCCGGCACGCCGGTCACGCCGACATCATCCGCGAGTCGCTGGACGGGAGGACCGCCTTCGAGCTGGTGGCCATGGAGCGGGACACGGACCGGGGCTGATCCGCCCGGGTCCTACGCTGGCCCCATGTCAGCGATCCGTCTTCTCGTGCTGGGCGCGGTGCGCCAGCACGGGCGGGCCCACGGCTACCAGGTGCGCAACGACCTGGAGTACTGGGGCGCGCACGAGTGGTCCAACGCCAAGCCGGGCTCGATCTACCACGCCCTGAAGCAGATGGCGAAGCAGGGCCTGCTGCACGCGCACGAGGTCGCCCCGTCCACGGCCGGCGGGCCTCCCCGCACCGAGTACGAGATCACCGAGCAGGGCACCGAGGAGTACTTCCGGCTGCTGCGCGCGTCGCTGACGTCCTACGACCAGAAGCCGGACGTGCTCTCCGCCGCCCTCGGCTTCATGGTCGACCTCGAACGCGCGGAGGCCCTTGCCCTGCTGGAGGAGCGGGTGCGGGCGATCGAGGAGTGGCGCACGTCGGTCACCGAGTACTACGTCCCGGAGGACGGGCCGGCACAGCTCGGGCACATCGGCGAGATCATGGACTTCTGGATCCACTCGGCCGACGCCGGCGCCGCCTGGACCCGCGGTCTGATCGAGCGGATCCGCGGCGGCGCCTACACCTTCGCCGGTGAGGGCGAGCCCTTCGTCGGTGTCCTGTCCGAGGGCGAGGAGAACCCCTACGCGACGGACGAGCGCCATCCGGACGACGAGCGCTGACACCCGGCCGGTGGGATCAGGGGCCCGGCCGGAGCCCCGGCCGGGCCCCCGCGAGCGGGACGCGGCCGGTCAGTGGTGGAACGCCGTGGCCGTGGCCCTGTCCTCGGTGAGGGGCCGTGGCTGGGCGCGGAGTTGTGGCAGGAGGCGGGTCAGGTCGGCCTCGAAGAGGTCGGCAAGGTCCTCGGAGAAGCCGTTGCGGCACACCAGGCGCAGCACCGACAGGTCCTGTCGGTTCGCGGGGAAGGTGTAGGCGGGCACCAGCCAGCCGTTCTCGCGCATCCGCCGGGCCACGTCGAAGACGTCGTAGGAGGTGACGCCGTCGGCGGTGGTGAAGGCGAGCACCGGGAGCTGGTCGCCCCTGGTCAGCAGCCGGAAGTCGCCCATCGCCTCGATGCGTCCGGCGAGTGACTGAGCGACGTCCCGGGAGGCCTGCTGCACGGCCTTGAAGCCCCGCCGGCCCAGCCGCAGGAAGGTGTAGTACTGGGCGGCCACCTGGGCGCCCGGGCGGGAGAAGTTCAGCGCGAAGGTCGGCATGTCGCCGCCCAGGTAGTTCACCCGGAACACCAGCTCCTCGGGCAGCGCCTCCGAGCTGCGCCACAGCGCCCAGCCGACACCGGGGTAGACCAGCCCGTACTTGTGCCCCGAGGTGTTGATCGACGCCACCCGCGGCAGCCGGAAGTCCCACACCAGGTCCTCGTCGAGGAACGGCGCGATCATCGCGCCGGACGCCCCGTCGACATGCACCGGGATGTCGAGCCCGGTGCGCTCCTGCAGCGCGTCCAGTGCCGCGCACAGTTCGGCGATCGGCTCGTAGGAGCCGTCGAAGGTGGAGCCCAGGATGCCGACGACGCCGATGGTGTTCTCGTCGCACAGCTCGGCGGCGGCCTGCGGGTCCAGGTGGAACCGCTCGCCCTCCATCGGCACCTGACGGGCCTCCACCTCCCAGAAGTTGCAGAACTTCTCCCAGCAGACCTGCACATTGATGCCCATGACGAGGTTGGGACGGGCGTCCCTGGACGGGTAGCGGTCGGCGTTGCGCAGCGCCCAGCGGCGTTTGAGCGCCATCCCGGCGAGCATGCACGCCTCGCTGGAGCCGGTGGTCGAACAGCCCACGGCCGCCGACGGGTCGGGCGCGTGCCACAGGTCGGCGAGCATCGCCACGCAGCGCCGCTCCAGCTCGGCGGTGCGCGGGTACTCGTCCTTGTCGATCATGTTCTTGTCCCGGCACTCCATCATCAGCGCCCCGGCCTCCGGCTCCATCCAGGTGGTGACGAAGGTGGCCAGGTTCAGCCGGGCGTTGCCGTCCAGCATCAGCTCGTCGTGGACCAGCTGATACGCCGTCGAGGGCGCCATGGGGTGCTCGGGCAGCCGGTGCTTGGGCGGCGCCCCGGTCATGCCGCCCACCGGGTTGGCGGCCCCCAGGAAGGGATTGACGGACAGGGGACGCTCGTGGCCCTTCGGGCCCTGGCTGAGCGGCATGGGTCCTCCTAGGTCTGCCGGAATGCGGGGTGGGATCGGTGAGGGGAGGCAGGAAAGACAGGGGAGTCAGGGAAGTCAGGGGAGACAGGCGGAGACAGAAGAGACAGAAGAGATAGAAGAGGCAGGGGAGACGGGGGCGGCCGGGCGGACGTCGGCACGGTCAGCGCACCGCCCGTCCGTCCGGACCGAGCTGCATCTGCGGGCGCCCGGTCACCAGCAGCCAGGCCGGCAGCGAGGCGAGCACCAGCAGCGTGATCACGCCGGGCGAGGTGACCAGCACGGCGGCGACGAAGAGGCTCAGCCAGCCCTGCCGGGTGATGGCGAGCAGCATCCCGAGCACCGCCGCCGCCACCCCCACCGCCACATGCACCTCGGGCACCAGGGCGTGGGCGCACAGCCCGAGCGCGGTGCCGGCGAACACGGCGGGGAAGATCCGCCCGCCGCGGAAGCCGCAGGAGGCGGCGACCAGCATGGCCGCCACCTTCACCACCGCCATCACCGCGAACTCGCCCGCCGACCAGCCCCCGGGGTCGTGCCCCAGTTCGGTCATCTCGTCGAGCCCCTTGAAGAGGGTCAGATGCCCGCCGAGCGCCGCCAGGCCGCCCAGCACCAGGCCGCCCGCGGGGAGCATCAGCATCGGGTGCCGCAGCCGCCGGAAGGCGGCGTGCACGTGGGGGAAGGCGTATACGGCGCCCATGCCGAGCAGCGCGCCCGCCAGGGCGACGGTCACGGCGGCGAGCAGATCGGTCCAGCCCGGGTGGCCGAACGGGGGCAGGCCCAGGTCGAAGACGGGCTGGGCCACCAGGGTGACGGTGATCGCCCCGGCCGCCGCGGCGAGCAGCGGAGCGAAGAGGCTGTCCCACAGCTGCCCCTTGATCCGCTGCCCGGCCAGCGCCTCGGAGATGATCAGCGCCGCGGCCACCGGCGTGCCGAACAGCGCCCCGATGGTCGCCGCCTCCGCCAGCGCCACCCAGCCCTTCTCCGGCGCCCCGGGGAAGGCCCTCGTGCCGAGCCGGACCGCCAGTGAGACGTTCACCGCGATGACCGGGTTCTCCGGGCCCAGGCTCGGGCCGCCCGCCAGCATCAGACCGGTGGCCAGCACCAGCCCCGGCAGCACCACCGGCGGCAGCACGGGCGCGTCGAGCCCTGTCGTCGCCGGGTCGGGACCGGCGTGCCCGGGCGCCTTCCACACCACCAGGCCCACCGCGACGGCCGTGGCGAACAGCACCGTGCACATCCACAGCACGGAGTACCTGCCGACCCCGATCGCATCCGGCAGGTCCCGCCACAGCAGATGCTCCAGCTGCTCGGCCGCCGCCTCGACGCCCAGCAGCACCAGGCTCGCCGCGATGCCGACGAGCAGGGCGGGGACGATGGTGGGCAGCAGCGCGAGCGCCGGGGCGGTGGAGGGCTCCTGCTGCGCGCTGTGCTGGATCACCCGCTCACGATAAGCGGACGAAGAGGGCATTTCGGGCGTGGCACAGCCGGTGTGACCCGCGGGGGCACCGGTGTGACCCCCGCGGGCGGAAACGGGCTTGCACCTCACGCGGCGTGAGGACTCATCGTGAAGTGCGTACCGAGAAGGGAGCGGAAGTGAGCTACTCCGTCGGACAGGTGGCCGGCTTCGCCGGAGTCACGGTGCGCACCCTGCACCACTACGACGACATCGGCCTGCTCGTCCCCAGCGAGCGCAGCCCTGCGGGGCACCGGCGTTACAGCGACGCCGACCTCGACCGGCTGCAGCAGATCCTGTTCTACCGGGAGCTCGGCTTCCCGCTCGAGGAGGTCGCCGCCCTGCTCGACGACCCGGACGCGGACCCGCGCGCGCACCTGCGCCGCCAGCACGAACTGCTGACCGCCCGGATCGAGAAGCTGCGGAAGATGGCGGCGGCCGTGGAGCAGGCCATGGAGGCACGCACGATGGGAATCAACCTCACGCCCGAGGAGAAGTTCGAGGTCTTCGGGGACTTCGACCCCGATCAGCACGAGGAGGAGGCGCGCGAGCGCTGGGGCGACACCGACGCCTACCGCCAGTCACAGCGGAAGGCCGCCTCCTACACCAAGGAGGACTGGCAGCGGATCCAGGCGGAGAGCGACGAGCTCACCCGGCGCTTCGTCGCCCTGATGGAGGCCGGTGAGCCGGCCGACTCCGAGGCGGCGATGGACGCCGCCGAGGACCACCGCCAGGGCATCTGCCGCAACCACTACGAGTGCAGCCACGAGATGCACACCTGCCTGGGCGAGATGTTCGTCGACGACGAGCGCTTCACGCGGAACATCGACAAGGCCAGGCCCGGCCTGGCCCGTTACCTGCGCGACGCGATCCTCGCCAACGCCGCCCGGCACGCCGCGTGATCCCTGGCCCGGGGCTCACTCCCGGGCCAGGACCACCGCCGTCCCGTAGGCGCACACCTCGGTGCCGACGTCGGCGGCCTCCGTCACATCGAAGCGGAAGGCCAGCACGCCGTTGGCGCCGCGTGCGCGTGCCTGCTCCACCAGGCGTTCCATGGCCTGGTTGCGGGTCTCCACCAGCGTCTTGGTGAGCCCCTTGAGCTCGCCGCCGACCAGGGACTTCAGTCCCGCGCCGATCTGGCTGCCGACGTGCCGGGAGCGCACGGTCAGCCCGAACACCTCACCCACGACCTGCTGCACGCGGTAGCCGGGCACGTCGTTGGTGGTCACCACCAGGACGTCGGCCCCGGGGCCCTGTCCACCGCCGTATTCTTCGATGCCCATGGACACCAGGTTTGCCCATGGCGTGTCCCGGTGCATCCTGGGTACGCCCATGGAACCCGGGCCGGGGCGCCATGGCGTGTCCCGGTGCATCCTGGGTACGCCCATGGAACCCGGGCCGGGGCGGCTGCGTTGGTAGTTTGAGCAGCCAGCCTTGCCCACGTCCCTCAAGCAGCAGGAGCCACAGCCCCGTGACGACCCTTGCGCTCGGCCCCGAGTGGCTGAGCCCGGACTACCTGATCTCGACCTTCAGCCTTCCCGGCATCCTGCTGATCGTCTTCGCGGAGTCCGGACTCTTCGCCTTCCTGCCCGGTGACTCCCTGCTGTTCACGGCCGGACTCTTCGTGGCCGAGGGCAACTACATCAGCCAGCCGCTGTGGCTGGTCTGCACGCTCATCGTGATCGCCGCCGTCCTCGGCGACCAGGTGGGCTACACGATCGGCAAGTTCTTCGGGCCGAGGATCTTCAACCGGCCGAACTCCAAGCTCTTCAAACAGGAGAACCTGGAGAAGGCCCACGACTTCATGGAGAAGTACGGCCCGAAGGCCATCGTCCTGGCCCGCTTCGTGCCCATCGTGCGCACCTTCGCCCCGATCGTGGCCGGAGCCGGCCGCATGAGGTACCGCACCTTCCTCACCTACAACGTGATCGGCGGCATCGCCTGGGGCACGGGCGTCACCTGCGCCGGCTACTGGCTCGGCCAGATCACCTTCATCAAGACCAACATCGAGGCGATCCTGGTCCTGATCGTCTTCCTCTCGGTGGTCCCGATCATCGTCGAGTACCTCCGGGAGCGCGGGAAGAAGAAGCGCGCCGCCGAGGCCGGGCCCGCGCAGCAGCCGCAGCCCCAGCAGCAGCACTCGCAGTACCCGGTGCGGGACGAGCCCACCACTCAGCTCCGCCGCATCGACCCGCACCAGCCGTACGACGCCCAGCAGCCGTACCACCCGCAGCACCAGCCCTACGGCGACGCCCAGCAGCCCCCGTACGACCCGCAGCGCACGTACGACCCGCGCCTGTAGCCCGTCGGGACAGGAGCTGGAGCCGGTCCCGGACAGGAAGCCCGGAGCCGGCCGCGGACGGGCCTCAGAAGCCGCGTGTCCGTTTGGCCGCGCGGCGCTTCTCCGCGGACCCGATCCGCAGGTGCATCCGGGAGATCTCGGACCCGAGGTTCACCCCGATCGCGATGGCCATCGCCAGGGCCACCGCCTGCGAGAGGTACACCAGCCCGGTGTTGACCTCGTTCTGCGCGATCGCCAGCAGCCCGAAGTACGTGGCGGAACCCGGGAGCAGCGGCCCGATCGCCGCCGTGGTGTAGGGCAGCGCGGAGGCGAACCGGTACCGCGACAGCAGCTGGCCGAACAAGCCGACCACCCCGGCCGCCGCGGCCGTGGAGGCGACCGGGGAGATGTCGCCGGCGTAGCGCATCGCCCCGTACACCACCCAGGCGATTCCGCCGTTGAGGGTCACCATCAGCACGGTGTGCCGCTCCTGCTGCAGCAGCACCGCGAACGTCAGCGACAGCAGCATCGAGGCGAGGATCTGCACCACCGGCCGCTCGGAGAGCACCAGCGCCTCGTCCGGGTTGAGCTTGGCGCCCAGCTGGACGCCGAAGTAGAGCACCACCAGCACGCCGGCGACGATGCCCACGAAGAAGTACAGGACCTCCAGCAGACGCGCCGAGGCGGTGATGTAGAAGCCGGTCAGACCGTCCTGCACGCCCGCCACCAGCGCTCGCCCGGGCAGCAGCGCGAACAGCCCACCGGTGATCACCGCGGACGCCTTCACATCCGCGTGCGCCAGCGTCAGCGCCACGCCGATCGCCGCGGGCGGCATCGCGGCCACCGTGAACTGGTAGAACTCCGGCAGCCCCCGGCCCGCGCACAGCCACGCCAGCCGGTCGCCGAGCATCGCGCCGATCGCGGCGGCGACGAACACCAGGGGGCCGCCGCCCACCAGCAGCGAGGCCGCGCCCGCAAGCCCGCCGCTGGCCACCGTCAGCACCCACTTGGGGTACGGGTGCCGGTTGCGGCGGATCTCCGCCAGCCGCCGGTAGGCCTCCTCCAGCGTGATGTGCGTCTCGTCGTCGCTGAGGTCGTCCACCAGCTGGTACACGGCCGCCAGCCGGGTGTAGTCGGTGCCCCGGCGGCGCACCGTGCGGGAGGCGGTCACCGGGTCGTCGACCAGCGACGGCTGGTAGGAGATGGACAGCAGGGTGAAGGTGACGTTCGGTTCGCAGCGGTCCAGGCCGTAGGAGCGGCACACGGCGAACATCGCCGCCTCCACGTCCTCGGCGCCCTCGCCGCCCGCGAGCAGCAGCTCGCCGATACGCAGCGTCAGGTCGAGCACGCGCGGGACGGCGGGGCCGCCCTCCTCCGGCTTCGGCGCCGACTTCTCCGGCGCCGGACGCTCGGCCACCGGCATGCGCAGCATGGTGCGCATGCGGTCCTGCCAGGGCACGTCCGGGGTGATGCTGACGACCGGTGTCCCGCCGGGCGGTGTGAAGGCGGGCGGGGCGTGCCGGGCACTGTAGGTCTTCGGCGGGCTGAACGCCGAACTCTCCGCCTCGGCGGGCTGCGGCGAGGACACCTCCAGGCCGTCCGGGATCGCGAACTCGCTGGTCGTCTCGGACTCGCCGGAGTCGTTCCTGGGCACTCTCAGCCCCTCGGGAACGGCGAACTCCGAGGTGATCTCCGATTCGCTCTCCGCCGGCGACGGCAGTCCCGCGGGAGGGGTGAAGGCACTCCTCGCCTCGTCCGACTGCGGCTTGCGGTCCTCCGCGTCCGTCACCTGCGCTGCGCTCCCTGTGCGACTCGGGTCGGTCTGCCTGTTCTCGTTGAGGCCCCTGCCCCGTCAAGCCTCAGTATGCGCACGCACAGCGGAACGGGCCGCACGCATGTGGCGTACGGCCCGTTCGCGGTTCGCTGCCGCGGGGAGCCTCAGTGGTGGCCGCCCTGCTCCTTGAAACGCTTGTAGGACCGCTCGATCTCGGCCTCGGCGTCGGCGCGGCCGACCCAGTTGGCGCCCTCCACCGACTTGCCGGGCTCCAGGTCCTTGTAGACCTCGAAGAAGTGCTGGATCTCCAGGCGGTCGAACTCCGACACGTGGTGGATGTCCCGCAGGTGCTCCACGCGCGGGTCCGTCGCCGGGACGCACAGCAGCTTGTCGTCGCCACCGGCCTCGTCCGTCATACGGAACATGCCGATCGCGCGGCACTTGATCAGGCAGCCCGGGAAGGTCGGCTCGTCCAGGATGACCAGCGCGTCCAGCGGGTCGCCGTCCTCGCCGAGGGTGTTCTCGACGAAGCCGTAGTCGGTCGGGTAGGCGGTCGAGGTGAAGAGTCGACGGTCCAGGCGGATCCGACCCGTCTCGTGGTCCACCTCGTACTTGTTCCGCGAACCCTTCGGGATCTCGATCGTGACGTCGAACTCCACCGGTGGCTCCTCCATGATCAGCACATAGTTCTGGTGGTTAAGTGTCCCTCACGCAGGTGTGTGATCGCGAAAGGGGCTGGTGGTCGTGCCAGAGCTGAGGCCTTGGCGAGGCGCGAGACCGCGTGTCGAGCGGATCGCGGACGCCGTACGACCGTCACTCGCGCGCGTGGGCGATGCGCTGCGACGGTCGATCGGCACCGGATCACCGCAGGTCAGGCGGGGCTCACGGCCAAGGCCCTGGCTGTACACCGCGACCGCCGCCACCGCCGGACTGGCCCTGGCCGTCGGCGTGGTGACCGTCTCCGGCCCCTGGGACTCCTCGGGTCAGCGTACGGCCGAGCGGGACCGGGCCGTCGCCCTGGAAGCCGCGCGTGGCACAGATCACGGCAGCACTCGGGGCAGAGCGGGCACGCCGCGCGAGACGCGCACGCCCCCCAGCGCCCCCTCCGTGCTCACCGGCCTCGGCGGCACCGCCACCACCGTCAAGTCGGCACCCGGCGGCAAGGCCCTCGCCGCCGTCCTCGACCCGCTGCTCAAGACCCCGGCGCTCGGCCGCCACTCCGCCTCGGTCGTCGACGTGGCCACCGGCAGACGCCTCTACGGCACCGCACCCGGCACCCCGCTCACCCCCGCCTCCACCATCAAGATCGTCACCGCCGCCGCGGCGCTCTCCGCGCTCGGTCCCGACCACCGGTTCACCACCCGCGCCACGTACGAGCCCGACACCGAGGAGGTCGTGCTGGTCGGCGGCGGCGACCCCACCCTCTCCGCCCGGAAGAAGCCCGCACCCGGCACGGCCCGGCTGAGCGACCTCGCGGAGCGGACCGCCGCCGCCCTCGCCAAGCGGGGCGTGCGCAAGGTGACGCTCTCCTACGACGAGACCCTCTACCCCGGCGACCGGCGGCACCCGATCGGCGAGAACACCAACATCGCCGAGATCACCCCCCTGATGACCGACGAGGCCCGCACCGACGACTCCGGCAGCGGCGCCGCCCCCCGCGTCCCCGACCCGGCCGCCGACGCCGCCCGCACCTTCGGGGAGCTGCTGCGCAAGCACGGCGTCGAGACCTCGCCACCCGGCCCGTCGAAGTCCAGCAGCCGCGCCGCCACCCTCGCCTCGGTGTCCTCGCCCCCGCTGTCCGCCCTGGTCGAGCGGATGCTGACCAACAGCGACAACGACATCGCCGAGGCCCTCGCCCGGCACACCGCGATCGCCACCGGCAAGCGCGCCGACTTCGCCGGTGCCTCGGCGGCGGTGCGCGCCCAGCTGCAGAAGCTGAAGGTCCCGCTGAAGGGCGCCGTGCTGCGCGACGGCAGCGGCCTGGACCGCCGCGACCGGCTCACCGCCGACCTGCTCACCGCGCTGCTGGTCAAGGCCGCCGACCCGGCCCACCCCGAGCTGCGCCCCGTCCTCACAGGGCTGCCCGTCGCCGGCTTCACCGGCACCCTCAGCGGCCGCTACGCCGACGGGGCGGGCGGCGTGGTCCGCGCCAAGACCGGCACCCTCACCGGCGTCAACACCCTTGCGGGCACCGTCGTCGACCGCGACGGGCGCCTGCTGGCCTTCGCCTTCCTGGGCACCGGCGCCGACCGGGGCGCCGCCCAGGACGCCCTGGACAAGGCGGCCACGGCCCTCGCGGGCTGCGGCTGCCGGTGACCCGGGGCGGGGTTGCGGCCCGCCCCGACGGTGACCGTGGGCGGGCATCCCGCGCCCGCCCCGCCGGCCCGCGGGATCTCGTCGCCCTGCCCGCTTCCCCGGCACTCACGTACCGTTGACCCATGACGAGCATCGGTGGTGCTGCCTCTTCCGGGATGGTCGACTGGAACCTCGCGGTCGCGACCGCGACCCGGCTCATGCGACCCGGCCCCGACGTGAGCCGCGACGAGGCCAGGGCGGTCGTCGCGGAGCTGCGCCGGCACGCGCAGGCCTCGGAGGGGCACGTGCGGGGCTTCACCCGTCTCGGGACGGAGGAGACGCACGACACCCCGGTGCTGGTGGTCGACCGGCCCGGCTGGGTGCGCGCCAACGTCGCCGGATTCCGCGAACTGCTCAAGCCGCTGCTCGACAAGATGCAGCAGCGGCGCGGCACCGGCCCCGGCAACGCGGTGCTGGGCGCCGTGGGCGGCAAGGTCACCGGCGTCGAGCTGGGCATGCTGCTGTCCTTCCTCGCCTCCCGCGTCCTCGGCCAGTACGAGACCTTCGCTCCCGCCACCCACGACCTGCCCGCCGGGGAGAACGGCGGCGGCCGGCTGCTGCTGGTCGCGCCCAACGTGGTCCATGTCGAACGCGAACTCGACGTCGACCCGCACGACTTCCGGCTGTGGGTGTGCCTGCACGAGGAGACCCACCGCACCCAGTTCAGCGCCGTGCCCTGGCTGCGCGACCACCTGGAGGGCGAGATCCAGTCGTTCCTGGGGGAGACCGACGTCGACCCCATGACCGTCCTGGAGCGCATCCGCGACGCCGCCCAGACGCTGGCCGGCGGCCGGCCCGAGGGCGAGGAGGAGGACGGCGGACGCTCCCTGGTGGAGATCGTCCAGACCCCCGCCCAGCGCGAGATCCTCGGCCGGCTCACCGCCGTGATGTCCCTGCTCGAGGGCCATGCCGACTACGTGATGGACGGCGTGGGACCCGAGGTGGTGCCGACCGTCGCCGAGATCCGCGAGAAGTTCCAGCAGCGCCGCGCCAAGGGCGCCTCCCGCCTGGACATGGCGCTGCGCAAGCTGCTGGGCCTGGACGCCAAGCTGCGTCAGTACCGGGACGGGGAACGTTTCGTCCGGGCGGTCGTCGAGGAGGTCGGCATGGACGGCTTCAACCGCGTGTGGACCTCGCCCAACACGCTCCCCACCAAGGCGGAGATCTCCAGACCTGCCGACTGGATCACACGGGTGCACCGCAAACCGGAGGCATAAGCTCCGCACGACGGCATGCGGAGTCCCCTCCAATCACCCGTCCGAGGGACCGTGAGCCATGGGCAGGCGTGCAATGCTCGGGGAACGGCCCGGTTCTGTCACCATCTACACACTCTGCGTGACCGAATCTCGGGCTCACCCCCCGACAACTTCATGAAGGGAACCGGACAATGGGTCCCCATCCTGCGGTCGCGGCGATACGCCTGGCGGTCCGCCGCGTACTCCACGACATCCTCGCCGAACACGCCGAACACGCCGAACACGCCGAACACGCCGAACGCGCTCCCGGTGGACATCACGAGCGCCACGGGCACGACTGCCGTCACGAGCACCCCCGGCAGCACGGCCTGCACGAACAGCACGGGCATCACCGCCATCACGTCCAGCACCGGCAGCACGCCGGCGGGCTCGGCCGCACCCCGTCCCGGGCCTCGGTGGCCATCCCGCAGGGATGCTCCTGCGCCCCGCTCGTGCTGGTGGCCTGCTCCGGCGGCGCCGACTCCATGGCCCTCGCCTCCGCCCTCGCCTTCGAGGCCCCCCGGCTCGGCGTCCGGGCCGGCGGCATCACCGTCGACCACGGACTCCAGCCCGGCTCCGACCAGCGCGCGGCGGAGGTCGTGCAGCGCATGAGGGAACTCGGCCTCCATCCGGCCGAGTCCGTCGCCGTGACCGTCGGCCGCGAGGGCGGGCCCGAGGCCGCGGCCCGCGACGCCCGCTACGCCGCCCTGGACGCCGCCGCCGAACGGCTCGGCGCCCGCGCCGTCCTGCTCGGTCACACCAGGGACGACCAGGCCGAGACCGTCCTGCTCGGCCTCGCCCGCGGCTCCGGCATCCGCTCCCTGTCCGGCATGGCCGCGGTCTCGGGGGCCGGCGGCCGTTACCGGCGCCCCTTCCTGCAGCTCGACCGGCAGACCGCCCGCAAGGCCTGCATGGTCCAGTCCCTGCCCGTCTGGGACGACCCGCACAACACCGACCCGTCCTACACCCGCTCCCGGCTGCGCCACGAGGGTCTGCCCGCCCTGGAGAAGGCGCTCGGCAAGGGCGTCGTCGAGGCCCTCGCCCGCACCGCCCAGCTCTCCCGCGACGACGCCGACGCCCTCGACGCCTGGGCCTCCCGCGCCGAGGCCGGCGTCCGCGACGCCGACGGCGGCCTCGAGTGCGCCGGCCTCCACGCCCTGCCGCCCGCGGTGCGCCGCCGGGTGCTGCGCCGCGCCGCCATCGAGGCGGGCGCACCGGCCGGTTCCCTGTTCGCCCGGCACATCGAGGAGGTCGACCGGCTGATCACCGGCTGGCGCGGTCAGGGGGCCATCAATCTCCCCGGCAAAGTCGTCGTCCGGCGGCAGGGTGGCAGACTGGTGATTCGGCAAGGCTGAAACGGTGCCCCCTCGGCGACGGAGGCGGCGGGGTCCGGCAGCCGGTGGGACGACCGAAAGTGATGCGGGTGGACGCGAAAGACATGGGTGCCGACCTCGAGAAGGTGCTCATCACCAAGGAAGAGATCGACGCGAAGCTGGCCGAGCTGGCTGCCAAGATCGACGCGGATTACGCGGGCAAGGATCTGCTGATCGTCGGCGTGCTCAAGGGCGCGGTGATGGTCATGGCCGACCTCGCGCGGGCGCTGTCCACCCCCGTCACGATGGACTGGATGGCCGTATCCTCGTACGGGGCGGGCACCCAGTCCTCCGGTGTGGTGCGGATCCTCAAGGACCTCGACACCGACATCAAGGGCAAGCACGTCCTGATCGTCGAGGACATCATCGACTCCGGTCTGACCCTGTCCTGGCTGATCTCCAACCTCGGCTCGCGCGAGCCCGCCTCCCTGAAGGTGTGCACGCTGCTGCGCAAGCCCGAGGCGGCGAAGGTCGCCATCGATGTGGAATGGGTCGGTTTCGACATCCCCAACGAATTCGTCGTCGGCTACGGCCTGGACTACGCCGAGAAGTACCGCAATCTCCCGTTCGTCGGTACGCTCGCGCCTCACGTCTACGGCGGCTGAGCCCGAAGGGCCCATTCGCCCGGACGGTGATCGGGAACCCCGGCGGTCTCCGCGCCGTTGGAGCATGCGTAGACGCGATTGCCAGCCGTCCCGCGCAGCTTCGGGGGACAATGCTGGGGTACCGTCCGAAGAACAGCCTTTATCAAACTCACTATGGCAGGAGGGACGGGGCGGCACCGCTCCGTATGGATGGACGTGAAGCGATACTTCCGTGGGCCGGTCATGTGGATCGTGCTGGCCGTCCTTGCCGTGGTCGTGTTGATGCAGGTCGTCGGTTCGTCCGGCGGCTACAAGACGGTGGACACGGGCCAGGTCGTCCAGGCGATCAATGAGAACAAGGTCGAGTCGGCCAAGCTGACCACCGGCGACGAGCAGATCATCAAGGTCTCGCTCAAGGACGGTCAAAAGGTCGAGGGCAGCTCGAAGATCCAGGCGAGCTACATCGGTGACCAGGGCGTCACCATCGCCAGCACGCTGCAGAACAAGTACGAGAACAAGCAGATCCCCGACGGCTACACGGTCTCGCCGTCCAAGCAGAACCCCTTCGTGAGCATTCTGCTGTCGCTGCTTCCGTTCGTTCTGATCGTGATCGTCTTCCTGTTCCTGATGAATCAGATGCAGGGCGGCGGCTCCCGCGTCATGAACTTCGGCAAGTCCAAGGCGAAGCTCATCACCAAGGACACGCCGAAGACGACGTTCGCCGACGTGGCCGGCTCGGACGAGGCCGTCGAGGAGCTCCAGGAGATCAAGGAGTTCCTGCAGGAACCGGCCAAGTTCCAGGCCGTCGGCGCCAAGATCCCCAAGGGCGTGCTGCTCTACGGCCCGCCCGGCACCGGCAAGACCCTGCTCGCGCGGGCCGTCGCGGGCGAGGCCGGTGTGCCCTTCTACTCGATCTCCGGTTCCGACTTCGTCGAGATGTTCGTCGGTGTCGGTGCCTCCCGGGTCCGTGACCTGTTCGAGCAGGCCAAGGCCAACGCCCCCGCCATCGTCTTCGTCGACGAGATCGACGCGGTCGGCCGCCACCGCGGCGCCGGCCTCGGCGGCGGTCACGACGAGCGCGAGCAGACCCTGAACCAGCTGCTCGTCGAGATGGACGGCTTCGACGTCAAGGGCGGCGTCATCCTGATCGCCGCCACCAACCGGCCCGACATCCTCGATCCCGCCCTCCTGCGCCCCGGCCGCTTCGACCGGCAGATCGCCGTGGACCGCCCCGACATGCAGGGCCGTCTGGAGATCCTCAAGGTCCACCAGAAGGGCAAGCCGGTCGCTCCCGACGTCGACCTGTCCGCCGTCGCCCGCCGCACCCCCGGCATGACCGGTGCGGACCTGGCCAACGTGCTGAACGAGGCCGCGCTGCTCACCGCGCGCAGCGACAAGAAGCTGATCGACAACAAGGTGCTGGACGAGGCGATCGACCGCGTGGTCGCGGGCCCGCAGAAGCGGAGCCGGATCATGTCGGACAAGGAGAAGAAGATCACCGCGTACCACGAGGGCGGACACGCCCTGGTCGCGGCGGCCTCGCCGAACTCCGACCCGGTCCACAAGATCACCATCCTGTCCAGAGGCCGCGCCCTCGGCTACACGATGGTCCTGCCGGACGAGGACAAGTACTCGACCACCCGCAACGAGATGCTCGACCAGCTCGCCTACATGCTGGGCGGCCGGGCAGCCGAGGAACTGGTCTTCCACGACCCGACCACGGGTGCCGCCAACGACATCGAGAAGGCCACCAACCTGGCCCGCGCGATGGTCACTCAGTACGGCATGACCGAGCGGCTCGGCGCGATCAAGTTCGGCGGGGACAACTCCGAGCCGTTCCTCGGACGTGAGATGGCTCACCAGCGCGACTACTCGGAGGAGGTCGCCGCGCTGGTCGACGAAGAGGTCAAGAAGCTCATCGAGAACGCGCACAACGAGGCGTGGGAGATCCTCGTCGAGAACCGTGACGTCCTCGACAACCTCGTGCTGGCCCTCCTGGAGAAGGAGACGCTGGGCAAGGAGGAGATCGCCGAGATCTTCGCGCCCGTCGTCAAGCGGCCGCCCAGGCCCGCCTGGACCGGCTCCTCGCGCCGCACGCCGTCCACCCGCCCGCCGGTCCTCTCCCCGAAGGAGCTGGCTCTGACCAACGGGGCGAACGGCGCGCCGCAGGCGATCAGCACCGCCAAGAGCACCGCGGACACCTCCAGGACGTCCGAGCGGGCACCGGAGGAGCGCCCGGAGAGCTGACACCGGCCCCGGCCGCCGTCGCCGGGGCCCGGAATGTATGCCGCGCCCCCCAGGTTCTAGCCTGGGGGGCGCGGTATGTGCGTCACCGCACCGGATATGCGTCCCCCCGGGCACGCGCGCAGGCAAGGAACGAGGCTCCACATGACCGACCCCGTGACGCTGGACGGCCAGGTCCCGATCGGCGAGTTCGACGAGAAGCGGGCGCAGAACGCGATCCGGGAACTACTCATCGCGGTCGGTGAGGACCCGGACCGGGAGGGCCTGCAGGAGACGCCGGCACGGGTGGCGCGGGCGTACAAGGAGATATTCGCGGGCCTGTGGCAGAAGCCCGAGGACGTGCTGACCACCACCTTCGATCTCGGGCACGACGAGATGGTGCTGGTGAAGGACATCGAGGTCTACTCGACCTGCGAGCACCACCTGGTGCCCTTCCGGGGCGTGGCGCACGTCGGCTACATCCCCTCGACCAGCGGCAAGATCACCGGCCTGTCGAAGCTGGCCCGCCTGGTCGACGTCTTCGCCCGCCGCCCCCAGGTGCAGGAACGCCTCACGACCCAGATCGCCGACTCCCTCATGGAGATCCTGGAGCCGCGCGGGGTGATCGTGGTCGTCGAGTGCGAGCACATGTGCATGTCCATGCGCGGCATCCGCAAGCCCGGCGCCAAGACCCTCACCTCGGCCGTCCGCGGTCAGCTCAGGGACGCGGCGACCCGCAACGAGGCGATGAGCCTGATCATGGCTCGCTGAGCCTCCGAGACGCTGGGTCTGCGGGACGCTCGCTTCCGGCCGGTCCGGCCCGGGCCGGCAGCTGGACCGCCTCTCAGGCCGCCGGGGCGGCGCCCTCGGTGTCGTCGTCCTCGTCGTCGGGGAGCTTGCAGACGCGTTCGAGGAAGATGCCGGCCGCTATGACCCCGATGCCCGCGACGACGGAGAAGCCGGCGTAGATGGCCTGGTCGCGGCGGGCGGGGACCTCCAGGGACTCCAGCAGGAAGACGCAGACGCCGCCGTACATGCCGGCCACCAGGGCGGCGACCAGGGCGCTGGCCTGACCGAAGACCACCGCCCGGGCCGCCATCAGGGGATCGACGCCCTTGGCGTCGGGGCGCCGCTCGCGCTGGGCCTTGAGCCGGGCGCGCAGGGACAGCGCCGTGGCCGTGAGCACCGTGGCGATCAGGGCGAGCACGATCGGGGCGGCCACGGGGACGCTCGGCAGGGTCCCGAAGGCGTTCCACAGGCGGGCCCCGGCCCAGGACAGGATCCCGGCGACGACGAAAACGCCGGCCAGCACCCGGATGCGCAGCTGTCTCACGGTGTCCCTTCCCCGGCTGTCGGTCGTGTCGACCTTAACGGCTACTCGGGCAGCCGGAGTTCCAGGTCCGGGCGCTGAGTCACACCCTGGCGGGTGACCTCGTCCAGCAGCGCGGCGACCGGGCCGCGGCCGGGCAGTTCGGCCTCCGGGTCGACGTCGTGCCAGGGGGCGAGGACGAAGGCGCGTTCGTGCGCGCGGGGGTGGGGGAGTGTGAGCTGCGGGTCGTCGGAGCGGACCTCCGCGTAGGAGACGATGTCCACGTCCAGCGTGCGCGGGCCCCACCGTTCGTCGCGGACGCGGTGGAAGGCCTCCTCCACCGCCTGCGCCCGCTCCAGCAGGGAGGACGGCGGCAGGGTGGTCTTCAGCACCGCGACCGCGTTGAAGTACGAGGGCTGGCTGCCGGGCTCGACGCCCCACGGCTCCGTCTCGTAGACCGGCGAGACGGCCTTGACCCGGATGCCGGGGGTGTCCTCCAGCGCGTCCACGGCCCCCTGCAGGGTCTCCAGGCGGTTGCCGAGGTTGGCGCCGAGGGAGACCACCGCGCGTTTGGGGTTCTGCAGCGTGGAGTCGGCGGCGTCGACCCGCTCGACCACGGAGGCGGGCACGGGCTGAACGGTCGGGTCCGTGGACCCCTGAGTGAACGGCCTGGTCATACGCGGCTCCGGGTGATGGTGACGGTCACGTCGTCGAACGGAACGGTGATCGGGGCGTCCGGCTTGTGGACGCAGACCTCGACCTCCCGCACCGCGTCGTGCTTCAGACAGACCTCGGCGATGCGCTCGGCGAGCGTCTCGATGAGGTTGACGGGCTCGCCCTGCACGACGGCCACGACCTCCTCGGCCACGACGCCGTAGTGCACGGTCTTCGTCAGGTCGTCGTCGGCCGCGGCCGGGCGGGTGTCGAGGCCGAGGACCAGGTCCACGATGAAGGTCTGGCCCTCCTCGCGTTCCCTGGGGAACACACCGTGGTGCCCACGGGCCCTCAGGCCGCGCAGCGCGACACGATCCACGCGAATCACTCCTGCAGTCGTCGGTCCGGCCGGCCGTGCCGCGTGCGGGCGGCACACGACGGCCTTCTGTCGAATCTACCTGCGGGCACCGACGCCACCGGACCACCGGTGGCACGGGCCGGGAGCTGTGCCGCGAGGGTTCATCCCGCGTTTGCCCTGGAGAGGCCGGGTGCTCACGGCGCGGAAGCCGCCCCTACCCGCCGCCGCATGATTCCAACCATGTGCGCGACCGCACAACGACGAGGGGGCGGCGTCAGGCGGGGCTGTCGTCGACGGGGGCGTCGTCGGGCGGGGTCTCGTCGTCCTCCTCGGCCTCGGCGAGCACCGGGGAGGCGTGGTGGGACCACAGCTTCCAGCCGGCCGGTGTGCGCCGGAACACATTGGTGGCCACCACCAGCTGGCCCACCAGCGGGCCGAGCTCCTCGCCCTCCTCGGGGGCGGGACCGCCGCTGAGGATGTTCTCCGTGCAGGTCACCACGGCGGTGTCACCGGTGACCGAGACATGGACGTCGGTGAGGAAGAACTGGATGTAGTCGGTGCCCGCCATGATCACCGCGTAGGAGCGCAGGACCTCGCCGCGCCCGGTGAGCACCGGCCAGCCCGGGTGCACGCAGGAGACCACGCCGGCCTCCGCCGGGTCGTGGTAGCTCTCGTCGACGCCGAGATCCGCCGGGGCGAGCCAGAGCGAGGCGATCTCCTCGAAGTCGCCCCGTTCGAGTGCCTCGTAGTAGGCCCTGTTGGCGGCCTCGACCTGCTCGACGTCGGTGTGGGGGGCGCTCACCGGGCTCCTTCCGCGCCGTCCGCGCCGTGCGCGAGGGTCGCAGAGGGCGCAGGCGCCGAGGTGCGTGCCTGCGCGATGGCGTGGGCGACGCGTACGGCGTCGGCCGAGGGGCGGACCTCGTGCACCCGGACGGCCCAGGCGCCGGCCTGCGCGGCCAGGGCGGAGACGGCGGCGGTGGCCGCGTCGCGCTCCCGCGCGGGGGGCGGTGTGCCGTCCGGTCCTGCCAGGACCCGGCCGAGGAACCGCTTGCGGGAGGCGGCGACCAGCAGCGGGTGGCCCAGCGCCAGCAGCCGGTCGATCCGGGCGAGCAGCGCCAGGTCGTGCTCGGCGTCCTTGGAGAAGCCCAGACCGGGGTCGACGATCAGCCGGTCCTCGGCGATCCCGCCCTCCAGCACGGCGTCCACCCGCGCCCGCAGCTCGTCGGCGACCTCGGTGACGACGTCGCCGTAGACCCCTCGGATGTTGCCGCCCTCCAGGAAGCCGCGCCAGTGCATGACGACGAAGGGGGCGCCCGCGTCGGCCACGACGCGGATCATGCCGGGGTCGGCGAGGCCGCCGCTGACGTCGTTGACCAGGACGGCACCGGCGGCGAGGGCCTGCTCGGCGACGGAGGCCCGCATGGTGTCGACGGAGATCGTGACGCCCTCGGAGGCGAGGCCCCGGACCACCGGGATGACCCGCTTGAGCTCCTCGGCCTCGTCGACGCGGGTCGCGCCGGGCCGGGTGGACTCTCCGCCGACGTCCACCAGATCAGCGCCCTGGGCGATCAGCTCCAGGCCGTGCTTGACGGCGTTCGTCGTGTCGAACCAGCGGCCGCCGTCGGAGAAGGAGTCGGGGGTGACGTTCACGACTCCCATGACCGCGCACCGGTCCCAGTGAGGAAGGCCCGCGACATGAGGGCGTCCGCTGTGATTGCTCATATGTTCAGCGTAGGCCCAGGCGGCGCCGGTGCAGCGCCGCGCCCCGGCCGGTGCCCCCCGTACAGAGCCCCCGGGCGCCCCTCGCGCAGGCGCACCCCTCGCGCGAACCCCGCCCGGACCACCCCGTCCGGCGTCAGGCGGCGCGCACCGTGTTCTCCGACGGGCCGCGGTCCAGCATGTGCGTGCAGGGCCGGCGGGCCGGGGTGCGGCGGCGCAGGAAGCGCGGCAGTGGCACGGACGGGTTGAGGAAACCTTCCGCCTGCATCGCGGCGAAGCCGATGCGGGGCAGGTCGGCCGAGGCCCGGTAGACCACGAAGCGGGGCTCCCAGCGGGGCCGGAACTTGGCGTTGAACTTGTACAGCGACTCGATCTGGAACCAGCGCGACAGGAACAGCAGCAGCCCCCGCCAGGCCCGCAGCACCGGCCCCGCGCCGATCCTCTCGCCGCGCGCGAGCGCCGAGCGGAACATGGCGAAGTTGAGCGAGACCCGTTCGATGCCGAAGGCCGGCGCGGCCCGCAGCGCGGCCACGATGAGCAGCTCGTTCATGCCCGGGTCGGCCGAGCGGTCCCGGCGCATCAGGTCCAGGGAGACCCCGTCCCCGCCCCACGGCACGAAGTGCAGGATCGCCTTCAGATCGCCGTACTCGCCCGGCTCGGCGTCGGCCTTGTGGGCGGTGGCGATCAGGCAGTCGCCGTCGGCCGGGTCGCCGACGCGGCCCAGCGCCATGGAGAAGCCGCGCTCGGTCTCGGTGCCGCGCCAGTCGTCGGCGGCGCGGCGGATGCGGTCCAGTTCGGCCTCACCGAGGTCACGGACACGCCGTACCCGGGTCTCGTAACCGGCGCGCTCGATGCGCTTGACCATCTGGCGGACGTTGCGCATCGCGCGGCCGGCGAGCGAGAAATCCTTGACGTCGACCACCGCCTCGTCGCCGATCTCCAGGGCGTCGAGGCCGGTCTCGCGGGTCCAGACATGGCCGCCGGTCTCGGAGCAGCCCATCACGGCCGGGGTCCAGGAGTGCGCCCTGGCCTCGTCCATGAAGCGCTCGATGGCACCGGGCCAGGCCTCGACGTCGCCGATCGGGTCGCCGCTGGCGAGCATCACCCCGGAGACCACGCGGTAGGTGACCGCCGCCTTGCCGCTGGGGGAGAACACCACGGCCTTGTCGCGGCGCAGCGCGAAGTGCCCGAGGGAGTCCCGCCCGCCGTGCTCGGCGAGCAGCGCGCGCAGCCGGGCCTCGTCCTCCTCCGTCAGCCGGGCCGCCGGGTGCTCGGGGCGGAACGCCAGGTAGATGGTGGTGACGGCGGTGATCCAGCCCAGGGCGCCGAGGCAGAAGGCGACGGTCCAGGAGGTGTCGCCCCGGTAGTCGACCGGCCCTTCCACCCCGAACAGCCCGTACACCACGTGGGTCAGCCGGTCGGCCATGCTCGGGTCGCCGATCAGCTGCCCCGGCTGGGCGTTGACGATCACCAGGCCCAGCAGCAGCGAACCGGCGCCCATCAGCACGAAGTTGGCCAGCGCCCGCCATCTGCTGCGCGGGTCGGGCAGCGCGGCGAACTGGTCGCGGTGGCGCAGCAGCAGGGCGAGCAGCACCAGCGGGATCAGCACGCCGAGCACCGAGTGCCGGTAGCTGAACTGGGCCACCGCGCCCGCCGGGAGCAGGGCGACCGCGGCCCGCCAGGCCCGCCGCTTGCCCCGCTTCAGGCCGTGCGCGAGGAGCAGCAGCAGAACGCCGGCGCTCAGCGAGAGCGCCGCCGCGAAGGACCCGAACGCGCCCGGCAGCACCTCGGCGAGGTCGTGCATCCGGCTGTGCCGGAAACGCGGGAAGATGCCCGCGGCGATGTCCAGCAGACCGACCAGAGCGCAGGCCCGGCCGACCAGAAGAGGCATGGACTCGGGGCGTGGCCCGCGCAGCAGCCGGCGCGCACGCCGCGCCATGCCGCCGTCCCGTACGCGCCGGGGCGCACGGGCCGCGAGCTTCGGAACCCAGCCCGACATTTCCTCATCTGTCCTGACAGACATCGCAATCCTGTAGTTCGGCGAGAGACGATGGATCCGGTGCCGATCGGGCATCCGGCGACATTGCGCCCTCTAGGACGGTGTCTCGGGAGGAGAGGTTCACTCCTCTCGCCGAAGCCGCCGAACAGGCCAACGACAGCCCGGCGCCGCCCTCATGACGGAGCAGGGGCGGCAGGCGCCGGGCAGAAAGCGCAGGCAGGTACCACCCCATGGGTCTTACGAGCGACACGCTGCTGTGGGCGACCGCCCTCGCCGCGGCCCTGCTGTTCACCGGCACGGTGTGGCTGTGGCCACGGCTGGCCCGGCGCACCTGGCGGGCGATCTGCGGGCGGGTGGGCCTGCTGCTCGCCACCCAGCTGGCGATCTTCGCCGCGGTGGGCCTCGCCGCCAACCAGGCGTTCGGGTTCTACGCCGGATGGGCCGACCTGTTCGGCCGGCAGAAGGGCCAGGGCGTCGTCGTCGACCACGCGGCGGGCAGCGGCCTGAAGGTCGTCGGCAGCGGGCCGGTGCCCGGAGTCGCGGGCACCCGGCCCGAGGAGAGCGGCCGCATCGACGAGGTCCGCATCTCGGGCCGCGCCAGCCGCATCGTCTCCCCCGCCTACGTGTATCTGCCGCCGGAGTACTTCCGCGCCGAACACCGCCGCCGCGACTTCCCCGCGGCCGTCGTCCTCACCGGATATCCGGGCACCGCACGGGCGCTCGTCGACAAGCTGCGCTATCCGCGCACCGTCCACCGGGCGGCCCGCGAGGGGAGAATGCCGCCGATGATCCTGGTGATGCTGCGCCCGACCGTCGCGCCGCCCCGGGACACCGAATGCGTGGACGTCCCGGACGGGCCGCAGACCGAGACCTTCTTCGCCAGGGACCTGCCCGAGACGATCGCCGGTCACTACCGGGTCGAGGAGGGGCGCGGCGCGTGGGGTGTGGTCGGCAACTCCACCGGCGGCTACTGCGCGCTGAAGCTGGCGATCCACCACCCCGAGGTCTTCGGCGCGGGCGCCGGGCTCTCCGCGTACTACAAGGCGCCGACCGACCCCACCACCGGCGATCTCTTCCACGGAGACGAGCGGCTCCGCGACGAGGCCGACCTGCGCTGGTACATCGGGCACCGGCCCGCCCCCGACACCTCGCTCCTGGTCACCAGCAGCAAGAAGGGCGAGTCCAACTACTGGGACACGGTGAAGTTCATCGAGCAGGTGAAGGCCACCGGCCGCACCCGCATCTCGTCGATCATCCTGGAAAGCGGCGGCCACAACTTCAACACCTGGCGACGGGAGATTCCGGCCACCATGGAGTGGCTCGGGAACCGCCTCGGCGAAGCGAAACGATCTTGAAGAACGGGTCCGGTGTCAATTCACGATTCAACCGCGTTCTCTGATGCGCTGTGAAAGCGCCGGTATGGCTTTGTTTTTGCGGGGCGGGGGTCCATCATTCGCCTACGCGCGGTAAGTTTCTGGCCATGCCACGTGGACGTCACCGCCATTCCCCGCCTCTGCACAGGATGCTGCCCCCGTCGGCGATCGCAGGCGTGTCCCTCGTCTGTGCCCTGGGGCCCTGGGTGTTCACGCAAACGACGGTGCTACGGGTCCTGTCCGCGGCCGCGGCGGCCACCGCCGTGGCCGGCGCGGTCGTGATGCGGCGCTGGGACGTCCAGGCGGGCAAACGCGTCGCCGACCTCACGCGCGCGCGGGCGAGCGACGAGTGGCGTTTCGAGGAGCGGGTCGCCGAACTGGAGGCCGATCTCGACGAGTCGCGCGAGCTGCGCCAGAAGCTGGAGCAGCGGCTGCGGGCCAAGCGGGCGGAGCTGGCCGGCCTGCGCAACGAGCACGCGGCGCTGCTGCGCCGCTACGCCACGGCCGAGGCGGACCGGGCAAGCGTCCTGGAGCAGCGCCGGGTACTGGAGATAGAGGCCACGGCCCCCGCACGGGCCCTGCCGGCCGGCACGGGGGGCGCACCCGTCGCGGAGCAGGACGAGCCCGCAGAGGAGCCGGTCAGGGAGGACGTACCCGCGGTCTTCTCCCCCGAGGGCTCCCAGCTCTTCCTCCGCGCCAACGCCGCCCTGGCGCGCCTCGGGAAGGGCGACGAGAAGTCCGCGAAGGCGAACTCGGACACGGCGGCGCCCGCCGAGGGCGGGGGCAGCCCCGAGGACGACGGTCCCGAGCCGACCCGGAACGATGCGCCGCCGGAGGACGAGGCGGCGGGGAAGCCCGAGGCGGTCGCTGGCCATGAGGGGGCGGCCGCCACCCAGGCTCCCTCGGTACCGGCCCAGCAGGGCGAGCGGGCCGCCGGCCACTTCACGGTGCCGAAGGCTGTCGCGGTCGTGCCGCAGACGGCGCCGGTGCGCCGGTCGGCGCCGGAGGGCGGCTTCGACTTCTTCGGTACGAAGAAGAAGGGTGTGCAGCGGGCCGCGCTGGAGGCCGTGCAGAACGAGGATCTTGCCGACGTGGTCGGTGAGGAGGCACTGGCGCTGCACAAGGCCGAGGCGGAGTTCAAGCCGGCGGACAGCGAGTCGCGGGCGGTCAGCCAGGTCATCGACCTCACGGCGCACGACGAAACAGAACAGATCGACGTCCAGGGCCTCCGCAGCGCGGTCTCCTGAGCGCCGGTCACTTCTCGCGCAGCCCACGGTGGGCGTTCGGGCCTGACCGGGAGTGCCGTTGCGCGGTCGGTGCGACGGCCCGCGGTCGTGCAGGTTGCTCGGCGGGCCACCGGTCTTGGGCGTGCCGCAGTCGCGCGCGGCGGGGAGGGGTTGGGGTGGTGGTGTCCGCCCGCAGCGGCTGGCGCGTCCGCGCCCGTACTCGACGGAAACCGATTCCGCGCCAGACCGAGGACGGACACCACCACCCCGGCCCCGACTCACCCACCCCCCGTAGGCGCTACGCGCACCCCCACCGGAGCCGCAGCTGCGCCGCAGGCATGGCCACCTCAGCCACCCACGCGCCCGCAGGTGAGAACGAAACGCGCACCGCCACGGGGCACCCGCAGGCCCCGGAGAACACGCACCCCCACCGGGCCGTGGGCCTCACGCACAGCCGAACCCGCACCCCACCCGCAGGCGGGAACGAAGCGCACCCCACCCGCCCGCAGGCACAGCCGAACGCGGACCCCCACCCGCAGGCGGGAACGAAGCGCACCCCACCCGCCCGCAGGCACAGCCGAACGCGGACCCCCACCCGCAGGCGGGAACGAAGCGCACCCCACCCGCCCGCAGGCACAGCCGAACGCGGACCTCACCGGGCCGCAGTCAGGTCATCCAGCGGTCCGGGCGGGCGTCCCTGCGGCCCGTTCGGGAGCGTTCCGCTTGGGAGCGGAGCAGCGCCACCGCTTCCTCCGCGTCCCGCAGCCGCGCTGTGACCGATCGGTTTGCGCCATTGTCGACGTGCACGTTGGCAACCCCCCGAGCCCGCTCCCAGGGCCCCTGGCTCAACCGCACGCTCTGCACCTTGGCATGCGGCACCAACGCCAGGCTCCGCCGCAACAGCCCATGCCGCGCGGCGAACACCGCCTCGGTCACCACCAGCCCGTATCCCCGCCACCACACCGGCACGCACCACCGGGCCCGCCGCGGCGCCCCCGCCAGCTCCGACGCCGCCGGCACGCGCACCCCGGGCAGCACCCGCCCGATCACCGCCTCCGCCAGCTCCCGCGGAGCGACCGGCACCAGCAGCGAGTTCGACGACCCGGCCACGTCCAGCTCGACCCGCACCCACCCCCGCCGCCGCCACAGCCAGGGCTCCACGATGCGTATCGTCTGCACCCGCCCCGGCGGCACCGTCTCGTGCTCCCGGTCCAGCAGCCCGTGATCGATCCGCAGCCCGTCCGGCGACTCCCCGACCGTCCAGTCGTACTCGGTCACGAACCGCCCCACGGTGCTCGCGCCGGCCGCACCCAGCAACGGCACCCCGACCGCCAGCACCGTCCACAGGCTGTGGGTGGCGATCCACAGCAGCGGTATCACCACCGGGACGACGACCAGCCACCCCCACGTCGCCCCGGTCAGCACCAGTGACACCGCCAGCACCCGCGGAGGGACCCGCAGCAGCTCCCGGGCCGGGGCCTCGCCCACCTCGTGGGCGGTCTCCGGCGCGAACCCGGCCGCCCGAGCCAGCAGCTCCGCCCGCAGCGCCCGCGCCTCCTCCGCCCCGAGGTAGGCGAGCTCGTCCTTCTCGTCGGTCCCGATCACGTCCAGTTTCAGCTTCGCCACCCCGGCGACCCGCGCCAGCAGCGGCTGAGTGACGTCGATCGCCTGGATCCGCTCCAGCCGGATGTGCGCGGTTCGCCGGAACAGCAGCCCGGTCCGCACCCGCAACTCGGTGTCCGTCACCGCGAAATGCGTGAACCACCAGCTCAGGAACCCGTACAGCGCCGCGGCCGGAAGCAGCACCGCGAGCGCGATCAGCAGCGTCGTCGTGGTCAGCCGGCTCAGCTGCCGCTGCGCCTGGTCGGGATCGTGCACCGCCCACCCGATCAGCACGGCCAAGGGCGCCCACGCCCGCCGCAGCGGCGTGACCGGATGCAGCCGCCGCTCGATCACGGGACGCCCTTCCCGTACCTCCTCGCGCACGCTCTGCCCTGCACCTTTCCGCACGCTCTGACCCGATCCCTCGCGCACCGCACCCTCGTGCTCGCCGTGGCCTGCACCCTCGTGCTCGCCGTGGCCTGCACCCTCGTGCCCGCCGTGGCCTGCACCCTCGTGCCCGCCGTGACCTGCACCCTCGTGCCCGCCCTGACCGGGACCCTCGTGCACGCCCAACCCCGCGCTCTCGCCCACGTTCTCGCGGGCCTCCGGCCCCGTCACAGCCCCGCCGACCGGGCCTCGCCCAGCTCCGTGAGCCGGTCGCGCAACCGTTCCGCCTCGGCCGGGTCGAGCCCGGGAATCTTCGCATCGGTCGCCGCGGCCGCCGTGTGCAACTGCACGCTCGCCAGCCCGAAGCGCCGCTCCACCGGACCGGAGGTCACCTCCACCAGCTGCATCCGGCCGTACGGCACCACGGTCTGCTCACGCCACAGCACACCCCGGCTGATCAGCAGGTCGTCCGCCCGCTCGGCGTACCGCCAGGAGCGCCAGTTGCGCTCCAGCATGCCCCAGCCCCAGATCAACAGCGCCAGCGGCAGCACCGCGAAGGCGGCCCAGCCGGGCCCCGCCAGCAGTCCGGGCACCAGTCCGGTGGCCAGCGTCAGCGGCCCCAGCCACACCACCAGCAGCAAGCGTCGCATCTTCAGCAGCCCGGGCGGCAGCGCGATCCACTCGGGCTCTTGTTCGGTCGTGATGTGCGGGATCCCCGTTTCCATGCCGCAAGCCTACGTAGGGGAGACTGTGTCCATGACTCCTACGACGGAGACCATGGTCGGTATCGGCGGCGCGGCGGAGAGCACCGACATGGTGCTCAACATCGGTCCGCAGCACCCGTCCACGCACGGCGTGCTCCGGCTGAGACTGGTCCTGGACGGCGAGCGCATCTCCCGCGCGGAGCCGGTGATCGGCTATATGCACCGCGGCGCGGAGAAGCTGTTCGAGGCCCGCGACTACCGCCAGATCATCATGCTGGCCAACCGGCACGACTGGCTGTCGGCGTTCTCCAACGAGCTGGGCGTGGTGCTCGGCGTGGAGCGGATGCTCGGCATGGAGGTGCCCGAGCGGGCGGTGTGGCTGCGCACGCTGCTCGCCGAGCTGAACCGGGTGCTCAATCACCTGATGTTCCTCGGCTCCTACCCGCTGGAGCTCGGCGGCATCACGCCGATCTTCTACGCGTTCCGCGAGCGCGAGGAGCTGCAGCACGTCATGGAGGAGGTCTCCGGCGGGCGCATGCACTACATGTTCAACCGCGTCGGCGGCCTCAAGGAGGACCTCCCGGCGGGCTGGACGCGGCGCGCCCGGGCCGCCGTCGCCGATGTGCGCTCCCGCATGGACCGCTTCGACGACCTGGTGCTGGGCAACGAGATCTTCCGCGGCCGCACCCGCGGCGTCGGCGTGCTCTCCCCGGAGACCGTGCACGCCTACGGGGTGAGCGGTCCGATCGCCCGCGCCTCCGGCGTCGACTTCGACCTGCGCCGCGACGAGCCGTATCTCGCCTACGGCGAGCTGGGCGACGTGCTGAAGGTGGTGACCCGCGAGGAGGGCGACTGCCTGGCCCGCTTCGAGTGCCTGCTGGAGCAGACCCACAACTCCCTGGACCTCGCCGACGCCTGCCTGGACCGGCTCGCCGAGCTGCCGCCGGGACCGGTCAACCAGCGGCTCCCCAAGGTCCTCAAGGCCCCCGAGGGCCACACCTACGCCTGGACCGAGAACCCGCTCGGCATCAACGGCTACTACCTGGTCAGCAAGGGCGACAAGACGCCGTACCGGCTCAAGCTGCGCTCGGCCTCGTACAACAACATCCAGGCCCTGACCGAGCTGCTGCCGGGCACGCTGGTGGCGGACATGGTGGCGATCCTGGGCTCGATGTTCTTCGTGGTGGGCGACATCGACAAGTAGGCCGCAGGGGCACCCGGCACGCTCCGGGCGCCCGGCATCCGCCTACCCCTGACCGCTCCCGGACCCTCCCGGGGCGCCCGTGCTTCTCCCCGGGCGGTCCCCGAACACATCAGCCACGCCCTCCGCCGGCCCCACCACCTGCACCAGCCACCAGAAGTCCCCGAGGCCGCCCTCCGCCGTGAGCTCCGCCGCCTCCCCGGCTCCCGCGAGGGCCCGTACGTAGCCGGCCGGGTCCGACGAGGCCAGCGCCAGCGGCGGGCGGGCGCCGGTCACGCCCAGCGCGCGCAGCGCCTCCCGCTGGGTGAGCAGCCGCGCACCGGGCGGCCCCCCGGCGGTCGCCGCACACGCGTCCACGGCCACATGCGCGGTGATGTCGCAGGAGCCGTCCGGCACCGGCAGCGTCTCCCGCCCGTCCCGGAATCCGGTGAGCGTCCCGAACGGCGGCCGTGCCCGAGCCAGATGCCCGTAGTCCACCGCGACCGCCAGCCCGCGCTCCACGGCCGCGACGGCCGACGCCCAGGCCCGGTCCCGGTCGAGGCCGATCTCCGCGCGCAACCCCGGCTCGCCGCCCAGCGGCCACCACCGCGCCAGCCATGCGGCCTCCTCCCCGCCGACCGGCTCCCCGAGCCGCTCCGTGCCGTCCGCGCGCACCAGCACCCGCCGCGGTGTGCCCGCGGAGTCGGTCTCGGCGACCTCCAGGGGGACGTTGTCCAGCCATTCGTTGGCGAACAGCAGCCCGGTGATCCGCCGCGGCGGCTCGGCGCGCCACTCGACGCGGGGATCGAGCCCTGCGGGCCGGTCCGCCAGCTCCACGGCGTACGCACGCGTCCGGGCGGCCGTCTCCTCGGGCAGCGCGGCGAGCACCCCGGTGACCAGTTCGCCCCGCCCGGCCGCCATGTCCACGAAGTGCAGCACCGGGGGCCGGCCGAGCGCCTCGTCCACCCGGCACAGCAGCCGGGCCACCGCCCGGGCGAAGAGCGGGGATGCGTGCACCGAGGTGCGGAAGTGCCCGGCGGGCCCCGGCCCCTCGGTCCTGCGGTAGAACCCCTCGGGCCCGTACAGCGCCTCCCGGGCGGCCGCCCGCCAGCCCCGCTCGGTGCCGTCCGGTTCACGGCCCTGCTCGGTGCCGTCCGGTTCCCGCCGGTCGCCGTCCGCCGTTCCTGCTGTCACCGGGCCAGGTTAAGCGCGGTCCTGGCTGCACAGATGTGCCGGGCCTCCACCTTGCGGAGTACGCGGGCCGACCGGGGATCGGCCCATCGGTTGACCCCTGCACGCATTTCGCTTCCCTACGCTGGGTTACGTGCAGCGCCTCTACGACTTCCTCCGCAGGCACCCGGCTTGGGTCGACGGCTTCTGGGCCTTCGTCCTGTTCGGGATCTCGGTGCTCGGCGCAGCCACCCCGGAGGGCGGTCGGGGCACGGATCAGCTCGCGCTGATCGTGCCGGTGACGCTGCTGCTGTCCCTGGTCGTGGCGCTGCGCCGCCGGATGCCGGAGCGCATGCTGGTCCTCGCCGCGGCCACCGGAGTGCTGCAGCTGGTCGCCGATGTGGCGACGTTGCCCGCGAACTTCGCCATGCTGGTGATCGTCTACACGGTCGCGGCGACCGGCGCCCGCTGGGCCTCCCGCTTCGCGCTCACCGGAGGGCTGTGCGCCGCGCCCCTGGCGCAGCTGCGCTGGCCCGACGAGAGCACGAGCACGGGCGGCAACATCGCCATGGCGATATTCCAGACCGTGCCCTTCGCCCTCGCCTGGGTGCTCGGCGACTCCATCCGCACCCGGCGCGCCTACTTCGCGCAGCTGGAGGAGCGTGCGGCGCGGCTGGAGAAGGAGCGCGAGGCGCAGGCGAAGGTCGCGGTCGCCGCCGAACGCGCCCGTATCGCCCGCGAGCTGCATGACGTGGTGGCGCACAACGTCTCGGTGATGGTGGTGCAGGCCGACGGCGCCGCCTACGTCCTCGACACCGCCCCCGACCAGGCGAAGAAGGCGCTGGAGACCATCTCCTCCACCGGCCGCCAGGCCCTCGCCGAGATGCGCCGCCTGCTAGGCGTGCTGCGCACCGGCGAGCACCAGGAGACGGGCGAGTACGTCCCGCAGCCCGATGTGCAGCAGATCGAGGAGCTGGTGGAGCAGTGCCGGGAGGCCGGGCTGCCCGTGGACTTCAAGATCGAGGGCACCCCGCGCCCGCTGCCCAGCGGCGTCGAGCTCACCGCGTACCGCATCGTGCAGGAGGCGCTGACCAACACCCGCAAGCACGGCGGGCCCAACGCGGGCGCCAGTGTGCGGCTGGTCTACTTCGACGACGGGCTCGGCCTGCTGGTGGAGGACGACGGGAAGGGTGCCCCGCACGAGCTGTACGAGGAGGGCGGCCTGGACGGCCAGGGCCACGGTCTGATCGGCATGCGGGAACGGGTCGGCATGGTCGGCGGCACCCTGGACGCCGGTCCCCGCCCCGGCGGAGGATTCCGCATCAGCGCGCTGCTGCCGCTCAAACCCGCCCCCTGAGGTCCGCCATGCCCCGTGTTGACACCTGTAAGAGTTGCCCCGCGCAGCGACGGAAGAGGCCCCGATGACGATTCGTGTGATGCTCGTCGACGACCAGGTGCTGCTGCGCACCGGGTTCCGGATGGTGCTGGCCGCGCAGCCGGACATGGAGGTCGTGGCGGAGGCGGGCGACGGCGTCGAGGCCCTGCAGCTGCTGCGCTCCACGTCCGTCGACGTCGTCCTGATGGACGTCCGCATGCCGAAGCTGGACGGTGTGGAGGCCACCCGGCGGATCTGCCAGGACACCGACCCGCCGAAGGTGCTGATCCTGACCACCTTCGACCTCGACGAGTACGCCTTCTCCGGCCTGAAGGCGGGGGCCTCCGGCTTCATGCTCAAGGACGTGCCGCCGGGCGAGCTGCTCAGCGCGATCCGGGCAGTGCACAGCGGCGACGCCGTGGTGGCCCCGTCCACCACCCGCCGGCTCCTCGACCGCTTCGCGCCGATGCTGCCGGGCGGCACCAAGCAGTCCGAGCACAAGGAGCTGTCCCGGCTCACCGAGCGGGAGCGCGAGGTGATGATCCTGGTCGCCCAGGGCCTGTCCAACGGGGAGATCGCGGCCCGGCTGGTGCTCTCCGAGGCGACCGTGAAGACCCATGTGGGCCGCATCCTCACCAAGCTGGGGCTGCGGGACCGCGTGCAGGTCGTCGTCCTCGCCTACGAGACGGGTCTGGTGCGGGCGGGCGGACTCGGCTGACCCGCCGCGGGCGGAGCCCGCACGCCGGTAGGGTGCCGCGCATGCTGCTGTGGATCAACGGCCCCTTCGGGGGCGGCAAGACACAGACCGCACACGAGATTCAGCGCCGACTGCCGGGCAGCGTGATCTGCGACCCCGAGCACGCCGGCTTCGGCCTGCAACGCATGCTGCCGCCCGAACTGCGGGGCGATTTCCAGGAGTTGGCCTCCTGGCGGCGGGGCGTCGTCGAGGTGCTCGACCTGGTCCTCACCAAGCACGAGGGCGTGGTGATCGCCCCCATGACCGTCACCGACGGCGACTGCTTCGCCGAGACCGTGGGCCGGCTGCGCGAACTCGGCCACGACGTGCGCCACTTCACCCTGCTCGCCGAGCGCGAGACCGTGCTGCGGCGGCTGCGGGAGCGTCACATCGGGGCCGTGCTGCGCCGCCTCGCGGGACAGCGCGCGGCACGGAGCGGGGACAGCTGGGCGGAGCGGCGGCTCGACCACTGCCTGGAACGGCTGGCCCGGCCGGAGTTCGCCGAGCACCTGTGGACGGACCGCACCAGCATCCCGAAGACCGCGGACCGTATCGCCGTGCTCGCCGGGCTGAAGCTGCGCCCGCACCGCGAGGGCCCGCTGCGCACCCGGCTGCAACAGGCGCGCGTCAGCTTCCGGCACATCCGCTTCGACTGAGCCGGTGACCTGGTCATCCGGTGCGTCTTGGAGCCGGTGACCGGGTGAGCCTTGGCCCCGGCGCCCCGGCGCCCCGGCGCCCCGGCGCCCCGGCGCCCCGGCGCCCCGGCGCCCCGGCGCCCCGGTGCCCCGGTGACCGGGTGAGCCTTGGCCCCGGCGCCCCGGTGACCGGGCGCCCCGGTGCCCGATGACCAGGTGAGCCTTGGACCGCCGAGTCGCTGGGCTCCGGGCCGCCGAGCCGCGTTCCGTGTGTCCTCAGCGCAGGACCGCCTCCAGGAAGTCGCTGCCGAGGCGGGCCACCACGGCCACGTCCAGCTGGTGCAGCACATACCGCCCGCGCCGGCGCGTGGTCACCAGGCCCGCCTTCTTCAGCACGGCCAGGTGGCGGGAGATCTCCGGAGCCGTCATGTCGTGCACCCGCGCCAGCTCGCCCGTGGTGTACGCGCTGCGGGCGAGATGGCGGCACAGGCGCATCCGGACCGGATGGGCCAGCGCGTTCAGGCGCAGCGTCAGCTGCTCCACCGAGGGGGGCCGGGCCAGTTCGGGGGAGCCGACCGGGTAGTGCAGCACGGGCCGCCAGGCGTAGCGGTGCAGGACCATCAGATGCGGCCGGCCGAGGCTGGTCGGGATCAGCAGCAGCCCCGCGTCGCCGGAGGCCGTGCGCCCGTCGCCCAGCTTGTCGACCACGATCCGCCGGGCCGCCTCGTCGAGGGAGACCGCCGGGGACACCGCGGCCAGCGCCTCCGCCAGACCCTTGCGCCTCAGCAGCTCCGTCTTGTGCCGGGTGTCGGCCGCGAGCTGGTGGCGGACCCGGCACCAGACATCCGCGAAGAACGCCTCGTCGCATTCCTGCAGGAACTGCCGCAACCAGGTGCGGATGCGGGGCGGGTCGTCCAGCAGCCGCTCGCTGAACCGCAGTTGCCGGGGACCGCGTGCGGCGGCCAGCTCCAGGGCGCGGCGGCGCACCGCCTCGTCCTCGAGCGGCCCTGCGCCGGGCGTGCTGTACGGCAGGGCACAGGTGAACTCCAGGGCGGCGTCCACGAACTGCTCGTCAGAGAGCTTGTCCAGCAGGTCCAGCTCCTCGGCGAGTGCGGCACCCGGCAGCGCACCTGCCTCCGGGACTCCCGCGCAGGCCAGGAACAGATCCGAGAAGGTGGTCCGCCACAGGAAGTCGGCCTCGCACATCCGGTCCGCCAGGTGCGGGTCGAGCCGCGCGGTCACGCCCGTCACCCAGCCCTGCAGGCCCGGATGGTGACCCGGCTCGGACAGCGCGTGCAGCGCCATGCCCAGCTCGGCCAGCGGGGAGGGCACGGCGGCGACTCCTTCCGGCCGCAGCCCGGCGATGTCGATGTGCACGCTCATGCCGCCATGGTGCACCCCGCCACCGACACCGCCCGCCCCGTTTGACGGCCGCCGTCAATCGACGCGACCTCCGGGCCGGGCCCGTCCCACGCTGACGGAGCCCGCGCCGCCGGCCGGCTCCTTCGGCCGCGCTCCGCCGGCTCGTCCGTCCACACCGTGTGTTCCAGAGGTGTGTTCCAGACGTGTGTTCCAGAGAGGACGCCCCCATGAGCCCGACGCAGCAGCACCTGCTCGACGTCCACCGTGCTCTGCGGCACGGGAGCCCTGTTCCGCCCGCTCCGGGCACCCACGACGTCCGCGTCCTGCGGGAGCTGCGCGAACGCCGCCGCTTCCGCGCCGTCGTCGCCGGCCGCCCGGCTCAGGGCGGCCCGGCCCAGGGGCGCATCCATCCGGGCCGCCCTGAGCCGGGCGGTGTCCGCGCTGCCGCTGCCGTGAG
>NZ_JAATEM010000100.1 GCF_012034205.1 Streptomyces composti
CCATACGGCCGCACCCTCAGACACCCAACAGCGTGCCCGACACCCCTCGTCGACAAGATCCGCGTTCCACGCCGAAGCAGTACTAGCGCTCTCATCCATCCGAAGTGTGCCGAGTAGTCAACGTTCCACCCATGAGCAACCAGTGCGAGACGTTCGCTCGCATGCTGGCCTCTGACCGTGTCCCCGAAAGGACCCGGTAGAA
>NZ_JAATEM010000011.1 GCF_012034205.1 Streptomyces composti
TGCCGCCCACAGCCCGGTGGGAATGCGGCTCTCGACTGTGCCTGCCGCCCACAGCCCGGTGGGAGTGCGGCTCTCGACTGTGCCTGCGGGCGCGTGGGTGGCTGAGGTGGCCATGCCTGCGGCGCAGCTGCGGCTCCGGTGGGGGTGCGCGTAGCGCCTACGGGGGGTGGGTGAGTCGGGGCCGGGGTGGTGGTGTCCGTCCTCGGTCTGGCGCGGAATCGGTTTCCTGTCGAGTACGGGCGCGGACGCGCCAGCCGCTGCGGGCGGACACCACCACCCCAACCCCTCCCCGCCGCGCGCGACTGCGGCACGCCCAAGACCGGTGGCCCGCCGAGCAGCCTGCGCGACTGCGGGCGGTCGTACCGACCGCGCAGCAGTCCGGTGGCCCGCCGAGCAACGTGCGCGACTGCGGGCCGTCGTACCGACCGCGCAGCAGTCCGGTGGCCCGCCGAGCGACCTGCGCGACTGCGGGCCGTCGTACCGACCGCGCAGCAGTCCGGTGGCCCGCCGAGCGACCTGCGCGACTGCGGGCGGTGGGGCGATGAGGTCTGGCGCCCCCCGGGGCGCGGTTCAAGCAGCGAGAGGCCGCCTGTCAGCGCCTGCGCAGGTCTGCGACGCGGGCGCGCTCGTTGGGCTGGGGTTCCGTCAGGGCGACCGCTGACCTGAGGGGGCCCTGGCGGCGGGGGCCCGGGAGGGGGACGTCCCGGCGTTGCTGGCGGGAGGAGGAAGAGGAAGAGTCACTTGCCGGGTTGGAGCCGTTTCCCGGGGCGACGGCGACCTGGACGCCCTGGTCGGCCAGAGCCTGCAGCTCGGTGGCGGCCCGGTCGTCATGAGCCGGCGGCTCGTCCGTGACCAAGCGAGTGATCAGATCGGTCGGCACCGTCTGGAACATGGTGTCCGTCCCCAGCTTGGTGTGGTCCGCCAGCACCACCACCTCCGCTGCGGCCTGCACCAATGCCCGGTCCACACTCGCCGACAGCATGTTGGAGGTCGAGAGCCCCCGCTCCGCGGTCAGACCGCTGCCCGAGAGGAAGGCCCGGGACACCCGAAGCCCCTGCAGCGACTGCTCCGCCCCGCTGCCCACCAGCGCGTAGTTGGACCCGCGGAGCGTACCGCCGGTCATCACGACCTCCACCCGGTTGGCGTGGGCCAGCGCCTGGGCCACGAGGAGGGAGTTGGTGACGACCGTGAGCCCGGGCACCCGGGCCAGCCGGCGGGCCAGCTCCTGGGTGGTCGTGCCCGCGCCGACCACGATGGCCTCGCCCTCCTCCACGAAGTTCGCGGCGAGATCGGCGATGGCGGTCTTCTCGGCGGTCGCGAGATGAGACTTCTGCGGGAAGCCAGACTCCCGGGTGAACCCGCCCGGCAGTACCGCACCGCCGTGCCGGCGGTCGAGGAGTCCTTCTGCCTCCAGCGCGCGCACGTCCCGCCGTACGGTCACTTCGGAGGTCTGGACGACGCGGGCGAGCTCACGGAGCGACACGGCCCCGTTCGCCCGCACCATTTCGAGGATCAATTGGCGACGTTCTGCAGCGAACACGAAACTGACAGTAATGCCAGCGACCGTCTGCTTTCAGCAGTTTGCGCTGAATAGCAGAAGCTGTTCGCACCGGACGGGACCAAGTGGTATAAGGCCCGGGTTTAGCCCTCCGCGCCCGTCTTGCGGTTGTGCAGCTGCCGTGCCACCTCGGCGATCGAGCCGGACAACGACGGGTACACGGTGAACGCGTTCGCGATCTGCTCCACCGTCAGATTGTTGTCGACCGCGATCGAGATGGGGTGGATCAGTTCCGAGGCGCGCGGCGCCACGACCACGCCGCCGACCACGATGCCCGTGCCGGGCCGGCAGAAGATCTTGACGAATCCGTCCCGGATGCCCTGCATCTTGGCGCGCGGGTTGCGCAGCAGCGGCAGCTTCACCATGCGCGCGTCGATCTTGCCGGTGTCGACGTCGGCCTGGGTGTAGCCGACGGTGGCGATCTCCGGGTCGGTGAAGACGTTCGAGGAGACCGTCTTGAGGTTGAGCGGGGCCACCGCGTCGCCGAGGAAGTGGTACATGGCGATACGTCCCTGCATGGCCGCCACGGAGGCGAGCGCGAAGACGCCGGTGACGTCGCCGGCCGCGTAGACGCCGGGGGCGGTGGTGCGGGAGACCCGGTCGGTCCAGATGTGGCCGGACTCGCGCAGCTTGACGCCCGCCTCCTCCAGGCCCAGGCCCGCCGAGTTGGGGACGGCGCCGACGGCCATCAGGCAGTGCGTGCCGGTGATGACCCGCCCGTCGGCGAGGGTCACCTCGACCCGGTCGCCGACCCGCTTGGCGGACTGGGCGCGGGAGCGGGCCATGACGTTCATGCCGCGCCGGCGGAAGACGTCCTCGAGGACGGCGGCGGCGTCCGGGTCCTCGCCGGGCAGCACGCGGTCGCGGGAGGACACCAGGGTCACCCTGGAGCCGAGCGCCTGGTAGGCGCCGGCGAACTCGGCACCGGTCACACCGGAACCGACGACGATGAGTTCCTCGGGCAGCTCGGTCAGGTCGTAGACCTGGGTCCAGTTGAGGATGCGCTCGCCGTCGGGCTTGGCGTCCGGCAGCTCCCGCGGGTGCCCGCCGGTGGCGATCAGCACGGCGTCGGCGACCAGCGTCTCCTCGCTGCCGTCGGCGGCGGTCACCACGACCTTGCGGGAGCCGTCGAGGGCCTGCATGCCCTCCAGACGGCCGCGCCCGCGCATGACCCGGGCGCCGGCCCGCGTCACGGAGGCGGTGATGTCGTGCGACTGGGCCAGCGCCAGGCGCTTCACTCGCCGGTTGACCTTGCCGAGGTCCACGCCGACCACCCGGGCGGCCTGCTCGATCGGCGGGGTGTCGTCGGCGACGATGATGCCCAGCTCCTCGTAGGAGGAGTCGAAGGTGGTCATCACCTCGGCCGTGGCGATCAGAGTCTTGGACGGCACGCAGTCGGTCAGCACCGACGCACCACCCAGACCGTCGGCGTCGACGACGGTCACCTCCGCGCCGAGCTGCGCGGCGACCAGCGCCGCTTCGTATCCGCCGGGTCCGCCACCGATGATCACGATCCGAGTCACGTACTCCATTGTCCCGCACACTGCACCGGGCGACCGCCCCGGGGGGGCCGGGCCGTGGCTCCCCTGTTACCGGAGTGACCCGCGTGGCGGCTGCCGTACCCTTCCCCCATGTCCCTCTATGCCGCCTACGCCGGCAACCTCGACGCGCGGCTGATGTCCCGCCGCGCACCGCACTCGCCGCTGCGTGCCACCGGGTGGCTGAACGGGTGGCGGCTGACCTTCGGGGGCGAGCACCTGGGCTGGGAGGGCGCCCTGGCGACGCTCGTGGAGGACCCGCTGGCCCAGGTCTTCGTCGCGCTCTACGACATCGCCCCGATGGACGAGGAGTCCCTGGACCGCTGGGAGGGCGTGGGGCTCGGCATCTACCGCCGCACCAAGGTCCGGGTGCACACCCTGGACGGCGAGGACATGGCCTGGACGTACGTCCTGAACTCCTACGAGGGCGGCCTGCCCTCGGCCCGCTACCTGGGCGAGATCGCCGACGCGGCGGAGTCCGCGGGCGCCCCGCACGACTACGTGATGGAGCTGCGCAAGCGCCCCTGCTGACCCTCTTCGGCGGGAGATTCGTCGAAAACGACAAGACAACGAAAGCCAACCCGTCACCTTCGACATCTACGCGCGTAGGCGAAGACGGGTTACTCTCATTCGCGTGAACGCTTCTCTTCTTCCGGACGACCTCCAGGACGACCCGTACGCCGCCGCGGACGCCGCCGCCGCGCGCCTGCGTGAACTCACGGGCGCCGAGACCCACGACGTCGCTCTCGTGATGGGCTCCGGCTGGGCACCGGCGGTCGACGCGCTGGGCACGCCCGAGGCCGAGCTCCAGGTCACCGAGCTGCCCGGCTTCCCGCCGCCCGCGGTCGAGGGCCACGGCGGCAAGGTGCGCTCGTACCGCATCGGTGCAAAGCGTGCGCTGGTCTTCCTGGGCCGCACGCACTACTACGAGGGCCGGGGCGTGGCCGCCGTCGCGCACGGCGTCCGCACGGCCGTGGCCGCCGGGGCCAAGACGGTCGTGCTGACCAACGGCTGCGGTGGTCTGCGGGAGGGCATGCGGCCCGGTCAGCCGGTGCTGATCAGCGACCACATCAACCTGACCGCGACCTCACCGATCGTCGGCGCCAACTTCGTCGACCTGACCGACCTGTACTCGCCGCGGCTGCGGGCACTGTGCAAGGAGGTGGACCCCACGCTGGAGGAGGGCGTCTACGCACAGTTCCCCGGCCCGCACTACGAGACGCCGGCGGAGATCCGGATGGCCCGCGTCATCGGGGCGGACCTGGTGGGCATGTCGACGGTGCTGGAGGCCATCGCGGCGCGTGAGGCGGGGGCGGAGGTGCTCGGCATCTCCCTCGTCACCAACCTCGCGGCCGGAATGACCGGGGAGCCGCTCAACCACGAGGAGGTCCTCCAGGCGGGCCGCGACAGCGCGGCGAGGATGGGCTCCCTCCTGACCCAGGTCCTCGGCCGCCTCTGACCTCCTCTGCGGCGGGGGTACGTGTACGTGGTGACTTCACCCCCGGCCGCGTGCCCCTCGGTGCCCGCGCAGAGCCGCCGCAGACGGCACGGATGCCCGGCAGCGAGGCGGGACAGCCGCAAGCGGCGCTCGACCGGCCACCGGTCCTGGCGTGCCGCAGTCGCGCGCGGCGGGGAGGGGACGGGGTGGTGGTGTCCGCCCGCAGCGGCCGGCGCGTCAGCCGCAGAACCCTTGAAGCGACCGATTCCGCGCCAGACCGAGGACACACACCACCACCCCGGCCCCGACGCACCCACCCCCGCAGGCGCTACGCGCCCCCCACCGGAGCCGCAGCCGCAGGCATCGGGCAGCAACCCCCACCGGGCCGCAGACACAACCGGACGCGCACCCCCCACCGGGCCGTGGGCCGCAGGCACAGCCGGAACCCGCACCCCCACCGGGCCGCAGGCACAACCGGACGGGCACCGCACGGGTCACCCGCAGGCACCGGAGACCGCGCACCCCCACCCACCCGCAGGCGAGACCGAAGCGCACCCCCACCGGCCCGCAGGTCACCACCGAACCCGCACACACCCACGAGAGGCTGACCGACGTGCAAGACGATCTCCTCGCACAGGCCCAGGCATGGCTCGCCGAGGACCCCGACCCGGACACCCGCGCCGAACTCGCCCGCCTCATCGAGTCCGGCGACCGCACCGAACTCGCCGCCCGCTTCACCGGCACGCTCCAGTTCGGCACCGCCGGCCTCCGCGGCGAGCTCGGCGCCGGCCCCATGCGCATGAACCGCTCCGTGGTCATCCGCGCCGCCGCCGGCCTCGCCGCGTACCTCACCAAGCACGGCCACACCGACGGCCTCGTCGTCATCGGCTACGACGCCCGCCACAAGTCCCGCGACTTCGCCCTCGACACCGCCGCCGTCATGACCGGCGCCGGCCTGCGCGCCGCGGTCCTCCCCCGCCCGCTGCCCACCCCGGTCCTCGCCTTCGCCATCCGCCACCTCGGCGCCGTGGCCGGCGTGGAGGTCACGGCCAGCCACAACCCGCCCCGCGACAACGGCTACAAGGTCTACCTCGGCGACGGCTCCCAGATCGTCCCCCCGGCCGACACCGAGATCGCCGCCGAGATCCAGGCGGTCACGTCCCTCGGCACCGTCCCCCGCCCCACCGACGGCTGGGAGACCCTCGACGACGCCCTTCTCGACGCCTACCTCGCCCGCACGGACGCCGTGCTCGCCCCCGGCTCCCCCCGGACCGCGCGCACCGTCTACACGGCGATGCACGGCGTCGGCAAGGACGTCCTCCTCGCCGCCTTCGCCCGCGCCGGTTTCCCCGCCCCCGTCCTCGTCACCGAGCAGGCCGACCCCGACCCGGAGTTCCCCACCGTCGCGTTCCCCAACCCGGAGGAGCCCGGCGCGATGGACCTCGCCTTCGCCAAGGCCCGTGAGACCGGTCCCGACCTGGTCATCGCCAACGACCCGGACGCCGACCGCTGCGCCGCCGCCGTCAGGGACGGCGACGACTGGCGCATGCTCCGCGGCGACGAGGTCGGCGCGCTTCTCGCAGCCCACCTGGTCCGCCGCGGAGCGACCGGCACCTTCGCCGAGTCGATCGTCTCCTCCTCCCTCCTCGGCCGCATCGCCGAGAAGGCGGGCCTGCGCCACGTCGAGACCCTCACCGGCTTCAAGTGGATCGCCCGCGCCGAGGGCCTGCGCTACGGCTACGAGGAGGCCCTCGGCTACTGCGTCGACCCTGACGGCGTCCGCGACAAGGACGGCATCACCGCGGCCCTGCTCCTCACCGAGCTGGCCTCGGTCCTGAAGGAGGAGGGCCGCACCCTCCTCGACCTCCTCGACGACCTCGCCGTCGAGCACGGCCTGCACGCCACCGACCAGCTCTCGGTCCGCGTGCAGGACCTCAGCCTGATCACCGAGGCGATGCGCCGCCTGCGCGAGCACCCCCCGACGGAACTCGCCGGGCTGCGCATCACCAAGGCGGAGGACCTCAATCGGGGCACGGACACCCTCCCGCCCACCGACGGCCTGCGCTACACCCTCGAGGGCGCCCGGGTGATCGTCCGCCCGAGCGGCACGGAGCCCAAGCTGAAGTGCTACCTGGAGGTGGTCGTCCCGGTCTCCGGCCGCCCCGGCCTCCCCGCCGCCCGTGCCGAGGCCACGGCTCTCCTGAGCCGGCTCAAGCAGGACTTCTCCCGAGCGGCAGGCATCTGAGCCACTTCCACCGGGTCACCACCCACCGGGACACCGAAAGAGCGGGGCGCCCCCACCGGAGGGGCGCGCCGCTCACCACACACGCTCAGCGCCCACCGGGGGCTGCGGGCTCCGTACCTGCCGGGAGAGGCAGCTCACCCCATCCCCAGCAGCACCCCGAGCAGCACCGCCCCCGCCACCGCGGGCCCCAGCACCTCGTAGGCCCAGCGCACGCTGACCTCCCCCTGCGCCGAGGCCGCCTCCCGCCGCTCCTCGTGCAGCTCCCGCAGCTCATCCATGACCTGGTCGGTCGCCGCTCGCACCGGCCCCGAGCCACCGGCACCGGTCCCCGCACCGGACGGGCTCGTGCGCGCCGCGCTGCGCCCCCCGGCCCGGAACGCGTCGCCGACACCGGGCCCGCGCCCCGCCGACCGCACGTCGACGCCCTGGCCGCGCTCCGCCTGCGCCCGCATCTCCTGGCGGGCCGCCCGCTTGCGCGCCCGCAGGGAGACCGGAAGCGCCCAGAGCTGGTACTTGGTCCCGTCCTCGGCCAGCACCTCGTTCGTGTAGCCGGAGCGCAGGCCGGCGACGCGCCCCCAGGGCAGCACGATCACCCGGAACGGATTGCGCACGCGCAGGCGGTCCGGCCCGACATACACGGCGGGCCGGAGTGTGAAAGCCACCACCAGCGGCACCAGGAACAGCAGCGCCGCGAGCGCCAGCCAAGGGGCGCGGCCCTCGCCGCGGGCCACCGCGTCGCCGCCGAGCCACGCCATGACGGCCAGCAGCAGCGCTCCGCCGGCGATGCCCGCGGGCGACCGGTGCACACGGTCCGGCCGGCCCGCACCGCCCACGGCGTCCCCGGCGTCGCTGCTCGCACCGGACGGCTTCGGGTCGGGCTGGGAGTCAGACGAGGTCATGCCCCCGATTCTGCCCGACGGCTCGCTCGCTCCTGCCGGCCGGGATCGGATGCCACCGGGGGCTGTACAGCCGCTACGCGCGTAGATATGCTCGGCTTGTGAGCATGCCCACCACTGCACCCAGCCCCCTCGGCGACGTCACCGCGTCCGACAGCACGCTGCGCCGCTTCCTCCACGGGCTGCCCGGCGTCGACGCCGTCGGCCTGGAGGCGCGCGCCGCTTCCCTCGGCACCCGTTCGATCAAGACGACCGCCAAGGCGTACGCGATCGACCTCGCCATCTCGATGGTCGACCTGACGACGCTGGAAGGCGCGGACACCCCGGGCAAGGTCCGGGCGCTCGGCGCGAAGGCGGTCCTGCCCGACCCGACCGACCGGACCGCCCCGGCCACGGCCGCGGTCTGCGTCTACCCCGACATGGTGGCCACCGCGAAGGAGGCCGTCGCCGGCTCCTCCGTGAAGGTCGCCTCGGTCGCCACCGCCTTCCCGGCCGGCCGCGCCCCGCTCTCCGTCAAGCTGGCGGACGTGAAGGAGGCCGTGGCGGCAGGCGCGGACGAGATCGACATGGTCATCGACCGCGGCGCCTTCCTCGCCGGCCGCTACATGAAGGTGTACGAGGAGATCGTGGCCGTGAAGGAGGCCTGCGGCTCCGCGCGGCTGAAGGTCATCTTCGAGACCGGTGAGCTGTCCACGTACGACAACATCCGCCGGGCCTCCTGGCTCGGCATGCTCGCCGGCGCCGACTTCATCAAGACCTCGACCGGCAAGGTCGGCGTCAACGCGACCCCCGCGAACACCCTGCTCATGCTGGAGGCGGTGCGCGACTTCCGTGCGCAGACCGGCGTCCAGGTGGGCGTGAAGCCGGCCGGCGGCATCCGGACCAGCAAGGACGCGATCAAGTTCCTGGTGCTGGTCAACGAGACGGTGGGCGCGGACTGGCTGGACAACCACTGGTTCCGCTTCGGCGCCTCATCGCTGCTGAACGATCTTCTGATGCAGCGGCAGAAGCTGGCCACGGGCCGCTACTCCGGCCCCGATTACGTGACGGTGGACTGATCACCATGACCGAAAAGACCACGGACAAGCGGTCGTCCGCTTTCGAGTACGCGCCGGCGCCCGAGTCCCGCTCGATCGTCGACATCGCCCCGTCCTACGGCCTGTTCATCGACGGCGAGTTCACCGAGGCGGCCGAGGGCAGGGTCTTCAAGTCCGTGTCGCCGTCCACCGAGGAGGTGCTCTCCGAGGTGGCCCAGGCGGGCGAGGCGGACGTGGACCGCGCCGTCAGGGCCGCCCGCAAGGCCTTCGAGAAGTGGTCGGCGCTGCCCGGCTCCGAGCGCGCCAAGTACCTGTTCCGCATCGCCCGGATCATCCAGGAGCGCTCCCGAGAGCTGGCCGTCCTGGAGACCCTGGACAACGGCAAGCCGATCCGGGAGACCCGCGACGCCGACCTGCCGCTGGTCGCCGCGCACTTCTTCTACTACGCGGGCTGGGCCGACAAGCTGGAGCACGCCGGGTTCGGCGCGAACCCGCGCCCGCTCGGTGTGGCCGGCCAGGTCATCCCGTGGAACTTCCCGCTGCTGATGCTGGCGTGGAAGATCGCCCCGGCCCTTGCCACCGGCAACACGGTCGTGCTCAAGCCGGCCGAGACCACCCCGCTGTCGGCGCTGTTCTTCGCGGACATCTGCCGCCAGGCGGGTCTGCCCAAGGGCGTCGTCAACATCCTCCCGGGCTACGGAGACGCCGGGGCGGCCCTCGTGGCGCACCCGGACGTGGACAAGGTCGCCTTCACCGGCTCCACCGCGGTCGGCAAGGAGATCGCCCGGACGGTCGCCGGCACCCGCAAGAAGCTCACCCTGGAGCTGGGCGGCAAGGGCGCCAACATCGTCTTCGACGACGCGCCCGTCGACCAGGCCGTCGAGGGCATCGTCAACGGCATCTTCTTCAACCAGGGCCAGGTCTGCTGCGCGGGCTCGCGCCTGCTGGTGCAGGAGTCGATCCACGAGGAGCTGCTGGACTCCCTCAAGCGCCGCCTGTCGACGCTGCGCCTCGGCGACCCGCTGGACAAGAACACCGACATCGGCGCGATCAACTCCGAGGAGCAGCTCAGCCGCATCACCTCGCTGGTGGAGCAGGGCGAGGCGGAGGGCGCCGAGCGCTGGTCGCCGGCCTGCGAACTGCCGTCGAACGGCTACTGGTTCGCGCCGACGCTGTTCACGAACGTCACCCAGGCGCACACCATCGCCCGCGACGAGATCTTCGGCCCGGTGCTGTCGGTGCTGACCTTCCGCACCCCGGACGAGGCCGTCGCCAAGGCCAACAACACCCCGTACGGCCTGTCGGCCGGCATCTGGACGGAGAAGGGCTCCCGCATCCTGGCCGTCGCGAGCAAGCTGCGCGCGGGCGTGATCTGGTCCAACACGTTCAACAAGTTCGACCCGACCTCGCCGTTCGGCGGTTACAAGGAGTCGGGCTTCGGCCGCGAGGGCGGCCGCCACGGCCTGGAGGCGTACCTCGATGTCTGATGCGACCCGACTCTCCGTCTTCAAGACCTACAAGCTGTACGTCGGGGGGAAGTTCCCCCGCTCCGAGAGCGGCCGGGTGTACGAAGTGACCGACTCCAAGGGCAAGTGGCTGGCCAACGCTCCGCGGGCGAGCCGCAAGGACGCCCGTGACGCGGTGGTCGCCGCCCGCAAGGCGTTCGGCGCCTGGTCGGGGGCGACGGCGTACAACCGCGGCCAGATCCTCTACCGGATCGCGGAGATGCTGGAGGGCCGCCGCGAGCAGTATGTGCGCGAGGTGGCCGAGGCCGAGCGCCTGTCGAAGTCCAAGGCGTCCGCGCAGGTCGACGCGGCGATCGACCGCTGGGTCTGGTACGCGGGCTGGACCGACAAGATCGCCCAGGTGGTGGGCGGCGGCAACCCGGTCGCGGGCCCGTTCTTCAACCTCTCCTCGCCGGAGCCGACCGGGGTGGTCGCCGTGCTGGCGCCGCAGGAGTCGTCGTTCCTGGGCCTGGTCTCGGTGGTGGCCCCGGTGATCGCGACCGGCAACACGGCGGTGGTGGTGGCCTCCGAGAAGCACCCGCTGCCCGCCCTCTCCCTGGGCGAGGTGCTGGCCACCTCGGACCTGCCGGGCGGCGTGGTGAACGTGCTGTCGGGCCGTACGGCGGAGATCGCCGCCCCGCTCGCCGCGCACATGGACGTCAACGCGATCGACCTGGCCGGCGCCGACGAGGACCTGGCCAAGGAGCTGGAGATCGCCGCGGCCGACAACCTCAAGCGCGTCCTTCGTCCACAGCCTGTGGACGACTGGACGGCGACGCCCGGCCTGGACCGCATGACGGCGTTCCTGGAGACCAAGACCGTCTGGCACCCCACGGGCTCGCTGGGCGGCTCCGGCTCCTCCTACTGACCGCCACCCCCCACACCGGAGAGCCGCGCCCCGCCTCCGTCCAGGAGGGGCGCTGCTCTTCGCCGTCCGGCTGCGCCTGGCGGGTCAGCCGCGCAGCAGTTCCGTCGTCTGGGCGACCGGCCCGATGTCGCCGACCGAGTCGGCCTTGGCCACCGGGTCGGTCACCGCGCGGGTGTTCACCGGCTGGAAGTCGGCGACCTGGGTGCCGACGCCGTTGTTGAGCACGTCGAAGCCGGTGCCGTCGAGCGCGTTGGGCTTGAGTTCGGTCACCGGGGCGGTGGCGTGGCCCACCGCGCTGGTGGTCGCGTCCAGGCCGGACTGCGGGTCGAGTTCGCCGAGTGCGCCGGAGCGGCTGCCGCCCTCGCCCAGCAGCGACTCGGAGTCCGCCGCTGCCGCCGTCGTCGCGGCAGCGCCAAGCGCCACCGACGCGGTCGCCAGGACGGCGAGGGCACGACGCACGGTCGACGTCTTGGGGGAGTCCTGTCGGGCCATCTGTGTGCCACCTTCTGATCTCACTGGGTAATCAGGTCGACGCGAAGCGTAGTTGAGATGTGACGCACGTATCAAAGCGGACCCGCGGGGTCGTACGGCGCCCGACCGATGCCTCACACTGGTGTCCCGTGAGTTCCCAGTCGCCCATATCCGCGCGAGTCGTGCTGCTCTGCGGCCCCTCCGGCTCCGGCAAGTCCCTGATCGCGGCCCGCTCCGGCCTGCCGGTGCTGCGCCTCGACGACTTCTACAAGGAGGGCGACGACCCGACGCTGCCGCTGCTGCCCGACGGTTCGGCCGTCGACTGGGATCACCCCGGCTCCTGGGACGCGGACGCCGCGGTCGCCGCGATCGAACGGCTGTGTCGCACCGGGCGTACGCCCGTCCCGGTCTACGACCTCTCCCTCAGCGCCCGCACCGGAGAGGGCGCCGTCGACATCGGCGCCGCTCCCCTCTTCGTGGCCGAGGGCATCTTCGCCGCGGAGATCGTCGCCCGCTGCCGCGAACTCGGCCTGCTGGCGGACGCGCTCTGCCTGAACCGCGGCCCGGTGCGCACCTTCCGCCGCCGCTTCGTGCGGGATCTGCGCGAGGGCCGCAAGTCGGTGCCGTTCCTGCTGCGGCGCGGGTGGCGGCTGATGCGCCTGGAGCGTTCGATCATCGCCCGTCAGACGGCCCTCGGCGCCTACGCCTGCGACCGGGACGAGGCGCTGGGCCGGATGGCGACGGCGGCGGTGCGCGGCCGCCCGGCCACGGACCCCAGCGCGAGTGCGGTCGCCTGAACCCGGTCGACGGTGACGGCGGGCGTCTCACGGGGTCCGGCGCGCTCTCCCGCGCGCTCCCCTCGGCGGTACGGCCGGCTGCGGGCTGGTCCGGTCCGCCGGCCGGGGCGGCTGCGGGCAGGCAGGGACGGACAGCCGGGCAAGCGAAAGCGGGACTGGACGGACCCCCCGGCCCTCCAGTCCCGCTCCTTGCCTCCCCCGTGGAACCCCCGTGTCCCCCGTGTCCCCCGAGTTCCCCCGTACTCACCCCGGTTGATTCCCCCGTGTTCCCCCCGGTGGTGCTCCGCGGTGACGCCCCCCGACGTCTCCCCAACGTCCCCCGACGCCCCGCGGCCCCCCGCTTTTCCTCCCCCGGATCCCCCGTGATCCCCCCAGGTCCCCCCAGGTCCCCCCGGGCCTTCAGGCGACCAGTTCGCCGAAGGCGTCCTCCTGGTCACGGCCGAAGCTCAGGGCCTCGTCCTCGCGCAGCCGGCGGAGCGACCGCCAGATGCTGGACTTCACCGTGCCGACGCTGATGTCGAGAATGTCCGCGATCTCCGGGTCCGTGCGGCCCTCGTAGTAGCGCAGGACCAGCATGGTGCGCTGGAGCTCGGGCAGCCGGGCCAGCGCCTGCCACAGGACCGCCCGCAGCTCGGTGCCGCGCATCGCGTCCGTGTCGCCGGGCGTCTCCGGCAGCTCCTCGGTCGGGTACTCGTTCAGCTTGCGGCGGCGCCACGCGCTGATGTGCAGGTTGGTCATGGTGCGGCGGAGGTATCCGCCGACGGCCGCCTTGTCGCTGATCCGGTCCCACGCCCGGTAGGTCGAGAACAGCGCGCTCTGCAGCAGGTCCTCGGCCTCGAAGCGGTCACCGGTCAGGTGGTAGGCGGTGGCGTACAGGGAGGCGCGGCGCTCCTGCACGTAGGCGGTGAACTCCGCCTCCGACCCGGAACCCCGCTCCCCCGAGTCCTCCCCGTACGCTGCTCCCCCGTGCGTCTCCCCCGTAGGCGCGTCAACCACCGTCATGAACGCGGCGTGCTGACGCCCGGTGCTGCGAGCGCACCCCCGCCCGCTCACAGCACCGGACTTCTCTCCCCCCCGGTGCACGTCATGCAGACGCGTGATCACTGCGCTGGTGCTGGTGCTGTGCAGCGTGTTCATCTCGCGCCCCCCGTCGTGGACTTCCGGCTGGATTCGGTGCTGGCTTGCTTGTGCCGAAAATCCTGCCCCTGCCACTTCATGGCAGTGTCCGCCGACTGTCACAGAGCTGTCACAGGGGTCCGCCACGCCCCGGACACGAAATGTTCACAGGCGTCCGCGCACGTAGCCGCCCCAATGGGGGCCAGCCGGGCATCTGGACCCACGGGTCGAACAGGGACCCCTCCATGGGCCAGAATGAGCGGGTGCCTTCCCTGTTGCTGATCGAGGACGACGACGCCATCCGCACGGCCCTGGAGCTCTCCCTGACGCGCCAGGGGCACCGGGTGGCGACCGCTGCCAGCGGTGAGGACGGTCTGAAGCTGCTGCGCGAGCAGCGGCCGGACCTCATCGTGCTGGACGTGATGCTGCCCGGCATCGACGGGTTCGAGGTGTGCCGCCGCATCCGGCGCACGGACCAGTTGCCGATCATTCTGCTCACGGCGCGCAGTGATGACATCGACGTCGTGGTCGGCCTGGAGTCCGGCGCCGACGACTATGTGGTCAAACCCGTGCAGGGCCGGGTGCTGGACGCCCGGATCCGTGCGGTGCTGCGGCGCGGCGAGCGCGAGTCGAGCGACTCCGCCACCTTCGGCAACCTGGTCATCGACCGTGCGGCGATGACGGTGACGAAGAACGGCGAGGATCTGCAGCTGACGCCGACCGAGCTGCGGCTGCTGCTCGAGCTGAGCCGCCGCCCCGGTCAGGCGCTGTCCCGGCAGCAGCTGCTGCGGCTGGTGTGGGAGCACGACTACCTGGGTGACTCGCGCCTGGTGGACGCCTGCGTCCAGCGGCTGCGTGCCAAGGTCGAGGACGTGCCGTCGTCCCCGACCCTGATCCGTACCGTGCGTGGTGTCGGCTACCGGCTGGATCCGCCTCAGTGACACAGGAGCACCAGGGGGAGTCCCGCGGCTGGTCCGCGGCGCGCAAGGGAATCTGGTCACGGCTGCGCTTCACCAGCCTGCGGCTGCGTCTTGTCGTGGTGTTCGGGCTGGTCGCGCTGACCGCGGCGGTGTCGGCGTCCGGGATCGCGTACTGGCTGAACCGCGAGGCGGTGCTCACCCGCACCCAGGACGCGGTGCTGCGCGACTTCAAGCAGGAGATGCAGAACCGCGCGGGCGCGCTGCCCGCGCACCCGACGCAGGACGAACTGCAGCACACCGCCGGGCAGATGGCGAACAGCAGCCAGCGCTTCACCGTGCTGCTGGTCGCCGAGGACCCGGAGGGCCGTACGGTCTACGGAAGTTCCGGCGGGCTGAACGGCTTCTCGCTGCAGGACGTGCCGGCCTCGCTGCGCCAGGCGGTGACCGAGCGGCAGAAGGTCACCTCGACCAACACGTACCCCTATCACCTGTACTGGCAGCGGATCGTCGAGGACGGCACCCCGTACCTGGTGGCGGGGACGCGGATGATCGACGGCGGTCCGACCGGCTACATGCTGAAGTCGCTGGAGCCGGAGGCGAAGGACCTCAACTCGCTGGCCTGGTCGCTGGGGATCGCCACCGCTCTCGCGCTGATCGGCTCGGCACTGCTCGCGCAGGCCGCCGCGACGACCGTGCTGAAGCCGGTGCAGCGGCTCGGCACGGCTGCGCGACGGCTCGGCGAGGGACGTCTCGACACCCGGCTGAGGGTGTCGGGGACGGACGAGCTGGCCGACTTGTCCCGGACGTTCAACAAGGCCGCGGAGGCGCTGGAGAAGCGCGTCGCGGACATGGCGGCGCGGGACGAGGCCTCGCGCCGGTTCGTGGCCGACATGAGCCATGAGCTGCGCACCCCGCTCACCGCGATCACCGCGGTCACCGAAGTCCTCGAGGAGGAGCTGGAGTTCGAGGGCGGCGGCATCGACCCGATGATCCAGCCGGCGGTGCGGCTGGTGATCAGCGAGACCCGGCGGCTGAACGACCTGGTGGAGAACCTGATGGAGGTGACCCGCTTCGACGCGGGCACCGCCCGTCTGGTGCTCGACGACGTGGACATCGCCGACCAGATCACCGCCTGCATCGACGCGCGCGCCTGGCTGGACGCGGTCGAGCTGGACGCCGAGCGCGGCATCCACGCCCGGATCGACCCGCGCCGCCTGGACGTCATCCTGGCCAACCTCATCGGCAACGCGCTCAAGCACGGCGGTTCGCCGGTGCGGGTGTCGGTGCGGGAGGAGCCCGGCGGGGCCGGCGGCGGCGCGGATGCCGGGACCGGCCAGGAGGCCGGGCAACGGGCGGAGCGTGCGGAGCGTGGCGACCGCACGGACCGGGACGACCGGGTCGAGCGGGCCGACCGGGCCGACCGGGCGTCGCACGGCGGAGTGGTGGTCATCGAGGTGCGGGACAACGGGCCCGGCATCCCCGAGGACGTGCTGCCGCATGTCTTCGACCGCTTCTACAAGGCCAGCGCGTCCCGGCCGCGCTCCGAGGGCAGCGGTCTGGGGCTGTCCATCGCCCAGGAGAACGCCCATATCCACGGTGGTGAGATCACCGCGGCCAACTCCCCCGAGGGCGGCGCGGTGTTCACGCTGCGCCTGCCGCAGGACGCCTCCGCCCTGACGGAGGACAAGCGGGACACCGCCTCCGGCAAGAGCGGCCGGAACAGCGGCGAGGAAGGGAAGGCGGCGAAGACCGCGAAGGCCGCCGAGGGCACCGGGAACGGCAAGACCGGCGAGGGCCAGGGCCACGGAGGGCAGGACGACGGGCGCCATGAGGGCGGCCCCGACGAGGACGCGGCCGGCGGGACCAGCGACTCCGGCGGGTCCGGCGACTCCGGCGGCTCCGGCGGCTCCGGCGGCTCCGACGGGTCCCCGAGCTCCACCGACGCCGGAGATGTCTCCGACGCCGCGGACGGCGCCGGCGCCACGGCGGACGGCTCCGGCGGCGGAACCGAAAGCAAGGGTGAAGGCGCTAAGGGGGACGCCTGATGTACGGCCTGACGAACGGGCGGCGGCCGGCCCGGCGACGGGCGGTCCGGGGCCGGATCGCCGGTCTGCTCGCCGTCACCACGCTCGGCGCCCTGCTCACCGGGTGCGGCATCCGCGCCACCGAGGTGCCGACCGACTTCGGTCCCGCACCCTCGCGGGTGCGCTGTTCGCTGGGCGAGCCGGGGGTCTCCTCGCGGGCCGACCGCGGCCTGCCCGTGCAGGTGTTCCTGCTGTGCGGGGCGTCGCTGGTGGCCGTGGACCGCACGGTGCGGGTGCCCGACGGGGCGGCCGACCACGGACGGCGCACGCTGATCGCGCAGGAGCTGCTGGACGAGCTGTCCGCGCCGGTCCCGGCCGAGGAGAAGGAGGCCGGGTACACCACCCTGGTGCGGGACGGGCTCACCGTGAGCGGGCCGCGCCCCGGCGATCCGGAGGACACGCTGCGGCTGAGCGTGGCTCCCGCCGACCTCGGCTCCACCGCGCTGGCGCAGATCGTGTGCACCTTCTCCGACTCCGCGGCGACGGACGGCGGCTGGGTCATCCTCGGCGGGCCCGGTTCCGCCGCGCCGCTGCGCTACGAGTGCACGGACCAGGTGCGCGCCCGCCCGGCCGGCGAACGCCCGCCCGCCTCGCAGCTCAAGGGCGAGTGAACGACCAGGATCGCGGGCGGCTCCCGCAGGGCCGCCCGCCGTCGTTCCACACCTATGGCCCAGGACCCGTGCGTTGTGGCGTATGCCTCATCGGCGGAACGGGTGACATCCCGGAACCGATCGTGCCGAAGGCCGCGTCTTGGGGGGCGTGCAGCGTCAAGGCTCCATCGGCGGCACCGCCGCGATCCGCATCCGTGTGCTGGGTGGTCTTCTCCTGGCCGCATATCTGGCGTTCATCGCCTGGTTCACGCTGCGCCCCCTCGACGTCCCATGGGTGATGCCCGCCAATCTGCGCCCCCTGGACGGCATCAGGGCCGACTTCGCGCTCGGCTGGGTGGAGGGGGCCCGGCGCATCGGTGAGGGGCTGGCACTGCTGGCCCCGCTGGGCGTGCTGCTGCCGATGGCGGGCGGCCGGCTGGTGGTCTCGCCCCTGGGTTCCCTGATCCGCACCATGGCCGCGGCCGCCCTGCTGTCACTGGGCATCGAGATGCTGCAGACGGCGGTGCCCGGTCAGGTCGTCGACATCGACTCGCTGCTGCTGAACACGCTGGGCGCGGGCCTGGCGCACGCCGCGGTGGTGCCGGCGGGCCGTTCCTGGCTGCGCCGGCGGGCGGTGCGCCTGGCCGGGACGGCCGCCCCCCAGGAGGGGCCGGCTCAGGGTAGGACCCCGACGATTCCCAGGGTCGGGATCGCCCCGTGGAGCGATGCTTTGCCCCCTTCGTCTCCGTAACGTGGACGGCAGATGAGGCGTCCGGACGGGAGGCCTCGCACCGCTCACGAAGGAGCCGCAATGTCTCGCCTCGCCCGCCCGACCCACGGCCGCATGATCGGCGGAGTCTGCGCCGCGCTGGCCCGGCGCTTCGGTACCTCCGCGACCACGATGCGGGTGATCTTCCTGCTGTCGTGCCTGCTGCCCGGCCCGCAGTTCCTGCTCTACATCGCGCTGTGGATCCTGTTCCCCTCGGAGGACAAGGCCCGGGCCGGATCGGCCTGGTGAGTCCGGCGGCGCCGATCCGCCGGCCGTCTCCCCGAGTGCCCTGAGCACACCTGCACCGCGCGCATGCGGGTCGCACAACGCCGATGGGGCGCCCCGAGTGGCGGGGCGCCCCATCGCTGTGCTCGCCGTGCGGGCGGTCAGCCGCCGAGCGGGATGCCGTTCACGTTGAGACCCTTGGTGGGCAGCTGGTCCAGCGGCAGACCGCCGAGCAGTCCCTTGGCCGGGGCCGTCGGGTCCTTGGTGACGACGTCCTGCGCGGCCGGCTCCGCGGCCGTCAGCCCCATGGTGGCGACGTCCCGCCCCGCGTCCAGGGTCTGCGCGGCGGCCGGCACCACGCCGGCGTTCTGCACCGGGAGGGTCTGGGCGGCGGTGCCCAGGGCGGGAGCTGCCTCCGGGACGGCCGGGGCAGCGGCGGCGGTGCCCGCACCGACGGCGGCGAAGGCGGCACCGAGAGCGGCGACACCGAGGGTCTTGGCAGCAGACTGCTTCATGAAATTGCGTCCTCGAGTGGGATACGGGGATGTGAGCGGTGCTGTGACCGTAAACACGCCCCGCCGCCGCCCGCAAACATCGAAATGCGGACGGATTGTGAACGCGCATCGTGGCCGGTGTGCGACAGCGCCTGCCGCTCAGCCCTTCTCGGCGGAAAAACCGCTGGTGGAGGGCGTCTGCCGGAACAGCCATTCGGATTTCAGTTCCGCATAGCCCGGCTTGATCACGTCATTGATCATGGCCAGTCGTTCGTCGAAAGGAATGAACGCTGATTTCATCGCATTGACGGTGAACCACTGCATGTCGTCGAGCGTGTAGCCGAATGCCTCGACCAGCTGCTCGAATTCCCGGCTCATGCTGGTGTGGGACATCAGCCGGTTGTCGGTGTTCACCGTGGTGCGGAAGTGCAGCCGGCGCAGCAGCCCGATCGGGTGCTCGGCGTAGGAGGAGGCCGCCCCCGTCTGGAGGTTGGAGCTGGGGCACATCTCCAGCGGGATGCGCTTGTCGCGGACGTAGGAGGCGAGCCGGCCGAGCTGCACGGTGCCGTCGTCGCGGACGGTGATGTCGTCGATGATGCGCACCCCGTGGCCGAGCCGGTCGGCGCCGCACCACTGCAGCGCCTGCCAGATGGACGGCAGCCCGAAGGCCTCACCGGCGTGGATGGTGAAGTGGTTGTTCTCCCGCTTCAGATACTCGAAGGCGTCCAGGTGCCGGGTGGGCGGGTAACCGGCCTCGGCGCCCGCGATGTCGAAGCCGACGACGCCCAGGTCCCGGTAGCGGTTGGCGAGTTCGGCGATCTCCAGGGCGCGGGCGGCGTGCCGCATCGCGGTCAGCAGGGCACCGATCCGGATGCGGTGCCCGTTCTCCCTGGCGCGCCGCTCCCCCAGCCGGAAGCCCTCGTTGACCGCCTCGACGACTTCTTCGAGCGTGAGGCCGCCTTCCAGGTGCTGCTCGGGGGCGTAGCGCACCTCGGCGTAGACGACGCCGTCCTCGGCGAGGTCCTCCGCGCACTCGGCGGCGACCCGGACCAGCGCCTCGCGGGTCTGCATCACGCCGACGGTGTGCGAGAACGTCTCCAGATAGCGCTCCAGGGAACCGGAGTCGGCGGCCTCCCGGAACCACAGGGCGAGCTTGTCCGGGTCGGTCTCGGGGAGCTGGGAGTAGCCGGTCTCCCGGGCCAGGTCCACGACGGTGCCGGGGCGCAGGCCGCCGTCGAGGTGGTCGTGCAGCAGAACCTTGGGCGCCCGGCGGATCTGGTCCGGTGTCGGGGTGTTCGCAATGGTCTGGCTCGTCATTTCCGCACCATAACCCCTTGTCGTCCTACGCGCGTAGATGCCGGGCGGGGGGAATTCCCGGGTCAGGTGCCCGGTGCTGCCCGGTGGTCGCCGATACGCAACGGTGACCGCACGGACGGGTGGCGTGCGCCCGCCCTTCTGACAATGTTCTGCCATGGCACAGCAAGCGTCGCCGGTCCGCAGGGCCCGGCTGGGGAGGACGTTCGGCTCCGAGCCGACAGCGGTGAGCGGAGTGGTGCTGCTGCTCCCCGACGGGGAGGAGACCTCCCACCGCAGACCGTCCCCGCTGCTGGCCGCCGCCTCCGTCCGTGCGCTCGGCCGCCGCCTGGGCCGCGCCGGGCGGGAGGAGGGGCTGGCGGTCCATGTCGTCCACTACCGCTACCGGGGCTGGAACGGGGAGTGGGCTCATCTGGCGAGCGACGCGGAGTGGGCCGCCGACGAGGTCGTACGCCGGTACGGGGACGTGCCGGTGTGTCTGGCCGGGACCGGGATGGGCGCCCGGGCCGCGCTGCGGGCGGGCGGGCACGAGGCCGTCACCTCCGTGGTGGCGCTGGCCCCCTGGCTGCCCCGTGAGGAGGGCGCGGACTCACCCGAACCGGTGAAGCAACTGGTGGGACGTCAGGTGCTCATCGTGCACGGCACCAACGACGCACGCACCGACCCGGAGCTGTCCTTCCGCCTCGCCGCGCGGGCGAAGAAGGCCAACCGGGACGTGTGCCGGTTCGAAGTCCACGCCGACGGCCACGGGTTGCACCAGTACCGGGACGAAGTGCTCGCCCTCGCCGAGGACTTCGTGATGGGTGTGCTCTTCGGCAGGAACTTCGCGCGCCCGGTGCGGGACGCGCTGGCGGCACCGCCGCCGCTGGGTCTGCGGATGCCGCTGGCCTCCGGATTCGGGCGGTGGCGGTAGCGGCACGTGTTGCTCCCTTCGCAGGCGGCGCGGGCCTCACGTCGGCAGCAGGTTGCCGCGGCGGGAGAGCAGGAACTTCTTGAAGGCGGCCACCGGGGGCGTGTCCGGGTGCCCGGCCAGCCAGGCGACGCCGATCTCGCGCACCGCCCGCGGCGCGGTGACCGTCAGCTCCACCACCCCCGGCCGGGGCACGGTCGGCGGCGGCAGCAGCGCCACGCCCAGGCCCGCCGCCACCAGGCCCCGCAGGGTCTCCGCCTCCTCGCCCTCGAAGGCGACCTTCGGCCGGAAACCCGCCTCGGCGCACAGGTTGTCCGTGATCCGCCGCAGACCGTAGCCGGGCTCCAGGGTGACGAAGGTTTCGTCGGCCGCCTCGGCCAGGCGGATGCGGCGGCGGGAGGCGAGCCGGTGGTCCGCGGGGACGACCAGGCGCAGCTTCTGCTCGTCCAGGCGCCGGGCGACGAGGTCGGGGGCGTCGGGCACCGGCGAGGTCAGGCACAGGTCGAGTTCGCCGGCCCGCAGCCGCTCCAGCATGGCCTCGCCGTAGTTCTGGACCAGGCTGAAGCGGACGCGCGGGTGGCCGGCGCGGAAGGCCTGCAGCAGGCCGGGGACGGTCTCGGCGCCCATGGTGTGCAGAAAGCCGAAGGCGACCTTGCCGGTGGCCGGGTCGGCGTCCGCGCGCACCTCCTCCACGGCGCGTTCGATCTCGGCGAGCGCCCGCTCGACCGAGGTGAGGAAGGTGCGGCCCGCCGGGGTGAGGGAGACGGTGCGTCCGTGGCGGGCGAACAGATCGACGCCGAGGTCCTGTTCGAGGCGGGCCATGGCCCGCGACAGCGTCGACTGCGGCACCTGCATCTGCTGGGCGGCGCGGGTCACGTGCTCGGTGCGGGCGACACCGGCGAAGTGGGCGAGGCGGGGGGCCAGGAGCAGCGACATCTCCCGCTCGGGAATGTCTTCTGTGTCACCGGACTGTGACAGGCGGGTCCCTGAACTCTGCTGATGCACCATGGGAACAATTATGGCGAATCCATGCATTGGACGGATGAGTCCGGGCGTACATACCGTCGAGGCATGACTCCCGCCAGTACCGGGGCGTCCGCCACCGCGGGCGCCGGCTCCGTTCCCTCCGCCGCCTCTCCTGCTCCTGCCGCCTCTCCGGCTCCTGTTTCTTCCTCCGCCTCCTCCTCTGCTGTGGACGCGCGTATGGCTCCTGGTGGACCGGGCTACCGGCGGATGAGCTTCGCTCTCTTCCTCGCGGGTGTGGCCACGTTCGCCCTGCTGTACTCCACGCAGGCGCTGCTGCCGCTGATCTCCGGCGACTTCCAGGTCAGCGCGAGCGACGCGAGCTGGACGGTGGCGGCGGCCACGGGCGGGCTCGCGGTGTTCGTGCTGCCGATGAGCGCGCTGTCGGAGCGGTTCGGGCGGCGCACGGTCATGACGGCGTCGCTGGCGGTCGCGGTGACGGTGGGGCTGCTGGTCCCGTTCGCGCCGTCGCTGGGGTGGCTGGTCGCCCTGCGGGCCGTGCAGGGTGCGGCGCTGGCCGGACTGCCCGCCTCGGCGACCGCGTACCTCGCGGAGGAGGTCCGGCCGAAGGCGCTGGTCACCGCGATCGGTCTGTTCGTGGCCGGGAACAGCGTCGGCGGCATGAGCGGCCGGGTCATCACCGGCTGGGCCGCCCAGGAATGGGGCTGGCGGGTCGCCGTCGCACTGATCGGGGTGATCGCGGTGGGCTGCGCGGTGGCCTTCCGGCTGCTGCTGCCGGCACCCCGGCACTTCCGTGCCGGTTCGCTGCGCCCGGGTGTCCTGGCGCGTACCGTGCGCGGCCACCTCGCCGATCCGCTGCTGCGCCGGCTGTACGCGATCGGTGCGCTGTTCATGACGGTGTTCGGCGGCGTCTACACGGTGATCGGGTACCGGCTGACCGAGGCCCCGTTCTCGCTGCCGCAGGGCATCGTCGGCTCGGTCTTCCTGGTCTACCTGGTCGGCACGGTCTCCGCGTCGGCGGCCGGCCGCCTGGTGGGGCGCCTCGGCCGCCGGGGCGCGCTGTACGCGGCCGGGGGTACGACGGCGGCGGGTCTGCTGCTGTCCCTGGCCGACGCGCTGGTGCCGGTGCTGCTGGGCCTGGTGCTGATCACGGCGGGCTTCTTCGCGGGGCACGCGGTCGCCTCGTCGGCGGTCGGGAAGACCGCGACGCGGGGGCGGGCGCAGGCCGCGGCGCTGTACCAGTCGGCGTACTACGTCGGCTCCAGCGCGGGCAGCACGGTGGGGGCGGTGGCCTTCCACGCGGGCGGCTGGGCCGGGACGGTCGGCGTCGGCCTGCTGGCGGTGGCGGGCGTCGTGGCGATCACGGTGATCGGGTCGCTGGCGGCGATGCGGTCCGGTACGCCGGTGAGGGTGCGCTCGGCGAGCTGCTGAGCGGGGCCGGGGCCCGGCAGCCGGCCGGTCGCGGCTGCCGGTCGAAGGCGCACCGCGGCCCGGTGCGCGGGCCGTCACGACTGCCGGTCCAGGACGCGCCCCGGGCTGCCGGGGAAACCGGACCTGAGCCGTCCCGCAAGTCCGAAGTGGGTACCCGGGCGGCTTTTCCGACTCGGGGCGCCATTGTCAGTGGGCTGCTGTAGCTTCCGGAGTGTGGGCGCGAAGAGGCGCCGCCACGGAAGCCACAGGGGTGGGTGGGCGATGACGAACGGCACGGCGACGACCGACCTGGACGACAAGCTGGAGGCGTACCGCGTCGAGCTGACCGGGTACTGCTACCGGATGCTCGGCTCCTCCTTCGAGGCGGAGGACGCGGTGCAGGACACGATGGTCCGCGCCTGGCGCAGCTACGACAAGTTCGAAGGGCGTTCCAGCCTGCGGTCCTGGCTGTACCGGATCGCGACCAACGTCTGCCTGGACATGCTGACGGCCGGCAACAGACGCGCCCGCCCGATGGACCTGACCGAGTCCACGCCGCTGGCGCAGGCCGCCCTGTCGCCGCGCCCGGACAACACCTGGCTGGAGCCCATGCCGGACTCGAGAGTGCTGCCCACCACCGAGGACCCGGCGGAGGCGGCCGTCGCCAAGGAGTCCGTGCGGCTCGCCTTCATGGCCGCGCTGCAGCAGCTGCCGCCCAAGCAGCGCGCGGTGCTGATCCTGCGCGAGGTGCTGGCCTGGAAGGCGAGCGAGGTCGCCGAGCTGCTCGGCACCTCCGTCGCCTCGGTCAACAGCGCGCTGCAGCGGGCCCGGGCCACCCTCGCCGAGCGGCGGCAGCCGGGCGAGGAGGCAGCGGTCTCCGACCCGCTGGACGAGGAGCAGCAGAAGCTGCTGGAGCGCTATGTCGCCGCGTTCGAGGGGTACGACATGTCGGCGCTGACGCAGCTGCTGCACGAGGACGCCATCATGACGATGCCGCCGTTCGACCTGTGGCTGACCGGCCCGGAGGACATCACCGGCTTCATGACGACGCTGGGCGCGCCGTGCGCCGGCTCGAAGCTGGTGCCCGTGCAGGTCAACGGGCTGCCCGGGTTCGCCCAGTACAAGCCCGACCCGGAGAGCGGGGGCTTCACCCCGTGGGCCGTGCAGGCGCTGGAGATCTCAGACGGCCGGATCACCGGGTTCCACTGCTTCCTCGACACCAAGCGCTGGTTCCCGCTGTTCGGGCTGCCGCTCCACCTCGAAGCGGAGACCGACCAGGTCGAGCAAGGAGCATAGGGCCGGGTCCGGATCACGCAGCCGTATCCGCCCGCCCGCCCGGCGTGCGGTCAGCTGGAGCCGGGCGAGGAGGTTCACGGCGGCGAGACCGGGTGGCCCCAGGCCGCCGACGTCGCACACCACCACCGTGCCGGGGCCGTCCAGCAGGGCCCGCACCGCCTCGCACGGCCCCCGCACCTCGCCCCGGGCGAGGAGGGGGCCGCGCAGCACGAGCACAGGCGGTGTCTTGGCGTCCACGATCGGTAGACCGGGCGGGAAGCCGTAACTCATCGGGGGCGCGGGAGCCGTAACTCACCGCGCGTGCGGGAGCCGTAACTCACCGCGGGTGCGGGGGCCCGTGACTCACCGCGGGTGCGGGGCCCGTGGCTCACCGCGGGTGCGAGCGGTCACATTGACCCCGGGGCGGGCCTGCGCCGAGGGTTGGCTGTATGTGCCATAGATCGTTCCCGTCCTTCCCGTCCGAGGGGCCGGCGTGCAGGGGGTGCTGAGCGGGTTCGCGGTGATCGCGGTCGTCATCGGCGTCGGCTATGTCATCGGACGGCGGGGGTTCCTGGGCACCCAGGGCAGCGCGGTGCTGACCAAGCTGGCCTTCCACGTGGCCTCACCGGCTCTGCTGTTCACCACCCTCGCGCGGGCGGACCTGTCCGTCGTCTTCTCCGAACGCCTCCTGGTCACCGCCCTGAGCACAGCCGCGGTGGCCGGCATCTTCATCGCGGTCGGTGTCGTACGCCGCTGGGGAGTGGCCCGCACCACCATCGGCGCCCTGTGCGCCGGCTACGTCAACGCCGGGAACCTCGGCATTCCGATCGCGGTGTACGTCCTCGGCGACGCCTCCCTCGTCGCCCCGGTGCTCCTCTTCCAGCTCATCGGCGTCACCCCCGTAGCCCTGACGATCCTCGATCTGTCGACCACGGGCGGGAAACTCCCTCTCTGGCGACGCCTGCTCACCCCCCTGCGCAACCCCATCGCCCTGGGCTCCCTGGCCGGTGTCGCGGCGTCGGCCTCCGGGATCACCGTCCCCGGCCCGGTCATGGACCCCGTCACCCTGATCGGCAACATGGCCGTCCCCGCCGTCCTTCTCGCCTTCGGCATCTCCCTGCGCGGCAGCACCCTGCCGCTCCGCGACGGCGAACGCGGCACGGTCCTGCTCGCCGTTGCCCTGAAGTCGGCCGGCCAGCCGCTCGCCGCCTGGGCCCTGGCGGCGGGCCTCTTCGGACTCACCGGCCCCCCACTCCTCGACGTGGTGGTCACCTCGGCCCTCCCGGCCGCCCAGAACCTCTACACCTACGCCGCCACCTACGGCGTGGGCGAACGCCTGGCCCGGGACGCCATCCTCATCTCCACGGCACTCTCCGTCCCGGTACTGGTCGTGGTGGCGGCGCTCCTCGGATGAGCTGCGGCCCCGCAGCGACGGGCGGTCGGTCAGGTGAGATCGGCAGCCTCCCGCGACGCGTACCTCCTTGAGGTGATCGGCAGGGCGATGTCCGCCCGCCGGAGCCCGTCCGTCCCGCACAGTGGGCAGGTGCCCCATCGCCCGCCGACGTTCCTGCCGCTGCTCCTCGCCCTGCTGACCACGACGGGCTGCGCCACGGTGCCGGCCTCCTCCGACCGCCACCCGCACGACCGGCACGGCTCGGCCGCTCCGGAACCGGCGGCGTCCCCGTCACCCACCCGGCAGGCTGCCCCTCCCCCGCCGCGCTCCGCACTGGTCCGAACCGCGCCCGGCCCGCAGCGGCCCGCGCCCGAGAGCGGTCGTACGGCCCGGCCTGACACTCCGTCGGCTGTCCAGCGGCCCCGGACCGCAGTGCCGCAGGAACGGACCACGGCCCGTCCGCGTCCACCCGCTTCCGCACGGCCCGAGCGGCGCCGGCCGAAGGAACGGCGGTCCGGGTCCGAGGTGCCGCCCCGGGGGCGGCCTCGGCCGGACGCCCGGCCCGAGGAGATGCGCGAGTTGTGCCGCCGGGCGGACGGCGTGGCGTCGACCGAGGCCGTGGGTCTGTGCCGGGAGGCCTGGGGGTAGGGCCCGCGATCCGGCTGCCCGGGGAGGGCGCCACAGCTCCCGCTCCCCCGCCGCCACCCGGCCCTGAGAGACAGGGCCGGGTGCACGACACCGGTGTTCCGTCGCTCACGACTCGGGCTCTCACCCTGCCGACGCGCCTAGTTCTTTCGCTCGATGGTGAGGGACAGCCGCACGGAGCCGCCGCTCTTCCCACGCGGGACTTCCTGGCTGCGTTCAGGTGGTGAACTCAGCCGAGCTGGTGCTCCCTCCGTGCGCGCTCGCCAGACGGCGACGGCCGCGGAGAGCAGCAGGAGCACCGCCGCTCCGGCGCCCCAGGCGACGGATCAGTTCTCCGTCAGCATTCCGGTGGCCACGTTCACCGCTCCCGCCAGTATGACCGAGCCGCCAACCGCCCAAGCCTGCCTCGCGGTCATGGTCTCACCCTCCTCGTGCACTCAACTGTTGGACCGTCAAGTGTTCACTAGTTTGATGCAGTTGGGCGATTCAGGGGAGACCCGTGCAGAAATTGCTTCGCTAAATGAAGACGATCTCCGGGATCGCGGGGATCCCGGAGATCGGGGAGATGCGGGCGAGCCCCGCTCAGGCGATCCGTTCCAGTACCACCGGGGACGGGGAGAAGGCGGCCGCATCGGCGGTGATGTCGTAGGAGCCCTCGAGGGCCTGGAGGGCATAGGGGAAGCGGTCGGGGGTGTCGGTGTGGAGGGTGAGGAGAGGCTGGCCCTCGGTGACCTGGTCGCCGGGCTTGGCGTGGAGTTCGATGCCGGCGGCGGCCTGGACCGGGTCCTCCTTGCGGGCGCGGCCCGCGCCGAGGCGCCAGGCGGCGACACCGACGTCGTAGGCGTCGAGGCGGGTGAGGGTGCCGGAGGCGGGCGCCTTGACGACGTGCTGCTCGCGGGAGGTGGGCAGAGGGGCGTCGGGGTCGCCGCCCTGGGCGGAGATCATGCGGCGCCAGACGTCCATGGCGGAGCCGTCGGCGAGGGCCTTGGCCGGGTCGGCGTCCGTCAGGCCGGCCGCGTCGAGCATCTCGCGGGCCAGGGCGAGGGTGAGGTCGACGACGTCCTTGGGCCCGCCGCCGGCCAGGACCTCGAGGGACTCGCGGACCTCGAGGGCGTTGCCCGCGGTCAGGCCGAGGGGGGTGGACATGTCGGTGAGCAGGGCGACGGTCCTGACGCCGTGGTCGGTGCCCAGACCGACCATGGTGGAGGCCAGTTCGCGAGCGTCCTCGAGGGTCTTCATGAAGGCGCCGCTGCCGACCTTGACGTCCAGGACCAGCGAGCCGGTGCCCTCGGCGATCTTCTTGGACATGATGGAGGAGGCGATCAGCGGGATCGCCTCCACGGTGCCGGTGACGTCGCGGAGGGCGTAGAGCTTCTTGTCGGCGGGGGCCAGGCCGTCGCCGGCGGCGCAGATGACGGCGCCGACCTCGTCGAGGACGCGCAGCATCTCCTCGTTGGAGAGCAGTGCGCGCCAGCCGGGGATGGACTCCAGCTTGTCGAGCGTGCCTCCGGTGTGGCCGAGGCCGCGGCCGGAGAGCTGGGGGACGGCGGCGCCGCAGGCGGCGACCAGCGGGGCGAGCGGGAGGGTGATCTTGTCACCGACCCCTCCGGTGCTGTGCTTGTCGGCGGTGGGCCGGGACAGGGAGGAGAAGTCCATGCGCTCGCCGCTGGCGATCATCGCGGCGGTCCAGCGGGCGATCTCCCGGCGGTTCATCCCGTTGAGCAGGATGGCCATGGCGAGGGCCGACATCTGCTCGTCGGCCACCTCCCCGCGGGTGTACGCGTCGATGACCCAGTCGATCTGCTCGTCGCTGAGTTCACCGCGGTCCCGCTTGGTGCGGATGACGGAGATGGCGTCCATGGCCATGGCTGGCGTTCCTTCCGGGAGTGCGAAGGGGGCGGCCCCCGGAACCACACGGGTCCCAGGGGCCGGAGGGGGGTTACTTGTCGAGGTGCTTCGGGGTGAAGGCCTGCGGCAGCATCTCCGCCAGGGACACGATGCCCTTGGGGGTCTCGAGCAGCAGTCCGGGGCCGCCGAACTCGTAGAGCAGCTGCCGGCAGCGGCCGCACGGGACGAGGATCTGGCCGTCGCCGTCGACGCAGGTGAAGTGCGTCAGCCGGCCGCCGCCGGTGCGCTGCAGCTCGGAGACCAGGCCGCACTCGGCGCACAGGCTGAGCCCGTAGGAGGCGTTCTCCACGTTGCAGCCGGAGACGGTGCGCCCGTCGTCGACCAGGGCGGCGACACCGACCGGGTAGCCCGAGTAGGGGGCGTAGGCGTGGGCCATGGCGTCCCGGGCGACGGCGCGCAGCGCCTCCCAGTCGATGTCGTCGACGGCCCGGGGGCCGGTCACTTGCCCTGCCCCTTCCGGTAGGGCAGCCCGTTCGCCTTCGGCATCCGCAGCCGCTGCGCGGACAGGGCCAGGACGACGAGGGTGACGACGTACGGGGTGGCGGCGACGACCTGGTTGGGCACCTCGTTGGTGACGGAGTACCAGGTGAACATCAGCGCGCCGACGACGAGGGTGATGCCCGCGCCGGTGTACTTCTTGCGGACCGCCAGCCAGATGGCGCCGATGACCAGCAGCAGCGCACCGAGCAGCAGCAGGGCGTGCACGTTGGCGGAGCCGCCGCGCAGGTTGAGGCTGTCGGTGTAGCCGAACAGTCCCGCGCCGATGGCGAGGCCGCCCGGCATCCAGTTGCCGAAGATCATCGCGGCGAGGCCGATGAAGCCGCGGCCGCTGACCTGCCCCTCCAGGTAGAAGGGGTTGGCCACGATGGACAGGAACACGCCGCCGAGGCCGGCCAGGGCGCCGGAGATGACGACCGCGATGTACTTGTACTTGTAGACGTTGACGCCGAGGGACTCGGCGGCGATCGGGTTCTCGCCGCAGGAGCGCAGCCGCAGGCCGAAGGCGGTGCGCCACAGCACCCACCAGGTGGCGGGGACCAGCGCGACGGCGATCAGGGTCAGCCAGGAGACGTTGGTGACCAGGCCGCCGAGCAGACCGGCGATGTCGGAGATGAAGAACCAGCCCTGGGCGTTGAGGTCCCGCAGCCAGTCGGAGAGTCCGGGCACGGTGAACTCGCCGAGGGACTCGACCGCCGGGGACTGCTTGGCGGAGCCGCCCTTGTGCCCGACGAAGGCGAGCGGGGCGAGGTAGCGGGTGGCGCCGAGGGCGAGGATGTTGATCGCCACACCGGAGACGATGTGGTTGACCTTGAAGGTGACGGTGACGATGGCGTGCAGCAGGCCGCCGATGGCGCCGCCGGCGAGGCCGACGAGCACACCGGTCCACGGGCCCCACTGGAAGCCGGCCCAGGCACCGAACCAGGTGCCGAGGATCATCATGCCCTCGAGGCCGATGTTGATGACGCCGGAGCGCTCGGCCCACAGACCGCCGAGGCCGGCCAGGCCGATCGGGACGGCGAGCTCCAGCGCGGTGGACATCTGGCTGACGTTGGTGATGCCGTTGGCGCCCGTGATGAGCCGGACGATCGAGGCCAGCGCCAGGGCTCCGGCGATGACCAGCATCAGCACCGGCAGCGACAGGCGGCGGCCGGTCGGCGCCGCGGGCTGCAGCGTGGGCTGGTTGACGTCGACGGCGGAGGTCGGAGCGGTCATCGGCCAGCCACCTCCTTCTTGACGTTGTTCTCGGCGCCGATGAAGTGGCCCGCGGCGAGCTCCGCGCCGACCCGGCGCTGCTGGCGGCGCAGGCCCCACTCACGGACGGCCTCGTAGGAGACGACGACCGAGAGGACGATCAGGCCCTGCATGATGACCGCGATCTCCTTGTCGTAGCCGTGGAAGTCCAGCTCGGGCGAGGCCTTGTCGAGCCAGGCCCACAGCAGCGCGGCGAAGGCGATGCCGACCGGGCTGTTGCGGCCGAGCAGGGCGATGCCGATGCCCAGGAAGCCGATGCCGGTGGGGAAGCTGAGGTTGTAGGTGTGCGAGCCGCCGAGCAGGATCGGCAGGCCGGCGAGTCCCGCGACGGCGCCGGAGAGCAGCATGGCGGTGAGCACCATGCGCTTGGGATCGACGCCACTGGCCGCGGCGGCGGTCTCGGAGGCGCCGGAGGCGCGCAGGTCGAAGCCGAAGCGGGTGCGGTTGAGCACGACCCAGTAGCCGATGCCGAGCAGCACGGCCAGGATCACCAGGCCGTAGATCTCGCCGGCGGCGCCCATGTCGATGCCGGGGACCCAGCCGGACTCGTGCATCTCGCCGGTGGTGTTGTTGTTGCCGACCTTGACGCCGAAGACGGTGGGCAGCCACAGGTAGCCGATGACGGAGGTCGCGATCGCGTTGAGCATGATCGTGGCGACGACCTCGCTCACGCCGCGGGTCACCTTCAGCACGCCGGCGACGCCGGACCAGAAGGCGCCGGTGAGGACCGCGGTGAGCAGCAGCAGCGGGATCTGCAGCACGGCCGGGAGGTTCATGTGCGCGCCGACGATGGCGGCCAGCATGGCGCCGAGCTGGTACTGGCCGTCGACGCCGATGTTGAACAGGTTCATCCGGAAGCCGATGGCCACCGCGAGCGCGGCGATGTAGTACATCGAGGCCTGGTTGATGATCAGGACCTGGACATCGGAGAACGTCGCCTGCTCGAACATCAGGGCGAACGGCTCGACGGGGTTCTTGCCGGAGGCGACCAGCACGATCGCGCTCAGCACGAAGGCCACGGCGAGCGCGATGACCGGTCCGGCCACCGCGAGGAGCACGCGCTCCTTGTCGAACTTCTTCATCAGCGGGCCTCGTCTTCCGGAGACTCGGGGGCCTTGGACACCTCGGCCGTGGTCTCGGGGGTCTCGTCGTGCTCGAGGTGGCCGGAGGCGGCGCCGGTCATGGCGGAGCCGAGCTCCTCCGGGGTGATGGTGGACGGGTCGGCGTCCGCGACCAGCTTGCCGTCATAGATCACGCGCAGGGTGTCGGACAGGCCGATCAGCTCGTCCAGGTCCGCGGAGATCAGCAGGACGGCGAGGCCCTCGCGGCGCGCCTCACGGATGTGGTCCCAGATCGCGGCCTGCGCGCCGACGTCCACACCACGGGTGGGGTGGGCGGCGATCAGGAAGCGCGGCTTGTGGCTCATCTCGCGGCCGACGATCAGCTTCTGCTGGTTGCCGCCGGACAGGGAGGCGGCGGTGACGTCGATGCCGGGGGTGCGCACGTCGTAGGTGGCGACGATGCGGCGGGTGTCCTCCTGGGCCGCCTTCGGGTCCAGCCAGAAGCCCTTGGCGTTGGGCTTCTCGGTGACATGGCCGAGGATGCGGTTCTCCCAGAGGGGGGCCTCGAGGAGCAGGCCGTGGCGGTGGCGGTCCTCGGGGATGTAGCCGATGCCCTGCTCGCGGCGCTTGCGGGTGGGCCAGGCGGTGATCTCCTCGCCGGCCAGCCGGATCACTCCGGAGTCCGCGGGGCGCAGCCCGATGAGGGCGTCGACCAGCTCGGTCTGGCCGTTGCCCTCGACACCGGCGATGCCCAGGACCTCGCCTTCGTGGATGGTGAAGCTGATGTCGTCGAGCAGCGCCTTGCCGCCGGGTGCGGCGAGACGCAGCTTGTCCACCTCGATGACCGGCCGGTCGGTGACCGTGGACTCGGCGGTCTCGGGGGTGGGCAGCTCGCTGCCGACCATCATCTCGGCGAGCTGGCGGGGCGTGGTCTCGGCGGGGACGGCCGTGCCGACCGTGGTGCCGCGCCGGATGACGGTGATCTCGTCGGCGACGGAGAGCACCTCACCGAGCTTGTGGGAGATGAAGATGACCGACAGGCCCTCGGACTTCAGCTCGCGCAGGTTCTCGAAGAGGGCGTCGACCTCCTGCGGGACGAGCACGGCGGTCGGCTCGTCCAGGATCAGGGTGCGGGCGCCGCGGTAGAGGACCTTGAGGATCTCCACGCGCTGGCGGGCGGCGACGCCGAGTTCCTCGACGAGGGCGTCGGGGCGGACGTCGAGGCCGTAGCGCTCGGAGATCTCCTTGATCTTGCGGCGGGCCCGGGCGCCGATGCCGTACAGCTTCTCGCTGCCGAGGACGACGTTCTCCAGGACGGTGAGGTTGTCGGCCAGCATGAAGTGCTGGTGGACCATGCCGATGCCGCGGGCGATGGCGTCGGCGGGCGAGTTGAAGTGGACCTTCTCGCCGTCGACGGCGATGGTGCCCTCGTCCGGCTTCTGCATGCCGTAGAGGATCTTCATCAGCGTCGACTTGCCGGCGCCGTTCTCGCCGACGAGGGCGTGAACGGTGCCCTTGCGGACGGTGAGGTGGATGTCGTGGTTGGCCACGACGCCGGGGAAACGCTTCGTGATCCCGGCAAGCTCGACGGCGGTCACCTGACCGCCCGCCGCCGATCCGGCCGGAGGGCTGCTGGACGCGTTGATGGCGCACTCTCCATGGGGACGGGGGTCGTCTACACGCGTAGCGCCCCTACGGCATACGGAGGGGTGGCGCACTGCTTCGGCGGGGTGCGGGAGTCCGACCTCCCGCACCCCGCCGAGCGCGCGCGACCCCGCGGGGGTCTTGCTGGCTCAGCTCGACTTGACCTTGATCTCGCCGTTGACGATCTTCTCCTTCGCGTTCGCGATGGCTTCCTGGATCTCGGCGTTCTCCGCGAACTTCGGGTTGGAGTTCGACAGGCTCACCTCACCCGTCTTCAGATCGCCCCTGACGATACCGGTCTCGGGCTTGCCCTCCTCGACCGACTTCGCCAGGTTGTACACCGCCTTGGCGACATCCTTCATCGCCGAGGTCAGGATGGAGTCCTTGTACTTGGCCAGGGCCTCCTGCTTGTACTGGTCGGAGTCCACACCGATCGCCCACACCTTGTTGGCGGCGGCGGCCTCGATGACGCCCTGACCGGACAGACCGGCCGCGGCGTACACCACGTCGGCCTTCTTCTCGATCTGGCCCCCGGCGGCGGCCTTGCCCTTGTCCGGGCTGGAGAAGCCGCCCTCCTCCGCGGTCTGCGTCAGGTACTGCGAGATCACCTTGACCTTGGGGTCGGTGTCCTTGACGCCCTGCTCGAACCCGGCCTGGAACTTGTGGATCAGCGGGATGTCCACGCCGCCGATGAAGCCGACGGTCTTGGTCTTGGTGGCCTTGGCGGCGGCGACGCCGGCGAGGTACGAGGCCTGCTCCTCGGAGAACACCAGGTCGGCGACGTTGTCCGCCTCGATGGTGGCGTCGTCGACGATGCCGAAGGTGGTGTCCGGGAACTTCTCGGCGGCGCCCTTGACGGCGGAGGCGTAGGCGTAGCCGACACCGATCACCGGGTTGTAGCCCTGCTTGGCCAGGGAGACGAGGCGCTGCTCCTTGTCCGCGTCCGTCTCGCCCTCGGTGGGCTCCACGTCGGCGGTCTTGTAGCCGAACTCCTTCTTCGCCTTCTCCAGACCGGCGTAGGCGGCGTCGTTGAAGGACTGGTCGCCCTTGCCGCCGACGTCGTAGGCGATGGCGAGGCCCTTGTCCTCCTTGCTCTCGGCGTTGGCCGACGTGGAGGTGCCGCCGCAGGCGGTGAGGGCGAGGGCCAGGGAGGCGGTCGCTGCGCCTGCGACCGTGATCCGGGAAATCCGGCGCATGTGTGGTGCTCCTAGTCGTACAAAGCGCCGGGACGTTTTCAGCTTCGGCGCTGGCTTCGCCGCAGAGTAACGCGCGTAGACCTGCCTGAAAACCCCTTCTGTCCACCTTGTTATCCGCCCGTGCTGAAGGGGGCTCAGGGCAGCCGGCCGGTTACGTTCAGTCGCAATTCTCCGGCCCCCACGCCTGTCTCGGGCACTGGTGAGTTTGCGCCAGCTCCCTCGCAGGGACGGGGACCCCTCATCACCCCAGCGGCACGACTGCCCGCACCCGCGCACGGCGCGCAGCCCGTCGGTCTTGGGCGTGCCGCAGTCGCGCGCGGCGGGGAGGTGACGGGGTGGTGGTGTCCGCCCGCAGCGGCCGGCGCGTCCGCAGAACCCTTGAAGCGACCGATTCCGCGCCAGACCGAGGACACACACCACCACCCCGGCCCCGACGCACCCACCCCCGCAGGCGCTACACGCACCCCCACCGGAGCCGCAGCCGCAGCCATCTCCTCGCCCACCCCCACCCACCCACAGGCGAGAACGAAGCGCCCCCCACCCACCCGCAAGCACAACCGAACGCGGACCTCACCGAGCCGCAGGCCCAGCCGAGACGCGCACCCCACCGGGCCGCAGCCGGGTCATCAAACGTGCACCCCCACCCACCCGCAGGCGGAACGAAGCGCACCGCACCCATGCCGCAGCCGCAGACGCAGCGGGCGGCGACCGGAGGGTCGCCGCCCGCTGGGAGGTGGACGAGAGAGGGGAAGGAGTCAGTTACTCCGTCTTGACCTTGATGGAGCCGTCGATGATGCCTTCCTTGGCCTCGGCGACCGCCTCCTGCAGACCCTCGACCTCGTTCATCTTCGGGTTGCTCTCGGACAGGCCCACACCGTCGACCTTCAGGTCGAACACCTGCGTCCCGGTCAGCGGCTTGTCGTCATGCACCGACTTGGCCAGCGCGTAGACCGCACCACCGACGTCCTTCAGCGCGGACGTGAGGATGAAGTCCTTGTAGTTGGCCAGCGCCTCCTGCTTGTACTGGTCCGAGTCGACACCGATCGCCCAGACCTTCGCCTTGGCCGCCGCCTCGATGACACCCTGACCGGAGAGACCCGCCGCCTGGTAGATGACGTCGGCGTTCTTCTCGATCTGACCCTCGGCCGCCGCCTTGCCCTTGTCGGGGCTGGAGAAGCCACCCTCCTCGGCGGTCTGCGTCAGGTACTGCGAGATCACCTTGACCTTGGGGTCGGTGTCCTGCACACCCTGCTTGTAACCGGCCTCGAACTTGTGGATCAGCGGAATGTCCACACCGCCCACGAAGCCGACCGTCTTCGTCTTGGTCGCCTTGGCCGCCGCCACGCCGGCCAGGTAGGACGCCTGCTCCTCCGCGAAGACCAGCGAAGCGACATTGTCGCCCTCGACCACGGAGTCGACGATGCCGAAGGTGGTGTCCGGGTACTTGGAGGCCACCGCCTTCATCGCCGGCCCGTAGGCGAATCCGACGCCGATGACCGGGTTGTAGCCCTGCCGGGCGAGGGACGCCAGCCGCTGCTCCTTGTCCGCATCGGTCTCGCCCTCGGTCGGCTCGACGTCGGCGGTCTTGTAGCCGAACTCCTTCTTCGCCTTCTGCAGGCCGGAGAAGGCGGCGTCGTTGAAGGACTGGTCACCCTTGCCGCCGATGTCGTACGCGATGGCGAGCCCGCGGTCCTGCTTGGAGGACCCGCCGCTGTCTCCGTTGTCAGAACTGGTGCCGCCGCAGGCAGTGGCGGCGAGTGCGAGCGACGCGACCCCCACCGCGACGCGGGTCAGTTTGGATATCCGACGCATCTGAAGTTCCCCATTCTCCAAAGCCCCGCAGCGGGTGCTCGGTTCGGCGCACATTAACGCGCGTAGACACTCCTGGGAACGGGGTACCGCGGGGCCGTTATCCATTCGTGCCGATGGCCGGTGCATCGGTGCTGAGCGCATGTACCTGTGCGGCAGGCACCACGCTGCCCCTCCCTCGCCGCGCCCGCAAGCGGAGAGGGGCAGACGGGGTCATCGAGGCTGGAGCGACGGCCCCGGAACGACCGGGACGAGAGAACAACCGGGAACGGAACAACCGGGACGAGACCCGACGCGATTCAGCGCAACGCGTCCAGCAGCGCCGCCGCCGTGAACAGCTCCACCCCGACGGTGATCGCATGCTCGTCCACGTCGAAGTCGCCCTGGTGCAGGTCCCGGACGATCCGCTCCCCCGGCGTCCGCACCCCGAGCCGCGCCATCGCGCCCGGAACGTGCTCCAGGTACCAGGAGAAGTCCTCGCCGCCGAGGCTCTGCTCGGTGCCCTCCACCGACTCCACGCCCCGCCGGGCGATCATCGCGTCGCGCAGCAGCTCGGTGACGCCGGGCTCGTTGACGACCGGCGGCACGCCCCGCACGTAGTTGATCTCGGACTTGGCCCGGTGCAGGTTGGCCACCTCGTCGATGGCGGCGACCACGATGTCCGGCGCCTGGCGCCAGGTGTCGAGGTCGAGGCAGCGCACCGTGCCGGAGAGCTCCGCGTGCTGCGGGACGACATTGGGGGCGTGGCCGGACTCGATCCGGCCCCAGGTGACGGCGAGTCCGCTGCGGCTGTCGACCCGCCGGGCGACCAGCGCGGGGACGTCGGTGACGACCCGGGCCGCGGCGGTGACCAGGTCGGTGGTCAGGTGCGGGCGGGCGGTGTGGCCGCCGGGCCCGTCGAGGGCGATCTCCAGCCGGTCGCAGGCCGAGGTGATGGCGCCTTCGCGCAGCCCGATCCTGCCGGCGTCGACGCGCGGGTCGCAGTGCACGGCGATGATCCGGCCGACACCGGTGAGCACGCCGTCCTCGATGGTGTCGGCGGCGCCGCCGGGCAGCACCTCCTCGGCGGGCTGGAAGATCAGCCGCACCGGGCGGGGCAGCAGGCCCTGGCGGTGCAGTTCGGCCAGGACGAGGCCGGCGCCGAGGACGACCGTGGTGTGCACGTCGTGACCGCAGGCGTGCGCGCGGTCGGGCACGACGGACCGGTACGGGCAGTCGGCCTTCATGTCGGGAATGGGCAGACCGTCGATGTCGGCGCGCATGGCGAGCATCGCCGGGCCGGCGGTCCGGTCCTGCGGTACGCCGATGTCACAGACGAGTCCGGTTCCGCCGGAGAGGACGCGCGGCTCGAGTCCGGCGCGTACGAGCCGTTCCTTGATCGCGGCGGTGGTGCGGAACTCCTGGTTGCCGAGCTCGGGGTGCATGTGCAGATCGCGCCGGAACGCCACGAGTTCGGCCCGCAGGGCCTCGGGGAGCGCACCGGGAAGCACCGCTCCCCCGGGGAGATCGATCTCGGACTCCAGTGACATCAGTGGCTTCACCCTTTGAAGAGTAGGGCGCGGAGGCCGCCGGCCGACCCCTGATCAAGAAAATTCAACCCCTTAGGGGAAGAAAATCTTGCCGCCCTACGCATGGCTGCCCATCAAGATGGGTAAGCTTCTCGCTCTTTTCATTGAGGTGCGGGCCGTTGGGCCCGCGTCGGGCCGGCCGCCCGACCTGCCGAGAGTGACTTCCCTCACATCTTCCGCCTCGGCGGCGGCGCGCGCCCGTTCACCACACGGTTACCACGCCTGGCGCCTTCCACGCCGACCGGTTCAACTGGCGGACACCGGCCGGGTGTGCTGGCTAGGTTCGGGCCCATGCGCGCACCCGAGCCGGAGTTCCTGCACCGCACCCGCGCCGCGTACGACGCCTTCGCCGCGGAGTACACCGACCGCTACGCGGACGGCCTGAGCGATCAGCCCCTGGAACGCGCGCTGCTGGCCGCCTTCGCGGAACTGGCGGGCCGCAGCGAGAACGGCGCACCCGCCCCGGTCGCGGACCTGGGCTGCGGGTCCGGTCACGTCACCGCCCGGCTGCACCGGTCGGGGCTGCCGGTGTTCGGCGTGGATCTCTCGCCCCGCATGGTGGCGCTGGCCCGCGAGGCGCATCCCGGGCTGCGCTTCCACGTGGGGTCGATGACCGACCTGGACCTGCCGTCCGCGACGCTCGGCGGGATCGTGGCGCTGTACTCGGTGATCCATGTGCCCGACGCGCATCTGCCGTCGCTGTTCGCCGAGTTCCGGCGGGTGCTGCTGCCGGGCGCCCCGGTGCTGCTCGCCTTCCAGTCCGGCGAGGAGGACGGCACCCTGCACAGGGACGAACGCTTCGGGCGCGCCGTGTCCCTCGACTACTACTGGCGCACCCCGGCGACCGTGACCGGCCACCTCCGCAAGGGCGGCCTGGAGCTCACGGCGCAGGTCATGCGGGAGCCGGAGGGCGAGGAGAAGCGCCCCCGCGCCCTGCTCCTGGCCCGCCGGCCCGATGAGGACCAGGGCACGGGCAGGCCGCCGCGGCCAGGCGGTGGGCGTCGCGGGCCGTGGCGGTCACGGTGGTGAGGAAGCCGTGGGCGCGGGGGGAGGCGTGGCCGGTGAGCCAGGCGGGGTCGATGTCGCAGACCGCCACGCGGACGCCGGTGCCGGCGAGCGCCAGGGGCAGGGTGTGGACGACCGTGGACGGGAAGCTGAGGACGGTGCAGCCGATCGGGCCCCGGCGGGCTATGAGCTCCAGCGGGAGTTCCGGGCGGACGATCTGCAGGCCGGTCCGCACGGCGAGCCGGTGGAGCTTGTCCGCGCTCTCCCTGCGGTGGGCGAAGTAGCGGGTCGCGCCGTGCGCGGCGGCCAGGGCGCGGACGGCCTCCAGGTAGGCGGCGTCGTCGACCACGCCGGTCTCCACCAGGGAGGTCCCCACCAGATCGGTGCCCTCGGTGATGCGGGGCGGGCCGAAGCGGGCGCGGGTCCAGGCGAAGGCGTTGGCGGTGACCGTGACGCCGGGCGGGCTGCCGGCCACCGGCATGGAGGAGAAGACCTCGACGCGGCGCTCGCCGTGCGGGGTGAGGCGGCGCCGGGCGGCGGCGGAGACGGGGGCGAGGAGGAGATCGCGGGGGCCGGCCCTGCCGCCCGTGCGGTGCCAGCGGACCAGCCGCTCGCCGCGGGCGAGCTGGCCGACGAACTCCATGGTGGCCGTGCCGTCGTCGACGACCACCACCTCGCGGGCACGCGTGATGGTCAGCAGCAGCTGGACGTAGCGGGAGAACGGGTCGCCGAGGACGACCCGGTGGGCGCGGCGCAGCAGGCCGGCCAGGCCGCCCGCGGTCCGCAGCGGGGCGGTGGGGCCGCGGCGCGCCTCCTCCCAGCGGACGGTGTGGCCCTCCTCGCGGGCCAGTCCGGCCATGCGGCGCAGCTGGCCGCGGGTCATCGGGTCGACGGGGGCCGGCACCACCAGGGTGATCCCCGCGCCGGGGGCGTGCAGGTGCGCCCACTCCAGCACGTTCAGCAGCTGTACCGGGCTCTCGACGAAGGCGAGGGTGTGGGGGCCGGCCTTCCCGGCGCGGGGGATCACCGGCCCGCTCAGACGGTCAGCGGCTCGCCCGCGGCGGCGGCGATCTCCGCCTCGGCGATCACGCCGGGCACGCGGCGCAGTTTGCGCATCGGGGCGAGCTCCGACTCGTAGACCTTCTTCACGCCGTCGCCGAGGGAGGCCTCGATGGTGCGGATGTCGCGGACCAGCCGCTGCAGGCCCTGCGGTTCGACCGAGGCGGCCTGGTCGGAGCCCCACATGGCGCGGTCGAGGGTGATGTGACGCTCGACGAAGCACGCGCCGAGGGCGACCGCGGCGAGGGTGGTCTGCAGTCCGGTCTCATGGCCGGAGTAGCCGATCGGCACGTTCGGGTACTCCTGGCGCAGGGTGTCGATGACGCGGAGGTTCAGCTCCTCGGCCTTCGCCGGGTAGGTGGACGTGGCGTGGCAGAGGACGATGTTGTCGCTGCCGAGGACCTCCACGGCGTGGCGGATCTGCTTCGGGGTGGACATGCCCGTGGACAGGATGATCGTGCGGCCGGTGGAGCGCAGGGTGCGCAGCAGCTCGTCGTCGGTGAGCGAGGCCGAGGCGACCTTGTGGGCGGGCACGTCGAACTTCTCCAGGAAGGCGACGGACTCGATGTCCCACGGGGAGGCGAACCAGGCGATCCCCTTCTGCCTGCAGTACGCGTCGATCTGCCGGTACTCGTCCTCGCCGAACTCCACCCGGTGCCGGTAGTCGATGTAGGTCATCCGGCCCCAGGGGGTGTCGCGTTCGAGGTCCCACTGGTCGCGTGGGGTGCAGATCTCGGGGGTGCGCTTCTGGAACTTGACCGCGTCGCAGCCGGCGTCGGCGGCGGCGTCGATCAGCCGGAGTGCGTTGCCGAGGTCGCCGTTGTGGTTGATGCCGATCTCGCCGGTGATGTAGACGGGCCGGCCCGGGCCGACCTCGCGGGAACCGAGGGTGCGGATACGGGAGTTGCTCATGGGTGGGACTTCCTCACTGAAGTTGCTCGGATGGCTCGGGGTCGGGGTGACCCGGGTTGCCGTGGTTCGGGGGTGACCCGGGGATCTGTGGCCAGGGGGTCAGCCGGGCAGGGAGTCGAGGGACGGGCCGAGGAGCCAGCCGGCGATCTCCCTGACGGCGCCCGCACCGCCGGGCGCGGTGGTGACCGCGCGGGCGGCGCCGCGCACCGCGTCATGGGCACTGGCGACGGCCACGGGCCAGCCGGCCAGGGCGAAGCACGGCAGGTCGTTGACGTCGTTGCCGACGTAGAGCACGCGCTTCGGCGCGATGCCCTGCTCCTCGCACCACTGCTTGAGTGCGAGGTCCTTGCGGTCGACGCCGTGCAGCACGGGGACGCGCAGCTTGCGGGCGCGGGCGGCGACGACCGGGTTCTGCTCCGTGGAGAGGATCAGCAGCCGCAGTCCGCTGCGGCGCAGCGCGGCGACGCCCAGACCGTCGCCGCGGTGCACGGCGACCAGCTCCCGCCCGTCGGCGTCGATCAGCACCCGGTCGTCGGTCTGGGTGCCGTCGAAGTCGAGGACGACCGCGTCGATGTCGGCGGCGGTCGGCAGGGCGCCGGGCCGGTGCGCGTCCAGGAGCGGTGCGAGGGCCCGGGCGCGGGCGAGGTCGTGCGGGTCGTCGATCTCCAGGACCCGGGCGGGGTCGGTGCGCACCAGGGCGGTGCGGCCGAAGAAGCGGTGCCGGTGGGTGCGGAAGCCGTGCGCGTCCATGGCATAGGCGGCACCGGTCTCCAGCAGGTCCTCGGGACGGTCCTGGCGGCGGGGGCGGAAGGTCTTGTCGTGGTTGACGCCGTGGGCTCCGGCGGGTGCGGCCGTCTCACCCCCTCCGCTCGTCCCGCCCGTGCCCGCCGAGCCGTCCGTGCCGCCGGAGGCGTCGCCGCCCTCGCGCCACAGGAAGCCGTGGAACGGGGCCACGGTCACCGCCGTGTCGGCGCCCCGCTCGGTGACCGCGGCGGCGGCCCGGTCGAGGTCCTCGGCGAGCAGGAACGGGCTGGTGCACTGGACCAGCAGCACGGCGTCCACGCGAACGTCGTGCAGCGCCTCGTGGGCGTCCAGGGCGTGCAGGACGGCGGTCTCGGAGGTGGCGGTGTCCCCGGCGAGGGCGGCGGGCCGGGTCACCACCTCGGCGCCGGCCTGGCGTGCGGCGGCGGCGATCGCCTGGTCGTCGGTGGACACCACCACGTCGGTGACCCGCCGGGCGCCCCGGCACTCGCGCACCGCACGGACCACCAGCGGGACGCCGCCGACCGGGGCGAGGTTCTTCGCGGGCACGCCCTTGGAGCCGCCGCGCGCGGGGATGACGGCGAGCACCCGGCGCCGTGGTGCGGTGGACCGCGCGGTGGCGGCCGGCGATTCGGGCATGGCGTGCACTCCTGGGGGCGAGGGGGCGGGTGAGGCGGAGGGGCGGTTCACCGGCGGGGCGGGGTCCTCGTTCGCCGGTCCGGTGGGCGGCGCATCGCCGGCGCGGGCGGGGGAGTGCGCAGCTCCCCCCGTCCGCCGGACGGCGTTCACAGCTCTCCCATCCGCCGGACGACGGGCGCCACGCGCTGCACCCCGTGGCGGTAGGCGCCGCGGGCGGCCCGCCGCACGATCCGGCGCAGCGGGCCGGGCCGCCGGTGGGCCGCCGGCGCTCCGGGCAGGGGGCTGCCGTCGGGCGCGAGGTGGTGGCGGGCGAGGATGCCGGGGAGGTAGCCGGGCGCGGTGTCCGGTGTGTAGTAGGGGGTCAGTGGCGGCAGTCCGGGTGCGGAGAGCAGCTCGAGCAGGCGCTCGCGGGCCGCGTCGAAGGCCGGCTCGTACGTTCCGTCCGCGGCCACGCCCTGACGGGCGGTCCACTCCGGGTTCGGCTCCGGCCGGTGGCCGGCGTCGAGCTGGTCGAAGGAGGCGAGGCAGCCGGAGCCGATGAAGTGGTGGTTGCCGAGGGACTCGCGCACGCCCAGGTCGGTGAGGATCGCCGTGGGGATGCGCCGGTGCAGGGACTCGAGGGCGGCCGTGGAGCTGACCGTGACCAGCAGGTCGGCGCGGTCGAGCACCTCGCCCATGTGCCCGTACACCAGGCGCAGATTGGGTGGCGGGTCGAGCCGCTGAGCCAGCTTCTGGTACGGGAGTTCCTCGATGTGGGTGGTGTGTTCGCCGGGCCGGGAGCGGAGCTTGAGCAGCACCTCGCGCTCGGGGTGGGTGCGGGCGTGCCGTATCAGCCGTTCCAGCACGTACGTACGGTCCTTGCGGCTCTCCGGGACGGACGGCTGGGCGGCGAACACCACCGTGTACGGCTCGCGGGGGCCGGCGTAGGGCGCCCCGCCGAGGAACGGCAGCGCGACCTCGGTGACCGCGCCGGCGTCGGCGCCCACGCCCTCGTAGACCGCGCGGAAACGTTCCGCGTCCTGGCGGGAGTTGGCGAGGACCAGGTCGGCGCCGTGCCGCAGCAGCAGGCCGTCGGCGAGCTTCTCGTAGACGATCCCGACGTATCCGGTGACGACCACGGGCCGGTGCGGCCGGTCCCGCCAGAGGTGCCGCAGGCCGTGCAGCAGGGCCTGGACGCCGCCGCCGACCAGGGCGAGCACCAGGACGTCGTGATCGGTGTCGCGCATGATGCGCAGGAACTCGGGCGCGGTCACCTCGCCGACCGAGTCGGCACGGACGCCGGCCTCGGTCAGCTGACGGGCGGTCGGGGTGGCCCGGCCGCGCAGCAGGAATCCGTCGAGGCGCGGGGCCGGCCGGTCGCCGCCGCCCTGCGCGAGGCGTTGCGCGGTGAGGGCGCCCCATTTCCATCGGGTGTCGGAATCCGCGAGGACCGCGACCCGCAGGGCTCTGGTTGCTCTTGCTGGCACGTCGGCGACGCTAGGAGCGGATTCCGAGGAGCCGCCCAACCGGAATCCAACAAAGGGTGAACAGCGCGCCGCCGAATGGCGAATCCGCCCGGCCCGGAAAGCCGCCGGGGGATTCTCACCGCCGCGGAAGCGACCGGTTCACCACTTCGCCATGCGTCGTTCACCCCGGTTCAAGGTGCAGGTCAGGACGGATGCCGGAGTGCCGCTTAACGTCTGCGGGGTGCCGAAGCTCTCTGTCATCGTGCCGTTCTACAACGTGCGGCCATACGTCCCCGATGCCCTGCACAGTCTTCGCCGGAACGCGCGCGAGGACTTCGAATTCATTCTGGTCGACGACTGTTCCACGGACGGGACCACGGACCTTCTCGCGCGCGGCGAACGCGAACTGCCGGGCGCGGTACTGGTCCGGCACGAGAGAAACGGCGGTCTCGCGGCGGCCCGGAATACCGGAATCGACCGGGCGCGCGGGGAGTATCTGACGTTCCTGGACGGCGACGACTGGCTGGCGCCCGGCTATTACGCGCGGCTGCTCGCCGCGATCGAGAGGCTGGGCTGCGACTTCGTTCGCACCGACCATGTGCGGTGCACGGCGCGGGCCCGCTCGGTGCAGCGGGTGCCGCACGGTCGCCGCAATGCGGTGCTCTCGCCGCGCGCGGCCATCCTGCCCACGCACCGCAGCACCTCGGTGGACTACGCCTACGCCTGGGCGGGCATCTACCACCGCCGTCTGGCCGACCGGGGGCTGCTGCACTTCACCGACGGGCTGCGCACCGCCGAGGACCGGCCGTGGATCTGGCGGCTGCACCGCGAGGCGGAGTCGTTCGCGGTGACCGGCCTGCTCGGGGTGTTCTACCGGCGCGGGGTGTCCTCCTCGCTGACGCAGATCGGCGACGCCCGGCAGCTGGACTTCATCCGCGCCTTCGACCAGGTGATCGCCGAGACCGCGGCGGACGCGGAGGCGGCGGCGCTGCTGCCGAAGGCCGTGCGCACCTATTGCGCGATCATCGCCCATCATCTGGCTTCCATCGGGAAGTTCGAGACGCCCGTGGCCCGGAAGCTGAAGGCGATGAGCGCGGCGGCGCTGCGCCGCATGCCGCAGGACGTGCTCGACGAGGCGCTGGCGTCGATGGACCGGGAGCGGGCGGCCCGGCTGCGCCGGCTGCGGCGTCGCCCGGCCCTGGCGGGGAGGGCGGCGGCATGACCACGCAGATCTTCCTGGCGTCGACGCTGTACGGCGCGGCCACGCTGGCGGCCGCCCTGGACGCCGGGTGCTTCGCCCCGGCCGGACGGCGGCTGCTGCTGGTGTCCAGCAACGCGGCGGTCCCGGAGACGGCACCGGCGGTGGACGAGCTGCCCGGGTTCGAGCGGCTGCGCGGCCGCTTCGACGAGGTGGTGTCGTGGAACGGGACGATCTTCCCGTTCCATCCCGGCGGCTGGTCGCCGCGCCCGGAGGACGCCCCGCTGTGGGAACGCTTCCTGCGCCTGGCGTGGGACCTCGGCGACGACGAGGTGTCGCTGGCCGTCGAGTCGATCCAGGTCAACCCGGCGCTGGGACTGGCGCGGATCTTCACCGACGCGCCCCTGACGGTCTACGCGGACGGCCTGATGAGCTACGGGCCGACCCGCAACAAGCTGGACCCGCTCGTCGGCACGCGGGTGGAACGGCTGCTGCATCTGGACCTGGTACCGGGGCTGCGCCCGCTGCTGCTGACCGAGTTCGGCGTCCCGGCGCAGCTGGTGCCGGCGCCCGCCTTCACCAAGGTGCTGGCCGAACTGGCCGGCACCGACGTGCGGTTGCCGGAGGCCGAGCGGCCCGCGCTGCTGCTCGGCCAGTACCTGTCGGCGCTCGGCATCCTCTCCGCCGAGGAGGAGGAGCGGCTGCACGCGGAGATGCTGAGGGGCGTGGTCCGGCTCGGTCACCGCCGGGTGGTGTTCAAGCCGCATCCCACCGCACCGGCCCGGTTCAGCCGGCTCCTCGAGGAGGAGGCGGAGCGGCTGGGCGCGGAACTGACGGTGCTGGACGCCCCCGTGCTCGCCGAGGTGCTGTACCAGCGGATGCGTCCGGCACTGGTCACCGGCTGCTTCTCCACGGCCCTGATCACCGCCTCCGAGCTGTACGGGCTGCCGGTGGCGCGGGCCGGGACCGAGCTGCTCCTGGACCGGCTGACGCCGTTCGAGAACTCAAACCGGGTGCCGGTCACCATCGTCGACGCCCTGCTGCCCGAGCTGTCGGACCGTGCCGCGGTGACCGAGGGCCGCCGGGGCCTGGACACCGAGGACCTCGGCCAGCTGGTGCGGGCGGTCGGCTTCGCCATGCAGCCGAGGATCCTGCCGCAGCTCCGGCAGGACGCCGAGCGGTATCTGTCGACACGGCTCGACGACCGCACGCGGCGCTACTTCGGACGGAAGCGGCTGGCCTCCCTGGGCCTGCCCGGCGGGGTGCCGGCCCGGCTCGCCTTCCTGGGCCGCAGCCCTGCGGTGCGGCGGGCGGCACGACGACTGCGCCGGCTGCGGCGGAGGGTGCGGCGCCGGCGGGGCGCGGCTGCCCGCTCACGGCCGCGGGGAGCCGTACATGACCAGCCTGATCACCCGGCGCCCCGCACCGGGGGCTGTGTCTGCCGTCGAAGGTGACGTTCGCGCCGGCGGTCGCGTCGACGCTGCTGCCGGCGTGGCGGGTCAGGCGGGCTTCGGGCGGTAGCTGGCCTCGATGCCCGCGAGGATCAGTGCCAGCCCCTCCTCGAAGTGCCGGTCGAAGTCGGCGAACAGCTCCGCGCCGGCCTGGGCCGCCAGCGGGAAGTCAGCCATCATGCGGGCGCGTTCCTCCAGGTCGTAGCCCTCCCGGCGCTCGCCGGGCAGTGGCTGGACGCCCTGCTCCTCGGTGACGAAACCCAGCGTGTAGACGAAGGTCGTGGTGAGCGCGCGGACCGCCTGGGCGAGGGTGAGTCCGGCGCCGGTGAGCAGGCGCAGATTGTCCTCCTGCGCCTCGGCGTGGACCAGGGCGGTGAAGCGTGAGCCGCTGAAGACCTTGGCGCCGTCGCGGTAGCCGAGCAGCGCGGCGCGCAGTCCGCGGTTGGCCTTGAGCAGCCGCTCCTGCCAGGTGTCGCCGGGGGCCAGTGAGGCCCCGGCCATCATCCGGCGGTACATCTCCGTGGCCATCTCGTCCAGCAGGGCCTGCTTGTCCTTGAAGTGCCAGTACAGCGCCGGTGCCTTGACGTCCAGTTCCTTGGCGATGGCGCGCAGGGTCAGGCCGTTCAGGCCGACCTCGTTCAGCAGTTTCAGTGCCGTGTCGGCGACCTTGCGGCGGTCGAGGGGCGCGCGTCGTTCGGTGCTCACGCTTGACAATTTAACACCGTTAAGGCAATCCTCGGCGGGGAGGTCACTTAACGCCGTTAAGGAGGCGGGATCATGAACGACACCGATGTCCTGATCGTGGGTGCGGGCCCCACCGGGCTCACCCTCGGCATCGACCTGGCCAGGCGCGGGGTGGACGCACTGGTGGTGGAGCGGGGGCAGGGGCTGTTCCCGGGCTCGCGCGGCAAGGGCTTCCAGCCGCGCACCATGGAGGTCTTCGACGACCTCGGGGTCGTGGAGGCGATCCGCGCGGCCGGCAGCGGCTACCCCGTCGGGATGATCTGGCGGGACGGCGAGCGGCTGGGCGAGCACCGCATGTTCGACCCGGTGGAGGACGGCGAGAGCGACTCGCCCTACCTGGAGCCCTGCATGCTGCCGCAGTGGCGGACGCAGGAGATCCTGCTGGCCCGCCTGGAGGAGCTGGGCGGCAGGGTCGCCTTCGGGCGTGAGGTCACGGGCGTACGGCTGGACGGCGACGGCGACGGCGGTGCCGCGGAGTCCGGGGTGACGGTGCGCTTCGCCTCCGGCGAGGAGGTGCACGCGCGGTACGTGGTCGCCGCCGACGGGGGCCAGTCGACGGTGCGCCGCGCACTCGGCATCGGCATGACCGGGGAGGAGATCGAGCCGAGCCCGATGCTGGTCGCCGACGTGCGGCTGACCGGCCTGGACCGGGACAACTGGCACATCTTCCCCCCGCACGGGGACAGCGGCGACTTCCTCACCCTGTGCCCGCTGCCCGGGGAGGACTTCCAGCTGGTCGCCCGCTTCCCCGAGGGGACCCTGGTCGACCTCTCACCGGAGGGGGTGCGGCGGGTGGTCGCCGAGCGCACCCACCTCTCCCCCTCGGACGTCACCGAGGTCCGCTGGGCGTCCGACTTCCGTCCGCGCGCCGCGCTCGCCGACCGCTTCCGCGCGGGCGGGGTGTTCCTCGCCGGTGACGCGGCCCATGTGCACTCCCCCGCCGGCGGGCAGGGCCTCAACACCAGCGTCCAGGACGCCTACAACCTGGGCTGGAAGCTCGGCGCCGTGCTGCGGGGCGAGGCGGACCCCGCCCTCCTCGACACCTACGAGGAGGAGCGGCGCCGGATCGCGGCGGACATGCTGCGCCTGACCACCGGCGTCCACCGCGGCGAGGTGCGCCGGGGCGCGGCCACCCGGCAACTGGCGCTCGGCTACCGGGACTCGTCGCTCAGCCGGGAGACCCGCACGACCGCCGGCCCGGTGCGCGCCGGAGACCGCGCACCCGACGGCACGGTGGACGGCGTCCGCCTCTTCGACGCGTTCCGCGGGCCGCACTGGACGCTGCTGGGCGCCGGCCCGGCGGACGGCGCACCGGAGTGGGTGCGCACCCTGCCCGCGGCCCCGGAGGCGTACGGCCCCGGCGTCTTCCTGGTCCGCCCGGACGGCTATGTCGGCTGGGCCGGGGACACGGCCGACGGACTGGACGCGTACTTCGCGGCCATCGGGCTCCGGGCTCCCATGGCCCGGACGCGGAGCTGACCGGACGTCACCGAAGCGGCTGCCGGCACCGCACCGGCAAGCAGCACCGAGGGGAGCTCGCGCCGCTGACCGCCTCTCAGCGGCAGCGGCTACGCGCTCGCCAGGGAGAGCTTCGCCGCGAATCCGAGGAACAGCGCGCCCGCGGCCGAGGTGGCCCCCGCCGCCAGCCGCCGCCTGCGGCGGAACGCCTCGGCCAGCCGGGTGCCGCTGAAGATCAGCAGCGAGAGGTAGAGGAAGCTCGCCGTCTGGAGCAGCGCGCCGAGCACCACGAAGGAGAGCACGGGGTAGGGGTAGCCGGGGTCGACGAACTGCACGAAGAAGGAGATCAGGAAGAGGATCGCCTTCGGGTTGAGCAGCGACACGATCAGGGCGCGCCGGTAGGGGTGCTCGTCGGTGGCGGGCGTGGCGGCGGGGGACTCCGCCGGCTGGGCGGGGGTGCCCCGCTCCTTCCACATGGCCCACGCCGAGCGCAGCATCCCGTACGCCATCCAGGCGAGGTAGGCGGCACCGGCGTACTTCACCACCAGGAAGAGCAGCGGGGTCGTACTGAGCACGGAGGCGGCGCCGAGGGCCGCCAGCGTCATCAGGACCGCGTCCCCGGTGAAGACCCCGGCCGCCGCCGCATAGCCGGTGCGCACGCCCCTGCGGGCGGCCACGGAGAGCACGTACAGCGAGTTGGGGCCGGGGAGCAGGACGATCAGGACGAGACCTGCGAGGTAGGTGGGAAGATCGTGCACACCGAACATGGACAGGAGTGTCGCACGGAGACACGACTGTCACCCCGGGCTTTTCGCCAGGTGAGACACCCCGTGTGAGCCCCCGGGCCGACGGACCGGCAGCCGCCTCGGGCCGACGGACCGGCCGTGTTCAGGCCGACGGGCCCACGGCCGGCTCAGAAGACGTCGCTCGGCTCGTACGTGCCCCAGATCTCGCGCAGGGCGTTGCACACCTCGCCGACGGTGGCGCGGGCGGCGAGGGCCTCCTTCATCGGGTACAGCACGTTGTCCTCGCCCTCCGCCGCCTTCTGCAGCGCGGTCAGGGCGCCGTCCACCGCCCGCTGGTCGCGTTCGGCGCGCAGCCGGGCGAGGCGTTCGGCTTGCCGGGCCTCGATGGCGGGGTCTACGCGCAGGGGCTCGTAGGGTTCCTCCTCGTCGAGCTGGAAGCGGTTGACGCCGACCACGACCCGCTCCCCGCTGTCGGTCTGCTGCGCGATCCGGTAGGCGTTGCGCTCGATCTCACCCTTCTGGAAACCGCGCTCGATCGCGTTCACGGCACCGCCGAGCTCCTCCACCTTCCCCATCAGCTCCACGATCGCCGCCTCCAGCTCGTCCGTCATCGACTCCACCACGTACGAGCCAGCGAACGGATCGACCGTCGCGGTCACATCCGTCTCGTACGCCAGCACCTGCTGGGTACGCAGCGCCAGCCGCGCGGACTTCTCCGTCGGCAGCGCGATCGCCTCGTCGAACGCGTTGGTGTGCAGCGACTGCGTGCCCCCCAGCACCGCCGCCAGCCCCTGGACCGCGACCCGCACCAGGTTCACCTCCGGCTGCTGCGCCGTCAGCTGCACCCCCGCCGTCTGCGTGTGGAACCGCAGCATCATCGACTTCGGATCGCTCGCCCCGAACTCCTCACGCATCACCCGCGCCCAGATCCGGCGCGCCGCACGGAACTTCGCCACCTCCTCCAGCAGCGTGGTGCGCGCCACGAAGAAGAACGACAGCCGCGGCGCGAAATCGTCCACCGCCATCCCCGCCGCCACCGCCGTACGCACATACTCGATCCCGTCCGCCAGCGTGAACGCGATCTCCTGCGCCGGCGACGCCCCCGCCTCGGCCATGTGATAGCCCGAGATCGAGATCGTGTTCCAGCGCGGCATCTCCGCCCGGCAGTACTGGAAGATGTCCGCCGTCAGCCGCAGCGACGGCTTCGGCGGGAAGATGTACGTCCCCCGCGCGATGTACTCCTTGAGCACATCGTTCTGAATGGTGCCGGTCAGCCGGTCCGCAGCGGCCCCCTGCTCCTCGGCCACCAGCTGATACAGCAGCAGCAGGACAGCGGCCGGCGCATTGATCGTCATCGATGTCGAGACCCGCTCCAGCGGGATGCCGGAGAACAGCACCCGCATGTCCTCGACCGAGTCGATCGCCACCCCCACCTTGCCGACCTCGCCGTGCGCGATCGGCGCATCCGAGTCATGGCCCATCTGGGTGGGCAGATCGAACGCCACCGACAACCCGGTGGTGCCGTGCGCGATCAGCTCCCGGTACCGGGCGTTCGACTCCGCCGCCGTGCCGAACCCCGCGTACTGCCGCATCGTCCACGGCCGAGCGGTGTACATCGTCGGGTACACCCCACGGGTGAACGGGTACGACCCCGGCTCACCCAGCTTCTCCCCCGGATCCCAGCCCTCCAGCGCCCCCGGCCCGTACACCGGCTCGATGGGCAGTCCGGACTCCGACTCGCGCGCCATGGTGTGAGCCTCCCGCCGGTCGGTGGCTGATGGGTGCAAGGATGTCGTTCGGTCACTCACCACCATGCCCCGTTGTTCGGAACCCTTCACGCCAGGGGAGACATCTGTCAGACGAGGGCCAGGTGATGTCCCGGTGAGACGGCGAGGGGCTTCGGTGCGTAGGACGGGCATGAGGAAGAGAACGAGCGCCACCGTCTCGGCGCTTGCGGCGGTGTCGCTCTGTGCGGCGGTCGGGTGCACGGTGCAGCCCGGCGAGGAAGGCGGGCAGGCCCCCATCCGGATCTACTGGCCGAGCCGGACGCCGTCCGCGGCCGGGCAGCCCCGGACGGAGAAGCCGGCCGGCGGACGGGCGAGCCCGTCGCAGCGGCCCGCGGCGCCCCGGCACGCACCGCCGCGGTCCGCGCCGGAGAAATCCCCGCCGGACAAGCCCGCGCCCCCGCGGGCCGCGCGCTCGACGGTGCTGTGGTCCCGCGGTGACACCGGGCGCGACGTCCGTGAGCTCCAGGCCCGGCTGCGCCAGGCGGCCTGGCTGTTCCACGGGCCGACCGGCCGCTACGACGCGCCGACGGAGAAGGCCGTACGGGGCTTCCAGGGCAAGCGAGGGCTGCCCCGCACCGGGTCCGTCGACACGGCGACCTGGCAGCGGCTGGAGCGGATGACGCGTGAGCCGGGCAAGTGGGAGCTGTATCTGATGGGCGGACAGCCGGCCGACGCGCCCGACCCGCGCTGCCGGACCGGGCGGGTGCTGTGCATCAGCAAGTCGAGCCGGACACTGCGCTGGATGATCGACGGGCGCACCCTCATGACCCTCCCGGTGCGCTTCGGCTCCCGGGGCACCCCGACCCGCGAGGGAGTCTTCCGCGTCTACTGGAAGTCCCGGCACCACGTCTCCACGATCTACGACTCACCGATGCCGTACGCGATGTTCTTCAGCGGCGGCCAGGCGGTGCACTACTCGGCCGACTTCGCCGCCCGCGGCTACGCCGGTGCCTCGCACGGCTGCGTCAACGTACGGGACGAGGCGGCCATCGCCCGGCTGTTCGGGCAGGTGCGCAAGGGTGACAAGGTCGTCGTGCACCGGTGAGACCGGGCACGGCGGCGGAGCGGCGTCCGGGAGGACGACCGGAAAAGCGTCCGGGAAGACGGAGAGGGATTCGGGGCGCGGGCGGGACCGGGGGAACGTGTCCCGCCCGCGCCGATGCACGAGCCGCAGGTACGGGGGGAACCCCGGCTCTGTGCGACGGCCGATGACCAGTCGGCTCACTCATTACTGCGCCGCGGCCTCCAGAAACGTCACACCCTCAACGAAAAAATTTTGGCCGTTGACAAAATCCCAGGTCAGAGGGGCGGCGGACCGGAGGGCGGAGCGAGGAACCGGGTGACACCGGGGCCGGCCGGCGCCGGGGCGGGCGGGCACCGGGCGGGCCGGGCGGGAGGTCGGGGCGGGCAGGCTCCCGGGCCGGGCGGGAGGTCGGGGGCGGGCAAGCTCCCGGGCCGGGCCGGACGCGGAACCCGGCCGTGCCCGCGGCTGATCGGGCAGTGCCGCGGGTCAAACGGTCAGTGAGACCGTGCCCGTCACTCCGGTGCCGGCGGCCTGGACGGTGAGGCCGGTGCGGGCGGTGCGGCGAATGCCGGACGCTGCGTCGCCGACGCGGGTGTGACGGTCGGGGCGCTGCTTGCCGACGTGCCGGTGCTTCTCGTCGCCGGGTCCGGCGTGGCTGCCGCGCTTGTCGCCCTCCTTGTCCGGGTCGCCGCCGTCGTCCGTGCGGTCGCGGGAGTCCGCGTGCTCGCGGGAGTCCTGGTCGCCGTCGCGGAGCTTGGCGGCATAACCCGCCGCGGCCAGCACACCCTTGCAGTAAGGGCTGACACGGGCCGAGTCACCGGCCGCGTTCTCCAGCAGGCGGCGCCGCTCGCCGCCGAGGGGACGGTCGTCGCGCAGCGCGCGGCAGGCGGCGACGATCTCCTTCCAGCCCCGGCCCGCATGCGACCCCGGGCCCTTCGGACCCTGGCCGGGCGCCGGTGGGGCACCCTTGTGCGGGTGCTTGTCGTCGGAGGCGGCGGGTCCGCCGGGGCGTGCCGGGCCGGCTCCGGCGGAGGGCTTCCCGCGGTCCTCGTCCAGGGTGGCTCCGCCGCCCGTGCCCTTCTCCGGCGGGGGCGTCACCAACGGGCGTTCACCCGGGGTGGCGCTTGCCGTCACGGAGGCGGCCGGATCGGAGCCGGGGTCGCCCACCGGGCCGGGGAAGGCTCCGGTTCCGGCCAGGGCCGCGGCCCCGCCGACCATGCCTGTGGCCATCGCGGCGGCCAGCGCCAGGCGCACCGGGCGGGTCCAGCGCGGCCGGCGAACGGTTGCGGTTGCATCGGGGCGCGAACCGCCGAGCCGGACCAGCCCCGCCTCCAGGGTGCGGGTGCCGGCGGCGCGTCCGGCGCCGGCCGTCTCGAACCGGGCCTCCCGCTCCTCGCGCGCCTTGCGGAAGGCGGCCAGGGCCGCGGCCTCGCCGGGAAGTTCTTCGCAGGTCAGCGGGGGCGGAGCGAGCGCACCGAGGGTCCGGGCGAGCCGTTCGGCCTGCTCCCGGGCAGCCGGATCGGCGGCTTCGGGCGGCAGACCGCTCAGCAAGCGCTCCGCCGTGTCGCGGTCCAGCCACCTGTGCTGCTCGTCGGCCATCACATGTCCTTCTGCGTCCGCGCTCGCATATGCGTCACACTCGCGGACGTCACCGCACGCCGCTGCGGTTCTCGCTGCGGCGGCAGGGCGTCGAGCACCCCGGCGGATTCCGGATGCGTCTCCGGGTCGTCGCCGATCATGTCCGCCAGCCGTTTCAGGCCCCGGTGGGCGGCGGTGCGGACGGCGCCGGGCCGCTTGCCGAGCGTCTCTGCGGCGGTCTTCGCGTCGAGGCCCACGACCACGCGCAGCACCACCGCCTCGGCCTGGTCCTGCGGCAGCCGGGAGATCAGGGAGAAGGTCCCGTCGGTGGCCAGGGCCTCGATGGCCTCGCCCGCGGTGTCCGACTCGGCGGCCCGCCCGGCCAGCTCGGTCTCGTCGCCGCCGATGGCGGGGCGCCGGCCGCGCATGCGTATGTGGTCGAGGGCGCGGTTGCGGGCGATCCGGGCGGCCCAGCCGCGGAAGCGGTCCGCGTCACCGCTGAACCGGTCCAGGTCGCGGGCTATCTGCAGCCAGGCCTCGGAGGTCACGTCCTCGGCGTCGGGTTCGCCGACGAGGGTCCTCACGTATCCCAGCAGCCGCGGATGCACGGCGCGGTACACAGTCCGGAACGCGGTCTCGTCCCCGTCCTGTGCCGCACGCACCGCGGCGGTCAGCTCCGCGTCGTCCCCCAGCACCGCAGGCCCTTCTGCGCCCCAACCGGCGCCGCTTACGCGGACCGGGTCGCTCGCCGTTGTCTTTCCTCATCTGGTCGTGCGGTCGTCGCGGCGTCAGAACCGCAGGTGGTCGCGGTGGTCCTGCACCCGCCACGATGGCGCGAAAGGCACGTTACGACCTGAAACCACTCGCCGTCCATGTCTGTCCAGGATGCAACTGACCCGTGACACAGCGGGGTGTGACAGAAAACGCACCCCCGGCGCTGTAGGAAGTACGGGCCGCCGCGCGGTCCGTGCCGCGCGACGGCCGGGGCCTCTCCTGTGGGGGGTGGCGGCCCCGGCCGTTGCACTGGCCATGGCACACCGCCGCCACACGGACACGCCCGGCGCCGCACGGCCGTTCCGCCTGGTGACCCGCTCAGGTTACGGGTGTGTAGGTTACGGGGTCCCACCGGCCTGCCGGACGGGACCGCCCCGGTCGTCGCTCTCGTCCTCGCTTCCGCCGCCCCGGCCGGGGGCGGGCAGGTTCCCGGTGCCGGTCGCGTCCCCGGCGGGACGTGTGGGCCGCTTCTCCGGGATCTGCGGAGTGCTCACCTCTTCCGCGGGACCCGCGGCGTCCGGGATGTCCGCGCCTCCGGCGCCCTCGGAGGATCCCGCGCTCTCGGAGGACTTCGCGTCCCCGGAGGGCCCGGCGGCCCGCTTCCCGGTCAGCCCGGCGCAGGGGGCGTCGGCGTTGTCCGTGCCGTGCGTCGCGGTCAACAGGCGCTGCCAGGCGGGGGACTTCAGTACCTCGCCCCGGTCCCGGATCCTCTCGTGGGCGCGGCAGTGGGCCTCGGTGTCCCGGGCGGGGGCGGGGCGGGAGGTGTCGGACGTCCCGCCGGCCGCGGCTCCGGGTGCCGGGCGGCCGGTGGGCGGGGCGGACGAGCGGGGCGAGGAGGGGATGGTGGCCCGGTCGCGGCCGGCCGGGGCGTCCTGACCGGATCCGGGGGCGCCTATGCCCGCGACGGCGACACCGCTGAGAGTGAGGCCGCCGAGCACAACGCCGAGCAGGGCCTTCACCGAGTGGCCGCCGAGCCGCCGCCGGCGTGGGCGCCAGTCGTCGCGGCGCCGGGTGCGCGCCCGGTGTGCTCCGCTGTCGCGGGCGGCGCGGAAGGCGGCGAGGGCGCGCTGCTCGGCCTCGGCGGGGTCCGACGGGGCGGACCGGCGGACGGCGGCGGCCAGGTGCTGCTCGAGGGCGGCCTCGTCGCACTCGGGGGCGGCCTCGTCGAAGACGCCGGTGCGGCCGTCGGCGTGCCGACGGCCCGAAAACGTCTGGCCGCTGTGCCGTTCACCCATGTCCGCTGTCCGTTCCCGTCCGGTTGCGCGACCGGTCCGACGTGTCCTGTGTCCCGGCCGCGGGTCCGCGCCCGTACGTACGGCTCCTCGGTCCCGGCCGTCTCATCCGCCGCGCCGTCCCGGCGGCGCCGGGACCGGGCCCTCTCACTTCGACTCCCCCAGCGTGCGGCGCCCGTCCTCCGCCACACCCGTCGCGCCGAGTTCCTTCGCCAGGCGCTTCAGGCCCCGGTGGGCGGCGGTGCGCACCGCGCCGGGCCGCTTGCCGAGGACGCGGGCCGCGGCGTTGCCGTCGAGGCCGACGACGACCCGCAGCAGCACCGCCTCGGCCTGGTCGCGGGGCAGGGAGCGGATCAGCCGCAGGGCGTGCTCGGTGGACAGCGACTCCAGCACCTGGTCGTGGGTGCTGTGCGGGCCGGGCAGGTCCAGCAGGTCCTGGTCCAGCGCGGTGCCCTGGGGCCGTACGCGCTGCCGCCGCAGGTGGTCGAGGGCACGGTGCCGGGCGATGGTCGCCGTCCAGCCGCGGAAGCCGGCCCCGTCGCCCCGGAAGCGGCCGAGGTCCCGGGCTATCTCCAGCCAGGCGTCGGAGGCGACGTCCTCGGCGTCCTCGCCGACCAGTCCGCGCAGGTAGCCGAGGAGTCCCGGCTGTACGAGGCGGTAGGCGACCGCGAAGGCGGCCTCGTCACCCTCCTGGGCCCGCGCGACGGCCGCGCCCAGTTCCCCGTCGTGCGCCTGCACGCGGCGGGGTTCGCCTGCCTGGCCCAAGAACTGTCCTCGTCCGTACCGGTTCGTAGCGACTCCGCACCGTTCGGCACGGTCGTTCTCGCGTGCGTCCTCCACGGTCAACAGCGCCGGGCCGCCGGCAAGTGTCACAGCGGAGCCGTGACGGGGCCGGGCGGGCGGTCCCGGCCGCGAGGCTCCGGAAGTTCCGGAGGTTCCGTAGCCTCCGAAGGTTCCGGAGATTCCGGAGGTCTCGGGGGCCATGCCGCCCGAGGTGCGCGCCGCGCTCAGCGCCTCGGGGCCCCGCGGGTGGCGTCGCGGCAGAGCAGGCGCAGGGAGCCGTCGCCGGTGTAGCAGCGGCGGGCCTCATCGATGGGGTCCCACAGGCGGCCGTCCGGGGTGCGCACCCAGTGGTCGCCACCCGAGGCCCACCACTCGCCGCCGGTCTGACGGACGATCACCTCACCGGCGTAGGCCCCGAAGCCGCGCAGCACCGTCTCCACGGCGGCGTACGGGGCGGACTCGCGGCGTATGCCCTCGATCATCCGGTCGACGCTCCACAGGCTGCGGGCCGAGTAGTCGAGCCGCAGCCGTGCTCCCTCGCGCATCGCGGCCACCGCGTCGGCCGCCCACCGGACGGGTCTGGCGGCGGCGCCGGGCCGGGCGGTGTGCTGCTGGGTCGTCGTGTTCGTCGCAGTCGTCACATGAGCAAGAGCGCGGCGGCAGCGTGTTCCGTCACCGGTTTTCGGGCGTGTTCCCGCAACCGGCGCCGGATCGGCGCAGGTCCGCCCCAGCTTCGCCGCACGGCTGTCACAGACGGCCGCGGGAGGGACGTTCGCACGGCTCCGGAAGCAAGGCGTCTAACCGTCGCGGCGGCTGCGGCGGGAGAGGGCGGCGCGCAGGACGCGGCGACCCTCGGTGGTGACCTCCAGGGCGCGGCGCAGCCCGGCCGGGCCGTGCACGGAGAGGACCTCCAGGACGGTGACCTGGCGGCGCAGTTCGGCGGCGACGAGCGGCGACATGCCGTCGGTGCGGCCCTCGCGGGGCGCGTCGACGGCGTCGGCGGGGTCCTCGGCGGGGTCGGCGCCGTCGAGGAGGCGGTGGATGCGCAGGGCGGCGACGGAGCTTGCGTCGGCCCAGGGCCGCAGGTCCCCGGCCGAGCGCTCGGCCGGGGCGGCCTCCAGCATGCGGTGGGCGAGGGTGACGGCCTCGTCGCCGCCGCACTGGTCGAACGTGTCGCGCACCCTGGCCAGCTGCTCCGGCCAGTCACCCGGGTCGGCGTCCACGGAGAGGCCCGCCCAGAGCGGGCGCAGCACCTCGTCGTCACCGCCCAGCAGGGGTACGCACCGATCCAAACAAGCCAACCCACTCACGGCCAGCCCGAGCTCGTCGGCCTGTGCGATCCGTTCCACCAGGCTCATCCACGCCTCCCTCAGCGGGTTTCCCGGACCCCTGGCGAGGCCCCGGCGGGCCGTCTTCCTCACGGAGCCCGCATTTCCCCTTACTGCGTGCGACGGCCCAGTAGTGTCACTCGGGCACCACGCCGAGCCGGTCGAGCAGCCGGAAGAAGAGGTTTTCGGCCACCGGGTCGGGGTCGGCGGACAGCACTTCCACCAGGTCGTCGGCGGACACCGTGTGGCCCGCCTCGGCGGCCCAGTCGACGGCCCGCGCCGCGGCGTCGCGGGGTTCCAGGAAGTAGTCGTCGACGGTGAGTTCCTCCTCGCCGCCGGCGATGCGGCGGGCCATGGCGGAGCGGGCGAGGCAGGTGGTCCAGGCGCCGCTCTAGGGGGCGGCGGCCTCCACCACCACGCAGTCGCTGTCCATGACGTAGCCGAACAGCGCGGGCGCGCCGGTCTCCCGGGCGAGGTCGTTCATGTTCCCGATGTCGGCTCCGGAGCTCGGGTACTCCCACACCTGCCAGCCGCCCGGTGCCGAGGTGCGCAGGGTCATGCCCTGGGCGGCACCGGACAGCGCGTCCAGTCCGGCGAGCGGCCGCTCCGCGCGGCCCACGACGAAATACCCCCAAAAGCCCATGTGTCGGTGTTCCCCCTGGTGTTTCGGTTCCGGCTCAGCAGAACACCACCACAGTCGTACGGCAGTTCGCAGGCGGATGCGGCAATCCGCCCGTACGGGGTGCGGGGGTGCGGGACCGGCGGGCCCGCGGACCCCGGGGGTCAGCCGACCTGGCCGGCCAGCTCGCGGAACTCGTTCCAGGACAGCTCCGGCCGGCCGGGGTCCCACAGCTTCTGGACGGTGGCCCGCAGCGGCAGCCGGATGCCGGCCGCGACCTGCTCCTGGGTCTGGGCGCGGGGCAGGTCGCCCCAGATGGCGAAGGAGCCGCCGAGTATCTGGGCGTCGTAGCGCTCGGGGACGGCGGTGGTGCCGCGCAGCACCCGCGGCGTCCACTGCTCGTAGATGCGCTGCCCGGTCGGGTAGGTGAAGGTCAGCGGCTCGCCGAGGACGTAGTAGAGGAACTCGTCGTTGTAGTTGACGACCTTGCGGCCCTCGGCGAGGTACTCCACGGGCTGCCGGGCGCCGATCTCCTTGCCGGTCCAGTAGGCGACCTGGATGTCCTTGGCGGCCTTCACCGAGCCGCCGCGGAAGAAGCCGTCGTTCCAGGCGCGCGGGGTGCGGCCCTTGGCGCGGACGGTGGCGGCGCGGTCGTTGAGCCAGCCGGTGGTCAGGTCCTCGACGGTGGCGCCGGGGCCGTACCGCTCGCGCGCGGCGGCGGCCAGGCCCGGGAAGGACGCCTCGGGGTCGGAGACCACCAGGGCCTGGTACTCGTCGCCGCCGAGGTGCCACTGGCTGCCGGGGAACAGCCCGGCGTACTCCTCGAGCAGCTCGTCGACGATCCGTGCGGACTTCTCCTTCGAGATGTCGATGGCCCCGCGCACGGCACCGCCGCCGGCGTTGCGCAGCTGCAGGTCCGGGTGGGCCGCGATGACCGCGCCCAGGTGTCCGGGCGAGTCGATCTCGGGCACCACGGTGATGTGCCGGCTCCTGGCGAGGTCGACGATCCGCTTCACCTGCGCCTTGGTGAGGTGCTCCCGGGACACCACCTCGGGGTGCGAGTCGGACTCGATGCGGAAGCCCTGGTCGTCGGAGAAGTGCAGCCCCAGCTCGTTGAACTTCAGGTCGCCGAGCTCGCGTATCCGGTCCTCGATCCAGTCGGCGGTGTAGTGCTTGCGGGCGATGTCCAGCGACAGCCCGCGCCGCGGCTTGGCGGGTGCGTCGCGCACGACGCCCTCGGGGGCGGTGCCGGCGCCCTTGACGGCCTGCTTGAGGGTGCGGGTGCCGTAGAAGACGCCGGCCTCGCCGGGGCCGCTGACCGTCACCCGGCCGCCGCGCACGGTCATGGTGTAGGACTCGGGGTTCGCCCCGGCGTCGCGGTTGAGCACCAGGCGCACGTCGCCGGTCTTCTCGTCGTCCTTCTCCCCCGCGTAGGTCAGGCCCAGCTCGCCGGCTATCAGCCGGCCCTCGTCGGCGAGGGCCGGGTCGTCCACGACCACCCGGTGTCCGCGCGCCGGGCGCCAGCCGGGGCCGCGTTCGGCGGTGTGCTCGCGGACCGCGGGTATGGTGCGGGGCGCCTTGGACAGCGGGTAGGAGCGGGTGGGGCTCGGGCTGGGGCGGTCGCCGGGCGTGGTCCCCGCGGCCTCGCCGGAGTCCTCGGGGCGCTCGCCGGCGGAGGCGGAGGCCGGTCCCTCGGCGGCGCCGTCGTCACCGGAGGAGGCCCACAGTCCGAGGCCGACGCCGGTACCGGCGACCAGCGCGGCGGCGGTCAGCGCCACCACCGCCACCCGTCGCTGCTTGATCCGCTGCACGGTGGTCCGTCGCCGGTGCTGCCCCTGCTGCCTGTGCTGACTCACACCGCCCAACCTAAGGCCCATCCGGGTGACAGGCGTCGCCGAGCTGTTCTGAAACTCTCCCGTGCGAGTGAATTTCGGGCATCGGTCGGACACCTCGTGGACTCACTCGATAACGTGATGTCACAACCCTCACACCATCCACCGGATCCACACGCGACACCCACGAGGACTCACGCTGCCTGCGCACCGTCTCCCAGACCTCCCCGGCCGTGTCGCCATACCCGGTCAGTCCCGCGGCGCGTCGCCGCTGACCCTGTTCAACACGGCCCCGCCCGAGATCGCGGAACGCACCCTTCTGGCCTGCCTGCACAGCCGCACCTGGGCCCGCCTCGTCGCCGGCCACCGCCCCTACCCGGACGCGGACGCCCTGCTGGCCGCCGCCGACGAGGCCGCCTACGACCTGGGCGCGGCCGACCTCGCCGAGGCACTGGCCGCCGAGTCCCTGCCGGACCTCCCGGAGGACACCTACTCGGCCGCCCACACGGCCCTGAACGCCGCACAGGCGGCCTACGAGGCACGATTCGGACATGCGTTCGTCATCTGTCTGGACGAGGTACCCGCCGAGGAGCGCCTGGACCGGGTCCTCGCCGACATCCGGTCACGATTGGCCAACGATCCCGAGGAGGAGCGCCTGGTGGCCGCGGAGCAGCTACGCCGCCTGGCCCGGGGCCGTCTGCGCCGCTGCCTCAAGGGCGCCGGGGACTGCGCGACCAGCCGCTGACGCCCACGCCCGGCGCAAATCCGTCCATACCGTCCCGCAAGCCGCTCCCCTAGCCCAGAAGCGTGCCACTTTGATCACACCCGCCGACCCCCGCTGAGCGCCGCGCCGACGGATGGCTACGATGCTGGGGGCCGGTGGACCGTACCCGGCCGGGCCCGACCGACAGACAAGCCGGCGCGGCCCCAATCCCCGCTCCCGGAGGAAACTTCCGTGCCGGCTGGAACGCTGTACCGCGGCCGGGAAGGAATGTGGTCCTGGGTGGCTCACCGAGTCACCGGCGTCCTCATTTTCTTCTTCCTGTTCGTTCACGTGCTGGACACCGCTCTCGTGCGGGTGTCCCCGGAGGCCTACGACAAGGTCGTGGCCACGTACAAGACGCCGATCGTCGCGCTGCTGGAGTACGGCCTCGTCGCCGCCATCCTCTTCCACGCGCTCAACGGCCTGCGTGTGATCGCCGTCGACTTCTGGATCAAGGGGGCCCGGTACCAGAAGCAGATGCTCTGGACCGTCGTCGCCGTGTGGGTCGTGCTGATGCTGGGGGCGATCTACCCCGTCCTCGGCCACGCCGCTCGTGAACTGTTCGGGAGCTGACGCCAATGTCCACGACTGAAACCTCCGCCTCCGGCATCGGCCCCGTCGAGGGCGAGTCCCTCTACTCCGTCGACAACCCGGCGCCGGTCATCGAGCCCCCGCGCAAGCGGACGAAGAAGACCCCGAAGACCACCCGCGGCAACTTCGAGATGGCCGCCTGGCTCTTCATGCGCCTGTCCGGTGTGGTGCTGGTCGTCCTGGTCATCGGCCACCTGCTGATCCAGCTGGTGCTGGACGGCGGCGTGTCCAAGATCGGCTTCGCCTTCGTGGCGGGCCGCTGGGCCTCGCCGTTCTGGCAGGTCTGGGACCTGCTGATGCTGTGGCTCGCGATGCTGCACGGCGCCAACGGCCTGCGCACGGTCATCAACGACTACGCCGAGCGGCCGAACACCCGGCTGTGGCTCAAGGGCCTGCTCTACACCGCCACGGTGTTCACCATCCTGCTGGGCACGCTGGTGATCTTCACCTTCGACCCGAACATCCGCTAGGCACGGGGCTGCGAGAATCATGAAGATCCACAAGTACGACACCGTCATCGTCGGCGCCGGTGGCGCCGGTATGCGTGCCGCCATCGAGGCGACCAAGCGCAGCCGCACCGCTGTCCTGACCAAGCTCTACCCCACCCGCTCCCACACCGGCGCCGCGCAGGGCGGCATGGCCGCCGCGCTGGCCAACGTGGAGGAGGACAACTGGGAGTGGCACACCTTCGACACGGTCAAGGGCGGTGACTACCTGGTCGACCAGGACGCCGCCGAGATCCTGGCGAAGGAGGCCATCGACTCCGTCCTCGACCTGGAGAAGATGGGCCTGCCGTTCAACCGCACCCCGAACGGCACCATCGACCAGCGTCGCTTCGGCGGTCACAGCCGCAACCACGGCGAGGCCCCGGTCCGCCGCTCCTGCTACGCGGCCGACCGCACCGGCCACATGATCCTCCAGACGCTGTACCAGAACTGCGTCAAGGAGGGCGTGGAGTTCTTCAACGAGTTCTACGTCCTGGACCAGCTGATCACCGAGACGGACGGCATCAAGCGGTCCGCCGGCGTGGTGGCCTACGAGCTGGCCACCGGCGAGATCCACATCTTCCAGGCGAAGTCCGTGATCTACGCCTCCGGCGGCTGCGGCAAGTTCTTCAAGGTGACCTCCAACGCGCACACCCTGACCGGTGACGGCCAGGCGGCCGTGTACCGGCGGGGCATCCCGCTGGAGGACATGGAGTTCTTCCAGTTCCACCCGACCGGCATCTGGCGCATGGGCATCCTGCTCACGGAGGGCGCCCGCGGTGAGGGCGGCATCCTCCGCAACAAGGACGGCGAGCGCTTCATGGAGAAGTACGCGCCGGTCATGAAGGACCTCGCCTCCCGCGACGTCGTCTCCCGCTCCATCTACACGGAGATCCGCGAGGGCCGCGGCTGCGGTCCCGAGGGCGACCACGTCTACCTGGACCTCACCCACCTGCCGCCGGAGCAGCTGGACGCCAAGCTGCCGGACATCACCGAGTTCGCGCGCACCTACCTCGGCATCGAGCCCTACACGGACCCGATCCCGATCCAGCCGACCGCGCACTACGCCATGGGCGGCATCCCGACCAACGTCCAGGGCGAGGTGCTGGCGGACAACACCACCGTCGTCCCCGGCCTGTACGCGGCCGGTGAGGTCGCCTGCGTCTCCGTGCACGGCGCCAACCGCCTGGGCACCAACTCGCTGCTGGACATCAACGTGTTCGGCAAGCGGGCCGGTATCGCGGCGGCCGAGTACGCGCAGAGCGCCGACTTCGTGGAGCTGCCGGAGAACCCGGAGTCCTTCGTCGCCGAGCAGATCGAGCGGCTGCGCACCTCCACCGGCAACGAGCGGGTCGCCCAGCTCCGCCGGGAGCTGCAGGAGACCATGGACGCCAATGTGATGGTGTTCCGCACCGAGCAGACCATCAAGACGGCGGTCGAGAAGATCGCCGAGCTGCGCGAGCGCTACAAGAACGTCGCCATCCAGGACAAGGGCAAGCGGTTCAACACGGACCTGCTGGAAGCGATCGAGCTGGGCAACCTGCTGGACCTCGCCGAGGTCATGGCGGTGTCCGCCCTCGCCCGCAAGGAGTCGCGCGGCGGTCACTACCGCGAGGACTACCCGAACCGCGACGACGTCAACTTCATGCGCCACACCATGGCGTACCGCGAGGTCGGCGCCGACGGCACCGAGACCGTCCGTCTGGACTACAAGCCGGTCGTCCAGACCCGCTACCAGCCGATGGAGCGTAAGTACTGATGGCTACCCCTGTTCTGGACAAGGACGCGGCCGGCGCGCCCGGGCCCTCTTCCGCCGAGTCCCCGTACATCACGGTCACCTTCCGGGTCCGCCGGTTCAACCCGGAGGTCTCGGCGGAGGCGACCTGGGAGGACTTCCAGTTCGAGATCGACCCCAAGGAGCGGGTCCTCGACGGTCTGCACAAGATCAAGTGGGATCTGGACGGCACGCTGACCTTCCGCCGCTCCTGCGCCCACGGCATCTGCGGCTCCGACGCCATGCGGATCAACGGCAAGAACCGTCTGGCGTGCAAGACGCTGATCAAGGACATCAACCCGGAGAAGCCGATCACGATCGAGCCCATCAAGGGCCTGACGGTCCTGAAGGACCTGGTCGTGGACATGGAACCGTTCTTCCAGGCGTACCGGGACGTGATGCCCTTCCTGATCACGAAGGACACCAACGAGCCGACGCGCGAGCGTCTGCAGTCCGCCGAGGACCGCGAGCGCTTCGACGACACGACCAAGTGCATCCTGTGCGCGGCCTGCACCACCTCCTGCCCGGTGTTCTGGAACGACGGCCAGTACTTCGGCCCGGCCGCCATCGTCAACGCGCACCGCTTCATCTTCGACTCGCGTGACGAGGCGGGCGAGCAGCGCCTGGAGATCCTCAACGACCGCGACGGCGTGTGGCGCTGCCGCACGACCTTCAACTGCACGGACGCCTGCCCGCGCGGTATCGAGGTCACCAAGGCCATCGCCGAGGTCAAGCGAGCCCTGATCACCCGCCGCTACTGAGCCGACGGCACCATGGCTCCGAAAGGGCCCCGTCCTTCTTCGGGAGACGGGGCCCTTTCGCACAGGCGCACCGAGGGCCGGGACCGAGCGGAACCGGTACCGGCGACGGCCGGGCCGCTGCCGCTCGGACCGCCGCGAGTCCGTGTGCCTGCCGTTGCTTCCCCCGTGCTGTCAGGCCCGGCGGGAGGCCAGTTCGACGACCGTGATGTCGGAGGGGGCGCCCACGCGGGTGGGCGGCCCCCAGGCACCGGCGCCCCGGGTGACGTACAGCTGGGTGTCGCCGTAGCGCTCCAGTCCGGCCAGGGTGGGGTTGGCGCCGGAGGCGACGAGGTTGCCGGGCCACAGCTGGCCGCCGTGGGTGTGGCCGGAGAGCTGGAGGTCGACGCCGTGGTCGACGGCCTCGTGGATCTGCACCGGCTGATGGGCGAGCAGCACGCAGGCACGCCCGCGGTCCCGGTCGCCGAGGGCGCGGGCGAAGTCGGGGCCCTGGCCCTCGTCCTCGCCGGCCACGTCGTTGACGCCTGCGAGGTCGAAGTGCGGCAGTTCCGTGCGGGCGTTCTCCAGCGGGCGCAGGCCGAGCCTGCGGACCTCCTCGACCCACTGCTCGGCGCCGGAGAAGTACTCGTGGTTGCCGGTGACGAAGAAGGCGCCGTGGCGTGCCCTGAGCCGGGCGAGGGGTGCGGCGGCCGGGCCGAGGTCCTTCACGCTGCCGTCCACCAGGTCACCGACGACGGCGATCAGGTCGGGCTGGGTGGCGTTGATGGTGTCGACGACCTTCTGCGCGAAGCCGCGCCCGAGCAGCGGTCCCAGATGGATGTCGCTGACCACAGCGATCCGGTAACCGTGGGCGGCGCGGGGCAGTTTGGCGAGCGGCACGGTGATCCGCTTCACCTTCGGGCCGCGCAGAACGCCGTACGTGCCGTAGCCGACGGTGGCCACGGCGGCGGCAGCGGCGGCCCCGCCGACGACCCGGGAGACGAACAGGCGGCGGGACGGGCCGGCGGGGGTGCCGGAGGCCGCGGTGCCCGCTTCGGCGGAGTCGCCGGAGCCGGCCGCGCTGTCCGGGGCGTCCGGGTCGTCGGCCTCCCCCGCGGGGGCCGGGGCGGTGCCTGCCGGTATCGAGGCGGGCTCCGGCGCGGGCGCCGGTACGGCCGCCCGCCGACGCGCCCGGCGCTCCAGCACCCTGCGCAGCACGGGCCGTACGAGTTCGCCCGCCAGGACGGCGAGGAGCAGGTACAGGGAGAGGGCCAGCCACAGGAAGCCGGGCCAGGCCAGGGTCTGCTGGAGCCGGAACGGGGCCCCGGCCCGCTCGGCGACCAGCGCGCCGACGGTCAGGGCCCAGCCGCCGGCGATCGCCACCGCGCCCGCGCGGCGCACCGCACCCGGACCGCTGGTGGTGTCCCGGAACAGGCGGCGCCACACGTACCAGTTGCCCGTCACCAGGACGGCCAGCACGAGCAGCACGATGAGCACGAACACGACGGCCATGGCGTCCAGTTCCCCTGTTTCCGGTCAGGACGTCGGTGACGTCCGGCTCAGTGCGCGCAGTCCGCGCAACCCGATGACCCCGATCACCGTCCCCAATACGAAGGAGACGACGGCCAGCAGCAGGTGCACCCAGAAGTACGCCGTGGGCTCGCCGCCGTCGAAGGCCAGACCGCTGCTGTCCTTGACCAGGTTTCTGACGAAAGTGATCCAGATGACCCAGCTCCACACCCCGAAGGCGAGCAGGAACCAGGACACGGGGCGGCTGAGTTTCACCAGAGAAGACCTTTCGTCACAGCGCCGGGCACCCTCGGTCGCCCGGGGGTCCGGAGGGTGTCCCCCGGATGTGCACAGCATGCGTCCAGTATCGCCGGGGCGGGCCGGGTTCCTCGCCCGGGGTGGGGCCCGGGTGGGGACGGCGGCGGGGGCGGCAGGTACGTTTCCGGTCGTGCCCGCACCCAAGACAACCTTGCGGCGATCGCTGGTGGTCGCCTCCGCCCTTCTCGTGTCCGCCGCGCTGACCGCGCCCGCCGCCGCTGCCAGTCCGAGCCCCGGCACCAGCCCGTCGGCGAAGCCCCCGGCGAAGATGTCGGCCGTGGGCGGTGCCCGGCTCGCCGAGCCCGGCACCCAGGTCAATCCGGCCCCGGGTGTGCCGGTGCTGCCGAAGGGGATATCGGCGCGGTCCTGGATCGTCGCCGACGCCGAGTCGGGCGAGGTGCTCGCCGCGCACAACGCGCACTGGCGGCTGGCCCCGGCGAGCACCCTGAAGATGCTGTTCGCGGACACCCTGCTGCCGAAGTGGCCGAAGACCGCCAAGCACAAGGTGAAGCTCTCCGACCTGGCCGGGGTGGGCCCAGGTTCCAGCATGGTCGGCATCAAGGAGGACGAGACCTACACCGTCCACGACCTGTGGCTGGGCGTGTTCCTGCGCTCCGGCAACGACGCCGTGCACGTGCTGTCCGCCATGAACGGCGGCGTGGAGCCGACGGTCGCCGAGATGAACAAGCATGCCGAGGAACTGCAGGCCCTCGACACGCATGTGGTCAGCCCGGACGGCTACGACGCGCCCAAGCAGGTGTCCTCCGCGTACGACCTGACCCTGATCGCCCGTTCCGGGATGCAGAAGAAGGACTTCCGCGAGTACGCCTCCACGGTCCGCGCGAAGTTCCCGGGCGAGACGAAGAAGAACAAGAAGGGCAAGAAGGTCCGGGAGTCCTTCGAGATCCAGAACACCAACCGGCTGCTGACCGGAGACGCCGGCCTGCCGGTCTACAAGGGCATCGCCGGGGTGAAGAACGGCAACACCACCAACGCCGGCGCCACCTTCACCGGGGTCGCCGAGCGCGACGGCCGGGTGCTGCTGGTCACCGTGATGAACCCGGAGAAGGACGGCCACAACGAGGTCTACAAGGAGACCGCGAAGCTGTTCGACTGGGGGTTCGAGGCGGCCGGGAAGGTCGAGCCGGTGGGTGAACTGGTGCCGCCGAAGGGCGCCCAGGCCGGCGGGCCCAGTGCCTCCCCCGGTCAGGCGGGCGGCTCGGCGCAGGGTGCGGGCGGCGGCGAGAAGCCGGTGGCGAGCGCCCCTGCGGGCGGCTCCAGCGGGATCGGCGTGGCGCTGTCCCTCACCGGTGGTGTGCTGGCGCTGCTGGCGGGGGCGGCCTACCTGGTCAACCGTCGCTGGCCGCTGCCCGACCTGGTGCGCCGCCGCCCTCGCGACTGACCGGGCGGTCCGTGCGCGGGACGGCGCCCTCCTGGTGCGGGGCCGGGCCCTCGTCCGCCGCGGCGGCGGCCCCGGCCTCCTTGCTCGGGGTCGCCGTCCAGGCGGCGCAGAACAGCACCAGTTTCGAGGTGAGGTTGATCCACAGCAGCAGAGCCACCGGGACGCCGAACGCGCCGTACATGCTCTTCGCCGCCACGCCCTGCAGATAGCCGCTGAGCAGCAGCTTCAGCAGCTCGAAGCCGACCGCTCCGGTCAGCGCCGCCACCACCAGGCGGCGCCGGGACGGCTCCACACCGGGCAGCAGGGTCAGCACGTAGAGCAGCAGCAGGAAGTCGGCGCCCACGGCGACCGCGAGGGCGGCGATCCGCAGCAGCACACCGCCCCAGCCGCCCTCCTCCAGCCCGATGGCGTCGCTGATCCGGCCGACCAGCGCGGTGGCGACGGTGGAGGCCGCCAGGGTGATCAGCACCGCGCCGCCGAGCCCCAGCAGGATGCCCAGGTCCTTGACCTTGCGCAGCAGCGGGTTCTCCTCCTCGTCGGGCAGCTCCCACACCGCGCGCAGGCACTCCCGGGTGGACCCGGCCCAGCTGACGCCGGTGAACAGCAGCAGCACACCGGCGATCAGACCGACCGTGCCGGCGTTCTCCACCAGACCCTCGATGTTCAGCCGGTCGGCGATGCCGGGGATCTGGTCGGCGATCCTGTCCTGGAGGGTGTCCTGCTGCTTCTGGCTGAGCGTGGCGGCGGCGATCGCGGCGGCCACGGTGAGCAGCGGGAAGAGCGCCACGAAGCTGGTGAAGGTCATCGCGGCGGCCAGCCGCGTCCAGTGCACGCGGTCCAGCCGCTCGTAGGTCCGCCACGCGTGGGTGAGCATCAGCCGGGCGAACCACGGCCCGACGACCGGAAGTCTCTTCAGCCAGTCCATGATCCGTCCTTGCCCGTGCGGTGGCGGTGCGATGTGCTCGGTGCACGAAACATGTTCTGATGCCCCGTCATCGCGTGAGGGCGGCCCCGGTCCCGGCGTGTCGGCCGCACCGGCCTTCCCGCCGCCCGGCCGCACCGAACTCGCCGTCGCCCGCCCAAGGTCCGCGGGCCGGCCACCCGTCGGCCACCGCCGCCGCGTACCTCCCCGCCCGCACCGCACCGATCAGGGCGAGCGCCGGGTCGCGCAGCACCACGTCCTCCGGTTCGCCGGCGGTGCCCCGGTCGGCGAAGACCGCGTAGCGCAGCACCGCGAGGACGAACGGCACCACGGAGAGCTGACGCCAGGGCAGCACGCCGGTGTGCGGCACCCCGCCCACCTCGAGGGCCCCCAGGCAGTGGCCGAGCACGGCGACCCCGGCGGCGAGCTGCCCGACGAAGCGGAGGCAGCCGGTGGAGTACTCGCTGGGCAGCGCGCGGGGGGCGCCGGACCCGCCGCCCGGCTGCACGGCCTCGGAGCAGCGCTTGGCGGCCACCAGGAACAGCGCGCCGAAGCCGGAGGTGATCAGGAACCAGCGCGACAGCGGGATGCCCGAGGGCCAGTCCGCCGCTCGCCCCCGCATCAGGAACCCGGTGGTGACCACGACGAGGTCCACGACCAGGAGGTGCTTGAGGCTGTAGCAGTACCCAGACGCATGCAGAGGTACGCGGCCGGCGGCGCGGTCACCTGCGGGGTGCTCAGCCGGGCGGCGGTGAACGGGGCGGGCACGGCGAGGGCGGCGCCCGTGGCGCAGGCGGCCGCAACGGGCACCCGACCGGCGGCGACCGGGCGGTGGCGCTTGACGGGATGGGCCCTGACGTGATGGGCGCGGTCGGCCTCGGCGTCGCGGGCGTCGTTGAGCAGGCGGACGGCGGCGGGGGCGGCCGTGACCAGGGCGTGGACCAGGGCGAGTTCGGTCAGCACCTGCCAGGTGGCGAGCTGCCCGGCGGCCGGGGCGGCGATCACCAGGACGTTCTTGACCCACTGCGTGGGGCGTGCGGTGATCAGCAGCCCGGCGAGCAGCTCGCGGGTGCCCCGCGGGGGGCGCTCGCGCCGCTCGCCCCGGCGCAGGACGACGGTGTCAGTCCTGGGCGCCCTCCCTGATCCAGCGGAGGCCGAGCCCCGCGGTGAGCGCGCCGATGGCGGCGCCCCCCGCCACGTCGGACGGATAGTGGACGCCGGCCACCACCCGGGACAGACAGACGGCCGCGGCCACCGGGACCGCGACGCGGGCGCCCAGCGCCCCGAAGGCGAGCGCGGCGGCGGCCGAGGAGGCGGCGTGCGAGCTGGGGAAGGAGTGCCGGCACCGGGTGCCGACGAGCGGTTCGACGTGGCTGGGGCGCGGGCGGCGCACGACCCGTTTCAGACCCGAACTGGCGGCGTGGGCGCCCGCGGTGAGCGCGGTGCCGCGCAGCCAGGCGCGGCGCCGTCGGCGGTCCACGGCGGCGGCGGTGAGCCCCGCCGCGAACCAGAGCGCTCCGTGCTCCCCCGCCCGGGAGAGGGCGCGCACGGCACCGGCCACGCGCGGGTCGGCGCCGCGCGCCCGCAGGGCGGTGACGATCCGGTGGTCGAGGGAGCGGGGGCCGGGCGGGAGCCTCGGGTCGTGGTGGTCGTCCATGGGGACTCACTGTCCACACCGCTCCCGCCCGGGCACCGTCCCTCTTGAACGACATCCCATTAATCACCCATTTCGACGAGGTGACTGACGTTTCACGCACAATCGCTCAAACAAGGGCGATACGGTCACCGCCATGCTCGCCGAGACCGTTTCCGTGCAGGGGTGGGGCCGCACCGCGCCCACCGCCGCCCGGCTGATCCGACCGCGGACGTACGAGGAGGCCGCGACGGCCGTCCGGAGCTGCGGGCCCCGCGGGGGCATCGCCCGGGGCCTGGGACGGGCCTACGGGGACGCGGCGCAGAACGCGGGCGGTGCCGTGCTGGACATGACCGGCCTGAACCGCATCCACGCGATCGACGCCTCCGGCGGCACGGTGCTGTGCGACGCGGGCGTGTCGCTGCACCGGCTGATGGAGGTGCTGCTGCCGCTGGGCTGGTTCGTGCCGGTGACGCCCGGCACCCGCCAGGTGACCGTCGGCGGCGCGATCGGCGCCGACATCCACGGCAGGAACCACCCTGTCGCCGGGGCCTTCTCCCGCCATGTGCTGTCCTTCGAACTGCTCACCGCCGACGGCACGGTCCGAACGGTCGCGCCGGGCACGCCGCTGTTCGACGCGACCACCGGCGGGATGGGCCTGACCGGCATCGTGCTGACCGCGACGCTGCGCCTGCAGCCGGTCGAGACGGCCCTGATGCGGGTCGCCACCGAGCGAGCGGCCGACCTCGACGACCTGATGGCCCGCCTGACCGCGACGGACCACCACTACCGCTACTCCGTCGCCTGGATCGACCTGCTGGCCAGGGGCGCCGCCACCGGCCGCGCGGTCCTCACCCGGGGCGACCACGCCCCGCTGGACGCGCTGCCCGGCCGCGCCCGCCGGGCGCCCCTGGCCCTGCGCACCTCCCGCCTGCCGGCCGCCCCCGCCTTCCTGCCCGAAGGGCTGATCGGCCGCACCACCGTGGGCCTGTTCAACGAGCTCTGGTACCGCAGGGCATCCCGCACCCGCAGCATCCGGCTCCAGCACCTGACCGCGTTCTTCCACCCCCTGGACGGGGTGCCGCACTGGAACCGCGTCTACGGCCGCGGCGGCTTCGTGCGGTACCAGTTCGTGGTGGGCGAGGGCCGGGAGGAGACGCTGCGCCGGATCGTGCGGCGGCTCTCCGACCGCCGCTGCCCGTCCTTCCTGGCCGTCCTCAAGCGCTTCGGTCCCGCCGATCCCGGCTGGCTGTCCTTCCCCGCGCCCGGCTGGACGCTGGCCGTGGACATCCCGGCGTCGCTGCCGGGTCTCGGCCCCTTCCTGGACGAGCTGGACGAAGAGGTAGCCGCCGCCGGGGGCCGCGTCTGCCTCGCCAAGGACGCCCGGCTGCGGCCCGACCTGCTCGCGGCCATGTATCCGCGGCTCGACGACTTCCGTGCCCTGCGCGCGGAGCTGGACCCGCGCGGGGTGTTCATGTCCGACCTGGCCCGCCGCCTCGACCTGTAGAGAAGCGACCCCTGGAGCTGCACGTGAAGGACGCCTTCGGCCTCCCCCAGTCCCTGCTCGTCCTCGGCGGTACCTCGGAGATCGCCCTGGCCACCGCCCGCCGGCTGATCGCCCGCCGCACCCGCACCGTCTGGCTGGCGGGCCGCCCCTCCCCCGCGCTCGACCGGGCCGCCGGCCATCTGCGCGGTCTGGGCGCGCAGGTGCACACGGTCCCCTTCGACGCGCTGGACCCCGCCTCGCACGAGGAGACACTGGGCAAGGTCTTCGCGGAGGGCGACATCGACATGGTGCTGCTGGCCTTCGGCACCCTCGGCGACCAGGCCACCGACGAGCGCGATCCGCAGGCCGCGGTGCGGGTGGCGCAGACCAACTACACCGGTGCGGTCTCGGCGGGCCTGGTGTGCGCCGCCGCCCTGCAGAACCAGGGCCACGGCTCGCTGGTGGTGCTCTCCTCCGTCGCCGCCGAACGCGCCCGGCGCGCCAACTTCATCTACGGCTCCAGCAAGGCCGGTCTGGACACCTTCACCCAGGGGCTCGGCGACGCCCTGTACGGCACGGGCGTCCATGTGATGGTCGTACGGCCCGGCTTCGTCCGTACCCGGACGACCGCGCGGCTGCCGGAGGCACCGCTGGCGACCACCCCGGAGGCGGTCGCCACGGCCATCGAACTGGGCCTGCGCCGCCGCTCGGAGACCGTATGGGTGCCCGGGGCGCTGCGCGCGGTGATGACGGTGCTGCGGCATCTGCCGCGGGGGGTGTTCCGACGGCTGCCGGTGTAGCCCCGGCGGCGCGCGGACCCGGGGAACGCCCGGGGGAGGCGGACCTCAGCGCGCGGAGACCGAGCCGCGGTCGGCGGGGCCGCACTGCGGCGGGACGACCGGCGACCCGAAGGTGAACTCGCGCAGCTTCCGCCACACCCCGTCCGCACCCTGCTCGTAGAGCGCGAAGCCGGTGCAGGGCCACTCGGCCTCGTAGTCGGCGAGCTCCTCGAAGGCGCGGTCCATCGCCGCCTCCTCGATGCCGTGCGCCACCGTGACATGCGGGTGGTACGGGAAGGGCAGCTCGCGGGCGACGGGGCCGGAGGCGTCCCGGACCTGCTTCTGCAGCCAGGTGCACGCCTCGGCGCCCTCGACGACCTGCACGAACACCACGGGCGACAGGGGGCGGAAGGTGCCGGTGCCGCGCAGCCGCATGGGGAACGGGCGGCCGTTCGCGGCGACCTCGCTCAGATGCGCCTCGATGGCGGGCAGGTCCTCGGTCTCCACTCCCGTCGGCGGGAGCAGCGTGACATGCGTGGGGATGCCGTGAGCCGCGGCGTCGCCGAAGCCCGCGCGCAGCTGCTGGAGCTGGCTGCCGTGAGGCTCCGGGACCGCGATCGACACACCGATCGTTACGGTCCCCACGTCGTCTCCTGTCGTTTTGTCGGACACCCGGTTATCGACTGTACGGCCACGCCGGCTGCGCGGGCAGGCGCAGCCGACGTGATATGCGGCTCGTGAGCGCCCGCTCAGTGCTTGGCGGGCAGGAATCCCACCCGGTCGTACGCCTGGGCGAGGGTCTCCGCGGCGACGGCACGGGCCTTCTCCGCGCCCTTGGCCAGGATCGAGTCGAGCGTCTCGGGGTCGTCGAGGTACTGCTGGGTGCGCTCCTTGAACGGGGTCACGAACTCGACCATGACCTCGGCGAGGTCCGTCTTGAGCGCACCGTAGCCCTTGCCGGCGTACTTCTCCTCCAGTTCCGCGATACCCGTACCCGTGAGGGTCGAATAGATGGTGAGGAGATTGCTCACACCGGGCTTGTTCTCGGTGTCGTAGCGGATCACCGTGTCGGTGTCGGTGACCGCGCTCCTGATCTTCTTCGCGGTGGTCTTCGGCTCGTCCAGCAGGTTGATGAGGCCCTTCGGCGTGGACGCCGACTTGCTCATCTTGATCGTCGGGTCCTGCAGGTCGTAGATCTTCGCCGTCTCCTTGAGGATGTACGGCTTCGGGACCGTGAAGGTCTGGCCGAAGCGCCCGTTGAACCGCTCGGCGAGGTCACGGGTGAGCTCGATGTGCTGGCGCTGGTCCTCGCCGACCGGCACCTCGTTCGCCTGGTACAGCAGGATGTCGGCGACCTGCAGGATCGGGTAGGTGAACAGGCCGACGCTGGCCCGGTCGGCGCCCTGCTTGGCGGACTTGTCCTTGAACTGGGTCATGCGGGAGGCCTCGCCGAAGCCGGTGAGGCAGTTCATGACCCAGGCGAGCTGGGCGTGCTCGGGGACGTGGCTCTGGACGAACAGCGTGCAGCGCTCGGGGTCGAGTCCCGCGGCCAGCAGCTGGGCGGCGGCCAGGCGGGTGTTGGCGCGCAGTTCCCCGGGGTCCTGCGGCAGGGTGATCGCGTGCAGGTCGACGACCATGTAGAACGCGTCGTGGGTCTCCTGCAGCGCCACCCACTGGCGGACGGCGCCGAGGTAGTTGCCGAGGTGGAACGAGCCTGCGGTGGGCTGGATTCCGGAGAGCACGCGAGGACGTTGCTGCATGGCGGAGCCATTCCCCTGGGGGTTGTGGGAGACGGGCGGGCGATCAGAGGCCATGCCCCCCATTCTCGCAGGTCCCGCACAGCGCTCCGGAACCGACCGGAAACAGCTCTGCTCCGAGTGGGAACCGATCCGGGCCCGGCGGTGTAACAAGAGCGTGAGGACGCGGGAGGGGGGCCGCATCGTCGATGAGGCCGCGGTGATCGCTCGCGTACGCGCCGGGGAGCCGGAGGCGTACGCGGAGCTGGTGCGCGCGCACACGGGCATCGCGCTCAGGGCGGCCGCCGCGCTGGGAGCGGGCGCGGACGCGGAGGACGTGGTGCAGCAGGCGTTCGTCAAGGCGTACTGCGCGCTGGGCCGGTTCCGGGACGGCATGGCGTTCCGGCCGTGGCTGCTGTCGATCGTGGCCAACGAGACCAGGAACACGGTGCGCGCGGCCGCGCGCAGACACACGCTCGCCGACCGTGAGGCGGCGTTCGCGGCGGCCGGGCCGGCGATACCGGAGTCGGCGGATCCGGCGGTGGCGACGCTCGAGACGGAGCGGCGCCGCGCGCTGGTGGCCGCCCTGGAGAAGCTGAGCGAGGAGCACCGGCTGGTGGTCACCTACCGCTATCTGCTGGAGATGGACGAGAAGGAGACCGCCCAGGCCCTCGGCTGGGCCCGGGGCACGGTGAAGTCCCGGCTGAACCGTGCCCTGCGCAAGCTGGAGCGCCTGCTACCGGACTTCCGTCCCCGGGAGCACGCACGGGAGGGGGGTGAGGAGCGTGACTGAGCCTCACGACGGCGGCTCGGAGGAGCGGCGGCGGGCGGAGGCGGCCCGGCTGCGGGAGGAGCTGCGGGCCCTCGGACGGTCGCTGGACGGCCCCGATCCGGCTGCCGGGGCCGAGACGATGGTCGAGCAGGTGCTGGGCCGGATACTGGCCGAGAACCTGCAGATCGCCGGGGAGCCGAGCGGCCGGGAGCGGGCGCGAGACCGGCTGCGTGCCGTGCGCCGCTGGTCCCGGCTGCACCGGCGGCGGCTGGTCGCCGCGCTGTGCGGGCTGCTGACGGTGCTCGCGCTGACACCCCCGGTGCGGGCGGCGGTGGCGGACTGGTTCGGCTTCGGCGGGGTCGAGGTGCGCCACGACCCGTCGGCGGCGCCGCCCTCGCAGGCCCCGGTGCCCGGGTGCGGTTCGCCCGCGGTCTCGCTCGGGGAGGCGCGGCGACGCGCCGGATTCGAGCCCCTGGTGCCCGAGGAGCTGGGCTCCCCGGACGGGGTCACGGTGAGCCGGCTGCCCCACGGGCGGTTCCTGGTGAGCCTGTGCTGGAGCGAGCGGGGGCGCACGGTCCGGCTGGACGAGTTCCCGGCGCAGCTGGACCTCACCTTCGCCAAGACGGTGCGCGAGCAGCCGGTGTGGCTGTCGCTGGACGGGGACGGCCCGGACGACGGCGACGACGGTGAGTTCCGCCCCGCACTGTGGTTCGCGCGGCCGCACGCGCTGGAGTTCTGGCTGGTGGACCGGGAGGGCCGCCGCTTCACCCGCGAGGAGCGCACGGCGGGCCCGACCCTGCTGTGGACCCACGCGGGCGGGGCGTTCGCCCCCGGCGCCGCCGGTCCCGAGGCCGTGACGCTGCGGTTGGAGGGCGTGGCCTCGCAGGGGCGGGCGCTGGAGATCGCGAGGTCGGTGGAGTCGGCGGGGCGGTGAGCCGGCCGCCGGGCCGTCGCCGGAGGCACGGCGGAGGAGGTACGGCGGAGGAGGTTGCCCGTCGGGAAGTGCCCCGTCGGAAGAAGCCGCCCTGTCGAGAAGAAGCCGCCCCGTCGCAAAGAAGTCGCCCCGGGAGTGGAACCTCGGCGTGGCGGGCGGTGTACCAGAAGTGACAGGCGGCCCGCGGAGCGTGCCGCACGAGGAGCGACCGGCCGAGTGGGGGTTCGGATGCGCTGGTGGAAGGACAGGGTACGACGGCTGGCGGCGGGCGCGGCGGCGCTGCTCGCCGCGGTGGCCCTGATGGTGTGGGGAGCGGCGCCCGCCGCGGCCGGCGGGCCGACGAGCGTGCTGCTGGTCTCCCCCGAGAGCGGGCAGACCGCCTCGCTGTACCACAGCGACAAGGAGTACGCCGCGCTGGAGCGGCTGCTGGGCCCGCTCGGCCGGGGCACGCGCGACAAGCCGCCGGAGGCGGACCTGGTGTCCTCGCGGCTGATCAATGTCAGCTGGATGGTGCACGACGTGGACCCCTGGCGGATCGACCGGGTCTATCTGATGGCCGAGGGCAAGGCCGTGTGGGTCCACACCGCGGGAAGGCTCACGGGGGCGCCCACCGGGGCCTGGCATCGCGCCGAGGAGCCGTCCGAGCTGCGGGGACTGCTGAAGAGCCTGCGCCTGATGGGCGAGAAGTCGAGCGCAGGGTCCGGGGCCGCGGTCTACCCGGCGCCCTGGGAGAGGGAGGCGGCGTCCGCCCCCGCGCAGGAGGCTCCGGATCAGGACCGGGAGAAGGCGGCGGTCACCGCCACCCGGCCCCCGGGTGACACCGGCTGGTGGTGGGCGATACCGGGCACGGTGGCCGGGGTGGCCCTCGGCCTGGTGCTGCGGCCCCAGGTCAGCCGGCTGCCGTTGCTCCGCCGACGCCGGGAGCCGCCGGAGCCGCGGCAGGAGCTGCTGGATCTGTGAGGCGTCGCCGCGCGTCGGCCGGGCACGGGGCCGGACCGCCGCACGGCGAGCCGCGGCGGCGTCAGCCGAGGTCGATCTCCGGGTACAGCGGGAAGCCTGCCACCAGGTCGGTGGCGCGGCGGGAGACCTCGTCGGCGATCTTCGGGTCGAGGATGTGGGAGGCCTTGGACGGGGCGCCGGACTTGGTGGTGCCGGGCTCGGTGGCGGTGAGCACGCGGTCGATGAGTCCGGCCACCTCGTCCATCTCGGCGGTGCCCAGGCCACGCGTGGTCAGCGCGGGGGTGCCGATGCGGATGCCGGAGGTGTACCAGGCGCCGTTGGGGTCGGCGGGGATGGCATTGCGGTTGGTGACGATGCCCGAGTCGAGCAGGGCGGCCTCCGCCTGGCGGCCGGTGAGGCCGTAGGAGGTGGCGACGTCGATCAGGTTGAGGTGGTTGTCGGTACCGCCGGTGACCAGGGTGGCGCCGCGGCGCATCAGGCCCTCGGCGAGGGCGCGCGAGTTGTCGACGATGCGCTGGGCGTAGTCCTGGAAGGAGGGCTGCCGCGCCTCGGCGAGGGCGACCGCCTTGGCCGCCATGACGTGCGGGAGCGGGCCGCCGAGGACCATCGGGCAGCCGCGGTCGACCTGGTCCTTCAGGGAGTCGTCGCACAGCACCATGCCGCCGCGCGGGCCGCGCAGGGACTTGTGAGTGGTGGTGGTGACGATCTGGGCGTGCGGTACCGGGTCGAAGTCGCCGGTGAGGACCTTGCCCGCGACCAGGCCCGCGAAGTGGGCCATGTCGACCATGAGCGTGGCGCCGACCTCGTCGGCGATCTCCCGCATGATCCGGAAGTTCACCAGGCGGGGGTAGGCGGAGTAGCCGGCGACGATGATCAGCGGCTTGAACTCACGGGCCTGGGCGCGCAGCGCCTCGTAGTCGATCAGGCCGGTGGCCGGGTCGGTGCCGTAGGAGCGCTGGTCGAACATCTTGCCGGAGATGTTCGGGCGGAAGCCGTGGGTGAGGTGGCCGCCGGCGTCCAGGGACATGCCGAGCATCCGCTGGTTGCCGAAGGCCTGGCGCAGCTCGGCCCAGTCGGCCTCGGAGAGGTCGTTGATCTGGCGGACGCCGGCCTTCTCCAGGAACGGCGCCTCGACGCGGTCGGCGAGGACGGCCCAGAAGGCGACGAGGTTGGCGTCGATGCCGGAGTGCGGCTGCACGTAGGCGTGGCGGGCGCCGAACAGCTCACGGGCGTGCTCGGCGGCCAGCGCCTCCACGGTGTCCACGTTGCGGCAGCCGGCGTAGAAGCGGCGGCCGATGGTGCCCTCGGCGTACTTGTCGCTGAACCAGTTGCCCATCGCCAGCAGGGTGGCCGGGGAGGCGTAGTTCTCGGAGGCGATCAGCTTGAGCATCTCGCGCTGGTCGGCGACCTCCTGGCCGATGGCGTCGGCGACGCGCGGCTCCACGGCGCGGATGACGTCGAGGGCCGCGCGGTAGGCGGCGGACTCGCGGGACAGGGGCGCGGACGGGTCGGACATCAGGACCTCCGGACGTGGGCGTTCGGCGTACACGGTTCGGCCCAGGCGCACGGCACACATTCCCGTACGGGCCGCTCCCCGATGGTCGGTCCCATCCCAGCGCGCCAGTCACGGCCCTCGGTCAGCCTACCGGGTGCACGCCGCGCCCCAAGGAGAGCGTCCGCCATGCGGGCGGGCTGTCCCCGTGCACGGCACGGGCGGGCCCGCGGGCCGAGCGGACCGAGCCCGGCCGAGGGCTCAGAGGATCACGTGGGGCAGGAAGCGGGCGTATTCGTCGGTCACCAGACCCGAGGACTCGCGGATGCCGAGTCCGGCGGCCTCGTTCTCCACCACCCAGGCGCCCAGCACCACATGGTTGCCGTCGAAGGCGGGCAGCGGCGCCAGCTGCTGGTAGCAGCAGGGTTCGTCGCGGATCACCGGGTCGGCGCCGGGCTCGTGGACGGTGACGCCGGCGCCCTCCCGGCCGAGGAGCGGCTTGGCGACATAGCCGGCGGTGCGGGCCAGGTCGCGCGGGCCGTCGAGGTAGGCCGGGAGGAGGTTGGGGTGGCCGGGGTAGAGCTCCCAGAGGACGGCGAGCAGGGCCTTGTTGCTGAGCAGCATCTTCCAGGCCGGTTCTATCCACAGGGTGCTGCCGGTGCCGCCGCCGTTGTCCAGGGTGTCCAGGACATGAGCGGCGAAGCGGTCGGTGGTGAGCCATTCCCAGGGGTAGAGCTTGAAGATGCTGCGGATGAAGCGCAGCCGGGTGTCCACGAAACGTCCGGAGAGCCGGTCCCAGCCGATCTCCTCCATGGAGATCCACTGCGTGTCGAGCCCCGCCTGCTCCGCGGTCTCCTTCAAGTAGGCGACCGTCATCAGGTCCTCGCCCAGCTCGTCGGCCTCGGAGTTGGCGAAGTACAGCACGCTGCCCGGCGGGAGCAGGGCGGACTGCTTCTTCCAGGCGCCGACGAGGCGTTCGTGCAGGGAGTTCCACTGGTCGGCGCCGGGGAAGCGCTCCTCCATCCAGAACCACTGCGGGGACGCCGCCTCCACCAGCGAGGTGGGCGTGTCGGCGTTGTACTCGAGCAGCTTGGCCGGTCCGGTGCCGTCGTAGCGCAGGTCGAAGCGGCCGTATACGGAGGGCAGTTCGGCGCGCCGCCGCCAGGACTCGGCGACCGCGGCGGCCACCCTCGGGTCGGTGATGCCGAGGTCGGCGAAGCGTCCCGCGGTGACGATGTGCTCGGCGGCGGCGAGGCACATGCGGTGCAGTTCCTCGACCGTCTCCTCCAGCGCCTCCACCTCCTCGAGGCTGAAGACGTAGTAGGCGCTCTCGTCCCAGTAGGGGCGCAGGGAGCCGTCCGGGTAGCGGGTGAGCGGGTAGATCAGCCCCTGTTCCTCGACGGTCTGCTGCCAACCGGGGCGGGGGTCGATGGTGCGGCGTTCCATGGGTGGCCTTCGGTCGGCGTCGGCGGGCAGGGGGCGGCGGGCCGGCGGGCCGGCCGTCGCTCAGCCGCCGCCGCTGCCGGAGCCGGAGCAGCCGAAGCCGCCGCGGTCGACGGCCTCGCTGCGGCTGAAGGTGCCGTTGTCGGCGTAGCCGTTGCTGACGTCGGCGTCGTAGTACCAGTCGGCGTCCATGCGTTTGCCGCCGGACTTGCGGCTCTTGCCGTAGGAGGACGAGCCGGTGGACTTGCAGTGCCTGTCGGCGACGATCTTGTAGCCGTTGATGAAGTCGTAGCTGTCGCGGTCCACGCAGCGGCGGTCCGGGTCCGAGCCGCAGGCGGACAGGGCCGCCGCGAGGACACCCATGCCGCCCAGCACCACCGTGCTGGAGCGCAGCCGCCTCGGTGTGTCTGCCATGTTCTTCACTCCCCCGTGTACTGCAGAGCGGTCGGCCGTCCGTACGCCGACTCGCCCCGGACAGCGTAGAGATGGGCCCGACGGGGTGGCGAGAGGCCCCCTGACCGGCCCCTCGTTCTACTGTCCTTATGTGATCTTTGGCATGGTGTGCGCGCTTGGTTCGGCGCTCTGCTACGGCACGGCGACGGTGCTCCAGGCGATGGCCGCCCGCGCGGCGGCGGCCACCCGTCCGAGCGGTGATGTGGTGCTGCTGCTGCGGGCGCTGCGTCACTGGCGCTATCTGCTCGGGCTGGCGCTGGACGGTCTGGGCTTCGGACTGCAGATCGTCGCGCTGGAGCTGGTCCCGATCTACGCGGTGGGCGCGGCGCTGGCGGCGAGCCTCGCGGTGACGGCGGTGGTCGCGGCGTGGCTGCTGGGCATCCGGCTGAGCCGGGTGGAGTGGACGGCGGTGGCGGTGGTGTGCGCCGGTCTGGCGATGCTGGGCCTGGCGTCGGGGGCGGAGGGCACGGAGCCGGACCCCGGCTGGCTGGACTGGCTGATGCTCGGCACGGCGGGCGCGGTGCTGCTGCTGAGCGCGGTGGGCGGGCGGCTGCCGGAGCGGGCACGGGCCGGCACCCTCGGTCTGGGCGCCGGTTTCGGTTTCGGCGTGGTGGAGGTGTCGGTCCGCCTGGTCGACGAGTTCTCCTCCCCGGCGGCCCTGCTCACCGACCCGGCGGTCTACGCCCTGCTGCTCGGCGGCGGCGCCGCGTTCCTCCTGCTCACCTCGGCTCTGCAGCGCGGCTCGGTCACCGCGGCCACGGCGGGCCTGGTCCTCGGCGAGACGATCGGCCCCGCTCTCGCCGGTGTCGTCTGGCTCGGGGACCGCACCCGTCCCGGCCTGACCTGGCTGGCCTTCCTCGGCTTCGCGGTGGCGGTGGCGGGCGCCCTCGCCCTGAGCCGCTTCGGCGAGGCCCCGAGTACGCCGGATGCCACCGAGGCAGCCCACAGCGCGGACTGAGCGGGCGTCAGGGGACTGCGCGGTGCCGTTCTCCGGGCACGGCCCGCGGATGAGGGCCCGCCCCCGCAGACGTGGGCACGGCCCGCGGATGAGGGGCACGCCCGCAGACGAGGGCACACCCCGCGGATGCACGCCTCCCATGTCAGGGCAACGCCTTGCACAACGCCTCCAGCGTGGCCGACCACGCGTGGTCGGGTGGGGTGGCGTAGCCGACGACCAGGGCGTCCGGGGAGGTGACCTCGGCGGCGGGGTGCCGGTAGCGGCTGAGGCCGTGCACGGTCAGGCCCTGCCAGGTCGCCGCCTGCACCACGGACTGCTCGGTGCCGGGCGGCAACCGGAGCACCGCGTGCAGGCCGGCCGCGATGCCGGTGACCCGGACGTCGGGGGCGCGGACGGCGAGCGCCTCCACCAGGGCGTCGCGGCGGCGCCGGTAGCGCAGGCGGGCGGAGCGGACGTGCCGGTCGTAGGCGCCGGAGGTGAGGAACTCCGCCAGGGTGAGCTGCTCCACCACACTCACCGAGCGTGCCCCGCCGTGGTCGAGGACGTCCGGCAGCAGAGCGGGCGGGACCACCATCCAGCCCAGGCGCAGGCCGGGCGCCAGGGCCTTGCTGGCGGTGCCCAGGTAGACCACGCGGTCGGGGTCGAGGTCCTGGAGCGCGCCGACCGGCTGGCGGTCGTAGCGGAACTCCCCGTCGTAGTCGTCCTCCAGGACGAAACCGCCGGTGCGGCCGGCCCAGTCGATCACCGCGGCCCGGCGCTCGGGCCGCAGGGCCCCGCCGAGCGGGAACTGGTGGGCGGGGTTGAGCAGGACGGCGTCCTCGTCCCCGAGGGTGTCGGTGCGGGTGCCCAGGTCGTCGTAGGAGAGCGGGGTGGTGCGCAGGCCGGTGCGTTCCACCAGGTCCCAGTGGACGTCCAGGCCGTAGGGCTCCACGGCGAGGGTGCGGCCGCCGCGGGCGTGCAGCGCCTCGGCGATCAGTCGCAGGCCCTCGGCGAATCCGGAGCAGACGACCAGGCGTTCGGGGTCCGCGCGCACGCCCCGGACGCGGGCCAGGTACTCCGTGAGGGCGGCGCGCAGCTCCGGCCTGCCGCGCGGATCGCCGTAGCCGAGGGTTTCGCTGGGGGCGGCGGTCAGGGCGCGGCGGGTGGCCTTGAGCCATTCGGTGCGCGGGAAGGACGCCAGGTCGGGGCTGCCCGGCATGAGGTCGTACGGCAGCCGGCCGGGGGAGCGCCGGGGCGCGGCCGGACGGGCGGGCGGCTGCGGCACCGGGTGTTCGGCGACCCGGGTGCCGGAGCCCTGCCGTGCGGTGAGCCGGCCCTCGGCGACCAGGTCGGCGTAGGCGTCGGCGACGGTGTTCCGGGCGATGCCCAGGTCGGCGGCGAGGGCGCGGGAGGAGGGCAGCCGGGTGCCGGGAGCGAGCCGGCCGGTGCGGATGGCCTCGCGCAGCGCGTCGGTCAGGCCCCGGCGCAGCCCTGGCCCGGTGGGCTCCAGATGCAGGTCGATACCGGAAGTGGCCCAGGAATCTGCCATGGAAATGGACCATACTCCTGGGCTGCTTCGCTCCTAGGGTCGATGCCATGACGACCACGACCACCACGGAAACGAACACCACCGACGGCTACGCCCCCGAGCAGCCCCCGCGTCTCGACTGGGCCGCCCTCGCCCCCGACGTCTTCAAGGCGATGGTCCGGCTGGACGCGGCGGCCCGCAAGGGCCTCGACCCGCGGCTGCTGGAGCTGGTGAAGATCCGCGCCTCGCAGATCAACCAGTGCGCCATCTGCCTGGACATGCACAGCAAGGACGCCCTGGCGGCCGGCGAGAGCGTGGAACGGATCATCCAGCTGAGCGCCTGGCGGGAGTCCCCGCACTTCTACACGGAGCGGGAGCTGGCGGCCCTGGAGCTGACCGAGGCGGTCACCGTCCTCACCGACGGCTTCGTCCCGGACGAGGTCTACGAGCGCACCGCGAAGCACTTCGAGGAGGCCGAGCTGGCGCAGCTGATCGCCGCGATCACGGTGATCAACGCCTGGAACCGCTTCGGGGTGACCTGCCGCCGCACGCCGGGCCACTACCAGCCGGGGCAGCACGCATGACCTCGAGCACCACGACCGCACACCCGCCTGCGAGCACGACCGCACCCGGGCCGGCACCCGCCCCTGCGCGGACGACCCTGCTGGACGACGACGTCCGCGCCGCCATGCGAGCGCTCGGTGCCGCCGCCAAGAAGGGCCTCGGTGATCCGGCCCTCGCCGAGCTCGTCCAGCTGCGCGCCTCCCAGCTCAACCGCTGCGCGTTCTGCCTGGACATGCACCTCGGCATCGCCCGCGAACACGGCGTGAGCGAGCGGCAGCTGGATCTGCTGGACGCCTGGGAGGAGGCCGGTGACGGCGTCTTCGACGAGCGGGAGCGGGCGGCACTGGCGCTGACCGAGGCGGTCACCGTCCTCACCGACGGCTTCGTGCCCGACGAGGTCCACCAGCGCGCCGCCCGGCACTTCGACGCCGCGCAACTGGCCCACCTCGTCGCCCTGATCACCGTGATCAACAGCTGGAACCGGCTGATGGTCAGCCGCCGGATCCCGCCGGGGAGCACCCGGTGGTGAGCGCGGTGGGGAACGAGGTCATGAGCAGAGCCCGTGCCTTCCGGGCGCTGCATCACCACCGGGCGCCCGGCGACCCGCTGGTGCTGCCCGGCCCCTGGGACGCGGCCGCCGCCCGGGTGTTCGCCGAGGCGGGGTTCCCGGCGCTCGCCACGCCCAGCGCGGGCGTGGCCGCCTCGCTCGGCTACCGGGACGGGCAGACCCCGGCGGAGGAGATGTTCGCCGCGGTGGCGCGGATCGCGCGGGCCGTGGACGTCCCCGTGTCGGCGGATGTCGAGGGCGGGTACGGGCTGGAGCCGAAGGAGCTGGTGGAGCGGCTGCTGGAAGCGGGCGCGGTGGGCTGCAACCTGGAGGACTCCGAGCACGGGGTGCTCAAGGACCCGCAGGCGCACGCCGACTGGCTGGCCGAGGTGCGGGCCGCGGCGGGCGAGGCGCTGTTCGTCTACGCCCGCATCGACATCTTCCTGCACGGCACCGGCGACGCCGGGACTCCCGTCGAGCAGCTGTCCGAACAGGCCATCGAGCGGGCGGCGTTGTACGGGGCGGCGGGCGCCGACTGTGTCTATCCGATCGGCGCCCCCGTCTCCGTGCTGCCGCTGCTGCGGTCCGGCATCCATGGGCCGCTGAATGTGCACGCCCTGGTGGGCGCGGGCCCCTCGCCCACCGAACTCGGTGAACTCGGGGCCACGCGCGTCACCTTCGGGCCGGGCCTGCAGCGGCGTGCCGCCGAGGCTCTGCGCGGCATCGCCGCTCAGCTGAAGGCCCCGAGCGCCTGAAGCCCGGACGCCCCAGGGGTCAGGGCAGCCAGGAGCGCCAGGTGGACTCGTGGCTGTCCACCCACTTCTTCGCCGCCTGACGCGGGGTCAGCTTCTGGTCGGCGATCATCAGGGCGACCTCGTTCTGGTCCTCGGTCGTCCACTTGAACTTCTTCAGGAAGTCCGCCGCCTTCCCGCCCTTCTCGGCGAAGTCCGCGTTCAGGTACTTCTGCAGCGGGGTGTGCGGATAGGCGCAGGCGACCTTGGCCGGGTCGGCGTCGCAGCCCTCCTTGTACGGCGGCAGCTTCACCTCCGTCATGGGCACCTGCTCGGTGAGCCACTGGGGGGTGTACCAGTAGGTCAGGAAGGGCTTCTTCTGCTTGGCGAACTGCTTGATCTGGGTGATCTGCGCCGCCTCGGAGCCGGCGAAGACCACCTTGTAGTCCAGCTTCAGGTTCTTCACCAGCGCCTTGTCGTTGGTGACATAGGACGGTGAGCCGTCCAGGAGCTGGCCCTTGCCGCCGCTCTCCGGGGTGCGGAACTGGTCGGCGTACTTGTTGAGGTTCTTCCAGTCGGTGACGTCCGGGTGCTGCTCGGCGAAGTACGTGGGGACGAACCAGCCGATGTGCCCGGTGACGCCGAGGTCGCCGCCGCGGGCGATGGTCTTCTTGTCCTCGACGTAGCGCTGCTCCTGGTCGGGGTGGCCCCAGTCCTCCAGGATGGCGTCGACCCGGCCCTGGCTGAGCGCGTCCCAGGCGGGCACCTCGTCGACCTGCACGGTGTCGACGCGGTAGCCGAGTTCGTGCTCCAGCAGGTACTGGGCGACGGCGACATTGGCCTGCGCGCCGACCCAGGACTGCACGGACAGGGTGACCGTCCGGGCGCCCTGGGCGTTGGCGAACGGCGACGCCTGCTTGGTCATGTCGGCGGCGCCGCAGCCGGTCAGCGTCAGAAGGAGCAGCGCACCGGCACCGGCCGCCGCGCGCTTCGGACGCGTCCGGCCCGTGCGGGTACGGGGCGGGCGTGTCCGGTGCGGGCCGGTGGTACCGGCCCGGAGCATCCGGGACACCCGGGAGACACGGGACATCCGCATGTCACGCTCCCTTCTTGGCGCGGCGTTCGGTGGGCTGGGTCACCCGGTCGAGCATCAGGCCCAGGCAGACGATCGCGGCCCCGGCCACCAGGCCGGTCGCCAGGTCGCCCTGGGCGAGCCCGAAGACGACGTCGTAGCCGAGCGCTCCGCCGCCCACCAGGCCGCCGATGATGACGACGGCGAGGACCAGCACCACGCCCTGGTTCACGGCGAGCAGCAGCGCCCGGCGGGCCAGCGGCAGCTGGACCTGACGCAGTTGCTGGGCGCTGGTCGCACCGAGCGAGCGGGCCGACTCCAGGGCGGCCGGGTCGACCCGGCGCAGCCCCTGGGCGGTGATGCGCACCACGGCGGGCAGCGCGTAGACGATGGCGGCGGCGACCGCAGGGGCGCGCCCCACCCCGAAGAGGGCGACGACCGGGATCAAGTACACGAACTGCGGCATCGTCTGGAACACGTCCAGGACCGGACGCAGCAGCCGCTCGACGCGGTCGCTGCGGGCCGCGGCGATGCCGGTGGCGAAGCCGATCACCAGCGTGACGGCGACGGCGGCGAGGACCTGGGAGAGCGTGTCGAGGGACTGGTCCCACACGCCGAGCACCCCGATGGCGGCCATGGCGAGCACGGCGGTCAGCGCGGTGCGCCAGGTGCCGATGAGCCAGGCCAGCGCCGCGACGGTGAGCAGCACCGACCACCACGGCAGCCACTGCAGTCCGTCGCGCAGCGGATCCAGCACCCAGGTGGTGAAGCGGCCCGCCCAGTCGGCGGTGCCGCCGACCACGGGCACGCCCGTGTACAGGTGGGCGGTCATCCAGTCGACCGCCCGGTTGACCGGATCGGCGATGCCGACGACCCAGTTCACGGGCCACTCCAGCCGGCCCGCGAGCCGTCCGGCGACGGCGACCACGGCCGCGGCGGCCAGCGCCGCCGACCACAGCGCGCGGGAGTTGGGGGCGGGCGCCTGCCCGAGGCGTGCGCCGGCCGCGCCGGTCACCCGGTCGAGGACCACGGCGAGCAGCACGATCGGCACTCCGGCCGCGAGCGCGGCGCCCACGTCGACCGAGGCGAGCGCCTGGTAGACGCGGTCGCCGAGGCCGCCGGCGCCGATGACGGAGGCGATCACGGCCATCGAGAGGGCCATCATGATCGTCTGATTGATCCCGAGCAGGAGTTCCTTGCGGGCGAGCGGGATGCGGGCGGTCAGCAGGCGCTGGCGTGCGGTGGAGCCGAGCGACTCGACCGCCTCCAGCACCTCCTTGTCGGCGCCGCGCAGCCCGAGCGAGGTCAGCCGGGCCATGGGCGGCGCGGCGTAGATGACGGTGGCGAGGACGGCGGCCGGGACGCCGATGCCGAAGACCAGCACCACGGGGAGCAGATAGGCGAAGGCCGGCAGCACCTGCATGGTGTCCAGGACCGGGCGCAGCAGCCGCTCCATCCGGTCGGACAGCCCCGCGGCCAGGCCGAGCAGCGCGCCGACCAGGACCGACGCGGCCACCGCGACGACCATCAGCGCGAGCGTCTGCATCGTCGGCACCCACATGCCGAGCAGGCCGCAGACGAGGAACGCCACCGCCGTGCCCAGGGCCAGCCGGACGCCGGCGACCCGCCAGGCGACCAGTGCGGCCACCGCCGTCACCCCCGCCCAGCCGACGGCGAGGAGGGCGAGGTAGACGGCGCGTACGGCGATGACGACGACGTTGCTGACGTGGCCGAGGAAGTAGAGGAAGAGGGGGTGGGAGTCCCGGTTGTCGATGATCCAGTCGCTGACGTCGGCGAGCGGTCCGGAGACGTCCACGGTGAGCGCCTCCGGCCAGGCGCCGCTCGACCAGCGGGTCACCGCGAACGGCACCAGGACGGCGGCGAGGAGGGCCAGCACGAGCAGCTTGCGCACGGCGGCGCCGGCCAGGATGCCCGGCGGGGAGCTCTTCTGTGCGGTCGCGGTGATCGTCGCCATCACACCGGCTCCTCGTTCACGGCACCGGCGGCGGGGCCGTCCGCCGCGCCCGCCGTACCGGCCACCACGGCCAGCAGCGCGGGCGCGTCGACCACGCCCAGGCAGCGGCCCTGGTCCATCACCCGGGCCGGCCCGCCCGCACGGGCCACGGCCTCGATGGCCTCGGCCACGGTGGCGTCCGGGCGCACCGCCGGCCCGTTCGCCGCCTCCTCGGCCGACCCGGCGGGGCGCATGGCGGTGCGGACGGTGATGACCTGCTCGCGCGGGACGTCGCGGACGAACTCGCGGACGTAGTCGTCGGCGGGCGAGGCCACGATCTCCTCGGGCGTGCCGAGCTGCACGACCCGGCCGTCCCGCATCAGGGCGATGCGGTCGCCCAGCTTCAGGGCCTCCTGGAGGTCGTGGGTGATGAAGACCATGGTGCGGCCCTCGTCGCGGTGCAGCCGGATCACCTCCTCCTGCATGTCCCGCCGGATCAGCGGGTCCAGCGCGCTGAACGGCTCGTCGAACAGCAGGACCTCGGGGTCGACGGCGAGGGCGCGGGCCAGGCCGACGCGCTGGCGCTGGCCGCCGGACAGCTGGGCGGGTCTGCGCTGCTCCATGCCTTCCAGGCCGACCTTGGCGACGACCTCGGCGGCTCTGGCGCGCCGCTCGGTCTTCCCGACGCCCTGGATCTCCAGGCCGTAGGCCACGTTGTCCAGAACGGTGCGGTGCGGCAGCAGCCCGAAGTGCTGGAAGACCATGGCGGCGCGGTGCCGGCGCAGCTCGCGCAGCCGGGCCCCGTCCATGGCGCGTACGTCCTCGCCGTCGATGGCGATGGTCCCCGCGGTCGGCTCGATGAGCCGGGTCAGGCAGCGGACCAGGGTGGACTTGCCGGAGCCGGACAGGCCCATGACGACGAAGACCTCGCCCTTGCGGACGTCGAAGGAGACGTCCCGGACGGCGGCCGTGCAGCCGGTGCGCCGGCGCAGCTCGGCCTGGTCGAGCGCGGTCAGCTCGGCGTCGCCGGGTATCCGGTCGGCCTTCGGCCCGAAGACCTTCCACAGCCCTTCGACGGAGAACACGGGGACGGCGGCCCCGGCGCCGCCCGTGCCGTCCGCGTTCCCGGTGTCGGTGCCGGCGTTCTTCGGACCGTTGTCCGCGGTCGGTGCGGCGGTACCCATCAGGCGTCACCGCCGATCAGATCGGCGGCGCGCTCGCCGACCATCAGCACGCCGATCATCGGGTTCACGGCGGTCATGGTCGGGAAGACGGAGGCGTCGGCGATGCGGATGCCCTCGAGGCCGCGGATGCGCAGCTCGGGATCGACGACGGCGAGTTCGTCGGTGGCGGCGCCCATCTTGCAGGTGCCCGCCGGGTGGTAGACGGTGTGGGCGACCTTGCGGGCGTACTCGCTGAGCTCCTCGTCACCGGTGATGTGCGGGCCGGGCGCCACCTCGCGCTTCAGCCAGCCGGCCAGCGGCTCGGTCTTGGCGATCTCCCGGGCGATGCGGATGCCGTCGACCAGGGTGCGGCCGTCGTAGTCGTCCTCGTCGGTGAAGTACCGGAAGTCCAGGGCCGGCTTGACCTCGGGGTCGGCGCTGGTCAGGTAGAGACGGCCGCGGCTCTTCGGCTTGGGGATGTTCGGGGTCATGGAGACGCCGAACTCGGGCCGCTGGTAGCCCAGTCGCTCCGGGTTGTCGGTGAACGGGATCTGGTAGAAGTGGAACATCAGGTCCGGGCCCGCGTGCTCGGGGTCGCGGCGCACGAACAGACCGGCGTCGGAGTCCATCGCGGAGTTCTCCGGAATGGGCCCGTGCGTCTCCCAGACGATCACCGACTCGGGGTGGTCGAGCAGGTTCTCACCGACGCCGGGCAGGTCGTGCACCACGGGGATGCCGAGCTCCTCCAGGTCCTTGCGGGGCCCGATGCCCGAGTGCAGCAGCAGCCGGGGCGAGTCGACGGCGCCGGCGCACACCACGACCTCGTTGCGGGCGCGCACCAGGATCTCCTCGCCGTCCTTGGTGCGCACATGGACGCCCTCGGCGCGGGTGCCGTTCAGCTGGAGCTTGTACGCCCAGGTCTCCAGCATGATCGTGAGGTTGGCCCGCTCGTCCATGACCGGGTGCAGATACGCCACCGAGGCCGAGGAACGCTTGTTGTTCTCCGGGTGGTAGGCCAGGTCGAAGAAGCCGACGCCCTCGTTGAACGGCTTCTTGTTGAAGCCCTCGATGCGCGGCACGCCGAGCGCGGCCTGCGCGGCGTCCACGAAGTCACGGGCGATGGCGTTCCGGTCCTTCTCGTCGACCGGGACGATGTTGTTCTTCAGGCGGGCGTAGTAGGCCTCCATCTGCACCGCGCCCCAGCCCTGCGCACCGGCCTGCTCCCACTCGTCCCAGTCGGACGGCAGCGGCTTGAACGCGATGAGCGTGTTGTGCGAGGAGCAGCCGCCGAGGACGCGGGCGCGGCTGTGCCGGATGTGCGAGTTGCCGCGCGGCTGCTCGGTGGTCGGGTAGTCGTAGTCCAGCTCGCCACCGAGCAGGCCCATCCACCGGCGCAGCGTCAGCACGTCGTCCCGGCCGACGTCGCTGGGCCCGCCCTCGATGACGGCGACCGTGACGTCCGGGTTCTCGGTGAGCCGGGAGGCGATCACCGAACCTGCGGTGCCGCCGCCGACGACGACGTAGTCGAACTCCCGCGTGTGCTCGGGCATGAACGGTTCTCCTTCGGGGATGTGGAAATCCGGATGGATGGATGAATCTGACGGGGCTGGCTGTTCGGGCGTTCTCGGGGCTGTGTCGCGCGAGTGACGCGCGGGAGGAGGGCGGGCGGCGCGGCGACCGGCACCGGCGGCGCATGTGCTGCCGCGGCGGAACGGCGCCGGCAATCCTTCGACGGCCGGCCCGCGGCCGGGGTCTCACCGGACGCACGTCCTGTCTGCGCCGGCTCGCGAGGCGAAGGATGGCGCGGCGCGGCGTTCGTCACGGCCACCGGTCCGCGACGCGGTACCGCGGCACGGCGCCCGCCGCGGAAAGGGCCCGCCGCCCGGGGCCGTCCCGGCGGGGGGCGGTCTCCGCGCGCCGTCCGCGCCGGGGGCGGCGCCGGCCCGGATCGGCCGGCGTCCGCCGCGGACTCACCGGCACCAGACGCGCGCTCGCCGGACTCGGGCACTCCTGACACGAGATCACTTCGCCGGCGGGACGGGACGCGTGGTCCCGCGCCGCGCGTTCCGGGCACCGCACGTCCGGCACTCTCCCGGCGCTCCCTGCCCCGGCCCTCGCCGCTCAGCCCGCGAACCAGCGCACCGGCTTGGGAGCCAGGTTCTGGTACACATGCTTGGTCTCGCGGTACTCGGCGAGCCCGGCCGGGCCCAGCTCGCGGCCCACGCCGCTCTTGCCGAAGCCGCCCCACTCCGCCTGCGGGAGGTAGGGGTGGAAGTCGTTGATCCAGACCGTGCCGTGCCGCAGCCGTGCGGCCACCCGCCGGGCGCGGCCCGGGTCGCTGGTCCACACCGCGCCGGCCAGCCCGTACTCGGTGTCGTTGGCGAGCGCGACCGCCTCGTCCTCGGTGCGGAAGGTCTCGACGGTGAGGACCGGCCCGAAGACCTCCTCCCGCACCACCCGCATCTCACGGTGGCAGCGGTCGAGCACGGTCGGCTCGTAGAAGTACCCGCTCGCGGGCCGTTCGGCGGACGGCTCGGGGCGCCTGCCGCCGGTGCGCAGCACCGCGCCCTCGGCGAGCGCCGAGGCCACGTAGTCCTCCACCTTCGCGCGCTGCTGCTCGGAGACCAGCGGCCCGCACTCGACACCCTCCTCGGTGCCGCGGCCGAGCCTGATCCGCTCGGCCCGGCGGGCGAGTTCGGCGACGAACCGCTCGCGCACCGACTCCTCGACGATCAGCCGCGAGCCCGCCGAGCACACCTGGCCGCTGTGGATGAACGCGGCGTTGAGGGCCTGGTCGACGGCGGTGTCGAAGCCCTCCTCGGTGGCGCAGGCGTCGGCGAACACGACGTTGGGGTTCTTGCCGCCCAGTTCGAGGGCGACCTTCTTCACGGTCGGCGCGGCGGCCTGGGCGACCTTGACGCCGCTGACCAGCCCGCCGGTGAAGGAGACCAGGTCGACGTCGGGGTGCTCGGCGAGCCGCGCGCCGACGGTGTGGCCGGGCCCGGTGACGATGTTGGCCACCCCGGCCGGCAGTCCGGCCTCGACCAGCAGGCCGATGAGCGCGACGGTGGTCAGCGGGGTGATCTCACTGGGCTTGATGACGAAGGTGTTGCCCGCGGCGAGCGCCGGAGCGATCTTCCAGCTGGCCTGGAGCAGCGGGTAGTTCCAGGGCGTGATCATCGCGCAGACGCCGACCGGCTCGTGGACGACGACGCTGTGGATGTCGTCCGACCCCGCGTCGACGACCCGGCCGGGCGCCTCCGCCGCGATCAGGTCGGCGAAGTAGCGGAAGGCTTCGGCGACACAGTCGATGTCGATGCGCCCTTCTTCGACGGTCTTGCCGGCGTCCCTGCTCTCCAGCAGGCCCAGCTCCTCCCGGTCCCGCACCAGGAGATCCGCGACGCGGCGCAGCAGCGCGGCCCGTTCGGCGGCGGGCGTGTGCGGCCACGGCCCCTCGTCGAAGGCGCGCCGCGCGGCGGCCACCGCCACATCGGTGTCCTTCTCGTCGCCCTCCGCGACCACGGCGAACGGCTGCGCGTCCGCGGGGTCGAGGATCTCGCGGGTGGCCCCCGAGACGGCCGCTCGCCACTCGCCCCCCGCGTGGATGGTGTCGCGCGCCTGGAGTTGGGTACTGTCCGCCATGATCGGTTACTGCCTTCCGTTCCTGTTCAGCGCCCGCGGAACACACCGGTGTTCGCCTACGGGACCGGGTGCTTCTGCCCCCCGGCCCGCAATGCATGCGTCATCGGCGCCGAACGTGCGCAGCGTCACGGACGATTCGGACATCGCCCACTCAAACACCCGCGCTGTAAGCGGGCGGTGACGAAGCGTGCGGCGATCCCTCTGCCCTGCCTTCCGTCCGGCTCAGCCGCAGGTGGTGTACGGCGGGCAGAACGCGCTCAGCGCCGTCCGCAGCAGCTCCCGCTCGTCCTCCCGGCCGTCGGCGTCGGCACCGTAGACCGCGACGGCGTACACCTTCCCGTCGGCGGCCTCGAAGCGCTGGTCGACGACGTGCCAGGTGCCGACGTCCGGCTCGCCCTTGAACGAGTCGGCCAGGTACTCGAGGCGCGATCCGGTGACGTCCCCGTCGTTCAGATCCTCCCGGGACAGCTCGGTGAACCCGGGCGCCTTGGCCACCCGTGCGGAGAGGAACTCCTCGTGCGAGGACTGCGGCGACGGCTCCAGCACCTCGAAGACCTGGATGCGGCGGTCGCCGCCCGGGCTGCGGTAGTTCACCACGTCGAAGCCGTGCTTGGAGGGCACCGTGGTGCGGGTCCAGCCCGTGGGGCGGGCGATGGTGAAGCCCTCGGGATCGGCGTAGGACTCGTATCCGGTGGGAAGCTCCCTGTCACGCTCCCCGCTGTCCAGGACGGAGGACGACGCGGACGGCGAACCGGGGGGCGGCTGCTCCCCGCCGGAGTCCTGCTGCCCGCCCTCACCGGCCGCGCCCGGCGTCCGGGAAGCGGTCGCGGCGACCGAGGCGTGGCCGCCGCCGGCACCGTCCTTGGTCCCGTCGCCGTTCTTCACGACCAGCGTGACGACCAGCCCCACGATCACCCCGACCGCTGCGGCACCTCCCACGACCCCCCAGATCCGCCCGGTGTTCCGCCCGGGGCGCACCGGCTCGGGCACGCCGGGTACCTGACCGGTCCCGAGGGACACCCCGGATACCTGCCAGGGCGGCGGCGTGGGAGCCGGGGGCGGAGGCGGTGCCGCGGCGGCACCCGGTCTCTGGATCCCGGTGAGCGTGGGCGCGTAGTGCGCGGGGTCGGGGAGCCCGGCCGGGGCGGGGCCGGGGGGCGCCGAAGGCGCGGGAGCGGTGCCCGCGGACGGCTGCTCGTCCCGTGACCTCGCCGAGCCCACGCCGCCGGAGCCTGCCGGGTCACCACCGGAACCGGAACCGGATTCGGCTTCGGCTCCGGATGCGGCCGGGTCTCCGCCCTCACCGGCGCCGGCCGTGCCACCGCCGTCGTCCGCCGACGCCGGTTCCCCCGCGGCCGGGGGCCACTGCACCGGACCGGCGGCACCGGCGCCCGCGGAACGGTCCTCGGCAGCCGGTGCCGGGTCCTGGGGCGTCGGGCCCTCCGCACCGGTGTCCGCGCCGGTCCCGGCCGTTGCGCCCCCGGCGTCCTCCCAGCGCTGGTTCTCCTCGTTCCAGTAGAGCGGTCCGGTGCCCGTGCCCATGCGTCCCCCCTTGCCTCGCTCACCTCACGGTGGTCTCCCCCACCTCACATGCCGAGCAGGCCCGCCACGGTTCCCGCGGAGGCGAGCAGCGCGGTGAGGGCCTGGGCGTCCGCGAGGAGGTCCCGGAGTCTCTGCAGCCGGCTCGGCCCGGCCGACCCCGTGCGGTTGATCTCATCCTCCGTCTCGGCGAGCGCCGCGTCGAGTTCCGCGGTCTGATCGGTCTGCAGCATCCGGCCGCCGGCCAGATCCGCCCGCAGTTCGCGCACCGCCCGCAGCAGTTCCTCGGCGGCCTCGTCGCGCGGTGCCGCCCCGCCGCCCTGCTGGTGGCTGACCGCGCGGGCGTGGCTGCCGATGGCGAAGGTGCTGCCCGAGACGTCCCCGATCCGGACGGCCGGCTCCTCATGTGCCATGGCTCACGGTTCCCTTCTGCGGCCCGGGGCCGCCACTGGTGGCGCTGGCGTGCTCGCCGATGGCGAAGGTGGACCCCTCGACCCGGTCGATGTGCACGGCGCCGTTGCTGACATTGACGATCTTCTGCACGAACTCGCCGGTCTCGTAGCCGGCCTCGGCCAGGGCGAGCCGCACCCCTCGCCCGATGCGCTCCTGCACACCGCGCAGATACCGGGCCACGTCCATCTCCTGGAACGTGGACCCCGTCTGGACCGCGGCCACCTCCCGCACGGAGAGGGCGGGACCCTCCGGCAGCGCCCGGGCCTGATCGCCCATCAGCAGCCGCCAGGCGTGACCGGCGCCCCGGGCGAGCGTGACCAGTGCCCGCCCGGCCGACCCGGGCACCAGCAGCAGCGCGGCGACGGCCTTGCCGAGACCGCTGCTGGTGCGGAACCGGTGCGCGATCCGGTCCGCGTTCTTGAACTCCGGGTCCACCGGCGTCAGGACGTGCGGGGCGACCTCGAGGACCAGCATCCGTCCCTGGGTGTGGATGCGGACGTGGACGGTGACGACCAGCTCCTCCTCCCAGCCGCCGACCCGCACCCGCAGGAAGTGGCGCCGCTTCTCGCCGCCCTCCTCCACCGACCGCTGCCGGTGCTGCTCGAAACTGCCGGGGTCGTAGGGCGCCTGGTCGCGCGAGGTCAGTCCCTCGACCGGCAGGAAGACGCACTCGTCGATCTCCAGCCGCCGCAGCCGGTCGCGCACGGACGTGCCCGCGTGCGGAGCGGGGACGCGCAGCTGTTCGAGCATGGGCCGGATCCGCTCCAGGATCGCCCGGTTGTTGATCGGCTGCTGTTTCTTCGCCGCGTCCGGCCGGAGTTCGACCGTGAGCACCCAGGTGTCGTACGGCTCCCCCGCCCCACGGAACGGAGCGGCCTCGTCGTACATGATCAGCGGGGCGTGCTGCTCCCGCCGGATGAGGTCCCGCAGCCGCCGGAAGCGCGCGCCTTCGCCGTGCTCGGCGGGGTCGTTCGCCACGTCGGGGAACCGCTGCGGGGAGAGTTCAGCGGAGAGGACCCGGGCGAACTGGCCGCGCCGTGCCGCCTCGCAGAGCGCGATGAGCGCGAAGACGGCGAGGGCGAGCCAGCCGTGCCAGGTCTCCACCTCGTCGCCGCCCAGCCCGGCGAACGAGCCCAGGGCGTCTCCCGCGCCGGAGAGCCCGGAGTCGTCGGACTCCCCGGAGCCGGAAGAGGCGTACGGGTCGTACGAGGCGTACGGCGAGCCGGGCTCGCCCGAGTCGGCCGGGTCGTCGGAGTCGCTCTGGAGGTCCTGCCCGGCGGCCACGTTCGCGATGAGGTACAGGCCGAAGGCGAACAGCAGGCGGCCGCACCAGCGGGCGAGGAACGCGCAGGCCGTCCGGAACACCTGCGGGCCGGGGCCGCGGTCGCGGATCCAGGGCACCAGGGCGATGAGCAGGCTGGGCCAGAGCAGACCGACCAGCAGCCAGCCGCTCAGCGGCAGGCCGACCACCCATAACCCGAGGATCGCGGCGGCCCACAGCAGCTCGAGGTGGCGGGCGCGCAGGGCGTGCGCCAGGACACGGGCGGCATCGAAGCCCAGCGAGGGCGCCACGAAGCGCTGCTGGTTCACATACAGCTCGTCGATCACCCGGTCGCGGTAGGCGGGGTCGAGATACGTCCCCGCGCACAGCAGCCGGGTCGCCTCGCTGGCGTGCGGTGGGTCGGGCGGCAGTTCGGAAGGCTGCGGGGCGCCCGCGGAGTGGGGGCTGTCGGCATGGTGCGGTTGCTGCGGAACGAATCCGGTGCTCAACTCCGAGTCCCCCGATGCGCAAGTGTCGTAGGCGACGGACGGTCTGAAGGGGCATCAGCATAGAGGAGCCGTGAGAGCGCCGGGACGCATAATGTCAAGGCTTCACCTATGTGAGGTGCGTCAATCTTTGGCCATAGGTCGTGCGGCACCGGCTGCCGCCCGCCTACGCGGAACGACCGGAGAAGAAGCACTGGGAGAAGAAGCACTGGGAGAACGACCGGGAGCGACTGAAGGGGCCCCGGCCGGCTGGTGCGGCTGCGGGGCCCCTTCAGAACTGCGCTTCGGCGCGGCGGCTCAGTAGCGCGGCCGCCTGAACCACTCGGCGCTCGCGCGCTTCGAGGCGAAGACGATCAGCAGGATCGCCACCACCAAGATGATCAGCCCGAGACCGAAGGCGGCCAGGGTGAAGATGCCGGTGACGATCGCGAACGAGCCGTAGACGATCGAGCAGACGCGGACGCCGTTGCCACCCTTGGCGTACTGCAGGAGCAGCACCAGGCCGAGCACCGCGAAGACCGCCGCCAGACCCGTCAGGAACACCACGACGCCCTTGCCGACGTCGGCGAACTGCTGCAGGTCGGAGTCGCCCGATATGCCGGCCTCGGCCATCGTCTCGTCCCACTTGGACAGCTGGTAGCCGTAGAGCACCGCGATGAGGAGGTGGGCCGCGGCCACGATCGCGAGCATGATCCGCGCGGCGCGCGTGATGCCCGGCATCTGCGTGGGGACGTACCCCCCGCCGTACGGCTGCTGCACCGGCGGAGCGGCGGGGTAGCCGTAACCGGGCTGGCCGGGCTGTACGGGCTGACCGGGCTGCTGCGGCGGCTGCCCGTAGGGGTTGTTCGGGTCGCCGAAACTCATGGCGGATGTTCCTCCGTTGCGCTAGGTGCGGGGACGGCGCGAGCCACGGCTCGGAGGAAGCTACAGATGCGGTACGTCCCCCCGTGCTGCCCGCGGCACTGCGCGCATCATCGTTCTTGACCGGTCTCTCGCTTGTCCAGTCGCATTCCGCATGTGTTGTGCAAGTGCAACATCACTGATCTTGGTCGGATACGGGCGGAACGTGATCGCCGCCGCAGTCGCGGACATCACGGCCCCTCCTGACGCGGGCTGATTGGAACCGGGCACCGGTCATCCGCGAGGATGGGGCCATGACCGCCCAGATTCTCGATGGCAAGGCCACCGCAGCCGCGATCAAGTCCGATCTGACCGCCCGCGTGGCGGCGCTGAAGGAGAAGGGCGTCACGCCCGGCCTCGGCACGATCCTCGTCGGCGACGACCCCGGCAGCCAGAAGTACGTCGCCGGAAAGCACCGCGACTGCGCCCAGGTCGGCATCGCCTCCATCCAGCGCGAGCTGCCCGCCACGGCCACGCAGGAGGAGATCGAGGCGGTCGTGCGGGAGCTCAACGAGGACCCCGCCTGCACCGGTTACATCGTCCAGCTGCCGCTGCCCAGGGGCATCGACGAGAACCGGATCCTGGAGCTGATGGACCCGGACAAGGACGCCGACGGGCTGCACCCCATGAACCTGGGCCGGCTGGTGCTCAACGAGCCCGCCCCCCTGCCCTGCACCCCGAACGGCGTGCTGACCCTGCTGCGCCGCTACGGCATCGAGATCAAGGGCGCCGAGGTCGTGGTCGTCGGCCGCGGGGTGACCATCGGCCGCCCGATGCCGCTGCTGCTGACCCGGCGCAGCGAGAACGCCACCGTGACCCAGTGCCACACCGGCACCCGCGATCTGTCCGCCCACCTGAGGCGCGCGGACATCATCATCGCGGCCGCGGGCAGCGCCCACCTGATCCGCCCCGAGGACGTCAAGCCCGGCGCGGCCGTGCTGGATGTCGGCGTCTCGCGCAGCGCCGACGGCAAGATCGTCGGCGACGTCCACCCCGACGTGGCCGAGGTGGCCGGCTGGATCTCCCCCAACCCGGGCGGTGTCGGCCCGATGACCCGGGCCCAGCTGCTCGTCAACGTGGTCGAGGCGGCGGAGCGCAGTGCCGGCTGAGCAGGAGACCCCGCGCACCGGGGAGACCCCCACACGCACCGAGGACGCCCCCCGTGCCGAGGGCGGCGAGAGGCGGCGCGGGGACGAGGCCCGCACCCATGGCGGCGTGACGCGGCCCGCGGACGAGGCCCGCACCGGGGGCGAGCCCCGGACCGACAGCGCGTCCCGGGCCGAGGGTGACCGGGGCCGCGTCGCCGACGGCGAGCGGTCCGGGGACGGGGGCCGCACCGGGGGCGACGGGCCGTCGTCCGGGGACGAGCCCCGCACCGGAGCCGGCGGAAAGGGACCCGAGGGTCCCGGCGGAAACCGACCCGAGGGCCCCGGCGGAAAGGGTCCCGAGGACGAGACGCGTCCCGAGGAGGACGACATCACCGTCCGCGACCCCGTGAGTGCGCCCGACGCCGAGGTCACGCCGCGGCGCACCACGCGCCGTTTCCCGCTGTTCACCCGGGACACCGCCCGCCCCGAGGGCGGCGGCCGTGCGGCGCCCGGTGACGCGCCGGCGCCCGCCCGGCAGTGGCCGATCCTCGCGGTGCTGCTCACGGTGGGGCTCGGCCTGCTGCTGACCGCGCTGGACGCGTTCCGCTGGGGCACGCTGCTGGTCGGCGCCGCCCTGGTGGCCGGTGCGGTGCTGCGCTGGCTGGTGCCGGACGTGGGGATGCTCGCCGTGCGCTCCCGCTTCACCGACATCCTCACGTACGGCGTGCTGGGGACGGCGATCGTGCTGCTCGCCCTGATGATGCAGCCGAACCCGCGGCTGGAGCTGCCGTTCCTGAAGGACATGCTGCACTTCACGGTCAGCAACTGACCCGGCCCCCGGGCCGTCCGGTCCCGTCGACGGGACCGGACCGCCGGCGGACGGGACGGCGACCCGTCCTCACCCCCGTGAAAGGACGGGCCGCCGCCGACAACAACCCTCCCGCGCGGCGAAGTGCCTGTTCAACGGCTGTCCGGCGGCTGTGGCACGGAAGTGACCGTTCCGGTACGTCCCCCGGAATCCGCGGACAGACCCAAGATCTTCGTCACGCGGGATGAGTGGGACGACCGTGTTCTTACGTGTTCGTACATGTGGTTGCCGTGTGTCGATGTATTGACAAGTTCGCGAATTTGCCCCGAAGCCGTCCGACGGCGGAGCTAGCGTGGACATTCGGGATGGTCCGGGACGTCCCACGCAGATGCGCCGGGCAGCGTTCGGCGGAAGGGGAGAGCGGTGGGACACTGGTGTCCACGCGAGAGGACGCGCGACGGTGCGCGCCCGCAGCCCTGACGCTCCCGTGCGCCCCCACCCCGGGAACTGAGATCCTTACGGGCGGCATCCCTGTGGGTGACCAGAACGAGGACTCGGCCAAGGGCACCATGCGCGAGGAACGAAACAGCACGAACCGGGGGGAAGAGGGGGGAAGCAATGCCTCGTTGGAAGGCCTTGCCGGATGATCTCGATCCGCAGATCAGAGAGTTCACGAGCCAGCTCAGGCGGGTGGTGGACCGCAGCGGCCTGAGCATCGCGTCCGTGTCGGACCGCACGGGCTACAGCAAGACGTCCTGGGAGCGGTATCTCAACGGACGGCTGCTCGCACCGAAGGGCGCGATCGTGGCTCTGGCCGAGGTCACCGGGACGAACCCGGTGCATCTGACGACCATGTGGGAACTCGCCGAGCGCGCCTGGAGCCGCTCGGAGATGCGCCACGACATGACCATGGAGGCGATCCGGATCTCGCAGGCGCGTGCCGCGCTCAGCGAGCTGGCCCCGCCGCCGAGCGGGGGCAAGTCGCGCAAGGACTCCGGTTCCCGTGCGGGCGTCGCAGGACCGGCCGGCGTGGCGCAGCCCGGCACCACGGACGCCGGCAACGCCTGGGGCGTCTCCGGCGGTCACCCGGGCGCCGGCGGCCCGCAGCGGCCCGACGGCCGCGGGCCCGCCGTGCCGCCCCGCTCGGGCGGGCAGAGCCGCTCCGGCGGCCAGGGCAAGCGGCGCACCGGGACCTTCCTGGCCGGCGCCGTGGGCGTCCTCGTGGTGATCGCCGCCGCCTTCTACGTGACCGAGACCGGCGAGGAGAAGAACGCCGGCGGCGACCCGACCCCGTCGCCCACCGCCACCACCGAGGCCAACCTGCCGGCCGGCGTGAAGTGCAGCGGCGACAGCTGCGCCGGCAAGGACGCCGAGGCCATGGGCTGCAGCGGCGACCTGGTGACCACCGCGCAGACGGCGACCGTCGGCACCACCACGGTCGAGGTCCGCTACAGCGAGACCTGCGGCGCCGCCTGGGGCCGCATCACCCAGGCCACGACCGGCGACACGGTCGAGATCACCGCGGGCGGGACCAAGCAGAGCGACACCATCACCGAGGCCGGTGACACGGTGACGTACACCCCGATGGTGGCGGTGAAGAGCGAGGCCGAGGCCAAGGCGTGCGCGGTGCTCGCCTCCGGCGAGGAGGGCTGCACGGACGGGCAGTGAGGGCCGCCGGCCGGAACGCGTACCGGCGGAACACGTGCCGGCGGATCCGTACGGAATCGGTGAGGACAGGAATGGCCGTCCGCAGGACGGGCACGCGAACAGTACCCCCACGGGAGTCCGGCTCGGTCGGTCCCCGACGGCGACCGCCACTGTCCCCCTCTCCCGGACGGGCGGCCGCCTCTTCGTGCGCCCGGCCGGGTAGCGCCGCGTCACTCTGTGGGGCGGGCCACAGGGAGCCCGGACATCCGCCGTCCCGGATGCGCGATAGCCTGACCGCTGGATGGATCTCTTGATACCAAGAGATCGATCAAACGTAGCGGGGCAGGGACGCCCCACCGCCAGCTGTCATACGGAGAACGCCATGACCCGCACTCCCGTGAACGTCACCGTCACCGGCGCGGCCGGCCAGATCGGTTACGCCCTGCTCTTCCGCATCGCCTCCGGCCAGCTGCTCGGCGCGGACGTGCCGGTCAAGCTGCGTCTGCTGGAGATCACCCCGGCCCTGAAGGCGGCCGAGGGCACGGCCATGGAGCTGGACGACTGCGCGTTCCCGCTGCTCCAGGGCATCGACATCACCGACGACCCGAACGTCGCCTTCGACGGTGCCAACGTGGCCCTGCTGGTCGGCGCCCGCCCGCGCACCAAGGGCATGGAGCGCGGCGACCTCCTCGAGGCCAACGGCGGCATCTTCAAGCCGCAGGGCAAGGCCATCAACGACCACGCCGCGGACGACGTCCGCGTCCTGGTGGTCGGCAACCCGGCCAACACCAACGCCCTGATCGCCCAGGCCGCCGCGCCGGACGTACCGGCCGAGCGGTTCACCGCGATGACCCGCCTCGACCACAACCGCGCCCTGACCCAGCTGTCGAAGAAGACCGGCGTCCCGGTCTCCGAGATCAAGAAGCTGACGATCTGGGGCAACCACTCCGCCACCCAGTACCCGGACATCTTCCACGCCACGGTCGCCGGCAAGAACGCCGCCGAGGTCGTCAACGACGAGAAGTGGCTGGCCGAGGACTTCATCCCGACCGTCGCCAAGCGCGGCGCCGCGATCATCGAGGCCCGGGGCGCGTCCTCCGCCGCCTCCGCGGCCAACGCCGCCATCGACCACATCTACTCCTGGGTCAACGGCACGCCCGAGGGTGACTGGGTGTCCATGGGCATCCCGTCGGACGGCTCCTACGGCGTCCCGGAGGGCCTGATCTCCTCCTTCCCGGTCACCTGCAAGGACGGCAAGTACGAGATCGTCCAGGGCCTGGAGATCAACGACTTCTCGCGCGCCCGCATCGACGCCTCCGTCAAGGAGCTCGAGGAGGAGCGCGAGGCGGTCCGCAGCCTGGGCCTCATCTGATCCGGATCTGATCCCACGCGCACTCCGCGCACTCCGCGCTTGCGGAACGGGCCCCGTACCGGCTTGGCCGGTACGGGGCCCGTCGCGTGTCGTGCGCCGCGACGCGTCGCCGTCCGGCAGCAAACTCCCCACGGCCCGCCGGAACGTGAGCGTTTCTCGCCAATCCGGTCACGAGCCGGTGTCTCACCCTCTCGTGGCGGGCCCGGCCCCGGTGCCTCGCCCTAATCTGGATCCGGGTAGTCGTCAGGAACGGGGAGACGCACCTTGTTCTGCATCGTCGTCGTGGCCCCGCCGACCGCGGGGGACGCAGAGTGACGGAGACCTTCGCCGTGCCGGTGCCCAAGGGGTACCGGATCGGCGTCTGGGAGGTTCCGGCATCGCCCGCTGGACGCCGAGGGTGCTGCGCTGGTGGATGAACGCGGACGGCACGCCCGGTGCGACCGTCCCCGAACCGCCGTTCCCGCCCGCCGAGTCCATTCCGGCGATGGGCCGCTACCTGTGCTGGATCGCGCCCCGGCTGGACACCGGCCTGCCCGGCGACAAGCGGGTGCTGCTGGCCGCCGCCTACCGCACCTCCTACCGCAAGGTGAACGAGGCCGGCGGTGTGCCGCCCAAGTACCGCGACTACGCCGAGCGCATCGCGTACTACCTGAAGGAGTACACACCGCCGGGGCGTTCCTGAGGCCCGGTCACCGGCCGGGGCACCGGAACGGTGGCACCGGCCGGCGGACCGGCTCAGTGGAAGAAGTGGCGGGTGCCGGTGAAGTACATGGTCACGCCCGCCTTCTTCGCGGCCTCGACCACCAGCTCGTCGCGCACCGAACCGCCGGGCTGGACCACGGCCTTCACACCGGCCGCGGTGAGGATCTCCAGGCCGTCCGGGAAGGGGAAGAACGCGTCGGACGCGGCGTAGGAGCCCCGGGCGCGCTCGGCGCCGGCCCGCTCCACCGCCAGCCTCGCGGAGTCGACGCGGTTGACCTGGCCCATTCCGACGCCGACCGAGGCGCCGTCCTTGGCGAGCAGGATGGCGTTGGACTTCACCGCACGGCAGGCCTTCCAGGCGAAGGCCAGCTCGGCCAGCTCCGCCTCGTTCAGCGCCTCGCCGGTCGCCAGCGTCCAGTTGGCCGGGTCGTCGCCCTCGGCCTGGAGCCGGTCGGTGACCTGGAGCAGCGCGCCGCCGTCGATCAGCTTCAGCTCGACCGGGGAGGAGGGGGCGCCGGCGATGCGCAGCACGCGGATGTTCTTCTTCTTGGTGAGCGCCTCCAGGGCGCCGTCCTCGTAGCCGGGGGCGGCGATGACCTCGGTGAAGATCTCCGCGACCTGCTCGGCCATCTCCTTGGTCACCGGGCGGTTGACCGCGATCACCCCGCCGAACGCGGACAGCGGGTCGCAGGCGTGCGCCTTGCGATGCGCCTCGGCGACGTCCGCGCCGATGGCGATGCCGCACGGGTTGGCGTGCTTGATGATGGCGACGGCCGGTTCGGCGTGGTCGTAGGCGGCGCGCAGCGCGGCGTCGGTGTCCGTGTAGTTGTTGTAGGACATCTCCTTGCCGTGCAGCTGCTCCGCCTCGGCGAGGCCGCCGCTGCCGGAGACGTACAGTGCGGCGGGCTGGTGCGGGTTCTCGCCGTAGCGCAGGGTGTTCTTGCGCTCCCAGGTGGCGCCGAGGAAGTCGGGGAACCGCGAGTCGTCGGCCGGGGCGTAGTCGGAGGCGAACCAGCTCGCGACGGCCACGTCGTAGGCGGCGGTGTGCTGGAAGGCCTCGGCGGCGAGCCGCTTGCGGGTGGCCAGGTCGAAGCCGCCCTCGCGGACCGCGGTGAGCACGTCGGCGTAGCGGGCGGGGCTGGTGACGACGGCGACCGAGGGATGGTTCTTGGCGGCGGCGCGCACCATCGAGGGGCCGCCGATGTCGATCTGCTCCACGCACTCGTCGGGCGTGGCGCCGGAGGCGACGGTCTCCCGGAACGGGTAGAGGTTGACGACGACCAGGTCGAACGGCTCGACACCGAGGTCCTTCAGCTGCTGCTGGTGGTCGGCGAGGCGCAGGTCGGCGAGGATGCCCGCGTGGACCTTGGGGTGCAGCGTCTTGACGCGGCCGTCCAGGCACTCGGGGAAGCCGGTCAGCTCCTCGACCTTGGTGACCGGGACACCGGCGGCGGCGATCTTCGCGGCCGTGGAGCCGGTGGAGACCAGCTCGACGCCGGCCTCGTGCAGGCCGCGGGCGAGGTCCTCCAGGCCCGTCTTGTCGTAGACGCTGACGAGCGCCCGTCGGATGGCCCGCTTGTTGCTCTCGGCGGTCACTGGATAACTACCTTTCGTCCCTCAATGCGATAGCCGTTGCGGGCGAGCCGCCCCACGACCTCGACGAGCAGCCTGCGCTCGACTTCCTTGATGCGCTCGTGCAGAGCGCTCTCGTCGTCCTCGTCCCTGACCTCCACCACGCCCTGCGCGATGATCGGCCCGGTGTCGACGCCGTCGTCGACGAAGTGGACGGTGCAGCCGGTGACCTTGGCGCCGTACGCGAGCGCGTCGCGGACACCGTGGGCGCCGGGAAAACTGGGCAGGAGGGCGGGGTGGGTGTTGATGAACCGCCCGCCGAAGCGTGCCAGGAACTCCTTGCCCACGATCTTCATGAACCCGGCGGAGACCACCAGGTCGGGCTCGTACGCGGCGACAGCCTCGGTGAGCGCGGCGTCCCACTCCTCGCGGGACGGATAGTCCTTCACCTTGCACACGAAGGTCGGCAGCCCGGCCCGCTCGGCACGGGCCAGCCCTTCGATGCCCTCGCGGTCCGCGCCGACGGCCACGATCCTGGCCCCGTACGTCTCGGCGCCAGTGGCGGCGATCTCGTCGAGGAGCGCCTGGAGGTTGGTGCCGGAGCCGGAGACCAGCACGACGAGGCGCTTGGCCACGGTGGAGCCCTTTCTCGGAAAGCGTCTTTGTAGGGTCGTACGAATGCTTCGGACCCTCGGATACGGGGAAGCCTACGAAGCGGCCGACCGTCAGCAACGATACCGGCACACCGGGCATCCCCCACGGGACGGGGGCATCACCGCCAGGTAGCGTCAGAGCGGGACGGCCGGGAACCGGCTGACGGCGGAGGGGCACCGGACCGGGGAACGGACCGGCGAGGGGTCCGGGAACGCCGCTCGTGAGCCGCTCGTTCACCAGTCGTACCCGCACGTCACGTGCCGCCGATCGATCCACCGACGATTCACCAAGGGGAAGACGCTCACTTGAAGCCGGACCGCAGCCTGCGACTGCTCACGCTCCCTCAGCAGTCGGTGCGAGGAGGAGAGCGCAGCCTCGTGCTGCTGCGGGAGCGCCCCACCTCGCCGCCCGACGCGCCCGACGCCTCCCCGGACCGCGGAAGCGGCGCGGGACAGAGCAGCGGCAGCCAGGAGGACAACCCGTTCGCTCCGCCCCCGGAGGGCACGCCCGACCGCCCGTGGCAGCCGCGCCATCCGTCCGGCCAGGACGAGGGCTCACGCGGCGACGGGGGCCGTTCCCCCTGGGGCCGCAACTGGAGCGACCGGCAGCCCGGCCGCTCCCCCGGCGGCTTCGGCGAGCGTCCCCGCCCGGAGGGCGGCCCGCAGCGGCCGGGCCCGCGCTGGGACCCGACGGACCCGGCCCAGCGCCGGGCCCGCTTCGCCCTGCTGGCCGGCATGTGGGGCTTCTTCTTCGCCCTGTTCAGCTGGCCGTACATCGCGCTGCTGCTGGGCGCGTTCGCCCTGTACTGGGGCATCAGCTCGCTGCGCGCCAAGCCGCGCACCGGCCCGGACAGCCAGGCCCCCGAGCAGACCGGGCGCCCGCAGACCACGGCGGCGGTGAGCGGCCTGGTCACCGGGTCCCTCGCGCTCGCCCTGGTGGCCACGACCTTCGCGGCCCAGCTGATCTACAGCGACTACTACACCTGCACCAACGATGCGCTGACCCAGTCGGCCAAGGAGTCCTGCCGGGACCTGCTGCCGGAGGAACTGCGCGGGGTGCTCGGGGAGAACGGCTGAGGGAACACCAGGGCACCGGCCCGGCAGGGGTGCTCTAGGGGCTGCTCCACGGGTCGTCGTCCCGGGGATGCGCCGAGGGAGTGCCCGGTGGACTCCCGGACTCCGGCCCCGGAACGGAGTCGGCGGGGGCGGGTTCCTCGGCGGGCGGCGCCGGTACCAGTGTCTCGGCGGCGGTGGAGCGCAGGGCGTCGTAGCGGTCGCCGTGGTCGTCATGGCCGTCGCTGTCGTCGGCCGGGGCACGCTCCGCGGGCACCGCGGGGAGGCCGGCCCGGTCGGACGGTGAGGCGGCGTCGGCCGCCGGGTCGAACGGTGCGGCGGGACCGGCGGCCTGCCCGAGCGGCAGGTAGAGGTCGCCCGCCCCGTCCGGGCGGAAGATCCGGGAGGCGTACGACGCCTCGTCGCTCCGGCCGGCGCGGTCACCCGCGGCCCTGTCCCGCTTCCGGGAGAACCAGCGGCGCCGGGGACCGCTTCCGTCCTCCGCGGGACCGCTGTTCTCGCCCGTCCCCGGCTCCGTGGACCGGGGTGCCTCCTCGCGGGGTGCACCGATCCGCGATGCCGTGGTCCGCGGTGTGCGTCCCTGTGCCTCGGCCCTCGCCCTCCTGACCCGCGTCCGCTCGGCGTCCAGGGCGCGGATGCCCCGCCTGCGCACCAGGTGGGCCGTCGCGGTGGAGGTCAGGCCGATCCAGGCCAGCGCCGCCGTGCCCGCCTGCCACCACACCGGGCCGAAGCCGGACAGCGCCCCCGGCCCCAGTGGGCCGCCTGCCAGCGCGGCGAGCCCGGCCAGCACGGACGCGCACAGCAGTGCCGCCAGCGCGGCGGCACCGGTGGTCCGGCCGCGCGTCCAGGCGGCCATCGCGGCGGGCAGTCCCGGCCAGTCCAGGGCGGCCTCCACCGCCGCCCGCCCCACGATCCGCCCGGCCGCCACCCCGGCCACCAGCGGCACCGCCGCCACCGCCCAGGTCAACGGCGACCCGGCCCCCGCCTCCGGGACCGCCGCCAGCAGCGGGAACGGCGGCAGCAGCGGCGCCGGCGCGGCGGACAGCGGGGTCACCTGTGCCCCGGTGCCGAGGAGGAAGCCGGGCCCGAGGGCGTAGGCCGCCGCCCACACCAGGGCGTTCGGCAGCAGCGCCACGGCCAGCAGCAGCACCGCGAACCGCCCCGACCAGCCCTCCGTCAGCCCCAGCAGAGCCCCCTGGGTCTGCCCGCCGTGCCAGATCAGCGAGCCCACGAGCAGCAGCCCCCCGCCGCACAGCAGCAGTGCGGCAGCGGTCGCGGCGGCCCGTGCGGACACGCCAGGCCGCCCCTCGGCGCTCAGCACCAGATGCCGTACGTCCCTCGGCAGCACCAGCGCCACCGCCTGCTCCAGCGGCCCGCTCGGCCGGCCGTACGCCGTCCACACGCCCGCGCCCGTGGCCGCCACGGCGACCAGCGGCACGCACACCGCGGTGGACACCCAGTCCGGCCGGAGCATGCCGTCCGCCGCGAACAGCGCGGCCGGGGCGGCGACGGCCAGATAGCCGAGGACGACGCCGGCGCCCGCGATGCGTCCGGGGACCAGCGGCGCGTCCTCGGCGGCACCCGCTCCGCCCTCGGTGGCGTCGCGGGCCGCACGGTGCAGCAGCCACGCCGGCAGGGCGAGCAGCAGCAGCGGCGGGACGCCCATCGGAGCGGGCGGGCCGACGAGGGTGTCGGTGCGCACGAGGTCCGCGCCGTGCGCGAGCAGCCACAGTGCGGCCGCGATGTGCAGGGCGCCGTCGGGACCGCTGTCGGGGTAGGGCGAGCTGATCCACAGCAGCATCACCGGTACGGCGAGGGCGGCCAGTCCCAGCACCGCGGCGAGGGCGCCGCCGAGCAGGCCGGCGGCCAGTCCGGGGCGGCGGTCGCGCAGCCGGGTGAGCAGGTCGGAGCCGTGCCCGGCCGACCGGGCACGCAGGGCGGTACGCGTCGAGCGGCGAGCGGTCGCATGGATCACGCCCGCCATGCTCCCAACGACACGCGCTTTTCCGTCGTAACAGCGGAAGCGCCGTAGTGTCGCTCAATATACGTTTATGTACATTTTCGCGCGTAGGGGCACCCGGTGAGGCCGGTGAAGCGGAGCCCGGACACCCCCCTCCCCGGACCGAAGGAACGCCGACGCCTGCGCGAGGCGGCCTCGCTGACCCAGGCTCAGCTCGCCGGCCGGCTGGGCGTCCGCGAGGAGACGATGCGCGCCTGGGAGTCCGGCCGCAAGGCACCGCGCGGCCGGAAGCGGGAGGCGTACGCGAAGCTCCTGGCCTCGCTGAAGCAGCAGGACGGCGACCCCCTGAAGGGGCCTCTGCAGGCCGAGCAGGCAGCACCGGTGACGGTGCGTCTGGGCGCGGGGGCGCACGACGCCGGAACGAGGCGGGGAACGGTCTCCCCCGAACCCGCCGGGTTCACCCAGGCCCCGCCCACGCCTCCCGGCGCCGCGGACCGCCCCTATCTGACTGCCGCTCAGGCCTTCGATGCGCTCTACGCCTTCTGCGCGCCCGCACTCGTCCGGCAGACCTATCTGCTGACGGGACGTCGCGAACTGGCCCGGGAGTCGGTGGAGCGGGCCTTCCAACTGGCCTGGGACCGCTGGCCCGAAGTGGCCCGCGACCCGGAACCGTCCGGCTGGGTGCGGGCGGCGGCCCACGAGTGGGCGCTGTCGCCCTGGCACCGCTTCCGCCCCCGTTACCGCAAGCCCGAACCCCCGCCCGCGAACGAGTCCGACCGCATCCTGCTGGACACCGTGCTGCGCCTGCCCCCGCCCCAGCGGCGCACCCTGCTGCTCTACGACGGCGTCGGTCTCGACCTGCCCGAGACGGCCGCGGAGACGGAGGCGAGCACGCCCGCCGCGGCGCACCGGCTGATGCACGCGCGCGCGGCCGTCGCCGCCCGGCTGCCGGAGCTGTCCGATCCCGGACTGCTGCACGAACGGCTCGCCGAGGTGGCCTCGGCCGAGCGGCTGCGGGCCGCCAAGCCGGACGAGGTACGCGCGGGCAGCGAGCGCCGCGCCCGCTTCTGGACCCGGTCCGCCATCGCGTTCACGGTCGCCCTGATCGGCACCACGGCTCTCACCCTGCACACCGCACCCACGCACTACGAGCCGCCGGTGCCGTCCGGCGAGAAGGTCCGCGGCGTGCCGCCGCGGGTGGCCCCGGGGCCGCTGTCGGAGAAGGAGCGCAAACTCCGCGCCAAGCTGCGCAAGGAGCTGCTGCACGGGCCGGAGCGGCTGGCGCCGCGAGCCGAGTGAACGCCGGGCCCGTGCGAGCAGAAGGGCTGCTCGAGTCGTAGGTCCCTGCGCAGGGGACCGTAAGGCAGGGGGCCGTAAGGCAGGGGGCCGCAAAAGCGGAGGGCCCGCCCCGGGAGGGGCGGGCCCTGCCGTCTGTCCGACGAAGGGTCGGCCTGGCTCAGCCGGCGAGGATCTCGCGCGCCAGCTTGGCGGTCTCGGTCGGCGTCTTGCCGACCTTGACGCCGGCGGCCTCGAGGGCCTCCTTCTTCGCCTGGGCGGTGCCGGAGGAGCCGGAGACGATGGCGCCGGCGTGGCCCATGGTCTTGCCCTCGGGCGCGGTGAAGCCCGCGACGTAGCCGACGACCGGCTTGGTCACGTTCTCCTTGATGAAGGCCGCGGCCCGCTCCTCGGCGTCGCCGCCGATCTCACCGATCATGACGATCAGGTCGGTGTCGGGGTCGTCCTGGAAGGCCTTCAGCGCGTCGATGTGGGTGGTGCCGATGATCGGGTCACCGCCGATGCCGACGCAGGTGGAGAAGCCGATGTCACGCAGCTCGTACATCATCTGGTACGTCAGCGTGCCGGACTTCGACACCAGGCCGATGCGGCCCGGCTTGGTGATGTCGGCCGGGATGATGCCGGCGTTCGACTGACCGGGGGTGATCAGACCGGGGCAGTTCGGGCCGATGATGCGGGTCTTGTTGCCCTTCTTGCCGGCGTAGGCCCAGAAGGCGGCGGTGTCGTGCACCGCGATGCCCTCGGTGATGACGACCGCGAGCGGGATCTCGGCGTCGATGGCCTCGACGACCGCGTCCTTGGTGAACTTCTCCGGGACGAAGATGACCGTGACGTCGGCACCGGTCTTCTCGATGGCCTCCTTGACGGACCCGAAGACCGGGATCTCGGTGCCGTCGAAGTCGACCGAGGTGCCCGCCTTGCGCGGGTTGACGCCGCCGACGATGTTGGTGCCGGACGCCAGCATGCGCTTGGTGTGCTTCTGGCCCTCGGAGCCGGTCATGCCCTGGACGATGACCTTGGATTCCTTGGTGAGGAAGATAGCCATGGTGTTCTGTGACCTCGTCCCTTACTTCGCGGCAGCAGCCAGCTCGGCGGCCTTGTCGGCCGCGCCGTCCATGGTGTCCACGCGCTGAACCAGCGGGTGGTTGCGGTCGTCGAGGATCTTCCGGCCAAGCTCGGCGTTGTTGCCGTCGAGGCGCACGACCAGCGGCTTGGTGACCTCTTCGCCCCTGCTCTCGAGGAGCTCCAGGGCCTGCACGATGCCGTTGGCGACGGCGTCGCAGGCGGTGATGCCGCCGAAGACGTTGACGAAGACGGACTTGACGTCCGGGTCGCCCAGGATGATCTCCAGGCCGTTCGCCATGACCTCCGCGGAGGCACCGCCACCGATGTCGAGGAAGTTGGCCGGCTTGACGCCGTTGTGGGCCTCACCGGCGTAGGCGACGACGTCCAGGGTGCTCATCACGAGCCCCGCGCCGTTGCCGATGATGCCGACCTCGCCGTCCAGCTTGACGTAGTTGAGGTTCTTCTCCTTGGCTGCGGCCTCGAGCGGGTTGGCCGCAGCCTTGTCCCGGAGCTCCTCGAACTCGGGGTGGCGGAACTCGGCGTTGTCGTCCAGGGAGACCTTGCCGTCCAGGGCGATCACATCGCCGGAGGCGACCTTGGCCAGCGGGTTGACCTCGACGAGGAGGGCGTCCTCCTTGATGAAGACGTCCCACAGCTTGACGAGGACGTCAGCCACCTTGTCGGCCACGTCGGCCGGGAACTTCGCCGCGGCGACGATCTCCTGGGCCTTGGCGCGGTCCACACCGTCGATGGCGTCGATCGCGATCTTGGCGACGGCCTCCGGGCGGGAGGCGGCCACCTCCTCGATCTCCATGCCGCCCTCGACGGAGGCGATGGAGAGGAAGGTGCGGTTCGCACGGTCGAGGAGGAAGGAGACGTAGTACTCCTCGACGATCTCGGGTGCCGTCTCGGCGATCATCACCTTGTGGACCGTGTGGCCCTTGATGTCCATGCCGAGGATGTTGGTGGCGTGCTCGACCGCCTCGTCGGGGGTGGCGGCGAGCTTCACACCGCCGGCCTTGCCACGGCCGCCGACCTTCACCTGGGCCTTGACGACGGACTTGCCACCCAGGCGCTCAGTGGCTGCGCGGGCCGCCTCAGGCGTGTCGATGACTTCACCGGCCAGCACCGGTACATCGTGCTTGGCGAAGAGGTCCCTCGCCTGGTACTCGAACAGGTCCACGCGCTTCCGTCCCTATCAGTGATCTCGCGGTTCGTTGGATGCGTGGGCGTGCCGCGAAGGGCAACGTGACGTCCGCTCTGTCACAAGGGAGGCGCACACGGTGTCCGAGCGCGCGGCATGTCCGTCTCGCAGGTTATCCCCGCTCGGCGGGCACCTCTAAATCGCGGGTCACACGTGAGCGGTGATACCTGTCACATGATGCCGCAATCACCGACACGCCGTGCCTTCAAGGTTAGGGGGGAGGGCAGGGGCCTCACCGGGCTGGGGTTGACCCGGTGAGGCCCGTGGAGCACCCGGAGCGGGCACGCGGGCCCTGTTCTCCGGGGTGCGGGAGCCCGGTCCCCACCCCAATGGGGACCGGCCCCCGGGTCCACGGGGATGACGACCGGACGCGCCGATGGCTTTCGGCCGTCCGAGGTCTCATGCCCCGTGGAAGATCTTCTTACCCGTGAGTCAGGTCGATGTGCAGGGGGCGGCGGCTCCTTCCGGCCCCGGAGTCAGCAGCCAGGAGTCAGGAGGCAGGCATCAGACGTCGGAGCCGGCCGTCACCGGGCCGTACCGGACCGGCTCGGCGAGGCGGCGCAGGACCCGCCCGGCTTCCTCGGGCGGCAGGCCCACCTCCGCGGATGCCGGTGGGTTCCGGTGGGTTCCCTGCGGGCTCCGGCGGGCCGGCGGACTCCGCCGGTTTCCGTCGGCCCCCTCGGTCACCGCCGGTTCCCCGGCAGGGGAGAGCTGCCGCCCGCGGGAACTACGCGGGCGGGACGGGAACGTCCTCGTACCGGTCGCGCGTCTCGGACGCCCCGGTGTCCGCCCTGGCACCGGGCGCGAGGACGGGCTGGGGTCTGCAGAGGTGGGCGGCGACCGCATACAGGTCGCCGGAACGCGACGGGCCGTGGTCGGCGGCCGAACGGCCACCCTGCGATCCGTCCGGCCGGTCACCGGGCAGGCCCGGGAACGGCGCCGGGGCGACGTCACCCGTGCCGTCCGTCATGACGGCCTCGCTGCCGTCAGCCGGCACGAGGGCGGAGCCGGAGCCGCTTCCGCGCCCGGCGGTGGGGTCGGCGAGGGCAGGCCTCGGGCCGTGGACGGCGGCGGCGGACATGACCGCCGCCTGCTTCCCGGTCCGGTCACCTGGGGTGGACCGGTCTCCGGCGGCCGCACCTGCGGAGCCACTGCCCGGCTCCGGGTCCCGCCCCGACTCGGGCGCAGGCTCATGTCCGGTCCCGGGGGCGAGCGGTGCGGGAAGAGTGCGCTGCGCAGCCTCCAGGGTGCCCGGGATCTCGGGCAGCGGTGCGGGGCCGGTCAGGCCGGACAGCACCGGAAGCGACGGAAGTCCCGGCAGCTTCGGCAGCCCGGGCAGCGGCTGCACCTCCGGCAGCGCGGGCACGTTCCGGCCGGCGCCGGATGCCTTGCCCGTGGACTTCCCCGTCAGTCCGCCGACTGCCTTGCCGGCAAGGTCACCGACGGACGCGCCGCCCCTGTGGCCGGCCGCCCGCCCGGCTGCCGCGTGCTCAGCCGCACCGACGACCGTCCGCGTCACACCGCCTACGGCACCCCGTACCGGGCCGACGGCGTCCCGCACCGGCTCCGCGACCGGCTCGACGGTCCGCTCGACCACGGCCCGCACCGGTCCCGCACTCTGATCGCGGGAGTCCGCTCGCACACCCTCCGTGCCGCTCGGCCCCGTGAGAACCGACCCGGCGTCGGAGACGACCCCGGCCGCACGTGAGTTCTCCGGCACGGGCACGGGCTCGGCGGCGCGCGCACGCTCCCCGCACAGCACGCCCAGGACGAACACCGTGCCCGCCAGCAGCACGACCCGCCAGGCCCAGTGCGGCGCACGCGACCGTGCCGCCACGCGCGTCGCGCGCATCGCGGCCCCGCGCACCACGGCCGGCCAGGTCAAGGGGGACACCTCACGCGTCCGATTTCCGTTCGAACGGCGCCGATCCTCGCATGCGGGCCGGGAGGCCGCGCAAGCCCCCTGTTCCCGATGGCTGGTCATGTCCCCTTTGACCGGGCCCGGTTCGTGCCGGGGTCACGCCGTGTCCGGTACCGGCAGCGGGCGCTTCTCGATCGCCGCCGCCATCACCTCGGGGAAATGGTCCGGTGTGCAGGCGAAGGCCGGGGAACCCAGCGCGGCCAGCGCCGCCGCGTGGTCGCGGTCGTAGGCGGGCGCGCCCTCGTCGGACAGCGCGAGCAGCGTCACGAACTGCACCCCCGACGCCTTCATCGCCGCCACCCGCTTGAGCATCTCGTCCCGTATGCCGCCCTCGTAGAGGTCGCTGATCAGCACGACCACGGTCTCCGCCGGGCGGCTGATCTGCGACTGGCAGTACGCCAGGGCCCGGTTGATGTCCGTGCCACCGCCGAGCTGGGTGCCGAACAGCACGTCCACCGGGTCGTCGAGCTGGTCGGTGAGATCGACGACCGCCGTGTCGAACACGACGAGCCGCGTGCTGATCGACCGCATGGACGCGAGCACCGCCCCGAACACCGAGGCGTAGACGACCGATGCCGCCATCGACCCCGACTGGTCGATGCAGAGCACCACCTCCTTCCTCACCGAACGGGAGGCCCGCCCGTAGCCGACCAGCCGCTCCGGCACGACCGTCCCGTACTCGGGCAGGTAGTGCTTGAGGTTGGCGGCGATGGTGCGGTTCCAGTCGATGTCGTGATGGCGGGGCCGGCTGACGCGGGCGCTGCGGTCCAGGGCGCCGGTGAGCGTGGCCCGGGTGCGGGTGGCCAGCCGCTGCTCCAGCTCCTCGACGACCTTGCGCACCACCGCCCGTGCGGTCTCCTTCGTCGTCTCCGGCATGGCCTTGTGGAGCGACAGCAGGGTGCCCACGAGGTGGACGTCGGCCTCCACCGCCTCCAGCATCTCCGGCTCCAGCAGCAGGGTGTCGAGCCCGAGCCGGTCGATGGCGTCGCGCTGCATCACCTGGACGACCGAGGAGGGGAAGTAGGTCCGGATGTCGCCGAGCCAGCGCGCCACCGACGGCGCCGACGCCCCGAGGCCCGCCGAGCGGTCCTTCCCCGACTGCGCCGCCCGGTCGTCCCTGCCGTAGAGCGCGGCCAGCGCCCCGTCCATCGCCGCGTCCCGTCCGGACAGCACATGCCCCGTGCCGTCCGCCGCGCCCCCGCCGAGCACCAGCCGCCAGCGCCGCAGCCGCTCCTGCTCCGGGTCCGTCACCTCGGTCCCCATCCGTGCCTGCACCTCCCCCGTCCGTTCCGTCCCCGTCATCCCGCCACCGCCGTTGCTCGGGCGTCCGCCGCCCGTCCGGCTCCGGCCGCGGTGTCCCCGTCCTGTCCCAGCAGCAGCCGTACGACCGGCAGCACCGCGTCCGCCCGCGCCGCGTCGAGCTCGCCGGCGAAACCGGACACACCGGCGGCCGACGGGCTCCTCCGGCTGCCCGGGCCGCTCCGGACCACGTCTCCGAGGGTGCGCCGCACGCCCGCCTCGTACACGGCGAACGTCCGGCGCAGCAGCGGCAGTACGTCCGTGAACGCCTCCGCCGGAACCCCTGTGAGCCAGCGGTCGACCAGCCCCAGCAACCGCTCGTCGTGCACCAGGAGCAGCCCTCCCCCGGAGCCGCCGACGAAGCCCTCGATCCAGGCGGCGGCGTCCGCCGGGGGTGTGCCGGGCGACAGCACCAGACCCATCAGCCGCGCCGCCTCCTCCTGCGCCAGCTCCCCGTCGTCCAGCAGCAGCCGCACCGCGCGTCCGCGGACGACGCCGGGCACGGTGTCCCGGCCGGACAGAGTGCGCAGCACCGAGCACCAGCGGAACCGCAGGTCCGCGTGCCCGCGCTGTGCGGCCTCCGCCAGGAGGCCCACCGCCCCGTGCACGGCGTCGAGATGGTGCCGCATCTCGTCGGCGGCGTCCGCGTCCAGCGCCGCGCAGGCCGGGGGCAGTCCGACGAAGATCCGCTCGGCGAGCCCGGCCGCCACCCCGGCCAGCGCCCCGGTGTCCGTGCCGCGCACGTCGCCGTAGCGCAGGGAACGGACCAGCGCGGGCAGGGCCTGCGCGAGACGGGCGACGTCGGAGTCGAGGGCCGCGCGGTCGGCGAGTACGCGCATCACGGTGGGCAGCGCGTCCGGCAGGCCGGCCAGCAGGCAGCGCTCGGCGAGCCCGGTGACATCGGCGAGGCCCGGTGCGGACACCGCGTCGGACTCCGCCTTGGCGGTCGCCGCGGTCCGTACCGTCGTGCCCCAGACGCCGGCCTCGGCGACCCGCACCGACAACTCCGGCTCCCAGCACAGCCGCCAGCTCTCCCGGAAGGTGCCCGTGCTCCCGCGCGACACCGCCGGCTCGCCCCAGGGGACGCCCAGCAGCCGCAGCCGGTGCAGCAGCCTGCTGCGGCCCGCGTCGGTCTCCTTGCGCAGGTCGAGCTCCAGCTCCCGTTCCCGTGCCTCCGGCTTGAGCCGCAGCCGGCGCTGGGCCCGTTCGAGGTCCCGCTGCAGCGGCACGGCGGGCGCGGCCGCGGGCACCCGGCCCAGTTCGTCGCCGACGACCAGCCGGTCGCGCACCAGCGCCAGCGGCACGTCCGAGCCCTCGCACATCACCGCGCGTACGGCGTCGGTGGTCTCGCCCAGCCCGGGCAGCGGCCGCCCGCGCAGCGCGGCGAGCGTCTCCGCCAGCCGCACCGCCTCGATCACATGGGCGGAGGAGACCAGTCGGTCCTCGGCCCGCAGCAGCCCCGCCACCTTGGTCATCCAGCGCTCCACCGGCCGGTCGCGGGCGGCGAAGAGATGCCCGTACCAGCCCGGCGAGTCGATCCCGGCGCCGTAGCCGCCGGCGCGGGCCAGTCTGCGGTTGGTCCAGGGCACCCAGGTCATGTCCGTCTTCACCTTCGGCAGCCCCTTCAGCAGGGCGCGGTCGGCGGTGACGGTGGACCGCTGCCGCAGTGCGGGCACGTGCCAGGCCCCGCACACCACGGCCACCGCGTCCCCGAACTCCCGCCGCGCGGCCCGCAGCTGAAGCCTCATGTACGCCTCACGCACCAGGTCGCGGTCGTGCCCCCCGCTCCCATGGGCCTCGCGCAGCGCCGTCATGGCCTCCTCGACCGCGGTGAACGGAGCGAGCGCGTCCCCCTCCCCCACGCCCCGGTGCTCGACGACGTCCTCCCACCACCGCTCGGCGTCGTCGTACCCGGCGGTCTCGGCGAGCACCCCGAGCGGATCGATCCGCACACCGTCGGCCGGTCCGCCCTCCCCCGGGCCGGAGCCGCCACGGTCACCGCCGCTGCCCTCGTCACCCTCCTCGGGCCCGGCGCTCTCGTCCTGCCCGTGGGTCCCGTCCTGCCCCCGCTGCCAGGCCAGCGAGTGTGCGGCCAGCAGGTCGATGAAGCGGGCCGGGACCTCGTGCTCCAGGGCCCAGCGGATCGCGACCCACTCCGGGGAGAACTCCGCCAGCGGCCAGAACGCCGAGCGGCCGGGCTCGTCCACGGCATGGGCGAGCAGGGCGACCGGCGGTCGCATGTCCTCGTCGGCGGCCAGCGGGATCAGCGCGTCCGCCTCGGGCGGCCCCTCGATCAGCACCGCCGCCGGCCGGGCCTGGTCCAGCGCGGCCCGCACCGCCCGCGCCGACCCCGGCCCGTGGTGCCGCACACCCAGCAGCAGCGGCTGCGCGCTCAACCGGTCGCCGCCCGCCCGCTCCTCACGAGCCGTCATGCACTGACCTCCCGGCAGGCCCGGTAGAAGTCGGCCCAGCCGTCCCGTTCGCGCACGACCGTCTCCAGGTACTCCTGCCAGATCACCCGGTCCGCCGCCGGATCGCGGACCACCGCGCCGAGAATGCCGGCCGCGACGTCCCCGGCCCGGAGCACGCCGTCGCCGAAGTGGGCGGCCAGCGCGAGGCCGTTGGTGACGACGGAGATCGCCTCGGCCGTGGACAGGGTGCCGCTGGGCGTCTTCAGCTTGGTGCGCCCGTCGACGGTGACGCCGTCCCGCAGCTCGCGGAAGACGGTGACCACACGGCGGATCTCGTCGACGCCGTCGGGCACGGCCGGCAGGTCGAGGGAACGGCCGATCTGATCCACCCGGCGCGAGACGATGTCGACCTCGGCCTCGGGCGTCTCGGGCAGCGGCAGCACCACGGTGTTGAAGCGCCGGCGCAGGGCGCTGGACAGATCGTTGACGCCGCGGTCACGGTCGTTGGCGGTGGCGATCAGGTTGAAGCCGCGGACCGCCTGGACCTCCTCGCCCAGCTCCGGTATCGGCAGCGTCTTCTCGGACAGGATCGTGATGAGCGTGTCCTGCACATCGGCGGGGATGCGGGTCAGCTCCTCGACGCGGGCCGTCATGCCCTGCGCCATGGCCCGCATCACCGGGCTGGGCACGAGGGCGTCGCGGCTGGGGCCGTGGGCGAGCAACTGGGCGTAGTTCCATCCGTAGCGGATGGCCTCCTCCGGGGTGCCGGCGGTGCCCTGCACCAGCAGGGTGGAGTCGCCGCTGACCGCCGCCGCCAGGTGTTCGGACACCCACGTCTTGGCGGTGCCGGGCACGCCGAGCAGCAGCAGCGCCCGGTCGGTGGCGAGGGTGGTGACGGCGACCTCGACGATGCGGCGGGGGCCCACGTACTTGGGCGTGATCACCGTGCCGTCGGGCAGGGTGCCGCCGAGCAGATAGGTGGCCACCGCCCACGGCGACAGCTTCCAGCGCGCCGGACGCGGGCGGTCGTCCTGAGCGGCCAGCGCGGCCAGTTCATGGGCGAAGGCGTCCTCGGCGTGCGGCCGCAGCGCCTGCCCCGCGCCCGCGGGTGCGGACACGGAGCCGTTCTCGCTCGGGTCGACGGACGTCGGTGCTACGGGCGCGGACATGGCTGAGTCCCCCTCCAGCTCGGCCGGTTCGGATCTGCCATCAACCGTGCACCACACCACTGACAATCGCTCCGACCTGCACAAACGCCGCCTCCAGGCGGATTGTCAGTGGTGGGATCTAGTTTCGGGAGCATGACTTCGCAGGGGGTCCGCTGGACCGCGGATCAGGTGCTGGCACTGGCGCCTGACACCGCGTCACGCAAGGCGGGAAGCAGACTGGGCGCGGCCGGGCCGTGGACCGAGGCCGGCAGCTCCGGCGACGGCACGCTGTGGGGGCTGTGCAAGGGGAGCGGCAGAACGCCGTACCGGACGGCGGTGGACCTCGCGGACGCCTCCGGGCCCGCGTACTCGTGCAGTTGCCCCAGCCGGAAGTTCCCGTGCAAGCACGCGCTCGGCCTGCTGCTGCTCTGGGCGGGCGAGGACGGCGCGGTGCCGCGGCGGGAAGCGCCCGAATGGGCGCGGGAGTGGATCGCGGGCCGGCGCGGGCGCGCGGAGAGCGCACGGGCGGCCGCCGGGACCTCCGGGGCTCCGGCCGGGTCCGCCGATCCGGAGGCGGCCGGGCGCAGGGCGCAGCGGCGGGCCGAGCGCGTCACCGCGGGTGCCACGGAGCTGGAGCAGCGGCTGGCGGACCTGCTGCGGGGCGGTCTGGCCTCCGCCGAGCAGGCCGGTTACGGGCTGTGGGAGGAGACGGGGGCCCGGATGGTCGACGCCCAGGCGCCGGGCCTCGCCGCGCGGGTGCGGGAGCTGGGGGCGATACCGGGGACGGGTCCTGGCTGGCCGGTGCGGCTGCTGGAGGAGTGCGCGCTGCTGCATCTGCTCGGCCAGGGCTGGCTGCACCGCGACCGGCTGCCGGAGGGCCTGGCGGCGACGGTCCGCGCCCGCGTGGGTCTGCCCGTGTCCGCGGAGGGCCCGCCGGTGCGCGACAGCTGGCTGGTCCTCGCCCAGTACGACACGGCGGACACGCGTCTGACGACCCGCCGCATCTGGCTGTACGGCACCGAGTCGCGGCACACCGCGCTGGTGCTGTCCTACGGTGCCGCGGGCCGGGCGCCGGAGCTGGCGCTGCCGGTGGGGCTGGCCCTGGACGCGGAGCTGTCCGCGTACCCGGGCGCGGGGCAGCGGCGGGCGGCGCTGGGCGAGCGGTTCTCGGCGCCCGCACCCACCGCGGCGCGTCCCGCGGGGACGACGACGAGCGACGCCCTCGCCCGGTACGGCGAGGCGCTGCGCGACGACCCGTGGCTGGATGCGGTCCCGGTGACCCTGGACCGGGTGATACCGGCCCCGGACGGCGACTCCTGGCAGCTCGCCGACGCCGACGAGGACGCGGCCCTGCCCCTGACCCCGGCCGCCCGCTCCCGCCCCGGGCTGTGGCGGCTGGTGGCCCTGTCGGGCGGCGCCCCGGTCACGGTGTTCGGCGAGTGCGGCCACCAGGGATTCACTCCATTGGCGGCCTGGCCGCAGGGACCGGGCGAGGTGGTGCCGCTGTGCTGAGCGGCCGGCGTCACCGCGGGTTCGGGGCCGCCCCGGGACCCGCGCACCCTTCGGACATCACGGGACACCAGGGGCAGCCGGCTCTCCGGCCGCCGCTCCGGGACGCCCGACGGAAAGGACGCTCATGAGCAGGACGACAGCCGCCGCTCCGCCGGCACCGGACGCGGCCGCGGCACCGGCGGAATCCTGGGAAGAGCTCGTCACCACGGCGCTGCTGGGCACGGACCGGCGCACGCCGCCCGGCTCCGCGCCCGGCACCGGCGCCCCGGTCGTACTGCTGGACGCGGCGGCCGCGGCCACCGTGCGGCGCCGGGCGGGCCTGCGGCCGGCCCGTGCGGCGGAGCGGCCCCGGCCCGCGGCCGAGGACCCGCGCCCGCCGCTGCCGGCCGCCGCGGCACGCAGACTGGCGATGCTGCTGACCGACCGCCGGGGCGGCTCCGCCACCGCGCGCCGGGGCACCGCACCGGACCTCATGGAGCTGCTGCCCCAGTGGCTGGCGGCCGCCAACGCGCACGGCTACGCGCCACCGCCCGCGGTCCTGCCCGCGCTGCTCGACGCCGCCCGTGGCCGCACGGACCTGCGTCCGGCGGCCCTGCGGTTCGCCGGGCCGCGCGGGCTGTGGCTGGCCCGGCTCAACCCGGACTGGCGGTACGCCCTGCGGGCGACACCGGGCGGCGCCTCCGCCCCGCCGGACCCGTCCGATCCCGAGGCGGTACGGCGGCTGTGGCGGGAGGGCCTGTTCGCCGAACGCGTCGCCCTGCTCACCGCGCTGCGCTCCCGCACACCGGCCGCCGCCCGGGAACTCCTCGCGTCCACCTGGGCGACCGAACGGGCCGAGGACCGGCTGATGTTCCTGGACTCGCTGCGCAGCGGACTCGGCCCGGACGACGAGCCGTTCCTGGAGCAGGCCCTGGACGACCGCAGCCGCAATGTCCGGGCGACGGCCGCGGAGTTGCTCTCCGCGCTGCCCGGTTCGGCGCTCGCCGGGCGGATGGCGGTGCGGGCCGGAGCCTGTGTGGCCCTGGACCGCACGGGGGACGCTCCGGCGATCGTCGTCGAGGCGCCGCACGAGTGCGATGCGGGCATGCAGCGCGACGGTGTGGTGGCCAAGGCACCGGCGGGGCGGGGCGAACGGTCCTGGTGGCTGGGGCAGCTGGTGGAGGCGGCGCCGCTGGCCGCCTGGTCACGCCGGCTCGGCGGCCGGACGCCCGGCGAGATCGTGGCGCTGCCGGTGGCGGACGGCTGGCAGGGCGAGTTGCACGCGGCCTGGTGCCGGGCGGCGGTGCGTCAGCGGGACCCCGCCTGGGCGCGGGCGCTGCTCGGGGAGCCGTCCGCGCCGGAGGCCGGCGGTCCCGGCGCGGTGTCCCTGGCCGAACGCGCCGAGCTGCTGGCCACGCTGGACGCGGAGGAACGAGCCGCGTGGGTGGCCGGCTTCATCGAGAAGCACGGCCTGTCCGAGGCCTTCCAGCTGCTCGGGGTGTGCGCGGTCCCGTGGGCGGCACCGCTGGGGCGCGCGGTCGTCGACGCGCTCGACATCGCACGTGACGCAGGGAGTTACCCCTGGAGTTTCAGCGGGGTCATGGGCCTGGCCGAGCGCTGCCTGGACCCTGCCGAGGCGAGCCGTCTGGAGGCGCTGCTGGCGGTGCCGGACGAGCCGCAGGACGCCTCACCGGGCGCCGCCGGCTACTGGGCCGAGGCCTTCCAGCGCCTGGTCACCACTCTGCGCCTGCGCGCGGCGATGCTGCGGGAGCTGGCTCCGGCCGAGGACCGGGCCCCACCGGGGAATCCGGGCACACCCAGGTGCCCGGGCCCGGCCCAGGCCCAGGCCCAGCCCGAGCTCCGGATCCCGCCCGAGATCCGGACCCCGCCCGAGGACTGAGCCCTCCCGCGCGCTCCGGGGCCGCCGTCCGCTCACCCGGGTGCCCGCGGTGCCCCTACGCCTCCGCCGGCTGGCGCACGTTGGCGCGGACCCAGTCCACGATCGACTGCGTGGTCGCACCCGGCGTGAAGATCTCCGCGACGCCCTTCTCCTTCAGCGGGGGGATGTCCTCCTCGGGGATGATCCCGCCGCCGAAGACGAGGATGTCCGCCGCGTCGCGCTCCTTGAGCAGGTCGATGACGGCCGCGAAGAGCGTGTTGTGCGCCCCGGAGAGGATGGAGAGCCCGATGGCGTCGGCGTCCTCCTGGATCGCGGTGTCGACGATCTGCTCGGGAGTCTGGTGCAGGCCGGTGTAGATGACCTCCATACCGGCATCGCGCAGGGCCCGCGCGATCACCTTGGCCCCGCGATCGTGGCCGTCGAGCCCCGGCTTGGCCACCACCACGCGGATCGGACCGGCTGCCACACCCATCACTGCCTCCATGAAGCGACTACATCCATCCGTACCGACAAGTACCGCACACATCGGTCAAGGCGTACACATCGCGCACGTCCGGAGTCCCCGGTCCGAGCCGGCCGGGGAAGTGAACGAACGTTATCTCCAGCATCGCGCAACCGGCAGTTTCGCGGTGCAGACCGAGGGGGAAATCACACGGTGGGACACGTTCGCCGCGCAGCGTTCCCCGCCGAGCCGCCCGAGGTTCGTCCGGTCCGCGCCCCGCGTGCCCGTGCGGCACAGGGGCATCAGTGGGAACATGCGCATAAGGGATCCGCGACGAGGTCGCCGTACCGCCGCGCTCGGTCCGCGCGCCGTACGCGAGCGCCGGCGACCGCTTTCGCCGCGATTTCCCATGAGGGCACACGGGGGACAGGGCTGTCCTTCGCGTGCCGACAGGAGGTCGGCCCATGAAGGTCACCCAGGCAGCTCTTCCCCTTCTCCCGCTCTGCCGGCGTCTGCTGCCGAGTCGCCTGGCCGGGCTCTCCCTGGCACTGCTGAAGGCCACCGCCCTCGAGCTCGCGATCCTCGCGGGCCATCTGCTGCTCTATCCCGCCGGGATCATCCAGGAGCGCCGCACCCCGGCCCCCGCCCTCCCCGAAGGGGGCGGCGCCGCCCAGCTGCCGACCGAGGCCAAGCCACCGGTGGTGCTGCTGCACGGCTTCATCGACAACCGCTCCGTGTTCGTGCTGCTGCGCCGCAGCCTGGCGCAGCACGGCAGGCAGCAGGTCGAGTCGCTGAACTATTCGCCGCTCACCTGCGACATCCGCAGTGCGGCCGAGCTGCTCGGCCGGCACATAGAGGAGGTGTGCGAGCGCACGGGCCACAGCCAGGTCGACGTGGTCGGGCACAGTCTGGGCGGCCTGATAGCGCGGTACTACGTGCAGCGGCTCGGCGGTGACTCCCGGGTACGGACGGTGGTCACCCTCGGCACCCCGCACGCCGGCACCCGCGTGGCGCCCCTGGCCAACGCGCACCCCATCGTGCGCCAGATGCGCCCGGGCTCGCCGGTCCTCGGGGAACTGCGCCTGCCCGCCCCCGGCTGCCGCACCCGCTTCTACGCCTTCTGGAGCGACCTCGACCACATCATGGACCCGCTGGAGGCGGCCTGCATCGACCATCCGGACCTGATCGCGGAGAACATCCGGGTGAGCGGCGTGGGTCATCTCGCCCTGCCCGTGCACCCGGCGGTGGCGACCGCGATACGGCAGGCCCTGGACACGGCCCACCCCGGAGAGCCGGCCTCCGGCCACGCGGGCGGCCTCACCGTCGCCTGACGGTCACCCGGCCGCACCAGCCCGGGCATCGGACCGGCCGCACCGGTTGTACCGGTCGTACCGGCCGTACCGGTCGCGTCCGGCGACACGCCCGGGCCCCTCGGCCGGACACCGCCGGCGCGTCCACACACCGTTCACCCGAACAACATCCGTCCGACACAGCGAAGTTCGGGCCGCCGCGCACCACTGGTTTCGAACATGGGTCGAACATAGAACCCGCACTCGACCAAAACCGAGCCGAATGCCCGTTTCCTGCGGGCGTGAAACCTGCGGAAGATTGTCGTGCCCGCGTACCGCCGGGTACAGTCGCCGCACTGCTCTGGCAGCCCCTGTTGTCGAGGCGAAAGAGAAGTTGGTGAACGACCGTCACCCGTCGGGGACCATGGCCCCCGATCCGGCTTCCGATGCCGCCTCGGCGCACTATGCGTCGTACGGCGCCCAGGAAGCCCCGTACGGGGACTTCACCACGTACGGCGGCCATGACGCCAATGGTTTTGCCGCCACCGGTTTCGGTACCGGATCGGATACGAGCTTCGCCACCGACCCCCTCTTCGGCGACCTCCCCGGCAGCGGTCACGACTCGGGCTCGTACACCACCGGGCAGTGGACCGCAGGCGTGGACGCGACCGGCCACTACGACGCCTACGCGGCCCAGCACTACGCCACCTACGACAGCGGCTTCTACGACGCCACCCAGTGGAACGGCGAGCAGCAGATCCCCCTGATCCCCACGCAGGGCACCGCGCCCGAGGCCAGCGGCCAGTGGGACGCCGCCGCCTGGCTCCAGCCCGACCCGTCCGACGGCACCGGGGTGCACACCCAGCACTGGGAGTGGGGCACCCAGGCCTTCGACACCGGCGCCTACGACGCCACCCGGTGGAACGGCGAGCAGAGCACCTCCCCCGCGACACCGGAGGCCTACGCGCAGCAGCCCGAGGCGGGCGATGCGCAGGCCACCTCCGCCTTCGACCAGGCGGGCCACCCCGACGGGGCCGGGGCGACCGGGGAGTCCGGGAGCCACGACGACACCGAGACCACCGCGCGGTCGGGCGACACCGGTGAACTGCCCCGGGTGCCCCTGCTCGAGGGGCAGGAGGAGTTCACCCCCGCCTCAGCGCCCCGCCCGGCCGGACGTGCCGCCGCCCGCTCCCGCCGCCGGCCCCCCGCCAAACGCTCCGCGCTGCTCACGGTGGCCGTGCCGTCGGCCTGCGTGATGGGCGTCGCCGGGATCGCCGCGGCCTCCGTGGGCGACCTCACCGACGACGGCGGCCAGGAGACCAAGACCACCGCGGCCGACGCGCAGCCGGTGAAACCGTCCGCCGCCAACGTCAAGCTGGACACCCAGCTGGAGAGCCTCGCCGCCGGCGCCGACGACTTCGCCGACCGGGCCAGCCGCACCCAGGAACGCATCGACCTCAAGGCGCAGCAGGAGGCCGAGCGCAAGCGAGCGGCCGAGGAGGCGGCCCGCAAGGAGCGGCTCCGCCCCAAGTTCGCGCTCCCGGTCGCCCAGCACGGACTGAGCGCCTACTACGGCCAGTCCGGCATCAACTGGATGTCCGTGCACACCGGCATCGACTTCCCGGTCTCCTACGGCACCACGGTGATGGCGGCGACCGACGGCACGGTCCGCACCCAGTACAACCCCGCCTACGGCAACATGATGATCGTGACGGCCAAGGACGGTACGGAGACCTGGTACTGCCACCTCTCCACGTACCGGGTGCCCTCGGGCACGACGGTGAAGGCCGGCGATCCCATCGCCTACTCCGGCAACTCGGGCAACTCCACCGGCCCGCATCTGCACTTCGAGGTCCGGCCGGGCGGCGGTTCGGCCATCGACCCGCTCGCCTGGTTCCGCAGCCACGGCATCGAGCCGACCTGATCGCGCCCGCCGGAACCCGAGCCGCCCGGACCTGACTCGCCCGGCCCCGAGCCGCCCCGACCGCGCTCGCCCATGCCGGGCCGTCCCCGCCACGCCGGCTCGGACCCGGGCCGACCCGGCCGCACCCGCCCGAAGAGGCCCCCGCGTCCGGGCCGGAGCCCCTCCTCACGTCACGGACGTGGCCTGACCGCCGGCTACAGCTTCTCCACCGGCGCGTACCGCAGCAGCAGCCGCTTGGGCTTGGCGTCGCCGAAGTCGATGGTCGCCTCGGCGTTCGCGCCCGTGCCCTTCACCGCGACCACGGTGCCCAGGCCGAACTGATCGTGCGTCACCCGGTCCCCGACCGCCAGCGACACCACCGGCCGGTCCGCGGTGCGGCGGGTGGCGAAGCCCGAGGCGCCCGAGGCCGAGGAGCGGGAACGGGACGACGACAGCGACGCCGCCACCCCGGAGACCGCACCGGACGCCTTCGGCGTGCTCGCGCCCGTCCGCTTCCACTCGACGTACGCGGCCGGGATCTCCTCCAGGAACCGCGACGGCGGGTTGTAGGAGGGCTGCCCCCAGGCGCTGCGCAGCGTCGACCTGGTCAGGTAGAGCCGCTCACGGGCACGCGTGATGCCGACGTACGCCAGGCGCCGCTCCTCCTCCAGCTCCTTGGTGTCGCCGAGGGCGCGCATGTGCGGGAAGACGCCGTCCTCCATGCCGGTGAGGAACACGACCGGGAACTCCAGGCCCTTGGCGGTGTGCAGGGTCATCAGCGTGATGACGCCGGAGCCCTCCTCGTCCTCCTCGGGGATCTGGTCGGAGTCGGCGACCAGCGCGACCTGCTCCAGGAAGTCGGCCAGCGTGCCGGCCTCCCCCTCGCCGCGCTCCTGCTCGAACTCCAGGGCGACAGCGGCGAGTTCCTGGAGGTTCTCGATGCGGGTCTCGTCCTGCGGGTCGGTGGAGGCCTGCAGCTCGGCCAGGTAGCCGGTGCGTTCCAGCACCGCCTCGAGAACGGTCGCCGGCCCGGCGCCGGACTCGACGACGGTGCGCAGCTCCTCCATCAGCGTGTTGAACCGCTTGACGGCGTTGACCGAGCGCGCGGCCATGCCGTACGCCTCGTCGACGCGCTTCAGCGCCTGCGGGAAGCTGATCTTCTCCCGCTGGGCCAGGGCGTCGATCATCGCCTCCGCTCGTTCGCCGATGCCCCGCTTGGGCACGTTGAGGATGCGGCGCAGCGGCACCGAGTCCTCGGGGTTGGCGAGCACCCGCAGGTAGGCGAGGACGTCCCTGACCTCCTTGCGCTCGTAGAAGCGGACGCCGCCGACGACCTTGTAGGGCAGGCCGACGCGGATGAAGACCTCTTCGAAGACACGGGACTGGGCGTTGGTGCGGTAGAAGACGGCGACATCGCCGGCCTTGGCCTCGCCCGCGTCGACCAGGCGGTCTATCTCGTCGGCGACGAACTGGGCCTCGTCGTGCTCGGTGTCCGCGACGTAGCCGGTGATCGGGCAGCCGGCTCCGGCGTTGGTCCACAGGTTCTTGGGGCGACGGGACTCGTTGCGCTCGATGACCGCGTTGGCGGCGTTGAGGATCGTCTGGGTGGAGCGGTAGTTCTGCTCCAGGAGGATGGTCGTGGCGTCCGGGTAGTCCTCCTCGAACTGGAGGATGTTGCGGATCGTCGCGCCGCGGAAGGCGTAGATCGACTGGTCGGCGTCGCCCACCACGCACAGCTCGGCGGGCGGGATCTCGGCCTCGGGCGGCACGTCCACCGGGTGTTCGGTGGGGCCGACCAGCTCGCGCACCAGGGCGTACTGGGCGTGGTTGGTGTCCTGGTACTCGTCGACCAGGACGTGGCGGAAGCGGCGGCGGTAGTGCTCGGCGACGTCCGGGAAGGCGCGGAGCAGATGGACCGTCGTCATGATCAGGTCGTCGAAGTCGAGGGCGTTGGCCTCGCGCAGCCGCGACTGGTAGAGGGCGTAGGCCTGGGCGAGCGTCTTCTCGAAGCCGTCGGAGGCCTGGGCGGCGAAGTCCTCCTCGTCGATCAGCTCGTTCTTCAGGTTGCTGATCTTGGCGCTGAAGGACTTCGGCGGGTAGCGCTTGGGGTCCAGCTCGAGGTCGCGGCAGACCAGCGCCATCAGCCGCTTGGAGTCGGCGGCGTCGTAGATGGAGAACGACGACGTGAAGCCGAGCTTCTTCGACTCGCGGCGCAGGATGCGCACACAGGCGCTGTGGAAGGTCATCACCCACATCGCGTGGGCGCGCGGGCCGACGAGCTGCTCCACGCGCTCCTTCATCTCGCCCGCGGCCTTGTTGGTGAAGGTGATCGCGAGGATCTGCCCCGGATGCACGTTGCGCTCGGCGAGCAGATAGGCGATGCGGTGGGTGAGCACCCGGGTCTTGCCGGAGCCCGCACCGGCCACGATGAGCAGGGGTGAGCCGGAGTGGACGACAGCGGCGCGCTGGTTGTCGTTGAGCCCCTCCAGGAGGGCGGCGGAGTCGGTCACCGGGCGGGGGGCGCCGTCGCGGTAGTACTCCTCGCGCTCCGGCGGCACGTCAAACTGCCCGCCGAACAGATCGTCCGGGAGCGGCTCCGGTACGTGATCGTCCTCGGGTGGTGGCGGCGGCTCGTCCACGGGCCCTTGCCGGGCCTGGAGGTTCGCCAGGAAGCTGTCGTCAAAGAGGCTGCTCATCGCTCTCCGAGTCTAGGGCGCACCACCGACAGCCCGGGTCCGCCCCGGACGATCCGCCGAATCCCGGCGCACCCCCGTCCCGCCCTTCGCGGCCCGCCCCCTCCCGCGGACCCGGCCGCCGGCCCGGACACCGTCGAGCACCGGCCGGGCACCCTGCGTCACTCGAACACGAAGGTCACGAAAATGTATCGGGCATATCGCCCACCAACCTTCACAGGGGCCACACCAGTTGGCTACGGTGCCGACGGGCCGTACGACCCCCACCGGCGAACCTCGCCGGACCGCACGGCCTCCGCCGAGTCCGGCACTGCCGCCCGCGGCACCCGGAGCCGGGGACCCGACCGAGACCTGGGGTGAATCGGCTCACTCCCGCACGGAGCAGCCGTAGGGCAACCCTTCCAAGCACCCGCCCGAACCCGACAGCTAACCCGGTAGGCGGACCATTGGAAGGAGTCGCCTCCCTTGGCGTCGCATCGCAAGTCGCGCACCCCCGGATCACGCGTGGCAGGCATACGCACCCCCGCCCTCGCCACGGCCGCCCTCACCTCCGTGGCCCTGCTGGGCCAGACCGCCGACGCCGCCCCGTCGGACGACAAACCGAGCCTCGAAGAGGTCGAGAAGAAGGTCGGCGACCTGTACCGCCAGGCGGAGTCGGCGACCGAGAAGTACAACGCGGCCAAGGAGAAGACCACCAAGCAGCGCAAGCGCGTCGACTCCCTCCTCGACGACGTCGCCCAGCGCACCCAGAAGCTCAACGAGGCGCGGGAGCAGCTCGGTTCCTACGCCGCCGCCCAGTACCGCACCGGCGCGGGCGTGTCGAACACCGCCACCTTCCTGCTCGCGGACTCGCCGCAGGAGGTCTTCGACCAGAAGCATCTGATGAGCCGGATGACCGGCCGGCAGAAGCAGGCGGTCGACGACTACGTCGAGCAGCAGTCCGCGACGATGAAGAAGCGCAAGGAGGCCACCGAGAGCCTCCGGACGCTCACCGAGTCGCAGAAGGATCTCAAGGCCGCCAAGGCGAAGGTCCAGAAGAAGCTGGCCGCCGCGCGCGAGCTGATGTCGAAGCTGACCGCCGAGGAGAAGGCGCGGCTCGCGGCGATCGAGAAGAAGAAGCAGGAGGAGGCCGCCCGCAAGGCCGCCGAGCTGGCCCGGCAGCAGGAGGAGCAGCGCAAGGCCCAGCAGCAGGCACAGCAGGAGGCCCAGCAGGAGAGCGGCTCGTCCGGCTCCTCCACGGGCACCACCACCACTCCCCCCGCCGCGGACTCCTCGTACGCCACCAAGGCGGAGAAGGCCATCGCCTTCGCCCGCTCCCAGATCGGCAAGCCGTACGTGTGGGGCGCGACCGGACCCGGCTCCTACGACTGCTCCGGTCTGACCCAGGCCGCCTGGAAGGCCGCCGGGGTCACCCTCCCGCGCACCACCTACGACCAGGTCGAGGCCGGCACGACGGTCCCGGTGTCCCAGGCACAGCCCGGTGACCTCGTCTTCTTCTACGACGACGTCACCCACGTCGGCCTCTACATCGGCAACGGCAAGATGATCCACGCGCCGAAGCCGGGCACCTACGTGCGCGAAGAGTCGATCTTCTACGACGGCGAGTCCTCGATCCACAGCGTGGTCCGCCCCGCCTGACGGACAGGCGAGCAGAGTCCGCGGGCGGTGACCCTGCGTGGGTGATCGTGGGCGGGCGCGCGTTGCCCGGCGGGGTGTCACGGGGCGGCTCTTCTAGCATCGGCGCATGTCTCGCCCCTCCCGCCCGTCCCCCTTCCGCGCCTGGTGGGCGCGTCGGTCCCCGGCGGAGGGTGCCGCCGTGATGGCCTGCGGCATCGTGTCGACGGCACTGCATCTGGCGGGGTACGAGGTGCTCTCCCGGATCATGCTCGGGGCGGCCTGCGTCGCCTGGGTGGGCCTGGCGGCGGAGTTCGCGCTGCGCCTGCTGCGGGAGCGCACGCGGTGGCGGGCGGAGGCCCGGACACCGGGCGCGCTCACCGCCGTGGCGGCCACCACCGTGATCGGCTCCCGCTTCGCCGCGGAGGGCTGGACCACGCTCGCCGAGGCGCTGCTGGCGCTGGCCGCGCTGCTCTGGCCGCCGCTGCTCGTCCTGGTGGTGAGGAGCTGGCAGCCGAGAATGCCCGGGGCGGTGTTCCTGTGCTGTGTGGCCACGCAGGGTCTGGCGCTGCTGGCGGCGACGCTGGCCGCGGCCGAGTCGGTGGCGTGGCCGGCGCACGCGGCGCTGGCGCTGTTCTGGTCCGGGCTGGTGCTCTACGCCCTCGCTCTCGCCCGCTTCGACCTGCGGCAGACGACCGAGGGCAGGGGAGACCACTGGGTGGCGGCGGGCGCGCTCGGCATCTCGGCGCTGGCCGGGGCGAGGCTGCTGGCCGCCGACAGCGCGCGGCTGTACCTGTGGAACGCCGACGACGGCCATGTCCTGCGCGTCATGACCATGGTGCTGGTGGTGCTGGACCTGGCCCTGTGCGTGGTGCTGCTGGCCGGCGAGATCCGGCGGCCGCGGACGGCCTACGATCCGCGGCGCTGGTCGACGGTGTTCCCGCTGGGAATGACGGCGACGGCGGCGCTGTCCGCGTCCGCCGTCGTCGACGCCGAATGGCTCGAGGGCCTGGGAGAGGTGCTGGTGTGGATCGCGGTGGCCGCCTGGCTGGCGGTCGCGATCGGCGCGGTCCGCTCCGCGGTCCGGCCGGGACCGGTGCCGGAGGGGATCAGGTCCACAGCACGGCGATGAAGATGTTCGCCGTGGTCAGCAGCCCGACCAGGCCGAACAGCCCCTTGTCCACCTTCTCCTCGTCGCGCTTCACATAGACCAGGCCCAGGATCACGATCAGCAGCGCCAGCTTCACGCCGATCTTGATGTTGTTCACCGAGTGGTCGTCTGCGTGGTTGAGGCCGACCAGGATCACTCCGGTGACCAGCATCGTCAGCGCGCCGTGCAGCATGGCCGGGACGAAGCGGGCGGTGCCGGCCCCCATCGCCTTCATCTGGGTGAGGAAGCCTCCGAGCAGGGAGGCGATGCCGATGATGTGCAGGCCGACGAAGAGGTGGATGAGTACGTCCATGGGCCGGAGCCTAGCCAGCGCCCCCGGCCCCGCCGACACCGGCCCGGCGCTCGGGGGGAGGCCGGGACCGGGCACCGCGGACGCGCGCCCCGTGGCACCGCGGACGCGCTCCCTGGCCCCGCGGACGCGCGCCCCGTGGCACCGAGTACGCGGTGGCACCGGACACGCGCTGCGAGGCAGGCACGCGGGCACGCGCCATAGCACCGGGACCCGCCTCGCCGGCCCGCCTTCGGCATTTCGGTCAGCTCAGCGGTGCAGGCCGTCGTTCCGGCATGAGGATCACGGTCACATACGGTCACCGCACGGTTGTCTCGTGTCACTTCCGCGCAACTGGTCACAGCACCGGCTCAGACCGGTCTAGCGTCCTGCACCAGGTGACCGGCTCCCCACCGCCGCCCGGACCAGGGGCGGCACCCGGACACCACCGCCGAGAGGATCCGGCGGCGGACCGCTCCCCCTGTGCGCACCGCCGCCGGATCATCGCTCAGCTGTTCCCCGTCACGGGGCAGGCGGTCGTCGAAAGGACGTGACGTCCCAGATGGCAGCGCACCGCAGGTCCAGACAGCGCTCGGCGGCCGGTACCACCGCTCGTACCGCCGCCACCCTCGCCCTCGCGGGCGCGGCCACCACCACCGTCCTCGACGGCACGGGGCAGGCCGATCCGCAGCTGACCCCGCAGCAGGCCAAGGCCCGGGTGGACCAGTTGTACCGGGAGGCGGAGGTCGCCACCGAGAAGTACAACGGGGCCAAGGAGAAGGCGGACACGGCCCGGGAACGGGTGCGCAGACTCCAGGACGAGGTGGCCCGCAAGCAGGAGCGGCTCAACGCGGCCCGGTCCGCGCTGGGTTCGGTCGCCACCGCCCAGTACCGCAGCGGCGGCCTCGACCCGGCCCTGCAGCTGGTCCTCTCCGACGACCCCGACGGCTACCTCGACGGCGTCGCGTTCGCCGAGCGGGCGGGCAGCCGCCAGAACGCCGCCGTGAACCGGGTGCGCGCACAGCTTCGGGAGATCGAGCAGCTGCGCGGCGCCGCCCGCGTCGAGCTGAAGTCCCTCGCCTCCCGTCAGGCGCAGCTGAAGAAGCACAAGAAGACGATCACCGGGAAGCTCGGTGAGGCCCGGCGGCTGCTCGCCCGGCTGACACCCGAGCAGCGCGCCGACGACGGCACCGGCCGCGCCGCACGCGCCGCGGCAACCGGCCGGGAGGGCCTGGCCGCGCCCGGCGCCGCCACCGCCCAGGCGCCCAGCCCCCGCGCCGCCCAGGCCGTCTCCTACGCCTACCAGAAGCTCGGCAGCCCCTATGTGTGGGGCGCGACAGGGCCCGACGCCTTCGACTGCTCCGGACTGGTCCAGGCCGCGTACCGTTCCGCGGGCGTCTCCCTGCCCCGCACCACCTACGCCCAGATCAATGCGGGCCGCCGCGTCGCCCGCTCCGAACTCCTCCCCGGCGACCTGGTCTTCTTCTACTCGGGCATCAGCCACGTCGGCATCTACGTCGGCAACGGGCAGATGATCCACGCCCCGAACCCCTCGGCCCCGGTCCGGCTGGCTCCCGTCGACCAGATGCCCTTCGCGGGCGCCACCCGGGTGGGCTGAGCGGCCGGCCGCCCCTGCCGCCCGTCCCGCGTCGCCGCCTCAGACCAGCCGTCGTGCCGTCGCCCACCGCGTCAGCTCGTGCCGGTTGGACAGCTGCAGCTTCCGCAGCACCGCCGAGACATGCGACTCGACCGTCTTCACCGAGATGAACAGCTGCTTGGCGATCTCCTTGTAGGCGTAGCCGCGCGCGATCAGCCGGAGCACCTCGCGCTCACGCTGGGTGAGCCGGTCCAGGTCCTCGTCGACCGGGGGTGCGTCGGTGGAGGCGAAGGCGTCCAGCACGAACCCGGCCAGGCGCGGCGAGAACACCGCGTCGCCCTCCTGCACCCGGAAGATCGAGTCCACCAGGTCCGTGCCGGTGATCGTCTTGGTGACGTAGCCGCGGGCGCCGCCGCGGATCACCCCGATCACGTCCTCCGCCGCGTCCGACACGGACAGCGCCAGGAAGCGGACCGGCTGCTCGGTGTCGTTCATCAGCGCGGCGCAGCGGCGCAGCACCTCGACACCGCCGCCACCGGGCAGGTGCACATCGAGCAGGACGACCTCGGGCCGGGTCGCGGTGATGACCGAGACCGCCTGGTCGACGTCGGCGGCCTCGCCGACCACCTCGACCCCCGTCTGTTCGGTCTGGCCGATCTCGGCCTGGACGCCGGTGCGGAACATGCGGTGGTCGTCGACGAGGACGACCCGCACATGACGCCGTGCGGAGCCGGCCTCCGCGGCCTCGGTCTCCGGTGCCGCTCCGGCCGTTCCGTTCGCCTCGGTCGGCTCACTCATGACGTGTTCTCCGCCCTTTCCATCTCCAGCTCGACCTCCGTGCCGCCGTCCGGCGCCGGGCGGACCCGGGCCGTGCCGCCGTTGCGCTCCATGCGGCCGATGATCGATTCTCTGACGCCCATGCGGTCGGCGGGTATCGAATCGAGGTCGAAGCCGGGGCCGCGGTCGCGGACGGACACGAACACCGTTCTCCCCTCGACCTCGGCGTAGACCTGAACCGCACCACCCTCGCCACCGTACTTGGCGGCGTTCACCATTGCCTCGCGCGCGGCTTGCATCTGCGCGCCCACCTTCTCGTCGAGCGGGCAGTCGCCGACCACGACGACCTCGATGGGGACGCCGTGCTTGTCCTCCACCTCGGCGGCCGTGCGCCGCACGGCGTCGGCCAGGTTGGCCGGCTCGTCGGCCTCGTCCTTGCCGGTGCCCTCCGGCTTGTAGAGCCAGGTGCGCAGGTCGCGCTCCTGGGCGCGGGCGAGCCGGCGCACCTCGGCGGGGTTGTCCGCGTTGCGCTGGATCAGGGTGAGGGTGTGCAGCACCGAGTCGTGCACATGGGCGGCCACCTCGGCCCGCTCCTGCGCGCGGATGCGCATCAGCCGCTCCTGGGAGAGGTCCTGCGTCATCCGCACCAGATAGGGGCCGGCGAGCAGCGTTATGCCGACGAGGACGGCGAGGGCGGCCTGCAGCACCGCGCCGAGGTGGGCCCCGGAGCCCCGCAGTACGAATATCCCGGAGACGCCCGCGGTCACCAGCAGGACGCCCGCGACGGCCCGCAGCAGCGTGACCGTGCGCCGGCGCCGCCCGACCTCCATCCAGCGGGCGCGGCGGGCGTTGTCGGCCTGCCGCCACACCAGCGCCACACCGGCGCCGACCAGGACCAGCGGCCACAGGTAGGCGCGGGCGCCGTCGGTGAGGTTCACACTGCCCACGAACACCATGGCCACGACGACCATGAGGAGCAGCGCGACGATCTGCCCCTTGTCCGGCTTGCGGGCGACGAGCCGGCGGCGGCCGTCCGGCGATATCTCCGTGGTGACCAGCGAGGGCGTCTTCCGCGCGTTCACCCCGCCGACGCCGAGCGGCACGAAGAACCAGAACGCGGCGTACAGCAGCGCGCCGAGACCGTCCGCCGTGGACAGGGCCACGAACGCCAGCCGGACCCAGATGACGGGCAGCCCGAGGTGTCCGGCGAGCCCCCGCGCCACGCCCCCCAGCCAGCGTCCGTCACTGCTGCGGTAGAGCTTGCGCGGCGGCCGCGGCTCGGCTGTGGGCGCAGCTGCGGCTTCCGACATGCCATTGATGGTCACACGCCTGCCCGCCCGGAGCATCAGGGTCGGCCCCGGAGACTCCCCTGATCTCCGCGAGCCCCGCCCTTCGAACATTCCCCCGGCCCCGGCTCAGGGGCATATCAGGGTCGGGCCAGGGTCGTTCCGACTCCCGCCGCGGCGGCTCGCCCGTCACCATGGACGCATGACGGATCACCAGCACGCCGCGCCGGATCCGGGACCCGGCTCCGGCCCGCGCCCCGGGCAGGGCGCAGGGCCGCGGGACGCCGCACCCGGCGCGGCCGGCGCGCGCCCGCACGAGCAGGCGGACGCGCGGGCGAGGCAGGGAGCGACGGCCGGAGCCACCGCCCCGCCGCCGGACGAGGCCGGTGAGCCCGCGCCCGAGCCGCCCCACCGCTTCCGTCGCGACCGCAGTCACCAGATGATCGGGGGGGTGTGCGCCGGGCTCGGCCGGCTGTGCGACATGGACCCGGTGATCTTCCGGATCACCCTCGCCGTGCTGTCCGCCACCGGCGGCATCGGCCTGATCTTCTACGGCTTCGCCTGGCTGTTCGTCCCCTATGACGACGAGGAGGACGAGCACGAGTTCCGCAGGCTGCTCACCGGCCGGGTCGAGGGTCACACGCTGGCGGCCGTGCTGTTCGCCCTGGTCGGCTGCGGTGTCTTCCTGACCATGCTGAACAACGGCGGTGTGCTCAGCTTCGCCGTCATACTGTCCCTCCTGCTCGCCGGCGCCGGGTACTGGTCCCGGCACCGCGGCGCCCCCAGCCCCGACCCGGTGACCGCCCAGGCCACGGCCGACGCCCCGCCGGAGGCGCAGGCCCCCCCGTTCCCCACGGCCTACCCGTCCTGGTGGCGCGACCCCATCGTCAAGGACGGCACGCATGTCGGCGGCACCGGCTACCTCTGGGGCCCCCGCGACTCCCACGAGCGCGACGTCGCCGCCGCCCTCGACGTCAGCCTGGGCACCCACGCAGGCACCACCGCCCAGACCCCGCGCCCCCGCCCGCCGAGACCGCGCGGCCCCCGCGGGATCGGCGGCTGGGTCTTCCTGCTCGCCCTGGCGGCCGCCTGGCTCGGCACCCAGCTCACCTGGGACACCCAGTCCCTGAGCAGCAGCCTGCAGACCGGGCTGGCCTGCGCCCTCGCCGTTTTCGGCCTGGGCATCGCGGTCAGTGCCTTCCTGGGCCGCACCGGCGCCGGATCCATCGTCCTCGCCGTCATCACGGCGGGCCTGCTCGCCGCCTCGGCAGCCCTGCCGAACGACCTCACCACCGAGTGGAACCGCACCACCTGGAAGCCCGCCTCGACCGCACAGATACGCCCCTCCTACGAGCTGGGCGCCGGCACCGGCACGCTGGACCTGTCCCGGATACGCGTCCCCGAGGGCAGAACCGTCACGGCCTCGGGCCACGTGGGACTGGGCCGCATCCATGTGATCGTCCCGCGGGATGCGACCGTGAAGCTCGACATCGACGTGGGTCTCGGCGACATCCAGCTGCCGGGCGACGACAAGAAGGACGTGGATGTGGCACCGGGCAAGCAGAAGAGCCTGACCCTCGAGGGGACCGGCGAGTCCGGGACGCTCCGCCTCGATCTGCACGTCGGAGCGGGGCAGGCGGAGGTGAGCCGTGCTGCGTCATGAGTTCCAGCCCGGCCGGCTGGTCGCGGGCGTCGTCCTCCTCCTCACCGGACTGCTCTACGCCGGGGATGCGCGCGGGGAGTGGGACATCCCCTGGTTCACGCTCATCCCCGTCGTCACCGGCGGTCTCTGCCTGGCGGGCGCGCTGGGAGTGCTCGCCCGCCTCATACGCCGGCGCGACGAGCCCGGTGCCCGCAGCGAGGAGGGCTACCGGTAGCCGCCCCTGCGTTCCCTTCGCCGTGCCCGCAACGCGGCGTCGATGGACAGCACGGGAGCGCCGGCCAGCACCAGCGGGATCCACGCCATGAGATACGGAAGGTCGTTCCCGAAGTAGTACGGATCGGCGGACCAGCTGACGGTCAGCCACAGGCTCAGCGAGATCAGCGCGCCTCCGAACGCGGCGAGCCGGGCGAGCAGCCCCAGCAGCGTGCCGATCCCCACCGCCAGCTCACCGAAGGCGATCGCGTAGCCGAAGCCCGCGGGATTCTCGAGGGCCATGTCCACCATCGCCGGAATGGCGGAGGAGTCCCTGACGCTCCGCATCATGTCCCCGATGGATCCCGCCCCGGAGTCCTTCATGAACGCGCTGTCGGTCAGCTTGTCCAGGCCGGCGTAGACGAAGGTCACGCCCAGGAAGATTCTCAGGGGGAGCAGTGCGTAGCGGGTGGCGGTGTCCCGCCAGTCGCCGTCTCCGTCCAGTGGGGGGCCGTACGCGTCCGATCGCCTACCGTGAGTCATCGCTCTTCGCCGCCTCTCGCCGCCCTGCCGAGACCCCCTCAAGAGACCATACGTACGACAATCGGCCCCGGCTCAATCCTCCCACCCGGCAATCGGCGGCAACGGGCCCGGATTTCCCGCCCCGGCACCCTCTCGGGCTGCGCCCTGAGTCACTGTTCGCCGCGCACGTCTCTCAACCGACCACCGGACCTGGGCGTGCCGCAGTCGCGCCCGACTCGCCCCCCGTAGGCGCTCCGCGCACCCCACCCGCCCGCAGCCGCAGGCACAGACACAGGCACAGGCACAGCCGCTATTCCGTCACGTCGATGGTGACGCGGTTCGTCTCGACACCCGCTGCTGTGATGACCTGGACTTCGACCCGGCCGGGTTCGACCTCGGCAGGGACGGGAACCGTCAGCACCGTGTCCGTCGGATTGGCGAAGCCACCCTTCACTGGCACCAACGGCACCTGCACATTGACCGCCCCGATCCGCACCACCATCCGCGACAGAAGATCCGCGCTCCGCGCGCCCACCGGCACGAACCCGACCCCCCGGATCTCGATGTCGTCCCCGGTCCGGATCGGCCCGTCCAGATCCCCCGCCTCCCGGGCCCGCACGACCGAGAGGATCACCGGCCGCCCGCCCTCCGCGTACTTCGCCGCCAGGTACGTCGCCGCCGACACCAGCACCACCACCGCCAGCCCCCACGGCAGATCCGGCAGCTGATCCGGCCGCCGCCCCAGCCGCACCGCGGCGAACACCAGCGCCGCCGCGCTGATCACCACGTACTGGATGTCCGCGAAGGCCCCCCGCCCGTCGTCGTCCGTCAGCAGGTCCGCAGCCCGCGGCCGCCCCGCCCGCACCTTCTGCAGCCGCTGCGCCTGCACCCGCACCCCGACGACCCGCCGCACCAGCACCGCGACCCCGCACACCACCGCCAGCACGGTCACCACACCGACGCCCCGGCGCAAGCCGAGCCCGTCGATCAGCGCCTCTCGCTCACCGCGCCCCGAGGCCGCCGCCAGCCTCCCGGCCAGCACCAGCACCGCGTAGACGACGAACAGCACCCAGCCCGCGGCCACCGCACGCGAGGTGGACAGCCGGTTGTCCTCCCCGATCACCGGTGCCAGCACCCCGCCCCGCGCCCGGTGGAACCAGGACGCCGCCGTCAGTGCCGCCCCGACCACCACCGCCGCCAGCAGCCCCGCGGTCCGCGCGTCGGTCCACCCCGCCCCGACCGCCGTGAGCGCCTGCACCACCAGCAGCAGCACGACCGCGGCCCACACCGCGACGGTCGTCCACCGCCACACCCGGGCGAACCAGGCCGCGCCCTCCGCCCGGCCGCGTTCGGCGACGACCCCCGCGGCCTGGGTCAGCTCCTCCGACACCCACTGCCGGGAGGCGGACGCCGAGTGGGCGACGGCGGCCGGCAGCCCCTGCCCGGCCGCGAACTCGTCCCGCTTGCGCAGAAACGCCGCGACCGCGCGCCGGTGCCCTTCCCGCACCCCGTGCGGGCAGTCCCCGCAGGTGCAGCCGCCTCCGTGCGCAGCCTCACCGACAGCGGCGTCCATGCCGCTCTGTCTCGCCTCCTGCACCGCCACGCCCGATGCCCGCCTTCCACAACTCACCGATGACGAAAGCGAATTGTGCCCTAGCCCGATCGCCCTCCGTGCCTGACCCCTCCGCCGCTCCGCGTCACCAGGGGTGAACCTCGGAACCCCGCGTTGACCCGCCGAGGCGACGCGTCAACCCGGACCCGGCCCTCTCACCCGGCCACCCGCCGGACCAGGCGCCCCTCCAACCGGACCCGGCACCGCAGACCGGCCGCCCTCTCCCCCGCTCATCCCAGCAGTTCCGGCTCGCTCCGTGTGATGTCCCGCCACATCGGCTGGTAGTTGATCCAGGCCACCAGATCCCCGCCCACCTGCTCCCGCGTGGCCACCGCCTGCCGGTGGTCGATCAGCACCGGCCGCCCGGCCGCCTTCGCCGCCAGCTGCACCTGGCACGAGCGCTCCATCGACACGAACCACCATGCCGCCGCGTCGACCGAGTCCCCCACCGTGAGCAGCCCGTGATTGCGCAGCACCAGCGCCTTGTGGGTGCCGAGCACCGCGGCGATGCGCCGCCCCTCCTCCGCGTCGACGGTGACCCCGCTGTAGGCGTCGTAGAGCGCGTGGTCCTCGTAGAAGGCGCAGCTCTCCTGGGTGATCGGTTCCAGCAGTTCGCCGAGCGCGGCGAGGGCCCGCCCGTGCACCGAGTGGCAGTGGGCGACGGCGACGACGTCGGGACGTGCGGCGTGCACCTGGGCGTGCACGGTGAACGCGGCCTGGTTGACGTGGTAACGGCCCTCCACGACCTGCCCGTCCCGGTTGGCCAGCACCAGGTCGCTCACAGTGACGTGCCGGAAGGGCATCCCGAACGGGTTGACCCAGAAGCAGTCGGAGTACTCGGGGTCGCGCGCGGTGATGTGCCCCGAGACGCCGTCCTCGAAGCCGAGCCGCCCGAACAGCCGCAGCGCGCCCGCCAGCCGCTCCTTGCGGTGCCGGCGCTCGTCCTCGACCGACTCGTGCATCGGCGGCATGGCGAACCGCAGCTGCTCGGTGGGCAGCGGCGGGGGCGGGGTGGGCCCGTGCATAAGTCCTCCCGCGGGGGTTTTGCGTATGGGGCGGAAGTTACCGCCGGGAGGCCCGGTACGACAGATCGGTTCTGTAAAGGCGGTACAACGCTCCGTTTACCCGACAGTGGATGTCCGGTATTCGCGGAACACTCCCCGTATGAACGTGAACTGGGAGGCTTTCGTCACCGCCGAGCCGGACCTCGCGAGAACCGTGGAGCAGCGCTTTGGTGCCTACACCCACCACGTCCTGGCGACGCTCCGCAAGGACGGCTCACCGCGCACCACCGGCCTGGAGGTGCGCTTCTTCGACGGCGAGCTGTGGTTCGGCATGATGCCCGACTCACGCAAGGCGCTCGACCTGCGCCGGGACCCGCGCTTCGCGCTCCAGGCGAACCCCGGGGAGGGCACCGGCATGGGCGGCGGCGACGTCCGGATCAGCGGCCGGGCGTTCGAGGTCGACGACGAGGAGATCCGCCGCAAGTACACCCGGGGGCAGACGGACGCGACGGAGGAAGCAGCGGAACGAGCCGCGGAAGCAGCCGGGAACACGGGAAGCGGGAAAGAGACGGAGGAGAAGGCGGAGGAGCCGGAGCGGTTCCACCTCTTCCGCACCGAGCTGACGGAGGTCGTGCGGACCTACGTCGAGGACGAGAAGTACCTGGTCATGCAGGTCTGGAAGCCGGGAGAGCCGGTGCGCACGCTCAAGCGGACCTGATCGCTGCTGAGCCCCGGCACGGCCGGAGAGCCCCGGGCGCCCGGTCAAGGACCAGGGCGCCCGTCGGCATCACTCCCGTGGGATCACATCCGGGGATCACTCCCCCGCCATCACCCCCGCGGGGTCACTCCCACTCGATCGTCCCCGGCGGCTTCGACGTGACGTCGAGCACGACCCGGTTGACGTCCCGCACCTCGTTGGTGATCCGGGTGGAGATCCTGGCCAGGACGTCGTACGGCAGCCGCGACCAGTCGGCGGTCATGGCGTCCTCGCTGGAGACCGGGCGCAGCACGATCGGGTGACCGTAGGTCCGCCCGTCGCCCTGGACGCCGACCGAGCGGACATCGGCGAGCAGCACCACCGGGCACTGCCAGATGTCGCGGTCGAGGCCGGCCGCGGTCAGCTCCTCGCGGGCGATCGCGTCGGCCTCGCGGAGCAGGTCGAGCCGCTCCTTGGTGACCTCGCCGACGATGCGGATGCCGAGGCCGGGACCCGGGAAGGGCTGGCGGTGGACGATCTCCTCGGGCAGGCCGAGCTCCTGGCCGACCATCCGGACCTCGTCCTTGAACAGCTTGCGCAGCGGCTCGATCAGCTTGAACTCGAGGTCCTCGGGGAGACCGCCGACGTTGTGGTGGGACTTGATGTTGGCGGTGCCGGTACCGCCGCCGGACTCCACCACGTCCGGGTAGAGGGTGCCCTGGACGAGGAACTCCACCGCGGGGCCCTCGTCGGCGACGATCTCGGCCTGGGCCTGCTCGAAGACGCGGATGAACTCGCGGCCGATGATCTTCCGCTTCTCCTCGGGGTCGGAGACGCCCTTGAGCGCGGCCAGGAACCGCTCCTCGGCGTCCACGACCTTCAGCTGCACACCGGTGGCGGCCACGAAGTCCTTCTCGACCTGCTCCGTCTCGCCCTTGCGCATCAGGCCGTGGTCGACGTAGACGCAGGTCAGCTGGGAGCCGATGGCCTTCTGCACCAGGGCGGCGGCGACCGCGGAGTCCACACCGCCGGACAGACCGCAGATGGCGCGCTTGTCGCCGACCATCTCGCGGATCGCCTCGACCTGCTCCTCGATCACATTGCCCGTGGTCCAGGACGGCGACAGGCCCGCGCCCCGGTAGAGGAAGTGCTCCAGCACCTGCTGCCCGTAGGTGGAGTGCATCACCTCGGGGTGGTACTGGACGCCGTAGAGCCTCTTCTCGTCGTTCTCGAAGGCGGCGACCGGGACGACGTCGGTGGACGCGGTGACCTCGAAGCCCTCGGGGGCGGCGGAGCAGGCGTCGCCGTGCGACATCCACACCGACTGCTCGTCCGGGGTGCCCTCGAAGAGGGTGGAGGACGACTTGGAGACGTGCAGGTCGGTACGGCCGTACTCGCGGGCACCGGTGTTGTCCACGGTGCCGCCCAGGGTCTGGGCCATCAGCTGGAAGCCGTAGCACATGCCGAAGACGGGGACACCCGCCTCGAAGAGCCGGCGGTCCAGGCGGGGGGCGCCCTCCTCGTACACGGACGAGGGTCCGCCGGACAGGATGACCGCGGCCGGGTTCTTGGCGAGGATCTCCTCGACCGGCATGGTGCTCGGCACGATCTCGCTGTAGACCCGCGCCTCACGGACGCGTCGGGCGATGAGCTGGGCGTACTGCGCGCCGAAGTCGACGACCAGGACGGTCTCGGGCGCGTTGGCAGCGGGATTCGCTGATGACACGAGGTGCCTTCCGGCGGTGGGGCGGGGGTCTTGTGCCTCCCGATTCTACCGGGGCGCCCGACGGCTCCCCGCGTCCCGGCCGGGGCCGCCCGTCTCAGCATGCGGCCCGGCTTGGACACCCCGCTCGGGAGCGGCATACTTGCCCTCATGCTCGACCACGCGACCTTCGTCTTTACCTATGGCAACCGGCCCGCCGGCTGCCATGGTCGTGCTGCTTGAGCTACTGACAAGCGACTTCCCAGGCGCCCCGGGCCGACAAGGCCCGGGGCGCCTGGCGTATCCGGACCTTGCCGATCCGGGGCGCTCGACACCACAGGTGAGGAGCCCCGGCATGACCGCCACCGCGACCGACAAGACCACCTCCGTGACCACTGCCACGTCCGCGGCCCCGAGCACGGGCGGCGCGACGGCCGCCGAGCGCACCGGCGCCCGCACCCCGGAGGCCGCGGACCTGATCAGCAACGCGAGGGAACGCATCGACGCCCTGGACGACCGGATCATCGGCCTGATCCAGGAACGGATGGCCGTCTCCGCCGTGATCCAGAAGGAACGCATCGCCTCCGGCGGACGCCGGGTGAACCTGGCCCGCGAGATGGAGATCCTCACCCACTACAGGGAGGCCCTCGGCAAGCCGGGCACGGCGCTCGCCATGACCCTCCTCGAGCTGTGCCGCGGAAAGATCTGAGTGAGCCGGGAGAGGACAGCCGCGCGATCCGGGCGGGGACCGCGGGGCCTGAATCCACGTTCCCGGTACAGACGTACGCATCCTTCTCACCCGTACGGCGCGTGACCGGCCGCCGGAGCGCTTCGTTGGTACCGGTGTCCGTGCCAGCCAGGGGCGGGCCCGAAAGAACCACGCGTGGCTCGCCGGAGCGATGAGGCGTGCGGATCGTGCCGTACGTCGTGGGACCTCGCTCCGGGAAGTGACCGGACGGCAGGGGACAGCAGCCCGGTCACCCAGGAACGGCCGGCTCCGGGGACGCCCGGGGCCGGCCGGCGGGACTGTCCCCCGTCCGGGACGAACTGCTTGCGGAGGCCGCACCCGTCGAGCACGATGCGTACGAGCCCGAGTCCCCCCGCAGACAACTGCATTGCTCCCGCGCAGACGCGCCGGAAGGCGGACCGGCGGCGACTGCCGGAGCTCCAGGCCAGCGGCGTTACCCCCCCGGCGCCGCTTCCCCCGGGCACCGGTGCTGCCCTGACGCCGGTGCTGACGGAGGAAGGGCCCCGCGGCTCCGCCCCGCGGGGCCCTTCGCACGACCACGAGATCCCGGACACGCGCCGCACTGCCGTGCTCCTCAACCACCATCGCCCAACTGCCCGCCCACAGGCTGGACTTCGGCTACGGGCGGCCTCAGCTGCGGCGGATACCCCGTACCTCAGCTGCGGCTGACGACGCCGCAGCCGCCGGTGCCCCCGCCGGGCAGTTCCCTGCTGCGGTCGTAGGGGTCCACCGGCGCGCCGGTGGTGCCGGGGTTCGTCTGCCGGTCGGCGAGGAACTGGGGGCGGATCACCCCGTCGCCGTCCTTGCAGTCGTCGTTGCCGATCTCGCTGCGGACGTCGGAGATCCACAGCCGCCCTTCGGTGCCCTGGTACTCGGCGAGGTCCAGCACGGACACCTCGAGGCCGCGGCGCACGATGGTGCGGGCCACCTCGTCACCGCCGCCGGCGTGCAGTGCCGCGTAGACGAAGGTGTAGTCCGCCTTGATCACTGCCTTGCCCGAGGCCCCCCGTGCGGGCTCCACAGTCATGCGGCCGCGCACCCGCACGTCGTCGAGGATCTCCACCTGCCCGGGGTCGAAGCGGGAGAAGGTCACCACCGGGTCGTTCTGCGCGGTGGGTTTGCGCAGCCCGGCGCGCAGCTGACGCAGGTAGTCCTTCTCCACCGGGTCCACCAGGGCGAGCGCCTTCTTCGGCTCGCCTCCCCGCAGCACCTGCGGATCGAGATTCGCGGCGACCAGGAACTCCTTGGTTCTGCGCAGGGCGTCCTCGATCCGCTCGGCGGAGACCCCGCCCACGGGCTTGGCCTCGGGCAGCCGGATGGCGTCCGCTCCCGACTCCCAGCGGGCGGCGGGCGATCCTGCGAACGGCCGCTCGCGCGTAGGGGTCCCACCGGGGCCCTCGGCCGGCGGGCCGGTGGGCCTGGCGGACTCCGGGGCGAGCGGGGAGGCGGCCGCGGACTCCTCGGACGACTCCCCGAGAAGACCGCCGAGCCCGGGCAGCCGCGACAGCAGGCCCGGCTTCACCGCGACCAGCGCCAGCGCGGCGGCGAGCAGGACACCGACGATGCTCCAGACCGTGCGGCGGCGGCTGCGGCGGCCTTCCACGGCGTGCAGGATCGGTGGTCCGGTACGCCAGCCCTCCGGCTCGGCGGGGCGGGCGGTCCTGCGCCGGCCCCAGCGCCGCCGGCGGTTCGCACCCTCCCGCGCGCGCTGCTCGTCCATCGCGCGCAGCCGCTCGGTCACCATCCGCGCCCTGGCGGACGGTTCCCTGGGTGCGGAGGCGCGGATGTCGCGCTCGCTGTCCCGGGCGAACTTCTCCCACACGTCGTCGGGTATCGCGGACGACTCCGGTGCGGGTTCCTCGGACGACTGATCGGCGGCCACAACAACGGCTTTCTGTCGGGGTTTTGGTCAGGGAGCGTACGCCGTCGGAGATCCCGCCGAACCAGTGATCCACCTCACACGAAAGTTCCGTGAGGTTCCGAACAACCTTTCACCCCGCTCGGTGATCAAACCATCAAAACCAAGGCCCCATCCGCGCCCCACACGCGGGCAGGCCTCCCCCAATGCGCGCCGCGGCAGTGGCGCGCCGGACTTTCGAGGTCTACATGAAGCTTCGCCGCGCCATGGCAGCAGCGGCCGCCACGGCCGTGATCGCCCCGGTCGCTCTGCTCGCGGCCCCGGCCGCCCACGCGACCGAGCCGGCCCCCGCCGTCTCCGCCAGCGAGTCGCCCGTCGAAGGTGGGACGAACGACGGCGACACGTCGACCGAACCGTCCTCGGAGGAGTCGACCGAGTCGACCGCGCCCGAGGACGAGCAGGACGCCGCCGACAAGCCGGGCGACGACGGGCCGCAGGACACCACGGAGCCGTCGGACGAGGAGTCCACCGGCGACCCGGCTCCGGAGGACGAGACCCCGGGCACCACGCCGTCCAGCCCCGCCCCCGGCACCTCCGCACCGGAGGACGGGGAAGAGGAGCCGGTCCCGGCCGAGTGCGAGGACACCAAGGTCGACATCAGCATCTCCGGCCTGCCCGGCAAGATCGCTGCGGGCAGCGGCTGGCACACGTTCACGCTGAGCGTCGCCAACAACTCCGACTCCACCCTGCAGGACCTGGGCTACTTCGCCGGCGCCTCCGCCGACGAGGAGTGGGAGCAGCTGTTCAAGAGCAAGCAGGTCCAGGTCCAGGCCTACGACCCGGCCGAGAAGGTCTGGTTCGACCTCGACTCCGACGGTTACGCGGTGGGCTACATCGGCTGGACCGACGAGCTCGAGCCGGGCTACGAGGTCGACATCCCGCTGCGCCTGAACGTGAAGCCGTCCGCGCCGGCCGGCGCCGCGTTCTCCTTCGGCGTGACGATCTACGGTGACGCCGACGCCGAGTGCACCGGTTTCGGTGCCGCGTCGTACCGCTTCCAGATCGTGGCCCCGGGCACGGACACCGAGGGCACCAAGCCGCAGGAAGGCGGCAAGGCCCCCGTCACCGACGAGAAGCCGAGCAAGGAGAACGCCCCGCAGGTCACCGGCAGCCTCGCCGAGACCGGCTCCAGCTCGGCGCTTCCGGTGATCGGTCTGGCCGGCGGCCTCGCCGTCGTCGCCGGTGCCGGCGCCGTGTTCGTGGTGCGCCGCCGCAAGGCGGGCGCCGAGGCGTAAGCACGCGGGGACCGCTCCGGGCCACCCGAGCGGTCCGAACGCCCGGACCCCGGACAGCGGTCCGGAGCGGCCCGGAACAATGGTGAGGACCTGCGCCCGGAGGGGAGCGCAGGTCCTCACCTTCTGTTTCCGCCCCGGGGGTGGGGGGTCGACTGCCGCCCCGGGGCGCGCCGGCTACTGCTTCTCCGGCTGCTTCTCCCCCTGCGCCTTCTTCGGCTCCCGCCCCTTCACCGGCTCCGGTGCCTTTTTCGGCGGCACCGCCGGCACCTGAAGGAACGGCAGCTTCAGCGCGCCGAACGCCTCCGCCGGGACCACCGGGGACTTGGGCTCGACCGGCTGGATCCTGCGGTAGGGCTCGCCCTGCGCCGGGCGCGGGTCCTCCTCGCCCTTGTTGGGCCAGAACGACATCGCCCGCTCGGCCTGCGCGGTGATGGTCAGCGACGGGTTCACCCCGAGGTTCGCCGAGACGGCGGAGCCGTCCACCACGGAGATGCCGGGGTGGCCGTAGAGCCGGTGGTACGGGTCGATCACCCCGGTGTCGCTGCTCGCGCCGATGGGGCAGCCGCCGAGGAAGTGGGCGGTGAGCGGCATGCCGGTCAGCTCGCCGACGTTGGAGCCGGGGAAGCCGTTGATCTCCTCGGCGAGGGCGGAGGCGGCCTCGGTGGCCGTCTTGATCTGCTTGGGGTTGGGGTTGCCGTGGCCCTGCCGGGCGGTGAGCAGCCCGCGGCCGACGCCGGACGGCTTCAGATAGGTCGTCAGGGAGTTGTCCACGGACTGCATCACCAGGCCGATGATGGTCCGCTCCGACCAGCGCCGGTTGGACAGCGACCGCAGCATCAGCCAGGGGTGCCGGGCCACGTTGGCCAGCCAGCCCAGCACCCGGGACGAGCCCTTGCCGCTGGGCGCGTACGGCACCTGCAGGACGGACAGGCCGCCCATCGCGTTGGAGCCGCGGCCGTAGCGGACCGGCTCGATATGGGTGTCGGCGTCCGGGTGGATGGAGGACGTGATGGCCACACCGCGGGTGAAGTCGGCCTTGGGCACGCCGGTGGCCTTGCGGTAGCGGCGGTTGTCGGTCTGGGCGCCCACCAGTGCCTCGGAGTTGGTGCGGGTCAGCTCGCCCAGCTTGTCCGACAGGTGCGGCAGCTGCCCGCCGGCCTTCATGCGGTGCAGCAGGGTCTGGGTGCCGTAGGTGCCGGCGGCCAGCACCACCCGCCGGGCCCGGAAGGTCCGGCCCTCGCCCTTGCGGCGGTTGTCGGTGGGCAGCGTGGCGACGGCGAAACCGCCCTGGGAGTCCTCCGTCACCGACACCACCGTCGTCATGGGGTGCACCACGGCGCCCGCCTTCTCGGCGAGGTGGAGGTAGTTCTCGTTCAGGGTGTTCTTGGCGCCGCGGCGGCAGCCGGTCATGCACTCGCCGCACTCCACGCAGGCCTTCCGGGAGGGTCCGGCACCGCCGAAGTACGGGTCCGGCACCTCCTGTCCCGGCTTCGCCTTCACCGTGCCGTCGGCGTCCTCGCCGTCGCCGAAGAAGACCCCGACCGGCGCCATGTGGAAGGTGTCGCCGCAGCCCATCCGCTCCGCGGCCGCCTTCAGGTGCACGTCCGAGGGGGTCATCGTCGGGTTGAGCCGCACGCCCAGCATGCGCTTCGCCTGGTCGTAGTACGGCTTCAGCTCCTCCTGCCAGTCGGTGATGTGCCCCCACTGGGGGTCCTCGAAGAACGGCTTGGGCGGCACGTACAGGGTGTTGGCGTAGTTGAGGGAGCCGCCGCCGACACCCGCGCCGGCCAGCACCATGACGTTGCCCAGCAGATGGATGCGCTGAATGCCGTACATGCCGAGCTTGGGGGCCCAGAGGTAGTTCTTGATGTCCCAGGAGTTCTTGGGGAGGGACTCCCGGGTCCAGCGACGGCCGGCCTCCAGCACGCCGACGCTGTAGCCCTTCTCGGTCAGGCGCAGCGCGCTGACCGATCCGCCGAAGCCGGATCCGACCACGATGACGTCGTAGTCGTACGTGTCCTGGGCCACCCTGTACTCCTCATCGAGTCTTTTGTGCGGATCGTCCCTCGGGGCGCGCGCCGGCGCGGCGGAGCCGCACACCTCGCGCGCCCCGCTCCCTCGAAGGCACCTCACCTGAAGCGGAGTGCCTTCATCACCCTCAGGCTGCGGCTCATGAAGGCCGCGTACTTCTCGTCGTCCAGGCCGAGGGACGGGGCCATCGGCAGCAGGCGCTGATGGGCGACCGTCTGGGCCTCGGTGTACTTGAGGATGCCCTCGGAGCCGTGGCGGCGGCCGAGGCCGGAGTCCTTCATCCCGCCCATCGGGGACTGCACGCTGCCGTAGGCGGGTGCGTAGCCCTCGTTGATGTTGACGGTGCCGGTGCGCAGCCGGGCGGCGATCGCGCGGCCCCGCCGGGCGCTCCTGGTCCACACCGAGGCGTTCAGCCCGTACGGGGTGGAGTTGGCGCGCTCCACCGCCTCGTCGTCGCTGCCGAAGCGGTATACGGACACCACCGGGCCGAAGGTCTCCTCGGCGCAGACGGTCATGGAGTCCTGGACACCGTCGAGGACGGTCGGCTCGTAGAAGTACGGGCCGATGTCGGGGCGGGCCTGTCCGCCGGTGAGCACGGTGGCTCCCTTGGCGACGGCGTCCTCCACGTGCCGGGTGACGGCGGTCAGCTGGCGTTCGCCGACCAGGGAGCCCATGTCGGCGCCGTAGGCGAGGGCGTTGCCGAGACGCATCGCCCTGGTGCGGGCGACGAAGCGCTCCAGGAAGGCGTCGGCGACCGACTCGTGCACGAACAGCCGCTCGATGGAGATGCACAGCTGGCCGGCGGAGGAGAAGCAGGCGCGGACGGCGCCCGCGGCGGCCTTGTCGAGGTCGGCGTCGTCGAGCACCAGCATGGCGTTCTTGCCGCCGAGTTCGAGGGAGACGCCGACCAGGCGGGCCGCGGCGCTCTGGGCGACCTGGCGGCCGGTGGCGGTGGAGCCGGTGAAGGAGACGTAGTCGGCGTGCTTGACGACCTCGGGGCCCACCACGGGCCCCTCGCCGAGCACCACCTGGAAGACGTCGGCGGGCAGTCCGGCCTCGATCAGCAGGTCGCGGGCCCACAGCGCGGTGAGGCAGGTCTCGGTGTCGGGCTTCATCACCACCGCGTTGCCCGCGACGAACGCGGGGAGGGCGTCACCGACGGAGAGCTCGAGCGGGTAGTTCCAGGGCGCTATCTGGCCGACGACGCCCCGCGGATGGCGCAGTTCGGTGACCTTCGTCAGGGTCGGCATGGCGCCGGTGTGGCGCTTCGGCCTGAGGTAGGCGGCGGCGCGGCGGCCGTAGTGGCGGGCCGCCACGGCGACGGCCTGCACCTCCTCGTGGGCGTGCAGCCGGGCCTTGCCGGTCTCCAGCTGGATCAGGTCCAGGACCTCGGCCTGGCGCTCCAGCAGGATGTCGTGGAAGCGCAGCAGTACGGCGGCACGCTGACGTATCGGGGTCTGCTCCCAGACGGACTGGGCGGCGCGGGCGGCCCCGAACGCCTTCTCCACGTCCTCCGGGGTCGATTCGGGCAGATCGGCGAGCTTCTCCCCGGTGAACGGGGTGTGGTTGGCCGTTCTGCCCGATCCGGCGATGCCCTTGGTGAGCTGGGCGACCAGTTCGGGCGTGACCACATCGGCTGCGGTGCGGGCGCCCGCCGGGGCGGGGGCTATGGGGTTGGTGCCGGCCGTGGCCGTGGTCTGCGCGTCCGTCATGAGCGGCAGGGTATGCCCGGGCGACCGCTTTGTGTACCCGTCGGTAACACATTCACCGATCGCTCACACGACGCCAGTGAACGCTGGCAACAAAGCCCCTGATCAGGGCGTTGCCGTGACTCAGAGGTTCTTGATGTCCAGGTTCTGGATCGCCTTGTCGGCCACCTCGCGGCCCCGCTCGGTGAAGTCGCCCTTGCCCGGGTAGCCGATGCGCATCTCGTACAGATCGCCCTTCGAGGTCATGTAGTAGAAGAACCTCACCTCGCGCGGCACCGGGTTGCTGTTGTCGTCCACGGTGTAGACGACGGTGTTCTCGGCGGACTTCTTGCCCTTGTAGGTCAGATCCGGCTTCGGATACGTCCTGGTGCTCGGGTCGTCCGGGATGCGCAGGTCGTAGTAGCCGTCCTTGAAGTCGGCGTCGTCCTTGTACATCTGGGCATCGGCGGAGCCCTCGATGTCGGCCGACGGGTCGTCGTGCTTGGTGAGGGTCAGCCGTATGGAGACGACACCGCTCGGGTCGGTGTACGCGGCCCAGAGGCGCTGGTCGTTGTCCTGCGGCCCGGACCGCTGGTAGCCCTTGGGTGCCGCGACGGTGGCGCCGAGGTGCTTCTCCTCGTGCTTCTTCCAGTCGTCCGGCAGCGGCCCGGCGAACGGGTCGGCGATGACCAGGTAAGCGACGAGAGCCGCCGCGACGACGGCGGCACCCAGGCCGGCGAGCGTCTTGCGGCCGATCCGGATGCCCTTGCCACCGGAGCCGGGCACCGGCACCTGCACGATCTGAGTGGGCTGCGGCTCGGGCGGGTTCGCGGCCGCTTCCAGCAGGGTCCGTACCTGAGCGGCGTTCGGGCGGCGGGCCGGGTCCTTCTGCAGCAGGCCGTTGATGGCCTCGGCCAGCGGCCCCTGCGCCGAGGCGGGCGGCGCGGGCGTGGCGTTGAGGACGGACTGCAGCGTGGCGGGGGTGTTGCTGCGGCGGAACGGCGAGACGCCCTCCGTCGCCGCGTACAGCACCACACCGAGCGACCACAGGTCGGAGGCGGGACCGGGGCGCTGGCCCAGCACCCGCTCCGGGGCGATGTACTCGGGCGAGCCGACGAAACCGCCGGTGTCGGTCAGGGCGGTCTCGCCCTCGATCTGGGCGATGCCGAAGTCGGTGAGGACCACCCGGTCGTACCGGCCGAGCAGGACGTTGTCCGGCTTGACGTCCCGGTGCAGGATGCCCGCCGCGTGCGCCGCCTCCAGCGCGCCGAGGACCTCCAGGCCGACCCGGGCCGCCTCGCGCGCGGAGAGGGTGCCCTCCTCCTGCAGTACGGCTCCGAGGGAGCGGCCGTTGACCAGCTCCATCACGATCCACGGCTGGCCGTCCACCACGGCCACGTCGTGCACGTCCACCACCGCGGGGTGGTCGAGCCGGGCCGCGGCCCGCGCCTCGCGGCGCATCCGCTCGAAGACGTTGGAGCGTTCACGCTCGGGAAGGTGCTCGGGGACGCGGGGCTCCTTGACGGCGACCTCGCGGTCCACCGTCTCGTCCTTGGCCCGCCACACCGTGCCCATGCCGCCGTGCCCGAGCTTGGCGAGCAGCCGGTAGCGGCCGGCGATGAGCCGCCCGGCACCGGGGTCGGACGCCGTGTGCGGCTGGGGCTGCGGCGGTGCGGGCTGAGGCTGGTTCACAGGGGGCTGCTGCGCACCGCCGGAGGCATGCGGGGCCATCTGGGTGGGCGCGGCGTACGGGTTGCCGGGGTGGGGCACGGCCGCCGCATGCGGGTCGGGATTCGGCGGTTGCAGGCCAAAACTCGTCGGCTCGTCGGCTCCGTGGCGGGCTCCCCCGTTGTTGCTCATGGGTCCATCCATATCGCGCCGCACCGCCATGGAGCCACTTCGGTCCCCAACCGGTCACAGACCCGTGACTCCGCGTGGGCTTTATCTCCGATTTATGCGGACTAGGGAGTCGAGACGGACGGCGAGGGGGTGCCGGACGGTCGGGCGGTGCCCGGATCCTCGGGCGTCTCGGACGTCCGGGAGGCGGAGGGTGAGCCGGGAGCGGAGGAGGCCCCGGAGCCGGCGGTGACGCCGGCCCCGGCCGTGGTACGGGGAACGGCGGGCGAGCGGGAAGCCGTGGACGGCGGGGAGTGCGAGGGGCTCGCGGGGGTCTCCGGCGCGGTGCTGCTGGGCGCGGTGCCCCCGTCGTCGTCCCGGTCCATCAGCAGTGCGGCGGCGGACACGCCCGCCGTCGCCATCGCGGCGACGGCAAGCGCGGCCACCAGCACGCTCCGGGTGGGCGGACGGGCGTCGGGCTGCACCGGGCCGGGCGGACCGTACGTCTCGCGCGGTCCGTACGTCTCGGACGGTCCGTACGTCTCGGGCGGGCGCCCGGTGCCGGGTTCGCGCCGGGCCGGGCGGCGCAGCCGGGACCGGCCGCGGTCGTCGGGCGGACAGCCCAGCGGCGGCACCTGCGGGGTGCGGCCCGTCTCGCGGAACGCCCGCAGCATCCGCTCGGCGCTGTCCGCGTCCAGCCGCCGGTCCGGGTCGCGCTCCAGCAGCCCGAGCACCACGGGCAGAATCGGTTCGGCCTGCGCGGGAGGCCTTATCTCCTCGACCACCACGGCGTGCAGCACCCCGCTGATCGAGTCCCGCCGGAACGGCGACTCGCCGCTGAGGGCGGCGCACAGGAGCGCGCCCAGCGACCACAGGTCGGACTCGGGCCCGGCGCGGGTGCCGGACATCCGCTCGGGGGCGGTGTACTCGGGCGAGCCGACGAAGGAGCCGGTCTCGGTGAGCGTGCTGGCGCCCGGCACCTGGGCGATGCCGAAGTCGGTGAGGACGACGCGGTCGGTGCCGTTCTCCAGCAGCACATTGGCGGGCTTGAGGTCCCGGTGCAGCACACCGGCCGCGTGGGCGGCCCGGAGCGCCCCGAGGAGCTGGATGCCGATGCGGGCGGCCTCCTGCGCGTCCACCGCGCCACGGGTGGCGATGCGGTCCGCGAGCGAGCAGCCGTCGATCAACTCCAGCACGATGTACGGGCGTTCGTCGTCCTCGACGACGTCGTGGACCACGATGATGTGCGGATGCTGCAGCTGGGCGAGCGCCCGCGCCTCGCGCAGGGTGCGCTCCCGCCGGCGGCGGGCGTCCTCCGCCGGGAGGGTCTCGTCGACCGGGAGTTCCTTGACCGCGACGCGCCGCCCGAGCAACTGGTCCGTCGCCCGCCACACCACGCCCATGCCGCCGCGGCCGAGCCGCGCCTCGAGACGGTAACGCCCCGCGATGACACGGGCGTTGTCCGGCACCGACCCGCTGCCGGACTGCCCTTCGGTTCCCCTGCCGTTGCCGGACTGCCCCTCGGTCCCCATGGGCCCATCATGCCCCACCGGATGTCTTCCCTCCGGTACGGCGATTCGGCCAACCAAGGGCCGGTACACGCCGGTGTCAGGGCTCGCGCCAGCCCTTGAGCACCGTCTTGAACTGCTCGGCCGTCGCCTCCCAGTCCCCGGCCGGCGAGGCCATGTAGAGCGCGTACTCGACGCCCGCGTGCGAGAGATACATGTGGTCGACCGCCCGGTACGGACCGGGGAACGGCGTGTCCTTGGCGAGCGCCGTCCAGCTGTGGTCCAGGCGGGCGCTCGGCCGGTCACGGTAGGTGTCGCGCTCGAGCGTGTTCCGCCGGTAGTCGACGAGCCGCTGCCCCAACTGCCAGTCCAGGGACTTCAGATGCTCGAAGGGGTCGTCGAAGTCCGGGGCCTCGTCGATGGCGATGCGCAGGAAGTGCTTGCCGCCGTCGGGCGAGTAGTCGACCTGACCGGTCTCCTCGTCGTAGCTGCGCTGCCAGTCCTCGCCGGGCAGGGCGACGCTGAAGCCGAGCGGGTCGGTACGCCGCACCCAGCCCTCGGGCAGGCCGGCGGAGGACTCGGTTCCCTCGCTCGCTGAGGCGCTGGGCCGCGGCGACGAGGAGGCGGCCGGTGTGCCGCCGCCGCTGCGGCCCCGGCCCCACTCCTGCAGCACCACCGAGGTGCCGCCGCCGATGACCGCGGCGACGGCGACGACCAGCGCGATCAGACGCCGGCGGCTGCGCCGGGCGGTGGCGGGAGCGGCTCCGCCCGCGGTTCCGGTGGCGCCCGTCGCGGACGCACCCCCGCCGGGGCGGCCGGCGTGCGGGGAGCCGGGAGCGGCGGGGACGGTGGCACCGGACGCGGTCGCCGTCGCGCAGGGCGGCCGCCCCGGTGTCGTGGCATGGGGCGACCGCGCGGCAGCCGGTCCGGTCGCGTACGGGTGTGGTGCCGTGGTCCGGCCCTCGGCCGGGTGCGGCGACCGCGCCGCCGTCCGCCCGGTGGCGTGCGGCGGCTGCACGGCCGTCGCACCGGTCGGCCGGGGGTGGCGGCCTGCGGCCCCGTGCGTGCCGGTCACGGGCGGCAGGGGCCGGCGCGCCGCCCCGGCCGGTGCGTACGGCGGCACCGCGTCGGGCTCACGTCCCTGCGCGACCTCGGCCAGCATCCGCTCGGCCGTGGCGGCGTCGGGGCGGCCGGCCGGGTCCTTCAGCAGCAGCGCGTTGATGACGGGGGCCAGCGGTCCCGCGTGCCGCGGCTCGTCGGCCTCCTCCTCGACGACCGCCTGCATGGTGCCCAGCGGCGAGGTGCGGCGGAACGGCGAGCTGCCCTCCACCGCCGTGTAGAGGGTGGCGCCGAGCGCCCACAGGTCGGAGGCCGGGCCGGGGTCGTGGCCGCGGACGCGCTCGGGCGCCAGGTAGTCGACCGAGCCGACGACCTCTCCGGTCCGGGTGATGGCGGTGTCGCCGTCGATCTGCGCGATGCCGAAGTCGGTGAGCAGCACCCGCCCGTCGTCACCGAGGAGAACGTTGCCCGGCTTGACGTCACGGTGCAGGACGCCCGCCGAGTGGGCGGCGCGCAACGCGCGTAGCACCCACATGCCGATCCGTGCCGCCTCGCGCGGCTCGACGCGGCCCTCCTCCCTGACCTTGTCGGCCAGCGAGCGGCCCTCGACCAGCTCCATGACGATCCACGGCCGGTTGTCGTGCTCCAGCACGTCGTGCACGGTGACGACGGCGGAGTGGTTGATCCGCGCCGCCGCACGCGCCTCGGCCCGGGTCCGGGCGAGCAGCATCGCCTGCTCGCTGTCGGATACGTAGAGAGCGGCGGTGAGTTCCTTGATGGCGACGGAACGGTGCAGCACCTCGTCGTGCGCCCGCCACACCCGGCCCATGCCACCGCTGCCGATGGACGCGGCGAGCCGGTAGCGGCCCGCGACGAGCGAGCCCTGCATCTGATTCACGTTGCCCCGCAATGGTCTTGACAGGGGTCAGGGTAGGGACCGCGCCCTGTCCTGGGAACCGGCGGGGTGGCAAGGAGACCGCACTGTGATGGTTCTCGCTGTTCGAGGCACCGGACAACCACAGGGGGTGCGGATGCGTGCGTTCTCCGTCGCCGTCGAGGACGCGACGGGTCCGGTTCCGCCTGGCCCACCGGTCTTTTCCGGCCACGGCCAGCCGGTCCGCCGCACCGTGAGTCAGCCGGTGAATCGGTAGGTGGCCACGGCCTGTTCGTACAGCCGGGTCACCTCGTCCCGCTCGCCCTCGGGGCCGCGGACCTGGATCACGTGGTAGCGGCCGTCGATCAGCTCGGCGAGGTTGCGGACGTACAGGTCGTCCCCGTCGTCACCGGTCCAGGTGAACTGCCCCTCGGCCATGGTCCGTCCGCCCACCTCGATGGTCTTCAGGCCGGTGGAGGTGGCCCAGCTGGAGTCGCGGTACGGCTGCAGCTCGCGCTCGTCGTCCCGCTGATAGGCCATGGGATCGCTCCCATAGCGCTCCGCGCTGTCCCGGCCCGGCACCACGATCAGCTCGAAGTCGCCGCGGGAGTAGACGACCTGGCCGCTGCCGTTCTTCCCGGCGCGCTGCCACTTCTCGGCGACGGCGATCCGGAAGCCCTCCGGGTCCTTGCGCAGCGTGAACCCCTCGGCGACCTCGGGGACGGTGGTCTGGGTCTCGGTGGAGCCGGCCGACTCCCCGGGGCTGCTCGCGGTGCTGCTCTTCGGCGTGTCCGCCCCCGCCGCGTCGTCACCGCCGGGCCCGCCTCCGGCCGCCCGCGACGGCGGCGCCTGGCTGACTCCCCCGGCGGGCTGGGCGCCCGAGGGGTCCTCGCCCGCCTTCGGCATGAACAGCATGGCGTAGACGACGGCACCGGCCAGCAGGAGCAGCACCAGCAGGAGCAGAGTGCGGCCGAGCCGGTGCGGGGAACGGGTGCGCTGCTTGGCCCGCTTGTGCCTGCCGTGGTGGGCGGGGAGCCCGGCGCGCCGTTTGCGCACCAGCTCGCCCCGGCGGCGCACCACCGGCAGCCGGCTGGTCTCCAGGGGCGGTGCGGTGATCACGTTCAGCCCGGCCTCCGGTTCCGGGGCCGAACGCACCAGCGAGCGCAGCCAGCCGCGCAGTTCCTCGACGTCCGGCCGCTCGGTGGGGTCCTGCCGCAGCAGCGACTCCACGATCGGCCTCAGCGGCCCGCACTCCTCGGCGAAGGCGGGCGGCTCGGCGCACACCATCTGCACCAGCTCGGCCGTGGACTCCTCCGGGTACGGGGCGTGTCCCTGCACGGCACGGAACAGCAGCGCACCGAGCGCCCACAGGTCGGTGGCGGGGCCGATCGGCGGGGCCAGCTGCCAGTTCTCGTGCACCGGCCCGGCCTGCTCCGGCGCCCACCGCTCGGTCACCGGGCCGACGACGGCCATCCGCGCCTGCCGCGCCCGCTCGGCTGCCAACGCGCTGGTGGGCCCGCGCGGTACCGGGTTCTGCGCCGCCGGCTCGTCCCAGCGCGCGGACGCCGTCGGCGCGGGGCTGCGGTCGGCGCCGGGAGCCGGGGCGGCCTCGTCGGCACCGGCGGACGGGAGCGCGGTACGTGCCTGGGCGCCGGCGCCGAGCGCGGGCGCGGTGCTGCCGGTGCCGGAACCGGTGCGGGATGCGCCGGCGGGCCGGACGGTGCGTCCCGCCACGCCGTACGGGTCGGCGATCCGCCCCGGCGGCTGACTGCCCGTGGCCGCCGCGCCCGCCCCGCCGCCGCCCGTGAGGCCGGACACCCCGGGGGCGGTGCCCTGCCGTCCCGGCCCTGCGGGATACGGCACCTGCGGTGAGTACGGGGACTGTCCGGCCCCGTCGCTGCGGGGCCCGGGGTCTGGCCCGGTGCTGCCCGGCGCGGCAGGGAGCTGGCCCGGCGAGGCCGTCCGGCCGCCCTCCGGTGCCGTGCGGGCACCCGGCAGGGCGGTGGCGGCCCGGCCGCTCTGCTGCGCCTCCTGCACCCGTGCGGCGGCACGCGCCCCCGCCCGGTAGGCGGCGATCGCGCCGGCCCTGGCCGCCCTGATGTCCCCGGCACTGCCGAGCGCCCGGGGAGCCGTCACGGCGGGAACGCCGCGGCCCGGTGTGCCGTCCCCGCTCGCGGGCAGGTGCCCGGCCCGCGCCTCGATGGCGGCCCGGCGCAGGGCCTCGGGGTCGCTGCGGGGGGCCGGTGCGGCGGTTCCGGAGGGTCCGCCGGAGGGTGCGGACGGCCAGGCTCCGTCGCGTTGCGCGCCCGGCGCTCCGAGGGGCGTTTCCGGGGCGGAAGCCCCGGCTCCGGAGCCCTGCGGCCCGAAACCCCGCGCCCCTTCGGGGCCCTGCGCCCCTTCGGGGCCCTGTGAACCCTCGGAGCCCGCGGGCGGCGGCACCGGGTCGTAGCCGCACAACGCCTCCTCGGCCGCGCCGACCGCGAGACCGGTGAGCATCACCCGGCCGTCGTCGCAGACCAGCACCGTGCGCGCGGTGATGTTCCGGTGCACCCAGCCCTGCGCGTGCAGCGCCCGCAGCGCCATCAGCACGTCGGAGGCGACCTCCGCCGCCCGGTACGGCGTCAGCGGCTTCTCGGCGAGCAGTGCGGCCAGCGGTCGCGCGGCCACCAGCTCACTGACCACCCACAGCGAGCCTCCCTCGGCGAAGACGTCGAAGACCTGGTCGAGGCGGGGATGGTCCGGGATGGCGGCCGCCGCCTGCGCGGCCTCCACGGCCCGCCGCACGACCGGGTCCGTGGGGCGGCGGGTGCCCGACCGGGCGGGCGGCCTGCTGGAACCGCCGCGCCGTGCGCTGCCGTCCCGTGCGGTGAAGCCCTCCGGCAGCCCCTCGGCGTCGAGCACCTCGGCCTCGACGACCTCCGGCAACGGCACCTGCCTGACCAGGACTTCCTGCCCGCTGTAGGTGTCGAAGGCGCGGGTCTCGGTGAGTTCGTACTCGTCGGACGGCGGCAGCGGCAGGCGGTAGCGGCCGGCGAGAACCCGTCCCGCATAGTCGTCCACGTTGCCTCCCCCGGCAGTACGGTCGGTCAAATCCGTTCGCCTCGCGACCCGTTCCGGCTGCGTACGGTCCGCAAGCACTCACGATACGTGCCCGAGGCAACCCGCAAAGAGGGGATGCCACAACTCACTTTCCAAACGGGGGTGCGCCCATGCCCCGGAGGGGCTCAGGACCTGGGCTCGAAGGAGCGCGTCAGGGTCCGCCAGGTCTCCCTGCGCTCCTCCTGCCCCCAGGTCTTCGCCTTCGCCGTGTACATCAGGGCGTACCCCTGACGGTCGTTGACCACGAACCCCCGGTCGATGGTCCGCCACGTGGTGCCGTTCTCCACATAGGTGAACTCCCAGTCGGCGGCCTTCCAGCCGCGGTAGTCCACCTTCTCTATGCGGATCTTCTTGTACTGCGACCGCAGCATGAAGCGTTCCTGGTTCCGCCAGTCGGCCACCGGGTCGGACTTCGGCGCGGACGTCCAGGCGATCAGCAGCTTCTGCCCGTCGGGGCCGGTGAAGCGGTCCCCCGCCGCCCCGGTCGACTGGTACTTCCACCCCTCGGGCAGCCCGATCGAGTAGCCCTGGTCACCCTTGTACGTCTCTTGCGCCGAGGTGCCGTCGTCGCCCCCGTCACCCGCGTCGTCCCGGGAGCCGTCCGACGCGCCGTCCGACGACCCGTCACCGGCGCCGCCGCCCGCGGGCGCACCCGTCCCGGCCGACTCGGTCGCGGAGCCGTCGGTCCCTGTGCCGTCCTTGTCGTCGTTCTTGGTGCTGGGGCCGGCCGACGCCTCCGCGGTCGCCCCGGCTCCCTTCCCGGCGGCCTTGCCGTCGTCCTCGCCGCCGTCGGCGAGAGCAATGCCGATCACCACTCCGATCACGGCGAGCAGCACGATCACCGCGATGGCGACCAGCGTCTGCCGCGGCACCACGTCGGTGATGGACGCCCGGGGCCTGGGACGGGCCGGGAGGTCCGGCGGGGTCATCCTGGGCCAGCCCGGACTCGCGCCCTTGGCCGCGGGCTGCGCCGCCGACGGCTCGCCCGCCACCCCGGTCCCGGAGCCGCCGCTCGCACCGGAACCCTTGCCGGCCGTCCCGGCGGATCCCGTACCGGTGGACGCGGCGCCCGCCGAGGGCGCCCCGCTCCCCGGGCCGGCCTCGGCCGAGTCGGCGGCCCCGGCGGAGCCGCCCGTGCCGGAAGCCACGGGCGTGGCCGCCGGCTTGGCGCCGGCGGCGGCACCCGTGGCCACGGCGGCCGCCTTCCGCACGGAGCGCAGCGCGCCCCGCAGCCGCTCCCCGGCCTCCTCGGCCCGCTTGCCGCCGGACCGTGCCGCCCGCTCGCCCGGCTGCTCCGGCAGCGGCACCGCCTTGGTGGCGTCCGCGGGCTCGGATTCGGTCTCCTGCTTCTCGGGCGCGTGGATGACGGCGTTCAGCATGGCCCGCGCGCCGGCGTCGTCGAGCCGCTTCTCCGGGTCCTTGGTGAGCAGCCCCTGGATGACGTCTCTGAGCGGTCCCGCGTTCTTCGGCTCCTCGAGCGGCTCGGTCATCACCGCCGTGAGCGTGGCGATCGCGGAGCCCTTGTCGTAGGGCGGGACCCCCTCGACCGCCGCGTAGAGCAGTCCGCCGAGCGACCACAGGTCGGCCGCCGGGCCCGGCTTGTGGCCGCGGGCGCGCTCCGGGGAGATGTAGGAGGGCGCGCCGACGAGCATGCCGGTCGAGGTGATGGACGGGTCGCCCTCGACCTGGGCGATGCCGAAGTCGGTGAGCACGACCCGGCCGTCGTCGGCGATGAGCACGTTCGACGGCTTCACATCGCGGTGCAGGATGCCCTGCCGGTGCGCGGAGCGCAGCACGTCCAGCACGGCCAGCCCGACCTCCGCCGCCCGTCGGGGCTCGAGCAGGCCGTCCTCACGGATGACCTCGGCGAGCGACTTGCCCTCGACCAGCTCCATCACGATCCAGGGCCGGTCGTCCTCCTGGACCACGTCGAAGACGGTCACCGCGCTGTTGTTGCGGATCCGCGCGATCGCCTTGGCCTCACGCAGGGTTCGCGTGATCAGCCGCCGCTTCTCGTCCTCGTCGATGTTCGACGGGAACCGGAGCTCCTTGACGGCGACCGTCCGCCCCAGGGTCTCGTCCTCGGCCCGCCACACCGTCCCCATGCCGCCGCGGCCGAGCACTTCTCCCAGCCGGTACCGCCCGGCGAGGAGACGTGCGCTCTCGTCCGTACGGGATGTTCCCGCCCGCTCCGCCTCCGACATGCGTCCCCTCATGCAACCCGCCCTGACAGAGCCTTCATTGTCTCTCACGCGACAAGTGGCCGGCGCTCAGGGTGCCCCACGCGCCGTCCCGGCCCGCACGCCCCGGTGACCCGGGTGAACAAGGGGTTCCGCCACCCTGCATGATGGGGCCCCGACGACGGAGGGACCGGGATGCAGCCGCTGCGGACGCTACTTGCCGTTCCTGTGTCCCTGGTGCTGCTCGCCCTCGCCCCGGGGGCCTCCTCGGCCCCTTCCGCCTCGCCGGCGGACGAGCTGGTCCCGCAACTGGTCGCGCGGGGCGGTGCGCCGGGAGCGGCCCTGCTGGCCCAGGCGGAGGACGGCTCCCGCTATGCCCAGGCCGGCCAGGGCATGGCGCGCACCGACCACTTCCGCGCGGGCAGCATCACCAAGACGTTCGTGGCGACGGTGGTGCTGCAGCTGGCCGAGGAGGGCCGTCTGTCGCTGTCGGACACCGTGGAGCAGCATCTGCCGGGGCTGGTGCGGGGAGCCGGGAACGACGGGCGCGCGCTGACCCTGCGTTCCCTGCTCGCGCACACCAGCGGTCTGTACGACTTCACCGTCCAGACCCGGGGGACGGTCCCCGTGACACCCTTTCAGGCGCTGCGCATCGCTCTCACCCACCCTCCGGCCGCCAAGGGCCGCTTCGCGTACTCGAACACCAATTACGTCCTGCTCGGCCTGGTCGTGGAACGGGTCACCGGCCGTTCCTACGCCGCCGAGGCCGAGCGGCGCATCCTCGCTCCGCTGGGTCTGACGGGCACCTCCTTCCCCGGCTCCGAGAGTTCTCTGCCGTCACCGCACGGCCGGGCCTACAGCTCCGGCGGAGCCGACGTCACGGAGCTCGACCCGCGCGTGGCCGGCGCGGCGGGCGAGCTGGTGACCACGCTCGCCGATCTGAACCGCTTCTACGGGGCGCTGCTGGGCGGCGAGCTGCTCTCCCCGCGGATGCTGCGCGAGATGCTGGACACCCGTGCCGCACGCGGCTCGTACGGCCTGGGCCTGTATCCCGAGAAGCTTCCGTGCGGCACGACGGTCTGGGGACACAACGGGCGCATCCTGGGCAGCTACGTGCGCACCGCAGCCACCGCGGACGGCCGGCGCGTCCTCACCTTCCGGCTCAACACGGACACGATGGACGACCCCGGTCTCGAACCCGCAGTGCTCGCGGCCGAGTTCTGCCCTCGCACCCCGTAGAACGAGCGGGTCCCGAACGAAGGTCCCGGTTCACGACACTCGTTCGAGTGAAACCGCCCCGCGGACCTCGCCCGGCCGACGCCGCGTCCCGCAGAACGGCCCCGCGAAACCGCCCGGCCGAAGCCGCGTCCCGCGGGACGGTCCGCGAAACCGCCCAGTCAGAGCCACGTCACTGGAAGCGGCCCCGCAGAACCGCCCGGCCACAGCCACGCCACTCGAAACGCCCCCGCGAAACCGCCCAGCCACAGCCACGCCACTCGAAACGCCCCCGCGGACCTCGCCCAGCCGACGCCGCGTCCCGCAGAACCGCCCCGCGAAACCGCCCAGTCAGAGCCACGTCACTGGAAGCGGCCCCGCAGAACCGCCCGGCCACAGCCACGCCACTCGAAACGCCCCCGCGAAACCGCCCGGCCAGAGCCGCGTCACTCGAAACGCCCCCGCGGAACGGTCCCGAAGAGCCCTCACAGCGGCACGATGTCCGGCGCTCCCAGCCGGGCCGCGTCCGCCGTCAGGTCGTCCGGCTGGCGCTGCGACTCGCGCTCCGCCTCCACCCGCTTCTCGTAGTGCTGCACCTCGCGCTCGATCTGGTCCTTGTCCCAGCCCAGCACCGGCGCCATCAGCTCGGCTGCCTCCCGGGCGCAGCGGGTGCCCCGGTCGAAGGTCTCGATGGAGATGCGGGTGCGCCGGGTCAGCACGTCGTCCAGGTGCCGCGCTCCCTCGTGCGAGGCGGCGTAGGTGATCTCGGCGCGCAGATAGTCGTCGGCCGACTGCAGGGGTTCGCCCAGGGAGGGGTCCGAGGCTATGAGGTCCAGGATCTCCTCGGTGAGAGAGCCGTAGCGGTTGAGCAGGTGCTCCACGCGCACGGTGTGCAGGCCGGTGCGGGCGGCGATGCGGGCTCGTGCGTTCCACAGCGCCCGGTACCCCTCGGCGCCGAGCAGCGGGGTGTCCTCGGTGACGCAGTCGGCGACGCGCACGTCGAGGCCGTGCACGGCGGCGTCCACGGCGTCCTTGGCCATGACGCGGTAGGTCGTGTACTTGCCACCGGCGACCACGACCAGGCCGGGCACCGGGTGGGCCACGGTGTGCTCGCGCGACAGCTTGCTGGTGGCGTCGGACTCGCCGGCCAGCAGCGGCCGCAGACCGGCGTACACGCCCTCGACGTCGTCCCTGGTGAGCGGCACGGCGAGCACCGAGTTGACGTGCTCGAGGAGGTAGTCGATGTCGGCGCTGGACGCGGCCGGATGGGCCTTGTCGAGGTCCCAGTCGGTGTCGGTGGTGCCGACTATCCAGTGCCGGCCCCAGGGGATGACGAACAGTACGGACTTCTCGGTGCGCAGGATGAGCCCGGTCGTGGAGTGGATGCGGTCCTTGGGGACGACGAGGTGGATGCCCTTGGAGGCCCGGACGTGGAACTGGCCGCGTTCGCCTACCATCGCCTGGGTGTCGTCGGTCCACACGCCGGTGGCGTTGACGATCTGCTTGGCGCGGACCTCGTACTCGCCGCCGCCCTCCACGTCCTGCACCCGGGCGCCGACCACCCGCTCGCCCTCGCGCAGGAAGCCGGTGACGCGGGCCCGGTTGGCGACCTTGGCGCCGTAGGCGGCGGCGGTGCGCACCAGGGTCGCGACATAGCGGGCGTCGTCCATCTGGGCGTCGTAGTACTGCAGGGCGCCGACCAGCGCGTCCTTCTTCAGACAGGGCGCAACTCTGAGGGCGTGACGGCGGCTCAGGTGCCGGTGCAGAGGCAGCCCCCGGCCGTGTCCGCGGGCCATGGACATGATGTCGTAGAGGGCGACGCCCGATCCGGCGTAGAGCCGCTCCCAGCCCTTGTGCTGGAGCGGGTAGAGGAAGGGCACCGGCTTGACCAGGTGCGGGGCGAGCCGCTCCAGCAGCAGGCCGCGCTCCTTCAGCGCCTCGCGCACCAGCCCGAAGTCGAGCATCTCCAAGTAGCGCAGGCCGCCGTGGATCAGCTTGCTGGACCGGCTGGAGGTGCCTGACGCCCAGTCACGTGCCTCGACCAGTCCCGTGGACAGGCCGCGCGTCGCGGCGTCCAGCGCGGTGCCCGCGCCGACCACGCCGCCGCCCACCACCAGCACGTCCAGCTCGCGCTCGGCCATGGATGCGAGTGACTCGGCGCGCTGCGCCGGCCCCAGTATCGCTGTCCTCACCGCTGCCTCCCGCTCATCGGTCGCGTCGGCCGCACCCGTCGGGCGAAGCCCGGTCCCCCTGTCTCATGCCCAAATTCTGACCGGCTTGCCCGACTTCAGCCACCAGGTACCCCCAGCCTGTGGACAACCACCCGGGACCACCCGGCACGACTCACCGAATTTCGGCCGACCAATCCCGCAAATCGGTCATATTTACTCCTAGTCTGACATTGCGCTCGCTCGTTCTGTCCACACGGCTTGCGCACCTGCCCCACTTCGGCTACTGGGAAGGACGGCCCACGCCATGCCCGCAGATCTCGCCGTCATCGGACTCGGCCCGTACGGCCTGCCCCTGGCCCAGGCCGCCGTCGCCGCCGGGATTCCGACTGTCGGCTACCGGACCGGCCCCGAGGCGGGCTCGCTCAGCCCGGCCGAGGTGCGCCGGATGCTCGCGCAAGGCTTCCGTGTCACCGCTGCCCCGGCCGAGCTGGGCCGGGTGCGCACCGCGGTGATCTGCGCGCCGGCCCCGCGCGGCGCGGACGGCACGCTCGACCTGAGCCAGGTGGAGGCCGCCGCCCGTACCCTCGCCGCGCGGCTGCGCCCGCACACCACCGTGATCCTGGAATCCCCCGTACCGCCCGGCACCACCGAGGGCTTCCTGCGGGAGCTGCTGGAGTCGGAGTCCGGGCTGGTGGCCGGCCGGGACTTCCACCTCGCCTACTCCCCCCATCGCCTCGACCCCGGCAACCGCGACGTCACGCCCGCCAACACGCCGAAGGTCATCGGCGGGCTCACCTCCGCCTGCACCGAGTCCGCCGCCGCCTTCTACGGGCGGATCACCGACAAGGTGGTCCGGGCGCGCGGGCTGCGGGAGGCGGAGACCGTGCAGGTCCTGGAGACGAACTTCCGGCACGTCAACATCGCGCTGGTCAACGAGATGGCCGTGCTCTGCCACGAGCTGGGCGTCGATCTGTGGGACGTCATCCGCTGCGCGGAGACCAAGCCGTTCGGGTTCCAGGCGTTCCGCCCCGGACCGGGCGTCGGCGGCCACGCCGTCCCCCAGGACCTCACCGCGCACGCCGGCCGCCCGCTGCGCATGGCGGAGCTGGCCCAGGAGGTCAACAGCCGCATGCCCCGCTACGTCGTGCAGCGGGCCGCCGCGCTGCTCAACGAACACGGCAAGTCCGCCCGCGGCGCACGCGTCCTGCTCCTCGGCGTCACCTACAAGCCCGACCTCGCCGACCTGCAGGGCACACCCGCGCGGGAGATCGCGATCCGGCTGATGGAGCTGGGCGCCTCGGTCAGCTACCACGACCCGCACGTGGCGTCCTGGAACGTCCTCGACCGCCCCGTCCCCCGCGCCGACTCCCTCTACGAGGCCGCCGCCGGCGCCGACCTCACCATCCTCCTCCAGCAGCACCGCACCTACGACCTCCAGGGCCTGTCGGTGAAGGCCCAGCTCCTCCTCGACACACGGGGGGCCACCCCCACGGGGGCGGCGCACCGGTTGTGAGAGGCCGGCGGCAGGCGGGGACAAGCCGCGGGCCGGTCACCCGTTCGGGTGACCGGCCCGCGGAGAGACCTGCCGGTTACCGCCGGTGCTGGGAGTCGGCGACCGTGACCTCGACGCGCTGGAACTCCTTGAGCTCGCTGTAGCCGGTGGTGGCCATGGCGCGGCGGAGGGCGCCGAAGAGGTTCATGGAGCCGTCGGGGGTGCGGGACGGGCCGGTGAGGATCTCCTCCAGCGTGCCGACCGTGCCAAGGCCGACCTTCTTGCCGCGCGGCAGCTCCTCGTTCACCGCCTCCATGCCCCAGTGGTGACCCCGGCCCGGCGAGTCGGTCGCACGGGCGAGCGGGGAGCCCATCATCACCGCGTCGGCGCCGCAGGCGATCGCCTTGGGCAGGTCGCCGGACCAGCCGACGCCGCCGTCCGCGATCACGTGCACATAGCGGCCGCCGGACTCGTCCATGTAGTCGCGGCGGGCCGCGGCCACATCGGCGACCGCGGTGGCCATCGGGACCTGGATGCCCAGCACATTGCGCGTGGTGTGCGCGGCACCGCCGCCGAAGCCGACCAGGACACCGGCGGCACCGGTGCGCATCAGGTGCAGGGCCGCCGTGTAGGTGGCGCAGCCGCCGACGATCACCGGGACGTCGAGCTCGTAGATGAACTGCTTCAGGTTCAGCGGCTCGTGCGAGCTGGAGACGTGCTCCGCGGACACCGTGGTGCCGCGGATGACGAAGATGTCCACACCCGCGTCCACCACGGCCTTGGAGAACTGGGCGGTGCGCTGCGGGGAGAGCGCGGCGGCGGTGACCACGCCCGAGTCGCGCACCTGCTTGATGCGCTGCCCGATCAGCTCCTCCTTGATCGGCGCGGCGTAGATCTCCTGCAGGCGGCGGGTGGCGGAGTCGGCCGGCAGCTCGGCGATCTCGTCGAGCAGCGGCTGCGGGTCCTCGTAGCGGGTCCACAGACCCTCGAGGTTCAGCACGCCGAGGCCGCCGAGCTCGCCGATGCGGATGGCGGTGTCCGGCGAGACCACGGAGTCCATGGGGGCGGCCAGGAAGGGCAGCTCGAAGCGGTAGGCGTCGATCTGCCAGGCGATCGAGACCTCCTTCGGGTCCCGCGTACGGCGGCTGGGGACGACGGCGATGTCGTCGAAGGCGTACGCCCTGCGGCCGCGCTTGCCGCGCCCGATCTCGATCTCAGTCACGTCTGTGGCCTTTCCCTGATGCGTTGCAGCGTCTTCCAGTATCGCCGACGCATACGACAGGGGCGGCCCCGGTGCTCCCGGGTGCCCGCCCCTGCTCAGCGCCGCCCGGCCGCGCCGGGCTGCCGCGCTTCACGATGTCACCGGCCGGCGCCGCACGGCGGCGTCGCACGGTTTCCCGCCGTCCCACGCCGCACAGCGTCCCGCCGTCCCACGCCGCACAGCTCCTGGCCGTCCCGCGCCGCGCGGCTTCCGTCGGCCGTGCCTCACCCGCGCACGCCGGCCGCCGGCCGGCCGACCGCGCGGGCGGGGCTCACTTGCTGCTGTAGTTCGGCGCCTCGACCGTCATCTGGATGTCGTGCGGGTGGCTCTCCTTGAGTCCCGCCGAGGTGATCCGGACGAAGCGGCCCTTGGTCTGCATCTCGCCGATGGTGGCGGCGCCCACGTAGCCCATGGTCTGGCGGAGGCCGCCGACCAGCTGGTGCAGCACATTGGCCAGCGGGCCGCGGTAGGGCACCTGGCCCTCGACGCCCTCGGGCACCAGCTTGTCGTCGGAGGAGACCTCTGCCTGGAAGTAGCGGTCCTTCGAGTACGACCTGCCCTGACCGCGCGACTGCATGGCACCGAGCGAGCCCATGCCGCGGTACGACTTGTACTGCTTGCCGTTGATGAACAGCAGCTCGCCGGGGGACTCCTCGCAGCCCGCGAGCAGGCTGCCCAGCATCACCGTGTCGGCACCGGCGGCGAGCGCCTTGCCGATGTCGCCGGAGTACTGCAGACCGCCGTCGCCGATCAGCGGGATGCCCGCCGGGCCCGCGGCGAGGGAGGCCTCGTAGATCGCCGTGACCTGCGGGACACCGATGCCCGCCACCACGCGCGTGGTGCAGATGGAGCCGGGGCCCACACCCACCTTGATGCCGTCCACACCGGCGTCGATCAGCGCCTGCGCGCCCTCGCGGGTGGCGACGTTGCCGCCGATCACATCGACCGGAACCGCCGACTTGATCTTCGACATCCAGCTGAGCGCGTTGCTGTTGTGGCCGTGCGAGGTGTCCACCACCAGGAAGTCCACGCCGGCCTCGGTGAGCGCCTGGGCGCGCTCCAGCGCCTCGGGGCTCGCGCCCACGGCGGCGCCGACCAGCAGCCGGCCCTCGGCGTCCTTGGAGGCGTTCGGATACTTCTCGGCCTTGACGAAGTCCTTGACCGTGATCAGGCCCTTGAGGATGCCCTCGTCGTCGACGAGCGGGAGCTTCTCGATCTTGTGGCGGCGCAGCAGCTCCATGGCGTCCACACCGGAGATGCCGACCTTGCCGGTCACCAGCGGCATCGGGGTCATGACCTCGCGCACCTGACGGCTGCGGTCGGTCTCGAAGGCCATGTCGCGGTTGGTCACGATGCCGAGCAGCTTGCCCGCCGGGTCGGTGACCGGGACACCGCTGATGCGGAACTTGGCGCACAGCGCGTCGGCCTCGGCGAGCGTGGCCTCCGGGTGCACCGTGATGGGGTCGGTGACCATGCCGGACTCGGACCGCTTCACCAGGTCGACCTGGTTGACCTGGTCCTCGATGGACAGGTTGCGGTGCAGAACGCCGACGCCGCCCAGACGGGCCATCGCGATCGCCATGCGCGCCTCGGTGACCTTGTCCATGGCGGCGGACAGAAGCGGGATGTTCACCCGGACATTGCGGGAGATTCGGGACGAGGTGTCGACCGCGTTGGGGAGCACCTCGGATGCGCCCGGCAGCAGCAGCACGTCGTCGTAGGTCAGCCCGAGAGTCGCGAATTTTTCGGGCACGCCGTCGACGTTGGCAGTCATGACACCTTCCCCAAATGGCCTTGATCGGTGCGGATGTCCATGCTAACGGGAAGCGGAGGTGTCTCATTCCACGGTTCGGCACGGCTCCGGCCTTCGTACGTTCCTACGGAACCGTCATACGGAAACGCCCGCCCGCCGTTTCACTCGCCAAGCCGTGGTCCGGCGGCGGTGGTTACTGCTCCGCCAGCGCGCGCAGCCGGCTCAGCGCCCTGTGCTGCGCCACCCGGACCGCGCCGGGTGACATTCCCAACATCTGTCCAGTCTCCTCCGCCGTGAGACCGACCGCGATGCGCAGCAGCAGCAGCTCGCGCTGGTTCTCGGGCAGGTTGGCGAGGAGTTTCTTGGCCCACTCGGCGTCACTGCTGAGCAGCGCACGCTCCTCGGGGCCGAGGGAGTCGTCGGGGCGTTCGGGCATCTCGTCCGAGGGCACGGCGGTGGAGCCGGGGTGGCGCATCGCGGCACGCTGCAGGTCGGCGACCTTGTGGGCGGCGATGGCGAAGACGAACGCCTCGAAGGGGCGCCCGGTGTCCCGGTAGCGGGGCAGCGCGAGCAGCACCGCGACACAGACTTCCTGGGCGAGGTCCTCGACGAAGTGACGGGCGTCCCCGGGCAGCCGGGACAGCCGGGTGCGGCAGTAGCGCAGGGCCAGCGGGTGGACGTGGGCGAGCAGATCGTGCGTGGCCTGCTCATCGCCCTCGACGGCGCGATGGACGAGTGCACCGATCGCCCCCTGGGCAGTGCCCGCCTCGTCCTCGCGCATCGGTCCATGGTGCCTTGCGGACGCAGAGTCCGTGACACCACGTCCCTCGTTGTGCACCGAAGCGTTATGAGCAGGTGCGCCGGAACTCATCCCCTGCGCCCTCCCCTTCCGCTCGACCGACTCGTCCCCGAGGAACTCCACACCTCAAGGATGCGTCATCCGCGGTGAAACGAGCAGCGGGCATCCGGCGATCGCCGCCGATGCCCTGGTGGGCGCGAGATGCGGCGCCTTCGGCACGGTGTGCAAAGCGCCGGCGCCTCGCGTGAGCCGCGCGGGAGGCGCACTGGGTGCACGACGCGTGCGCATCACCTGGCGTGCACGAGATGCACGGCGCGTACCGGTCCCTCGCCTCGTGCGGCGAGGACGGCGGGTCGGGCTCGCGTGCCGGACACGGCGGGCCGGGCGCGAACGACCGGGACGATCCGCACCGTGGACACGGCGGGGCCGCCCTCAGCGGCACGCGCCGCAGGCACCGATCGCGCCGCGCGCAAGGCCGGTACACGCACGGCCCGTACGGGACGATCCTCGCGTACGGCATGCCCCTCGCCAAGAGCACGTACCTCGTGTACGGCACCGCCCTCGCCAAGAGCGCGCACCTCGCGTACGGCACGCACCCGGCGACCGGCAGGAAGCCGGCGAACCGCGTGCACCCGGCGGCCGGCATGGACCCCGGGAACAGCCCGCGCGCCCCTCGCCGGAGCGGCAGTCGCTCCCCTCGCACGAGACAGCGACCGCACCCGTCCGACCCGGCGGCAGCCGCCGGCGCCGCGCATGCGAAGAACCCGGGCGGGGGCATCCACATGCCCCCGCTCGCCGGTAGCCGTCTCATTCGCAGCCGCTCCACGGGCCGCGCCGCAGCCGGTCCGATCCGGGGGACAGGTCCTAGCGCACCAGGCCCCACCGGAATCCGAGCGCCACGGCGTGCGCCCGGTCGGACGCGCCCAGCTTCTTGAACAGCCGCCGGGCGTGCGTCTTGACCGTGTCCTCGGAGAGGAACAGCTCGCGGCCGATCTCCGCGTTGGAGCGGCCGTGGCTCATCCCCTCCAGGACCTGGATCTCGCGCGCGGTGAGCGTCGGCGCGGCGCCCATCTCGGCGGAGCGCAGCCGGCGCGGGGCGAGCCGCCAGGTCGGGTCGGCGAGGGCCTGCGTGACCGTGGCGCGCAGCTCGGCACGGGAGGCGTCCTTGTGCAGATAGCCACGGGCGCCGGCGGCCACGGCGAGAGCGACACCGTCGAGGTCCTCGGCGACGGTGAGCATGATGATGCGCGCGCCGGGGTCGGCGGACAGCAGTCGCCGGACGGTCTCGACGCCGCCCAGGCCGGGCATGCGTACATCCATCAGAATCAGATCCGAGCGGTCGGCGCCCCAGCGGCGGAGGACTTCCTCGCCGTTGGCCGCCGTCGTCACGCGCTCGACGCCGGGCACGGTCGCGACCGCGCGGCGGAGCGCCTCTCGGGCAAGCGGGGAGTCGTCGCAGACGAGGACGGAAGTCATGGCCGCCCTCCGCAGCTGATGCGCGTCACCTTGAGCCTCCAGGCTGGTACGAAATCGTCACCTGTGCGGTCGACCGTCTCGGACGCCCGCCCGAGCGCTTGTTCTTTCAACCGCCTCGCACTCTCAACGACGGTCACTCGAAAGAGTTACGGGGCCGTCTGCCATCTTCGGCACTCTACGTGAGGGGGCGGACACGATGGAGATACGCGCGGGAGACCCTCAAGCTTTCATCACAACCCATGCCCCATTCAGACCCTTTTCTTCCCGTTTCCAGGTGTCTGGAGCTAGATTCGCAATGAGTCATATTTTCATCTCCTTGGATCGTAGTTGTACGGTCGTGGACACCGGATCCGCCCAGAACGGCTACAAGGGGTCACGCAATGGCAGATTTCTCCCGCCTTCCCGGACCGAACGCGGACCTGTGGGACTGGCAGCTCCTGGCTGCGTGCCGCGGGGTGGACAGCTCGCTCTTCTTCCACCCGGAGGGCGAACGGGGTGCGGCACGCAGCGCTCGTGAGAACTCGGCCAAAGAGGTCTGCATGCGGTGCCCGGTGCGCGCCGAGTGCGCCGCACACGCGCTGGCGGTGCGCGAACCGTACGGCGTCTGGGGCGGCCTGACCGAGGACGAGCGCGAAGAGCTGATGGGCCGGGCGCGCAACCGGCTGGTGTCGGCCTCGGCATCGACGGCCGGCGGGCACACCGCCTCGAAGTCCTGAAGGAACGTTTCTGCAGTCCGGGCACACCACGTGCCCTTGTTTTTTCGGTGGAGGTGACCACCAGGCGCAGCGCCACGGGCCCCGGAGACCCCCGTGCCCCTCGCTCCGCGCGGCCGCCGGACCGGGCCCCGCCGGACTGCCCGGGCCGCCGAGCGGCGCCGAACCCCTTGCTACCGCGCGGCCGCCCGAGCCAGCTGATCCAGCGTGGCCCTGACCGCCGGCACCTGGGCGAGGTCCGGCAGGGTCAGCGCGACGATCTCCCGCCGCACGGCGGGCTCCAGGGAAACCGTGCGGACCCCCCTGGGCCGCACCGACTCCACCGCGAGCTGCGGCAGCACCGCGACCCCGAGCCCCGCGCCGACCAGCCCGGCGACCGCCGGATAGTCGTCGGTCGCGAAGTCGATCCGCGGCGTGAAGCCGGCCGCCTCGCACACCTCGACCAGCTGGCCGCGGCAGCGCGGGCAGCCCGCGATCCACGGCTCCTCGGCGAGCTCCCCTATGGCGAGGGACGCCGCACGTGCCAGCCGGTGCCGTTCCGGCAGCAGACCGACGAGCCGGTCGGCGAGCAGCGGGCGCACCACCAGGTCGTCCCACTCCTCCGCCCCCGCCGACCCCTCGTAGCGGAAGGCGAGCGCCACGTCGCAGTCGCCCTCGCGCAGCATCTCCACGGAACGGGGCGGCTCGGCCTCCTCCAGGGAGACCCGCGTGCCGGGGTGCGCGTCGCGCAGTGCGGCGAGCGCCGTCGGTACGAGCGTGGAGCTGCCGCTGGGGAAGGAGACCAGCCGGACCCGGCCCGCCCGGAGCCCGGCGATGGCCGCCACCTCCTCCTCGGCTGCCGTGAGCCCGGCGAGAATGCCCGCGGCGTGCCGCACCAGCGCCTCACCGGCCTGGGTCAGCCGCATCTCGCGGCCGGTGCGGACGAGCAGCGGGGTGCCGAGGGACGCCTCGAGCGCCTTCATCTGCTGGCTGACGGCGGGCTGGGTGCAGCCCAGCTCACGGGCCGCGGCGGAGAAGGAACCGGTGGCGGCCACGGCGCGCAGCACACGGAGATGACGGGCTTCGATCACCCTTGAAGGATAAGCGCTGCTTTGATGCGGTGCCGGATAATGCGTCGACGCTTTGGCATCGTGCGGCCTACCGTGCGGGCCATGAAGCTTCTGTCTGTGAATCTCGGGCGCCCGAAGGCCGTGCCGTACACCGACCAGCCCGAAGGGCTGTCCGGCATCGACAAGCGGCCGGTGGAAGGACCGGTGCGGGTGTCGGCGCCGGGGCCGAAGGGAGTCGGCGGCAGCGGTCTGGCCGGGGACGCGGTGTGCGAGCGGCGGTACCACGGCGGCGACGACCAGGCCGTCTACGCCGTGGCCCGAGAGGACCTGGACGCCTGGGAGCGGGAGCTGGGCCGCCCGCTGGCGAACGGCGCGTTCGGCGAGAACCTCACCACGGAGGGGATCGACGTCTCCGGCTCCCTGATCGGTGAGCGCTGGGGCATCGGCGAAGAGGTCGTCCTCGAGGTCACCAGCGGCCGTATCCCCTGCCGCACCTTCCAGGGCCACATGGGTGAGCGGGGGTGGGTGAAGCGCTTCACCCGGCGGGGCGCACCGGGTGCGTATCTGCGGGTGATCAAGCCCGGTGAGATACGCGCGGGCGACCCGGTGCGGATCGTGCACCGCCCCGGTCACGACGTGACGGTCGCGCTGCAGTTCCAGGCGGTGACGACGGAGCGGACGCTGCTGCCGCGCCTGCTCGCGGCGGGCGAGGCGCTGCATCCGGAGGCGCTGGCGGAGGCGCGGCAGTGGACGGAGAAGTACGGGGCCTCGGCGGCCGATTGACACCCTTCAACGCCACACAACGCCTCGCGACGCCACCCGGCGCGTCACCCGGCGCCACCCGGCGTCACCCCGACGCTGCCTGACGAGGTGTCGCTTTCGTGCCCAGGGGCCGGGCGCCGGTCGGCGTGCCCTCCTCAGGGCGCGCCGGCCGGTGTGCCGGTGAGCCCTTCCTCAGGCGGCCCGGTAGCGCGTGGCCAGCTCGGTGCTCTGGGCCCCGAATGCGGCGAGGTCCGCCTGGAACACCGCGTCGAGCAGGCCGGCGTCCTCGACGCCCGGGGCGCAGACGGTCTCGCCCAGCTCCAGGCCCCGCAGGCTCGCGGTGACGACGTCCTCGGCCGTCATACGGGGCACCCCGCTCAGATCGAGACCCTGGCGCTCGTGGAACTCGGTGGCCACCACCCCCGGGCACACCACCTGCACGGCGATCCCGGTGCCCTCCAACTCCGCGGCGAGGGTCTGGGACATCGTCACCAGGTACGCCAGGCTGCCGCCGTAGACGACGCGGCGCGGCATCTGGGAGTGCGGTGCGGGGCCGCTGAAGGCGATCATGCCCGCCACGTTGACGACCGTGCCGCCGCCGCGTTCCTGCATGCCGGGAAGCACGGCGCGGGTCAGCAGCGTCGGGGCGAGGACCTTGACGTTGACGATCTCCGTGGCCTTCTCCGCGGGGAGCTCGGCGAGCGGCATGTAGTGGGCGACTCCGGCGTTGTTCACCAGCAGGTCCACCGGCTCGGCCGCGAGGAGGGCGGCGACCGTGTCGATCCCGGCCGGGGTGGCGAGGTCGGCCGCCACGGTCCTGACCTCGGTCCCGGGGTGCGAGGCGGCGAACTCCTCCAGTCGGTCCTTGCGCCGCCCCACGAGCACCAGGTCGTGGCCGTCCGCGGCCAGCCGCTCGGCGTAGGCCCTCCCGATTCCGGAGGTGGCGCCGGTGACGAGTGCGAGCTTGCTCATGGTGCTTCCTTTCCGGTCCCTTTCCGGGTCCTTGCCGGGCCGGGTGTGTGTCGCGCGTGCTCATGGCGTACCTACCACCGCAAGCCTGCGCGTCGGCCGCACCGTCAGCCAGATGCCGCGTTTTCCTGGGAACGGCGGTACCAGGCAGGCCGGATGCCGGCCGGGCACACTGAGGGCATGGCGACGACGGAGTTCGGGCAGGCGGTGCGCCGCTGGCGGGACCGGGTCTCCCCGGAGGCCGCTGGACTGCCCGGCGGCGGGCGGCGGCGGGCACCGGGCCTGCGCCGCGAGGAGCTGTCCCAGCTGTCCGGGATCTCGGTGGACTACATCACCCGCCTCGAGCAGGGGCGTGCCACCCGTCCGTCCGAGCAGGTCGTCGAGGCCCTGGCCAGGGCGCTGCGGCTGTCCGGCCAGGAGCGCGCGCACCTCTTCCGGCTGGCCGGGGTCCAGCCGCCGGGCCCCGAGTGCGTGCCCACCCATCTCACGCCGAGCGTGCAGCGCGTCCTCGACCGGCTGACCGGGACTCCCGTGGCCGTCTACGACGCCACCTGGACGCTGCTCACGGCGAATCCGCCCTACGACGCCCTCATGGGCGACACCTCCCGGTGGCGCGGCCGCGAGCGCAACGGGGTGTGGCGGACGTTCCTCGGGCTGAGCGACCGGGTGCGGCAGGACGCGCGGTCACGGCGTGCCCTCGAGCGGGCGCTCGTCGCCGACCTGCGCGCGGCCACCGCCCGCTACCCGGCCGACCAGCGGCTCCGGCGGCTGATCGCCGATCTGCGCACGCACAGCGAGCGGTTCGCCGAGCTGTGGGACACGGGTATCACCGGGCGGCATGAGTCGGCCCGCAAGACGATCGACCACCCGCAGGCTGGTGCGGTCACGCTCGACTGCGACATCCTCACGCTGGAGGGCAGCGACCTCCACATCATGGTCTACACGGCGGAACCCGGCAGCGAGGACGCCGAGCGCCTGGCGCTGATCACCGCCCTCGGGCTCCAGACCTTCGTCGCCTGACGCGGGGCGGGCCGGGGCGGGCCCGGACGAACCGGATGAGCCTGGCAGGCAGGGACGGGTCTGGCAGGCAGGCGGGCACGTGGGGCGCGGCGACGCGGGGCGCGGGGACGCGGGGCGCGACGGCGCGGGGACGGGAACGCGGGTGCGCGCGGCGCGGGGGCGCGGAACGAGGCGCGCGCCGGACCGGACAACTCGGGCGCCCCGGAGGCTCCTCAGGGGAAACCCCGGCTCCCCGCCCGTGCCGGTTCAGGGGCTGATCGGGGACGATCCCCGATGTCCGGCGGGTCTTGATCCACGACGCTCGAAGCATGACTCGCCGTACGTCCCACGACACCGCGACGGGCTGGGGGAACCCGCCCGTCGCGGCCCCTCGCCCCTTCCGCTGGAAGCGCCTCGTCCTGCTGCTGGTCGCACTGGTGACCGTGGCGGCCGTGGCCCTCGGTGGGCTGCTGTACTGGCTGTGGGACAGCTCCAAGGTGAGTACAGTGGGCAAGGCGCCGTTCGACAACGCGCTGGCCATACCGCCCCTGGCCGAGCCGACCGTGGAGAAGGACGGCACCCGCGTCTTCGACCTGCGGATGCAGGCCGGCGAGACGGAGTTCCGGGACGGGGTGAGAACCCCGACCTGAGGCTTCAACGGCTCCTACCTCGGGCCGACGCTGCGGGCGAAGCGCGGCGAGAAGGTCCGGGTGCGGGTCAGCAACACCCTCGGCGAGCCGTCCACCGTGCACTGGCACGGCATGCACCTGCCGGCCCGCATGGACGGTGGCCCGCACCAGATGGTCGCCCCCGGAGCCACCTGGACCCCGCACTGGAAGATCGACCAACCGGCGGCGACTCTGGTACCACCCGCATCCGCACGGCCGGACCGAGCACCATGTACGACGCCGTCTGGCGGGCCTGTTCCTCCTGGACGACGACACCTCCGGGCGGCTGCCGCTGCCCAAGCGCTACGGCGTGGACGATCTGCCGGTCGTCGTGCAGGACGTCCGCTTCGACGGATCCCGGCTGGCCGGCGACCGGGGCCTGTTGCAGAACGTCGGCTTCCTCGGTGACCGGACCATGGTCAACGGCACCCTGCGCCCGTTCCGTGAGGTCCGGGACGAGCTGATACGGCTGCGGTTGCTCAACGCCTCCACCGCCCGCACCTACGCCTTCGGCTTCGCCGACGACCGCGAGTTCGCGCTGATCGGCTCGGACGGCGGTCTGCTGCAGCGGCCCGTGCGCAGGGACTGCGTCCAGCTGTCGCCGGGTGAACGCGCCGAGATCGTCGTACGGATGGAGCCGGGTGAGCGGGTGATGCTGCGCAGCTTCCCGCAGCGCAATTACGGGGACGAGTGGCAGCGCCGGTTCAACGGCGGTGACGACAGCTTCGACGTCCTTGAGCTGCGGGCGGCCGAGCGGCTGCGTCCCTCCCCGGAGCTGCCCGGCACTCTGGTCGCCGCTCCCGAACTGCCCGATGGTGAACGGGCCGTCAAGGCCCGGCACTTCGACCTCGAGCGGTCCGGGATCAACGGCCGGGCGATGGACATGGGACGCATCGACGAGACGGTGACGCGCGGCACGACGGAGGTCTGGACGATACGCAACACCAACGGCATGCCCCACAACTTCCATGTGCACGACGTTCAGTTCCGCGTGATGGAGGTGAACGGCAAGACGCCGCCGCCCGAGTTGCGCGGGCGCAAGGACACGGTGTTCGTGCCGCACGGTGTCACGATGAAGCTGGCGCTGCGCTTCACGGGGCCGGCCGATCCGGACGTCCCGTACATGTACCACTGCCATCTGCTGTACCACGAGGACGAGGGCATGATGGGCCAGTTCGTGGTGGTCGAGAAGGGCCAGCCGGCCGGAAGCCCGCCGGATCACTCCGGCCACGGCAGCCACCCGGGACGTGGGGGTGATGGCGCATAGGCCACCCCCGGCGCGGCAGGCGCACGGGAGTGCGGCGGGCTGAACCGGCCGGGCTCCCGCACACCCCCGGCACTGGCAGCGATGCGAGCGGACCACTCCGCTCCGGCTCACTACCCTTGGGCCATGACAACGGCTCTGATTACGGGATCGACATCGGGTATCGGTGCCGCGTTCGCGCGGCGGCTGGCGGCGGACGGACACGACCTGGTGCTGGTGGCCCGCGACACGGGCCGGCTGCGGGAGCAGGCGACCGAGCTGCACGACCGGCACGGCATCGAGGCGGAGGTGCTCACCGCCGACCTCGCCGAGGACGCCGGCATCGAAGCGGTGGCCGGACGGCTGCGTGACCGCAAGAACCCCGTCGATCTGCTGATCAACAACGCGGGGTTCGGCAACAAGGGGCGCTTTCTGGACGTGCCCATGGCCGACGAGCTGCGGATGCTCAAGGTGCACTGCGAGGCGGTGCTGCGGCTGACGTCCGCCGCCGCGGAGACCATGCGGGAGCGTGGCCGGGGCGGTGTGGTGAACGTGGCCTCGGTCGCGGCGTTCGTCCCGCGCGGGACCTACGGGGCGTCCAAGGCGTGGGTCGTGCAGTTCACGCAGGGCGCGGCGAAGGACCTGGCGAACAGCGGCGTGCGGCTGATGGCACTGTGCCCCGGCTTCGTGCGCACCGAGTTCCACGACCGGGCCGGGATGGGCACGGACAACATCCCGAAGTGGATGTGGCTGGACGCGGACAAGGTCGCGACGACAGCCCTGGCCGATCTGGCCCGCGGCAAGACCGTGTCCATCCCGGACCCGCGCTACAAGACCCTGATGGGCGCGGCGAAGCTGGTGCCGCGGGGCATGCTGGGCACCCTCACGTCCCGGACCGGCCGGAAATACGGCCCCCAGTAGCGGGCGCGGCGTCCTGCGGTCGGTCTCTGCGGAACGGACAGGGGACTGCACGTGCTGCAGGTACTGCAGGTACTGCACCGCAGGACGAGGGCCTGCCCATGCGGGTCCGCCCTCTGAACTGCGTTCGCATGCGGCCCCGGGCACGCGCGAGGGCCCGGTCAGCCACGTCCGGCTCGTCGGGACCGCCCCTGGTCTTGCGCACCGTGCAGGCCCACCACGAGCGGCTCGCCGAGCTGTGCCGGGGCGCCGCCCCGGCCCTAACCCTGGTTCATCCACTGCACACCCGCGACGATGCCCAGCAGCAGCGATGGGCCGATGCACCACCACGGAATGATCCGGCGGACCGATGGGATGAGCCACAGTGCCGTCACGGCAGCGGTGACAGCGATGGTGACCACACAGGACAGGACGATTGCGGCGTAGGCCTCGTCGTCCCAGGGGCCGGACGGACGGATGGTCAGCGCTGCCCAGCAGAAGAACGCAGCGACAAGCGTCAGCAGCAGGATCGGGACTGCGAGGACCGCACGCAGGCAGCCCGTGTCGTTGTCCACGGACGAAGGGTCTGACATCACGGGAGTGCGTTCCTTGGTCGTACCTGGGAGGAGAGCAGCCTGCCACAAGTGCCCTGCGGGGCAGCTCGTGCGGTCCGTACGGGAGCACGAGCGGCCCCCAGGCCACGCCCCGGCCCGCTTCCTCGGCTGGAGAGGGCCGGCCCGACCCGGCCGGGTG
>NZ_JAATEM010000012.1 GCF_012034205.1 Streptomyces composti
GCCGCGAGGTGCCCGCCCCGCCCGCCACGGCAAGGAGGGGCTGCCCGCCCACGCCGCCGCTACGACACGTACGCCCCGGACTCGACCGGCGGCTCGCCGAGCCGGGCCAGCGCCGCCCGCGCCTCGCGCACCTTCAGCGGCGAGAAGTACGGGTTGATCCGCAGCGCCTCCCGCAGATGCCGCCGCGCCGCCCCGTACCGCTCCAGCTCCCGCTCGATCATGCCCCGGTGGAACGCGTACAGCGCGCTGCGCACCCCGCCGCCGCGCTCGCCCTCGGTGGCCCGCCGCGCGAAACCGAGCGCCTCCTCGTGCTCCCCGGCCCGGTGCAGCGCCCAGCCCAGCGCGTCCGCCACCGCGACCGACGGCTGCCGCTCCCACTCCGCGCGCAGCCGCCGCACCGCCGCCCGCGGATCCCCGTGGTCCGCCTCGAACCGGCCGAGCACCAGGTTCTCGTCCACCCCGTTGGCGGCCGCCCGCCGCACCCGCTCGCGCAGCAGGTCGTACTGCACGCCGGCCGCCTGCGGCATGCCAAGGGAGGTGTACAGCTCGCCCAGCTCCAGCGCGTACTCGGGCCGCGGCTGTTTCTCCAGCGCCACCCGGTAGGCGCTCAGCGCCTCCGTGGTCCGCCCCATCGCCGCCAGCACCCTGCCCTGCCCCGCCTGGGCCGCCCGCTGGCCGGGGTCGAGCCGCACCGCCTCCTGGAAGTGGTGCAGCGCCTCGGTCAGATCGCCCCGTTCCCAGGCGAGCTGCCCGGCCCGCTCCACATAGGCCGCCCGCTCCGCCGGGTCGACGGTGGCCGCCGCCGCGTCGGCCAGCTGCGCCGCCGCGTCCTCCCGCCAGCCCCGGTCCCGGTACACGGCGGCCGTCACCGCCATCACCGCCGGGTCCTTGCGCAGCCTGGTGAGCCGGTCGAGCAGCCGGTCCACCGTCTCGTGGTCACCGAGCCCGCGGTACGCCTCGATCAGCAGCGGGTACGTCGTCCACTGCCCCGGCTCCAGCCGACGCGCGGCCTCGGCCCACCTGCGGGCCGCCGGATGGTCCCGGCGGGCGTTGGCCAGGGCCGCCAGGCCGCGCAGCGCCTCCGCGTTCCGCTCCGGGCGCACCTTCAGTGAGGTCCGCAGCGCCCGCTCGGCCCGCGGGAAGGCGGACGGATCGGCCAGCCGCCGCCCCTGCTCCACCCGGGCCGTGCCGAGCACCGCCCAGGCCCGGGCGTCCCGCGGATGCCTCCGCAGATGCCGCTCGCGCTCCTCGACGAGCGCCTGCAGATCCGTCGTCGAGGCCGGCACCCCGCTGGTGACCGCCGCCATCGCCCGCGCTCCCGGCGCCGGCTCCGGCGGCCCGTCGTCCCCCCGCCCCAGCGGCAGCAGCACAAGCAGCCCGCCGAGCACCGCACAAGCGGCGACCGAGGCGAGCAGCACCCGGCGCCGTTCGGTGCGGCGGGGCCCGGGGGACGCCTCCTCGTCCGCCGGGGCCTCCGGTTCGTCGTCCGCCGGGACCTCGGGCCCGCCGTCCGCAGCCCGGGCCGGCCGGGCCTGCGGCTCTCCGCCCGCCGTGCCGCTCGAAATTCCGACCGCTTCGCCCCCCGGCTTGTCGTCTGGCTTGTCCTCCATGGCGCTCACTGTGCGGCACACCCCGCACCGGTACGACGATCACACCCCGAGTGCTGTGGCTGCCGTACACGGGGTTCACACCGATGGCCCCGGGTGCCAGGCTGTGATCATGAGCCGTATCGAAGCGCGCCGCGACGAAGACACGGTGGCGGCCGGACCTCTCGTCGACGGGCTGCTTCGCGGGCTGCCCGCCGAGGCCGTCCTCACCGACCCGGACGTCACCGCCTCCTACGCCAACGACATGGCGAGCTTCTGCCCCGCAGGCAGCCCCGCCGTGGTCGTCCTGCCGCGCACCGTGGAGCAGGTCCAGCACGTCATGCGCACCGCCACCGAGCTGCGCGTGCCGGTGGTGCCGCAGGGCGCCCGCACCGGCCTGTCCGGCGGCGCCAACGCCACCGACGGCTGCATCGTGCTGTCCCTGACGAAGATGGACCGCATCCTGGAGATCAGCCCCGTCGACCGGATCGCCGTCGTCGAAGCGGGCGTCGTCAACGCCGATCTGTCCCGCGCGGTCGGCGAGCACGGACTGTACTACCCGCCGGACCCCTCCAGCTGGGAGCAGTGCACCATCGGCGGCAACATCGGCACCGCCTCCGGCGGCCTGTGCTGCGTCAAGTACGGGGTGACCGCCGAGTACGTCCTCGGCCTCGACGTGGTGCTCGCCGACGGCCGGCTGATGTCCACCGGCCGCCGCACCGCCAAGGGGGTCGCCGGATACGACCTGACCCGGCTGTTCGTCGGCTCCGAGGGGTCCCTCGGCATCGTTGTCCGCGCCGTCCTCGCCCTGCGCCCCAAGCCGCCCGGGCAGCTGGTGCTGGCCGCCGAGTTCTCCTCCGGGGCCGCCGCCTGCGACGCGGTGTGCCGGATCATGGCGGGCGGGCACGTCCCCTCGCTGCTGGAGCTGATGGACCGTACGACCGTCAAGGCGGTCAACGACCTGGCGCACATGGGCCTGCCGGACTCCACCGAGGCGCTGCTGCTCGCCGCCTTCGACACCGCCGACCCCGCCGCCGACCTGGCCGCCGTCGGCGCGCTGTGCGAGGCGGCCGGCGCCACCAGCGTCGTCCCCGCGGACGACGCCGCCGAGTCCGAGCTGCTGCTCAAGGCGCGGCGTCTGTCGCTGGTCGCCCTGGAGGCGGTCAAGGGCACCACGATGATCGACGACGTGTGCGTGCCCCGCTCCCGGCTCGGCGAACTCATCGACGGCGTCGAGCGGATCGCCGAGAAGCACGGCCTGACCATCGGCGTGGTCGCCCACGCGGGCGACGGCAACACCCACCCCACCGTGTGCTTCGACGCCCAGGACCCCGAGGAGTCCCGGCGGGCCCGCGAGTCCTTCGACGAGATCATGGCGCTCGGCCTGGAACTCGGCGGCACCATCACCGGCGAACACGGGGTGGGGGTGCTGAAGAAGGAGTGGCTGGCCCGCGAACTCGGCCCGGTGGGGCTGGAGATGCAGCGGGCCGTCAAACAGGTCTTCGACCCGCTGAACATCCTCAACCCGGGCAAACTGTTCTGACCCCGGTGCCGCCGGGGTCACTGGGCGAGCAGCCCGGCCAGTCCGTCGTCCAGACCGAGCTGCTCGCCCTCGCTGCCCGGCGGCACCGCGCGCAGCGTCCGCTCCAGCCAGGCCGACACCTGCGCCGTGGGGGCCTGCAGGAGGGCTTCGCCGTCGGGGGAGGCGAGCGCCATCAGCACGACGCCGTGCCCGTCCGCCTTCGACGGCCACACCCGCACGTCCCCGTGGCCGCAGGCCCGGAAGACGCCCTCGATCAGCAGGTCCCTGGCGAACGTCCAGCGCACGGGGGAGGCGGAGTCGGTGTGGAAGGTGATGTGGACGGCGTAGGGGTCGTCGCTGCGGTAGGCGAGCAGGGCCGCCACCGGGATGCTCCGCTCCGGCGCCAGGACGAGCCGCACTTCGAGTTCGCGCTCCACCACGATGTGCATGGTGTGTGTTCCTCTCCTGTGAAAGGCCCCCGTGAAGGGCTGTCGGGAGGAGAGAGCGGGCGGGCGCGGAGGCATTACGCGGGTCCGGGGGGCTTTTTCGCGGCGCGCACCACACGTCATCGGGGGTTACCACAACGGTGCCCCGAAGGGGTGGGTCCGGTGGGACGGGCCCAGGCACGTGCGCGGGTCTGATAGATGTGGAGCCCCCCGACCCACCTCGAGCAGATACGGGACGACGGACATGAGCGCCCCAACCCCGGCACCAGGCGACGACAAGCCCCGCGCAGGGTACTACCCCGATCCGTCCATTCCCGGATATGTCCGGTACTGGAACGGGTCCGCGTGGGTACCGGGCACCAGCCGCCCGGCGCCCTCCAACGGGGAGTCGCTGGCACCGCCGCCCGGTGCGGCGCCCTCCGTCGAGGAGACCGGGCCGCACTTCTTCGACGAGGATCCGGTCGAGGAGCCGTCCCGTACCGGCCCCGCCGCCGATGCCCAGCACGGCAGCCGTCCCGAGCCCGCCTCGGCCTGGGCCGCCGACCGCTCCCGCCAGTCCGGCTTCGGCGGCGACCGGGACCAGAAGGTCTCCTGGGGCACGGACCCGAGGGTCCCGCACACCCCGGGCGGGCGGAAGGCGGAGGAGGACGCGGCGGGCGGCACGGGCACGTCCGGTGCGGCCGGCACGTCCGCCTCACCGGCGGGTGACCCGGCCCGGGCCACGTCCGACGCCGCCGCGGCGAAGCCCGCCGGTGCCGCGGGCTCCACGGGCGGCGCCCAGGGGACCGAGGCCGCCGCGGGAGCGGCAGGTACGGAGGGCACGCCGGAGCCGCAGGAGTCCGCCGCCGGGGGCAGCACCTTCGTCTTCCGCAAGCCGAAGCCGGGATCCGCGGCCGCCGCCGCGGACGCCGCCGACGACGACCCGGGCACCATGACCTTCCGCGCGGTCTCCCCGCGCCGCACCGGGAGCGCGTCCGCCGCCCCGACCGCCCTGTCAGGTCCTCAGCAGGCGTCCGCCGCCTCGGCCTCCGCCGCCCCCGGTACCGCCTCCGCCGTGCCCCCGCAGGCCACCGCGGACCGGCCGGCCCCGGGCGCGGCGGGCGCCGCCGCTCAGCCGGGCCCCGCCGCCCCCGCTGCGCCTGCCGCTCCCGCCGCCCCGAACGCCGCCGTACCGCCCGCGGCAGCCGCTCCCGGTGCCGCGCCGCTGACCAGCGGTCCCGGTGGCGGGCAGGCCTCGTGGGCGCAGCAGGTGCACCGGCTGGCGGGCGGGGAGGAACCGCCGGTCGTGCCGTGGAAGCCGCCGACGGAGGACCCCTTCCAGGCCGCGGCGCGGCGCCAGGCCTCCGCCCGTCCCGCGGGGCTCGGCAAGCGGTTCGTGGCCCGGCTGCTCGACACCCTCGTGGCCGGCGCCCTCACCTCGGTGGCCGCCGTGCCGCTCGGCATCAAGGCCGTCGACCACATCAACGCGAAGATCGACGCGGCCAAGCTCTCCGGCGAGACCGTCACGGTGTGGCTGATCGACGGCACCACCTCCGTCCACCTCGGCATCGTGCTCGCCGTCCTGCTGCTCGCCGGGGTGCTCACCGAGGTGCTGCCCACCGTCAAATGGGGCCGCACCCTGGGCAAGAAGCTGCTGGGTCTGGAGGTCCGGGACATCGAGGCCCATGAGACACCGGAGTTCGGCGCGGCTCTGCGCCGCTGGCTGGTCTACTGGATCCCCGGGCTGCTGGTCGTGGGTGTGGTCGGTGTGCTGTGGTGCCTGTTCGACAAGCCGTGGCGGCAGTGCTGGCACGACAAGGCGGCCCACACCTTCGTGGCGGGCTGAGGCGGTACTCCGACGGCTCGTGGCCGGCTGACGGCGGTGCTCCCGGCGGTCGGTGACGGACTGACGGCGAGGTACTCCGGACGGCGGCTCGCCGGATGCGCGGGGCGGGGGAGTGCGGTCGACTCGGGCCATGAGCACCGAACCGCCCCACGGCTCCGGTCAGCCTGACGACGACCCGTTCAAGAAGCAGCCCCCGCCGGGGGAGGGCCCCGGGCAGCGTCCGGGAGCGGGTTCTCCCTCCGGCTCCCCGTACGGCAACGAGCCCCCGCCGTACCCCGGCGGCGGTGGCGGCGACCCCTACGGATCGGGCGGCGGCAGCCCCTACGGCCCCGGTGGCGGCCCCTACGGCGGCGGAGGTCCTGGAGGACCGGGTGGACCCGGCGGCCCGGGAGGCCCCGGCAGTCCCTACGGCTCCGGTCCCGGCAGTCCCTACGGCGCCGGTCCCGGGGGGCCCGGCGACCCGCTCGCCGGTATGCCCCCGCTCGCCGACAGCGCCAAGCGCACCCTCGCCCGCATCATCGACCTGATCCTGGTGGGCGTGGTGGTCTGGCTGCTCTCCTGGGCGTTCGGCTTCAACCAGTACGAGTGGGACAGCGACCAGGTGGAGGTCGGCAGCACGCTCGGGCAGTCCGTCATCGGCGCGGTTCTCTACATCGCCTACGACACCGTGCTGACCGCACGCAACGGGCAGACCCTCGGCAAGCAGCTGCTGAACATGCGCGTGGCGAACCTCAACGACGGGTCCACCCCCTCGGTGCAGACCTCCCTCATCCGCGCCGCGGTGCTCTGGCTGCCGTTCGCCTTCTGCTGTGCCTGTGTGTGGACCGCGATCGCGGGTGGCTGGAGCTTCTTCGACCGCCCCTACAAGCAGGGCCTGCACGACAAGGCGGCCAAGACCGTGGTGGTCAGCACGCGTTGACCTCCGGCCCTCCGGCGGGCCGCGACCGGGGCGGGCTCCAGGACGCCGGGGACGGGGCTCAGGACGCCGCCTTCTCCCGCACGGGTTCGCGCACGCTCTCGCGGACCGGGGCGGGGACCGTGGCCCGTACCCGCTCCGCGGACGCGGCCGGTTCAGGACGGGCGGGGGCCGGGCGTACCACCGAGAGCCGGCGGGTGCGGCGGATGCCCGGAGCCTTCACCGCCACCAGCAGTCCGAGGGCGAGAGCCGCGACGGCGACGGCCGCCGTCCCGGCCGCCGAACTCGTCCGGGACGCCAGCAGCAGGGTGAGGGTGGACAGGACCACGGTGCACGAACCGTAGGCGAACTGAGCGACAGTCGGACGGGGCATGGCCATCGTGTCCTCGGAGTCGGGGGCTGTCGGCCTGGCATTCCGCCGGCTCACATGGCGTTCCGCCAAGCGACTCTAACCGCGAGCGTGCCCGAGCGGAACGGACAGTAAGCGTGACCTAACCGACAGGGTCGGTGCACGGGGGGCGCACGGAGTCATGATGTCCGCACAGTGGACAGACGCATGCGCCGGTGTCACATGCAACCCGGTTCGGACTGTGTTGGGTTGACCCCTGCCGTCCGTTAAGCGAACAACGCCTTCTGCATAGTGCACTTGACTTGTCCAAGTCAAGGTCTGTCTTTTCTGGCGAACCTCTAGTCAAATGTCGTCACTTGACTACACGCGTTGATCACGCGTGCGTGGATCCTGCACTGCATCTGCCCCCCAATCCGCGCACGCGCACGCGGGGGAGGAACTCAAGTGACCAGTAGACCCTGGACGTTCAGAGCGGCGGCCACCGCTGTCGCGCTCGCAACGGCCACTGCCACGCTGTCTGCCGCCGGCGTCGCGCATGCGGACTCGCCGGCCCGGCCGCCGGCCGTGGACCGCCACGACCCGCATCCGGCGAAGGGCACGGACTCGCACGACCTCAAGGGCCCCCTGAGCGACACTCAGGCCGCCCAGCGGGAGGAGGCCCTGCACCAGGTCCTCTCCGGCAAGGCCTCGGTGAAGAAGCGCGACGGTTCCAAGGTCGTTCAGCTCAAGAGCAAGAAGGGCGACGCGAAGTACGTCGAGCTCGGCCGGGAGAAGACCGACAAGATCTTCACCATCCTGGTGGAGTTCGGCGACAAGATAGACAGCCGCTACGGCGGCACCCCCGGTCCCCTGCACAACCAGATAGCCAAGCCGGACCGCAAGAAGGACAACTCCACGGCCTGGCGCGAGGACTACAACCAGCAGCACTACGAGGACCTGTACTTCGGCCACGGCAAGGGCGTCGACTCGGTCAAGACGTACTACGAGAAGCAGTCCTCCGGCCGCTACTCGGTCGAGGGCCAGGTGTCCGACTGGGTGAAGGTCCCCTACAACGAGGCCCGTTACGGCAACAACGCCTGCGGCGACAGCAACTGCCCGAGCGTGTGGAACGTCGTCAGCGACGGTCTGAACGCCTGGGTGGAGCAGCAGAAGAAGGCCGGCCGCACCGACGCCCAGATCAAGGCGGAGGTCGCCCGCTACGACGAGTGGGACCGCTACGACTACGACGGCGACGGCGACTTCAACGAGCCCGACGGCTACATCGACCACTTCCAGATCGTGCACGCCGGTGAGGACGAGTCCGCCGGCGGCGGCGCCCAGGGCGAGGACGCGATCTGGGCCCACCGCTGGTACGCCTTCGGCACCGACGCCGGCGCCACCGGCCCCGACTTCAACAAGCTCGGCGGCGCCAAGATCGGCGACACCGGCATCTGGGTCGGCGACTACACCATCCAGCCGGAGAACGGCGGACTCGGCGTCTTCGCCCACGAGTACGGCCACGACCTCGGTCTGCCGGACCTCTACGACACCGCGGGCGGCGAGAACGGCACCGGCTTCTGGACGCTGATGTCGTCCGGTTCCTGGCTCGGCACGGGCAAGAAGGAGATCGGCGACCTCCCCGGCGACATGACCGCCTGGGACAAGCTGCAGCTGGGCTGGCTGAACTACGACACCGCCAAGGCCGGCGTCAACTCCTGGCACAAGCTGGGCGTCGCCGAGTACAACACCAAGCACAAGCAGGCGCTGGTGGTGAACCTGCCCAAGAAGGCCGTCACCACCGAGATCATCGAGCCGGCCGAGGGCGAGACCCAGTGGTGGTCCGGCAGCGGTGACGACCTGCGCAACACGCTGACCCGCACGGTGGACCTCACCGGCAAGTCCGAGGCCGAGCTGACCTTCGACGGCTGGTACGACATCGAGGCCAACTACGACTACCTCTACACCGAGGTGTCGACCGATGGCGGCGCCAACTGGACCGCGATCGACGGCACGGTGGACGGCCAGCCGATCCCGCGCGACGGCAGCGACAAGCCCGCGCTGCACGGCACGCTCGACGGCTACAAGAAGTTCGCGTTCGACCTGGACGCCTACGCCGGCCAGAAGATCGACCTGCGCTTCCGCTACCAGACCGACGGCGGCGTGGCCCAGAAGGGCTTCACGGCCGACGCGATCTCGGTGACCGCGGACGGCGAGGCGGTGTTCACCGACAACGCCGAGACCGCGGACGACGCCTGGAAGTCCAACGGCTTCACCCGCGTCGGCGCGTCCTTCACCAAGGACTACGAGCAGTACTACATCGCCGAGAACCGGCAGTACATCTCGTACGACAAGACCCTCGAGGTCGGCCCGTACAACTTCGGCTTCACCGCCCGCCCGGACTGGGTCGAGCACTTCGCGTACCAGAACGGTCTGCTGATCTGGAAGTGGGACACCTCCCAGCAGGACAACAACACCAGCCAGCACCCCGGCACCGGTCTGATCCTGCCGGTCGACTCCCACCCGGACGCGCTGAAGTGGGCCGACGGCACGCTGATGCGCAACCGCATCCAGACCTACGACGCCACCTTCAGCAAGTTCCGCACCGACGGCATGACGCTGCACAAGGAGGACGTGGCGAAGCGGATCCCGGGCTCGAAGGGCGTCTCGGTCTTCAACGACCGGAAGAACGACTACTACGACGAGGCGAACCCGACGGGCAGCGTCAAGATCACTGACACCAACACGAAGATCAAGATCCTGAAGGAGGCGAAGGACGGCTCGACGATCGAGCTGGAGGTCGCCCCTGCGGGCAGGTAAACAGCGTCTGCCCAGGTCAGAGCGTGATCGGCGGTGACCCCCTGGCGGGTCACCGCCGATCCGTGTTTAGGTGCGTCCTGTGGTTCTCTTATTGACACACGGATCGACACCGGCTGACACGGGGGTATGACCAGATGGCCGCAGGAGGTTTCTGCAAGCTGCCGAACGGCACGGTGGTGGTGGCACTGAACCTGCCCAGCCCCGCCGCCGAGGCGCCGTCCGGCGTCCGCGTGCTCGTCCACGCCCAGAACCGGGCGCGCGCCCTGACCAGGCTGCGCAACCTGGGTCTCCGGGCGATCTATCTCCGGGGCAACGCGGCCCCGCCCACGCCGGACGAGGTCACCGCGGTCCTCCACCACCCCGACGGCCTGATATGGCGCACGGCGCCCGCAGCCGACCTCTCGGCCGACCTTTCCGTCGAGCTCTGGCACCCCATCCGGGCGCTGCTCAGACGGACGACGCCGCAGACGTGAGCCCGACCGCGGGCACTGGTGCCGCCGGGGCGATGCGGGCCGCCCGCAGTGACGCAGCGGTCACTGAGCGGCGTGGACGACCGGCTTGCCCGTGAGTTCGACCCCGGCCTGCCGCAGCTCCTCCAGGGCCCGGTCGGTCGTCTCCCGGGAGACACCCGCCGTGAGATCGAGCAGCACCCGCGTGCGGAACCCTTCCTTCACGGCGTCCAGCGCGGTCGCCCGCACGCAGTGGTCCGTGGCGATGCCGACGATGTCGACCTCGTCGATCCCCCGCTCGCGCAGCCAGTCCGCCAGCTTCACGCCGTTCTCGTCGGTGCCCTCGAAGCCGCTGTAGGCAGCCGAGTAGGCACCCTTGTCGAAGACGGCGTCGACGGAGCCGGAGGCCACCGCGGGGGCGAAGTTCGGGTGGAAGCCGACTCCCTCGGTCCCGGCGACGCAGTGCGCGGGCCAGGAGTGGACGTAGTCCGGGTTGTCGGCGAAGTGTCCTCCGGGGGCGATGTGGTGGTCCCTGGTGGCCACCACGTGCCGGTAGCCGGCCGGTGCCTGCCCGATCAGCTCGGTGATCGCGGCAGCCACTTCCGCCCCACCGGCCACGGCGAGGCTGCCCCCTTCACAGAAGTCGTTCTGCACATCGACGACGATCAAGGCGCGGCGCATGGTCGGAGTCCTTCGACTATGGGGTCGGGTGAGAAACTGGCCCGGCCGGTGAGCTTCCGAGCCTATTGAATGACGGACGGCACTGACAGGGCCCCGGCAGTCCGGACATGCCGGGCCCCGGCAGACCCGGACACTGAGCTAGCTACCCGAGCCTGACTTGACGTACTCCGTCGGAATGACGGGTTCCCCTCGGGAGAGCTGGGTGGCGGAGAGCGGCAGGGCCGCCTTGGCCGCCGCATGCCGGTCCCGGGCCGCGTCCAGCGGCTCGCGGGCGAGCACCTCACCGCCCTTGATCAGCTGCACCAGCAGCTGCCGGTCGGACAGCTCGTCCGGCACGGGACCGGTGCCGACCACCTCGGCCTCGGCCACGCCCTCCTCGTCCAGCCGCCGTGCGGCCCACTTGCGGCCGCCGATGGACGTCTTGCCGCCCACCGACTTCTTCGCCACCGGCACCAGCGGCGCCTCGGGGTCGGAGGTCTCGGCCCGGGCGACCAGCTTGTAGACCATGGAGCAGGTGGGGTGCCCGGAGCCGGTGACCAGCCGGGTGCCGACGCCGTATCCGTCCACCGGTGCCGCCGCCAGCGAGGCGATGGCGTACTCGTCCAGGTCCGAGGTCACGATGATCTTCGTGTTCTTGGCGCCCAGCTCGTCCAGCTGGTGGCGCACTCGGTGCGCGACCAGCAGCAGGTCGCCGGAGTCGATGCGCACCGCGCCCAGCTCGGGACCGGCGATCTCCACCGCCGTGCGGACCGCCTCGGCGACGTCGTAGGTGTCCACCAGCAGCGTGGTGCCCCGGCCGAGGCTGTCCACCTGGGCGCGGAAGGCGTCCCGCTCGGTGTCGTGCAGCAGCGTGAAGGCGTGCGCCGAGGTGCCGACGGTGGGGATGTTGTAACGGAAGCCCGCCGCCAGGTCGGAGGTGGAGGCGAAGCCCCCGATGTACGCGGCGCGCGCGGCGGCCACCGCCGCCAGCTCGTGGGTGCGCCGCGCGCCCATCTCGATCAGCGGCCGGCCGCCGGCGGCCGAGGACATCCGGGAGGCCGCCGCGGCGATGGCCGAGTCGTGGTTGAGGATGGACAGGATCACCGTCTCCAGCAGCACGCACTCGGCGAAGCTGCCCTCGACCCGCAGGACCGGCGAGCCGGGGAAGTACACCTCGCCCTCCGGATAGCCGTAGACGTCGCCGGAGAAGCGGTACGAGGCGAGCCAGCGCAGCGTCTCCTCGTCGACCACCCGGCGCTCGCGCAGGAACTCCAGCACGCCCTCGTCGAACCGGAAGTTCTCCAGCGCGTCCAGGACCCGCCCGGTGCCGGCCACGACGCCGTAGCGCCGGCCCTCCGGCAGCCGCCGGGTGAACACCTCGAAGACGCTGCGCCGGTCGGCCGTTCCGGCCTTCAGCGCGGCCTGCAGCATGGTCAGCTCGTAGTGGTCCGTGAAGAGGGCCGTCGAGGGAACATCCACCGGCAGCCCGAGATCCGCAACGCCCACTCCGATACTCCTGGTTCGTCTCGCAGGGCACCCCGAAAGCGGCCGGGGTCCGGGGACCGTCCCCGGAAGATCCGTCAGGCACGAGGATACTCCCTTTTCGTCGGTGTGACGATTTCAGGGAGGCGTGGCAGCATGGGCAGTGTGACGTCACCCGCACCGTTGGAGATCGAACGCACCGAGTCGGCGGAGGAGAGCTTCGCCGTACCCGAGCCGGACGTCCCATGGGTCACGATCGTCCACAATGACCCGGTCAATCTCATGAGCTATGTGACGTACGTCTTCCAGACGTACTTCGGCTACTCCAAGGACAAGGCCACCAAGCTCATGCTCGACGTCCATCACAAGGGCCGCGCGGTCGTGTCGAGCGGCACCCGCGAGGAGATGGAGCGGGATGTCCAGGCCATGCACGGCTACGGTCTGTGGGCCACCCTCCAACAGGACCGGAAGTAGCGAATCGCCTCCATGCCAGGACACTTCGAACCGCTCCCCGGCGGCGGCGCGGCCGTCGCGCTCGACGAGGTCGAGATCTCCATCATCCGGTCCCTGGCCGTGCAGCTGATGGAGCTGATCGGCCCCGGCCCCGCCGAGGACGCCCCGGCCGACCCGCTCGCCGAGCTGTTCTCCGACGGCCCCAGCGAACCCCCCGCCGACCCGGTGCTGCGCCGTCTCTTCCCGGACGCCTACTGCGACCCGGAGGGCTCCGCGTCCCCGGAGCAGGCCGAGGAGCAGCGGGCGTACTCCGCCGAGTTCCGCCGCTACACCGAGAACGACCTGCGCGCCGGCAAGCGCGAGAACGCCCTCGCCGTCATCAGGTCCCTGGACGCCCTCACCGCCGCCGGCGAGGGCGTCGCGGTGCTCAAGCTGTCGCCGGAGGAGTCCAGGCAGTGGCTCGGCGCGCTGAACGATCTGCGCCTGGCGATCGGCGCCCGGCTGCAGATCGACGACGAGGACGACACCGAGGTCCTCTACCGCCTCCCGGACGACGATGCGCGCAAGCCGATGGTGATGGCCTACCTCTGGCTCGGCGGGCTCCAGGAGACGCTCGTTGCGACGCTGATGCCGTGAGCGCCGCGCAGCCGGACCCGCCGCGCCCTTCCATGCCCGGAATCGACCGGGAAAGTGCGGAAATCTTCGCTGACGCGTTCGCTCAGAGGACGCTCAAATCCGATTAACGATCAAGTCAAAAGATCCGTCTTGTATGGGTCTGTGGGGCGCGCTTTGTCCGGTTCTTGCCGTGATGCGCGCCACAATCCGAGCCAGTGATCAATCGTGCGGCCGTGATACATCTTCACGACCGCCCGCCGAGCGCCACCCGAATGTTCGGACGGGTGCGCCACCGGCCGGTCACCACCGGCATGGCAATCGAGCGGAATCTCGCAGTCCGCTCAGCTCCATCAGTCCGGGGGGATCGAGACCCGATCCGCGGCCGACCTGCGGCCCGGATCGGCATGGAGAAAGGCGCACGACATGACCTCTGCGAAGGTCACCGAAACTCCTGAAGAGGGGTATGAACGCGGGCTCGGCAGCCGCCAGGTCCAGATGATCGCGATCGGCGGGGCCATCGGCGTCGGCCTGTTCATGGGCGCCGGTGCGAACATCGCCAAGGCCGGACCCAGCATCGTTCTCATGTACGCCCTCGCGGGCGTCGTCATCTTCTTCATCATGCGGGCCCTGGGAGAACTGCTCCTCTACCGGCCCGTCTCCGGCTCCTTCGCCGAGTACGCCCGTGAGTTCCTCGGCCCGTTCTTCGGGTTCGTCACGGGCTGGACCTACTGGCTGATGTGGGTGGTCACCGGCATGGCCGAGCTGACGGCCGCCGCGATCTACATCCACTTCTGGTTCCCGGAGATCCCCCAGTGGGTCAGCGCCCTGGTGTTCCTGGTGGTGCTGTTCGGCGTCAACCTGATCTCCGTCAAGATCTTCGGCGAGGTCGAGTTCTGGTTCTCGATGATCAAGGTCACCGCGATCATCGGCATGATCGTGATCGGCCTCGGCGTGCTCACCCTCGGCTTCTCCGACGCCGGTGACACCGCCACCGTCTCCAACCTCTGGTCGCACGGCGGCTTCTTCCCCAACGGCATCGGCTCCAGCCTGATGACCCTCCAGGGCGTCATGTTCGCCTACCTCGCCGTCGAGCTGGTCGGCGTCACCGCGGGCGAGTCCGAGAACCCCGAGAAGACCCTGCCCAAGGCCATCAACACCCTGCCCTGGCGCATCATCGTCTTCTACGTCGGCGCCCTGCTGGTCATCCTCTCCGTGGTCAAGTGGACCGAGTTCTCCGCCGGTGAGAGCCCCTTCGTGCACGCCTTCGGCAGGATCGGCATCCCGCTCGCCGCCGGCATCGTGAACTTCGTGGTGCTCACCGCGGCCCTGTCGTCCTGCAACTCGGGCATGTACTCCACCGGCCGGATGCTGCGCGACCTGGCCGCCAACAGCGAGGCCCCGCAGGCCTTCTCCAGGCTCAACGCCCGCAAGACGCCCGCCGTCGGCATCACCGTCTCCGTGGCGCTCATGGGCATCGGCGTGATCCTGAACTACGTGGTGCCGGAGAAGGCGTTCCTCTACGTCACGTCCGTCGCCACCGCGGCCGGCATCTGGACCTGGATGATGATCCTCATCAGCCACATCCGCTACCGCGCCGGGGTCGTCGCCGACCGGCTGCCCGGCTCGCCCTTCCCGGCTCCCGGCGGCTCGCTGTTCAGCTGGGTCGCCCTGCTCTTCCTGATCGCCGTGACCGGCATGATCGCGTACGACAAGGACGCGCGGATCTGCCTCTATGTGGCGGCCGGCTGGGCCGTGGCCCTGGCCGCCGGCTGGGCGATCATGAAGAGCCGCAACCCGCAGATCGCCGAGCGCCGCGAGCCGGAGCTCGAGAAGGTCGGCTGACCGGGCGCGCGGCTCCCGCGGAGGGACGCCCGCCGGCAGGGAGTACTCGTGGCACCCCCTGCCGCCACCGCTCCGGGCGTCCAGCATCCGGGCCGTCCCGTACCACTCCTCGGTACGGGGTGGCCCGTCCGCTTATCCTGAGCCCCATGCTGACCATCACCCAGGCTCTGTACGACAAGATCGTCGACCATGCCCGCGCCGACCACCCCGACGAGGCGTGCGGCGTGATCGCGGGGCCGGTGGGTTCCGGCCGCCCCGAGCGCTTCATCCCGATGCTGAACGCGGCCCGCTCGCCCACCTTCTACGAGTTCGACTCCCAGGACCTGCTGAAGCTCTACCGGGAGATGGACGACAACGACGAGGAGCCGGTGGTCATCTACCACTCCCACACCGCCACCGAGGCCTACCCCTCCCGGACCGACATCTCCTACGCGAACGAGCCGAACGCCCACTACGTGCTGGTCTCCACCGCCGACACCGACGGCGCCGGCGAGTTCCAGTTCCGGTCGTTCCGCATCGTCGAGGGCGAGGTCACAGAGGAGGAGGTCAAGGTCGTCGAGTCGTACTGAGCCGGCGCGGCCGGCCCACCGACCTGGCATGTTCCGAATGGCGGATGAAGGGTGTCCGCACGGTGAGATCACACTCCGGGGGGCCGCCCGGGAATCGATACGATGACCGCATGGTTCTTCTCGACGTGAGCGAAACGGCGCCGGGCACTCTGCTCGTGGCGCGGCTGCACGTCGACCTGTGCAGGCTGAACAGCGCCATCTGTTGACCCGCCCCGCCGCCGCACGGGCCACGAGCCGCGGCGGACGCGCCGCGCGCCCACACGAACCAGACCACCCCTTCCGACAGGAGCCCTCCACCATGGCCATCGAGGTCCGCATCCCGACCATCCTCCGCCAGTACACCGACGGCCAGAAGACGGTGGAGGGGACCGGGAACACCCTCGCCGAGCTCTTCGCCGACCTCGAGACCCGGTATGCGGGCATCCAGGCCCGCATCGTGGACGGCGACCAGCTGCGCCGCTTCGTCAACGTCTACCTCAACGACGAGGACGTGCGCTTCCTCGACGGCATCGAGACCAAGGTCAGCGACGGCGACAACGTCACGATCCTGCCGGCCGTGGCCGGCGGCATGGCCTGAGCAGCGGCCATGCGCTACGACTCGCCGCTGGCCGCGGTGGGCAACACCCCGCTGGTGCGCCTGCCGCGGCTCTCGCCGTCCGCCGACGTCCGGATCTGGGCCAAGCTGGAGGACCGCAACCCCACCGGCTCCGTCAAGGACCGCCCGGCGCTGTACATGATCGAGCAGGCGGAGAAGGACGGCCGGCTCACACCCGGCTGCACCATCCTCGAGCCGACCTCCGGCAACACCGGCATCTCGCTCGCCATGGCCGCGAAGCTCAAGGGCTACCGCATGGTGTGCGTGATGCCCGAGAACACCTCGCAGGAGCGCAGGGAACTGCTCGCCATGTGGGGTGCGGAGATCATCTCCTCGCCCGCCGCGGGCGGCTCCAACACCGCCGTGCGCGTCGCCAAGGAACTGGCCGCCGAGCACCCGGACTGGGTGATGCTCTACCAGTACGGCAACCCCGACAACGCGGGCGCCCACTACGCCACCACGGGCCCGGAGATCCTCGCCGACCTGCCGTCCATCACCCACTTCGTCGCCGGCCTCGGCACCACCGGCACCCTGATGGGCGTCGGCCGCTACCTGCGCGAGCACAAGCCCGACGTGAAGATCGTCGCCGCCGAGCCCCGCTACGACGACCTGGTCTACGGCCTGCGCAACCTCGACGAGGGCTTCGTCCCCGAGCTGTACGACGCGTCCGTGCTGACCAGCCGCTTCTCCGTCGGCTCCGCCGACGCCGTCACCCGCACCCGCGAACTCCTCCGCCAGGAGGGCATCTTCGCGGGCGTCTCCACGGGAGCCGCCCTGCACGCGGCCATCGGCGTGGCAAAGAAGGCACAGAAGGCCGGGGAGAGCGCCGACGTCGTCTTCGTCGTCGCCGACGGCGGCTGGAAGTACCTCTCCACCGGCGTCTACACCGCCGCCACCACCGAGGAAGCCATCCAGACCCTCCAGGGCCAGCTCTGGGCCTGACCCCGGCCTGACCGGCCGGACTCGATCCAGCACCGCCCACGACAGCAGCCCGCGCATCACCGGACCCTTCGCGCGGGCTGCTGTTCCGCTCTCCGGGCATGCTCCGCGCTTCCCGCGACCCCGCTGCGCTCACAGCGGGTTCGCGTGGACGGCGCCGCAGGCGTCGACGGTCACCAGGAAGCGCCGGGGATGCGACGAGATCACCACCAGCAGCCAGGCGAACAGCCACAGGCCGAAGGTCAGCAGCGACAGCAGCGCGTGGAGCACATGGTTCACCTGCGCCGGGCGCTCCACGACGATGCCGTGGCCGGTGCGCTCCACGATCCTGCCCCGGGTCCTGCCGAGGTAGAGCTGCAGCGCCCGGTCCAGGTTGTCGCGCTGCTCGGCCGGCGGCACCGGCTCCGCGCGCCCGAGGTGGAGGATCTCGGCCTCGGGGTTCCGCCACGCGGAGTCGTTCGCGCCCATCTGCCTCGCCGCCTTGCTGCTCATGGGCCGTGCAGGCCTTCAGCATGCGCCCCGGACGTGCGGAACGGAAGGCGGAGCGGGAGGCTGGAGGAGAGCCGGTGCGCCCGGTGGCGGGCGCCCCGGCATGCGCCTCGCACGCCCCGCGTCCAGCCGAACCGGTGACAGCTCAGGTGAGTTCGCCCACAACGGCCACGGGTGGAGGAGCGACCGAAGGTTTTGCGCCTTACGCTCGACAAACCGCACGACCCCCGTGTCTCCATATCCGCCAGCGGAGGTTTCTGCTCCATGAAGCTCACCGTCGTCGGCTGCTCGGGGTCGTTCCCGTCCGCGGAATCGGCCTGTTCGAGCTACCTCGTCGAGGCCGACGGCTTCCGGCTGCTCCTCGACATGGGCAATGGCGCCCTTGGCGAGCTGCAGCGCCACTGCGGTCTCTACGACCTCGACGCGATCTTCCTCAGCCATCTGCACGCCGACCACTGCATCGACATGTGCGCCTACTTCGTGGCGCGCTACTACCGGCACGACGGAGGGCGCTGCGCCCCCCTGCCCGTCTACGGTCCCGAGGGCACCGAGCACCGGCTGACCACCGCCTACGCGGACACCCCGTCGGCCTCCTCGATGAGCGAGGTCTTCGACTTCCACACGGTCAAGCCGTCCACCTTCGAGATCGGCCCGTTCACCGTGCACACCGAGCGCGTGGCGCACCCGGTGGAGGCGTACGGCATCCGCGTCGAGCACGACGGGAAGTCGCTGGCGTACTCCGGCGACACCGGAGTGAGCCCGGCGCTGGACGAGCTGGCCCGGGACGCCGACCTCTTCCTGTGCGAGGCCGCCTTCACGCACGGCAAGGAGAACATCCCGGACCTGCACCTCAACGGCCGTGAGGCCGGTGAGACCGCGGCCCGCGCGCATGCCCGCCGCCTGGTCCTCACCCACATCCCCCCGTGGACCGACCCGCAGATCAACCTCGCCGACGCCCGCGCGGTCTACGACGGCCCGGTGGAACTCGCGGCGCCCGGCAGGACGTACGAGCTCTGAGGCGGCCCCGACCGGGCCGCCGGGGGCAGCGCCGCCCGGCATGACGCAGGCCCCGGAACCGAGTGCATCGGTTCCGGGGCCTGCGTTCGTCGGTGCTAGGCGGCCGAGGTCACGTCTTGGTGAGGTCCTCGACCTCCTCCTCGGGTTCGCGGCCCGGGGTGGGGAGGTTGAACTTGGCGATGGCGAAGCGGAAGACCGCGTAGTAGACCGCCGCGAAGACCAGGCCGATCGGGATGATCATCCATGGCTTGGTCGCCAGGTTCCAGTTGAGGGCGTAGTCGATGAAGCCCGCCGAGAAGGTGAAGCCGGCGTGCACCCCGAGCGCCCAGGTGACCGCCAGGGACAGGGCGGTGAGCACCGCGTGGATCACGTACAGCATCGGCGCGATGAACATGAACGCGAACTCGATCGGCTCGGTCACACCGGTGACGAACGAGGTCAGCGCCAGGGACACCATCATGCCCATCACGGCCTTGCGGCGCTCGGGCCGGGCGGCGTGCGCGATGGCGATGGCGGCGGCCGGAAGACCGAACATCATGATCGGGAAGAAGCCCGACATGAACATCCCGGCGTCCGGGTCGCCCGCGAAGAAGCGGTTCAGGTCACCGTGGACGACCTCACCGGCGGCGTTGGTGAAGTCACCGATCTGGAACCAGGAGACCGTGTTGACGAACTGGTGCATGCCGACCGGGATCAGCGCGCGGTTGACCAGACCGAACAGACCCGCACCGAAGGCGCCGAGACCGGTGATCCACTCGCCGGCGGCGGAGATGCCGTCACCGATGGGCTCCCAGACCAGGCCGAAGAAGACACCCATCGCGGTGCCGACGAAGGCCATGATGATCGGCACCAGCCGGCGGCCGTTGAAGAAGCCCAGCCAGTCCACCAGCTTCTTGCGGTGGTAGCGCTGCCACAGCACGGCCGAGAGCAGACCCATGATGATGCCGCCGAGGACACCGGGGTTGTTGTAGGTCGCGGCTATGTCCTCGCCGGCCTTGATCTGGGCCTCGGTGACAGGGAACGCCTTCAGGACGTTGCTGTAGACCAGGAAGCCGACCAGGGCGGCCAGCGCGGTGGAGCCGTCGGCCTTCTTGGCGAAGCCGATGGCCACGCCGATGCAGAAGAGCATCGGCAGATTGTCGAAGATGGCGCCACCCGCGGTGGCGAACACGGCCGCGACCTTGTCCCAGCCGAGACCGTCGGCGCCGAAGACGTCATCCTGGCCGAGCCGCAGCAGGATGCCCGCCGCCGGCAGGACGGCAATGGGAAGCTGAAGGCTGCGGCCGACCTTCTGCAGCCCCTGGAACAGGCCGGATCCCCGCTTCTTCGCGGGGGCCGCCGATGCGGTGGCGGTGCTCATGGTTCCTCCATCGGTGGTGGTCTACACCACTCAGTGGTGTAGACCTGTTGTAGCACGATGAAGGGCGCGTAAGGAACCCGTGATTCCTGCGACGTCCGCACTACGCTCGGTGACCGCCCCGAAGACCCGCCCGGCGCCCCCGAAAGCCCAGCTCAGGCCTTGGTGGTGTCCTCGACCTCCGCCTCCGGCTCCCGGCCCGGAGTCTTCAGGTCGAACCGGGTGATGGCGAGACGGAAGATCACGTAATAGAGGACGGCGAAGCACAGGCCGATCGGGATGATCGCCCACGGCCTGGTCGCCAGACCCCAGTTGATCACATAGTCGATCAGACCCGCGGAGAAGCTGAAACCGTCCCGGACGCCGAGCGCCCAGGTCACCGCCATCGACACACCCGTCAGCACCGCGTGCACCGCGTACAGCAGCGGGGCGACGAACAGGAACGAGTACTCGATCGGCTCGGTGATACCGGTGACGAAAGAGGTCAGCGCCACCGACAGCATCAGACCGCCGATCTCCTTGCGGCGGGCCGGACGGGCGCAGTGGGTGATCGCCAGGGCCGCCGCCGGCAGCGCGAACATCATGATCGGGAAGAACCCCGAGGTGAACTGCCCCGCATCCGGGTCCCCGGCCAGGAACATGTTGATGTCGCCGTGCACCACCCTCCCGTCCGGCGTCGTGTAGGTGCCGAACTGGAACCAGATGGGCACGTTCAGGAACTGATGCAGGCCCACCACGAGCAGCGCCCGGTTCGCCACCCCGAACACACCCGCACCCCAGGCGCCGAGACCGGTCATCCAGTCGCTGAAACTCTCCAGGGCCTCGCCGACCGGCGGCCAGATCCACAGGCACACCGCCGCGAACGCGATCGCCACGAACGCCATGATGATCGGCACCAGCCGGCGGCCGTTGAAGAAGCCCAGCCAGTCCACCAGCCGCGTCCGGTGGAAACGCTGCCAGAAGAACGCCGCGAGCAGACCGATGACGATGCCCCCGAACACCCCCGGATTCTGGTAGTCGTACGCCGTCACCGTGCCGTCCGCCAGCTGGCAGCCGACGTCCGGCACCGCCTTCGCGCCCTCCGGGCAGTCCTTGGGGAACTGCCGCAGCACATTGAAATAGACGAGGAAACCGGCCACCGCCGCCAGCGCCGTCGAACCGTCCGCCTTCTTCGCCATGCCGATCGCCACGCCGACGCAGAACAGCAGCGGCAGACCCAGCGAACCGTCCAGCAGCGCACCGCCCGCGCCGCTCATCACCTTGGAGACATTGGTCCAGCCGAGCCCGTCGTCGCCGAAGACGTCCGGCTGCCCCAGCCGGTTGAGGATGCCCGCCGCAGGCAGCACCGCGATCGGCAGCTGAAGACTGCGGCCCATCTTCTGCAGACCCTGGAACAGCCGGTTCCAGCGCTCCCGGACAGGGCTGACGGTCTCCTCGCTCCCGGCGGGACGGTCAGTGCTCATCCGGTCCCCTTCACTGCGGGTTTGGCGACCGTCCCCCCGGTGGTGTAGACCAGTCGACGGACGGTTCCGCTGTCGTGACGACATCATTCGGCACGCACGACACGACCGCTCGCGAAGATGGGCCAACTGTGGGTTACTGCGACAAAGCGGTTCGGATCAGGGAGAACGAACATGGCCACCAAGGCTGAGAAGATCGTTGCCGGGCTGGGCGGCATCGACAACATCGAAGAGGTCGAGGGCTGCATCACCCGCCTCCGCACCGAGGTCGCGGACCCCGCCAAGGTCGACGAGGCCGCCCTGAAGGCCGCCGGAGCCCACGGCGTCGTCAAGATGGGCAGCGCCATCCAGGTCGTCATCGGCACCGACGCCGACCCCATCGCGGCGGAGATCGAAGACATGATGTGAGGCGCCCGCCACCGGCACAGCCGGCACCCGGCACGGCGGCACAGCACGGCTGATCGACCGCCGCCCAAGGGTTCCGAGGGGCCCGCCCCACCACGGGACGGGCCCCTCACGCCTTACGGCTAGGCTCGAGACCATGTCTCGAATCGACGGCCGCACCCCCGAACAGCTCCGCCCGATCACCATCGAACGCGGCTGGAGCAAGCACGCCGAAGGCTCCGTCCTCGTCTCCTTCGGCGACACCAAGGTCCTGTGCACCGCCTCCCTCACCGAGGGCGTCCCGCGGTGGCGCAAGGGCAGCGGCGAAGGCTGGGTCACCGCCGAATACGCGATGCTCCCACGCGCCACCAACACCCGCGGAGACCGCGAGTCCGTCAAGGGCCGCATCGGCGGCCGCACCCACGAGATCAGCCGCCTCATCGGCCGGTCCCTGCGCGCCGTCATCGACTACAAGGCCCTCGGCGAGAACACCATCGTCCTGGACTGCGACGTCCTCCAGGCCGACGGCGGCACCCGCACCGCCGCCATCACCGGCTCCTACGTGGCCCTCGCCGACGCAGTCTCCTGGGCCCAGGACAAGAAGCTCGTCCGCCCCGGCCGCCAGCCCCTCACGGGCACCGTCAGCGCCGTCTCCGTCGGCATCGTCGGCGGCGTCCCCATGCTGGACCTCTGCTACGAGGAGGACGTCAAGGCCGACACCGACATGAACGTCGTCTGCACCGGCGACGGCCGCTTCGTCGAGGTGCAGGGCACCGCCGAGGCCGAACCCTTCGCCCGCGAGGAACTCGACGCCCTGCTCGACCTCGCCGTCGCCGGCTGCACCGAACTCGCCGCCGCACAGCGCGCCGCGCTCGCCGCGACCCTGGAGCGGTAGGAGAAGCGGCAGGAGAAGCCACGGCGGCATGGCAAGGTAAAAGGCGCACCAAATCAGGTGGCCGCCGCGGGCAACCACGCCGGTCACCGCCGCGTCTGAACGGGTACGGGCGCACCGGATCGAACCGATGCGCCCGGCCAGCCGCTGAAGGCCGGCCCGCAGACCGGCCGGCGAGGGAGGGACCGTTCCGTGGCCGCGAGCCTCCGACGCCGCACCGCAGCCGTCGCCGCCACCCTGGCGGCGGTCGCGCTGACCGCCGGACTGACCACCGGCTGCGACGCCGTCGACAAGGCACTGGACTGCGTCCAGACCGCCGACGCCATCGCCGACAGCGTCACCGAGCTCCAGCAGGCCGTGGAGAACGCCTCCGACGACCCCACCCAGCTCGAGGAGTCGCTGGACTCCATCGACAAGAACCTCGGCGAGATCGGCGACAAGACCGACAACGCCGACGTCGACAAGGCCGTCAAGGACCTCGGCAAGGCCGTCGACAACGTGCGCACCGCCATCGAGGACGGCGACAACACCCCCGACATCAGCCCGGTCACCGACGCGGCCGGCGAACTGACCAAGGTCTGCACGCCGTAACCAGGCCCGGCCGTCAGGCACCCTCCGCCCACCCGGCACCGGCGCGAAGGCGACGAGCGGTGCACCGGAACAGGGAACGGACCGGAGGACTGGCGCAGGGAACGGACCGGAGAACCAGCACAAGGAGCGGACCGGAGGACCGGACAGGGAACGGACCCGGGGGACCGGAACGGTGAACGGCCGGGGACCGGAATACTGGTCCCCATGACCCGCCTGATCCTCGCCACCCGCAACGCCGGAAAGATCACCGAACTCCGGGCGATCCTCGCCGAGGCCGGCCTGACCCACGAACTGGTCGGCGCCGACGCCTACCCGGACATCCCCGACGTCAGGGAAACCGGCGTCACCTTCGCCGAGAACGCCATGCTCAAGGCCCGCGCCCTGGCCCGGGCCACGGGCCTTCCCGCGGTCGCCGACGACTCCGGCCTGTGTGTGGACGTCCTGGGCGGCGCCCCCGGCATTTTCTCGGCCCGCTGGGCCGGCCGCCACGGCGACGACAAGGCCAACCTGGACCTGCTGCTGGCCCAGCTCTCCGACGTCCCCGACGAGCACCGGGGCGCCCACTTCGCCTGCGCCGCCGCCCTGGCCCTGCCCGACGGCACGGAGCGCGTGGTCGAGGGGCAGCTCCGCGGCACCCTGCGCCGCGAGCCCGCCGGCACCAACGGCTTCGGCTACGACCCGATCCTCCAGCCCGAGGGCGAGACCCGCACCTGCGCGGAGCTGGCCCCCGAGGAGAAGAACGCGATCAGCCACCGCGGCAAGGCGTTCCGGGCACTGGTGCCGGCGGTACGGGAGCTGCTGGGCTGAGAGACGACACGGGGCTGTCGCCACGGACAGCCCCTGCGTCGGTGGGCCCGGTGGGACTCGAACCCACGACACACCGGACCTAAACCGGCGCCCTCTTGCCAGCTGGGGTACGGGCCCGCAGCCGAGCTAACTCTACTGGGCGCGACGACGCGCTCGTCGGCCTCCTCGGCACCAGGTGTCCGTGATCGCGTGACAGTTGGGACAGAGCAACCGGAGGTTCTCCCGCCGGTTGTCGCTCCAGTCGCCGTTGATGTGATCGATTTCCAGTGTCATGGGCCTGCCGAGCCATTCCGGCCCTGTGCCGCACCTGGCGCACTCATGCGGCACGCCCACTGCGAGAAGGGCCCGGCGCAGCAGCACGGTCTCCGTCCGACGCGTCCCTTCGCGCTTGACCAGGATGTCCTCCGGTGCCTTCGCGTTGTGGCTCCGCTTGCCCCTCCGGTGCCCCTGCCCCACGAAGTGCGAGGTGGTGATGCCCTCCTCGGAGATCCACCGGCGCAGCGTCGCGCGCTGTCCGCCGTTGTCCGGGCGCCCCAGCCGGCGCGGCACCTCGGCGACGGAAGCCGATGCGAGGACCGCCGAACGCAACTCGTCGGACGTGGGACGGGGCGTCCGCTGGGAGAGACCGAGGTGGCGGATGTCGATCCCGAAGTGGGCGAAGCGCCTCATCAGGTGGCGACGGAGACTTCTGTACGGGCGAGTTCCCAGGAAGGCGATCACCTCGTCGAGGCTGGAGCACCGTGCCGCGGCTTCCGCCAGCCGCTCGCGCGTGTACCGGATGCCACCGGTCATCGGGCCGGACGCCCCTTGCTCCGGCCTCGGTAGGAGTCCGTCGTGGAGTGGCAGTTCGGGCAGAGGAACCGGAGGTTCTCGAAGCGGTTGTTGCGCCAGTCGCCGTCGATGTGGTCGATCTCGAGCGGGAGCGGATGCCCCTGCCAGACGCCGTCCGTCCCGCACAAGGCGCACCGCTCCTTCCTGCCGAGTTCGAGCATGGCCCGCTTGAGACGACCGCTGGGGACCCGCCTCGCGTGCTCCGACGCGTCCGCGACGAGGATCTCCTCGGGGGTCCGGCGGCGCTGATTGTGACGCTGCCGCTCGGTGCGGACCACCGGTGTGAAGTGGGATGTGTCGAGGCCGAGAGCCTTGATCCGCCGGGTGATGTGGGTGTGATGCCCCCCGACCACGTCGAGCCCGAGTCTGCGGAGAACCTCGCTCACGCTCTTCGAGCCGGCGACCACGGGTTCGAGGACTTCCCTGGACCACTTGGCGCCTTCGCGTTCGAAGTGGGAGACATCCACCCCCAGCTTCTTCATCCGCCGGGCGACGTAGTCACGCGTCGGACTCCTGGGATCCACCCCCAGCCTCACCAGCGCCTCGGAGAGGTTCCGCGCCCCTCGGGCCGCCTCCTCCAGCCGCTCCCTGGTGTACGCACTCGCCCCCATCGCGTCCTGCCCCCTCCGCCGGCGATCAGATGTTCGTGATCCCGTACGGAGTAACGAATCGTTTGTCGGACGGTCACGCACGGAATGCGGAGCGGCTCGTACCGGTGGTGCACGGCCGTGCACCACCGGTACGAGCCGCTCGGGGACGCGGGGGACGGGGCAGGTTCAGATGCCCAGGTCAGATGCCCAGGTCCTTGATGATCTTGGCTACGTGGCCGGTGGCGCGGACGTTGTAGAGGGCGCGCTCGACCCTGCCCTCCTCGTCCACGATGATCGTGGAACGGATGACGCCCATGTACGTGCGGCCGTAGTTCTTCTTCTCGCCCCAGGCGCCGTAGGCCTCCAGGACCTGCTTGTCCGGGTCGGAGAGCAGGGTGACCTTCAGGGACTCCGCCTCACGGAACTTCGCCAGCTTCTCCGGCTTGTCGGGGCTGATGCCGATGACGTCGTAGCCGGCGCCGGCCAGGAGCTCCAGGTTGTCGGTGAAGTCGCAGGCCTGCTTGGTGCAGCCGGGAGTGAGGGCGGCAGGGTAGAAGTAGACGATGACCTTGCGGCCCTTGCGGTCGGACAGGGAGACCTGGTTGCCGTCGGCGTCGGGGAGGGTGAAGTCGGGGGCCACGTCCCCGGGCTGGAGTCGCTCGCTCATCGGACTAGCGTAACCGGGGGTCCTGACATGGCGGCGGCGTGCGGAGCTGACAGACTGTCCGCACAGGTATCAGCGGATTTCGGAGGCGACACGGTGGCGGACACGGCGGACACCAGAACCCCGGCGCAGATCGAGGCGGACATCGAGCGCCGCCGGGCGGTCCTGGCCGAGACCCTGGACGAGATCGGTGTGCGCGTGCACCCGAAGACGATCATGGGTGATGCGAAGGCGAAGGTCGCCGCCAACGTGGATCACACGCTGGGGCGGGCCTACGTCGGCGTCAACCGTGTGGTGAGTGATGTGAAGGCGAAGTTCGTGGACGCGGACGGCTCTCCCCGCCTCGAGCGGGTCGTTCCGGTGGCGGTCCTGGTCGTGGGTGTGGTGGGGCTGCTGGCCCTGGGCACCCGGCGGCGCAGGGGCTGACCCGCCCGCGTCGGGTCGCGGCGAAGGCAGGTAGGTTTCACAGCGTGAGCGCCAACAGAAACGAGCACAGTCCTCAGCACGACAAGCTGCCCATCCGGATGCTGCACGACCGCGTACTCGTGCGGCAGGACACCAACGAGGGCGAGCGGCGTTCGGGGGGCGGCATCCTCATCCCCGCCACGGCGGCGGTGGGCCGGCGGCTGGCCTGGGCCGAGGTCGTCGCGGTGGGGCAGAACGTACGGACCGTGGAGCCGGGTGACCGGGTGCTGTTCGACCCGGAGGACCGCGCCGAGGTCGAGGTGCGGGGGGTCGCGTATGTGCTGATGCGTGAGCGCGATCTGCACGCCGTGGCCGCGGACCGGTTCGAGGGGTCCGAGGACTCGACCGGCTTGTACCTGTAAATGTAAACACCTGCGGTTCTCAGGCAGGAGGGGCCGGTGACCGTCGTCACCGGCCCCTCTCGTCGTCTCCTGGCTAGGATGGGAAGGTCCGGTGGTTGGCCGCTGGGACCCGACGAGACGCGCCGTACCGGGTGAAGGCAAAGACGACGCACCCCCGTTTCCTTTCGTGTCCCGGAGGTGTCCGTCATGGCCTGGGTGCTGCTCGTCGTCGCCGGTCTGCTCGAGGTCGGCTGGTCGGTCGGCATGAAGTACACCGACGGATTCACCCGGCTCTGGCCGAGCGTGTTCACCGGCGCCGGCATCGTCGCCAGCATGCTGCTGCTGTCGTACGCCGCCCGGACCCTGCCCATCGGCACCGCCTACGGCGTGTGGGTCGGCATCGGAGCGGCCGGGGCGGCGGTGCTCGGCATCCTGGTGCTGGGTGAGCCGGCGACCGCCGCCCGGATCTTCTTCATCTGTCTGCTGCTGGTGGCCGTGGTGGGCCTGAAGGCCACCTCGGGTCACTGACCGGACTCCGGCTCCCTCCGGCGGGCCGCGGCGCGCCTCAGGGCCTGCGGGTCGGGACGATGCCGCCGGGGCCGCCCTGGCCCGCGCCGCCGATGTCCCCGACGCCGCCGTCGTCACCGCCGGTGGTGCCGCCGTCGGTGCCGCTCGTGGTGCCGCCGCCGTCGGTCTGGCCGCCGGTGTTGCCGCCCGTGGTCTCGCCGGTGCCGCCCTGCTGGTCGCCGCCCTGGTCCTGGTCCTGGTCCTCGTCCTCGTTCTCGCCGGGCGTCTGCGCGGGCGGCTCCTCGCCCTCCGGCGTCTTCTCCTCGCCCGCTCCGGCCCCGTCGGAGGGCTCGCCGCTGGGGCTGCCGGAGCGGGACGGGTCCACCCGGTCCGCGCCGGGCATGAGCCGCAGGTCGAAGTCGCGCACCGGCTCGCCCTGCAGGGCGTCGCGGGTGAACTGGGCCCAGATTTCGGCGGGGGCGCCGCCGCCGTTGATGCGGGGCAGGCCGAGGGCGCCGTAGAGCTTCTTCTGCGCGCCGGTCTCCGGGTCCTGGGCCATCACGGCGACCACCGTGGCCAGTTCGGGCGTGTAGCCGGCGAACCAGGCGGCCCGGTCCTCCTCGGCGGTGCCGGTCTTGCCGGCCGCCGGGCGGCCCGCGCCCAGGGCGGCGGTGGCGGTGCCCTGGCGGACGACGCTGCGCAGCACCGAGGTGGTGGTGTCGGCGGCCTCGCGGCTGACCGCCTGCTCGGCCCGGTGCTTCGGCAGCTCGACCTTCTCCCCGTTGTGGGTGACCTTCTCGACGAGCCGGTACGGGTGGTGCTCGCCGTGGTTGGCGAGGGTGGCGTAGGCGGAGGCCATGTCGAGCGGGCTGGCGGTGGCGACGCCGAGGGCGATGGAGGGGGAGGGGGTCAGCTCCGGTGTGGAGGAGGGCAGGCCGAGGTCGATGGCGGTCTGCATGACCTTGTCGGAGCCGACGTCCACCGCCATCTGCGCGTACACCGCGTTCACCGATTTGTCGGTGGCCTCGCGGACGGTGATGTCGCCGTAGGAGCGCTGGTCCTCGTTCTCGGGGTCGTAGCGGCCGCCGCTCCAGCCCTGCACCGGGCGCTTGTTGGTGCCGTCGTAGAGGGTGTTCGGGGTGATCGGCCGGCCGTCCTGGGTGCTGGACTTGTGGTCGACGGCGGAGGTGAACACGAACGGCTTGAAGGTGGAGCCGACCTGGTAGTCCCGGCGGGTGGCGTTGGGTGTGTACTGCTTGACGTAGTCGATGCCGTTGTACATCGCGACGACCTTGCCGGTCTTCGGCTCCACGGCGGCGCCGCCCGCGCGGACGTAGGTGTCCACCGTGCGGTTCTTCTTGTCGAGCCGGTCGATCAGCTTGTCGTTGACGGCCTCGACGAAGGCGTCCTGCTTGTCCTTGTGCAGCGTGGTGGTGATGCGGAAGCCGCCCGCGTCCAGTTCCTCCTCGCTGACGATCTTGTTCTCGATCAGGTGGTTCTTGACCACGTTCACGATGTAGCCGCGCTGGCCGGACAGGCCGGTGGAGACGGTGGTCTGCTTGGGCACCGGGAACTTCATGCCGTCCCGTTCGGACCTGCCGAGCCAGCCCTTGGCGACCATGCCGTCCAGGACGTAGTTCCAGCGGGCCTCGGCCTTGTCGCGGTTCTCCGGGTGGGCGATCACGTCGTACTGGCTGGGCGCGTTGACGAGCGCGGCGAGGTAGGCGGCGCGGGCGGGGTCGAGCTCGGCGGCGTCGACGCCGTAGTAGGCGTGGGCGGCGGCCTGGATGCCGTAGGCGTTGCGGCCGAAGTAGCTGGTGTTGAGGTAGCCCTCGAGGATCTTGTCCTTGGACTGTTCGCGGTCCAGCTTGATGGCGATGAAGAACTCCTTCACCTTGCGGGTGACGGTCTGCTCCTGCCGCAGGTAGTAGTTCTTCACGTACTGCTGGGTGATCGTGGAGCCGGACTGCTTGCCCTTGCCGGTGGCGGTGTTCCAGGCGGCGCGGACCATGGCCCCGGGGTCGACGGCCGACTCGGTGTAGAAGTCGCGGTCCTCGGCGGCCAGGACGGCGTGCTGCGCGTCCTTGGAGACCTGGGCGAGGGTGACGTTCTCCCGGTTGACCTCCCCGTCACGGGCGATGACCGAGCCGTCCGCGTAGAGGTAGACGTTGGCCTGCTGGGTGGCGAGCGCGTTGGCGGGCGGGATCTTCACCAGGGTGTAGCCGAGGACGAAACCGCCGACGAGGAGCAGGGCGCCGACGAGGAAGGTGCCGAGCACCATCCGCCAGGTGGGGATCAGCCGCCGCCACCCGGTGCGCCTGCGCTTGCCCTGCGGGGCGCTGGCCGCCTGCGGCTCTCTGGGTGCCCAGCCCGGCTGGGGCTGCTGCTGCGGCTCGTCGCTCATGTCGTGCACGGACTCCTGTTTCGCCTCGTTCGCTCCAGTACGCCTGGTGCGCTCCCACTCATGGAAGACTGTCGCATCCGGCGAACAGTTCCCCGCCACGGCGCGCGTCGTGCAGACTTGCGGCTTCTCACACGCATGGCTGCCCCGGAACGGGTGACCGGCGCTTCTCCCGGCTGCCGGTGCCCGGAAAGGGCCGTGGCAACCGTCTTCGGCGTGCGCGGGACGGCCGGCTTCCGCAGGCGGGGGCGGCGGGTGCGGGCCGTGGACGCGGTCTCGTCACCGGTGACCTGGAGCGGGGAAGGGGAGCGCCGGGAGGTACGCGGAGCAGGGGAGCACGGGGAGCCGGGTTAGCGGCCGGAGCGGGGACCGGAGGCCCGGCGGACGTGGTCGTAGCCGTCGGTCGGGGGCAGATCGTAGGCTGCTGCGTATGACCGACGACGCTGTCCCGGACCTCCGCGCCTCCGACGCCGACCGTGAACGGGTCGCCGACATCCTGCGGGAGGCCCTCGCCGAGGGCCGCCTGGACATGGAGGAGTTCGGGGAACGCCTGGACGCGACGTACAAGGCCCGCACCTACGGCGAGCTGGAGCCGATCACCCGTGACCTGCCGAACGCGGGTGCGGCCGCGCCGGTGGTGTCGCTGAACAAGGAGCCCGCGACCAGCGGCACGTGGGCCGACCGGATCGTCCGCCGTGAGGACGACGGGGGCGCGCAGTGGGCCGTGGCGGTGATGTCGGGCTTCCAGCGCAAGGGCCGCTGGACCATGCCGCGCCGGCTGAACTGCGTGGCGTTCTGGGGCGGCGGTGAGATCGACCTGCGCGAGGCGGACTTCGCCGACCGGGAGGTCGTGATCAACGCGGTCGCGATCATGGGCGGGGTGGACGTCATCGTTCCGCCGGGCGTCGAGGTCGTGGTGCGCGGCATGGGCGTCATGGGCGGCTTCGACCACCGGGAGGCGGGCGTGCCGGGCGCCCCCGGCGCCCCTCGTGTGATCGTCACCGGCTTCGCCTTCTGGGGCGGCGTCGGCGTCCAGCGCAAGCTGCCGCGTGCCGAGAAGCAGCGGCTGCGTGAGGAACGCCGGCGGCAGAGGCTGGAGCGCGACCGCCACCGCGAGGAACGCGACCGCTACCGCAAGGAACTGGAGTGACCGTCCCGGCGGCCCGGTCCGCCGCGCCGTCTACAGCGCCGCCGACCCTCCGCCCTTGAGCAGGTCCAGGTCGAAGGACTCCGCCATGCGGGCGTAGCCCCGGTCGCTGAGGTGCAGATGGTCGCCGCAGTCGTACTCGCGGCGCAGTCTGCGCGGGTCGTAGGGGTCGCGCACGGCCCGGTCGAAGTCGACGACGGCGTCGAAGACGCGGCCCGCGCGGATCTCGGCGTTGATCTGCCGGCGCACCTGTTCGCGGGCGTCGGTGTAGCCGCGGTGGCCGCCGAACGGCATCAGCGTGGCGCCGACGACCTTCAGGCCCCGCGCGTGGGCGCGGTCCACCAGCGACCGCAGCCCGCCCACCACGCTCGCCGGGTCCGCGGTGCCCGGGGTGCGCAGGATGTCATTGATGCCGAGGACCACCACGACGACCTTCACGCCGGGCCGGTCGAGCACGTCGCGGCCGAAGCGGTTCAGGCCGCTGGGGTTCTCCGGCGGGCGGCCGAGGCCGTCGCCGAGGACGCGGTTGCCGCTGATCCCCTCGTTGACGACGCTGTAGCGCGGCACGTCCCGGCCGGCGGCGACGGCCGCGTGCAGCCGGTCGGACAGGACGTCCGGCCAGCGGGTGTTGCGGCCCGTGGCGGCGCCGATGCCGTCGGTGAGGGAGTCGCCGAGGACGACGATCGTGCCGTCGGACTCCTTGCTCAGCACGTCGAGGGCGGTCACGTACCGCCAGGAGGTGGAGCGCTCGGTGTAGGGGGTGCCCGTGGTGTCGCGGGTGTGCTCGCCGACGGCGGCGTAGGAGATCTGCCGGGCGTGCGGGTGCTGGGTGACCGGTCCTGAGGGGGTGGGGGAGTAGGTGGTGATCAGCACGTCCCCGTCGTGCGGGACGGTCAGCCGCACCGCGTCGCTGACCACTTGGCTGCCCGCGGGGATCACGACCGACGGCCGCCCGGTGAAGGTCAGCTGCCGCATCGTTCCGGCGAGCGCCGCCGGCGTGCCCGGGCCAGCGGCCACGGCTATCGAGGCGTGGCTGATGGTCAGCGGGGACTGCCCGTAGAGGTTCGACAGGGTGACGCGGGCGCTGGAACCGCCGACGCTGGTGTGGACGACGTTGCGCACCGAGCGCCCGGCCAGCCCGCGTATCTCCGTGCCGGGCTCGCCCCGGACCGGGGAGGTGGCCCAGGAGCCGACCCAGGTGCCGGTGGAGGCGGGTGCGGCCGGGTTGTTCTGGCCGCCACGGCCCGTGAGGCCGCCGCGGCCCTTGGTGCCCTCGTCCGAGGACACGCCGACGAAGATCGCGGTGGACACGGCCACGATCGCTGCGACGACCGCGGCGAGCAGGGCTCGGTACTTGGCGGGAGGCGTCATGGCGCCCCCGTCACGAGACCGGGTCATGCTGTGCTGTTCTCCTCGGGAGGTGGGAGCCCGAGGCTCCGATCCGATGAGCCCATGATGCGCCATGGGCGGGGCGCGGCTGACAGGACCCCCTTGCCATCCCCCTTCGGACAGACGCCGGGAACTTGTGTTCCGTTCCGGGAGTCGGTCAGGAAGGGACAATGTGTGAGGGATCGCCGAACGGGTGGAGCGGGATGGAACGCACACAAGCGCCAGATGCCGGGCAAACCGGCCGGCGGGCTGCGCGGGAGCAGGATCACACCGGGCGGCAGGACCGCTCCGCCCCGGCCGTCGACCGCGCGATGACGACGTTCAGCGCGGCGGACGAGGAGAAGCGGCGCGGCGTGCGCCGGATGAAACTCACCGCCACCGGGCTGCTGCTGTTCGTCGCGCTCGTCTACGTCCTGGCCAAGCTGGCCGCCGCCCAGGGCGCCGGGGCCTGGGCCGGCTATGTCGCCGCGGCCGCCGAGGCCGGCATGGTCGGCGCGCTCGCCGACTGGTTCGCGGTCACCGCCCTCTTCCGCCGCCCCCTCGGCCTGCCCATCCCGCACACCGCGATCATCCCCACCAAGAAGGACCAGCTCGGCGTCTCCCTCGGCGACTTCGTCGGCGAGAACTTCCTCTCCGAGGACGTGGTGCGCCAACGGCTGCGTTCCGTCGGCATCGGCAGCCGCCTGGGCGCCTGGCTCTCCGTGCCCGACCATGCCGACCGGGTCACCGCCGAGCTGTCCGCCGCGCTGCGCGGCGCGCTCACCGTGCTGCGGGACTCCGACGTCCAGGCGGTCGTCGGCGAGGCCGTCACCCGCCGCGCCCACGCCCAGGAGATCGCCCCCGGCGTGGGCAAGACCCTGGAGAAGATCGTCGCCGACGGCGGCCACAAACGCGCCGTGGACCTCGTCGTCTCCCGCGCCCACGACTGGCTGGTGCTGCACAGCGACTCCGTGATGGACGCCGTGCAGGGCGGCGCGCCCGGCTGGACGCCCCGGTTCGTGGACCGCAAGGTCGGCGAGCGCGTCTACAGGGAACTGCTGCGCTTCTGCGCCGAGATGCGGGACATGCCGAGCCATCCGGCCCGCGCCGCCCTCGACCGTTTCCTCACCGACTTCGCCTCCGATCTGCAGGCCGACTCCGAGACCCGCGAGCGGGTGGAGCGCCTGAAGACCGACATCCTGGGCCGCGACGAGGTCCAGGACCTCATCGCCTCCGTCTGGACCGCCGTACGCTCCATGATCGTCTCCGCGGCGGAGGACGAGCGCAGCGAACTCCGGCTGCGGGTGCGGGCCTCGCTGCTCTCCCTGGGCGCCCGGATGGCCGCCGACCCGAAGGTGCAGGGCAAGATCGACGGCTGGCTGGAGAGCGCGGCGGTCTACGTGGTCACCACCTACCGCAAGGAGATCACCTCCCTGATCACCGACACCGTGGCGAGCTGGGACGCCGAGCACACCACCAAGAAGATCGAGGCGAACATCGGCCGCGATCTGCAGTTCATCCGCATCAACGGCACGGTGGTGGGCTCGCTGGCGGGCCTGCTGATCTACACGGTGTCGCGGGCGCTGGGGGCGTAGGACTGCGGGGGCGGTGCGGAGCGGAAGCGGGAGGGGGAGGGGGAGCGGGAGCGGGAGCGTGGTGGTGCTGGAGGCGCCGGGCGCCAGGGCCCGCCCGCGACCGGAGGCGCGGGGACAAGCGCCGCCACGCTGACGGTCTGCTGGTGCACGGTCCTGGCGCCCAGGTCAGGGCCTCGGGCGCGGAGATCGTACGAGAGCTGCGGGACGAGGACTGGGGCGTACGCCGCTTCTTCGTCAGGGACCCCACCGGCCGCGTGGTGAACGTCCAAGGCGTAAGACGCCCCGCTTCTCTGCTCTGCTCTGTTCAGCCGCGGCGGTCGGCGACCGCCCAGGAGGCCAGCGCCACGGCACCGGCGACACCGAAGACCGCCGGCCAGGCGCCCACCTTCTTGGCCAGCGGATGCGACCCGGCGAATGCGGCGACATACGCGGCCGTCAGCGCACTCGCGGCCACCCCGCCGGCCTGCTGCCGCCACTGCCGCGCGGCCGTCGCACCGGCGGCGGCGAGGACCACCCCGCCCAGCTGCCGCTTCCGCGTCCAGCGGGCGACGCCGTAGCCGCCGACCAGTCCACTCGCGGCCACCACCGAGCTGGGAACCTTCGCCATGCCTTGCCTCCTGCTGCCGTGCCCCGTGCCGGGACGCGTGTCTCACCTGCCCCGAGGCTAACTCCCGCGGGCGCTGCCGGCGGCTCAGGGGCCGAGGTGCCGGTCGGGCAGACCGCCCGGCTCAGGGGGCGAGGTGCCGGTCGGGCAGGTCCCTCCGAACTCGTGGCTGCTCCCGGAAAACCCGTCGACGCCGCCCCTCCCGCCACGCCATCCTGCGAGACCGACCCGCCGCGCCCCTGGAGCCCCTCGTGAACCCCACGATCCGCCACATCACCTTCGACTGCACCGGCGACCCCTACGAACTCGCCACCTTCTGGAGCGAGGTGCTGGGACGCCCCCTCTCCGACGACGACAAGCCAGGCGACCCGGAGGCCCTGATCGAGGACCCGGCCGGCACCGGCCCCGGCCTGCTCTTCGTCCGCGTACCCGAGGCCAAGGCGACCAAGAACCGGCTCCACTTCGACCTCAAACCCACCGGCCGCACCCGCGCGGAGGAAGTGGCCCGCGCCCTCTCCCTCGGCGCCCGCCAACTGGCCGACCACACCCGCCCCGACGGCAAGGGCTGGGTAACCCTGGCCGACCCCCAGGGCAACGAGTTCTGCATCGAACGGGGCGACCTGGACTGACGCTCTGGGCCGCCGGCCCGGCCCGGTGGCGCCCCCTCCTCTCCCGCCCTCCCCTCCCGGCCTACCCGGCGTCGACGTCGAGTGCCGTTCCATACAGTCGGTCCACCTTCAGCCGGATGACCACCCGCCGCTCGGCGACCAGCTCCTCCAACAACGCCGCCTCGTCCTCCGGCCGCTCCCCCTCCGGGATCATCCCGAGCAGCTCCCGCCCGACCGCGTCGCCCGGAACGGACGTGATCTCCGAGACCTCGGCCAGCCCCTCGGCGACGGCGAACGACCACACGCTGCCGTCCGGCACATGCAGTGCCGCCCGTGGATCGCGCTTCAGATGCCGCACCTTGAGCCGGTCGGCCGTGGAGGAGAACCGCAGCAGCCGTGCGCCGGGATCCCAGGCATAGGCCATGGTCGTCAGATGGGGATGTCCGTCCCGCTTGACGGTCGCCAGCGTGCCGAACCGCTGCCGCCCGAGCACCGCGGAAAGCTCTTCTTCGGACAACACCCTGGGCCCTGGTCGTCGAGTCATGAGTTCCTCAACAGGCCCGTGCCACCGTTCATTTCGCTACCGGGGCGGCGTGCTGAGCCCATGGCCTGCTCCCGGAGCCCCTTGCTCGGCGGAGAACACCCACCGTCACGACCGTATGCCTGATTCGAAAACGGGTGGGTCGACGGCAGCGGTAGCCCTAGGATCGGCCGAATGGCTACGCGACTCGTGCAGATCAACATGAAGGCGCAGGACGACGCGGCGCTCGGCCGGTTCTGGGCCGAGGTGCTCGGGTGGGGGATCGACAGCGAGGCGCCCGGCGTCACCAATCTCGAACCCGTGGGCTTCTCCTACCCCGACCCTTCAGCGGTCTGCATCGACCTCATCGCCGACCCGGAGCCCAAGACGGTCAAGAACCGGGTGCACATCGACCTGGCCACCACCTCGGCCGCCCACCAGGCGGAGACGGTCGAGCGCCTGCAGAAACTCGGCGCGACGCTCGCCGACGTGGGCCAGGGCGACGTCCCCTGGACGGTCATGGCCGACCCGGAGGGCAACGAGTTCTGCGTTCTGGAACCCCGTCCGGTCTACCAGGACACGGGGCCGATCGCCGCGGTGGTCGTCGACTGCGCCGACCCGCGTCAGATGGCCCGCTTCTGGGGCGAGGCGACGGACTGGACGGTGCACGAGGTCGCCGACGATCACGCGAGCATGCGCTCCAGCGCCGGCGTCGGCCCCTACCTGGAGTTCGTCCGCACGCCCGACCCCAAGCGCGTATGGAACCGCGTCCACCTCGACATCAGGCCCTACCCCGGCGACGACATGGCGACGGAGGAGGCCCGCCTGCGCGCCCTGGGCGCCGGAGACCCCGGCATCGATCAGTCCGACATCCACTGGACGATCCTGACCGACCCGGAGGGCAACGAGTTCTGTTTGCTCACGCCTCGATGACGGGTCTTTGCAGGGGCCCGGGGCGGCTGGAGACTCGGGGGGTACTCGGCCGCTCAGCGGTTCTCCGACCAGCCTTGCCGCACCGCACGCGTGAAGGTGTGCCATGCCTCGGGGCTGACGGAAGCGACTACGTCAGCGCCGACTTTCGAGTCGCGTAGCCATATTCGGTCGCCCCCGGCTCCGCACTCGAGGCATTCGCCTCCCGCCCCGTTGCTGTAGGACGACGTGACCCATGCGGGCGGGGGCTGAGTGTTGTTACCGGGCGAGGGTTTCACTGTGTGCCTTCCTTCACCATGTCCTTGATCAGTTGGATGGACCGCCGCGGGCTCAGGGCGGCGGCCCTCAGCTCGTCGAAGGCGCGGTTGTACTCGCGGACATGGGGCTCGCCCTCCAAGTACATCGCGTCCGTAATGCCATCCCGGTACACGATGTCCGGGTCTTCAGGATCAGGGAACCCCAGCAAGGTGAACGACCCGGTGGTGGGACAAGTGCCCGCGTCGAACGGCAACACCTGCAAGGTCACACTCGGCCGATCTACTGCCCCCAACAGGTGCTCCAGTTGCGCCTGCATCAACTCGTGGTCGCCGATAACCCTGCGTACCGCCCCCTCGCTCACCACGAACCAGCAGTCGGGGGCGTCGGGAGCGTTGAGCATCGACTGACGTTCGAGGCGCACGCGGACGGCGCGCTCGATGTCCTCAGCAGGCAGGTACGAGCCGCAGGTGTGCAGTTCGCGGGCATACGGCTCTGTCTGGAGGAGACCGGGCAGTACCTCGCACTGATACTGGCGCAAGGTGGAAGCGTCCTGTTCAAGGCCGATGTAGATGGAAAACCATTGGGGCACGCCCGAGCCGTGTACCTGCCACCAGCTACGTGTCTTGGCCTGACGGGCCAGTGACTTCAGGAACTCGCGGAGCTCGTCCGTGGTGCCGTAGAAGCGGCACAACGCGTCCACGTCGGACGGCTGGACCCGCCCGCTGCCGGTCTCCATGCGATTGACCTTGGAACCGCTCCAGTCCAACGCCTCGCCGACCTGAGCGCAGGTGAGCGCACTCTGCTCGCGGAGCTTCTTCAGCTCGATCGACAGGCGACGCCGGCGGGCGGTGGGTGATCCGGCCATATCAACCCCGTTTCGGATAGCGGACGTTCAGTCTTGCGCCAAGGCTTGTGCCTGCCAATCACTCGGTCGTGGGAATCCCGCCGTGCACATTGCACGACGGGATACGCGAGCTCCACTCTGGTGGCGAAGCAACGCACCGTGATGCCCCATGACTGGCAGTCGTCCATGGGGTCACGTCGCGCGGAGAGGGGTTCTCGTGGGCCAGGAAGCATGCATGAGACAAACGTCATGGGATCTGGCCTTCACGGCCGAACCCAAGGAGGTGGCGGGGCTGCGCCGAGTCATGCGGTCGCACTTAGCCCTCTGGGAACTGCACGAGGTCATCGACCAAGCTCAGCTCTGTGTCAGCGAGTTGGTGGCCAACGTCATCACGCACGTCGGCCCCGGGACGCCGGCCACGCTCGGCGTCTCGATGAACGGAATGCGGCTACGCATCGAGGTCCGTGACCCGGACACTCGCGCCCTGCCCACCCTGCTCGACGCGAACATGGAGTCGGAGGGCGGCCGAGGCATGGCTCTGATCGACGCACTCGCCGAACGGTGGGGCGTTGAGCTCGGCCCCGACCGCAAGGTCACCTGGTGCGAGCTGGCGACCGGACTCACCTCCCCGAGCACCCCTGTGGAGACCTCCGGAGGCAGGCGGACCGAGGCGCGGGGGACGTACACAGATACGACCCAGCACTGTCTGTCGGGCGTGGGCAGGGATGGGCGAGTGATGGCTGAGGAGTCGGTGATCACCGTCATCACGGACTACCTGCACTGGCTGCGTGCACACGGTTGTGATGTGGAGTCAGCACTGGACCGTGTGCAGACGCGGTACGAGGCGGAGCTGGGGAGGTGACGCGCACAAAGCAGTCGGTGGTCGTCGGCCACCTCCCCGTGGTCGGGCATGAGACGGATGCTGGATCTACGTCAGTCGTGCCGTGCTCTCGCGAAGAAGCCCACGTCGGGTTCTTCCGGAGTGCCTACGAGCAGTGCGCGGTCGAGCAAGATGTTGTTGTGCTCGCAGCTCGTCTCCGGGAGCATCACGCAAGCGTGACAGGCGGCGAGGTTCGTCCCGGCGGTGCCCGATGCCTCCGCCTCCATGCACAGCGGGTCGGAGGAGCACCATGCGGCGCGGCGGAGGGCCGAACGCACCGTGCGGTCGAGCAGCTCGGGTTCGCCCTGTGCGACGAGACCGCCCAGACTGCCGGCCGAGTCGCTCGTCGCGGTGTAGACGAGCAGTCCGGCCATGTCGTCGGCCGCGTACAGACGTTCGCGCAGGGACGCGGAGGGATAGCCCGCCTCCAGGCTCCACTCGTTGATCAACACGTGCGCCAGCGTGTGCAGCAGAACCATGCGAGGTGTGGCCGGGGACGGCACGGCCCGGCTCGGGTCGGGGGCGCGCTGCTCCAGGAGGCGTTGGTGGGCGGCGCGCATGCGCTCGACCCGGGCCGCCACCGCCGTCGCCTTCTCCCAGGCGCCCAGCCGGCCCTCGTCCAGGCGGAGGAAGACGCCCTCGCCGCGGACCTCCATGGCCGGCAGCCAGCGCAGCGGCTTCTGGGAGAGCGGCATCTCCTTGATGTCCGTGGTCGACTCGGCGTCGACGAGGCGGGTGAACGCCTTCAGGGCGCGCACCTCTCGGAGCTTCTTCACCAGCATCGGTCCGGTGACCCCGAGGGGCTCGAGCACGCTCTGATCGCCCAGCGGGGGCTCGCAGACGAACTGCTCGTCGCGAGAGTGGTCGCTCTCCTCGTTTCCGGCGCGGAGCCGTTCGTACTCCTTGTTGCGCAGGGCGCGATAGCGGTGGTCGAAGGAGGCGTCCGTCTCGCCGTCAGGATCCTCCTCGCGTTCCGCTGCGAGCAGCTCCATCACCTCGTCCAGCGTGACGGGCCACACACCCTCGTCGAACACGGCGTCCAGATAGATCTGGACGGCCGCCCTGTCGTCGTACTTCCTGAGCTTCTCCCAGTGACCTGCGAGCGGATCCGCTCGGCCGCTGCTCCACGGCGGGATGGAGAGAGCCGACTTGAGCACCGGCTGCCAAACCGAGGAGGAACCGCGCTGCAAGGTGCGCAGGGGGAGCCCGCACTCCTGATTCGGGGCCGTGGAGCCCAGCCAAGGGCGAGTGCCTCTGCAGGTGAGTCCCAAGTCCTTGAGGGCGCTCTTGCGGAAGGAACCCTCCATCGAGACCTCCGGAGCCCGTCCGCAGGTGCAGGAGACGAGGATGGAGCGGAGCGAGGAGGTCCGCCCGGACGTGCGGAGCATGAGTCTGCCGCCGCACTTGCCGGCCGCCGTGGAAGATCGGTCCTCGGAGCGATGTACCCAGTGCCAGTACGGGAACTCGCCCAGGTGGCCGGCCTCGCAGGCGACGACGAAACGAGAGGGCACGAGCTCCGTCTCGCAGGTTCCGCAGACGCTGCGGCCGGCGGGCGGGTTGAAGTCGCGGTGGGGTTGCAGTTCGTTGCACCCGGGGCACGAGTGCATCTGCGGGAAGCGGCGGACCCGCAGGCCGTCCTTGCTGGTGTCGCCGGATGCAGGCGGCAGTCGGAAGTGGTCGACACCGAGCAGCCGTTCCAGCCGCCGCTCGTGGATCCTCGGCGACTCGTCGGCACTCCAGCTCCGGTCGGCCTCGTCCAGCCCCGAGACGATGAAGGACTCGTGGTCGACGGCGATGAGCGACCCCACGCCGTACGTGGTGATGGCCTGGCTTCGGCGGACCGTACCGCGACGCAGAAAGGTGTGGACGGGGACGTTCGCGTTCGTGCCGGTCCGGCGGCGACGGGCGGGCGGTGGGGTCATCGGGTTCCCTCCATGAACAGGGCGGTCTCGGCGTCGACGTCGCGCAGGCTCCAGAGCGTGGACCACGCGTACCTGTCCTCCGACTCGTCGTCGTAGGCCTTCAGGAGCGACGGGGTCCTCTTGCCCGGCTTCGGTTCGAAGAGCAGCCCACCGTGGGCGTCGGCCTGCTTGAGCCACCACTCGACGAACTCGTCGAACCCTTGGGAGACGGCCTCGGCCTCCTCGGGGGCGACCGCGCTCGCGCGGTCCATCAGCAGTGTCTTGATTCGGTCGCGGAGGATGTCCTCGTAGGACTCGACCTTGCCCGCGCCTTCGTTGGGGCGGGCCTCCGGGATCAGGATGCGGGCGAGAGCGACGATCACCGCATGCAGACCCCGTTCGCGTGCGCGGGCGGAGAAGGGGGTCACGGAGGTGGACTCGACCTCGCGGTAGAGGGCGGAGTGGAAGTTCTGGAAGTTCTCGTAGTGGGAGCGGTCACGGGCGCGCGCCGCGTTGAGCATGACCGCGACCAGGCCGGGACGGGCCCGGCCGACCCGGCTGGTCGCCTGGATGTACTCGGCGGTCGTCTGCGGCTGCCCCATCACTGCCATCAGCCCGAGTCGATCCACGTCCACCCCCACCGCGATCATGTTCGTGGCGAGCAGGACGTCCACGGTGTCGGGGTCGGGCAGCCTCTTCTCGATGCCCTTCAGACGCGCGGGGATCTCACTGGCGTCGATACGGCTGGTCAACTCCGAGTAGTTGGGGATCGAGCGTACGGCCACGCCCTCGCGCTCCGCGAGCAGCTCCAGGTAGGCCGGCACGTCGTCATGGACCTGGAGCTCGGCCGCGGAGAGCAGGCGCAGGCTGTTGAAGTAGCCGACGAGGCTCCAGTAGGCGTCACGCACCTCGTCCGTGGTGTTCGCGTGCCGTGCCCTGTGCAGGAGCGTGGCGTACGTCCGGATGAGCAGCGTGGACTGACTGGTGCCCGGGGCCAGCAGCCCGACGTAGCGGCGGCTCGCCTTTGCCTCGCGCGGTGACTCCACCGCGAACCACGAGTCGCGGGCGTCCAGGCCGGCGGGCGGGAACTGCCGCACCTCACGAGCGAAGAGGTGGCGTCCCTGGTCGGCCGCCCGACGGATGGTCGCCGTGGAGGCGATCACCTTGGGGCGGTCGGCCAGCGCGTCCACGGCCGTCTCGTACAGGCCGGTCAACGTGCCCAACGGTCCTGAGATCAGGTGCAGTTCGTCCTGGACGATCAACTCCGGAGGAGGCGTGGGGTCGTTCGGGTCGTCGAGGTTGAACAGGGCGGAGGTCTTCGGACGCCACGGCATGGAGGCGAACTTGTCGACGGTGGCGATCACCAAGGTGGGGCGTGCGTCGTAGACCGCCTCGTCGACCAGATGAACGGGCAGGCCGTCCCTGAAGTCGCAGCCGGCGTCGGGGCAGCGGACGTACATCCGCCTGGCGTCTTCGTCGACCTCGTAGTTCCTGGCATCCAGACCCGTGCCGCACCAGGGGCAGGCGTGCAGCTGGACGGGGTTCTCGGTGGCGAGCCGTTTGGAGAGGTTGGCCCGCAGCTCGTCGAGCCGTGCGGCGGCCACGGACAGTTCGTTCGGCGTGGCCGAGCGCCCGACCCACATGCCGACGGAGAACTCCTCATGACCCAACTCGGGCGTCCGGCGCCGCAGGTTCTCCATGGCGCAGAGCAGGATTACCGCGCGTTCGAACTGCTGCAGCGTGAGCAGCCGCAGGGTGTAGCGCATGATCACGGTGACACCGCCGCCGTCCGGGCCTTTGCGGATGCGCCGCAGGAAGGACGTGAGGGCGATCAGCCCGAGATAGGCCTCCGTCTTGCCACCACCGGTGGGGAACCAGAGCAGGTCGGAGATCCTTCGATCGTCGTGCTTCGGGTCGTCGATGCCCGCCAGGCAGAGCAGCATGAAGGCGATCTGGAAGGGACGCCACCGGCCGGCAGCCGGGTCGGGCGCACCGGTGCGTCCGCCCTTGACCCAGGCGCTCCGCGCCCGCTGGTCCGCCATGGCCCGGTTGGCGAGCCGGAACGCCCTCATGAGATCCGGCTTGGTGCGCAGCAGGTCGATACCCGCACGGATACGACCGAGCGCCTCACGGCATGCCCTCACCTGCTCCCGCGCGGGCCCTTCGTGCGGGCCGCCCGCCAGCGCGTCCGCCTCCACCGCCTTGCGGTCGATCCAGTCCTCGTACCCCTGGGCCAGAGCTTCCAGGGCGGCCAGAACCTCTGCGTCGGGGTTCTCGGCGAGGCCGAGCATGGACAGCGAGGAACTGTCGATCTCCGGGTTGGAGTCGGTGAGCAATACCTCCACGCTGGGCACGAACTCGGTGCGCACCTCCGGGACTGCGGCGGTGCGGGCGTCGTCCACGCCTATCGGCGAAGGATCCCAGTCCCAGGCGGCGGCGCAACCGTGCCCGACCGCGAAGGTCGGGGCGTGACGGTGCAGCAGTCGGCTGGTGGCGATCTCCGGATCGTGGGCGGAGTCCGGAGCCGGACGCTCGACGAACGCGCTGGAGCCGTTGGCGGCTCGGATCTTGAGACGGCACTGGAAGAGGGCGAAGGCGTCCTGGAGGTCCCGTTCCCCGACCTTCTGCGTGTTGACCAGCGTCACCGTCACGGTGACCGTGTTCGTGGTCGGGTCGGCGCGGCGGACGATGATGCGCAGCTGGGCTCGTTCGTCCAGGTCCACGCGCTTGTCGCCGACCGAGGTGGTGACGTCGACCGTCTCGGGAGGCAGCGAGAGTTCCCTGCGGTGCCACCGTTCCCGCTGTTCGGCCGTGGTGCGAGCCTCGGCCCGGCGGGCCGGGATCGGCTTTCCTTCGGCGTCGCGGGGTTCGTAGACGGCCGCATACGTGGAGATCGTGATCGTGCCGCACTCGGCCGGATCGACCGCGAAGGTCAGCCCCATGGAGGAGGGACGTTTGTCCCCGGAGACACCGATGTCGTCGGTATCGGCGGCCTCCTCCGCGTCCCCACGCGTGGAGACGGGCGCGGTGTCCAGACCGTCCTGCTCGGCGGCGTTCTCGCGCCTCCTCTCCCTGGAGGCACGCGGATACAGCACCCCGGTCAGATACCGGTCGATCGGCGCGTCCTGGTCGAGGACCTCCGCCCTCTCTTCGGGGTCGGCCTCCTCGTCGGGGCCGAAGAGTTCACGGCGGAGCCCCGCGAGCAGTTCTTCGTCGCGCACCCGGTAGTGCTCGGCATGCGGGTCTGTCGTCTGCGTCATGCGCGCTGCTCCTCGTCTCTGTCGGCGCTGCGGTACCACCCGATCCCGGTGATGCGCGGGGCGATCCACACGCCCCGATCCCCGAGTCCGGCGTTGGCGCCGGCGGCGATGCTGCCGGTCACGGTCTCCAAGGTGTCGATCCGCAGGCCGTGGATCTCGTCGGGCCACCAGGGCTCCCACGACCGGCTGACCTTCTGCACCTGGAACAGCCCTTCACGGAACCGTTCGGACATCTCCCCGATCTCCCGTCCCCGGTGCAGCAGGGCGTAGGGCGGGCTCTGGTACTCACCCGTCGGCATGTCGTGGCGCCTGCGCAGCACCACCTCGTCCCCTGGGTGCACTCGTTCCAGGAGGTAGGTCTGGGTCTCTGCGCCTCCGGTGTCATAGGCGGGTGGGTTGTCGCGGCACACGTCGCCCGCCTCGGCGACGATCCCGAATCTCTCCCAGGACTTCCAGCCGCCGACGTACCGGCGGCCGTTGCTTCTGGCCCCGGCTCTTCGGAACTTCGGCAGCTCGGGGGAGCCCACGTGGTAGAGGTCGTGACGGGCCCGGGTCATCGCCACGTACAGGGCGCGGGCCTCGGCGGGGAGGTCCAGCTCCTCCTTGTGCTGCTTGCGGAGCTCGACGACGGTCGGTGGCGTCAGGACGATCACCTGGTCGAACTCCAGGCCCTTGGCCCGGTGCACGGTGGAGACGACGAGCCGGGTGGTCTCCGGATCGGCGGCCTCGTCCGGGAACCGACCGTCGGCCGCCGCCCGGCGCAGCCGTTCCAGGTCGAGCACATCGCGCCCGGCGCCGCGTGCGACCCGGCGCAACACTGTCCAGAGAGCGTCCGTGTTCGGCTCGTACGGCAGAGGTATTTCACCGAGGAGGGCGCGGAACCGGTCCTCGGTGAGCCCTGTCGCCTCGGTGCGGCGCAGCAGCTCGGCCACCCAGTACGGCACCGGTCGCTCCTCCAGGGGGCGACGTAGCCGGTGCTCGACGCCGTGCTTGTGGAGCAGGTCGGAGACCACCAGGGCCTGCCGATTGTCGCGGGAGAGGATCGCACAGGTGTCGGAGAGGTCTCGCAGATTGTTCAGGGTGAGGGGATCGGTGAGGTCCGCCAGAGCATTTTCCGGATCCAGGAGCAGGTCGCGCAGTTCCTCGTAGAGCCGCCCCGCCTCCTCCGCGTCGGTGACCTGCTGCAGTCGGGGGCCGTGGGCCAACGCGACCCTGGCCTCGGGGGTCACCGCACGGAAGTTCCGGGTGAGCTGCAGCTCCACCAGGTCGTCGGGGAACGAGCAGCGCAGCCAGTCGAAGAACCGGCCCGTCTCGTCGGCGCGCTCGGACGGGTCCTTGATCTGGAATCCGTAGACCGACTGGGCGGCGTCCCCGACCATCGTGAAGCCGCAGCTGTCCTGGTACCGGTCGAGCACCGCCTCCACTAGTTCCCGGCGGACCCCCAGGAGGTCCTGTACCTCGTCGATCATGACGTGGGCGGGAGGCACCGAGTCCCCGATCTCCAACGCGCCCTTCTCTATGGCGTCGGTCGCCGCGATGATCCGGTCGTCGAACCCCACCGAGCCCCACTCGCCGTTCGGGCAGGCCTGGGCCAGCACCCCGTAGGCCCAGGCGTCGAAGGTCTGAGCGCGCACCCGGCGGGCCCGATCACCGTGTCGGGCGATGCGCTCCCGCAGCTCCCGGGCGGCCGCCCGGGAGAAGGTGAGCACCAGGATCTCGGCCGCCTGTAGCGCCTCTTCGGGGTCCCCGTGGCCGCACAGCGCGTCGAGCCGACGCACCAGTGTGTGCGTCTTGCCGGCCCCGGCCTGTGCGGTGACGAGGACCCTGGCGTCCCAGGGCTGCTCGACCACGGCCCGCTGCTCGGCGGTGAGCGCGGGACTGTCGAGGTACGCGTCGGTCACTTCCGGCTCCAGAGGTGCTCGAACTGGGTGAAGGCGAGCTGGGTGTCGAAGTTGGCGATGTTGTCGCTGACGTTGAGGATCAGGCACGTGTCCTTGCCGCCGTTCCTGGGTCCGCGCAGGCCTCGGCCGATCATCTGCTGGTAGACGTTGGTGCTGTAGACCGGACGGGCCACCACCACCGCCCGGGTGGCGGGTGCGTCGAACCCCTGAGTGAGCACGCCGTAGTTGGTGAGCACCCGGATGCGTCCTTCGCGGAAGCTCTCGATGCGGGCGCGGCGATCCTGCGGGCTGGTCGTCGAGTCCACAGCGGCGGACGGGACACCCCGGTCGTTGAGCATGGCCGCCAGGTACTTGGCGTGATCGACCGACGTGGCGAACAGCAACGTGGGCCAGTCGTCGGGGAGTTCGGCCACCGAGTCAACGATGCGCCGGCTGCGCGCATGGTCGTCGGCGAGTCGCTGCTCGGCCGAGCGGGAGAGCACCGCCATGCGCTCCGCGTGAGCTTTCTCGTCCCGGTCCAGGACGATCCGGCCACCCTCCAGGGTACGGTGCTCGACCTGCGCGAGCATGCCCCACTCCTGCAGGTCGCGGTACGGATCGCCGGAGGGGAAGACTCCCTCGTCGAGGCGCCGGTTGCCGAAACGCCGGACGAGCAGGCGCGTCTGCTCCTCGTTGCGATTGCGGAACGGGGTGGCGGTCAGTCCGAGGAGATGGCGGGAGGTCTCGTACTGGGTGAGCCCCAGCAGGCCGAGTACGTGGGTGTACCGCTTGGAGATGGCGGTGTGCGCCTCGTCCACGATCACCAGAACGGGTTCGCGAAGCCAGACGTAGCGGTCGGTGTCCAGGCACCGCTCCAGCTTGGCGTCGGTGGCGACCACCAGGTGCGGGTGTTCGACGACGTTCCCGACCTCGTTGCTGCCCCACAGGCGACTGATGGTGAGCGGTCGCTCCGCGCCGACCTTGCTCCATACGAACTTCCAGCTCTGCACCGCCTGTTCGCACAGCTCCTCGGTCTGCGCGATCCACAGCAGCGGCCCCTTGAGGTCACCGACCCGCTTGACCCAGCGGATCACGGCCTCCGCCGTCACCCGGGTCTTGCCGGCGCCCGTGGGCAGGGACAGCATGCCGCGCTGGGGGACCAGCCGGTCGAGCATGTCCGAGACGTTGCGGACCAGGTCCTCCTGGTAGTCGTGCAGGGAGGGGAAATTCCGTGGGCCCTCCACGGTTTCGAACGGGGGCGGCGGCGGGGTCCTCGAGCCGGCGAACGCGACCGGCAGACCGAGCCCCGAGACGAAGGCGATGGCGGCCGACGAACCCGTGTATCCCACGGGCGCGTCGGGGAACCTGGCCTGGATGTCCCTGGCGTGCTGCTGGAGCACGCCGTCGCCGTGAGCGTTGAACGCCATCTGCGCGATTCGGCGCCCCGAGGGCTCCGCGCCGCCGGTGGCCTGCCGCTCGGCCTCCATCAGTCCCTCGGGAAGGCCGGCACGGAGGGCGTCGGCGCCGATCAGCAGCTCGATCTTGTCCACGACGTCCTCGGCCGCGCGCACCGCATCCCGTGCCGCCTTCAGCTCTCTGTCCCGGGCCATGCGCTCCTGGTGCTCCAGGACGGCCCGGCATCCGGCCGGACCCAGTCCCAGTTCCAGTTCCCGGTCGACGAGCATCAGCATCTGTTCGGGAGCCACCGGAACGCGCACCTTGACCACGCCGTTCTGACTGACTGCCTCCAGCGGCTCGGCGCGCATGCCGTCGGGCGTGCGGGTGATCTCCTCCAGTTCGGTGCAGCGCTGCACCATGGTGTTCCGGTTCCCGCTGCTCAGCCGCTGCCGCAGAGCCGGGAACAGCTCGATCAACGGAACGGGTCCGCCCTCGGGGACCTCGCGGGTCTCCCGGCTGATCACGTCGGAGTAGCGGAGCATGCCCCACTTCTCGACCATCAGCTCGGCGTCCTCGGCGGTCGGTACGAGCAGCGCCGGCAGCTGCTCCGCGCGGAGCGCCCGGTACTCGGCGGGGCCGACGGCGACGGTGATCTCGTCGTCGGGTCGGGTGCCCCAGGTGTCACCGATCCGGCAACGGGTCAAGGAGTCCTCGGGGAAGTCTGCGCCGATGCGCGTCAGCATGACGTAGGTTTTGCCGACGAACGTGTCGTCCTCACTGCGGGACACCTCGTCGAGGAGCGCGTCCCAACGGTCGGCAGGCACTTCGTCGACCGTGCTGGGCAGCCGGAGCCTGCGGGCCTTCTCGTGCGAGATGTCGGCGACCGGCAGCACGTCGCGGTAGGCGGCGAGCTGCGGACCGACCGCCTCGCGCAGCGGCTTGACGCCTTGGGAGGTGGCGACCGTGCCGTACTTCCGCAGCATCCACCGGATCGGCGAGGTCACCGCTTGCCTGGTGCTGCTCTGCGCGCCGATCTGACGCGTCCAGTTGTCCACCACGGCGTCGTCGGGCAGCGCCTTCAGGAACCGCGCACGCGACTCGTCGGACAGGGCGCGGAAGAGGTGCAGAGGACCACCGATCGGGGCGCCCTCCACCTTCAACCTGGTCAGCGAGGGGCGTGGGGCACGAGCGTCCAGGCCGCGCAGACAGGCGGCGTGGACGGTTTCGCGGTACTCCTGGAACCAGGCCTCGTCGGCCCCGGGCTGCACCCCGCTTGTCGGTCGGTCCCGCAGCCCGACCTGGGTGAAGAACGGCGTGTCGTCGGAGTGGAACTTCATGTCGACGGCGACGCTCGGATCGCGCTCCGGGTCGACCACGACGCCGGGCAGCATGCAGTCCTCGATCGGCCGGAACCGTCGGTCGGCGGTGCGCACGCGGAGCGTCGACCGGGGCGAGGGGACGCGCTCCATGACCTTGTGGGCCAGACGTCGTACCCCTGCCTGACGGAACAGCTCCCAGAACCGCTCCCAGTCCGACTCGCGGTAGTGGTCGAAGCCCTGGTCCAAGACGCTCACGAATCGGCCCTCGGCATCGGCCTCACGGATGCCCAGCACGTCGAGGGCGTGTGCCGACGACGGGTCCTGGGCGATCTCGTCGACCACATACACGAGGGACTCGCGCAACCCGCCCTGGTCGGCGCGGCGGAACACCTTGCCGGGCACGGGAGCGACCAGACCGTGCTCCTCGGTGAGCACGATGCGAGCCTGGCGCGCCTCCGCGGCGTGCGGGTTGCCGGCCTCGATCATGTCCGCGAGGATCCGCACAGCCACCGCGGAGGCCTCGGCGGTGCCGCTCTCGACCAATGCCTCCAGCCAGGTGCGGACGTCGCTGCGTTCGTGGCCGGCGGCCCCGAGGATGTGCTCCACCTTGCCGGACCGCAGTGAGTCCGCCTCGACGTTCGGGTGCAGCCAGTTCGACGGGCGTCCGGGGCACTCGTGCCACATGCGCAGCCAACGGGACAGTCGCTTCGGGTCCTTGTCGAGCCGCGGGTGGATCCGCAGTTCTTTGGGAAGGCGCAGAACTCCGTCCTGGTCGGGCAGCGACGGACGGTCCGCGGTGCGTGCCCAGATCTCCCGGGTCAGGAACTCGTCGGCCCAGCTGATCGCCTCTTTGACACGGCCGGGCAGCAGCGGGAGATAGGCGGCCGGGTCCTCGGCGGGTGCCAGGTCGGGCAGGGAGTCGACGACCAGCCTCGCGGAGACGCGGATCATCTCCTGGTTGAAGGGGGACGAGTCGAGCAGGTTCTGCCGGTCCTCGTTGGTCTTCCACGCCCCGTTGAGAATGCCGCTCAGAGACATCTCGTACTTGGTCGGGAAGAAGGACCAGAACCTCCCGCGGCCGCGCGAACGGGGGCTGACGTACAGGCCGCTGTCCGGGTCCTTCTCCAGGGCCGGTACGCCCCAGGCGAGGTCGAGCGCGATCCGGTCATGCAGCTCTCCGGCGTCGGCGCGGGCGGCCGGGCCGGGCTCATGGGTGGTGGTGAAGACGCGCCAGTGCTCGGTGGCCGGCGTCTTCCCGGTCCGCTCCTCGACGACGGTGCGCAGCGCGCCCGACTGACGTGCCGTCAGAATGCGGATCGCCGGGGGCTGGGGCCGCCGGTCCTCCAGCACCACCTTGCCGACGTGAGGCGAGAAGAACTGGAAACCGACGGGGAACTCCTCGCGCGGCTCGCCTTGATGCTCGGCTCGGCCCCCATGCATGTCCTGCCCCAGGCGCTCGTCAGCCTTCTCGAGAAGGGGCAGGCGCACGACGGTGATCGCCCAGGTCAGGAGCTCGTCCAGGACGGGGTCGGTGGCGCGTTCGGCCTGCGCGTCGAGCGGGCGGGCCATCCGCAGGACCGGTGCGTCGAACTCCGATCCGTAGCGATCCGTGACACCGGGGACGGACTTGATCCGTTCGTACGACCAGTCGCGGTCGAACCCGAAACTCCCGGTGCGGCTGAAGAATTGAGGAGCGTCGGTCACCACGAGGACGGATTTGACACCGACGCCGAAGCGTCCGATCTGACCTCCGCGCTTCCTCGACATGCTCATCCGGAGAATCGTCTCGGCGCCCTCCGGGGTCACCGCATTCCCCTCGTTGGCACAGTACAGATGCGTCGAGGTGAGAACGACGTGGATGCGTCCACCGGGATCGTCGGCCATTTCGTCGGCCGCGTTCTGGACGAGTTCGAAAAGCTGGCGGTCACCGTATCCGCCTTGCGTGATACGACGTTCACCGTTCGCGTGCTCGGCCACGAGACCGGGGTCGACGGCGTAGGTCTGCAGGACGCGAGACGATTGCTGCAGGACGGTTTCGATGACCGGAGAGTAAGAGGACGGCACGGTTGATGCACCCCTGGGCAGGTCGAGGCACGGGCGAATGTCTGAGAACGGGCCGGCCGGATAGGAACAAGGTGGCCCGTGGGAGTCGAACGGCGTCTCGGAGCCGGACGTGCCGTACGTCAGGGCGAGGCGGAGTGTACGGTTGCCGCCCCGACCATGCCGGGTGCTGGACTACTGCTCAGCTCGAAAGCGACCCACTTCCGGAACGATTTCGGGAAGTCGCCTGAGTTCTGCTCCTCCATGGAGTGAATCCCCCCTGATGCATGGCGTCTGTCGCACAGGGGTTAATTTCGTGCCCCCACGCCCCCCGTGGAACAGATGCTTCTTCGTGGCCGATCACGATAGCGGTGAAGTCGTCGCGTCGCAGGCTTTCTGTGAAAGTTCTTCTGCCTGTCGCCGACACTGTTCGAGCACACGTGTTCCCGGCCGCTCGATCCCCCTAATTGGGGTCTCGTGGGCGGGACGGCTTTTCCATCGTGATGGAAGTTATCGATCGCTACTCAACGGCGCAACCCCCGAACTTCCGTTCGTTCTCGGAACTGACTCCGCTTTCCTGTTTCCTGGTGGGGACAGTGGGGTCGAATCGGGCATATTGGTCGTCGTTGTGATCGACTCGGACGACCGAGCTCCGGTCAACTGTCAGTTGACACGGTCTCTCTTGTCAAATTAGCCTCCCGGTACGCCTCGAGGGAAGACAGGTGACGCGTGGAGACTGGTGAGGAGTTCGGGCCCTGGCTGGCCCGTCAGCTCAAGCTCGCGGGGAAGACGCAGGCCGAACTGGCGGAGGAACTGGGACTGACTCGGGCCGCCGTCTCCGCGTGGATCACCGGGAGATCGACGCCACGCCCCACTGTCATGGCGGACATCGCGAAGGCACTCGGCACAGATGTGAGCACGGTGCACACCCGCACCACCGACACCCGGTCCGGCCTCCCGCTCACCTGGTACCACCGGCCCGGATACCCCGACGGTGGTCGCGATCTGGGCAATGCCGCTGCCTTCGCCTTCGACGCCGACGTGCAGGTCCTCGCCCGTGAGACCTGCCAGAACAGCCTCGACGAGCGCCTCACCGACAACGGACGCCCGGTCCGCGTCCGTTACACCCTGCACGAGCTGACCGGCGAGGCCCTGGACGCCTTCCGCGACGCGATTCTCTGGAACGAGCTCTTCCCGCACTACTCGGCCGTCTCCGAGATCGCCGGACATCAGAAGGTCGGTCGGGTCGTCGACGCCGGCGTGCGCGACATGTACGAGAAGGGTCGTCTGGTCCTGCTGCGGGTCGACGACTACAACGCCTCGGGCCTCACCGGGGACGACTACGCCGACGGCAAGTTCGCGGCCGTGGTCCGGCGGCAACTGGAGAGCCTCAAGTCCGGTACCGCCGCCGGTGGCTCCTACGGCCTGGGCAAGGCCACGTTGTGGGCCACCAGCGCCCTGGGGCTCGTGCTCATCAACTCGACCCTCTCCGTGCCCCACGAGGGGCGGACGGAGCGGCGGGTCATCGGCCGCCTCGAACTGCCCTGGCGTGAGGTGAACGGCGAACCGTACGCGGGCCCAGCCTGGTTCGGTCGTCCCGATCCCGACTCGCCGGGTGCCAGGGTGGTTCGTTCCTGGTGGGCGGACGAGGAGACCGTGGCGCGGTTGCACCTGACCCGGGACAGCGACGAACCCGGTACCTCCTTCCTCATCGTGGGCGCGCACGACGTGGCCAGCCTCGAGGGCAGCGTGTCCGAGGGCGATGACGAGATCACCGAGGAGGAGGGCAGCGAGGACACGCGGGACATCCGCCGGATGCATCGGCGTCTCGTCGAGGCACTGGGGCGTGACTTCTGGGCCGCGATGACCGGTGGGGGCGGCAGACTGCCGCTCCTGGAGGTCTCCGTCCGTGCCCTGCGCAACGGCGAAGAGGTCGTGCCCGAACAACAGGTGGACCCTTCCGTGGAGCAGCCCTCCCGCACCCGGGCCCTGCGGGCGTACTACGAGGGCGCCACCGTGGACCGACTCACCGAGGCCGGGCAGGTGGCGGCGAGGACCGTTCCGCTGAAGCTGCCGCTCCAGGGAGGAGCGCGCGGGACCCTCGGGACGCACCAAGCGGTCCTGTTGGTCACCGAGGCCGAGGACAGGGACGGCACGAAGAACCAGGTGCACTCCCTGCGCGGCAACCGCATGACCGTCAGGAAGGCCGGCGTCCCCAGGCTGCCGGTCGGGACCAACCCCTTCCAGGCCGTGCTCCTGGTGGGTGAGGCGGCGGGCGAGTCCGCCCCCTTCGCCCAGGAGGCCGAGGAGTTCCTGCGGGCGGCGGAACCGCCCGAGCACGATCGTTGGGGGCAGACGGAGGAGCTGACCCTTCGCTGGTCGCCCTCCGCCTACCGGCGGATCAGCATGCTCACCAGCGAGGTCAACAACGCCGTCAGGGACCTCGTCGCACGGCCCAGGCGCGGCAACCAAGGAGGCGGTGAGGCGCTGCGCAAGGCGCTGACCGTGAGGAAGCGTCCGAAGGCGAAGGCACCCTCCGGACCGGTGATACCGGTCCTCGAAGGGCTCGAGGCGACGATCGGCGACGGGGGAGAGTGGCAGATCACCGCGGAGGTGAGCATCCCGAAGGGCGACCAGGTCGTCCCGATGGTGCCGATCGCCCAGCTGGACGTGCGCTCCGGAGGCCGCCCAAGACTGGAGTGGGCCGAACTCGTGGCTGTCGAGGGCTGCGAGGTGCAGGACGGAACCCTGCGCTTCGCACCCGGAATCCGCAGCGCGACGTTCCGAGGGGCAACCGACATCACCAGCCACCCGGTCAGGACCTCGCTCACCCGCCTCGTCCTCGAACTGCGTGCCGGGAAGGGTGAGTGACGCGGTGAAGATCTACCCGTACAAGCGGCTCAACCGTCCGATCACGCTCCGGGTGACCTCGGTCTCCCTCAGGCTCCCCGACGGCACCCGCGACCGACTGGAGACCACCGCGTACTCCACCCAGCAGCAGGCCGTGGCACTCGGCATCGCCGGGCACGACGACTGGTCGAGCGCCACGATCGGTCTCTCGGCCACGCTGCCGCCCGGGGCGGACGCGCCCGACGCCGCCTGGTCCGATCTGCGTGTGCTCGCCGTCCTCACGGACGGGGAGACCAACGTCCGTACCTCGACGGAACTTACGCGAGACACGGAGAACGGTCGGGACTGGTCGGGCTCCGTGGAGGTGCTCCGCGACGATCACCTGGGGCGGGCCTCCTTGGCCGTGTACGCCGTCGGAACGGTGGACGGAGTGCGTGGCCGGTCGATCGCCGAGACCGATCGGAGCTGGGTCGTCGACACGGTCTCCGACGAACCGGTCCGGGGGCTGCGACTCGAGGTGCAGAAGGCCTCGTTCAGCAGGAGCTCCCGCGACTGGCTGCGGGTCTATGCCGACGCCCCGTGGGTCGTCGACACCTCGGCCAGGGTGCCCACCGTCTTCGTGAACACCGATGTCGAGGGTGTCATGGGGCTGTTGGACAGCAAGGGCTCCGGCGTCGACAGCAAGGTGAGAGACCTCCTGGTCGCCCAGATGGCCACGGACGTCTGGACCGCGGTGTTCCACAGCGCCATCGGCGACCTGGAGGTGGAACCGGGTAGCGGCCCGGTCTTCCCGACCGACTGGCAGGGCGAGGTGCTGCGGGAGATGCTGCCCGACGTCGTTCCCGGCGTGCACGTCGAGGAGGCCCTGCGGCAGGTCCACCGCCGACGCACGGGAGAGTCGGGTTGGGCGGAACTCCAGACCCGCATCCACTACGCGGCGGTCCGCCGCGCCGAGGCATCCAGGGCGCTCGGCTATGTCATCCGCGCCCTGGAACAGATGAACCGGGAGAGCGAGACGTGATCACCCAGCCCGACCACGTACCGGAGCGTCTGGCGCTGCTGCCCGCATCGGCCGTCGACACGTTCCTCACCGAGGAACTCCTGAGAGGTGAGCAGGTCCACGGTGGCATCGACCTCGCCAAGGTCGTCGAGGAGCTGCCCGAGGACGACGCGAGGTGGTGGGTCGAACCGATCCGCAGCCTGGTGGAGGACGCCATGTTCGAGTTCCGGGAGGACCGGACTCGCGCCGACGCCTGGCTGGCCCCACGCCTCCACGCGACGCTGCGTCTGACCCGGCGAGAGGCGGCGGACAAGCGACTGTGGAACCACCTGGCCCTCGCAGTGGCCCCCGACTACGTGGCCTGGCGGCACCTGAGAGAGCCGACGGCCAGGCACCCGGAGCGGCGGATCGCCGCCGAGCGCTTTCGCGGCCCGGCGGACCGGCAGTGCTTCTCCAGACTGTGGTGGGCGGCCGAACTCTTCCGCAACGGACCCGACTACGGGCCGGTCGAGATCGCCTGCGGGAACCAGGACCTCATCCACACGGTTCTCCGCCTCGACCTGATCGACCACCGACCCACGGCTCAGGCACTGGTCCGCCTGCTCGAGCGGGGCACGGTCACCACCGGTCGAGAGATCAACGGCCTGAGCGCCGCGATCAACGCGGCCGGAGCGACCCTGATCTACGACGTGCTCGCACCGGACGAGCCCAGGAACCCCGCCCGGCTACGGGAGTGGATCGACGAGGCTGCCTCGGCACCGCCGGTCGGGCGGCACGAACTCCCCGAAGGGCCGGACGAGGACCCCGTGCCCGAGGAATCCGTCGACGCGCTCACCGCCTACTTCACGGAGCTGTTCGAGACCGCACCGATCAGGGGCAGGAAGAACGGCGACTGAACCCCACCGGGCGGTTACCGCGTCGCCTGTTCGTCGGGGCGCGGGCAGCGGGGGGTGCAGTGGTCGGCGGCCCCGCAACCCTCGCTGCGCAGCTTGGCGCGCTGCTCCTCCGTGGCCCGCTGCCACGGCTTCCTCAGGGACTGCGGATCGGGTGCGGGAAGCCCCAGAGCGGCACTCAGCAGATGCGCACCGAACAGCGGGGGGACGGCATTGCCCACCTGCTGGGCCTGTGCTGTACCGGACCACGGATAGTCGGGCGGGAAGCTCTGCAGCATCCCCGCCTCGTTCATGCTGAACCTCGCGCCCTCCCGGACGATCTTCTCGTTCAGGTGCTCGAACACCACGAAGCGGGAGATGCGGCCGGTGACGGTGGCGGCGGGCTGTCGGTCGGTCCGTACTCCGCGCCGACCGGGGTTGCCCGAGCTGCCGTAGTTCGAGCGAACCAGGAACGGCACCCTGCGGCCCGGGTGCCCGCCCACCGGCTCCGCGAGAGCCTGCCCCATCGACGTCCAGGGCAGCAGATCGTCGTCGGGGTCCGGGGTGCCCCTCTCGTCGAGCGTGGGCTGATGGGCGTGGGTCGAGGACCTGGCGCTCATCCTGTTCCACGCCTTCGCCTCGTAGGCGCGGTGGGTCGGCGCGGGCAGGGAGGGCGCGCCCAGCTCGGCGCGCCGCGCGATCAGCACTGCTCGCGAGCGCGTCTGCGGCACCCCGTAAGTCTCCGTGTCCAGCACGTCGACGACGACCTTGTACCGAGTCCCGTCGGGCAGGCCGTTCCCCTCCAGCGCCTTCGCGTACTGCTCCCAGAGCGCCTCGACCGCCGGGACCTGCTCCAGAACGATGACGTCGTACGGGCGGTGATCCCGGCTCGGGCTCCTGGTCGCGCGGATCGCGTACCGGAGGGGTTCGAGGACCATCGCGGTGCGGGGATCGCTGAGGTTCTTCAGATCCTTGTCGATCTCCGCGTCGTCCTCGCCCGCCATCAGACGATCGATGTATCGCTTGACCTCGTCCAGAGCTCTGCGGCCCGCACCCTTTCCGGCCACCGAGTACGTCTGACATGGCGGACCGCCGGCCAGCACATTGATATCCGGCGGCAGCGATTCGAAGGAGTCTCTGCGCACCGCGCTCACATCGGCGTGCAAGGTCTCGAGACCCGCCGCGTAGCGCGTCAGACAGGCGCTCCGGTCCCATTCGATCCCGAGGCTGCGGACGCCCAGCACGTGTCCGGCCACGTCCAGCCCACCGGGCCCGGCGAAGAGATCCAGGACATAGGGCTTGTCGAGGATGGACTGGTGTGGTGCCGTGCTGGTCATGTGGCGGAAGTCTAGCCGGCCGGGAAGTGTGCCGAGTCGCTGTCCAGGGCTTCCGCGATCGCCCGGCCCAGCGCCTCTCCGACGGGCGGCGGTGTCGCGTGCCCGATCTGGCGGTAGCGGGCGGTCTTGCGCCCGGCGATCCGCCACGACTCCGGGAATCCCTGCAGCAGTGCCGCCTGGTCGGTCGTGAGCTTCACCATGTTGTCCCTGCCGAGTTCCGGGGCCCAGACGAAGTCCGGGCCGGGGACCGTGTCGGCCACCGTGTGCGCGTCCACGCCGAGGGTCGCCCACTTGCGCTTGGCGCCGGTCGGCCCCAGGTCGGCGCCGCCGCGGTTCTTCGAGCCTCCGACCAGAGTCGGAGCCGGTTCGTCGGCCTGAGCGGCCCAGCGGGCGGCGTCCCGCCATCCGCGTGCGGCCATGGACGGCCCGAGGACGGCACCGACCGTCCTCGGCTCTCGCACCGTGGGAGCGGGTGGCCGGAAGGCGTGGGCTCGGCTCCGCTCGACGGCCACCAGGACGCCCTGCTTGCGGTTCTGCGGCACGCCGAAGTCGACGGCGTTCACCACGAACCAGCTGAACGCGTATCCCAGATGGACGAGCTCCGCTCGGGCGTAATCCCGGAACGGCCGGTACTCCTCGGCGTGAGCGAGCTCGGGGACGTTCTCGATGAGCACCGCCCGCGGTTTGATCGCGTGCACCAGGAGGATCGTGGCTCTCAACAGGCGCAGTTCGGTCTGCGAGTCCGCCCGTCCCACGGTGGCGCTGGACCGCACCCGTGGCAGACCCGCCGAGAGAAGGTCCACGTCATAGCTCTCGGGGTGCTCGACCGGGTCGAAGTCCACGAGATCGGCGTGGAGCACGTTCCAGCGCGGCCGATTGAGGCGCAGCGTCTCCACCGTGAGTTCGTCGTCGTCCAACAACAGACGTGGCTCGAAGCCGGCCCGCTCCAGCCCCAGGGCGAGGCCACCCGCACCGGAGCACACGTCCATGAAGGTCAGTCCGCCCACTTCCGGTGCCCCCGCCCCTTCTCCGCCAGACGCCGTGCCACGGCGGTCCGCACCTGTACGGCCACCTCCTCAGGAGCCTCGTGCTCCCAGAACCGCAACACCGTCCACCCCTGCGCGGTCAGATGCTCGGTGGTCTCACGATCGCGCGCCATGTTCCGATCCAACTTGGCTCGCCACCACTCGGCGTTCTGTTTCGGCCACGTAGCGTGCAGGGGACACCCGTGCCAGAAACACCCGTCGATCAGCACCGCCACCTTCGCCCGCGTGAAGGCGATGTCGATACGACGCCGCGCCATGCCCGGCACCGGGTACTCCACGCGATAGCGCAGGCCCGCCGCATGCAGCAGGCGTCGTACGGCCAGTTCGGCACTGGTGTCCTTGCTGGCCTGGCGGGACATGCGCGCGGAGACGTCGGGGGACGAGGGCCTCACGGTGTTCAATGGTGTCAAGCCTCAGGGGCGTACGTCGGCTCGGTCGATGACCACCGCATCCTGCCGGCTCTTGTCGATCGTCCGGAACCGGACCAGCGGGCGCCCGGTACCCACCGATGACCGCGGGGCCACGTACGAGAAGGCCATCACGACGTCACCGGGAGCGATCGTCCCGTCGGGACCGAGACGCGGCTCGGACTCGACCACCGGGTACAGCAGGAGCGCGCCACGGCCCGAGCGGACGTACCCCTCGACGGCCGCGTTCCCGGCCGTCTCCAGAGCCCCCGCCACGCGCAGCGCGACGTCACGGTGCTTGGGCTCGCTGAGCGCGCCGAACAGCGGACCCCGTCGCCGGTTCCGCCTCGCCGGGGTGAAGGGACCGTGCCCCAGGATGCGCGCCTCCACGCGCCGGGCGGACGTCTGCAGCGGGGTGATCACGAGCCAGTCGTCGATCTTCGTGGCTCCTTGCGCGGCGCCCAGCAGGAATTCCAGGTGGGGCGAGAACTGGCTCGGCGCCGACCAGCGCAGTGCGCAGAGCACCGTGGTCAGCGTCTCGTGCGAGATCGTTCCCACCCGAGCCTCGTACGCCGGGCCGTCTCCGACCGCGAGGGTCACCGGATCACGTCCCAGTGCGGCGAGCACCGGCTCCCAGGACGCCGTGTTGTGGGCCAACTCCTCGGACGTCTCCGGGTGGGCGGTCGGCTCGACCCAGGTCCCGGGCGACCGCACCTCCACCAGCTCCGCGTTGAACATCTTGTTCCGGGCCGACGGTCTCACCCACGGCAGGTGCTGGGCCACCAGCGGCGGAATCTGGGCCGGGGTGACCTGCGGGCGGCCGTCCACCATGGGGGCGTAGCGGGCGAGTTCGGCGCGGAAGAGCTCCTCGTCGCGGCAGATGGCCTCGAAGGCCTCGTAGAGATCGACCGTCTTGGCGTTGCGGCCCCGGCCGAGTTGTTCCTCGCGGCCGATGTAGAGGCGTACCAGATCGCGGTAGCCGGGGCGGAAGCCGAACCAGCGGCCCATCTGCATCAGGGTGTCGGCCTGCTGTGTCGTCCGGCGGTAGTAGGAGACCGTCAGGCCCTCGACCGTGAAGCCGCGCGACAGCTTCGTGCCGCCGACCAGGATCTTCCAGACGTTCGGGGTGCGGTCGAAGTCCAGGTCGGGCTGGGCGTAGTCGCGTTCGCTGTCGCCGTTGACGACGATGACCGGGCTGCCGCCCCGGCTGATGAGCTGGTGAGCTCGCGCGACATGCGGCTTGAGTTCGGCGTACGTGGTCGGTGTGGGCAGGGAGCTGTCCGCGAACGACCGGAAGTCCTTGTCGAAGAGGGCCGACAGGCGCGCGTGGCCGTCCGGGCCGGTGTAGGCGGCGTTGTGCCACATGTTGCTGATGCGCAGAGCGAGCGCGGCGTGCTCGGCCATGCGCACCGATTCGTGCACGAGCATAGTGTGGTGGCGGAACGGCCCCTCGGGGACACCGTGGGTGGCGCGGTACAGCTTCAGCGCGCCCGTGAGGACGAAGGCGTCCAGGGCCTCCTGGAGGCGGTCACCGGTCGATTCGTAGATGCCCCGGACGTGCCGCTTCTCGGCCTCGCCCTCGCCGTCGGCGCTGTCCAGGTCGTGGAAGTCCTGGACGCCCATGTAGCCGTCGGGACGGGGGAGGGAGATGAGGAAGTCGCGCGGGAAGAGGTCTTCCTCGTCGCCCGGGTCGATGAAGACGTTGGCGAAGGGGGTTGCCGTGTAGCCCACGTACTGGGCACGGGGCAGGAGCTTCAGCAGCTTGCTTATCTGGCCGTTGATGGCGGTGCGGGTGACCGTGCCGGCCTCCCACTTCTTCGGGTCGGTGGTGTTCACCGAGGCCTGGTCGGACTCGTCGTCGATGATCAGAGTCGGGATCTCAGCGAGGATCGGACCGATCTTCTTGAGGTCCTTGACCAGCTTCTCCAGCACGCTCTTGTTCTTCTTCACGACCATGATGCGGGCCCGGGCCGCGTGCAGATTCGCCGGGTCGTGGAGCGGGCGGGTGCGGTCGGGCTTCTCGAACTCCAGGGCGCTGATGCCGCGTTCGAGGGCCATGTAGTCACGGTCGCGCGAGGTCAGACGCTCGATGTCGAAGGCGCCCAGCAGGGAGGGACGGGCACCGAACGAGACGAACTTCTCGGGCCAGTCCTCGTCGTCCTGGTAGTCGATGCCGACCAGGGCGTCGGGGTCGTTCGGGTCGGCGGCGCCCAGGATGTTCTCCTGGCCGATCAGTTCCATGTCGAGACGCCGCTGGGTCTGGCCGCGGAGCAGGTTCAGGGTGCCGCCGAGGACGATCACCAGGCGGTAGCCCGCGTCGATGGCCTTCGCGATGACGCCGGTGAAGTTGGCCGTCTTGCCGGACTGGACGTAGCCGACCACCAGACCGCGTGCGCCGTACGGCTCCTCGCGGGTGGGGTCGGCGAGCCGCTCCACCACCGCGTGCGCGGCCTCGTCCAGGCCGGTGACCGCCGCGTCGCTCCAGCCCTTGCGGCGCAGCAGGCGCTCGTACGAGGTCCAGTAGAAGGAGCGGTTCGCCGCCAGTTCCCGGCTGTACCAGGGCTCGAACTCGCGGCTGATGGTGACGGGGCCGGGTTCGGTGTGGATCGGGACAGCTGCGTCCAGCGCCTTGCGCAGGTCGGGGCCGAACGCGAGCTTGTCGTAGACCTCCGAGCGGCGCTCGCGGGTGCGAGGGGCGGTCGACGACCATGCAGGGGACTCCTCGAAGTCCCAGGCCGTGAGCCGGCGGCGCCACAGGACGAGCAGCTCGTCGCCGGGGTCCGCGGCAAGGAGACGGTCGCGGAAGACGGACAGGTCCGTGTCCGCCGGCTCGTCGGAGTCGGAGAGGGCGAAGGCGAGCTTGGCGAAGTGCCGCGGGCCTCTCCGGCTCATCGAGTCGAGAATCTCACCGTGGAGGTCGGCGAGGTGGTCGGCCGCGGGGCGGGTCTCGGCGGTCACAGCGGTGTGCGCCTCTCTGGAAGTACGGGACGTTGCCTGGGGGAGAGGGGCTGTCAGCCCTCTGTACGGGCCAGTTCGGCTCGTACCGCGGAGACGAGCACGCTGTTCCACAGCGCGATCTTGTCGGTCTGGTTGGCCGAGACCCGCTCCTTCTGGAAGATCTCGTTGAGCATCAGATAGAGCATGCTCTTGAGGACCGGGGCGTCGTTTGAACCGCCGCGGCGCCCGCCGTTGAAGGCGTGCCGGTAGTCCTTGTTCAGGATGACCGTGCGTTCCTTGTGGTCGATGGTGAACAGCAGGTCGGCGGAGTCGACACCGGGCGGCACGTCGAGCCTGGCCCAGGTGAAGGTGATGGGGTCGGCGCCCTCCAGCTGCGGCAGTTCGTCCCGCAGGGTCCGCTTCAGCTTCGGGTCGATGCCCTTGCCGGGCGGGACGGCCGAGGGACGCCTGACCTCGGTGCGCCGCTTGGCCGCCTCGCGGTAGGTGGCCTCGGCCTCGTGCAGGTACTCGGCGAAGGTGTGCCCGGTGCCGGGGACGGTGGCCTTCTCCAGCCCGCGGGCGAACGCCGGCGTGACCTGGACGCCGTCCTTCTTCACCGTCAGGGCGAACACGTCGTTGGGCTCGGGCGGCAGGTCGACGGCGATCCGGGCCAGAGCGAGGTGGCCCTCCGCGCTGCGGGTGTCGTTCCAGCCGCCGGCCTGGACGAGCCGGTCGTTGCGGTAGAGGTAGAAGCCCTGGCGTTCGGCGAGCGGGCCGATGCCCCGGAAGGCGACCAGCGGCGACTTGGGCGGCCATATGTGTGCGGTGAGCGTGATGTCGCCGACGCCCTCGACCGGTGCGACGTACTCTCGCGGGTAGCCGGGGCGGCCCGTGACCCGGTAGCCGAAGGGGTCGATGGGCTCCACGCCCCGGTGGTCCAGCTCCTCACGGGTGTGGACGTCCTCCACCACGATGTCCACGTGGAAGTCGTCGCGGGCGAGGAAACGGTGGAGGTAGAGCCCGAGGTGGGTCTCGAGCCGTTCGATCGCGTCGTTGAGGTAGCGGTCGGTCTGTCCGGCGGTGATGGTCTCGAACGCGCGGACCTGGTCCCAGCGCACGATCGTGCCGTGCCAGCCGATGATCCCGTCGTAGCGGTCGACCAGATTCTGGCAGTACCCCGAATCGACGATGTCGCAGGTGAAGTCGGCCTGCGCGCGGGCCGTGAGCCAGCGCCGGCCCGCCGAGGGGCTGCGCTTGGTCCGGCTGATTAGGGTGAGCGAGTCCGCGTGGGAGAGCGAGGCGGCTTTGAGACCGGCGCCGAAACGCCCCAGCGCCCCGGCCGAGTACGTCTCCTGACCCCCGACCGTCATCGCGGTGTCGAGGCCCGCCTCGTCCATGCCCTGACCGTCGTCGATGACCAGCAGGCTGACGAGGCGGTCGCGTCCGCCGTGCTCACCGGTGTCCCGGAGGAAGCTCACCACGACGTTGTGGGCTCCGGCGTCGATCGAGTTGTCGATCAGGTCGGCGATGGCCGCCTCGAAGCCGTACCCCTGATGTGTGAGGGACTCGAATGACCGTGCCGCCGGAGGAAGCTGCTTGCTGCCGGTCGTGGGTACTTCGAACTGCCATGCCGAAGGCGGCTGGTGCAGCGGCATCCAGGTGTTCCTCGCTCGCCGGGACATGCCACGAGACGCACGGCATGCCAGTCCAACTGATCGGATGTGACGATATCGTGCGGTAGGTGTGGCGAGTCAGGGGGATTGCACGAAGTGAAATCCGTCGTTCCGGATCCGCGGATCCCCGGCACGGAGGCTCGCGCCGGCCTTTCCAGGGGCTGACGGCGGCCGTCACCTGGTCATGAGTGACGCCCGTCCACGTCGTACCGGTGAACGGGCGTCGTCGTGTCTCGGTTCCGAGGGTGCCTACTCGGCCACCTCCGTCCGTTCCCACCACTCGTAGACCGTTGCGTCTCCCTCCTCGGTCTGGGCGTGGCGGGTCGTGACCTTGTAGTGCTCGTAGCCGCCCAGGTGGGGGATCTTGAGTTCCTGGCCGGGGGGAGTGATCGGGACGACCTTGCCTGCTAGGTCGTCCGGGCCACCCTCCAGGAGTGCTTTGGTGGTCATATGTTCAGTTTTGCCGTTCCGGGCGGCTGTGCATCTCGGGAGCGCCCGAGCCGAGCAGGCCCCGGTCAGGCCGGGGTGCCGTGGCAGGTCTCGTACGGGGCTGAGGAGCCGCACCAGCAGGGGGCGCCCGGGTCCGGGGGCCAGGCGACCGCGCGGCCCCGGGCCGCCAGGGTCGTCGCGTACTGGGGGAGGAGCGTCGCGTCCGCCGGGGACGCGCCCTCCGCGGCGGCGAACGCCTCGTAGGAGGGGACCGTGCCGGTGACGATGCCCAGGTTGCCGGTGCCCGAGGAGGCCAGTTCCCGCAGGGCGGACTCTATGGTCGCCAGGTGCGCCTCGTGGGAGGGGTACTCCTCGGCCAGGGAGGGATACGCCTCGAGGAGTTCCGCCAGTTCCGGTGCCGGCCAGTGCAGGACGGCCACGGGGAAGGGGCGGGACAGGGCCTCGCGGTAGGCGCCGAGTTCCGCGCGCAGGCGGATGAGCTCCGCCTCCAGCTCCGCCGGGTTCTCCGAGCCGAGGGACCATACGCGCTTGGGGTCGTGGAGCTCGTCCAGGCTGATCGGCAGGGTGTGGACGGAGTCCGCGAGGGCGTCCCACTCGTCGTGGTCGGCGCCCAGCATCCGGCGGACCCGGTGCCTGCCGAAGAGAAGAGGGTGCGTGGGCCTCGGCGGAGTCGCCGGGGCGTCGGCCAGCAGGAGGCGTACCGCCTCGGTGAACGTCTCGTGGGCCTGCTCCAGCTCGTCGTGGGCCTCCAGGGCCTCCGCGACGATCACCCAGGGGGCCGGGTCGCGCGGGGCGGCCGTGCGGATGCCCTCGATGATGGCGCGCGCCTCCGCCTCGTGCCCGTACTCCCACAGGTTGGAGGCCTTCAGGGCGCGGACCAGGTGCGGGTTGTCCAGCGGGGTGCCGGAGGCCAGCAGGCGGTCGTAGAGGGCCGTGGCGGCGGGGCGGTCGCCGGAGAGCTCGCGGTGGGCGGCGGCCCGCAGCAGCAGGGACTCGGCGTCCTCGGGGTAGAGATCGGCGGTCCGCTCCAGGCGTGCCGCCTCGGCGGTGTGGTCGACGTTCTCGGCAGGCATGTCGGGGCGCATGGGGGACACCGTACTGCCGACGGGGTGGTGACGTGAGAGGGCGGCTGGCCAGGGGGCGAACGGTGGCCGGCGGACCCAGAGCCTGGCGGAGCGGGCCGTGCTGTACCGCTGAACCGCTGAGCGGGTCTCCGCGGGCGCGGTCCAGTACGTGAACGGGGTCTTGCGGAGTGGACAGTGCTCTTGGAGGATCGCACCAGTCCTCCGATTGCTGCGGCTCGCCGCACCGATCGCCAGCATCGGGCGGGCGCCCGCGATCGAGGGAGACGTCTGTCATGAAGCTGCTGCGAGTCGGTACGGCGGGCCAGGAGCGACCCGCGCTGCTCGACGCCGAGGGAGTCCTGCGGGACCTGTCGGGTCTGGTCGCGGACATCGACGGGGCGCTGCTCGCCGACGAGGCGGCGCTCGGCCGGATCCGGGCCGCCGCCGACCGTGGTGAGCTGCCCGCGCTGGACGGGACGGGGCTCAGGATCGGCCCGCCGGTGGCGCGGATCGGCAAGGTCGTGTGCATCGGGCTGAACTACTTCGACCATGCGAAGGAGACGGGGGCCGAGCCGCCCGCCGAGCCGGTGATCTTCCTCAAGGCGCCGGACACGGTCGTCGGACCGCAGGACACGGTGCTGGTGCCGCGCGGGTCGGTCAAGACCGACTGGGAGGTCGAGCTGGCGGTCGTGATCGGGCGCACGGCGCGCTATCTGGAGTCGGCCGAGGAGGGGCTGGCGCAGGTCGCCGGGTACGCCGTGTCGCACGACGTGTCCGAGCGGGAGTTCCAGATCGAGCGGGGCGGGACCTGGGACAAAGGGAAGAACTGCGAGACGTTCAACCCCCTGGGGCCCTGGCTGGTGACGGCGGACGAGGTGCCCGACCCGCAGAACCTGAGGCTGCGGCTGTGGGTCAACGGGGAGCTGAAGCAGGACGGTTCGACGGCCGAGCAGATCTTCCCGGTGGGTGAGGTCGTGCGGTACGTCAGCCAGTTCATGACCCTGTACCCCGGGGACGTCATCAACACGGGGACGCCGGCGGGGGTGGCGATGGGCCGCCCGGAGCCGAAGCCGTACCTCCGGGCCGGCGATGTGGTCGAGCTGGAGGTCGAGGGGCTGGGGCGGCAGCGGCAGGAGCTGAAGGCCGCCTGACGCGCACCCCCGACGGGCGCCTGTTTCCGAAACGGCGCTTATAGCGCCGCGCTATCGCCAAGTGTGAGTACCCCGTCGGCCGGTTCCTCCGGAATTCTGTGGATGGCTGTGGCGAACTCCCGTTTCACGGGCGGGAGTTCGCGGCAGCGGCGGCGGCCCCCGGGCGGAAGTCCGGGCCGTCGATCCCCCACACACCCGCGCCCGCAGGGCGCGCTTTCCGAATCGAGGAACCTTGCGTATATCAAGGCTCGTTCCCGCTCTTCTCGCAGCAGTCGTCTCCGTCTTCGCACTGCTGGTCCCCACCGCGAGCGCGGCCGAGGCCCCCGTGCCTCCGTCCACCAAGGGGCCGCAGCCCATCATCGGCGGCGGGTACGCGAGCAGCGGCCCCTGGGCCGCGCGGCTGTTCTCCAACGGCACGGAGACCTGCTCCGCCACCATCATCGCGCCGACCTGGATCCTCACCGCCAAGCACTGCGTCAGCGGCGGCGGACTGTCGTTCCGCATCGGCAGCCTGGACCAGTACAGCGGCGGCGTCGTGGCCAACGGTGTGCAGACCTACACCCACAGCGCGGACCTCGCCCTCGTCCGGCTCGACCGGTCCGTCTCCACGACCTACGCGCGGCTCGGGCAGCCCGGCTCGGTGACGGTCGGTCAGACCGTGCAGGTGTACGGCTGGGGCGCCACCTCCCGGTGCGGCTCGGAGATCAACTGCCAGTCCCAGTACCTGAAGGTCGCCGATGTCACGGTCACCGGCGCGTGCGGTGACGCCTACGGCGGTTCCGCGATCTGCGCCCGCCGCGGCAACGGCATCACGGCTGGCGGCGACTCCGGCGGCCCGATGATGGCGGGTGGCATCCAGGTGGGCGTCGCCTCCACCAGCGACCGGCAGACCACGACCGCCTACACCAACGTGACGGCGTACCGCTCCTGGATCCAGTCGATCGCGGGCGTCTGATCAGGACACCCGGATCCCCGGACACCGGAACCGGGTGAGCGAAGGGCCCCTCGCCGTGTGACGCACCACGGCGAGGGGCCCTCCATCCGCCCGGATGTACGGGGTCCAGGAGCCGGGACGTACGGGAGGCCGGCTGCCTGGAGGTACGCGGGACGTACGGGAGGCGGAGGCCGGCTGCCTGGAGGTACGCGGGACGTACGGGGGTCGGCTGCCGGGGTGTGCGGGAGGCCGGCCGCCGGTACGTACGCAGGGTTCAGCGCTTGGTCAGGAAGTGCTCCAGCGCCTCCACCACGAAGCGGTGGTCCTGGAGCTGGGGCAGGCCCGAGACGGTGACCGCGCCGATGACGCCGACGCCCTCGACGTTGACCGGGAAGGAGCCGCCGTGCGCCGCGTAGGCGTCGGGGTCGAGCCGGGAGGACTCCTCGAACGTGGTGCCCTTGGCCCGGTGGCGGGCGCCGACCAGGTAGGACGAGGAGCCGTAGCGTTCGACCACGCGGCGCTTGCGCGCGATCCAGGCGTCGTTGTCGGGCGTGGAGCCCGGCAGCGCGGCGTGGAACAGCTGCTGGCCCGCGCGGTGGATGTCGATGGCGACCGGAGCCTGCCGCTCGCGGGCCATCTCCACCAGCAGGGAGCCCAGCTCCCAGGCGTCGTCGTGGGTGAACTGCTGGAACACCAGGCGCCGTTCCTGCGCCTCCAGCTCCTCCACGCTCGGGGTCAGCTCCGGGTGGAACTTCGGGGTGAGCTCGGGGTCGTGCGTCACAGCGTCACCGTCACCTTCTCGAGTGCCGAACGGCGGGCCGCCTCCAGTACGTCGAGCGCGTCGGCCGCCTGAAGCGCGGTCACCGGGTTGGGTCCGCCGGCCGTGAGGGCCTTCGCCACGGCCGCATAGTAGGCGGGGTAGTCGCCGGGCAGGCTCGGCTCGGGGCGGCCGCCGCCGGTCACCGGGGACTCGCCGGCGCCGACCCTGCCCCACAGCTCCTCCGGCTCCACGCCCCACGGCGCGTCCGTGCCGGGGCGCAGCCCGTCGCGCAGGGCTGCCTCCTGCGGGTCCAGGCCGTACTTGACGTAGCCGGCCTTCGAGCCCAGGACGCGGAAGCGCGGGCCGAGCTGGGCGGCGGTCGCCGAGACGTACAGGTGGGAGCGGACGCCGTTCTCGTGCGTGAGCGCGATGAAGGTGTCGTCGTCGGTCGCCGCGCCCTCGCGGCGGACGTCGGTCTCGGCGTACACGGTGGTCACCGGGCCGAAGAGGACCAGCGCCTGGTCGACGACATGGCTGCCGAGGTCGTAGAGCAGGCCGCCGATCTCCGCCGGGTCGCCGGACTCCCGCCAGCCGCCCTTGAGCTGCGGGCGCCACCGCTCGAAGCGGGACTCGAAGCGGTAGACGTCGCCCAGCTCGCCCTCGCCGATCAGCTTGCGCAGGGTGAGGAAGTCGTTGTCCCAGCGGCGGTTCTGGAAGACCGACAGGAGCAGGCCGCGCTCCTCGGCGAACCGCGCCAGTTCCCGGGCCTCGGCCGCCGTGGCGGCCAGCGGCTTGTCGACGACGACCGGCAGGCCGGCCTTCAGGGCGGCGGTGGCCAGCGGGACGTGGGTCTTGTTCGGGGAGGCGACGACCAGCAGGTCCAGCTCGTCGGCGCGGGCGAACAGCTCGTCCGGGGTGGCGGCGACGCGGACGTCCGGGTACTCGGCGCGGGCCTGCCGCTGCCGCTCCGGGTTCGAGGTGACCACCGTGTCGAGCGCGAGGCCCTCGGTGGCGGCGATCAGCGGGGCGTGGAACACGGAGCCCGCGAGGCCGTAGCCGATGAGGCCGACGCGGAGGGGAGTGCCGGTGCCAGTGGTGGGGCCAGTCATGACTCCACTTTCGCAACGCTGTTGCCAAAGTGCAAGCGCGGGGGAGAATGGGGAGCGTGAACAGGGCGATCGACGGGGACGCGGGCGTGGGCCGTGGTGCGGCCGACGGCGACGGGATGCCGGGAAGCGGTACGGGCGCCGGGCCGGCGGGTTCGGCGGATCCGGGAGGCTCGGCGGGGCCGGGAGGGGCGGCGGGCCCGGACGCCCCCGCCGGTCCGGGCGCTCCCGCCGGCCCAGGCGGTCCCGCCGGTCCGGGTGGTGCCGTCGGTACGGGCGGTCCCGTCGGTCCCGGTGGTCCGGGCGGGGGCGGGGTCAATCTGCTGGGTCTGCGCAGCCACAACAGCGCCCTCGTGCTCGACCTGCTGCGCACCGCCGGTGCCGCGGGCATCAGCCGGCTGGAGCTCGCCGAGCGGACCGGGCTCACCCCGCAGGCGGTCAGCAAGATCACCGCCCGGCTGCGGCAGGAGGGCCTCGCCGTCGAGGCCGGGCGCCGCGCCTCCACCGGCGGCAAGCCGCGCACCGTGCTGCGCCTGGTGCCGGAGGCGGCGCACGCGCTCGGTGTCCACCTGGACCGGGACGAACTGCGGGCCGTGCTGGTCGACTTCAACGGCACCGTGGTGGGGGAGCACCGCTCCCCGCTGGACCTGGGGGCGGGCGCGGAGCCCGTGCTGAACGGTGTGGCACAGGCGACGACCGCACTGGTCACGGACGTGCTGCGACCGGCGGACGGCACTCTGGCCGGGGTGCCCTCGCTGCTCGGCGCCGGTGTCGCGCTCCCCGGCCCTCTCGACCACGCCAGGGGCGTACTGCACCGCGTCACCGGCTTCCCCGAATGGGACGGTTTCCCGCTGCGGGACGCGCTGGCGCGCCGGCTCGGCATACCCGTCGTCCTCGACAAGGACACCAACGCGGCGGCCCTCGGGCTTGCCCTCAGCACCTCTGTGGGAGCCCCGGAGGGCGATGGCGAGGGCCCCCGGTCCTTCGCCTACCTGCACCTCGGCACCGGGCTCGGCGCGGGACTGGTGCTCGGCGGCCGGGTGCACCGCGGGACGCGCACCGGCGCCGGCGAGTTCGGGCACCAGGTCATCCAGCTGGACGGACCGCCCTGCGGCTGCGGCGACCGCGGGTGCATCGAGGCGCTGTGCCTGAACGCCGTGGCGGCCGGTGATCTCGACGAGGCGGCCCGGGTGCTCGGCGCGGGCGCCGCCAACCTGGTGGGGCTGCTCGACATCGACCTGGTGCTGCTCGGCGGCCGTACGGTCACCGCGGCGCCCGAGGCGTTCCTGCGCGGGGTCGGCGCCGTCCTCGACGCCCGCGCCCGGCGGGAAGGCGGGCCTGCGGGTGGCGTACCGGTGCGGGTCGCGCCCGGCGGGGAGCGCGAGGTCGCGGAGGGCGCGGCCCAGTTGGTCCTGGCGCCGGTCTTCGGGCGGGGCGCCGGAGAGACGGGCCCCGCGTAGCCGACGGGGTCCCGGGCGGGCCCGACCCGTCCTGTCCACCCGAGAGCCGTCATGTGCTCCGAGCGGGCGGAGTTGCCCGGGCGTTCGGGGCGGGTGCACCGGATGGCGGTGTGCGGGGAGCCGCCCGACCGGCATGGTCATGTGTTCATGCGACCGCCCACGGCCCTGCCCTTCCGTCCGGCGGCGACCGCCGCCCTGCTCGTCACCCTCGCGACCGCCGCGCCGGCCCTCTCCACCCCGGCGCAGGCGGCACCGCTCGCCCCGCTGCCCAGCTGTGCCGGCGACGACGAGCGCGGCTTCCCGCTGACCACGCGCCTGCACGGCGGACCCCGCAGCTACACCGCCGGGGGCGGCCACGGGACCTGGCGGCTGAGCCTCACCAACACCACCGACCGCACCTGCACGCACATCCACCCGGTGATCGTGCTCGTCGACGAGGCACACGCCCTGCGACCCGCGCAGACGGTGATGGAGTTCCACGACGACAAGGGCCGCCCGCACCCCGTGCGGTTCGTGCGCACGGAGGAGGACGAGCTGATCGGCGCACTCGCCGACGACCGCGGCGGCTTCCGCGGGTTCACCGTGCGCCCCGACCGGACGGTCGACGTACGGCTGCGCCTCGCCATCACCTCCGGCGCCGTCGCCAACGAGGTCACCGCCAACGCGGCCGTGGTCCAGCGCAGGGGACAGGACGGGGAGTGGGTCGGGCAGTCGAACGACTACCGCTTCCGCATCGCCGGGAGGGAGCCGGCCACCCCGCGGCCGCCCGGGGAGACCGGCGACTCCGGGGCGTCCGAGCGGCCGGCCGCCTCCGCCGACGCAACCGGTGCACCCCGCGAGCCCGCAGGGCCCGCCGAGACCGGACGACCCGCCGACACCGCGTCCGCCGGAGCGGCCACCTCCGCCGCCACCTCCACCCCCACACCCCCGCCCCCCTTCGACCGGATCCCCTTCGCCGACGAACTCGCCCGCACCGGACGCGGCAGGACCATGCTCGCCCTGGCGGGCGCCGCGCTCCTCGTCCTCGCCGGCACCGGGGCCGTGCTGCTCGCCCGCCGCCTCCCCGGCCGCCGCTGACCCGGAGAGGACGACGACCGCCGCCCAGCCGAGAACGAGGCCGGCCGTCCCGCGGCAGGCCCGTCAGCCGCCGTCGGCCCCGCGGCAAGCGGAAGTACAGGGAGCCGTCATACGAGCAGCGGCAACTGGTACCCAGGAGATCGACCGGGTCCGTGAGACCCGGTCCTGACTACCCTGGGTGCGTCGGTACGCCGTGGTTCCGGCGCCCCGCCCGTGTCCCCAACGCCGCCAGGGAGTACGAAGCACATGGCAGATCGCAAGCCCATCGAATCGTGGCTCACCGACATGGACGGCGTCCTCATCCACGAGGGAGTGCCCATCCCGGGCGCCGACGCCTTCCTGAAGAAGCTCCGGGAGTCCGGCAAGCCCTTCCTGGTGCTCACCAACAACTCGATCTACACCCCGCGCGACCTGCACGCCCGGCTGCGCCGCATGGGCCTCGAGGTGCCGCTGGAGAACATCTGGACCTCCGCCCTCGCCACGGCCAAGTTCCTCGACGACCAGCGGCCCAACGGCTCCGCGTATGTGATCGGCGAGGCCGGTCTGACCACCGCGCTGCACGACATCGGGTACGTTCTCACCGACCACGAGCCGGACTACGTCGTCCTCGGCGAGACCCGCACCTACTCCTTCGAGGCCATGACCAAGGCCGTGCGGCTCATCAACGGCGGCGCCCGCTTCATCTGCACCAACCCCGACGAGACCGGCCCCTCCACCGAGGGTCCCCTGCCGGCGACCGGGGCGGTGGCCGCCCTGATCACCAAGGCCACCGGCAAGCAGCCGTACTTCGCGGGCAAGCCGAACCCGCTGATGATGCGCACCGGACTGAACGTCATCGGGGCGCACTCGGAGAGCAGCGCGATGATCGGCGACCGGATGGACACCGACGTCCTGGCCGGCATGGAGGCCGGGATGCAGACCTTCCTGGTGCTCACCGGCCTGACCAGCCCCGACCAGGTGGAGAACTACCCGTACCGGCCGTCGAAGGTCGTCGACTCCATCGCGGACATCGTCGACCTGGTCTGAGGAACCGGCGCCGCCGGACGGACCGGCCCGATCCTCACCCGTACGGAGCAATCGGCCCGTACCGGGGATGCGTGGCCGGGGTGGGCGGGGGACGCTCCCCGTGACAGGAGGTTCACGATGCGTTCCCAGCGTCTCACTGTCTGTACCAGCGCCCTCCTTCTCGCCGCGCTCACCCTCGCCGCCTCCGACGCCCGTGCGGAGGGTCCCGGCACGGCCCAGGTCGTGCTCGGACTGGCCCTCATGGGGGTCGGCGCCGCGGCAGCGGCGGCGGTGCGCGGACGGCATCTGCGCCGGCGACGGGGGACGAGCTGACCATGGCCGGACGAGAACGCGGCGGCACCGGGCGCCTGCTCTCCGGTGTCGCCTGGACGGTACTGCTGCTCGGGCTGTGGCTGTGGGGGCGTGAGGCCGGTGCCCTGCCGCCCGGCCTGACCGGGGCGGCCACCGGCGACATGGCGGCGGCCGGACGCCCGCCCGAGACGGACCTGCCTCCCGCCCACCGGCCGCTCGCCGAGGCGGCCCCGCTGCGGCTGGACATCCCCGTCCTCGGCGTGGAGGCACCGGTGGTGGCCCGCGGGCTGGACGACCGGGGCACACTCACCCCGTCACCCGCCGCCGACCGTCCCGGCATGATCGCCTGGTATCGGGACGGGGTCACGCCGGGCGCCTCCGGCACGGCCCTGCTGCTGGGGCGGACCGAGGTGAGCACCCTCGAGCGCGGTCAGCAGCTCCGCGTGGCCCGCGCGGACGGCGGCGTCGCCGAGTTCACCGTGGTGTCCGTACGGGTGCTCGACAGCGCCCGGGCCGACGCCCTCCCGGTGTCCGCGCCGGGCAGCGGCGAGCGGGCCGGGCTGCACCTGGTCACCTGCGCCGGCCCCGCCGACGAGCCCGTCGACCGCTGCGAGCCCCGCGCCATCGCCTCGGCCTACCTGACCGGCGCCACCGGCTGACCCACCCGCCGGAGCGCCCCGCACTCCCGCACCGCTCCGACGCTCGGCCTCCCGGGGCACCACCCCGGTCAGGCCGAGCGTCCCCACTCCTCCTCCGTCACCGGATGGGCGAACGGCCGCCCCGTGACACAGCGCTCCACCTCGTCCGCGGCGGCCGCCGCCAGCCGGTGCAGCTCGTTGCCGAGGGAGCCGGCGACGTGCGGGGTGAGCACCACATTGGGCAGGTCGTAGAGCGGGGAGTCGGGCGGCAGTACCTCGGGCTCGGTGACGTCGAGGACGGCGGAGAGCCGGCCCGTGACCAGTTCCTCGGTGAGCGCCCGCTGGTCGATCAGCGAGCCGCGCGAGGTGTTGATCAGCGTGGCCCCGGTGCGCATCAGCGCCAGCCGCTCGCGGTTCAACAGATGGCGGGTGGACGGCAGTTCGGGTGCGTGCACGCTCACCACGTCGCTGCGGGCGCACAGTTCGTCCAGCTCCACCGCCGTCGCGCCCAGCCGTTCGGCCTCGCCCGGCGGCAGATACGGGTCGTGCAGCAGCAGCTCCAGGTCGTAGGGGCGGAGCAGCTCCAGGACGCGGCGGCCGATCCGGGAGGCGCCGACGATGCCCACGGCTCTGCGGTAGTTGCCGGCGCCGGCGCAGTCCGCCCCCCAGTCGTGGGCGGCGCGCCGGGCGCGATAGTCCTCGCGCACGCGCAGCACCTGCTTGCCGGAGAGGAGGACGAAGGCGACCGTGTACTCGGCGACCGGCAGGGCGTTGGCCCAGGCCGCGGAGGAGACCTGGATGCCGCGGCGCCAGCAGGCCTCGGTGATGTGCTGCTTGACCGATCCGGCGGCGTGCACGACGGCCCGCAGCCGGGGCGCGCGGTCGAGCACGTCCTGCGTCAGCGGAGGGCAGCCCCAGCAGCTGACGATCACCTCGGTCTCGCGCAGCGCCCGCTCGGCCGCGGGGGTGGTGAAGTCGTCCACGACCAGATCCGGGTCGAGCTCGGTGAGTTCGGTCAGGCGGTGCAGCGTGTCCTTGTCGAAAAGCCGGGCCGCGAGATGGCCGTGCATGGCGAGCAGGGCGCGCGGGCGGTGTCCGGCGGCGGGGGTTCGAGGCACGGCTGCTGCTCCCTCGGTCGGTGACGGGCGGACGGTCCCCGGGGCGGTGACGGGTGGCGGACGGGCGCGGGGCGACCCCCCGGGCGGGCGTCACGGGCTGCTCCATTGACTCACACCCCGCAGGCCTCCGACCTGCCCTTCGCCGGGTTTCCGGGCGGCCCGTAACGGCTGGTGGACAAGCATGGGCGCAACCGCGTGGGCGTCACGAGACGTATGTCAGGATTGAGGCTCATCGACTTGATACGAGTCCACCCGAGGGGGGTTGGATGTACGGCAACAGGGGGGTCGGGGCGTTCGCCGGGAGGCGGGCGTCCGCAGTGGTGCTGGGGGCGGCACTGCTGATGACGGGGTGTTCCTCGTCGGACGGCGACAGCGGCAAGGGTCCGGACGCGGCCGGCGCGGAGATCACGCAGCAGCCGAAGGAATCCACCCCGTTCTGGGTCAATCCGGACGGTCTCGCCGCCCGCAAGGTCGCCGAGCTGATCAAGGACGGCAAGAAGAGCGAGGCGGAGCAGATACGGAAGATCGCCGAGCAGCCGGTCGCCGAGTGGATCAGCCCGGAGAACCCTCAGGAGCAGGCCCGCGGCTACACCGAGGCCGCCGACCAGGCGGGCCGCACCGCGCTGCTGGTGCTGTACAACATCCCGCACCGCGACTGCGGCCAGTACTCGCAGGGCGGCGCCGCCGACGGCGACGCCTACCGGGCCTTCGTCGACGAGGTGGCCAAGGGCATCGGCGACCGTCCGGCCACGGTGATCCTGGAGCCCGACGCCGTGCTGCACCTGGTGGACGGCTGCACCCCGCAGCAGTTCCACGAGGAGCGCTACGACCTGCTCAGCGGCGCGGTGGACAAGCTGACGGCGCTGAAGAACACCCGCGTCTACCTGGACGCCGGCAACGCCGGCTGGGGCGACCCCGACCAGATCCACGAGCCGCTGAAGCGGGCCGGCATCGACAAGGCCGACGGCTTCGCGGTGAACGTGTCGAACTTCTACACCACCGAGGACTCCATCGACTACGGCAAGCAGCTGTCGTCGAAGGTCGGCAACAAGCCCTTCGTCATCGACACCAGCCGCAACGGCAACGGCCCCTACACGCAGGGCAAGGCGGACGAACGCTGGTGCAACCCGCCCGGCCGTGCCCTCGGGGAGACGCCGACGGTGAAGACGGACGACCCGCTCGTCGACGCCTACCTGTGGGTCAAGCGCCCCGGTGAGTCCGACGGCGAGTGCAAGGGCGGCCCCAAGGCCGGCCAGTGGTGGGCGGACTACGCCCTCGAGCTCGCCAAGGCCAGCGACTGAGCAGGAGCACACGGAGAAGCGCGAAGGGGCGAAGAGCACGAAGAAGGGGGGCGCCCTCCGTCACGGAGGGCGCCCCCCTTCTCATGTCCGCTGCGCGGGCGGCGGGGCCGTCGTCACGGGACGTGCACCCACTGCGCCTTGCTCGGCGTCCCCTCGCCGTCGGTGACGAACAGCATGTACCAGCCGGACTGCACCAGGTTCTTGTTCTTCGGCACGGTCACGGTCAGCTTGTCGCCGTCGGCCTGGAAGTCCAGCGCGATCGAGCGCTGGTCCACGTCGGTGACGTGGGTGGTGGCGCTGGGCCGGATCAGCCGGACCTTCTTCACCTTGGCCGCGTCCTTGGAGGTGAAGGTGGCCGAGTCGCCGCGCTCCACGGTCTTCGGGCCGCCCGAGAGCTCGGGCTGCTCCCGGTCCCCGTACAGGTACGGCGGGGTGTAGATCTCGATGCGCTGCTCGAACTTGCCCGGCTTGGTGTTCGCCTTGTCCGCGAACAGCGAGTCGGAGCCGAAGAACATCACCCGGCCGTCGGGCAGCAGGATCGAACCGGAGTGGTAGTTCCGGCCCACCAGCGGGTCGGCGACCCGGCGCATCTCGTTCTTCGCGGGGTCGTAGATCCGCGCCTCGAAGATGTTGGAGTCGCTGCGGCCGCGGTAGTCCTCCGAGCCGCCGGAGATCAGCACCTCGTCGTTCGGCAGGATCGACGACTGCGGGTAGCGGGTGCCCTTGTCCAGCGAAGGGCCGTCCACGAAGCGCGGGTTGTCCGCCTTCAGGTCCACGATGCGGGTCTTGTTGGAGGACTTGCGGGACTCACCGACCCCGCCACCGCCGATCACCATGTACTTCTCGTCCTGCGCCGGCGGCAGCAGCACCGTGCCGGACGTCTCCATCAGGTCGGGGTCGCTCAGCCCGGGGATCTTGGTGAACTTGTTGGTCTCCACGTCCCAGATGCCCGGGTCGCGGCCCACGTCGTCCGGTCCGTAGCCCGCGTTGGAACCCGAGTAGAAGATCTTGCCGTTCTGCATCAGGAACAGCGCCGGGTACGTGGGGAACTGACGGACCTTGTCGGTGTAGGTCCACTTCTTGGTCTTCGGGTCGTAGATCTCGTTCTTGCCCGGGACCAGCTGACCGATGTCGTCGAGGCCGGAGACGCTGAGGATCTTCCCGTTGCTCAGGGTGGTGAGCGTCGGGTACCAGCGGGCCTCCTTCATCGGGTCGACCTTGATGTACTTCTCGGCGACCGGGTCGAACTCGTAGGCGTCCCGGATGCCCTGGAAGTCCTTCTTGTCCAGGGCGAGCTTCTCGGCGATGCCGTAGGTGTTGCGGGCGTCGGCGCCGGTGAGGCCCTGGATGCGGTAGTTGTCCTGGGTGCCGGTCTCGTACTTGGCGCCTTCCTTCTCCGCCTCGACGTAGATGCGGCCCACGCCCGGCGTGTTGCCGAGGAACTTGCCGGTCGCCTTGTCGAAGTTCTTCTTGGCGCGCGGGACGAGCACCGGGTCCTTGGAGACGAAGGTCTTGCCGTTCTCCTTGCCGGTGAACCTGGTGCCCGCGGGCAGCGTCATCGGCTTGTCCGGGTTCTCGTTGTGGACCAGCATCAGACCGCCGGCCTTCTTCACGTCACCCTTGAGCTTCTCGTACCGCTTGGTGCCGCCCGCGATCAGCAGGTTGCCGTTGGCCAGCTGGGTGTGCCCGGTGCAGAACAGGTCGTTCGGGGTGGGCACCTTCTTGATGGTGCCCTTGACCGGGTCCCAGATCCGGGTGTCGTACTTCTTCGCGTCGAAGTTGTCCTGGTTGTTGCCGGACCCCGCGACGAGCAGCACCTTGCCGGTGCGCAGCAGCGCCGCGTGAATGGTGTTCTGCCGGTACTCCTCGGGAAACTCGATGATCTCCCACTTGCCGTTGGCGGCCTTGTACTCCGGCTGATTGATCTTGTACTGGTGGTATTTCTCGGTGCCGAAGCGGTACAGCCACGGCCCGTTCATGCCGGCCAGCGCCAGCACCACCGCCGTACCTATCGCGAGGCGACGGGCGCGACGGCGGCCTGCACGGTCCTTCATTCCTTACGTCCCCCAAGTCCACCAAGGGCGATCTGCATGGTCTGGTCGTTGCCGGGGGCTGCCCCGGTACCTCCTGCTGCTCCCGGAGCGCCGTGCGAGCCGGCCCAGCTGGGGCGGCCCTGGGCGTGCGAGGCATGCGGCTGCGGTATCCGCGGAAATGCCTGGGTCCGGGAGTCCTCGCCGGTTCCCAAGGCGGGCGCCGGCTGCGGCTGCCCCCCTTCCTGCCCCGGCGGCCGCTTGCGCTCCTGACGCATGCCGTGGCGCCAGGCGAACATCGGCGCCGCGGTGATCAGCAGCGCGAACGAGGCCCAGATGACCATGGCCGGGTGGGAGTGTCCGTAGACGAATCCGGCGACGATGGATCCACCGAAGATCAGGATGAAGTACCAGTGGTAGCGGAACGTGCCGAACCACGTGTCCGGGCTGGCCGAGTCGCCCTTCGGGGTGACGACGAACTTGCTCTTGCGGCGCAGGATCGAGTCGATGAGCGCCTTGGCGTACAGCGGCGCCGACAGCGCGGACATGATCATGCCGGCCACACCGCCGGAGCCCTCGGGCTCGTGCGGCGAGACGTTGTGGCGGCGGTTCCAGATGTACAGGCCGATCTGCAGCGCCGAGGCGTTGCCGTAGAGCATCAGCCAGACCGCCGGGTCGATGTTCACACCCGAGGCGCCCAGACCCAGGAACAGCGCGCAGCTGATGGCCGCGAGGATCCAGTTCAGGGCGGACATCGGGTAGAAGATGATCATCATCGTGTAGTTGAAGAGCTTGCCCGGCGGGAGCGAGAACCAGCCCTTCCAGTACTGCTTGAGGATCGTCTCGTACGTACCGCGGGACCAGCGCATCTGCTGGGTGAAGAAGTCGGTCCAGGCGTTGGGGCCCTCACCGACCGCCAGCACGTCCGGCGTGTACACCGAGCGCCACTTGTTGCCCGTCTCCGGGTTGCGGGCGCGGTGCATCTCGAAGCCGGTCGCCATGTCCTCGGTGATCGAGTCGTACAGGCCGCCGATCTGCTTGATGGCCTTGATGCGCACCGCGTTGGAGGTGCCCACGAACATCGGCGCGCCGTAGGCGTTGCCGGCGCGCTGGATCAGCGCGTGGAAGAGGAACTGCTGGGACTCGGCGGCCTTGGTGACGAAGTTGTCGTAGTTGCCGTAGACCTGCGGGCCGATGACGAAGCCGACGTCCGGGTCGCGGAAGAAGCCGAGCATCCGCTCCAGGTAGTTGGGCAGCGGCACGTGGTCGGTGTCGACCGAGGCGAAGAAGTCGTAGTCGTCACCGTGTGCCTCGAGCCAGGCGTTGTAGTTGCCGTGCTTGGTCTTGGCGCGGTGCGGGCCCTTCTTCTGGTTCCACTTGGCGACGCCCTTGCGGGAGAAGTGGTGCACGCCCAGGCGCGCGCAGACTTCCTTCACCTCGGGGTCGTCGCCCTCGTCCAGCAGCCAGACGTGCATGGTGCCCCGGTGGCGGATCTTGACGGCCGCCTCCAGGGTCTTGGTCACCATCTCCAGCGGCTCCTTGCCGGGCACGAAGGAGGTGAGGAACGCCACACGGGTGCCGGTCTCGGGCACCACCGGGATCGGGTCGCGGGCGACCAGGGTGGCGTGCGCGTTGGACAGCACGTTCATGCAGCGGAAGAACTCGATCAGACCGATCGAGACCAGCATCACGACGTCGAGGGCGGGCAGCCACTCGAACGCCGGGTAGTCGCGCTCGGTCCAGTGCGAGGGCTGCAGCAGCCACACCAGCAGCACCAGCGAGAGCACCGGTGCCGCGGCCAGCATCAGCCCGATGCGGATGCGGTGCGGCTCCTGGCCGATCAGCGAGCGGTACTGGACGCGGTAGGGCTTGTTCGGGTCGGGCTGGGTGAGGGGACCCGCCAGCCGGCTGTAGTGCTCGTAGTCGTAGCGCGGCAGCGTCTTCTTGATCCGCCGGAACGTGCCCGTGTTCCACCCCCTCTGCGGCACCCGCAGCTGGGTGGTCCTGGACGGGTCGTGGTCCCCGCGGGCGCCCGTGGGCGTCGACGTCATGAGTCATCCCCCCACACGTGGCTCCGCCACGTGTTTCGTCGCTTCCTAGCGTCCGCTCCAGTCCCCCTCGACCGTCACAGACGTATCAGTGGTAGACCGCTGTCACCACGTCATCCACAGCTTATAGACACCGTTCAGCGCTCTTCCGGTTGCATGATGCCCCCCACGGCATCGCGTCATGAGCGGAACCCCTCGTCCCGCGCCGACGGCAACCGCTTTCCCGCCCCCTCCACGGCCGCGCGACCCGCGGCAGACGTGAAGAACCCAGGGTCCCCGGTGCCCATACATGATCGCAAGATACGAAACACGGTGTTCACCGGCCATACGTGTCCATTGTGACGGGTGTGGAGGAGTGGTGGGGACCACTGATGCATACGTGCGGCGCGAGGCGCGCGCTCAACGGGAGCGCGTCGGAATCAGGCCAAAAACGGACGGGCCCCCGTGATCACGGGGAGCCCGTCCGGTCGGTGCGCCGCCAGGGACTCGAACCCCGGACCCGCTGATTAAGAGTCAGCTGCTCTAACCAACTGAGCTAGCGGCGCCGGCTGACGCGGTCACTCTACAGGACCCCGAGGGGTGCTCCCGACCACCCCCGTCGCGGGCCGGGCGGGAGCGGCCGGCGCGGGGTACATCATTCGGACCGTCAACATGCGCCCGGTGCGGACAGTTGGGAAACTGATCTCCGTGGACAGGCGCGAAAGTGGTCAGGGTGGTCCCGGGAAATGTGAGGGGAATCGCATGGAGTCGCCGGTATTCGAGGAATTCGAGCCCGCGAGCGACTGCGACTGCCCCGGATGCGTGCACTGGCGGCGCGTCCTTCCGCATCACCCCTCCGGCCGGCCGGCCGGACATCCGGCTGCGCGCAGGCCGCTGGTGGTGGCCGCCGCGACGGCTGCGGCGCTGGGCGGCGGCGCGATCCCGGCGGTGGCCGACCCGTCCCCCTCGCCGGCCCCCGGCGGGACCCTTCGTCCCGGCGATTCCGCAGGTCAGGAGCGTCAGACGCCGCAGGGTCCGCAGGCCCCGCTGTACGGCCCCGGCGGGCAGAGCACGCCTCCCGAGACCTCGCCGCAGATCCGCGCGATCACCCGAGCGGAGATCATCCGCAGGGCGCGGAAATGGGTGACCGAGAAGGTTCCGTACCGCACGGACGCGTACTGGTCCGACGGTTACCGGCAGGACTGTTCGGGTTATGTCTCGATGGCCTGGAACCTGCCCCGCAACGAATGGACCGGATCGCTCGCGAGCTACGCCGAGAAAATCTCGAAAAGCGAACTCCAGCCGGGCGACATACTGCTGTTCCACAATGCCGCCGACCCCGTCCAGGGATCCCATGTCGTCCTCTTCGGCGGCTGGTCCGACACCGGGCGCACCTCCTATCTGGCCTACGAGATGACGCCGCCGCACGCCGTGGCCAGGACGACTCCGTACGCCTACTGGAGCAACTCCAGCCGCTACGTCCCGTACCGCTACAAGGGCGTCACCGCCTCCAGGGCGGGCTCCGTCCCGGCCGTCGTGCCGCGCCGGGCGCCGTTCCCGGGGGCGTCGCTTTCCGGCCCCGGGGCCGTCGACGGGTACGTCACGGAGCCCGGGCGGGTGCGCTCCGGCCGGGGCGAGGACGTCCCGCGCGGCACCCAGAGCGGAGGTTCCGCTTCCGCCGTGCCCGGGTCGGCGGGGACGCCCTTCGGCGCGGGCCGGACCCCCGCCTCGCACGGGGTGCCGGGCTATCCGGGGCGGGCCGCCTTCCGGCCCGGCGCCGAGAACGAGTACGTCACCCGGCTGGGGCGGCAGCTGGTGAGGAAGGGGTTCGGCCGCCACTACACCACCGGTCCGGGCCCGCGCTGGACCGAGGAGGACCGCCGCAACGTCGAGGAGTTCCAGCGGGCCCAGGGCTGGCGTGGCGGCGCCGCGGACGGCCACCCCGGCCCGGAGACCTGGCGACGGCTGTTCCTGTGAGCCGGCTGCCGAGCCCGCCTCGGTGAGCCGGCCCCGAGGCACTGTCCGATGTGACGCATCTGGCGCGAAGGCTGGAGGCACGCATGACCACGACCACCGACCACACCCCGGAGTCCACCCCCGAGTCCACCCCCGAAGCCGCCGCGGCGTCCGCCCCGGGGCCCGGCCGGGCCACCGGGCAGCAGGCAGCGGCGACCGCAGCGGCGGCGCCCCGGCCCGCCCGGCTCATCCGCACCGAGTCCACCACCGAGATCCCCGTCCATCTGCTGTTCCGTGACGACCCCGACCCGGCGCCGCTGCCGCTGCGGCCCGCGGTGGTGGGCCGCAGGGAGGGCACCGGGGAGCAGCCTCGGCTGCGCCGCCCCGCCGCCGAGGGCCCGCGCCCGGAGCCGGGCGTCGACCCCGAGCTGGTGGAGCGGCCGGCCAGGGTGCTGCCGGGCGCCGCGGGCGTGGCTGCCGGGCTGTGCGGGGCGGCCGGATGCCTGGCCACCTCCTGGTGGGCGGGGGTGCTGCCGGCCGTGTCCGGTGCCTCCGGGCTCGGGGCGCCGGCGGCGGGGCTCGGCCCCGCGCAGTGGGCGGCGTACGCGGGCGCGGCGGCGCTCGGGCTCTTCGGCTTCGGCGGGCTGGCCCGGGGGCGGACCGGACGCGCCTGGGTGCTCGACCTGTTCGGCCGCTACCGGGGGACCGTGCGCCGCACCGGACTGCTCTGGGTCAATCCGCTGCTGCTGCGCCGCCGGGTCGACGTGCGGCTGCGGCACTGGCGCAGCGAGCCGATGCAGGCGGCCGACCGCGGCGGGGCGGCGCTGCGGGTGGTGGTGCTGGTGGTGTGGCGGGTGCGGGACACCGCGCGGGCCGTGCTCGGGGTCGAGGACCACGAGAGCTATCTGCGCCGGTGCGTGGAGGCGGCGCTGCTGCGGGTGCCCGTGGAGGAGCCGGGGGCGGGCAAGGGCCAGATGGAGGCGGCGCAGGAGGCGCTGACCCGAGCGGTGGCCCAGGACACGGCGCCGGTGGGGATCGAGGTGTTCGCGGTGCGGCCGGTGCGGGTGGAGTACGCCCCGGAGGTGGCCGCCGCGATGCACCGCCGCCGGATCGCCGCGCTGGACGCCCAGCACCGGGCGAGCGTGCTGAACGCGGTCGTGGACTCGGTCGAGGACACCGTGACCCGGCTGACCGTGCGGGGCCTGGTCGAGCTGGACGACTACGAACGCAAGGCGCTGGTGAGGGACTTGACGGTGGCGTTCTGTGCGGGGCGGAGTCACACCGGTCCCTGACCGGCCGGCCGAACAGGTCGGTCGATTGGTATGGACATGTTCAACCAACGGCAATACGCTGACGCTTGGTCTAGACCTAGTGCACGGCTCACTGATCTTCCCCCACACTCCAGGAGCGGCAGCATGCGCACACGGACCAAGCTGTACGCAGCCGCGGTGGGACTGGCCACGACGGGAGCCCTCGTGCTCTCCTCCGGCGGGGCCAGCGGCCACGGCTACACCGATCTGCCCGTCAGCCGGCAGAAGCTCTGCCAGAACGGCACCGTCACCAACTGCGGCGACATCCAGTGGGAGCCGCAGAGCGTCGAGGGCCCCAAGGGCTTCCCCTCCGGCGGACCCGCGGACGGCCAGATCTGTTCCGGCAACAACACGCGGTTCGGCCAGCTCGACAACCCGCGCACCCCCTCGGGCGGCGCCTGGCCCACCACCAAGGTCACGGGCGGGCAGAACTACACCTTCCGGTGGCAGTTCACCGCCATGCACGCCACCACCGACTTCAAGTACTACGTCACCAAGCAGGGCTGGAACGAGGACCACAAGCTCTCCCGGTCCGACCTCAACCTGACCCCGTTCCTGACCGTGCCCTACAACGGCCAGCGCCCGCCGCAGACGCTCTCGCACGACGGCCGGCTCCCCACGGGGCTCAGCGGCCACCATGTGATCCTCGCGGTCTGGACGATCGCCGACACCGGCAACGCGTTCTACGCCTGCTCGGACGTCGAGTTCTGACCGCCGCACCCCAGGGCCCCGTTCCGGGCTTGAAGTGAACCACCGGTTCGTCCGGCGTGGGCAGGTCACCCCCGCGCCCGGACGAACCGGGCCGGACGGGGCGCCGAGCGGCCGAAGGCCGCAGACGTCCGGGCATGGCAAAGGGCCTCCCGCTCCCACGAGAGGCCCTTCTGCGTGCGCCGCCAGGGACTCGAACCCCGGACCCGCTGATTAAGAGTCAGCTGCTCTAACCAACTGAGCTAGCGGCGCATGACTCACACCGTCCGCGTCCCCGCGGGCGGCGTCGACGTCAATACTACCTGGTCCGAAGGGGTGCTCCTGACCACCGCCCGAGCGGCCGGCCGGGAACCTCAGATCGCCAGCGACAGCAGCACCGGGGCCGCACCGCGGTTCAGGGTCTCGGCGGCCTGGCGCAGCCGGTGCGCGTGCTCCACGGGCAGGGACAGGGCGAGGCTCCCCACCGAGGACCCCGCCGTGATCGGCACCGCGGCGCAGACCGTACCGACCGCGTACTCCTGCAGATCGAGGACCGGCACGGTCGGCGGCTGTGCCGCCAGCCGGGACAGCAGCACCTTGTCGCTGGTGATGGTGCGCGAGGTGAGCCGCGCCGGACGGTACCGGGCGAGATGGTCGCGCCGGCCCTGGTGGTCGAGCTGGGTGAGCAGGCTCTTGCCGACCGCCGTCGCGTGCGCGGACACCCGGAAGTCGACCCACTCGTTGACCTTCGGGGTGGCCGGGCTGTCCGCGTACTGCGTGACCTTGACCTCGCCGTCGACGTACCGGCTCAGATAGACGGCGGCACCCACGCTGTCCCGCAGCCGGTCCAGGGTGGCCTGGAGCTTGGCGCGCAGGGCCTCGTCGTGGTCCCGGGCGGAGCCGAGGCGGGCGAGGGCCTCCCCGCCGGCACAGCTGCCGTCGGCGAGCCGCTCGACATAGGACTCGCGGACCAGCATCCGCAGCAGCGGGGCCAGCCGGTCCGGCCCCAGGCCGCTCTCCCGGGCGAGCTCCGCCTCACCGATCCCGCCGCTGTGCCGCGCCACCGTCTCGAGCACCCGCAGGGCGCCCTGGACCGAGCGGTACGGCGTGGTCGGCTCCAGCCTCATCTGCTCACCTCGCGCTGCGCTCACGTGGTCAGGGCCGCGGTCCGGTCGGCGATTCCCGTCCACGATAGCCGTCAAGGAGCTGCTGCGGAGCGGGTGTTGACGAGATTCCCGGGACGCTGCCGTGGTGCGAAAGAGGCGTCGTGAACAGGGGGTATGCCGCTGGATTATGACAACGGCCGGTGCGGGCGGCGCCGGATTTCGGCGCCGCCCGCACCGGCCGTTCCGTGGGCGGTCTATCCGACGGCGGAATGCCTCTCCGGGCAGATCAGCCCATGGTGTACCGCCGCGACGACCGCCGCTTCGAGTCTGGTGTTCAGTCCTAGCTTTTCGATGATGTGTGCGACATGGGCCTTGACGGTGCGCTCCGCAATGCCCAGCCGCCGGGCCAGAGCACGGTTGGCCATGCCTCCCCCGAGCAGGGCCAGTACTTCCCGTTCGCGATCGGTTAACTCCTTTATGGGTGGCGCTCCGTCGGCGGCCCGGAGGATGATCCGGCACGAGCATGCGGCGGAACATGCGGGCTGAGTGGTCGTTGCAGTGGACACGAATTCCCCGTTTCCCCGTTGACTGTCTCACTGGCAACGCCCACTCTAGATCACGAAGTGGACTGCAGGAATCCCTTATTGGCCACTTCTGAAATCACCCTCCATGGCGTGAAGTGCGCAGTGTGGTCAGCGCGTGAACATTCACCTTCTTTGCGATTATGAACGGAACCTCTTCGTCACAGGATGGTGCTCAGGAATTCGCGCGTGCGCTCGTGATCGGGGTCTCCGAACAGCTTCTCCGGCGAGCCGGATTCGATGACCCGGCCCGAGTCGAACATGAGCACCTGGTCGGAGATGTCCCGGGCGAAGCTCATCTCGTGGGTCACACAGAGCATCGTGATGTCGGTGCTGTGGGCGATGTCCCGCAGCACGTCGAGGACACCCGCGACCAGCTCCGGGTCGAGCGCCGAGGTCACCTCGTCGAGCAGCAGCACCTGCGGCCGCATCGCCAGCGCCCGGGCGATCGCGACCCGCTGCTGCTGCCCGCCGGACAGGTGCGTCGGATAGGCGTCGCACTTGTCGGCGAGACCGACCAGCTCCAGCAGCTCCCGCGCCCTGGCCTCCGCCTCGTCCTTCGACATCCCGAGGACGGTGACGGGAGCCTCGGTGACATTCCGCAGCACCTTCATGTTGGGGAAGAGGTTGAACTGCTGGAAGACCATTCCAATCTTCTTGCGCACCTCCCGGACCTGCTTCTCGGGGGCGGGGTAGAGCTGCTCCCCGTCCACGGTGATGATGCCCTCGTCGGGCTGCACCAGCGTCATCAGCAGCCGCAGGATGGTCGTCTTGCCGGACCCCGAAGGGCCGATCAGCGTGACGTGCTTTCCGGCGTCCACCGTGAAGTTGAGCTGATCGAGGACGGTGTTGTCACCGAAGCGCTTGGTGACCTGGTCGAGGCGGATGACTTCGCGGGTCGTCCCGGTGTCACGAGGAATCTGGGGTGTGGGTTCGGTCTCAGCGGACAAGGCGGCGCTCCAGGGCTCGGAGAAGGAGAGAGGCGGGGTAGGCGATGAGGATGAAGGCGATGCCCACGAGCACGATCGGCTCGTTCATGTGGAAGGTCTGCGACCCGAACTGGCGGGCCTCGCCCAGCATCTCCAGGACGCCGATGGTCATCAGCATCGGCGAGTCCTTCAGCATCGCGATGACGTAGTTGCCGAGGGCGGGCACGACACGCCGCAGGGCCTGCGGAAGGATCACCGCGGTCCAGGTGCGTGAACGGGGAAGGCTGAGGGCCGTGGCGGCCTCCCACTGCCCCGCGGGCACACCGTCGATGCCGGCGCGGTACACCTCGGCCGTGTACGTCGAGTAGTGCAGACCCAGGCCGACGACCCCGGTGGTCAGCGCGGAGAGGGTCAGACCCCACTCGGGCAGCACGTAGAAGATGAAGAAGAGCTGCACGAGCAGCGGGGTGTTGCGTATGAACTCCGTGAACGCGGTGACCGGCCAGCTCACCACCTTCAGCCGGGAACGCTGGGCCAGGGCCCAGAAGAGTCCGAGAGCGAAGGCGATCAACGAGCCCAGCAGCAAGGCCTGCAGAGTGACCAGCAGTCCGTCCCAGAAGGACGGCAGGAAGTCCTTCAGTGTGGTCCAGTTCCAGTTCATGCGGCACCTCCGGTGGCCGACGAGTCGGCGACGAGGTCCTTCCGTGGACCAGGACCAGCCTTGCGGATCACGGTACGACCAGAGGGCGCGGACCGTCCGACTCCCGCCTTCGCCCTGCGCTCGACCAGGCGCATGACACGGGTGAGCAGGAAGGCGAGCACGAAGTACATGACGAGGATGACGGTGTACACCGGGGCGCTGTCACCGGTGGCGTTGCGCACCAGCTGGGCCGCGAAGGTGATGTCGCCGACGCCCAGCACCGAAACCAGGGCGGTGCCCTTCAGCAGCTCGATGAGCAGGTTGTTGAAAGGTGGCACCATCTCGGGCCAGGCCTGGGGCAGGACGATCTTCCTCAGCCGCTGAGCGGGGGTGAAGCCCAGTGCGATACCTGCCTCCGTCTGGGCCGGCGGCACCGCTGCCACCGCTCCGCGGACGATCTCGGAGCCGTAGGCGCCGTAGGTGCACCCCAGGGTGAGGACGGCTGCCCACATCGGTACGAGTTGCCAGCCCAGGGTCAGCGGCACCACGAAGAAGACCCAGATCATCAGTACCAGGGCCGAAGTGCCCCGAAAGATCTCGAAATAGGCCCCGGAGATGAAGCGGACGATCCACAGCCGGTGGGTCCTCGCCAGACCCACGACGAAAGCGACGGCCGCGCCGAGAGCGGCGCTGTACACGGTGAGCTGGACCGTGATCCATACACCCCTGAGCAGCAGTTCCCAGAGGCCTGCGCTGAAGTCTGTCATGGGCGGCACTTCTCCTCGGCCGTGAGGGACGTCATCTGGTCCTCGGTGAAGCCGAAGGGGCGCATGACTTCGAGCAGTTCGCCGCTGCGCTTCATCTTGTGCAGCTCCCGGTTGAACGCGTCACGCAGATTGCGCTCCGTCGAGCGGAACGCGAACCCGCCGACGTCGATGACCGGTTTGCCGTCCACGATGGGCGTGACCTCGTCAGTGGCCTCCACCTTGTTGCTGCCGGACTGCTCGACCACATTGCGCACGGTGACCGCGGTCCCCGCGAAGACGTCTACGCGGCCCTGTTCGACGGCGAGGAGACCGGCCAACTGGTCGGGAAGGGTGTCGATCTTCTTGACACCAGCCTCCTTGGCGTAGTCGATCTCCGCGTAGCCGATACCGGTGGCCATGCGAGCGCCGGTGCGGGCGATGTCCTCGTAGGTTCGCAGATTCATCGGATTGCCCTTGCGTACGATGAAGGCATCCTTCATCTGGTACTCGGGATCGGCGAAGAGGACCTGCTCGCAGCGTTCGGGGTTGATGTACATGCCGGCCGCGACCACATCGAACTGCAGAGAGTTGAGCCCGAAGATCAGCGAGCCGAACTCTGTGGGGAACGGCTCCACCCGCTCGACGCCCAGCCGCTGGAAGATGCGGGTGGCGATGGCCGGAGCGGAACCGGTGATCTCTCCGTCCTTGCCTATGTATCCGTAGGGCTGCTCGCCGGCGATGCCCAGGCGCACGGTGCCCCTCGCGCGTAGTTGCTGCAGCAGATGCCCGCCGTCTCCGGTGTCCGCAGTGGCCACTCGGCTGCAGCCGCTCGCCGCGCCGACCACGCCGGTGGTGGCCAGAGCAGCGGTGCCGGTGAGCAGCAGGCGGCGGGAGATGGCGGGGCGGCCTCTGGGCCGTGAGCCGTTGTCGACTGCCTGTTCTGGAACCATGGGCGCGCCGCTACCCAGGTTGCTGCTGAGTATTCCCTCTCGTTCGTGGAGAGGTCGTGTCTGTGCCCGGCGCCGTGGTCGCGCGCCGGGCACAGGGGGTGCGGTACTTCAGGCGCAGAGGTTCAGTACTTGACGCAGGCGCGGGCTTCGCTGCGCTGCTGCGGCGCCGGGCCGAGCGGGTGGTTCCAGCTGCCCACCATGCAGATCTTCTGGGTGCCCTTCGGGTTGGACAGTTTGATCGTCTTCGTCTCGGCCATCTTTCCGGTCCGCTGCCGCTTCGTGACGGTCTTGGTCTTCTGATTGTCGATGGTGAGCATGCCGGCCAGGACGTGAGCGGATCCGTACTTGCACGAGCTCCTCAGGTACCCGGACGCGGTCTTCTTGCTGGCACTGACGACGGCGTGGACCCGGCAGCCGGGCATCTTGCCGCTGATGTTGACGACCTTGCCCTTGGCGGCGGCGACCTTGGACGCCTGCGCGGATGCTCCGGCCGTCTCGGCGGCGTGTACGGGGGTCATGGTGAGGGCGCCCAGGGCGAGGCCGACGGCGGTCAGCGCTCCCGTGATTCCCAGCCCACGACGCTTCGAGACGGATGCGGTGCCGAGTGGCATGTGTGCACTCCAAGAATCGGAATTGTGTGATACGGCGAGTCGGTCCTGGTCCTCGCTCCCGAGGTGGCGGACGGTCACCACTTCAGGCTGATGCTGGTGCTCTTCCGATAGGGCATGGTGAGCGTCAGCAGACCCTTGGGCATGTTCTTGCAGGTGAACGTCTTGGGCTTCTTCCAGTTCTCACGGATTTCGCCCCAGCACACGATCTTTCCCTTGTGCCGGATGTCCCAGCCGTAACGCATCGGGCTGTTCCCGCTGTTGTCGACCGTGACCTTGACCGTGCCCTTCTTCGGGTGGTGCTTCGTGAGCTTGCAGTTTCCCGGGCCCCCGCCGCACTTCTTGCTGTACTTCACGGCCTTCGCGTCGTGCGCTGCCGCCTGAGCGGAGGAAGCGGTGCCGAGTGTCACGCCCGCACTCAGGGCCACGGCCAGAAATCCGAGCGCAGTGCGCTTCTTCGTCATTTCAGAGTTCCTCTCGGCTGTGCAATTCGCTGCAGCCGAAATTCTGCCGACGCTTTGAGGGCGGCAACAATTGTCCTTTGGTGAGGTGGCCCGAAGGGCAATGTCGCGGCCGGGCATGGGAGGCGGGCCTGCCGGGTAACCCTCCCGAAAGCATCCGAGGAGGCGGAATGACGGAACGCTGTGTCGAAGTCGCCCTCACTCGGCGTGGTGTGCGCGGCGTGGCGCGGTTGCTCGACGACAGGGCGCCGCTGACCTGCTCCGCGGTATGGGACGCGCTCCCGCTCAGCGGCGACGTCTACCACGCCAAGTACGCACGCAACGAGATCTACGCCCTTTTCCCGCCGTTCGCGGAATCGGAGCCACCACTGGAAAACCCGACAGTCACCCCTATCCCGGGAGATCTCTGTTATTTCTCCTTCGCGGGTACCGAGCTGGGCACCCGGGCCTACGGCTACGACCGGGAGGTCCGGCCGGGGACGACGGTGGTGGACCTGGCACTCTTCTACGAGCGGAACAACCTGCTGCTCAACGGCGACGTGGGCTGGGTACCGGGGATTGTCTGGGGGCAGGTGGTGGAGGGGCTGCCGGAGCTGGCCGAGGCCTGCAACGACCTGTGGCGCACCGGCGCGGCGGGGGAGACGCTCAGCTTCCGCCGGGCCTGACCGTTCCTCCCGCCGTCCCGCGGGGCCTGACCGGGGCGGCCACCCCCGCCTCGTACAGCGCATGGGCGGCCCGCAGCACCAGGGCGTCCTGGTGGCGGGCGGCCACCAGCTGGAGCCCGATGGGCAGGCCGTCGGCGTCCGTGCCGACCGGCACGCTCGCCGCGGGCTGCTGCGTCATGTTGAACGGGTAGGTGAACGGGGTCCAGCCGGTCCAGCGCCGGTGCCCCGAGCCCTTCGGCGCCTCCACGCCCGCCTCGAACGCCGTGACCGGCAGGGTCGGCGTGACCAGCAGGTCGTAGGTGTCGTGGAAGCGGCCCATCCGCCGGCCCAGGTCCATCCGGACGTCCACCGCGGCCAGGTAGTCCAGCGCCGAGTACCGCGCCCCCTCCGCACAGATCTCCCGCAGCCCGGGGTCGAGCAGCTCCCGCTGGTAGCGGGTGAGGCGCTGCACCACCCGGGCGGCCCCCGCGAACCACAGGGTGTGGAAGGCCTCCACCGGCTCGGTGAAGTCCGGGTCGGTCTCCTCGACGTAGGCGCCGAGCTGCGCCAGCCGCTCCACCGCCTTCCGCACCACCGTCGCCACGGCCGGCTGCACCGCCACCTGTCCGCCCAGCGACGGCGAGTACGCCACCCGCAGCCCGCGCACCCCGCCGGACAGCTGCTCGGTGAAGGAACCCGGCGCCGGGCCCAGCGCCGACCAGTCCCGCGAGTCGGGGTGGCCGATCACGTCCATCAGGAGCGCGGCGTCCGCCGCGTCCAGGGTCATCGGCCCGACATGGGCGAGCGTGCCGAAGGCGCTCGCCGGATACAGCGGCACCCTCCCGTACGTCGGCTTCAGCGCGAAGATCCCGCAGAAGGCGGCCGGGATGCGGACGCTGCCGCCGCCGTCGGTGCCGAGCGCCAGCGGCCCCGCGCCCCGGACCACGGCGGCCGCGGCGCCCCCGCTGGAGCCGCCCGGGGTGCGCGCCGGATCGTGCGGATTGCGGGTGATCCCGCTGAGCGGGGAGTCGGTGACGCCCTTCCAGCCGAACTCGGGGGTGGTGGTCTTGCCGAGGAAGACCGCGTTGTGCTCCCGCAGCCGGGCCACCGACGGGGCGTCCTCGTCCCAGCGGCCCTCTGGGTCGACGGTCAGCGAGCCCTTCAGGGTGGGGTGGCCGGCCAGCAGCAGGATGTCCTTCACCGTCACCGGCACCCCGTCGAGCAGGCCGTCCGGCTCGCCGCGCCGCCACCGCTCCTCCGCGGCCCGGGCCTGCTCCAGGGCCTCGTCGGCGGTGATGCGGACGAACGCGTTCAGCTCCGGCTGGATCTCCTCGGCCCGGCGCAGCGCGGCCCGGGTGGCCTCCACGGGGCCGAACTCGCCCCGGCGGTAGCCGTCGAGCAGTTCCACGGCGGTCAGCTCGGTGAGCTCGGTCATCCACCCTCCAGGGAACGTCAGTGTCCGGGTACATACCCACGTTGTTTGTCGACCACGTTCACCAGGGGCTGCCCGGCCTCCCAGCGTTCGTACAACTGGATGAACTGCTGTGCCAGTTCGTCCCGCCAGCCGACGGTGTCCCCGCTCATGTGCGGGGACACGATCAGACCGGGCACCTCCCACAGCGGGCTCGCCGGGTCCAGCGGCTCGGAGGCGAAGACATCGAGGGCGGCGGCCGTGATCCAGCGCCGGCGCAGCGCCTCGGCGAGCGCCTCCTCGACCACCAGGGGACCGCGGCCGACGTTGATGAAGCAGGCCGAGGGCTGCATCACGCCGAAGCGGCGGGAGTCGAACATGCCGCGGGTCTGCTCGGTCAGCGGCGCGGCGGCGATCACCCAGTCGGCGCGGGCGATCAGCCGGTCCAGGTCCTCCGGGCCGTGCACCCCGTCCCGCCGGGTGCGGCCGACCAGCGCGGTGGTGACGTCCAGCGCCCCCAGCGTCCGGTCGATCGCCCGCCCGATCGGCCCCGAGCCGACCACCACCGCCCGGGTCCCGGCCACCTTGCGGGTCTCCCGGTGCCGCCAGGTCCGCTCCCGCTGGAACTCCAGGGTGCGCGGCAGGTCCTTGGCGAGCGCGAGCACCAGGGCGGCGACGTACTCGGCGATCGGCTGGTCGAACACGCCGCGCGCATTGGTGACCACCGTGTCGGAGGCGGCCAGCTCCGGGCACATCAGATGGTCCACGCCGGCGCTGGCGGTGTGCACCCAGCGGGGGCGGGGCCCGGCGCCGGGCCAGGCCTTGCGCACGGCGTGCGAGGTGAAGTCCCACACCAGCAGCACATCGGCGTGCGGCAGCCGCTCGGCGAGCGTGGACTCGTCGGCGTGCTCGATCCGCACCCGGCCGGTGAGCCGGCCGAGCCGGGGCGGTGGCTCGGCGTCCAGGACGAGCAGTGTGGGGGTGGTCATGGGCCGCCGTTCCTCCGCGTGGACCGGTTCCTTCCCGGGTTGTTCCGGGCGTCTGAGATGCGCGGATTGACCACGCTCGCACCCGAACCTACCGTCGTCAACACGGGCGTTTCGGCGAACCGTTGTATGGCTCTTCGCGTGCTCTCCTCCCAGCGTGAGGCCGGTGCTGTCATGGACGTCTCCTTTCTCGGTGGACCGGGCCCGCAGCGTGGGGTCGGGGTGGTCGCCCCCTTCGACTTCGCGCTGGACCGCGAGCTGTGGCGCTGGGTGCCCGACGAGGTGTCCCTCCATCTGACCCGCACCCCTTATGTGCCGGTCGAGGTGAGCCTGGACCTGGCGCGGATGATCAGCGAGCACGAGACCCTCGGCGACGCGGTGCGCACCCTCACCGCGGTGGCGCCCGAGGTCGTCGCCTACGCCTGCACCTCCGGCAGCTTCGTCGGCGGCGTGGCGGGCGAGCGGGCCATGTGCGAGGCGATGAGCAGGGCCGGCTCCGTCCCCGCGATCACCACCTCGGGCGCGCTCCTCGAGGCGCTGGTGGAGCTGGACGTGCGCCGGGTGGCGCTGGTGACCCCGTACACCGTCTCGGTGACCAGGGCGCTGGAGAGCTATGTCGCGCAGGCGGGCGTCACGGTCACCGGCTGCGCCTATATGAGCCTGACCCGCCACATCTGGAAGGTCACCTATCGCGAGGTGGTCGACATGGCCCGGCGGGCGGCGGTGCGCGGCCGGCTCGGCGCGGCCGACGCCCTCTTCCTGTCCTGCACCAACCTGCCCACCTACGACGTGATCCCGCAGCTCGAGGCGGAACTTCGCATACCGGTCATCTCGGCCAACCAGGTGACCATGTGGGCGGCGCTGCGCCGGCTGGGTACCCGCGCGGTGGGACCGTATCAGGCGCTGATCGACGAGTCGGCGCGCTCCAAACCCGCACTGCCGGACCCGCGGCCCGGCTCCGTGGTGCAGAACGCACAGAACGTGCAGGACGCGCGACCCGCGCAGGGCATCACCGACAGGTCGGACGAGAAGCAGCAGGAAGGCTGGACATGACCGCACTGGGCATCCTCTACCCGGGCCACTCCGCCGAGGACGACTATCCGCGCATCGAGCAGCTGCTGGGCAGCGACGTACGGGTGGACGTCGTGCACACCGACATCGGCGAGGACGCGCACCGGGTGGACGCGCTGCGGGAGATGGGCTCGGCCGAGCGGCTGGCGGCCGGGGCGGCGGAACTGCGGCACGCGGGCGCCGACGCGGTGGTGTGGGCCTGCACCTCCGGCAGCTTCGTGCTCGGCTGGGAGGGAGCGCACCAGCAGGTCCGCTCACTCGCCCTGGCGGCGGGGATGCCGGCCTCCTCCACGTCCTTCGCCTTCGTCAACGCGGCCCGGGAGATCGAGGTGCGCCGGGTCGCCGTCGGCGCCACCTATCCCGACGACGTGGCCGAGCTGTTCGCCGGCTTCCTGCGGGCGGGCGGCCTGGAGGTGACCGGTGTGCGCAGCTCCGGGATCATCACCGCCGCCGAGGTCGGCACCTGGGGCGAGGAGGAGGTGTTCGCGCTGGCCCGCGCCGCCGACCGGCCGGACGCCGAGGCGCTGCTGCTGCCGGACACCGCCCTGCACACCGCCGCCCACATCCCGGCCCTGGAGAAGGAGCTCGGCAAGCCGGTGCTCACCGCCAACCAGGTCACCGTCTGGGAAGGCCTGCGGCTGGCCGACCGCCGGGTCAACGCGCCGTCCCTCGGCTCGCTGTTCACCAGGGAGCCGATCGTCCAGGTGTGAGGCCGGCGGGGACCGCCCGGCCCGGATGCGCGCCGCTCACGCGGCGTGGATGATCTGGATCAGGTTGCCGCAGGTGTCGTCCAGGACGGCGGTGGTGATCTGGCCCATCTCCAGGGGCTCCTGGGTGAAGGTCACCCCGAGGGAGCGCAGCCGCTCGTGCTCGGCCCGTACGTCGTCCACCGCGAAGGAGGCGGCCGGGATGCCGTCCTGCACCAGGGCGGACTTGTACGGGGCCACCGCCGGGTGGACGGACGGCTCCAGAAGCAGCTCGGTGCCGTCCGGCTCCTCCGGGGAGACCACGGTCAGCCAGCGGTGGTCGCCCATCGGCACGTCGTGCTTCTTCACGAAGCCCAGCACATCGGTGTAGAAGCGCAGCGCCTTCTCCTGGTCGTCGACGAAGACGCTGGTCAGGTGGATCCTCATGGTCTGCCCTCAGGGGGATCGGGCCGGAGCCATCGGGTGACGATGTGCTCCAGGGGTGCGGTGTTCAGGTCGTGGAACTTGTAGCGGCCCTGGCGGCGGGTGCGGACCAGATCCGCGGCCTCCAGGACGGCCAGGTGCTGGCTGATCGCCTGGCGGGACAGGCTCAGTCCGTGCTTGGTCGCCAGCCGCGTGCAGATCTCGAACAGCGTCTGCCCGTCGCGCTCCACCAGCTCGTCGAGAATGCGCCGACGGGTGGGATCGGCCAGCGCCTTGAACACATCCTCCGCCATGCCGGACAGGATATGCAAGTAACGACTTGCCTGTCAGGGGGAGGGATGGTTCCCGTCGCCGCTGGGGAGGCTCACCGGAGCCGGAGCCGGAGCTGGAACCGAGGCCGGAACCGAGGCCCGAGCCGGCACCCGAGCCGGAGGCCGGTGCCGTGGCCGGGGCCGGGCCGAGGCCCTCTTGCGCGGGCGCGGGACAATGGACGGTGGCCCATGTGCCAGAGGGTCGATCGCGACGCACGAGAAGGAGAAGACATGGCGGAGCACGCGCCGCGTCGGGACCAGCCGCGGCTACGCCCCGCGCCCCTGCTCTTCGAGCCCGCGGAGGCGGCCTCCGATCCGGAGCACTTCTTCGACCTGGAGTCGATCGACGACCCGCGCCTGCTGCTGGAGCGGGCCACGGAGCTGACGCTCGCGTTCCGGGCGGCGGCGGACCGGGCGGCGGAGTTCCAGGCGATGGCGGCCGCCCAGCTCGCCGACCCCCGCCGCTTCGACCGGCTGACCACGGCGGACATCGCCGAACGCGCCGAGTGGACCGAGGACTACGCGCGGCGGATGGTCGAGTTCGGCCGGGATCTGCTGCGCGGCGGCGAGGGGCGCGGTTTCGCCGACCCCGTGTAGCGGCCCGCACGGACCGCGTGGAGCGGCTCCGCACGCCGGGTGCGGGGAGGCCTCTTGTCGAACGCGCGTGGCATATGCCGGGCGGGCACGATACTCCCCGTCCGCCCCTGCTGTCCCGATTTCCGGCAACCACCGGCGACCATGCGCTCACCACCGGTAGATGTGGACGTCATGAGCAGCGCACCGAACGCCCCCGACGTCAGCGGTGTCACCCCGGACGGCGCCGCCTGGCTGGCCTCGGCAGGAACGTATCCCCGCAGCACGCTCTCCTACTGGCGGGAGCGGCCGGACGCTCCGGCGGTGCTGCCCTGCGGGGTCGCCTTCGACGTGGTCAGCACCCCCGCGATCTTCGGGCGCCGGATGCTGGACCGGATGTGGGAGGAGGGGCCGGGCTCCGGCCCGGTCGCGCAGTTCCGCGGGCGCATGCTGCTCTTCGCCGTGGTCGGCACCGCCCGGCGGCTCCCGGCGCTGCTCGAGTGGGAGGAGTGGGGTGCCGGCGGCCGGTCCCGGGGGCGCGCCGACGCCGTGCCTCCGCTGCTGTGCCACGGCGCCGGTGACGCGGTGACCGTCCCGGCCCCCGTCGGCGCGGTGCCCGGGGAGCGCTCCGGGTCGCGCTGGCTGGTGGCCCCGGACACGCGTCACCCCTGGCTGCCGGGCCCGGAGGTGCTGCTCTGGGCGGCCGTCCGGGCGGCCCGCGCGGCGGTGCGGATATCGATTTTTCCTCCCCAGGATCAGGGTGCTAATGTCTACGACGTCAGCAGGCGCCGCTAGCTCAGTTGGTTAGAGCAGCTGACTCTTAATCAGCGGGTCCGGGGTTCGAGTCCCTGGCGGCGCACGACACGAGGAAGGCCCTCCGCGCGAGCGGAGGGCCTTCCTCGTTCCTGATCAGCCGGTGGTGATCTTCACCGTCCAGGCCCCCGAGGCCGTGCGCCCCTCCACCTCCACCCGCACGTTCTCGTCCGGCACCGTGAAGGTCTCGCCGAGGGCGACCGGGGCGTCCGCCAGCGGCGGGTAGACCGAGTTCTCCCAGCAGGCCTCCGTCTCCGGGTGGGCGTCGATCACCTCGATGGGGCCGCTGCCGGACTGGGTGCCGCTGGTCACCCGGTAGACCAGCACCCCCTCCCGGCAGGCCGCCGCGTCGTTGCCGACCGGGCCGCGCGCCTCGAGGGCCAGCACGCTCTGCGGGCCGGTGCGCACCACCGCGAGCTTCACCCCGTGCCCCAGGCCGAAGGACGGCGCCCCCGCGGCGCCCGTCACCGGTACCCCGGGCCCCGCGCCCAGCGGCTCGAGGGTCAGCCGCACCGGACCGCCGCCGCGCACGCACCGCACCTGGCGCGGATCCAGCCAGCCCAGCTTCCACTTGTGCCAGGCGAACAGGTCCGGGGCGAGAGCGAACTGGCTGCCCATCAGATCCCAGTCGCCCACATGGGTGTCCCAGTCGCCCTTGCCGTCCACCGGCCGGTTGTAGAGGTCGGGCAGGTCGAAGACGTGGCCGGTCTCGTGGGCGAGGACCAGCCGGTCCGGGGGATGGTTCTCGAACACGGTGACGAAGCGGCGGATGTCACGGCCGTCGGCCCGCAGTGGGGAATCCAGATTGACGACCTTGGTGGCGTCGGAGTCCACACCGGGCGCGTCCGGGTCGGCGACGAAGTACACGATGTCGTACCGCGAGAAGTCCACGTGCGCGTCGGACGCCGCGAGCGCGTCCCGCAGATAGGCCGCCCGGTGCGCGACCGTCCAGTCGCGCTGTATGGCGTACGCGGTGGACGGGCGCGGCATGCGGATCCACTGGCGCAGCGGGTGCGGGCGCAGGGTGAAGCGGCCGTAGGACGAGCGCCGGAAGAAGTCGCTGGTGGCGGGGAAGTGGTCGGCGGCCAGCTCGGCGGGCGTGGTGAGCGGGTGGGAGTCCGGGAACGACAGGAACACCATCACGGCGTCCAGCACGCGGCTGGGCCGTGGGTAGGCGGCGTTCCAGGTGTCCAGGCCCTCCGAGTGGTGCGCCTCGGTCCTGGCCAGGGCGCAGGAGGCGGTGGAGAACGGCTCGTCGTCGGCCGAGGGCGCGGTGACCAGCGAGGTCGCCGCGAGCGCGGACATCGTGGTGCACATCGCGGCCGTGGTGCGCAGCCGGGGCCGGGTGGTGGCCGTCAGCCGCCCGGCCGGCCGGGCCCGTACACCCAGTCGGCCCAATCCCCGGAGAGCCTCGCGGCCGAGTCCTCTCAGGGGGAGCTGACGCGGCACGGGGACCTCCGGGGGACGGCTCACGGGACACCGCACCCAGATTGAGAGGATTTGTCGTACTGCGCCCTGTTCGGCTACGCCGCCCGGGTGAGGAGTGCGTCCGACCGGGCGGGTCCGACACCCCCGAACCACTCACGGAACGTCACAACTGGTCGGAGGGTCGAAGAATGCCTCCACCTGCGGGCAGAAACGATCTGGCAGAGATGCGGGACCGTCCCTGAGACTGGACAGTGGCTGGAAGGCCCCTGGGCCAGCCTCTATGATCGGCACACTTTCCTGAGACCTTCCTGCACGGACAGCGATCGAGTGCACTGCGGGAGCGAGCGGTGAGCGGAACGTCCGAAGGGCCGGCGCCCGCACATCTCGACCGGCCGGTCGTCACAGAGAGTGAGATTGTCACGTCTCCCGGTACCGAATCCACACCGCAGCCGACCGCCCTGGCCGCCCCCTCCGACCCGCTGCACGGGCCGGACCCCGAGGCCGGTCCGGGCGGCGGGCCGGAGGGGGCGCCGCCCCAGCCGCCCTACCAGTCCGTCTTCACGGCCGCCCCGCTCGCCATGGCCGTCGTCGACCGCGAGGGCATGGTGGTCAGCGCCAACGGCACCCTCGCCGCCCTGCTGGGCAGCGACCCGGACAGCCTCAGCGGGGCCGTCGCCGCCGACCTGGTGGACCTGTCCTCCGACGCCCGCACCTGGCACGCCTACCTCGAGGTGCTGCGCGGCCGGCAGGCGAAGCTGCGCTGCACCCGCCGGCTGAAGCACCCCGAGGGCCACTCGCTGTGGGTGCAGGTCACGGTCACCCCGCTGCCCGAGGCGGACGGTCCCGTCCTGCTCTCGGTCACCGACATCAGCTCACGCCGCGAACTCCAGGCCAGGCTGCGGCACTTGCAGATGCACGATCCGGTGACCCGGCTGCCCAACCGCACCCTGTTCTTCGAACGCCTCACCGCCGCGCTGGAGGCCGAGTCCTACGAGCAGAGCGGCACCGGCCGGATCGGCCTGTGCTACCTCGACCTCGACGGTTTCAAAGCCGTCAACGACACCCTCGGCCACCGCGTCGGCGACCGGCTCCTGTCCGCCGTCGCCGAACGCCTGGTCCGCTGCGCGGAGGAGGCCGGGCGGGCCCGGGCGACCAGGGCCGGCACCCCGCTGGTGGCGCGGCTCGGCGGCGACGAGTTCGCGCTGCTGGTGGAGGACACCACCGGCACCGAGCAGGTCGCCGACCTCGCCGAATCGCTGCTCGCCGCCATCCAGGAGCCGTACGACCTGGCCGGGCAGCGGCTGTCGGTGTCGGCGTCCATCGGCGTGGTCGAACGGCACGCGGCAGGCACCACGCCCACCGCGCTGATGCAGGCCGCCGACACCACGCTGTACTGGGCCAAGGCCGACGGAAAGGCCCGCTGGACGCTGTTCGACCCCGAGCGCAACGCCCACCGCATGACCCGGCAGGCCCTCGCCTCCACCCTCCGGCCGGCGATCGAGCGGGGCGAGTTCGCGCTGGAGTACCAGCCGCTGGTCGGCATGGAGGACGACCGGGTGCACGGCGTGGAGGCGCTGATCCGCTGGAACCACCCGCAGTTCGGCACCCTGACGCCGAATCGGTTCATCGGACTGGCGGAGGAGGACGGCTCGATCGTCCCGCTGGGCCGCTGGGTGCTGCGCACCGCCTGCCGCCAGGCCCGACGCTGGCAGGTGGAGCACCCCGACGAGCCGCCGATCTTCGTCAGCGTCAATGTGGCGGTGCGCCAGGTCTGGGACTCGGACCTGGTGACGGACGTGGCCGAGACCCTCACCGAGACGGGGCTCCCGCCCCATCTGCTCCAGCTCGAACTCACCGAGTCCGCCGTGATGGGCTCGGCGGGCCGCCCGCTGCAGGCGCTCAAGGCGCTCAGCGACATGGGCGTGCGCATCGCCATCGACGACTTCGGCACCGGCTACTCCAACCTGGCCTACCTCAGCCGCCTGCCGGTGTCCGTCCTCAAGCTCGACGGCTCCTTCGTCCGCGGCTTCCAGTACGAGGAGCGGGCCGCGGCCCCGCCCAACCCGGCCGACGAGGTCATCGTCGAGGCGATGGTCCAGCTCGCCCACCGGCTGGGCCTGACGGTCACCGCCGAGTGCGTGGAGACCTCGGCCCAGGCCACCCGCCTGCGCCGCATCGGCTGCGACACCGGCCAGGGCTGGCTCTACTCCCGGCCGGTGCCGCCGGACCGCATCTCCGAGCTGCTGGACAGCCCCGAGGCCGGGGTCCAGGCGGGTGCGGCCAAGTCCTAGCCGCTGTCTGCCGGTTGACGGCCGATCAGCCGCGGGGCAGGCCGTACGCGTCCGCGATCAGCTCATAGCTGCGCAGCCGCGCCTGGCCGCTGTGGGCGTTGGCGGTGAGCATCAACTCGTCGGCGCCGGTGCGCTTCTGCAGGTCGTCCAGACCGGCCCGGACCTCGTCCGGGGTGCCGTGCACCCCATTGGCGTTCCAGGAGTCGACGAACTCCCGCTCCATCGGTGAGAAGCGATACGCCTCCGCCTCCTCCGGGGTCGGCACCAGGCCGGGCCGCCCGGTCCGCAGCCGCACCATGTTCAGCGCGGCGGCCAGCACCTGCCGGCGGGCCTCCTTCTCCTCGTCGGCGGCCAGCGCGGCGACCCCGATGAGGGCGTACGGCCGGTCCAGGACCGTGCTGGGCCGGAAGGACTCGCGGTAGAGGTCGAGCGCGGGGATGGTGTTCCGTGCGGAGAAGTGGTGCGCGAAGGCGAAGGGCAGCCCCAGCATCCCGGCCAGGCGGGCACTGAAGCCGGAGGAGCCGAGCAGCCAGATCGGCGGCCGGTGCGGCGACTGCACACCGCCCGGGGCGGTGCCCTGGACGGGCCCCGGCACGGCGTGGATGCGCCGGTAGGGGTGCCCGTCGGGGAAGTCGTCGTCCAGGAACCGGGTCAGCTCCGCGAGCTGCTCGGGGAAGTCGTCGGCCCCCTCGTTCAGACGGTCGGTGCGGCGCAGGGCCGCCGCGGTCGCCCCGTCCGTCCCCGGAGCGCGGCCGAGCCCCAGATCGATCCGGCCCGGCGCCATCGCCTCGAGCGTGCCGAACTGCTCGGCGATCACCAGGGGAGCGTGATTGGGCAGCATCACGCCGCCCGAGCCGAGCCGGATGCGGTCGGTGTGGGCGGCGAGGTGGGCGAGGATCACGGCCGGGGACGAGGAGGCGACGCCCGGCATGGAGTGGTGCTCGGCGACCCAGTACCGGTGAAAGCCGCGGGCCTCGGTGAGTCGGGCCAGGGCCACACTGGTGCGCAGCGCGTCGCTCGCGGTGCGCCCTGCGCCGACCGTGACCAGGTCGAGAACGGAGAGGGGCACGGGGGCGCTGCCGCGTGCGGTGCCCCGGATCTCGTCGCCTGTCTCGTCGTCTGCGGTCACGGTGGGGTGCCTCCTGTCGTACTGGGCCGTGCTCGACCGTGCGGTGCGGTACCGCGCTGAGCCCTAACAGGAGACGGTCTCCGGTTATTCCGTGCGGGGTGTCCGGGCCCGGATTCCCGCGAGTCGCGGATGGCCGGGCCTGTGCGGCGGCCGCGGATCAGCGGCTCTCCTTGTCCACCTTCACCGTGTCGAACGGGTTTCCCGGACCGCGGAGTTCGTGCTGCACGGGGTCCCAGTAGTCGACGTGCCGCGGCATCACGACGGACTCGTAGCGATCGGTCTGACCGGCGATCTCGACGGTGCCCTTGTCGCCGATCTTCAGGGGGTACCAGGCGTCCTTCGAACCGCTGGTGATGTTCGCTTCGACCTTGAACTCGCAGTCATGGCCGCCGGTGAAGAAATAGAGATCAAAGGTGCGCGCGTCTCTTTCCTCCCCGCCGTCCAGGTAGACGGCCTTCGAGAACGCGTTGCCCGCCAGCTGCCATGTCTCCACGCCGGTGGACCTCGACGGATCCGGACGTTCGAGAGCCCTGGGCACGGGGGTCCTCTCCGTCAGGTCGAACGCGACCGTTGTGGGCGTGACGTCCTCGCCGCCGTCCCCGATGGGGGGCGGCACCACAGCAGTCCCCGTGTATCGCGTCGGACGACACGTGCGGTCCGTGATGCGCATGCTCTGGATCACCACGGTCCCCTTGTGGAGGGGTGACAGCGTCACCCGGTGCGCGTCGACGCCCACGGGGCGTGCGTGATTCCTGCGGAACCAGTCCGCGTACTCCGGTGTCCCGTACGCGGACTGGCCCCCCGCGTCCAGGGACGTGGTCCGGTCGGGGAAGGCGAAGCGGCTTCCGTAGAAGGCCGGGGCGCCGATGGCCTGTTCGACAGGGGGGCCGGCCTCCTTGTTCTTCTCCTCCTCGTCCTTCTGCCGCTCGCGGTCCTCGGACTCGACGGCGGCGTCAGTGCTGCGCTCCTGCTGGTGGAGCGTGACCGCCCCGAACACGATCCCGGCCAGGGCGGCGGCACCGCCGATGACGGCCAGCGACTTGTTGATCCGCTTCCATAACGGAGTCTCCTCGCCGGGTGGCGTCGCCGGAGGCGGAGAGGCGGGCATGGGTCCCCCGAAGTGTGCATCTGCTGTGTGAGGTCGCTCTCTTGTAGCAGATGGTCGGTTTGGCCTCAACTTGTCATATTTTGCACCACGGGTGTGCCGGCTGACTCAGGACTGCGGGACGGTCGATCGCCAGTACTGGCGGTTCTTCTCGTCGCGGACGGTCACGCCGAGGCGCCGGAGTTCCTCGCGGAGTTCGCGGGCCTCGTCGGCGTCGTCGCGCCTGCGGGCGCCGGCGCGGGCCTTGAGCAGGGCGTCGGCGCCGGCGGGCAGGCCGGGGGTGCCGGGGACCCAGCGGCGCCACGCGTCGCGGTGCGGATCCTGCGGGGCCCAGCGGTAGCCGTGGGCGGTGAGGGCGGTGGAGAGACGGTTCCAGGGCAGGTCGCTGTCCTCGCGGGCCAGTTCGGTGCCGTCGTGGGCGAGGAGGACGAGCTGTTTGCCGTCGCGGTGTGCGGAGGCGACGTCCTGGCGCGGGATCTCGTGCGCGGTGTCGCGGACGGTGAGGACGAGCAGGTCGTCGGTGATGCGGACGGACAGGGACTCGTGGAGGGCGAGGAAGGCGAGCAGCAGGCCGAGCAGGGTGCCGAGGCCGACCGCGCCGAGGGTGAGGCAGGGCTCCGGGACGGAGGTGAGCAGCTCGGCGGGGCCCTTGAACGGGGCCCACTTGAGTTCAGGAGCAGTCCGGCGAGGAGGGGGAGGAGGCCGCCGAGGGCCGCGCCGAGCAGGGTGCAGGCGACGACGACGATCAGGGGTGACTCCGCGAGGACGGTTTCCTCGCGGGTCGCGGTCAGCGGCTTCTTGTGCAGGTTCACTCGTGTCCCCGTGGGTGTGACGTCCGGCCTGGTGAGTGTGCGCCGGGGCGGCCGGCCGGGGCATCGGCCGATGGTCTACGGGGGTGCGGCTTTGGTCGTGGGATCCGGGCCGCCGGACGGGAGCTACGGCGTCCAGGTCACACGGTGGGCGGAGAGGTGGGCCAGGACCGCGTGGTTGGCCTCCCAGCCGTCCGGGAACTTCACCACGGTGCCGAGCTGGACCGGTTCGGTGGACGGGTAGTCGTCGAGGAGGTCGGTGACCCCGTCACGGCAGACCACGATGCAGGCGTGCCGGTGGCGGGAGGCCAGCACGCACAGGCGGCCGGTCTCCAGGTGGAAGGCGGTGGCGTCGGGGCGGCCCGACAGCGGGTGCAGGACGACCGTGACGTCGTACTCGCGGCCCTGGAGCCGGTTCGCCGTGTCGACGGTGACCTCGGTGACGCCAAGACGGGCCAGCGCCGCGCGCACCGCTGCCGCCTGGTCGCGGTGGGCGGTGCCGACGGCGATGCGGTCGGCGGTCAACGGGGCGGCGTCCGGGAAGCGTTCGGAGACGGCCGCTCCCTCGCGGTCGAGCAGCCGGCGGACCACCGCGGCCACCGCCCCGACCGCCTCCGGGTCGGTGCGCGGGGTGTGGGCGGCGGGCAGCTGCAGCAGACCCCAGCCGGTGGCCGCGGCCTCGTCGATCACCCGGTCGGGGGCCGAACCGTCGGACGGGACGGCGAAGGCGAGCCGGCGGTCGCCGGGGCCGGTGCCGCTGCGGAACGGCGTGTACGGGTAGAACGCGTCGGACACCAGCGGGGCCGCCGAGGCCGGAAGCCGCCAGGAGACCGGCAGCCGGTGCTGCGGCAGGCCGGGGTTGTGCGCCAGCAGCGTGGTGACGGCGGAGGCCGACGGGTCGTAGGACAGGCCCGCCCACTGCTCGCTGCCGACGATCGAGAACGGGTCCAGCTGGCCCGGGTCGCCGACGAACAGCGCCCGCTCGAACAGCCCCGCCACGGCGAGCAGCGCGTCCGAGCGCATCTGGTACGCCTCGTCGACGATCGCGTGCCGCCAGGGCTCGACGCCCTTGACGTGCGCCCACTTCGCCGCCGTGGACAGCACCACGTCCAGGCCGGCCAGGTCCGCCGCCTTCGCCGAGGTGCGGACGTTCGCCAGCTCGTCGAGCGCCTTGTCGTAGGGGTCCGAGTCGCTGCTGTGCAGGCGGCCCACCGGCAGGTCCGGGTTCTTCTCCGCGAGCCGCAGCACCAGGTCGTCCACCTGCGCGTTGGTCTGCGCCACCACCATCAGCGGGCGGCCCGCCGCGGCCAGTTCCAGTGCGGCGCGCACCACCAGGGTGGACTTGCCGGCGCCGGGCGGGGAGTCGACGACCACACCGCGCGCGGAGCCGTGGAGCGTGTCGTGCAGGATCGCCTCGGTGGCGAGCGCGGCGGCGGCGCCCGGGTCGGCCACGTCGCTCATGACCTCAGCGGTCACAGGATGTCCTCCTCCGTCACCGGGTCGGCGGGCTCGGCCGCCGGTTCCTCACCGGGCGGGCCGCCGTGCGTCCAGGGCGTCTCCTCCGGGTCGGGGAGCTTGGCGCCGCCACGCGGTTCGTGCTCGAAGAGCGTGAAGCAGAGCCGCTCGCCCTTCTCCGGCACCGACCCCGGCTCGGGCTCGCGGCCGCGGCCCATCCGGTCCAGCACGCGCAGCACCAGCACCCCGCCGTCCTCCTCGCGCGCCACCAGCTCCGCCGTCTGCGGCTTGCCGTTCGACGAGCGGTACACCCGCGCGCCCTCGGCCAGATGCGGACGGTCGTCCGTGCGGACGGTCACCAGCGGGCGGGGGCTGGGGCGTCTGCTCTCGGTCCAGGTCATCACCACGTCGGTGACCTCGCCCGCAAAGGCCTCCCCCGAGAGCCGGCGGGCCGCCATCACCAGCGGATCGTCCAGCGCCTCCTGGGCCTCGAGACGGGCCTGCTCCCGCTCCCGGGTCGCGAGCTTGGTGGCCGCGGTCACCGGGTCGTCCCGGCGCGGCTGCGGCGGCTCACCGGCCAGCACCCGCTCCCGGTGGCCGGTGTACGACCAGCGGTCCCGGGTCCAGCGCTCGGCCACATGCGCGCCCTCGGGCAGCTCCCGCAGCAGGTCGAGGCCCTGCCACACCGCCCGCCAGGTCGGCAGCGTGCGGCTCTCCACCAGGTCGCGGACGCGCCGCTCGGCGGCGGTGAGCTCGCCGAGACGGGCATCGGCCTCGACGCCGTCCTCGGCCGCGGCGAGCGCGGAACGCGCCCGGTCGTAGGCCTCGATGGCGGGGGCGAGCAGCTTGTTGTCGAACGCCGGGTCGGTGGCCGGTCCCGCGGGCGGGTACAGCAGCTGGCCGTCGGCGTCCCGCGCCAGCTCCCGCTCCCGGGCCGCCTCCGCGCCGCCGCGCCCCTCGGGCGGGTCGATCCACGCCAGCAGCGCGCCCAGGTGCTGGTCCTCCAGGCTGGACTGGCCGGTCGCCCAGTGCCGGGACAGCACATCGGTCATCGCCAGCAGCAGCGAGGACCCGGGCACCCGCGCCCGTTCCCCGAAGTGGGTCAGCCACCGTCCGAGCAGCGGCACCCGCGGCGGCGCCGGGAAGGGGGCCTGCGGGTCCTCCTCGGCCGTGCGCCGGAAGCGCATCGAACGGCCCAGCAGGCGCACCAGCTCGACACCGGCCCGGCTCGGCACGATCAGCTGGGGCGCGTCCGCGCACAGCTCGACCTCGACCTTGACGCGTTTGCCGGTCTCCGGGTCGGTCTCGGTGCGCTCGGCGGCCTCCACCGCCTCTCCGTAGGAGTCGACGTACGGCAGCACCACGTCGGCCAGTTCGGCGAGGAACGCGAACCGCAGGTCCCGGTCGCGTGGCTGGGGCACCACGAGCAGCCTCGGCGCGTCCCGGTCGGTGCCGACCAGCGCGCCGAGCGGGGCTCCCGCCTCACCGGCGGTGGTGAGCGGCACGAACACCAGCGGACGGTCCGACAGATGCCGGTGCCGCACGGTCGCGGCGGGCTGCGCCCGGTCCCTGCTGACCGCCTCGAGCCGGGCCAGGGTGGTGATCAGCGACACCCGGCCACCTCCCGCGCCGCCAGCGCCTCCGCGCGCAGGGCGGCGGCCCGGCGCAGCGCCGCCACCGCCGGGTCCTCGGGGTCGCCGGCCTCGCCGCGGGCCGCCGCCAGCACCTCGCCGACCGTCGACAGACCGCCCAGCTCGGCGCGGACCGGGCGGCCCAGGCAGGTCACCGCCCCGGCCTCGCGGGACCGCTCCCGGCAGTGGAAGGCCAGCTCACAGGAGGACAGGCACTCCGGCGCGTACGTCGCGGGGACCGACTCCACGGCCGCCGCCAGCTGCTCGGCGGGCAGCTCGGGCGAGAAGCAGACGTCCTCGGGGAGCGCGTCGGCGATCTCCTGGATGCGGGTGAGGCGGGTCAGCTGCCGTGCGGTCACCGCGCGCTGCTTGCGGACGTCCACGGCGGAGGCGGTGGGCAGGTTGGAGAAGTCCTTGGGGCAGACCAGCAGGATGCGGTGGCGCACCCGGGCGGGAGGGCCGAGCCGCGCCGCCACCTCCTCGAGCGCCAGCACGTACACCGCCGCCTGCCGGGCCGCGGCGCCGACCTTGGCCGGATCGGCGGAGCCGTCCAGCATCGGGAACGACTTGATCTCCACCACCGACCAGCTGCCGTCGGGGTGCACGATCACCGCGTCCGGCTCCAGGAAGGCGGGCGAGCCCGCCACGTCCAGGGCGAGCATCGGATGGTCCAGCAGCGTCCAGGTGCCGCTCGCCCCGGTGGCCTCGCGCAGGGCGAGGGCGGTGCGCGCGGCGCGGCCCTCGGGGCCCTGCGCGGTCAGGTCGGGCACGCTCGCGCCGGCCGGCGGCTCGGCCGAGCGGTCCAGCTTCTCGTGCGCCAGCCGCAGCAGCTCCGTGCCGCCGTCGGCCTTGACCTTCGCCTCGAAGGCGTTGCCCCGCACGAAGGCGAACTGCGACTGGCCGAAGACGGACGGGGCGCCCAGCGCGCTCGCCAGCCTCGCCTTGTCCACCCCGGCGCCGTCGAGAATGGCGCGGCGCCGGCAGCCCGGGTTGGCGGCGAGGGCGGCCAGGGCCCGCGCGTCCAGCGCCTTGGCCTGGACCTCGGGGCCGCGCAGCTCAGCGAGCCGGTGCCGCAGCGCCTTCTCCCGCGTCCGAGGGGGAGGCACCCGGCTGCTCGGCTCCTGACTCGAACCGTGACGCTCGCTGCCGTGGAATTCGCTCACCCGCGGAAGTCTGGCATCCGGCACTGACAATCGGAGAACCCGCACCGGACGTGTCCGCGGCGGCGGACGAGGCGGCCACCGCCCCGGAGGGTGAACCCACCGCCGCACCGGAGGCGGAGCCCGCCGCGGGAACGGCCGCGGTGCCGGTCCGCAGCCGCGCCTTGACCCGGTCCGCGGTGCGCAGGGCGAACGGGGTGAGCAGCAGACCGGCGCCCATCACGGCGGCACCGGCGGCCGCGTCGAGGAAGTAGTGGTTGGCGGTGCCCATCACCACGATCGTCGTCACCAGCGGGTAGACCACGGCGGCGGTCCGGGCCCAGCGGCTGCTGCTGTACCTCCACAGCATCACGCCGCACCACAGCGCCCAGCCGACGTGCAGGCTCGGCATGGCCGCGTACTGGTTGGTCATGCCGCCCAGGCCGCGCGGCGCGCTCGCCTCGCCGCCCCACCAGCCCCAGGAGCTGAACTGGGCCATGGTGTCCACGAAGCCGTGACTTGCGTCGAGCAGCCGCGGCGGGCAGGTGGGCAGCAGGGTGAAGCCGATCAGGCCGATGAACGTCGAGGTCATCAGCCAGGTGCGCTCGGCGCGGTAGCGCACGGAGCGGCAGCGGAAGAGCCAGACCAGGATCGCCGGCGTGACCAGGTAGTGCAGGGAGGCGTACCAGAAGTCGGCGGGTATGCCGATCCAGGGCTCGTTGGTGAAGAGGCGGTTCAGCGGGTGCTCGGCGTTGAGGTGGAGCGCCTTCTCCATGCGCAGGATCGCCAGACCGTGGTCCACGGCGTCCGCGACGTCGCCCCGTACGATCAGCCGGCCCGCCGAGTAGCAGGCGTACACCAGGACGATCAGCGGCAGCTCGGTCCACCAGCGCAGCCGGGTCGCCGGGGCTCCCTCGGTGCCCGGTTTCTCGCTGTGCGGCATCCGACCGCCCTCCCCGTTCCTCTTCGTGCGACGCGGCCTGTCGGCGGTCAGCCACTCTACGGTGTGGCGGACGCCTGGCGCGGGCGCCCTCGGCCCTGAGAGACGCTGAGATCGCCCTCGGGGTTGCTCCGGAACAGGGTGCGCGATCGCGGGGAGGTCATGCCTGTGAGTTTCGTCCCGTGGGGTCCCGCCCCTCGCCGCGCCCCCGCACGACACGCAGGCATGCTCGGGCATATACGGACATACGCGGGCGTACATCCGGTGGTGGCGAGAGGGTGGGACCCGGCGGGAGTGCGACGGGGAGCGCGCGGGAGGCCGGCGGAACCCGGGGAGACCGCGGGCGGGCTACGCGGACAGCGAGCGGGAGCGCGGCGCGGACAGCGAGGCGTGGCGGTCCAGGAAGGCCGAGACGCCCGAGGTGCGGCGGTGCGGCAGCAGCACGCGGGCGGTGCCCGCCAGCATCGTCTGGATACGGGACGACTGCACGTCCGTCAGCAGGTCCAGCACCCGCATCCCCGCGACCGCCGCCTCGTCGGGGCGTCCGCCCCGGGCCAGGTCGTCGGCCAGCTCCGCCGTGTAGAGCGCGATGTTGCGGGTGAAGTGCGGGTCCTGCAGCTCGGCCGCCCGGCGGGCGTGCCGGGCGGCGCGCGGCCAGTCGCCCAGCGTCGACCAGCACTGCGCCTCGAGGCCCTCCAGCTCGGCCTCGCCGTAGAAGGTCATCCACTCCGGGTCAGCGTCGCTCGGGCCGCGGTCGAAGTACGCCTGGGCCCGGGCCAGCGCCTGCTCGCAGCCCGCCCGGTCGGCGAGCCCCGCCCAGCCGCCCGCCTCCCGCAGCGCGAGCAGCGACATCAGCCGGGCCGAGCCCAGCGGGCGGGCGACCCGCTGCGCGGCCTGCGCCGCCCGCACCGCCTCCCGCGGCCGGCCCGCGTCCCGCGCCAGGAACGCCGTGTTGCAGAAGGCGTGCGCCTCCAGGCCCGCGTCGCCCGCCATCCGCGCGGTCGCCAGGGCCTCCGCGTAGTGCGAGCGCGCGTCGTCGAAGCGGCCGGAGTCGTGCGCCAGCCAGCCCACCGAGATCGCCAGTTCACCCGCGCCCGAGTACAGGCGGTCCGCCGTGCGCTGCCGGGTGGTGCCCGCGTCCAGCAGGGCGTAGGCGGCGCGCAGCGGGGCGGCCGCCCGCCGGTAGAGCCCGTCGGCCCCGTGCCGGTCGTCGAGCAGCCGGATCCGGCGCACCGCTTCCTCCAGGGCGCGCGCGTCGCCCGCCCCGGCGCGGCGCACCGTGCGCTGTGCCGCCGAGGCGTCCGCGGCGAACGCCAGCGGGCCCAGTGAGGCGGCGGCCACCGTGGCACCGCCGCCGGTCATGAATGCGCGACGCAGCACGTCGCTCTCCTCGTTGTCGTGCGTGTCGTACGGGTCCGACGCGTCATACGTGTCATACGGCTCGTACGCCCCGCTGGTCTCACTCGTCGCGTCCGCCGGGTCCGCGGTGCCGGCCGGGGGCGTGGCCCCGTCGTACCGCGCCCGGCGCCCGCGTACCTCCGAGCGGGGCAGAAAGCCCAGGTCGGTGAGCGTGCGGCCGGGGAACATGTGCAGGAAGACCCGTTCGTAGGCGTAGTTGGGACAGCGGATCTCGCCCGTCTCCACCCGGTGCACGTACCGCGCGTCACAGCTGACCCGCTCGCCGATCTCGCGGGCGGCCCGGCGGACCGCCGCGGCGAACTCGGCAGGGGAGCGCGATCCGCGCAGCTGCCGGAAGACGAGATTCGGCCGGGGTGGCCGGTGCGGCTGGGCTGGCTGGGGCGAGGGCACCGTTGACGACGCCATGGCCGGGTCCTCTCTGCGAACCGTCGAACCATGCCGGAGACGGGGTGACTCGCGGGCGGTTTGTCCATGAGACGCCCTGTTTCCGGCGGGCAAGAACGTACCTGCTGTGACGGAGCCGCCACGCGGGGTTTGGCTACAAACCGGATATCTCATCCGTGATCTGCCATGAAGTGCCATCCTTTGCGGCGCACTTCCGGCGTAGCCGTTGACGCCCCGCCGCGTTGAACCCTGTGCAGGGTTCCGTGCGCGGAGTTTGTGTGGAGGCCGAGATGGTGACCAGTGCGGCAGGTTCGGCGGGTTCGGCGGATTCCGTGGGCGCGCCGGTTGCCGCGTGCGATGTGGTGACGGTGCCGGCCCGGCAGGGCCTGGAGGCGGTGGACATCCTGCGCAGGGGGGCCGGCGACGAGGCGGTGGGTCCCGTGCTGCACGACGACGGCGGCGACACGCTCGCCTTCCTGGTGCCGCCGGGAACGGCCGCCGGATGGGACGTGCCGGGCAGCGTCTGCACCGAGACGGAACCGGCGGCCGCGGGGGCCGGGGAGTGGCTGCTGCCGCCCGGTGAGGCGGAGTTGGCCACGGACCCCGCGGTGCTGCGGGAGGCGCTCGGCGAGGCACAGCGCCTGATCGACGCGGCCGACAGCTGTCAGTGAGCGGCTGAGGCCGCCCGCCCGTGACCGCCCCTGCGGCGGGTGAGCGCGCCGCTTGCGACAATGCGGGCATGGGAAAGGCCAGGAAGCGGCGGCAGAGCGAGGGCGAGGACGTCGCCGTCCAGGTGGACGGCGGGCTCGCCCAGCTGGTGCCCGACCGGGACCGGGCCCGCGGGTGGACCCTGCTGATCGACGGGGCCCCGCAGTCGTACGTCGACCTCGACGATCCCGAGTACCTCTCCTTCGAGTACCAGCGGCGGATCGGGCATGTCATCGACCTGTGCGCCCCGGCCGGCCGGCCCGTGCGGGCGGTGCATCTCGGCGGGGGCGCGTTCACCCTCGCCCGGTACCTCGCCGCGACCCGGCCCCGCTCCACCCAGCAGGTCGTCGAGCGGGACGCACCGCTGGTGGAACTCGTCCGCAGCAGACTGCCGTTGCCGCCCAGGGACCGCATCCGGGTGCGGTCGGCGGACGCCCGCGAAGGGCTCGCCAAGGTGCCCGACGGGTGGGCGGACCTGATCATCGGCGACGTGTTCAGCGGGGCACGCACCCCGGCCCATCTGACCTCGACCGAGTTCCTCGACGAGGTGCGCCGGGCGCTCGCCCCCGGCGGGATCTACACGGCCAACATCGCCGACGGCCCGCCGCTGCCGTACCTGCGCGGCCAGATCGCGACCGCAGCCGCCCGGTTCGCCGGACTCGCCCTGATCGCCGACCCGGCCGTGCTGCGCGGCAAGCGCTTCGGCAACGCGGTGCTGGTCGCCTCCGACGCGCCCCTGCCGGTCGCCGAGCTGACCCGCAGATCCGCCTCCGACCCGCATCCCGCGCGGGTCCAGCACGGCAGGGAGCTGCGCGACTTCACCGGCGGGGCCGCGCCGGTGACCGACCTCGCGGCGGTCGCCTCGCCGGCGCCTCCGCCGTCCGTCTTCCGCTGAGCGGCTGACCGTCTGCCGCTGAGCGGCAGAGCGACAGAGCGGCCGAGCGGCAGAGCGACAGAGCGGCAGAGCGGCAGAGCGCCTGAGCCCCTGAGCGGCCGAGCGACGGAGCAGCCGAGCGGCCCGTCCGTTCTCGACCGAGCGGCCAAGGGCCTGGACGACCGCGCGGCCGAACTGCGCGGGGGCGTGCGGCGCTTCGGCTCAGTACGTCCCGATCTCCACGCGCGGCGGGCCGTCGTGCCAGGTGCAGAACACCGACACCCGGTCCGCGCCCGAGCTGAACTCCACCCGGATCCAGGTCTCCGTCTTCCACACCTGCATCGACCAGCCCGCGCCCGGCGTCGCCGACACCAGCGTCGCCGAGGTCTCGCCGAGGTCGAACACCGCCCGGCCGCCCTTGGTGTCGTAGCTCTTCACCTGGCCGGAGGCGGTCGGGGCGGGCGTCTGTGTCCGGTCCCGGGCCGACGCGGACGGGGAGGAGGACTTCCCGCCGGGGGAGGCAGGCCGGGTCGCCGAGCCCTTGGCGTCCCCGCCGCTCTCGCCGGCCTTCCCGGTCTCCTCCGCGCCCCCGGCGCCGGTCGGGCGCCGCGTGGAGGACGACACCGGCCTGGACTCCTGCGTCGCGGAGTCGGCCGCAGAGACGGACAGGGCGCGGGGCGGGGTGTAGGCGGTGGCCGCCATCACCGTGTGGACACCCCACCACGACAGCGTGACCGCCGCGCCGGTGGCGAGCAGCCAGGCCAGTACGTGTACGAGTCCTCTGCGCATCGTCGGCCCATACTGCCTCACCCGCCGCACTCGTGTCGCGGTCCGGGACAGGACCGGGGCCGGTCCGGGACAAGATCCGGGCAAGACGGGACGCGCTTCGCGAGGCCGCCGCCGGAGTTGTCCACAGCCCGCCGCCGGGGTCGCCCGTATGGCGTACGGTGCCGCCCATGGCAAGTGTTCTCGTGGTCGAGGACGACCAGTTCGTACGTTCGGCGCTGATCCGGCACCTCACCGAGGCCTCGTACACCGTGCGCAGCGTCGGCACGGCGCTGGAGGCGCTGCGCGAGGTCGCCCATTTCCGCTTCGACGTGGTCGTTCTGGACCTCGGACTGCCCGATCTGGACGGCTCCGAGGCCCTGAAGATGCTGCGCGGGATCACGGACGTGCCGGTGATCGTGGCCACCGCCCGGGACGACGAGACGGAGATCGTGCGGCTGCTGAACGCCGGTGCGGACGACTATCTGACCAAGCCCTTCTCCGTGGAGCATCTCTCGGCCCGGATGGCCGCCGTGCTGCGCCGCGCCCGGTCCGGCGGGGCCGAGGCGGCGCCGTCCCCCGTGCTGCAGGTCGGCGGTCTGACCGTCGACCCGCTGCGCCGCCAGGCCGAACTGGACGGCGTGCGCCTGGATCTGACCAGACGTGAGTTCGACCTGCTGGCCTTCCTCGCCGCCCGGCCCGGAGTGGTGGTGCCGCGCAAGGAGCTGCTCGCCGAGGTCTGGCAGCAGTCCTACGGCGACGACCAGACCATCGACGTCCATCTGTCCTGGCTGCGTCGGAAGCTCGGCGAGACCGCCGCCCGGCCGCGCTATCTGCACACCCTGCGCGGCGTCGGCGTCAAGCTGGAGCCGCCCGCCGAGGCGGCACCGGGGGCGGAGCAGATGCGATGAGATGGGCCCTGGTGAAGGTGTCGCTGGCGGTCACCGCGATGGTGGTGCTCGCCTTCGCGGTGCCGCTCGGCCTGGTCATCCGCGAACTCGCCCGGGACCGGGCGTTCTCCAACGCCGAGCGGGAGGCCGCCGCGCTCGCCCCGGCGCTGTCCATCACCACCGACCGCGACCAGCTCGAACGGGTCGTCGCCTCGGCCGGCGGCGAACTGGCCGTGCACCTGCCGGCCGCCGACGGCGAGCGGGCCTCCGACATCGGGCGAGGCCGCGCCGCGGCAGGGGACGTCGCGGCGGTGCGCAAGGTGGGCCGCGCCTCCACCGCCGCGGTGGAGGGCGGCTCCGCGCTGCTGCAGCCGGTCGCGCTGAGCACCGGTGAGATCGCCGTGGTCGAGGTGTACGTCCCCGAGTCCGAGGTGACCGCCGGGGTCGGCACCGCCTGGGCGGTGCTCGCGGGGGTGGGGGTCGCGCTGATCCTGGGCTCGGTGGCGGTGGCCGACCGGCTCGGCGTGCGGATGGTGCGCCCGGCGCAGCGGCTTGTGGAGGGGGCGCACGAGCTGGGGGAGGGCAAGCTCGGGGCGCGGGTCCCCGAGGAGGGGCCCACCGAACTGCGCCTGGCCGCCGTGGCGTTCAACTCCATGGCCGACCAGGTGGTCCAGCTCCTCGCCAACGAGCGGGAGCTGGCGGCCGACCTCTCCCACCGGCTGCGCACCCCGCTGACCGTGCTGCGGCTCAACGCCGCCTCGCTCGGCGACGGTCCCGCGGCCGAGCAGACCCGGGCCGCGGTCGAGCAGCTGGAGCGGGAGGTCGACACCATCATCCGTACCGCCCGCGAGGCCAAGCCCCAGACGGCCGCCGCGGGGCCCGGCGCCGGCTGTGACGCCGCCGAAGTGGTCCGTGAGCGGATGGCGTTCTGGTCCGCGCTCGCCGAGGACGAGGGCCGCAAGTGGCGGGTCGCCGGGGCGGACCGGCCGGTGCGCATCCCCGTGGCCCGCGCCGACCTGGCCGCCGCCCTGGACGCGCTGCTCGGCAACGTCTTCCGGCACACCCCCGAGGGCACCGCCTTCGCGGTCGACGTGCACAACGGCGAGGACGCGGTGATCGTGCTGGTCTCCGACGCCGGCCCCGGCATACCCGACCCGGAGGCGGCGATGGCCCGCGGTCAGGGCTCGGGCAGCGACGGCTCGACCGGGCTCGGCCTGGACATCGTGCGCCGGCTCGCCGAGTCGACCGGCGGCGACGTGCGGATCGGCCACTCGGTGCTCGGCGGGACCGAGGTGCGCGTGTGGATCCAGCTCGACGGACGCCGGCGGACACCTGGCCGGCGCGGCCACCGCGGGACGGTCCGGCGCAGGCGGCCCGGGACATCGCTCTCCCGCCGATTGGTCTCGACCTTTAACCGTCCCCGATCCCTTCCTTAAGCGCACCCTAAGACTCTCGACCGGCGGCCGGATCAGGTCATTTGTCCGAATCCCGCTCGCTAGCGTGCTGCCGCGCCCACCCCCTCACCGGGCGCCTCGAATCCCCCCATGACCAGCAGCGAAGGCAGGCACGCGATGAGCACCCACCGGCGCAGGATCAGTGGCAGGAACAAGGCGATCGGAGCAGTGGTCGCCGCAGCCGTGGCCGGCGGTGGCGCGCTCGTGTTCACCAGCACCGCCTCGGCGGCCGGTGTCGGTGCCGTGTTCACGAAGACGAGCGAGTGGTCCACCGGCTACACCGCCCAGTATGTGGTGAAGAACGACAGCGACGAGCCGGACACGGACTGGAAGCTGGAGTTCGAGCTGCCGGCCGGCAGCAAGCTCAGCTCGCTGTGGAACGGCGAGTCGAAGGTGGACGGGCAGCGCGTCACCGTCACTCCGCCCAAGTGGGACACCGACGGACTCGCCCCCGGCGAGTCCGTCACCGTCGGCTTCGTCGTCAGCGGGACGGCCAGCCCCACCGCTTGCACGATCGACGGCGCCGGCTGCTCCTCGGACAGCAGTCCTGCACCGGAGCCCAGCGGCCGTCCCACCGAGACCCCCGCCTCCACCCCGTCGCCCACGCCCACCGAGAAGCCCTCCGAGACCGAGGAGCCGGAGCCCACCGCGGACCCCGGCAACGGCACCAAGGCGTCGGCCGGGTTCGCCCCCTACGTCGACACCTCCTTGCAGCCCGCCTTCGACCTGCTCGCCGCCGCCGAGGCGACCGGCGTCAAGCACTACAACCTCGCCTTCATCACCGACGGCGGCGGCTGCACCCCCAAGTGGGGCGGCACCGGCGACCTGGGCAGCAACCCGGTGGCCGGGCAGATCGGTGAGCTGCGCGCCAAGGGCGGCGACGTCCGGGTGTCCTTCGGCGGCGCGGCCGGCTCCGAACTCGGCACCACCTGCACCTCGGTGGACGCCCTCACGGCCGCCTACGAGAAGGTCGTCGACGCCTTCGACCTCACCAAGGTCGACTTCGACGTCGAGGGCGGCGCGCTGCCCGACGCCGCGGCCAACACCCGCCGCGCCCAGGCGATCGCCAAGCTGCAGCAGGACCACCCCGACCTGGACGTCTCCTTCACCCTGCCGGTGATGCCGCAGGGCCTGACCCAGGACGGCGTCAACCTGCTCGAGGACGCCAAGAAGAACGGCGTGCGGATCGACGCCGTCAACATCATGGCGATGGACTACGGCCCCGCGTTCAGCGACGACATGGGCACCTACGCCGAGCAGGCCGCCACCGCCACCCAGGCCCAGATCAAGGGCGTCCTCGGGCTGAGCGACGGCGAGGCCTGGAAGAAGGTGGCCGTCACCCCGATGATCGGCGTGAACGACGTGGTCACCGAGATCTTCAAGGTCGACGACGCCACCCAGCTGGTGGACTTCGCCAAGTCCAAGGGGATCGGCTGGCTGTCGATGTGGTCCGGCACCCGCGACAAGGCCTGCCCCGGCGGCCCGAAGCCGTCCGCCGACGCCACCTGCAGCTCCATCGACCAGCAGCCCTTCGCCTTCAGCAAGGAGTTCGCGGCCTACCAGTGAGAAGGGCGCGGCACTGAGCCGCACGGGCCGCTGAGAAGAGCACCTGAGAAAAGCACCTGAGCAGAGCAGGAGCCACTGAGAAAACGGGGAGCGCGACGCCCCGGCCGGTCAACCCCCCAGCCCCGGCCGGGGCGTCCGCGCGGTTTCACGCGCCCCGGCGGCAGCGCGACCGCGGCCCCCGTGAACGGAAAGCCGGGGCGCGGCACTCCCCTAGGGTGCCGCGCCCCGCCCCCCGTCCTGGTGCTGAGCGGCTCAGATCCGCTCCGGCTCGGGCAGCGTGCCCGACCTGGCCGCCCGGCCGTACCACAGGGCGCTGGACTTGGGCGTGCGCTCCAGGGAGGCGTAGTCGACGTAGACCGCGCCGAAACGCTTCTCGTAGCCGTACGCCCACTCGAAGTTGTCCAGCAGGGACCACAGGTAGTAGCCCCGCACATCGGCGCCGTCGGCGATGGCCCGGCGGACCTCGGTGAGGTGGCCGTGCAGATAGGCGATGCGCTCCGGGTCGTGCACCCGGCCGTCGGCGTCGGGCTTGTCGTCGTAGGCCGCGCCGTTCTCGGTGATGTACAGCGGCAGGCCCGGGGCCTCACGGGTGTAGCGCATGATCAGCTCGTAGAGGCCGGTCGGGTCGACGGACCAGCCCATCTCGGTGCGCTCGCCGGGCAGCTGGTGGAAGGCCACGTCGTCCGCGCCGGGCCACGGCGACTGCTCGCTCGCCCCGTGGCCGTCGGCCCGCGGCACCTCGGCGCCGGGCTCGGCCGCCGACACCAGGGTGGGCGTGTAGTAGTTGAGGCCCAGCGCGTCCAGCGGCTGGTGGATCGCGTCCAGGTCGCCGTCCTGGAGGAAGGACCAGTCGGTGATCGCGGAGGTCGACTCCAGCAGGGTCTCGGGGTAGGCGCCGTGCAGGATCGGGCCGTGGAAGATCCCGTTGGCCAGGTCGTCGATCTTGCGCACCGCCGCCAGGTCCGCGGCGCTGTCCGGTGAGAGGGGCCGTACCGCCGAGGAGTTGAGGGCGATGGCGACCGAGTTGCGGGCCGGCATCACCGAGCGCAGGGCGGCGGCGCCCAGCCCGTGCGCCAGGTTCAGATGGTGGGCGGCCCGCAGCGAGGCCAGGTGATCGGTGCGGCCGGGGGCATGCACCCCGGAGGCGTAGCCCAGGAAGGCGCTGCACCAGGGCTCGTTGAGCGTGATCCACTGCTGCACCCGGTCGCCGAGCGCCTCGCCGACCAGCTGCGCGTACTCGGCGAAGCGGTGCGCGGTGTCGCGCTCCGGCCAGCCGCCCGCGTCCTCCAGCTCCTGCGGCAGGTCCCAGTGGTAGAGGGTGACGGCCGGCTTGATGCCGTGCTCCAGCAGCTCGTCCACCAGCCGCCGGTAGAAGTCCAGGCCGCGCTGGACGGCCGGGCCCCGGCCGGTGGGCTGGACCCGGGACCAGGAGACGGAGAAGCGGTAGGCGGTCAGGCCCAGCTCCGCCATCAGCGCCACGTCCTCGCGGTAGCGGTGGTAGTGGTCGACCGCGATGTCACCGGTGTCGCCGCCGGCGGTCTTGCCCGGCGTGTGGCTGAAGGTGTCCCAGATGGACGGGGTCCGTCCGTCCTCCCGCACCGCCCCCTCGATCTGGTACGCGGAGGTCGCGGCGCCCCAGAGGAAGGAGTCGGGAAAGGTCGCCGGGGTCGCCGACGTGGCGGAGTCAGACATGGAAGCGCTCCCATTGATGGTCGTGGAAGACCGGCAGATGAATGGAGGGGAGAGGGAAGGGCCGAGGCGGCGGTGACCCGGCCCGCGGGGACGCGACGGGGCGGCAGCCTGCGCGGCGGGGGCCTCAGCCCTTCACCGCACCCTGCATGATGCCGCCCACGATCTGCTTGCCGAAGATCGCGAAGACCAGCAGCAGCGGCAGCGTGCCCAGCAGGGCACCGGCCATGATCAGGGACTGGTCAGGGGTGTAGCCGCGGCCCAGGCCCGCGACCGCGACCTGCACGGTGGGGTTGCCGCTCTGGGTCAGCACCAGGAACGGCCACAGGAAGTCGTTCCAGGCCTGCACGAACATCAGCATGCCCAGCACGGCCATGGCGGGACGGGCCGCCGGGAACACCACGTGCCACACCACGCGCCAGCTGCTCGCACCGTCGACCCGCGCCGCCTCGATGATCTCGTCCGGCAGGGCCTGGAGCAGGTACTGCCGCATGAAGAACACGCCGAACGCGCTCACCAGCGACGGGAAGATGACCGCCTGCAGCTGGTCGGTCCAGTCCAGCTTGGCCACCATCATGTACAGCGGGATGACGCTCAGCTGCGGCGGCACCATCATCGTGCCGATCACGAGCAGCATCATCGCGTTGCGGCCTCTGAAGCGCAGTTTGGCGAAGGCGAACCCGGCGATGGTGGACAGCACCACGATGGTCGTCGCCGAGATGCCCGCCACGATCGTGGTGTTGAGGAACGCCTCCCCGAGGTTGGCGTCCGTCCAGGCGATCTCCAGGTTCTTGAAGAGGTTGGAGCCGAACCAGAACGGCGGCGGCGTCTGGGCCAGGCGCTGGTTGTCCCGGGAGGCGGCGATCGCCGTCCACACCAGCGGGAACAGCGACAGGATGGTGAACACGACCAGGATCGCGTAGGCGATCGGGCCGCCGTGCAGCGTGCCGCCGGCCCGCGCCGCCTTGGGCAGGCGGGACTGCTTCTGCTCCTTGGCGGGGGTCGGGGCGGAGGGGGGTGTGTCCGTCGTCGTCACGGCCGGAACTCCTTAACTACTGGCGCGCAGCCGGCGCGAGATGACGTAGTTGACGATGCCGATGACGATCAGGATCGCGAACATCGTCCAGGCGATCGCCGAGGCACGGCCCAGATGCTGGTTCACCCAGCCCTGCTCGTACAGGTACAGGCCCAGGGTCTGGAACTGGTGCTCGGCGCCGCCGGAGGCGCCCTTGTTGGCGTCGAACAGCAGCGGTTCGCCGAAGACCTGGCTGGCACCGATGGTGGACACGACCACGGTGAACAGGATCGTGGGGCGCAGCGACGGCAGCGTCACATGCAGGAACTGCTGCCAGCGGTTGGCGCCGTCCAGCGCCGCCGACTCATACAGATCCTGCGGGATCGCCTGCATCGCGGCCAGGTAGATCAGCGCGTTGTAACCGGTCCAGCGCCAGATGATGATGGTCGAGACGGCGATCTGCGAGGGCCACTTGTCGCCCTGCCAGTCCACCGCGTCGATGCCGATGAGGCCCAGGCCCCAGTTGATCATGCCGTAGTCGCGGCCGAAGAGCAGCACGAAGACCAGGGAGGCGGCGGCGATCGAGGTGGCGTAGGGGGCCAGCATCACGACCCGGTAGAAGGTCGAGGCGCGCAGCTTGTAGTTGAGGATGTGCGCGATGCCCAGGGCCATCAGCAGCTGCGGCACGGTGGAGATCAGACCGATGGTCAGGGTGTTCTGCGCCGCGTTCCAGAAGAAGTCGTCGTCGAAGATCCGGGTGTAGTTGCGCAGCCCCACCCAGTTCATCTCGGTGGGCGCGGTCAGCTCCACCTGGTGCAGCGAGGCCCAGCCCGTGTAGATCAGCGGGAACAGGCCGAAGGCCAGGAACAGCAGGAAGAACGGGGAGACGAAGGCATACGGGCTCCAGCGGACGTCCCGCTGCCAGCGGCGGGACTGCCGGGCCCGGCGGCGCTCGTCCTTGTCCATGGGACCCTCGGTCTTCGTCGTACCGGGTGGGCGGCCCGGGGCCGCGCCCCCCTTGGCGGGGGGCGCGGCGGTGTCGTGGCGGGTGGCCATGCGGCTCACTTGTCCAGGTTGTTGTCGATGGTCTTGGTGGCCGTCTCCCAGGCCTCCTCCGGCGACTTGCCCTTGGTGACCAGGATGACGCCGTTGTCCGCCAGACCCTGTCCGATGATCTGGTCCTTCGGGCCGATGACCTGGAGCGGGATCTGCTTGGCCGCCTCGGCGAAGATCTTGCCGATGGGCGCGTCACCCGTCATGTCGTTCTTGGCGTCGGTGACCTCGGGCATGGAGTAGGCGGGAGGCGAGCTCGGGAAGCTGCCCTGCACGGCGAACAGCTTGGCCTGCTGCTCGGGCGCGGTCAGCCAGGCGGCGAGCTTCTTGGCCTCCTCGACGTTCTTGCCGCTCTTGGGCACGGTCAGGAAGGAGCCGCCCCAGTTGCCGGACTTGGGAGCCAGGGCCACGTCCCACTTGCCGGCGGCGTCCGCCTTCGACTTGCCCTTGATGTAGCCGAGCATCCACGGCGGGCAGGCGATCGCGGCGAACTTGTTGTTGGCGATCGTCTGGTCCCACGACGGCTGGAACTGCGTCTGGGCGCCGACGAGACCCTTCTCGGCGGCCTCGGCGGTCAGGTCGAAGGCCCGCTTCACGGCGGGGTTGGTCTTGTAGATGATCTCGCCGGAGGAGTTGTAGAAGCGCTCCTTCTCGCTGCTGAGGATCGCGCTGATCAGACCGCCGGGGGAGTCCATGAAGGTGGTGCCCTTGGGGGCCTTCTTCTGGTAGTCCTCACCGACCTCGATCAGCTTGGCCCAGTCGCCGGCCCACAGCTTGCCGACCTCCTCGCGGTCGGTGGGCAGCCCCGCCTTCTCGAACATGTCCTTGCGGTAGCAGATCGCCATCGGGCCGATGTCGGTGCCGAGGCCGATGGTCTGGCCGTCCTTGGTGGTGGCCTGCTGCCACTTCCAGTCCAGCCAGTCGCTCTTCTTCACGCCCTGCACCTTGGACAGGTCCTCGAGCTTGGCGGCCTGGGTGTTCACGATCTCGGTGATGTTGCCGACCTCGACGGCCTGGATGTCGTGCAGGCCGCTGTTGGTGGTGAGGTGGTTCAGCAGCGCCGGGTAGTAGTTCTCGTTCCGCTCGACGACATTCTCGGCGATCTTGATGTGCGGATTGAGCTTCTCGTACTCGTCGTAGAGGCCGGCCTCCTTGTAGCCGAAGGCGCCGAACAGACCCAGGGTGATGGTGGTCTTGCCCTCGCCGCCGGACGAGGAGCCGGAACCGTCGTCACCGCCGTCGTCGGCACAGCCGGCCAGCAGCCCCGTGCCCAGCGACACCACGGCCGCGACGGCCAGCGCCTTGCGCGCGAAGGGCTTCCCCCATTTCGAGCGCGATCGAGACTGGGGGAGGGTACGTGCTCGCATTGCGGTCCTCCTGTTGCCCTGACGTGCCGACCCCCCGGCCAACGGCATTGTCGGGCCCGTAGTGTGCTCGCTGCGGCTCGGGCGGGGAACGTGCGGGATGTGTATGTGTCAGGTACTGTGGGAGCGCTCCCACAAGTGATGTGTTGAAGAGTCGCGGCTCCGGCCGGGGGTGTCAAGGGAGCAGACGGAGCGAATCGCGTTCAGTTATCGGGCTGTTAACTCGGCCGAGCCGGGTGGCCCGAAGGCGCCGGGGACCGGCGGCCCCGGCCGCCGTCCCGGTCACGGCAGTACGCAGGGCTGTTACATTCCAGCCGGTGACCTACGACGGAAGGCGGGGCTTCGATGGCAGGCCACGGAGCGCGGGGCCGCAGCGGTGGCCGGCCCACCCTCGAAGAGGTGGCGGCGCGCGCCGGCGTCGGCCGCGGCACGGTCTCCCGCGTGATCAACGGCTCGCCCCGGGTCAGCGAGGCCACCCGTGCCGCCGTGGAGGCCGCCGTCGCCGAACTCGGCTACGTCCCCAACACCGCGGCCCGCGCCCTGGCCGCCAACCGCACCGACGCGATCGCCCTGGTGGTCCCCGAGCCGGAGACCCGGTTCTTCGCCGAGCCGTACTTCTCGGACATGCTGCGCGGCGTCGGCGCGGCGCTGTCCGACACCGAGATGCAGCTGCTGCTGACCTTCGCCGGCAGCGACCGCAAGCGGCAGCGGCTCGCCCAGTACCTGGCCGCCCACCGGGTGGACGGGGTGCTGCTCGTCTCCGTGCACGCCGACGACCCGCTGCCCGACATGCTCGACCGGCTGGACATCCCGGCGGTGATCAGCGGCCCGAGATCCGCCGACGAGTCGCTCACCTCGGTCGACTCCGACAACTACGGCGGTGCCCGGCAGGCCGTGGAGCATCTGCTCGGCCGCGGCCGGCGCAGCATCGCCCACATCACCGGCCGCCTGGACGTCTACGGCGCCCAGCGCCGTATCGACGGCTACCGCGACGCGCTGCGCGAGGCCGGCCACGAGGTCGACGAACTCCTCATCGAGCCGGGCGACTTCACCGAGGAGGGCGGCCGCCGCGCGATGGCCGCGCTGCTCGAACGCCGGCCCGGCCTGGACGCGGTCTTCGCCGCCTCCGACGTCACCGCGGCCGGCGCCCGGCACGCCCTGCGCGAGGCGGGCCGGACCATCCCGGGCGACGTGGCGCTGGTCGGCTACGACGACTCGGCCATCGCCCGCCACATGGACCCGCAGCTGACCAGCGTGCGCCAGCCCATCGAGGAGATGGGCCGCAGCATGATCGACCTGCTGCTCACCGAGATAGCCGACCGCCGCCCGGCGGTCTCCCGTGGCCTGGAGCGACGCCATGTGGTGCTGCCGACGGAGCTGGTGGAGCGGTCGTCGTCCTGAGCCGGTGGTGCTCCGCGTCCGGAGCGCCGCAGGACGGGACAACGCCGAAGGGCCGACCCGATTTCACGGGTCGGCCCTTCGGCGATCAGGGTGAGTGACGGGACTTGAACCCGCGACATCCTGGACCACAACCAGGTGCTCTACCAGCTGAGCTACACCCACCACGACCGGTACTGGGAAGAAGTCGTTCTCCCTGACCGGCCGAGAAAAAGTGTACAGGGTCCGAAGGGGTGCTCGCGCACGACTTCGGCGGCGCCCCCTCCAGGCCCTCCGTCTGCCCCCCGTTCTGCCTACTGGGCAGGCAGAACGTACTTGGCGGCGATCTTCTTCGCGGTGTCGGAATCGGGCCCCGGCTGCGGCACGAAGATGGCCTCGCGGTAGTAGCGCAGCTCCGCGATGGACTCCCGGATGTCCGCGAGGGCGCGGTGGTTGCCGTTCTTCTCGGGGCTGTTGAAGTAGGCCCGCGGGTACCAGCGGCGCGCCAGCTCCTTGATCGACGAGACGTCGACGATGCGGTAGTGGAGGTAGTCCTCCAGGGTGGGCATGTCGCGCAGCAGGAACCCGCGGTCGGTACCGACCGAGTTTCCGCACAGCGGGGCCTTGCCCGGCTCCTTGACGTGCTCCTTCACATACGCGAGGACCCGCTGCTCGGCGTCCTCGAGTGTCGTGCCGCTCTCCAGCTCGGCGAGCAGCCCGGACGCGGTGTGCATCTGACGCACCACCTCCGGCATCGTCTCCAGTGCCCGCTCCGGCGGACGGATGACGATGTCCACGCCCTCCCCGAGCACGTTCAGCTCGGAGTCGGTGACGAGGGCGGCCACCTCGATGAGCGCGTCGTCCGACAGCGAGAGGCCGGTCATCTCGCAGTCGATCCACACCATGCGATCGTTCATGTGTCTCACCCTACGGCGCGCCGTGGCGCAGAGGGTGTGGCGGTGGTCGCTCCGGTGCCCCGCGGTGGTGGGTGACGGCACACGGGAGGGGCCGGGGGCCTCGCGGTCCCCGGCCCGTCGTGGCTCACCGTGGCGGCCGGCTCACGGTGCGCTGCGCTGGCCCGGGACGCTGCCCGCGGCCGTCAGGCCCAGCGCGGCGCCGGCCGAGCGCCGGGACTGGTGCGGCACCTGGCTCTCCGGGTGCAGCGGTGCCTGCGGCCGGGCCGGAGGCTGCTGCTGTTCCGGAGCGGCAGGACCGCCCTGCTTGTTCTGTGCGCCGCCGTCGCCGTCCTGGTTCCGCTCGCCCTGCGGGCGGCGCGCCCGGTAGGCGGCCCGGTAGGCGGCCGGGGAGGAGCCCAGCTGCCGCCGGAAGTGTCCGCGCAGCGCCACCGGTGAGCGGAAGCCGCAGCGTCCCGCGACCTCGTCGACCGAGTAGTCCGACGTCTCGAGCAGCCGCTGCGCCTGCAGCACCCGCTGGGTGATCAGCCACTGCAGCGGGGCGCTGCCGGTCAGCGAGCGGAAGCGGCGGTCGAACGTACGGCGGCTCATGTACGCACGGGCCGCCAGCGTCTCCACGTCGAACTGCTCGTGGAGGTGCTCCAGCGCCCAGGCGACGACCTCGGCGAGCGGGTCGGCGCCGATCTCCTCCGGTAAAGAGCGGTCCAGGTAGCGTTCCTGGCCTCCGCTCCGGCGCGGCGGCACCACCAGGCGGCGGGCGAGCGCTCCGGCCGCCTCGTTGCCGTGGTCGGTGCGCACGATGTGCAGGCACAGATCGATCCCGGCAGCCGTGCCCGCGGAGGTGAGCACGTCGCCGTCGTCCACGAAGAGTTCGCGGGGATCGACGTGCACCGACGGGTAGCGTTTCGCCAGCGTCGGTGCGTACATCCAGTGGGTCGTCGCCGGACGGCCGTCCAGCAGTCCCGCCGCCGCGAGGACGAAGGCGCCGGTGCACAGCCCGACGATGCGGGCGCCCTCCTCGTGGGCGCGGCGCAGCGCCTCCAGCGCCTCCTCCGGTGGCGGTGAGGTGATCGAGCGCCAGGCCGGTACGACGACCGTGCCCGCACGGGAGATCGCCTCCAGGCCGTGTGGCGCGGTGAGTTCCAGGCCCCCTGTGGTCCGCAGCGGGCCGTCCTCGCCTCCGCACACCAGCAGTCGGTAGCGCGGCACGCCGGCGTCCTGGCGGTCAACCCCGAACACCGACAAAGGTATGGAACTCTCGAAAATGGGGCCGCCGCTGAACAGCAGCACCGCGACGATCTCCTTGCGGCGGCGCCCGGCGAGTTTCCGGGCCGCGTTCTCCGGCGCGGCAGTGGAGTCGTGGCTCATGCTGCTAAGCCCCCCTCGGTGGTCGCGGCTCCTCGGTCGTGTCGCTCCTGCACGTTTCCCCTCGGTTTTGCACGAGTCCCCCGCCGTTACAGTCAAGATCGAATCTACTGTGTCCGGTCGTGCCCGGGTGGCTGGTTCGGCACCCGGCGCATTGTCGACTTGGCAACTTGGCGTGAAGCATTCGATCACGAAGCGTTGCACTAGGGGAGGGCGCAGGGAAGTGCGCCTCGTCGCAGTGGCCAAACCCCGTAGGGTGCGCAGACCCCGTGCGACCCTTTCCGTGCAGGTCGGATGCGGGTTACCGGGCGGCCTGGGGCGGTGATGCACAGGAACCGGAAGTTGGCTGAAAACATGCGTCCGAGGGCATGGAAACCGGTCAGCCGACCGGTGTATCTCCGCCGCGCCGCCCGCTCCGGTGGGTGCCGCCCCGGCTACGGAGGGCGGTCACCGGCGCGCGGCGGCGCCGGCCGCGCTGCGGTGCACCGGTCCGGGGCGACCTCTGCGGCGGGGGCGATCCGGCGGACGCGCCGCCCGTGAACGGCCGGGCGGCGGCCTGGGCGGACCGGCGGATCAGGACGTGACAGGCGCCGGTGACGGCGGCCAGACCCAGGGCCACGCCGGTGGCGCCGGCCAGGGAGGAGCCGCACCACAGCAGGACGACGGGGACGAGCAGACAGCTGAAGGCCGCCCAGCGGACCACGTCGGTGATCGCGCGGTCCGCCTCCGGGGCGGGACCGGTTCCGGGCATGGCGTGCTCCCTGTGGCGTGGCTCACGGTGTTCAACGCGCGGTGCCGCTCTCGGTCACTGCGCGATCCCCGCGTTTCCCGCCGCGGCAACCGGGAAAGCAGCCGGACGGGCCCGGAGAGCAGAGGAAATGTTGAATCCTGTGCAAACCGCCTGTACAACGCAGCAACCATTGCGTTACGGGCACCGGCTCGTGCATGCTCCGGGAAACCCGCTGCCAGTGTGTACGGGATCTGGGCTCAGGAGGCGTGCCGCCGTACCCTTGGGGGTATGGGGTTGGGAAGACCATTCCCGGACACAGCTCCGCCGCACACTGTCGTCCCCCATAAAAGGATCACAACGCCGAGACAGCCATGGCCGGTCACGAATTCTTCGAACCAGCGGACCGCAAGCGGCCGGTCGCCGACCCGACGGCGGCCGATCCTCTGGCGGCGGAACAGTCACGCCACTCCTGTGATCCCGCCTTCCGGCACGGAGTGGTCGTCGGCTTCGACGGCTCCACCTCCAGTGAGCGGGCCCTCGCCTATGCGATCGGCATGGCGCGGCGCTCCGGTTCCGGACTGATCATCGTCCATGTCGCCAACCGGCTGCCGACCACGGTGTGGGCCGGCTGTGAGCCGCCGGTCTTCGTGGACGTCCCGGATCACCGCACGGAGGTGCTGGGCCTGGAACTGGCCTGCGCCGACTACCTCGCCGAGGTGCCCTGGATCCTGGTCGAGCGCGGCGGCGACATCTGTCACGAACTGGAAGAGGTCGGCCGGGAGTACGAGGCCGACGCGATCGTGGTGGGCTCCACGCACGGCCTCGTGGGCCGCATCTTCGGCTCGGTGGCCGGGCGGCTCGCCAAGCGGGCGCAGCGCCCCGTCGTTGTGATTCCGTAACTTCTCGTCGTCCCGGGCGGGTTGAGATCTGGGAACCCGTAAGCTCCTTCCGCGGATGTGTGAACCTACTGGCGCGTAGAGGTGTTTGTGCCCTTGTGAAGGGCATATATCGCTCACCGCACAACTGCACATGCACGAAGGGAGCCCGCCGTGGACAACGACGTCTCCGCGGGAAGCGGAATCACCACCGTGGTCGGCCGACTCGCCCTGGGCATCACCCTGCTGGCCTTCGGGCTCGGGACCACCGAGGTCATCAACGGCGTGACCGCGGCCGATGCCGGATCCATCGCCCAGTACGTGGGCGGTGTCGCACTGTTCCTCGTGGGGCTGTTCGCCTTCCGCGACCGTGACTCGGTCTCCGGAACGGCGTACACGGTCCTCGGCGCCCTGTGGTTCACCTGGGCGGTCGCCGAGCCGGCGTCCGCCAACGCCACGGGCCTGTTCCTGCTGCTGTTCGCGCTGGTGGCGCTGACCCTCACCGCTGCACCGGGCGACCAACTCGCCAAGGGCACCTACGGGTTGTTCCTGGTCGCGCTGGTCCTGATGGCGGTCGCCTCGTTCGCGGGCAACGACGGCCTGGCGAAGGTGGGCGGCTGGTTCGCCGTCGTGGCGGGGGCGGTCGCCTGGTACGCGGCGACGGCCGCGTACGCGCACTGGCCGACGGTGCTTCCGCGGCGCGCGGGCCGGGGAGTGACGGCCACCGGCTAGCCGCGTGAACGCCTGTCGGCGGCCGGGAGTTGGGCGGCTCCCGGCGCACGAGAACGGACCCCGGTGTGTGGGTGGCACACCTGGGGTCCGTTCGGACGTTCCGGCGGGTCCTGCTCGGCCTCGGCCCTGGTCGTCAGGGTTCTGCTCGGCCGGCCGTGCGGGTCCTACTCCACCGTCACCGACTTGGCGAGGTTGCGGGGCTTGTCGATGTCCCGGCCCAGGGCCAGGGCCGTGTGGTAGGCGAGGAGCTGCAGCGGGATGCCCATCAGGATGGGGTCCAGCTCGTCCTCGTTCTTCGGCACCACGATGGTGTGGTCGGCCTTGGTCTCCTCCTGGTGCGCCACCGCGAGGATCTGGCCGCTGCGGGCCTTGATCTCCTCCATCGCGGCGCGGTTCTTCTCCAGCAGGTCGTCGTCGGGGACGATGGCGACCGTCGGCAGAGCCGGCTCGATCAGGGCCAGCGGGCCGTGCTTGAGCTCGGAGGCGGGGTAGGCCTCGGCGTGGATGTACGAGACCTCCTTGAGCTTCAGGGACGCCTCGCGGGCCACCGGGTAGCCGCGGACCCGGCCGATGAAGAGCATCGAGCGGGCCTCGGCGTACTTCAGCGCCAGCTGCTTGATCTCCTCCTCCTGCTTGAGCATCTCCGCGATCTGCTCGGGGAGCCTGCGCAGGCCCTCGATGATCCGCTTGCCGTCGCGGACCGAGAGGTCGCGGGTGCGGCCGAGGTGCAGGGCGAGCAGGGCGAAGGCGACGCAGGTGTTGGTGAAGCACTTGGTGGAGACCACGCAGACCTCCGGTCCTGCGTGGACGTAGATGCCGCCGTCCGCCTCGCGGGCGATCGCGGAGCCCACCACGTTGACCACGCCGAGGACTCGGGCGCCCTTGCGCTTCAGCTCCTGCACCGCCGCCAGCACGTCGTAGGTCTCACCCGACTGGGAGACCGCGACGTAGAGGGTGTCGGGGTCCACGACCGCGTTGCGGTAGCGGAACTCCGAGGCCGGCTCGGCGTCGGCGGGGATGCGGGCCAGCTCCTCGATCATCTGGGCGCCGATCATGCCCGCGTGGTACGAGGTGCCGCAGCCCAGGATCTTCACCCGGCGGATCCGGCGGGCCTCGCGGGCGTCCAGGTTGAGGCCGCCGAGGTGCACGGTGGAGAAGCGGTCGTCGATCCGGCCGCGCAGCACCCGGTCCACGGCGTCGGCCTGCTCGTGGATCTCCTTGTGCATGTAGGTGTCGTGGCCGCCCATGTCGTAGGAGGCGGCCTCCCACTCCACGGTGGTGGGCTCGGCCGTGGTGCGGGTGCCCTCGGTGGTGTAGGTGCGGAAGTCGTCCGCCTTGAGGGTGGCCATCTCGCCGTCGTCCAGGGTGACGATCTGGCGGGTGTGGGCGACCAGCGCGGCGATGTCCGAGGCGACGAACATCTCCTTCTCGCCGATGCCGAGCACCACCGGGGAGCCGTTGCGGGCCACCACGATGCGGTCGGGGAAGTCGGCGTGCACCACCGCGATGCCGTAGGTGCCGTCGATCAGGCGCACGGTCTCGCGGACCTTGTCCTCCAGCTTCTCCGCCTGCGAGCGGGCGATGAGGTGGACGATCACCTCGGTGTCCGTCTCGGAGAGGAACTCCACGCCGTCCGCCTCCAGCTTGCGGCGCAGGTCGGCGGCGTTGTCGATGATGCCGTTGTGGACGACGGCGACCTTGCCCTCGGCGTCCAGGTGGGGGTGGGCGTTGACGTCGGAGGGGGCGCCGTGGGTGGCCCAGCGGGTGTGGGCGATGCCCACCGTGCCCTTGAAGCGGGCGGGGACCTTGGCCTCCAGGTCGCGCACCCGGCCCTTGGCCTTGACCATCTTCAGGCCGGCCGTCTTCGGGGACGTCACGACGATGCCCGCCGAGTCGTAGCCCCGGTACTCCAGGCGCTGCAGTCCCTCGAGCAGCAGGGGAGCGACCTCACGCCTGCCGATGTATCCGACGATTCCGCACATATGGGTGGTTTCCTAGCCGTAGACGATGCGCCGCAGCTGCCGGAGCGAGAGCTCCGGCGGCGCCACCGCGCGATATCTGAGGTCCGCCGAGATCCGTTCGAAGATCGCCGCGTTCACCAGGCCCTGGGCCTGGAGCTCGCGGTGGCGGCGACGGACGTACTCCTCGGTCGTCTCGTCGAAGTAGGCGAGCACGTCCTGGATCACCCGCAGCGCCTCGCCCCGGCTGAGGGGCGTGGAGCGCGTCAGGTGATCGACAAGTTCGTCGTGCACTCGATGATCCTGGAGTACCGGGGGTTCTGACGCAAGAATTCTGCCCGATATCGGGCAGGGCTGTGGCGATCCTGCTACATGCGCTTCAGGATCGCCTGCTTGGCCAGGGAGAACTCCTCGTCGGTGAGCACCCCGGAACGGTGCAGTTCGCCCAGCTCACGCAGGCGGCGGAGCAGGGCGTCGTGATCGTCCTCGGCCACCTGGACGGGCACGGGAGCGGGGGACGGGCCGGCGGCGGCCGGAGCCGGGGTCTCCCGGGCCCGGGGGAGGCTGTGGGCCCCTCCGGCCGACTTCGGGTGGGGCAGGCGGGCCTGGACGGCGGCGGCGACCAGCGCCATCAGCGGGTCCTTCTTGAAGCCCCACAGCTCCACCGCGTTCGGGTCGTACTTGGCGGGCGCCTCGGTCGCGGCGCCCCGCACCTGGAAGCGCAGATGGCCGTTCTCCAGGCCGGCGGCCGGCTGCCACTCCACGGAGGTGATGTCCGCAAGCGCCAGGGTGCGGGTGCCCGCGGCGGCCTTGGCGTCCTCCGTCTTCCAGTTCCACTCCAGGCGGACCCGCTCCCCGTCGAAGCTCACCGTGCCGTCCCCGGCGGAGACGGACAGCGGCACGGAGGGGCCCGGCAGCAGATAGGAGTCCACCGGCCCCGACGGAACCTCGTCCAGGAGCAGGGCGTTGCGCACCTCGTCCACGAAGTACTCGGCGACGCCGTAGCGGTCGGAGTCCACCACCAGCTGGTACGGGTCGTGCGGCTCGGTGAGCCGGCCGCCGGTCGCCAGCAGCAGCGGGTCGGCGCCGTCGCGCAGCCGCAGCCTCAGCCGCCCCGACTTCTTGCCGTGCTCGAACGAGATCCCCGCCAACGCGCCCAGCGGCACCACCAGTTCGCCCAGGGTCCTGCGCAGCAGACCGACGCTCTTGTCCCGTCCGGGGGTCAGCCGGAGTGCATCGCCGTCGAAGGTCCAGGTGCCGTCCCTCTGGATGATTTCCGCCATGGTCTGGATTGTTCCACCAGACTCGCGAGAGGGTGGTCCAGACCTCTTTGAGCGCAACTGCGCACGGAAGGGACACGGTTGTGAGAGAACGCTGTGTACGACCGCACCACAGAACGTTCCGCCTTCTCGGTTCCCTGCTGCTCGCCACGGCCCTCGGCGCCTCGGTCACCGGGGCCGCCCCCGCCGCCGGGAACCGGACCCCCGCCCCCGTCCCGCTCGACCGCGTCGTCCCGGCCCCCGCCTCGGTGCAGCCGGGCGGCTCCCCCTACCGCATCACCCGCGGCACCCACATCCGCACCGACGGCTCGCGCGCGGCCCGCTCCGTCGGCCAGTACCTCGCCGAGGTCCTGCGGCCCTCCACCGGCTACCGGCTCCCGGTCACCACCCGCGGCCACGGCGGCATCCAGCTCCGCCTGGCCAAGGGGCCCTTCGGCGAGGAGGGGTACCGCCTGCGCAGCGGGCGCTCCGGCGTCACCATCACCGCCGCGCGGCCCGCCGGGCTGTTCCACGGCGTGCAGACGCTCCGTCAGCTGCTGCCTCCGGCCGTGGAGAGGGACACCGTGCAGCCCGGCCCCTGGCTGGTCGCCGGCGGCACCATCGAGGACCGCCCGCGCTTCCGCTGGCGCGGCGCCATGCTGGACGTCTCCCGGCACTTCTTCTCCGTCGCCGAGGTCAAGCGCTACATCGACCAGATCTCCCTCTACAAGCTCAACAAGCTGCACCTGCACCTCAGCGACGACCAGGGCTGGCGCATCGCCGTCGACTCCTGGCCGCGCCTGGCCACCTACGGCGGCTCCACCGAGGTCGGCGGCGGCCCCGGCGGCTACTACACCAAGGCCGACTACAAGGAGATCGTCCGCTACGCCGCCTCCCGCCACCTGGAGGTCGTGCCCGAGATCGACATGCCGGGCCACACCAACGCCGCCCTCGCGTCCTACGCCCCGCTCAACTGCGACGGCGTGGCACCCCCGCTGTACACGGGCACCGAGGTCGGCTTCAGCTCGCTGTGCGTCGGCAAGGAGATCACCTACGACTTCGTCGACGACGTGATCCGCGAGGTGGCCGCGCTCACCCCGGGCCGCTATCTGCACATCGGCGGCGACGAGGCGCACGCCACCCCGCACGAGGACTACGTGACGTTCATGAACCGCGTGCAGCCGGTCGTCGCCAAGTACGGCAAGACCGTCATCGGCTGGCACCAGCTCACCGGGGCCACCCCGGCGCCCGGCGCGCTCGTCCAGTACTGGGGCCTGGACCGCACCGGCGACGCGGAGAAGGAACGCGTGGCCGCCGCCGCGCGCAACGGCACCGGGCTGATCCTCTCGCCCGCCGACCGGATCTACCTCGACATGAAGTACGACAAGAACACCCCGCTCGGCCTGTCCTGGGCCGGCCATGTCGAGGTGCAGCGTTCCTACGACTGGGACCCGGCCGCCTATCTGCCCGGCGCCCCCGCCTCCGCGATCCGCGGCGTCGAGGCACCGCTGTGGACGGAGACGCTGGAGAACTCCGGGCACCTGGAGTTCATGGCCTTCCCGAGGCTGCCCGGCGTCGCCGAGCTGGGCTGGTCGCCGGCCGCCACCCACGACTGGGCGGACTACCGCGAGCGGCTGGCCGCCCAGGCACCCCGGTGGGAGGCCCTCGGCATCGGCTATTACCGCTCGCCCCAGGTGCCCTGGCCGGACACCAGCGGCTGAACCGTCCCCGGGCGGCAGCCCTGTTGACGCCGGGCCACGCGGGAACGCGCTGACGGGCACCCCGGAGGACCGTACTCCGGGGTGCCCGTCCGTCCGCGGGCCCGCCCCCCTCCACGGGCCCGTCCCCCCTCCACGGGCCCGTCCGCCCGCTGCGGCGCCCGCAGTCCGCGGGCCCGTCCCCCTGCGGGCGCGCGTCGCGGGCGTCGTTCGCGGGCGGCGGGTCAGAACCCGGCGATCGGGTTCCGCAGTGTGCCGACCAGCTGGAGGGCGCCCGAGGGGTCCGCGAGATCGACCATCTGCTTGTTGTTGCGCAGCTGCAGCCGGTTGAGGCAGGACAGCGCGAACTCAGAGGCGAACATGTCGTACTGCGCGAACTTCTCCGCCAGCTCCGGCCTGGACTCCTGGTACTCGCGGGTGACCTCGGCGACCGTGCGCCAGAAGGTGTCCTCGTCCAGGACGCCCTCGGTGGCGAGGTTGGCGGCGAGGAAGCGGAAGAAGCAGTCGAAGACGTCCGTGAAGACGGACAGCAGCTTCTTGTCCTCGGGGACCTCCACCCGGATGCGGGAGACCCCGGGCGGCAGCACCGCCTCCGGGTCCATCACCGCGATCTCCTCGGCGATGTCCTTGTAGACCGCCCGCTGCACCACGCCGTCCTTCAGCACCAGGATCACGTTCTCGCCGTGCGGCATGAACACCAGGTCGTAGGCGTAGAAGCTGTGCAGCAGCGGGACGTAGTAGGCGTGCAGATAGCGGCGCAGCCACTCGGCGGGGGCGAGGCCCGACCGCTCGATCAGGGCGCCGGCCACGGACGCCCCCTGGTGGTCCACGTGCACCAGCGCGGCCATGGTGGCCAGTTGCTCGCCCTCATGCAGGGAGGGCACGGGGCTCTCCCGCCACAGCGCCGCCAGCATCTTGCGGTAGGGCGAGTAGCGGTCGGTGGCCCGCTCGTACTCCAGATGCCGGTAGCCGACGGCGGCCCGTTCCCGGATGATCGACAGGCCGGTGGAGCGCAGCACCTCGTCCCGCTCGATCAGCTGCGCCAGCCAGTCGTTGATCGCCGGAGTGGCCTCCATATAGGCGGCGGACAGGCCGCGCATGAAACCCATGTTGAGCACCGACAGGGCGGTCTTGACGTAGTGCTTGTGCGGGGCGGAGCGGTTGAAGAAGGTGCGGATGGACTGCTGGGCCAGATACTCGTCGTCGCCCTCGCCCAGCAGCACCAGGTGCTTCCTGGCCACCTCGGCGGCGAAGGTGACGGTGAGCTTGTTCCACCACTGCCAGGGGTGGACCGGGATGAACAGGTAGTCGGCCGGGTCGAGTCCCTGGCCGCGCAGCACGCCGTGGAAGCGCTCCACGGTGCCGTCGCCCAGCTCGCCCCGTACGAAGGACTCGTACTCGATGCCCGCACCGGCCGTGAACGCGGCCCGCGAGCGGTGCGCGGCCAGCCACACCAGCCGCACCGGGCCGGCCGCCTCGGGCGCGTAGGCCAGGTACTCGTGGGCGCCGAAGCCGAGCCGTCCGTTGTTGGCGACGAAGCAGGGGTGGCCCTCGGTCATCGACGACTCGACCGTCTGGAAGTCGGCGCGGGCCAGCTCGGCGGCGGTGACGGGCGGTTTGGTGAGCTTGTAGCAGGTGCCGGAGAGGGTGGAGGAGATCTCCTCCAGGTAGACCGGGAGCACCTCGTCGCTCAGGCCGAGGGACTTCTGCAGCTCGGTGAAGAAGTCCAGGGCCGCGAGCGGCAGCTCGGCCCCGTCCCGGTGCCGGGTGATGGAGGCGGCGTCCACCTGCCAGTGGTCGAGGGCGCGACGGACGGCGGTGAAGCGGTACTCGGTCAGCCCGTCGTCGGAGCGGACGACGTAGCCGCCGTCGCCGGCCGGCTCCGGCTCGATCAGCCGCTCGTGCGCGAACTCGGCGAGTGCCTTGCGGATGAGCAGGCGGCTCGCCCGCTCCCAGTGCTCGGGGGTCAGATGGGCGATGGCGTCGGCGAGGTTCACGCGGCGGCTCCCGTCGCCGTGAGGAACTGCTCCCGGGTGCAGAAACTCAGCAAGGCCCGCTTCTCCGGCTTCTGTATCTCGCGCTCGGGCACGAACCCGACCGCCTCGTTCAGTGCGTGCACGGCCGTGTTCGCCACGTCCGGCTCGACCACGACCCGCCGCACGGCCGGGTCCTCGAAGAGGTGCGTCATCACGGCGGTGATGACGGACCGGGTGAAGCCGTGCACCGGCCTGTCGGTCGGCGGGGTGAGGAAGTGCATGCCGATGTCGCCGGGCTGCGGCTCGTAGAGCCCGACCAGCTCCCGGTGCGCGGGGTCGTACTTCTCCATCAGGAAGGCGGGCGTGCCGTCCTGGTGCAGGCCCAGGTACGCGTGGTGGTGCTCGTCGGCGGCGATCTTCATGTACTCGCGCTCGACGTCCTCCAGCCTGGCGTCCTGCATCATCCAGAAGGCGGCCTTGGGGTGGGTCACCCACGCGTGCAGCAGTTCCGCGTCCTTCAGCGGGTCTACGGGACGGAACGTGAAGGTCATACGGCGAACTCCTGGAACGCGATGGACTTCTCGACCGGGTAGTACTCGGTGCCGAGCAGCTCACGGATGATGTACGAGTTGCGGTAGGCGCCCATGCCCAGGTCGGGGCTGGTGATGCTGTGGGTGTGCACCCCGCCGTTCTGCAGGAAGATCCCCCGGCCGGTGACGTCGATGGCGTAGTTGCGGGCGACGTCGAAGTTGCCCTGCGCGTCGTAGCGCAGCCGGTCGCGCACCGGTGCGAGGAACGCCGGCTCGACGTAGTGGTAGCCGGTGGCGAGGATCAGCCCCTCGGACTCGATCTCGAACTCCTTGTCCTGCTCCTCCTGGTGGAAGGTGAGGGTGTAGGTGCCGTTCTCGTGGCGGGCGCCGGTGAGGGCGGAGTTGGTGAGCAGCCGGGTCGGCACCGGGCCGCCGAGGTTCTTCTGGTACAGCAGGTCGAAGATCTCGTTGATCAGGTCGCCGTCGATGCCCTTGAACAGGCCCTTCTGCTGGGCCATCAGGCGGTAGCGGGTCTGCTCCGGCAGGGCGTGGTAGTAGTCGATGTACTCCGGGGACGTCATCTCCAGCGTGAGCTTGGTGTACTCCAGCGGGAAGAAGCGCGGGGAGCGGGTCACCCAGTTCAGCTGGTAGCCGTGGACGTCGATCTCGCCGAGCAGGTCGTAGTAGATCTCGGCGGCGGACTGGCCGCTGCCCACCAGGGTGATCGACTTCTTCCGCTGGAGCTGCTCCTTGTGCTGCGTGTAGCGGGAGTTGTGGATGAAGTCGCCGCCCAGGCCCCGGCAGGCCTCCGGGATGTGCGGTGAGGTGCCGGTGCCGAGGACGAGGTGGCGGGCGCGATAGGTCTCATGGGTGTCGGTGCGCACCAGGTACGCCTCGCCGTCGTAGGTGACCTCGGTGACGGTGGTGCCGAACCGGACGGTGCTCAGTCTGCTCGCGGCCCACCGGCAGTAGTCGTCGTACTCGACGCGCAGCGGGTAGAAGTTCTCCCGGATGTAGAACGAGTAGAGCCTGCCCTTCTCCTTCAGGTAGTTGAGGAAGGAGAAGGGGGACGTCGGGTCGGCGAGGGTGACCAGGTCCGACATGAACGGCGTCTGCAGATGGGCGCCGTCCAGGAACATCCCGGAGTGCCACTCGAAGTCCGGCTTGGACTCCAGGAAGACGCCGTCGAGTTCGGCGATGGGCTCGGTCAGGCAGGCCAGGCCGAGGTTGAAGGGCCCGAGCCCGATCCCCACGAAGTCGTAGGTCCTCGTCGTGGTGTCAGCAAGCGCGGTCAAGGGTCTCTCCCAGGTACTGCTCGGCGTGGCCGGCGATCAGTTCGAGAACGGCCGCGATGTCGGCCGTGGTGGTCTCGGGGTTGAGCAGGGTGAACTTCAGGTAGTGGCGTCCGGCCACCTTGGTGCCCGCGACCACCGCGTCGCCGGAGGCGAACAGGGCCTTGCGGGCGTAGAGGTTGGCGCGGTCGATCTCCGACGGGCCGGTGACGGCCGCCGGGATGTAGCGGAAGACCAGCGTGGACAGGCTCGGCTCCACGACCACGTCGAAGCGCGGGTCGGCGGCGAGCATCCGGAAACCCTCGGCGGCGAGGTCGCACACCTCGTCGAAGAGCCGCCCGATGCCGTCGGCGCCCATCACGCGCAGCGTCATCCACAGCTTCAGGGCGTCGAAGCGGCGGGTGGTCTGCAGGGACTTGTCGACCTGGTTGGGGATGCGCTCGGCCACCGCGCGCCGCGGGTTGAGGTAGTCGGCGTGGTAGGTGGCGTGCCGCAGCGTGGCGGCGTCCCGCACCAGTACGGCGGAGGAACTCACCGGCTGGAAGAAGGACTTGTGGTAGTCGACGGTGACCGAGTCGGCGCGCTCGATGCCGGCGATGCGGTCCCGGTACTTCAGCGAGGCGAGCAGTCCGCAGCCGTAGGCGGCGTCCACGTGCATCCAGGTGCCGAACTGCTCGCACAGCTCCGCGATCTCCGGCAACGGGTCGATGGAGCCGAAGTCCGTGGTGCCCGCGGTGGCGACCACGGCCATGGGGACCAGGCCGGACTCCTTGCAGCGCTCCAGCTCGCGGGCGAGGGCGACGGTCTGCAGGCGCTTGTCGTGGTCGACCGGGACCGGGACGACGGCGTCGGGTGCGAGGCCGAGCAGTTTCGCGGACTTCTTCACGCTGAAGTGGCTGACCTCGGAGGCGAAGATCCGCAGCCTGGCGAGCGAGTCGGTCTTGGCCTCCTCGCGGGCGAGCAGCAGCGCCTGGAGGTTGGACTGGGTGCCGCCGGAGGTGAACACGCCGTCGGCGGCGTGTCCCAGGCCGATGCGGGCGGCCGTCCAGTCGATGAGCTTGCGCTCGATGAGGGTTCCGCCGGCCGACTGGTCCCAGGTGTCCAGGGAGGAGTTGACGGCGGAGAGCACGGCCTCGCCGAGCACGGCCGGGATGACCACCGGGCAGTTGAGGTGGGCGAGGTAGCGCGGGTGGTGGAAGTAGACGGCGTCCCGGAGGTAGAGGTCCTCCAGCTCGTCCAGCGCGGCGGTGCTGTCGCCCAGGGGCTTGTCGAGATCGACCGCGTCGATCAGCGGGGCCAGGTCGTCCACCCGGACGCCGGTGAACGGGCGTCCAATGGTGGCGAGTTTCCCGGCCACCCGCTCGACTCCTTCGATCACGGAGCGGCGGTAGTGCTCCGCGTTGGTGTCGTTGAGCAGGTGCGAGCGCATGGGCGGGTCCTCCGGGGGCGGTCCGGTGCGGGAGGGAGAGCGGAGTCGTCGTGCGTGACGCGCGGCTGGACTTAGGTTAGCCTAACCTCAGTCTCCCTGCCGCACCGGCTCCCGAATCGTGACCGTCCTCACGCCCACAGCGGGTGACGGGCGGTCAACTCACCGGTTTATTCGCCCCGTTCGCGCAGCTGCTCCTCGGAGAGCCCGCGCCGCCAGTAGCCCACGAAGGTGACGCACTGCCGGTCGAAGCCGCGTTCGCCGACGAAGTGCCGCCGCAGCGCCTTCACCCCCGACGACTCGCCCGCGATCCACACATACGGCCGCGCGGCGGGCGGGAGCTGGTCGCCGCGGATGCTGTCCAGGGCCATGGGGACGTCCGGGGGCGCGCCGTACCCGTCCCGCACGAACCAGGTGATCTCGGCCGGGGCCGCGGTCGTCAGATCCTGCACGTCCCCCGAGTGCGGCACCTCCAGCCAGGCCCGGACCGCAGTTCCGGCGGGCAGCGCCTCGAGCACGGCGGCGGTGGCGGGCAGGGCCGTCTCGTCGGCCCACAGCAGGATCAGATCGGTGCCCTCGGGCGGACGGAAACGGATGGCACGGTTGTCGGCCACGGCGGGGCCGAGCAGCAGCACCCGGTCGCCCGCCGCGGCCCGCGCCGCCCAGCGGGAGGCGGGGCCGGCCGCGGACCCGCCCCCGCCCTCGACCCCGTGCAGCACGAAGTCGATGTCGATCTCCGTGGTCCGTCCCACGGCGTCCGTGCGCAGCCCGCGCAGGGTGTAGGACCGCATCACCGCCCGTACGTCGTCGGGCAGTTCACGCCAGGCCTGCCACCAGCCGTCGCCCAGCTCGACCGGGACGACGGGCTGTTCCTGCCCGGGATGGGGCAGGAACAGCGACAGCGACTGATCGAGCCCCTGCGAACGGAATGCGCGCAGCTCGGGCCCGCCGAAGGTGACCCGGAGCAGCGACGGCGTGAGCCGCCGGGTGCGCAGCACCTGCAGGTCGAAGAACCGGAACGGACTTGCCACGGCGGTGGTCATGCGGACCTCCTGCGGAGGATCGTGGGTAGGGTCCCGCGCCGGGGTCATGCGGAACGGCGGGCAGCCGGCCGCGGGTCACCGCGCGGCCGGTCCGTCGTCCGTTTCCGTACCCCGGCGGTTGCCGGACCCGGCTCAGCTGACCTTCTTGGCCTTCTCGAGGGCGGCGGCGAGGTTCTCCACCAGCGGCACGCACTTGCCGTACGAGAGGATCGGCTCGGCGGAACGCGGGATGACCTGGCCGGCCTTGACCGCGGGCAGCTTCTTCCAGGTCGCCTCGGTGATGTCCTTCGGCTGGATCGCCGACGTACGGTCGTCCATCATGATGATGTCGGCCTCGTACTTGTCGATGTTCTCCCAGCTCAGGCTCTCGAACCAGCCGCCGGTGTCCTTCTTGGCCTCCTCGGACGGCTCGACGAAGTTCACGCCGAGGGACTTGAAGTACTCCAGGTCGACGGAGAGGTTGGAGCCGGAGACGTAGAACAGCTCCTGGCTCGCGGAACCGGCCATCACCTTGATGTCCGGGTTGGCCTTGGCGGCCTTGCGCAGCCGCTCGGAGGCCTCCTCGAAGCGCTTCTTCGCCTCGACGACCTTCGCGGCCTTCATGTCGGCGCCCAGCGACTCGGCCAGCTCCCACATGCGCTGCAGCGGCTTGGTGAGCTGACGGTCGTAGACGGAGATGGCGACGCTCGGCGCCAGCTTGGCGATCTTGTCCTTGGACTTCTCGGGGACGTACCAGAGGGTGCCGGCGCTGTCGAAGGTGGTGGAGATCAGGACGTCGGGCGCGAGGGCCGCGTACTTCTCCACGTTGAACTGGTCCCAGACGTTGCCCAGGATGGTCACCTTGCTGATGTCCATGTCGCCGGCCTGGACATCGGCCTTGCCGTCCTTGGTCTTGGTCGGGCCGAAGACGCCCTTGACCTCGATGCCGTAGTCGTACAGGGCGGCGGCGACACCGGTGAACGCCACGATGTTCGCGGGCACCTTGTCGAGCTTCACGGTCTTGCCGCGATCGTCCTTGTAGCTCCAGGGGCCGGACTTGGCCTCGCCCTTCGAGCCCGATCCGCTGTCCTTCTTGTCGTCTCCGCAGGCCGTGAGCACGGCACCGAGTCCGAGGGCGCCACCGGCGGCGAGCAGTCCGCGACGGGAGAAGCGGGCGGTTCTGGCATTCGACATGGGTGGTCTGCTTTCGTGCGTACGGAGCCGGCGGATGCACGCCGATCCCCCCTGGTGGAAACACGCTTAGGCTAGCCTAACCTCAGCTCCCGTCCCAGAGGGCGTCCAGCCCGATCGACGGTGATCCCGGTCACCTGGAGGGGCGACCCGGCACACCGCGTCGGACGGCACCGGTGCCCGGGCGCATGCACGGCGGGTCCGCGCCGGGCTCACCCGGTGCGGACCCGCACCCAGCAGACATGTCGGGCCCCGCGGACCCGGAGACTCAGCCCGCCAGCCCCAGTTCGCGGGCGATCAGCATGCGCTGGACCTCGCTGGTGCCCTCGCCGATCTCCAGGATCTTGGAGTCGCGCCACATGCGGGCGACCGGGTACTCGTTCATGAAGCCGTAACCGCCGTGGATCTGGGTGGCGTCGCGGGCGTTGTCGACGGCGATGGTGGAGGAGTAGAGCTTCGCCAGTGCCGCCTCCTTCTTGAAGGGCTCGCCGGTCACCAGGCGGCTGGCCGCGTCGCGCCAGGCGAGGCGGGCGGTGTGGGCCTTCATCTCCATGTCGGCGATCTTGAACTGGATCGCCTGATTGGCGCCGATCGGGCGGCCGAAGGCGTGGCGCTCCTTGGCGTACTTCACCGACTCGTCGACGCAGCCCTGCGCCAGACCCGTCGCCAGCGCCGCGATGGCGATGCGGCCCTCGTCGAGGATGCGCAGGAACTGGGCGTAGCCGCGGCCCTGGACACCGAGCAGGTTCGCCTCGGGGACGCGGACGTCCTGGAAGGACAGCTCCCGGGTGTCGGAGGCGTTCCAGCCGACCTTGGAGTAGGGGGCGGCCACGGTGAAGCCGGGGGTGCCGGACGGGACGATGATCGCCGAGATCTCCGGCTTGCCGTCGGGCTTGCGGCCGGTGACCGCCGTGACCGTCACCAGGCCGGTGATGTCCGTGCCGGAGTTGGTGATGAAGCACTTGGTGCCGTTGATGACCCACTCGCCGGTCGACTCGTCCAGGCGGGCCGTGGTCCGGGTGGCGCCGGCGTCGCTGCCGCCGTCCGGCTCGGTCAGGCCGAAGGCGCCCAGGATCTCGCCCGAGCACAGGCGCGGCAGCCACTCGCGCTTCTGCTCCTCGGTGCCGAAGAGATGGATCGGCATGGCGCCGAGCGAGACACCGGCCTCCAGGGTGATGGCCACCGAGGAGTCGACCCTGGCCAGCTCCTCCAGGGCCACCCCGAGCGCGAAGTAGTCGCCGCCCATGCCGCCGTACTCCTCCGGGAACGGCAGACCGAACAGCCCCATGCGGCCCATCTCCCGCACGATCTCGTACGGGAACTCATGACGCTCGTAGAAGTCACCTATCTTCGGCGCCACCACGTCGTGCGCGAACTCCTCGACCGTACGGCGGAGTTCTTCCAGTTCGGGGGAGAGCTTGTGGTCCATGGTCGTTCACTGCTCCTGGTGGGAGAGGGCTCGTACGGTGCGGGACGGGCTGGGTCGGCCCAGGTGCGCGGCCATCCAGACGCTGGTGGCGACCAGACGGCCGAGATCGACCCCGGTGTCGATGCCGAGGCCCTGCAGCATCCACACGAGGTCTTCGGTGGCGAGGTTTCCGGTGGCGGACTTCGCGTACGGGCAGCCGCCGAGGCCGCCCGCGGAGGAGTCCACGGTGGTGACTCCCTGCTGGAGGGCGGTCAGGGTGTTGGACAGGGCCTGGCCGTAGGTGTCGTGGAAGTGGACGCCGATGACGGAGACCGGCACCCCGGCCTCCCGCAGCGCGGTCAGCAGTGCCTGCACATGGCCCGGCGTGGCCACGCCGATGGTGTCGCCCAGGCTCAGCTCGTCGCAGCCCATGTCGAGCAGCGCCCGGCAGACCTTCACCACCTGGGGGACCGGGACCGGGCCCTCCCAGGGGTCGCCGAAGCACATCGACAGATAGCCGCGCACGCCGACCTGCTGTGCCTTGGCCCGCGCCACCACCGGCTCGAACATGGCCAGCGCCTCGTCCACCGTGCGGTTGAGGTTGGCCTTGGCGAAGGACTCGGTGGCGCTGGCGAACACCGCGACCCGGCGGGCGCCGAGCGCCAGCGCCCGGTCCAGGCCGCGCTCGTTGGGGACCAGCACCGGCAGCTCCACCGGCAGATCCGCCACCTCCGGGTAGAGCTGCTCGGCGTCGGCCAGCTGGGGCACCCACTTGGGGTGGACGAAGCTGGTGGCCTCGATGGTGCCCAGGCCCGTCGCGGCCAGGCGGCGGATGAACTCCGCCTTCACCTCGACCGGGACGACCGCCTTCTCGTTCTGCAGGCCGTCGCGCGCGCCGACCTCGTAGATCCGCACCCGTCCGGGCAGGCCCTCCGCGGGTACGGTCATCGGCAGGCCGAGCGAGCTGGTGCCGGTGGTCATGACTGCGCCTCCTCCGCGTCCTCGTCGGGAGCGATGACCGCCAGGACCTGGTCCATGGCGACCGTGGTGCCGGGCGTCACGTCGAGTTCGGTGACCGTGCCGGCATGCGGCGCGGAGATGACGTGCTCCATCTTCATCGCCTCCACCACCAGCAGGCTCTGGCCCGCGGCCACCCGGTCGCCGACGGCGACCTTCACCACCGTCACCGTGCCGGGCATCGGCGCGGTCAGCGAGTCGGCACCGGCGTGCGCGGCCCGGTTGAGTGACGCGGCCACCGGGTCGTGATCGCGCACCTGCCAGGCGTCTCCGTCCCGGCCCAGCCAGTCGGCGGCGCGGTGGAAGGTGTGGGTGACGCCGTCCAGTACGACCGTCACCCGGTCCTCCTCGACGACCCCCTCACCGCGCGGGCTGTAGGACACCGGGTCCTGGACCTTCAGCTCGAACGTCACCGGCTTGTGCCGGCCGCCCATCCGCCAGCCGCTCGGCACCGAGAAGGGGTCGGTCCAGCCGTCGCCGCGCGGGCGCAGCGCGTCGAGCCGCACCGCCGCGGCGGCCTCGTAGACCTCCTCGGGGACGCCGGTGACGACCAGGGAGTCCGCCTCGCGCTCCACCAGGCCGGTGTCCAGGTCGCCGCTGACCACCGCCGGGTGCGCGAGCAGGCGCCGCAGGAACCCGGCGTTGGTCTGCACGCCCAGCGTGACCGTCTCGGCGAGGGCGGCGCGCAGCCGGCGCAGCGCGGTGTCCCGGTCGGGGCCGTGCGCGATCACCTTGGAGAGCATCGGGTCGTAGAGGCTGCCGACCTCGGTGCCCTCGCTGAGCCCGGAGTCGGTGCGCACCCCGTCGCCCTGCGGCTCGCGCAGCTTGAGGACCGTGCCGCCGGAGGGGAGGAAGCCGCGCGCCGGGTCCTCGGCGCAGATCCGGGCCTCCACCGCGTGACCGGTGAGCCGTACGTCCTCCTGGGCGAAGCCCAGCGGCTCGCCCGCGGCCACCCGCAGCTGCCACTCCACCAGGTCCAGGCCGGTGATCAGCTCGGTGACCGGGTGCTCCACCTGCAGGCGGGTGTTCATCTCCATGAAGTAGTAGGACGACGGGTCGCCGCCGGGGACGATGAACTCCACCGTGCCCGCGCCCCGGTAGCCGCAGGAGCGGGCCGCCTGGACGGCCGCCTCGCCCATCGCCGCGCGCGTCGCCTCGTCGAGCAGCACACTGGGCGCCTCCTCGATGATCTTCTGGTGGCGGCGCTGCAGGGAGCACTCGCGTTCACCCAGGTGGACGACGTTGCCGTGGGCGTCGGCGAGGACCTGGATCTCGATGTGCCGGGGGCGGTCGATCCACCGCTCGACCAGCAGCGTGTCGTCGCCGAAGGAGGCGCGGGCCTCCCGGCGGGCGGCGGCGATCTCGTCCGCGAGCCTCGCCTCGTCCCGCACCAGGCGCATGCCCTTGCCGCCACCGCCCGCGGAGGGCTTCAGCAGCACCGGCATGCCGATCCCGCGGGCCGCCTCGACGAGCTGCTCGTCCGTCAGCCCGGCCCCGCTGGAGCCGGGGACGACCGGCACTGAGGCCGCCTCGACCGTCTCCTTGGCCCGGATCTTGTCGCCCATCAGCGAGATGGCGTCCGCCGGGGGACCGATGAAGACCAGGCCCGCGTCCGCGCAGGCGCGGGCGAAGGCGGCGTTCTCGGCGAGGAAGCCGTACCCGGGGTGGACGGCCTGGGCACCGGTGCGGGCGGCGGCCTCGAGCAGCCGCTCGGCGGACAGGTAGCTCTCGGCGGCCGGGGCCGGTCCGATCCGCACCGCCGTGTCGGCCTGACGGACGTGCCGGGCGTCCGCGTCCGCGTCGGAGAAGACGGCCACCGAGCGCACGCCCATCGACCGCAGGGTGCGGATGACGCGGCAGGCGATCTCGCCGCGGTTGGCCACCAGAACTGTCTCGAACATCGTCGTCCGTCCCCTCACATCCGGAAGACGCCGAACTGGGGGTCACCCAGGGGCGCGTTGGCGCAGGCGGTCAGGGCCAGGCCCAGCACCTGGCGGGTGTCGAGGGGGTCGATGACCCCGTCGTCCCACAGGCGGGCCGTCGCGTAGTAGGCGTTCCCCTGGCGCTCGTACTGGGCGCGGATCGGGGCCTTGAAGGCCTCCTCCTCCTGCGCGGACCACTCCTCGCCGCGTGCCTCCAACTGGTCCCGCTTGACCGTGGCGAGCACCGAGGCGGCCTGCTCGCCGCCCATCACCGAGATCTTGGCGTTGGGCCACATCCACAGGAAGCGGGGGGAGTAGGCCCGGCCGCACATCGAGTAGTTGCCCGCGCCGTAGGAGCCGCCGACCACCACCGTCAGCTTCGGCACCCGGGTGCAGGCGACCGCGGTGACCATCTTGGCGCCGTGCTTGGCGATGCCGCCCGCCTCGTAGTCCTTGCCGACCATGAAGCCGGAGATGTTCTGCAGGAACACCAGCGGGATGCCGCGCTGGTCGCACAGCTCGATGAAGTGGGCGCCCTTCTGGGCGGACTCGGAGAACAGGATGCCGTTGTTGGCGACGATCCCCACCGGGTGGCCGTGGATCCGGGCGAAGCCGGTCACCAGGGTCTGCCCGTACTCCGACTTGAACTCGGCGAACCGGGAGCCGTCCACCACCCGGGCGATGATCTCGCGCACGTCGTAGGGGGTGCGGGAGTCCACCGGCACCACCCCGTACAGCCCGGCCGGATCCACCTTCGGCTCCACGGCAGGCGCCACGTGCCAGGGCGGCTGCCTGCGGGCGGGCAGCGTGGAGACGATGGTGCGCACGATCCGCAGCGCGTGCGCGTCGTCCTCCGCGAGGTGGTCGGTCACGCCGGAGATCCGCGAGTGCACCTCGCCGCCGCCCAGCTCCTCCGCCGTCACCACCTCACCGGTGGCGGCCTTCACCAGCGGGGGACCGCCGAGGAAGATCGTGCCCTGATTGCGCACGATCACCGCCTCGTCGCTCATCGCCGGCACATAGGCGCCGCCCGCCGTGCAGGAGCCGAGCACCGCCGCGATCTGCGGGATGCCGGCGCCGGACATGCGGGCCTGGTTGTAGAAGATCCGCCCGAAGTGGTCCCGGTCCGGGAACACCTCGTCCTGCATCGGCAGGAAGGCGCCGCCGGAGTCGACGAGGTAGACGCAGGGGAGGCGGTTGTCGAGGGCCACCTCCTGGGCGCGCAGATGCTTCTTGACCGTCATCGGGTAGTACGTGCCGCCCTTGACCGTGGCGTCGTTGGCGACGATCACGCACTCCCGGCCGCTGACCCGGCCGATGCCGGCGATCACCCCGGCCGCCGGCGCCTGCCCGTCGTACATCCCGTCGGCGGCCAGCGGGGCGAGCTCCAGGAAGGGCGAGCCGGGGTCCAGGAGGGTGTCCACGCGGTCGCGGGGGAGCAGCTTGCCCCGCGCGGTGTGCCGCGCCCGCGCCTTCTCGCCCCCGCCGAGCGCCGCCGCGGCCAGCTTGGCGCGCAGCTCCTCGACGAGCGCGCGATGCGCCTCCTCGTTGGCCCGAAAGGCCTCCGACGCGGGATCGGCCGCGCTGTGAAGCTCCGGTGCCTCGTGCATCCTTGCGGTCCCCTCACCTTGTTAATGAGCGTTAACGCATTTCCTTCAGGTTAACGACCGCTAACCTCCCTGTCTAGAATCATCTGCATGACCACCAGAACCGACGCCCCCACCCGCCGCGAGCAGATCCTCAAGGAGGCCGCCCGTCTGTTCGCCGAGCGCGGCTTCCACGGCGTCGGGGTGGACGAGATAGGTGCCGCGGTCGGGATCAGCGGCCCCGGGCTCTACCGGCACTTCGCGGGCAAGGACGCGATGCTCGCCGAGCTGCTGGTCGGGATCAGCGGGCAGCTGCTGACCGGGGCGAAGCGGCGGCTCGCGGAGGCCGACGGGGTGCCGCCCGAGGAGGTCCTCGACTCGCTGATCGAGGGGCACATCGACTTCGCGCTCGACGACCGTCCCCTCATCACCCTGCACGACCGCGAGCTGGACCGCCTCCGGGACAGCGACCGCAAGCTGGTGCGCCAGCTGCAGCGGCAGTACGTGGAGCTGTGGGTGTCGGTGGTCCGCGAGGTCTACCCGCGGCTGCCCGAGCCCGCCGCCCGGTCGGCGGTGCACTCGGTGTTCGGGCTGCTCAACTCCACCCCGCATCTGGCCCGCCCGGGCTCCCTGCCCGGCCGGGCGAAGACCGCCGAGCTGCTGCACCGGATGGCCCGCGGCGCCTTCGCGGCGGCGGCCCAGGGCTGACCGGCGCCGCGGCCGGGAGCCGGCCGGAGCCGCCACGTCCGGACCGCGCTCCGCCCCGGCGTGACGAGCGTTACGGGGTGCCCACCCTTTACGGCCGTTGATACCGGCCGGTATCTTCAAGTCTGAGCAAGCGCTTAGACATGACCCTGTTCGTGGAGGTGGCGGAGTGCGCCGTACGGTTTTCAACGAGGATCACGAGGCGTTCCGGGAGACCATCCGCGCCTTCATCGAGGCCGAGGTCGTGCCGGTCTACGACGAGTGGTTCGCGGCCGGTCAGGCGCCGCGCGACTTCTACTACAAGCTCGGTGAGCTGGGCATATTCGGCATCAGCGTGCCGGAGGAGTACGGCGGCGCGGGCCTGGAGACCCACAAGTTCGAGGCCGTCCTGTACGAGGAGACCTCCCGCGCCGGCGTGATGTTCGGCGGCTCCGGCGTGCATGTGCTGCTCGCCCTGCCCTACCTGAAGATGCTCGCCACCGACGAGCAGAAGAAGCGCTTCCTGCCGAAGTTCGTCACCGGCGAGGAGATGTGGGCCATCGCGATGACCGAGCCGGGCACCGGCTCCGACCTCGCGGGCATGAAGACCACCGCCAAGCTCAGCGAGGACGGCACCCACTACGTCCTCAACGGCGCCAAGACCTTCATCACCGGCGGCGTGCACGCCGACAAGGTGATCGTCTGCGCCCGCACCGCGCCGCCCACCGCCGAGGACCGCCGCCACGGCATCTCGCTGTTCGCCGTGGACACCAAGTCCGAGGGCTACTCGGTCGGCCGCAAGCTGGACAAGCTGGGCCTGCGTGTCTCCGACACCGCCGAGCTGGCCTTCGTCGACGTCAAGGTCCCCGTCGAGGACCTGCTCGGCGAGGAGAACAAGGGCTTCTACTACCTCGGCCACAACCTGGCGTCCGAGCGCTGGGGCATCGCCTACGGCGCCTACGCCCAGGCCGCCGCCGCGGTCCGCTTCACCAAGCAGTACGTGCAGGAGCGCACCGTCTTCGGCAAGCCGGTCGCCCACTTCCAGAACACCAAGTTCGAGCTGGCCGCCTGCCAGGCCGAGGTGGACGCCGCCCAGGCCGTCGCCGACCGCGCCCTGGAGGCCCTGGACGCCGGTGAGCTGACCCCCGCCGAGGCCGCCAGCGCCAAGCTCTTCTGCACCGAGGTCGCCCACCGCGTGATCGACCGCTGCCTCCAGCTGCACGGCGGCTACGGCTACATGAACGAGTACCCGATCGCCCGCCTGTACGCGGACAACCGCGTCAACCGCATCTACGGTGGCACCAGCGAGATCATGAAGACGATCATCGCCAAGGACATGGGCCTGTGACCCGTCCTTCGGCTCACCCCGGGGCTCTGATCCGCACCGTATGAGCGAGGCACTGCAGTCCCTCCTCGATCTGCTCGACCTCGAGCGGATCGAGGAGGACATCTTCCGGGGCCGGTCCCAGTCCTCCGTCGTGCCCCGGGTCTTCGGCGGCCAGGTGGCCGCGCAGGCGCTGGTCGCCGCCGGGCGCACGGTCCCCGAGGACCGGCCCGCGCACTCCCTGCACGCGTACTTCCTGCGTCCCGGCGACCCCGGCGCGCCGATCGTCTACTCGGTCGACCGCATCAGGGACGGCCGCTCCTTCACCACCCGCCGGGTGGTGGCGGTCCAGCACGGCAAGCCGATCTTCCATCTCTCGGCGTCCTTCCAGACGTACGAGGAGGGGCTGGACCACCAGGAGCCGATGCCCGACGCGCCGGACCCGGCCACCCTGCCCACCGGCGAGGAACGGCTGCGTGGGTATCCCCACCTGCCCGCCGAGACGGTGGAGCGGTTCCTGGAGTCACGGGCCGCCGTCGATCTGCGCCATGTCGACGACCCCCCGTACGGCGACTTCGGACGGCCCCGCGAGCCGCACTCGCAGGTGTGGTTCCGCACCAACGGCAAGCTGGCCGACGACCCGCTGCTGCACGTGGTGCTGGCCACGTACGTCTCCGACATGACCCTGCTGGACTCGGTGCTGCTGGCGCACGGGCGCGGCGGCTGGGCGGTCGGCGACGTGGTGGGCGCCTCCCTGGACCACGCGATGTGGTTCCACCGCCCCTTCCGCGCCGACGAGTGGCTGCTGTACGACCAGCACTCCCCGTCCGCCTCCGGCGGGCGCGGTCTCGGCCAGGCCCGCATCTACACCCAGGACGGCCGGCTGGCCATCTCGGTCATCCAGGAGGGCGTGGTCCGCGTCCCGCGCGCCTGACGGACCCGGCGCCGGCCTGACGGACACGGCGCCGGTGCCGTGTCCGTGCCGCGCGCAGCCTGCCGGCTACTCGGCGTCCAGTCCGGCCTCGGCCAGCAGGTACGCCGTCATCGGGTCGTAGTAGCGGGGGCTGACCACGTGGTCGTCGAGGGGGACCACCACCTGGACCGTGCCCTCGGACTCCGCGATGAACAGGGCGGGGTCGTTGCAGTCCGCGTAGCCGACCGAGTCGACGCCGTGCTGCCCGGCGTAGCCCGCCCAGCCGTGGTCGGCGACGACCAGGTCCGGCAGCGGACGCCCCTCGCGCTCCAGCGCGGTCAGGATCGCCTTCATCGGCTCGCCGGAGTGGGTGTGCCAGAGGGTGGCGCCGTGCTCCAGGACCGCCACGTCCGCGAACTGCATCACATAGCCCTCGTCCGTGGTCAGGCCGTCCGGGATCACCACGATCTCGCAGCCGGCGGCACGCAGCGCGGCGGCCGTGGCCCGGTGCACGTCCAGCAGCCCGCCCGGGTGGCCGGTGGCCAGCAGGACCCGCTGTCTGCTGTCGGCCGCCTTGCGCAGCCGGCCGGCCATGCGCTCCAGCGCGGCGACGGTCAGCTCGGGGTCGATGGTGTCCTGGCCGTACCGGTGGCCGGGGTCGTCGTTCACGCCGGCCCGCTCCGCCATGACCGCGAGCACGTCCTGCTCGTCGCTCCAGCGGTCGCCGAGTTCCAGGCCCAGCCAGTAGTGGCGGTCGCCGTTGGCCAGCTTGCGGTAGTGGGAGAGGTTGTTCTCGCGCGGGGTCGCCACCTCGCCCGCGATACGGGTGGCGGTCAGATGCTGGATGAGCTCGCTGCGGCTGGGTGTCCCGGATATCGGCATGCCCACCATTGTGAGGCAGCGCGGGGCTCCGGTCTGCGGCGTATCGCCCGCTGGGACGTGCGTCACGTACTCAGTCGGCTACGCACAGATACTCAGCCGGTACCTCCCCGTCCCCTCCTCAGACCCGCTTGAGCGCGAACCACAGCTCCATGCGCACGTCCGGGTCGTCCAGGTCGGCGTCGAGCAGGGCGGCGCAGCGGGCGATGCGCTGGCGCACGGTGTTGCGGTGCACGGACAGGGCGACCGCGGTGCGGTCCCAGCTGCCGTGCAGGGAGAGCCAGGTGCGCAGGGTGTCGGTGAGGGCGGGGGAGCCGGCGAGGGGCGCGAGCAGCGCGCGGGCGTGCGCGTCGGCTTCCGGGGGCGCGAGGAGATCGGTGAGCGCGGGGCGGTCGCGGTGCCTGACCAGCGGGGCGCGGGTGGCGCGCGCCCGGGCCAGCGCCTGGGCGGCCTGGGCGTCGGCGGCGGGCCAGTCGGCGGGTCCCGCGGGCCCGCTGACGCCGAGCGTCCAGCCGGGCAGGGCCTCCGGCTGCCGGTCGGCGGGGACCAGGACGCGTACGACGCCGCCGGCCAGGTCGACCAGGGGAGAGCCGAGCGCGGCCCCCAGGGCGGAGGCGGCCACCGCGTCCGGCGGCAGTCCGGTGCTCGGCCGCCCGTGCACGATCCTCCGCCGCTCGCCGCCGAGCAGCGGAGCCACCTCCTCCGGCGAGGCCCCCAGCAGCAGCCGCACCAGCGCCGACGAACGGGCCGCACCGGTGGCGCTCTGCTGATCACCGGTCAGCAGCGAGAGCAGCACGGCGGCCACCGAGGCGATGGTGTGATCGGTGGAGGCCCGGTGCGGGGCCGCCACGGCCAGCACGAACCCGTTGTCCGCCCCGAGGGCGTAGGCGGCGAGATGGGTGCCCCCGAGGGTGTCCGAGGCGCTGGAGGGATGCGGACCCGCGGAGTCGGCGGGCGCCTCCTGCGCCTGCACGGCGCCGGTGGGCCCCGGGGCCGCGGCTGTTCCCGGGCGTACCACCGATGCCAGGCGGGCCATCGCTGATCGCATCTCGGGGTCCGGCTCGGTGCCCGCTGAGGCCAGGGTGGTGTTCTCGGGCCCGTACAGGACCGCGTGGCCGTCCAGGCGGCGGGCCAGCTGGCGCAGGACCGCCGGGACGGGGTCGGGGCGGGACGCCGCGGCGGCCAGGCTCTGCTGGGCCTCGGTGACGCGGCGCAGCTCGGCCACCCGGGCGCGGGCCATCAGCTGCCACACCGCGCGGGCCACGCCGGAGAAGGTGGTCCTGGGCGGGACCTCGAGGAGCGGCAGGCCGTGCAGGTCGCAGGCTTCGGCGAGTGCGGCCGGGACGGTGTCGTGCAGCGGGGCCAGGCCGAAGCCGAGCGCGGCGCCGCCCGCGGCGACGATCCGGGAGACGTAGGCGTCGAAGTAGCCGGTGCCCGCGCCCTGGGGGATGTGCACACCGGCGGTGAGCAGCAGCTCCCCGCCGTGCAGGTACGGGTAGGGGTCGGCCATCTCCGAGGTGTGGACCCAGAAGATCACGGCCTGGGGGTCGGCGGGCCCGGCGACCCGGCGCAGGCCCAGGTCCTCGCGGGCCAGCAGGGCCTCCAGCGGGACGGGCGGGGTCGGCGGGACCGCGGGCTCCGGCATGGTGGACGTTTCCTCCACTCCGTTGGGTCCGGGATGGATGAAACGTACACTTCGCAGACGCTTTTCGGCCACCTAGGGTCGCTTGAGACCGGCAGGCCGCGGGTACGGGCGGATGTCCCCGCGCTCCTCGGCCGGAATCCCTTCCATCCCCAGCACGACACGCCACCGAGAGTGCGTGAAGGAGGCCCCATGGCCGTGGACTACCTGGTCATCGTCGTCTATCTGGCCGGCATGCTGGCCATGGGCTGGTGGGGCATGCGCCGCGCCAGGTCCAAGAGCGAGTTCCTGGTGGCGGGCCGCAGGCTCGGCCCCGCCATGTACTCCGGCACCATGGCGGCCATCGTGCTCGGCGGCGCGTCCACCATCGGCGGTGTGGGCCTCGGCTACCAGTACGGCCTGTCCGGTGCGGGCATGGTCTTCACCATCGGCCTCGGCCTGCTCGCGCTGAGCATCTTCTTCTCCGCCCGCATCGCCCGCCTGAAGGTCTACACCGTCTCCGAGATGCTCGACCTGCGCTACGGCGGCCGGGCCGGCGTGATCTCCGGTGTGGTGATGTGGGGCTACACGCTGATGCTGGCGGTGACCTCCACCATCGCCTACGCCACGATCTTCGACGTCCTCTTCGACGTCGACCGCACCCTCGCCATCGTGCTGGGCGGCTCCATCGTGGTCGCCTACTCCACGCTCGGCGGCATGTGGTCCATCACGCTGACCGACATGGTGCAGTTCGTCGTCAAGACCATCGGCGTGCTGCTCCTGCTGCTGCCGATCGCCGTCGTCAAGGCGGGCGGCTTCAGCGAGATGAAGGCCCAGCTGCCCACCGAGTACTTCGACCCGCTGGGCATCGGCGGGGAGACGATCTTCACCTACGTGCTGATCTACACCTTCGGCATGCTGATCGGCCAGGACATCTGGCAGCGCGTGTTCACCGCCCGCAGCGACTCCACCGCCAAGTGGGGCGGCACCGTCGCCGGCACCTACTGCCTGGCCTACGCCCTCGCCGGCGCGGTGATCGGCACCGCCGCCAAGGTGATGTACCCGAAGCTCGCCAACCCCGACGACGCGTTCGCCACCATCGTCAAGGACGAGCTGCCCGTCGGCGTCCGCGGCCTGGTGCTCGCCGCCGCCCTCGCCGCCGTGATGTCGACCTCCTCCGGCGCGCTGATCGCCTGCGCCACCGTGGCCAACAACGACATCTGGGCCCGGCTGCGCGGCATCGTCCGGCCCTCCGGCGAGGCGCACGACGAGGTCAAGGGCAACCGTGCCTTCATCCTCCTCATGGGTCTGCTGGTGATCGGCACGTCCATCGCGCTCAACGACGTGGTCGAGGCGCTGACCGTCGCCTACAACCTGCTCGTCGGCGGCCTGCTCGTGCCGATCCTCGGCGGGCTGCTGTGGAAGCGCGGCACCGCCCAGGGCGCGCTCGCCGCGGTCGCCGTCGGCGGCGCGGCCGTCGTCGGCCTGATGGCCGGTTACGGCATTCTCGCCAACGAGCCCATCTACTACGGTCTGCTGGCCTCCCTCGCCACGTATGTCGTGGTCTCCCTCGCGACCCCGCCGACCGACGCCGCCGTCCTCGCCGCCTGGCGCGAGCGGCTCGCCGGGCGGGGCACCTCCGGAACCGAACCCGTGTCCGAAACCGTCCCCGCGGCCCAGTAAAGTCAAGGGGCAAGCAGTACATACGCGACGAAGCGTAGGAAAGAAGGCAGTTTTCATGAGCAGCAACGAGACGCCCCGCGGCCCCGTCGACTCGTCCCGCGTCCCGCGGTACGCGGGCCCCGCGACCTTCGCCCGGCTGCCGCGCCTCGACGAGGTCGGCACCGCCGACGTCGCCGTGGTGGGCGTGCCGTTCGACTCCGGCGTCTCGTACCGGCCGGGCGCCCGCTTCGGCGGCAACGCCATCCGTGAGGCGTCCCGGCTGCTGCGCCCCTACAACCCCGCGCAGGACGCCTCCCCCTTCGCCCTCGCCCAGGTCGCCGACGGCGGCGACATCGCGGTGAACCCGTTCAACATCAACGAGGCCGTGGAGACCATCGAGGCCGCCGCCGACGAGCTGCTCGGCACCGGCGCCCGCCTGATGACCCTCGGCGGCGACCACACCATCGCGCTGCCGCTGCTGCGCTCGGTGGCGAAGAAGCACGGCCCGGTCGCGCTGCTGCACTTCGACGCCCACCTGGACACCTGGGACACCTACTTCGGCGCCGAGTACACCCACGGCACCCCGTTCCGGCGGGCCGTCGAGGAGGGCATCCTCGACACCTCCGCCCTCTCCCACGTCGGCACCCGCGGCCCGCTCTACGGCAAGCAGGACCTCACCGACGACGAGAAGATGGGCTTCGGCATCGTCACCTCCGCGGACGTCTACCGCCGCGGCGCCGACGAGATCGCCGACCAGCTGCGCCAGCGCATCGGCGACCGCCCGCTGTACATCTCCATCGACATCGACTGCCTCGACCCCGCCCACGCGCCGGGCACCGGTACCCCGGAGGCGGGCGGCATGACCTCCCGCGAGCTGCTGGAGATCCTGCGCGGGCTCGCCTCCTGCAACCTGGTCTCGGCCGACGTCGTCGAGGTGGCGCCCGCCTACGACCACGCCGAGATCACGTCCGTCGCCGCCTCCCACACGGCGTACGAGCTGACCACCATCATGTCCCGTCAGATCGCGGAGGCCCGGGCCAAGTGACGCACGACCACGACCGGGTGCTCCGCCCCACCCCGTCCCAGACGGCAGCAGCGCTGAACCCTCCCCCCGGCCGCAACGGCGGAGACCTGGTCGTGGAGACCCTGGCCGGGCTGGGCGCGACCACCGTCTTCGGCCTGCCCGGCCAGCACGCCCTCGGCATGTTCGACGCCCTGCGCCGCTCCGATCTGCGCTACATCGGGCTGCGGGTGGAGAACAACGCGGGCTTCGCGGCCGACGCCTACGGCCGGATGACCGGCGAGGCGGCCCCGCTGGTGCTGTCCACCGGCCCCGGCGCGCTCACCTCGCTGGCCGCGCTGCAGGAGGCAGCGGCGGCCTCCGCGCCCGTGCTGGCCATCAGCAGCCAGATCCCCACCGCGGGGCTGGGCGGCGGACGCCACGGCTACCTCCACGAACTGCCCGACCAGGCGGCCTCGTTCCGGGGTGTGGTCAAGTCCGTCCACACGGTCCGTACGCAGTCCCAGATCCCCTCCGCCATCGCCGCCGCCTGGAAGTCGGCGCTGACCGCCCCGCACGGCCCGGTCTGGGTGGAGATCCCGCAGGACGTGCTGCTCGCCGAGGCGCACCTGCCGGTGGTGACCGCGCTCGACGCCACCCCCGACGAGCTGCCCCCGCGCCCCGAACTGACCGCGCTCGCCGCCCACTTGCTGTCCACGGCCGAACGGCCCGCGATCATCGCCGGCGGCGGAGTGGTCCGCGCCGACGCCTCCGGCAAGCTGCGCCGGCTCGCCGAGCGGCTCCAGGCACCGGTCGTCACCACCTTCGGCGGCAAGGGCGCCTTCCCCTGGAACCACCCGCTCTCCCTCCAGTCCTGGCTGGAGGACCGGCACACCACCGACTTCCTGGAGGACGCCGACGTCCTGCTGGTGGTCGGCTCCGGCCTCGGCGAACTCTCCTCCAACTACCACACGTTCAAGCCCCGCGGCCGGGTCATCCAGATCGAGGCCGACCTCGGCAAACTCGAGTCCAACCACCCCGGCATCGGCATCCACGCCGACGCCCGCCTCGCCCTGACGGCCCTGCTCGAGACGGTGGAGCCCCGCCGGGACGACACCGCCCCGGACCGGGTCCGCGAGCTGCTCTCCAAGGTCTCCGCCCGCATCGCCGCCCAGGACCTCACCCGGGAACAGGAGATCCTCGCCGCGGTGCGCCGCGCCCTGCCCGCAGGCGCCCCCTCCTTCTGGGACATGACGATCCTGGCCTACTGGGCCTGGTCGGCCTTCGACGCGGGCGGCCCGAACCTGCTGCACTCCGCCCAGGGCGCCGGCGGCCTCGGCTACGGCTTCCCCGCCGCCCTCGGCGCCGCGGCCGCCGACCCCACCCGCCCCGTCCTCGCCGTCTCCGGCGACGGCGGCGCCCTGTACTCCATCGCCGAACTCGCCACCGCCCGCCAGTACGACCTTGACGTCACCTGGCTCATCGTCGACGACGGCGGCTACGGCATCCTCCGCGAGTACATGACCGACACCTTCGGCCGGGCGACGGCCACCGAGCTGACCCGCCCCGACTACGCGGCCCTCGCCGAATCCTTCGGCGTCCCCGGCATCCGCACCACCCCCGAGACCCTGGAACACGACCTCGCCAAGGCCCTGGCGACCCCCGGCCCCTCCGTCGTCGTCCTCCCGGCGGTGCTGCGGATGTTCGCGCCCACGCATCTGGGATGACGACGCCGGCGGGGCCGCCTGGCCCGGTTCACCGCGACATGATGAAGTCCAGCGCGGCGCCGGAGGCGGTGGTCCAGTAGGTCACCAGCTGGCCGTCGTCCGCGTAGAGAGGCTTCGCGGGGAGCGGGACGTCCACCGGCTCGCCGATGGTGGTGCCCTGCTCCGGGCCCTGGAGGGTGAGGGCGAGGGAGTCCGCCTCGTACTCGTCCCTGCCGCCGCCGCTCACCAGCAGTGCCGCGTACGCCTCGGCGCCCCGGGCGAGGGTGACCGGCTTGCCCGGTTCCAGCGCGCTGTCCTCGATCACCGGAACCGTGCTCTGGGCGTCGGCGCCCAGCCGCAGATACGGGTAGCGGTGCAGGTTGCACGGCGTGTCGCCGGTGTTCTGCACGGTGACGAGCAGATGGCGGGCCTCCTTGCTGTCCGCGGGTTCCTTGACGGCGGAGACGGCGAGGTGCTCCGGCGTGCAGTCGGGGACCTTCCGGTCCGCACCCGCGCCCTGGCCGCCGGCCGCGCCGTCCGCCTTCCCCGCGCCCTGGTCTGCGGCCGCGCCGCCGTCCGGCTGCGCCGTGCCGGTGTCCGGCTGCGCCGCGCCGGGCTCACCGGACTTCGCCGCGGACGTGGCCGGCCCGGGACCGCCCGCGTCGTCGGCGGATCCCGGCTGGCAGGCCGTGGTGGCGAGCAGGGCGGCGAGCACTCCGGCGGCGAGGGCGCAGGCCCGGCGCCCGGTGGTGCGGTGCGTACGCGTGCTGAGGGCAGGGATGTTCATGGTCTTCCCCCGTGATCGGTCACGTGCTGATGTCCCGCGGAAGTCTGCTCGGCACCTCCGGCGTTCAGACCTGCCGCCACGCGGCTGTTGCCGATCCAATACAGAAATGCAGTAGGGACGGCGGAAGGCCGCAGAGGCAGCGGAGGGGACCGTTCCTCGGGCCAGTGCATCTCGGAGCCCGTGAGAGACGGTGCAGCGGACGAGGAGATCGCGGGGCGGGAGCCGGCCGGGGCCGGGCGGCGGGTGCCGGCGGCGGCCGCGCTGGGAAACGCGCCGATGGAGGTGCTCGACTTCCTGCTGCCGCTGTGGGCCGGGTCCGAGCTCAGGGCCGGTGCCTCCGTCATCGGTGTGCTGATCGCCGCGGAGGCGGTGCTGTCGCTGGTGTTCCGGCCCGTCGCGGGCGAGCTGTCCGACCGGCTCGACCCGCGCCGGGTGGCCGCGGCCGGGGCCGTGCTGTACGCGCTGTCGTTCGCCGGGTACGCGCTCGCGGACGGGCTGCCCGTCGCCTTCGCCGCCGCGGCGCTCGGCGGTGCCGGAGGGGCGCTGTTCTGGGTGGCCCTCGACGCGTTCACGGGGCGTCGCGCCGCGGGCGACGGCACGGCCGCTTACGGCGCGCTGCTCACCGCATCCGGCAAGGGCGCCTTCGTCGGCTACGCGGTGGCGTTCACGGTGCTGGAGAACGCCGGGTACCGGCCGCTGTTCTGGGCCGGGTGCGGGGCGTGCGCGGTCGCCGCGGCGCTGCTGGCGAGGGACCAGGGGGAAGGAGTCCCAGCGGACGCGCCTTCCTCCGGGACGTCCGAGGGTGACGGCTCGCAGCGGCGGTTGCTGCCGCTCATGGGGATCGCCGCCGTCACGCCCGCGCGGAGGCCGGGCTGTGGATGCTTCTGCTGCTGCGGCTCCAGGAGGAGTACGGGCTGACGCCGATGGAGACGGGCCTGGTCTTCGCGCCCGGGTTCATCGTCTTCATCCTGCTCCCGGCGCACGCCCACCGGGTCACCGACCTCACCGATGTGCTGGGCGCCGAGAACACCGCCGCCCGCAACGGCGCCGGCTGGGACGTGTGCCTGTCCGCACTGGACGCCCGGGCGCGCGGCGAACGCTTCGAGGGGGCGCACGCCGGCCCCACGGAGCTGGGCAGGGAGCTGTACGAGGCGTACGTGGCGGCCGGGGTCCCCTCCGGAGCGCCGATCCCCGGCGCGGACGGCTGGCGGCCCCGGCGCGGACCGCGGAGGCTCCCGGCGCGGGGCCGGTTTGTCACGGCGGGATGAAATCCGCTCCTGATCGCGTTGGTCCCTTCCGGTAGATCAGGCAGAACGGCGGAGATCACGGGTCCTCCGGATCACGGATCGACGCGGATCAACGGAGGGCACCGGGTGGACGCGCAACGGGGATGGGCACGGCGGCTGGCGGGATACGCCTGGCGGTATCCCAAGGACGTCGTTCTCGCCCTCGGCTCCTCCCTCGCCGGCATGGCGGTGATGGCGCTGGTGCCGCTGATCACCAAGGTGATCATCGACGACGTCATCGGCGACCACACCCGCGCGATGATGCCCTGGGCCGGCGCCCTGATCGGCGCCGCGCTGCTGGTCTACGTCCTCACCTACATCCGCCGCTACTACGGCGGCCGGCTCGCCCTGGACGTGCAGCACGATCTGCGCACCGACATGTACCGGGCGATCACCCGGCTCGACGGGCGCCGGCAGGACGAGCTGTCCACCGGGCAGGTCGTCGGCCGGGCGACCAGCGACCTCCAGCTGATCCAGGGCCTGCTGTTCATGTTGCCGATGACCATCGGCAACATCCTGCTGTTCCTGATCTCGCTGGGCATCATGGCCTCGCTGTCGCTGCCTCTCACCCTGGTGGCGCTGGCCGTCGCGCCCGCTCTGTGGTGGATCGCCAAGCGCAGCCGCACCCGGCTGCACCCCTCCACCTGGTACGCCCAGGCGCAGGCCGCCGCCGTCGCCGGAGTGGTCGACGGGGCGGTCAGCGGCGTCCGCGTGGTCAAGGGCTTCGGGCAGGAGGAGCAGGAGACCGGCAAGCTGCGCGAGGTCGGGCGGCGACTGTACGCGGGCCGGATGCGCACCATCCGCCTGAACAGCACGTACACCCCCGCCCTGCAGGCGGTCCCCGCCCTCGGCCAGGTGGGCATGCTCGCCCTCGGCGGCTGGCTCGCGGTGCGCGGCCACATCACCCTCGGCACCTTCGTCGCCTTCTCCACCTACCTGGCCCAGCTGGTCGGCCCGGTGCGGATGCTGGCCGTGGTGCTCACCGTCGGCCAGCAGGCCCGCGCCGGCACCGAACGCGTCCTGGAGCTGATCGACACCGAGCCCTCGCTCACCGACGGCACCAAGGAGCTGCCCGCCGACGCGCCCGCCACCGTCGAGTTCGACGACGTCTCCTTCGGGTACGACCCCGAGCACCCGGTCCTCGACGGCCTCTCCTTCGAGATCCGCCCCGGCGAGACCCTCGCCGTGGTCGGCTCCTCGGGTTCCGGCAAGTCCACCGTCTCCCTGCTGCTGCCGCGCTTCTACGACGTCACCGGCGGCGCGGTCCTGGTCGGCGGCCACGATGTGCGCGAGCTGACCACCGAATCGCTGCGCGCCGCGATCGGCCTGGTCCCGGAGGACTCGTTCCTGTTCTCCGACACCGTGCGCAACAACATCGCCTACGGCCGCCCGGACGCCACCGAGGAGCAGATCCGGGCCGCCGCCCGCGCCGCCCAGGCGGACCGGTTCATCGCCGAGCTGCCCGACGGCTACGACACCACGGTCGGCGAGCACGGGCTGACCCTCTCCGGCGGCCAGCGCCAGCGCATCGCCCTCGCCCGCGCCATCCTCACCGACCCGCGCCTGCTGGTCCTGGACGACGCCACCTCCGCGGTGGACGCGCGGGTGGAGCACGAGATCCACGAGGCGCTGAGAGAGGTCATGCGGGGCCGCACCACCCTGCTGATCGCCCACCGCCGCTCCACCCTCAACCTCGCCGACCGCATCGCCGTCCTGGACTCCGGCCGGCTCGCCGACATCGGCACCCACGAGGAGCTGCAGCGGCGCTCGCCCCTGTACCGGCGGCTGCTCACCGACCCCGACGAGCTGGGCGCGGTCTCCCCGGGCCACACTCCGCCCGCCGGGCCCCGCGAGGAGGACACCTCGGTCCGCGAGGAGCTGGACGCCGAGTTCGACGCCGAGCGCGGGGTCACCCCCAGACTGTGGACGGGCGACCGCGAACCCAGGGACACCGCCCTGTCCGGTTCCCCGGCCACCCCCGAACTGCTCGAGCAGGTGGCGGCGCTGCCCCCGGCCACCGACGTGCCCGACGTGGACGAGGAACGCGCCGTCCAGCCGGAGGACTCCTACGGGCTGCGCCGCCTGCTCAAGGGCTTCGGCCTCGCCCTGCTGGTCAGCCTCGCCCTGGTCGCCGTCGACGCCGGGACGGGCCTGCTGCTGCCGGTGCTGATCCGGCACGGCATCGACTCGGGCGTCACCCAGGCCTCCCTCGGCGCCGTGTGGGCGGCGTCCGTGCTGGCGCTGCTCACCGTGGCGGCCCAGTGGGCGGCGCAGATCGGCGAGATCCGGATGACCGGGCGCACCGGTGAACGGGTGCTGTACGCGCTGCGCCTGAAGATCTTCGCCCAGCTGCAGCGGCTCGGCCTGGACTACTACGAGCGCGAGCTGACCGGCCGGATCATGACCCGGATGACCACCGACGTCGACGCCCTGTCGACGTTCCTGCAGACAGGCCTGGTCACCGCGTTCGTCTCGGTGGTCACCTTCTTCGGCATCATGGTCGCGCTGCTGGTGATCGATGTGCAGCTGGCCCTGGTCGTGTTCGCCACGCTGCCGCCGCTGATCGTCGCCACCTACTTCTTCCGCCGGGCCAGCGTGAAGGCGTACGAACTGGCCCGCGAGCGGATCTCGGTGGTCAACGCCGATCTGCAGGAGTCGGTGTCCGGGCTGCGGATCGTGCAGGCCTTCCGGCGCGAGCGGGAGGGCCGCAGGCGGTTCACCGAGCGCAGCCTCGCCTACCGCGGTGCCCGCATCCGCGGCCAGTGGCTGATTTCCGTCTACTTCCCGTTCGTGCAGTTCCTGTCGTCCATCGCGGCGGCCGCCGTCCTCGTGGTGGGCGGCGCCCGGGTCGACGACGGCACGCTGACCACGGGCGCGCTGGTGGCGTACCTGCTCTACATCGACCTGTTCTTCGCGCCCGTGCAGCAGCTGTCGCAGGTCTTCGACGGCTACCAGCAGGCGACCGTCTCCCTGGGCCGCATCCAGCAGCTGCTGCGCGAGCCCACCTCCACCCAGCCGCCCGAGAAGCCGCTGCCGGTGCCGTCGCTGCGCGGCGAGATCGCCTTCGAGAACGTGCACTTCAGCTACGCGGGCGCCGACGGGCAGGAGGCCGCGCTGCGCGGCATCGACCTGCGCATCCCCGCCGGGCAGACGGTGGCGTTCGTCGGCGAGACCGGCGCCGGGAAGTCGACGCTGGTGAAGCTGGTCGCCCGGTTCTACGACCCGACCGCCGGGCGGGTCACCGTCGACGGCACCGATCTGAGGGACCTCGACCTCACCGCGTACCGGCACCGGCTCGGCGTGGTCCCCCAGGAGGCGTACCTGTTCCCCGGCACCGTCCGCGACGCCATCGCCTACGGCCGCCCGGACGCCACCGACGCCGAGGTCGAGGCGGCGGCCCGCGCGGTCGGCGCGCACGAGATGATCGCCACCCTGGAGGGCGGCTATCTGCACGAGGTCGCCGAGCGCGGACGCAACCTCTCCGCCGGCCAGCGCCAGCTGATCGCCCTGGCCCGCGCCGAACTCGTCGACCCCGACATCCTGCTCCTCGACGAGGCCACCGCCGCGCTGGACCTGGCCACCGAGGCGCAGGTCAATGTGGCCACCGACCGGCTGGCCGGCCGCCGCACCACCCTGGTCGTCGCCCACCGGCTGTCCACGGCCGCCCGCGCGGACCGGGTGATCGTCATGGACGCCGGCCGGGTCGCCGAGGACGGCACCCATGACGAACTGCTGCAACGCGGCGGCAAGTACGCCGAGTTGTGGCGCACGTTCGTCGGCGAGGACACCGCGGCGGTGCTGTCGTAGCGACGGACGGTGCCGGTGCGGCGCTCGCGCAACCGTTCGCCCCGCGTCAAGCGTCCGTAAAGCCGTACGCGGTTGGACATGTCGGGTGGAAACGGGGAGGACGACTGTGGGCAGTGGAGCGATACACCGGCGGCTGGTGCTCCCTCTGGCCGTGCTGACCGCCTCCGGACTGCTCGCCCTGGCCGCTCCCACCGAGGCGCACGCCGCGGCCCCCTGCCCCGGACGCAAGGTGCGCACCCTGGCGTTCTCCACCGGCTCCGTCGTCGTCTACAAGCGCGGCGGCTATGTCTGCGCCGTCACCCATGCCAGGAAGCCCGGCGCCAAGCGGTGGATGTCGGTGAGCGTCCGGCCGCGCGGCGGCCGCGCGGTCGTCGACAAGGGCCGTTACCAGCGCCAGGCAGGGCCGGTCACCGTGCACGCGGGGCGGCGCTGCGTCTGGGTGAAGGGCTCGGTCCGTGGGGGCTCGGTCAGCTCCGGCTGGATCCTCTGCTGAACGGGCGGCACACCGCTGAACCGGCCGCATCCCCGCTGAACCGGCGGCGGCCTCCGCCGAGGCCTCCGCGGCCCCGGACGCGTCGTTCCCCGCGAATCACTCAAGTCCCTTGCCGCGCACAGGGTTTTCCCCATGTCCCCTGGTGCTGCCCGGAGCCGTTCCGCTAGCTTCCGGCGCACATATGTCTCACAGGGGAGTGCGCATGCGCAAGGCGCTCAGATGGCTGCTGGCGCTCACGGTGCTCATAGGCACCATGAGCTCGGCGGGCGCGGCCACCGCCGCCGAGCCGGAGGCCACCGGCACCACCGACAGCAGCACCACCGACATCAAGGAACGGCTGCTCGCCATACCCGGCATGAGCCTGATCGAGGAGAAGCCGTACACCGGTTACCGCTTCTTCGTCCTCAACTACACCCAGCCGGTCGATCACCGCCGCCCCTCCGCGGGCACCTTCCAGCAGCGGATCACCGTGCTGCACAAGGACGTCAGCCGGCCGACCGTCTTCTACACCAGCGGCTACAGCGTCTCCACGACGCCCCGCCGCAGCGAGCCGGCCCAGATCGTGGACGGCAACCAGGTCTCCATGGAGTACCGCTTCTTCACCCCGTCCCGGCCCGAGCCGGCCGACTGGTCCAAGCTGGACATCTGGCAGGCCGCCAGCGACCAGCACCGCATCTTCAAGGCGCTGAAGAAGGTCTACTCCAAGAAGTGGATCGCCACCGGCGGCTCCAAGGGCGGCATGACCGCCACCTACTACGAGCGCTTCTACCCGCGTGACATGGACGGCGTGGTCGCCTACGTCGCTCCCAACGACGTGGTGAACAAGGAGGACTCGGCCTACGACCGCTTCTTCCAGAAGGTCGGCACCAAGGAGTGCCGTGAGCGGCTGAACGGCGTGCAGCGCGAGGCGCTGGTCCGCCGCGAGGCGCTGAAGAAGAAGTACCGGGCCTACGCCGAGGAGAACGGCTACACCTTCAACACCGTCGGCAGCCTGGACCGCGCCTACGAGGCCGTCGTCCTCGACTACGTGTGGGGCTTCTGGCAGTACAGCACCCTGGACGACTGCGACAGCATCCCGGCCGACGCCGAGAAGGCGACCGACGACGAGATCTGGTCGTCCGTCGACTCGATCTCCGGCTTCTCCTTCTACACCGACCAGGGCCTGGAGCCGTACACGCCGTACTACTACCAGGCCGGCACCCAGCTGGGCGCGCCGACCATCCACTTCCCGCACATCGAGAAGAAGTACCTGCGCTACGGCTACCTGCCGCCGCGCTACTTCGTGCCCCGCTCCATCCCGATGAAGTTCCAGCCGTCGGCCATGCGGGACGTGGACTCCTGGGTCCGCCACAACGCCCGTCACATGCTGTTCGTGTACGGCGAGAACGACCCGTGGGGCGCCGAGCCGTTCCGCCTCGGGCACGGCGCGCGCGACTCCTATGTGCTGACCGCCCCCGGCATGAACCACGGCGCCAACGTGGCCGGCCTGGTCCCGGAGGAGAAGGCGCTCGCCACCGCCCGCATCCTCGACTGGGCCGGTGTCACCCCGGCCGCGGTGCAGGAGAACCCGTCGGCGGCCGAGCCGCTGGCGAAGTTCGACGCCAAGCTGGACAAGCGCGGCGTGGAGCAGGAGCGCACCCTGCGCCCGTGACGGTTCGTCCGGCTCGGCGGGGCTAGAGGGCGCGGGCGCAGCCCACCGGTCGCTCCCCGCCGAGGCGGACGTACAGGGCCGTGGACGCCGGGCACTCGGACCGGTCGTCCACGGCCTTCGTCACCTTGAACTCCGGGGCGTGCCCGCCGTCGCCGTCGCAGGCGGTCTCGCGGACCTTGCCGTCGTCCAGGCGGTAGACGCAGTCGCCGACGATGGTGCGCGGCCCGCCCCCGCCGCCCGGGTCCCCGGGGTGCGGCGGCTGGAGGTTGCGCATACAGGCGTAGCCGCGCCGCACCGCGCCGTCGCCGTCCTCGTCGGAGGAGGGGCGCTGTTCGCTGATGTGCAGGACGAAGTCGGTGGTGTCCGGGCAGGGCGGCCCGGACTTCATGGTCCCGTCGTGCCGGGCGACCACCCGGGCCGCGGCACGTTCACTGGTGCACGGCACCTCGGTGAAGCTGGTCCGGCCGAACGAACTGCACTCGTCGACCCCGAGGAACACCGCCCCGTAGCCCGAAGGACGTGCGGTGGCCGGTGAGGCCGGGGCCCGTTCGCCGAGGCGGCTCTCCTTGCCGGCGCCCCCGCCGCCCGGCGCGCTCTGGCACCCCGTCAGCGCGATCACCAGCGCGCAGAGCGCCCCCACCGACCTTCTCACGTGCATCGCATCCCCCCGGACACCCCCGTCCAGCGTGACCCGTCGGAACGAGCCACGCCAGACATACGGGGTGGTTTGCGCACCTTAAGGGTGGTGCGCCGGTTGTGCGACGTACGCCGCCTACGCCGGAGTGCGTAGGCGGGCCGGTGTCACCGGTAGCGCAGCCCGTGCCCGACGGGGAACAGCACCTGGTCCGGATCGTCCGCCCGCTGCACCGGCACCGGCAGTTTCCCGCGCGGATCCGCCTTGCCGGCGATGACCCGGGCCGCCGCCCGCAGCTCCACATCGGTCCAGGAGTACGCCGCCAGATACGCCGGCACGTCCGTCAGATGCGCCACGTCGTACGGGTTGCGGATCGCCACGGCCACGACCGGCTTCCCGGTGCCGAGCAGCCGTTCGACGAGTGTCTTCTGGCTGCTGGCCGCCGAGACGTTGTACGTCCCGACGATCACCGCGTCCGCCTCCTGCGCCGCCGCCACCGCCTGGTCGATGACCGCCGCCGAGGGCGCCGTGCCGGTGGACAGGGCGGTGGCGGTGAAGCCCAGTCCGGTCAGTGCGTCCGCGAGCACGCCGGTGGGCGGCCCCGTGGTGCCGGACGGCGAGGCCGGGTCGGCGCCGACCACCAGCAGCTTCCTGTGCCGGCGCCGGGACAGCGGAAGCAGGCCGTTCTCGTTGACCAGGAGGGTGGTCGTCCGTTCCGCGATCCGGTCGGCGGAGGCGAGATGGGCGCGGGTGCCGACGTGGCGGTCCACGTCCGCGTGCGAGACGTAGGGGTCCTTGAAGAGGCCGAGCCTGGCCTTCAGCCGCAGAATGCGGAGGATCGATGCGTCGAGGCGGGCCTCGGTGAGCTCGCCGTCCTGCACCGCCTTGAGCACGGCGTTCCAGGCCACGTCCAGCGACGGCGGGTTGAGCAGCTGGTCCACGCCCGCCTTCAGGGCCAGCACCGGCACCCGGTCGTCGCCGTACTTGGTCCGCACGCCCTGCATGCCGAGCGAGTCGGTGACCACCACGCCGTCGTAGCCCAGCTCCTCGCGCAGGATGCCGGTCATGATCGGGCGGGACAGCGTGGCCGGGTCCTCGCTGGGGTCGAGGGCGGGCACCACGATGTGCGCCGTCATGATCGAGTCGATGCCCGCGGCGACCGCGGCCCGGAACGGCGGGGCGTCCAGCTCCTCCCACTGCTCGCGGGTGTGGCGGATGTACGGCAGCTCGTCGTGGCTGTCCTCCTTGGTGTCGCCGTGCCCCGGGAAGTGCTTGGCCGTGGCGGCGACGCCGGACGACTGGTAGCCGTTGACCTCCGCGGCGACCAGCCGGCCGACCGTCTCCGGCTCGGAGCCGAAGGAGCGCACGCCGATGACGGGGTTGGCCGGATTGACGTTGACATCGGCCACCGGGGAGTAGTTCTGCCGGATGCCCATGGCGCTCAGCTCCCGGCCCGCGATCCGCCCCAGCGTCCGGGCGTCGGAGCGCGATCCGCCGGCCCCGATCGCCATGGCGCCGGGGAAGAGCGTGGCGGGCTCGCCCACCCGGGCCACGATCCCGTGCTCCTGGTCGGTGGAGATGAGCACCGGCAGCCCGCGCGGCAGGCCGAGGGACGCCTTCTGGATGCCGTTGGACAGATCGGCGATCTGGTGCGGCTCGCGGGTGTTGTGCGCCCAGGCGAAGTAGATGATGCCGCCCACCCGGTACTTGGCGAGCAGTTCGGCGGCGTTGCGGACGCCGATCTCCTCGAGGTTGGCGTCGACGTCGGCCTGGTCGGGGTCGGTGGCGGAGTGGCCGTAGACCCGCATCACGAACAGCTGGCCGACCTTCTCCTCCAGGGTCATCCGGGAGATGAGGCGGCGCAGTGCGGCGTCATGGCGGCCGTCGGGGCCGCCCGCCGCCGCGTGGACGGTGCCGCCGGCGGCCAGGGCGGTGGTGACGCCCGCCGTGGCGGCGAGGACGGTGCGTCTGGACGGACGTGCGGTGTTTCCCGTGCTTCCCGTGCTGCTGTCTGGCACGTGCACTCCTTCCGGAGATGGTCCGGGCGGTCCTGTGAAGGAAACTGCCAAGGGGTCACCAATATCCGGGAAGTTTCTGCCAGTCAAGGGAATGCGCACCACCGGGAGAGGCGCCGCCATCGGCGCAGAGGAGGGGGCGCACCGATGGCGGCGGGCCGCCGGCCGTGGGGCGGCGGAGAGGGTGGGTCAGCGATCGCAGCCAGCAGCGAAGCCGACACCGCACCACGGAGACTCGTCCGGCAGCTCGCGGGTTGGACGAACGGGTGCGGGGGCGGGTTCCCGTCGGGCGGGCGGATGCGGGAAGTCGGGAGGAGAGTGCGACGGGTGACGGATGGGGCGGGTGCGGGGCCGAACGTGCCGCCCCTCGCGTCCGGCTGACGAGCCGCCCGGCCCGGCCCCCGGGGCCAGCCCGTCAGTGCTCGTCCCGCGGAAACGATCAGCGCTCCGTCCGCGAGGAGACCTTCGGCCAGTGGTCGACCAGGGTGCGGACGGCCTCCGCGATGGCCGGGCGGCGGGCCGCCCCGGCACGCCACATCGCGTACAGGCGGCGCACCGGCACGGGGTCGAGCGGCACCTCCACCACACCCTCGGGGAGCGGACCCCGGCCCAGCCGGGGGATCAGCGCGATGCCCAGCCCCGCGGCCACCAGGGCGACCAGGGTCGGGTTCTCGTCGGCCTGGTGGACGATCTCCGGCTTGTGCCCGACCGCGCGCAGGGTGCGCACCAGCCACTCGTGGCAGATCCGCCCCGGCGGCTGGCAGATCCACCGCTCGCCGCCCAGCTCCTCGCGCCGCACCGCCGGCCGTCCGGCGAAGGGATGCTTCTCGGGCACCAGCAGATCGCACAGGTCGTCCCCGATGACCGCCTGCTCCACCCCCGGGGGCGGCGGCACCGGCGCGATGTCCCAGTCGTGGGTCACCACCAGATCCACCGCGCCCTTGGCCACCAGGTCCACCGACAGATGGGGGTCGATCTCGCTCAGCCGGGCGTCGAGGTCGGGATGGCGGCCGGCCAGGTCGGCCAGCACCGACGGCATCAGCCCGCGCGCCGCCGAGGGGAACGCCGCGATGGTCAGCCGCCCGGCCGGCAGACCGCGCCGCCGCTCCAGCTCCGTCTCGGCCCGCTCCACGATGGCCAGCAGCTCCTGCGCCGCCGCGACCAGCTGCTGCGCCTCGTCGGTCAGCCGCACGCCCCGGCCCTGCCGTTCCAGCAGCACCGTCCTGGTCTCGCGTTCCAGCTTGGCGATCTGCTGGGACACCGCCGAGGAGGTGTATCCGAGGGCGGCGGCGGCCGCGCTCACGGTGCCGTGGACGGAGACGGCGTGCAGAGCACGCAGCCGCTGGAGGTCGAGCATGGCCCCTCCCGCCTTTTTCGTTAGTGATGCTTCATCCAACCATGCAGAAAGAGTCGCTGGTGCTGAAGGATGGCGAGCGGCGATCCTCGATTCATGCGCCCCTTCCACGTCCTGCTCGCCGTGCTGGTCGCCGCCGTCTGGGGAGTGAACTTCACCGTCATCGAGATCGGCCTCGACCACTTCCCGCCGCTGCTCTTCTCCGCGCTGCGCTTCCTCGCCGCCGCCCTGCCGGCCGTGTTCCTGGTCGGCCGCCCGAAGGTGGCGTGGAAGTGGATCGTGGCCGTGGGGCTGGTCCTGGGCGTCGCCAAGTTCGGCCTGCTGTTCGTCGGCATGGAGGCGGGGATGCCGGCCGGGCTGTCCTCGCTGGTGCTGCAGATCCAGGCGGTGTTCACCGCCCTGTTCGCCATCGCCTTCCTCGGCGAGCGCCCCACCCCGCTCCGGCTGCTGGGCATGGTGGTGGCGCTGGCCGGCATCGGCGTCGCCGCCGTGGAGGAGGGCGCCTCGGGGCCCCTGACCGCCTTCGCCCTGGTGGTCGCGGCGGCGGCCTGCTGGGGCGCCTCCAATGTGCTGACCCGCAAGGCCGCGCCGCCGGACTCGCTCAACTTCATGGTCTGGGTGAGCACCATTCCCGTCCTGCCCCTGCTGGCGCTGTCCGTGGCCGTGGAGGGCTGGTCCGCGGACCTGGCGGCGCTGCGCGCGCTGGACTGGCAGGGCGCGGGCACCGTCCTCTACGTCGCCTGGGTGACCACCGTCTTCGGCTTCGGCGTCTGGGGCTGGCTGCTGCACCGCCACCCCGCCTCGACGGTCGCCCCGTTCTCGCTGCTCGTCCCGGTCTTCGGGATGTCCTCGGCCGCCCTGTTCCTGGGCGAGTCGATGACCGGCCTGCGCTGGATCGCGGCGGCCCTGCTGGTCGGCGGCGTGGCGCTCGCCTCCCTCACCCCGCCGCGCCGCGGGACGACCACTCCGGTGGCCAAGTCCCCCCGGCCGGGGGCGGCGCGCGACGTCACCTCGTGCCGCTGAGCGGGCTCCGGCCCGCGGAGCCGGTGTCGCGCGGCCGTGTCCGTCACGCCGAGTCGTTGAGCAGCCGCGCCAGATGCTCCCGCCCGGGGCCGAGCAGCTCCGGCAGCTCGGGTACGTCCGGGTACCAGCGCTTCTCGTACTCCCAGCACAGCCAGCCGTCCCAGTTGTGCCGGGAGAGGACCTCCACGCACTCGGTCAGCGGCAGGGTCCCGGCGCCCAGCGGCACGGGGGTCGTGTCATCGGCCGAGGAGATGTCCTTGACCTGCACATACCCCAGGTGCGGGGAGAGCGCGGCGAAGCTGTCCGAGGGCTGCTCGCCGCCCAGCCAGGTGTGCATCACGTCCCACACGACGCCCACCTGACGGTGTCCGACCAGGCCGAGGATGCGCATCGCGTCCGCGCCGGTGCGGTGCGAGTCGTGGGTCTCCAGCAGGATCCGTACGCCGACGTCGGCGGCGTACTCGGCGGCGCGGCCCAGCCGGCGCGCGGCCACCGCGTCCGCCTCCTCGGGGCTCTGGTGCTCCGTGCCGCCGGGGAAGACCCTGATGTACGGGGCACCCAGGTCGCGGGCCAGCTCCAGCAGGTGCCGCACCTCGGTGATGACGATGTCGTCCTCGCAGGGCGCCGCGACCTTGGCGTAGCCGCCGAGGCTGAGGATCTCGACCCCGGCCGCCTTGAACTCGGCGGCGACATCGGCCCGTTCGGCCGGGGAGAGGCCCGGGTGCACGGGCTCCTCCGGATGGGCGCGCAGTTCGATGCCGTGGTAGCCGTGCGCGGTCGCGAGGCGCAGCACATCCGGCACGGGCAGGCCGGGGACGCCGAGGGTGGAGAACGCCAGCTTCATACGGGGACCCTACCCGCGACCCCGCGGTACGGCTCCTCCTCGTCACCCCGGTGTCGCACGCAGATCCAGCCGCCAGTCCTGGCCGACCAGGTCCTTGCCGAAGGAGTGGTGCGGCTTCTCGTCGACCAGGGTGAAGCCGTGCCGCCGGTAGATGCGGCGGGCGGCGGCCAGTACGTCGTTGGTCCACAGCGTCAGCTCCCGGTACCCGGCGTCCCGCGCGAAGGCGACGACCTCGCCCACCAGCCGGTCCCCGAGGCCCAGTCCCCGGGCCCGCGGCTCCACGAGCAGCAGCCGCAGCCGGGCCGTGCCCGGGGCCTGGTCCCGTACGCACATCACGCACCCCACCGGTTGCCCGTCCAGCTCGGCGATCCACACCCGCTCCAGCGCGGGGTCGTGGGTGTGCGCGTAGTCGGCGACGATCCGGGCGACCAGCCCCTCGTACTCGGCGTTCCACCCGAACTCGGCCGCGTACAGCGCGCCGTTGCGCTGCACGATCCACCCCAGATCGCCCGGCCCCGGTCCCCGCAGCACCACGTCCTCGGCGCGCGGCTGCCGGGAGGACCGCGTACCGCCGAGCAGCTCCCGGATCGTCCGCATCGCCTCGAGCAGCCGGGGCCGCTCCGCCTCCGGCACGGTCGCCAGCAGGGAGCCCACGGCCGCGTCGGACCGCTCGGCGAGCAGGGCGGCGGCCTGCCGCCCCGCCTCGGTCAGACTCACCCGCCGCCGGCGCGGGTCCTCCGGGGACACGGTCCGCTCGATCAGCTCGTCGCCCTCGAACTTGTTCAGGATCCGGCTCAGATACCCCGCGTCCAGCCCCAGCTCGCCCCGCAGGTCCGCGGCGTCCGTACCGTCCGAGTGCGCCAGCTCGTACAGCACCCGCGCCTCGGTCAGCGTGTACGGCGTGTACAGCCGACGGCTGTAGTCCAAGGCCCCGATCAGGTTCGTGTAGAAGCGATTGAACGCCCGGACTTCCTGCACACTCATGGCGCCGGCTCCCGCTCTCGGCATACCTTTGACTCAGTCAGACATCTCCTGCGAGGTTACTCCCCTCGCACCTCGTCGTCACGCGGGAACGCGGCCCACTCCTCGATGGCGAACCCGTCGCCCTTCCTGCGGACCTCGGCGGCCCCGTGCCCGGGCCAGTGCGCCGGGACGACCAGCTCCCGCTGCTCCGCCGCCCGGGAGAGGAAGGCGCGTCGCGTCCTGGCGGCGAGCCGGAGATCGTCGCAGAAGCAGCTGTTCCAGTCCGGTTCCAGGACCTGCACGGGGCTGTGCAGCATGTCCCCGACGAAGACGGCGCGGTCGGTGCCCGAGCGCAGGGTGACGACGGACGAGCCGGGGGTGTGGCCGGGGGCCGCCTCCAGGAGCAGATTGCCGTCGATGCGGTGGCTGCCCTCCCAGAGCACCAGCTGCCCGGCGTGCTCGACGGGCCTGATGCTGTCCTCGAACACCAGCCTGCTGCCCTCCCAGCGGATGCGTTCGTGGTCGTCGCGCGGCGGCCGGCTGCGGCCGGGGCCGGCCGGATCGAAGTACCGGTAGTCGGCGAGCGGGACCAGATACGTGGCGTTGGGGAAGGCCGGCGCCCACCGTCCCTCACGCCACTCCGTGTTCCATCCGACGTGGTCGTAGTGAATGTGCGTGTTCACGACGACGTCGACGTCCTCGGGCTCCACGCCGGCCGCGCGCAGGCGGGCGAGGTAGTCGGTCCGCAGGCCGGCGAACTGCGGGACCTGCGGTCGGTCCCGCCCGTTGCCGATCCCGGTGTCCACCAGGATCGTCCGGCCCTCGCTGCGCAGGACCCAGGTCTGGATGTGGCACCGGTAGGCGTCGTCGGCGGGCGTCCAGAAGTCGGGCGCCAGCCAGTCCTCGTTGCGCCTCCAGGTCTCCTCGTCACTGTCCGGAAGGATGAAGCGGACGGTACGGACGGGTCCGGACCACTCGATCACACGGCTGATCTCGACGTCGCCGAGCACGAGGCTGGGTGCGGGCATGACGGCCTCCGAGAAGAAGTGAGCTGGACGGGCAGGGCGGGGCGGGGTCAGCCCCTGGTCGCATGGCGGGCCAGGAAGGTGCGTACCGCCTCCTCGATCACCACATCGGCCTCCGGCCCGCCGGCACTCTCCTCGGTGAAGGCCATGACCCTCGGCCAGACGAGGAACTCCTGGACCAGGCCCATGAACTGCCGCGCCGCGAGACGGGTGTCCGGGCAGTCCAGCTGCCCGTCACGCACCAGGGCGTCGAGCCGCTCCGTGAACGCCGCCACCACCGGCTCCTTCCCCAGCCGGTAGAACTCGTCCGCGATCCACGGGTGCCGGGCCGACTCCGCCACCACGAGCCGGGCGAACCGGATCTGGTCCGTCTCCTCGGCGAAGTGCCGCAACGACCGCGCGAACTCCCGCAGAACCTCTGCGGCGCCGGCGTCCTCGTCCCCCGAGTCCGCCTGCCGCTCCGCCCAGGCGAAGCCCGACCAGTGCTCCCGCACCATCTCCCGGAACACGGCCTCCTTCGACCCGAACCGGTTGTACACGGTCTGCCGCGAAACCCCGGCCCGCTCGGCAACCCGCTCCAGACTGACCCCGGCATACCGGTCAGCCAGAAACAGCTCCTTGGCGGCCCGCAGGATCCTCACATCCGACCCCGACCTACGCCGCCCGGCATTCCGGCCCGCCACAAGCCCTCCCGTTCCGATCTTGACTTTACAGTCCAGTCAAACTCACCCCACCCGAAACCGCAACCCAACCCCGCCACCGGATCGCCCTGAACACCACCCCACCCCACCCACCGCAGGCACCTGCGCACCCACTCGCGGGTATGCGCGCCGCGCGGGCCGGCCTGAACACAGCCGCACCCCGCCCCACCCCGGGCACCCGCACGCCCACCCCCGGGCACCCGCACGCCCATCCGCGGGCATTCGTGCCGCCTGGGGCGGCACGGGTGGACGCGCGCGGGCGGCACCCCGCTGGCGCCGGGCTGCGCACCCCACCCCCGGGCGCGCCCGGCCAACCCGCACGATCGACCCACCCGCGGGCACGCCCGGCCGACCCGCACGATCAATCGCGCGCCGCTCCGGAGGAGCCCCGCACGATCAACCGCGCGCCGCTCCGGAGGAGCCCGGTACTCACCCCCGCGGCACTCCGGAGGAGCCCCGCACCATCAACTCCCCCCGCACCGAAGCAATCCCCCCAGGCGGCGCCTCTTCCCTCCCCATGGCGATCCGTCCGGCCCGAGCCCCCGCCTCCGCCAGCGGCAACCGCACCGTCGTCAACGCCGGCACCGCATCCACGCTGAACGGCAGATCGTCGAACCCCGCCACCGACACATCCCCCGGAATCCCCAGCCCCGAGTCCCGCAACGCCGCACACACCCCCAGCGCCACCGAGTCGTTCGCCGCCACCACCGCCGTCAGCGACGCATCCCTCCGCAGCAGCTCCAGCGCCGCCTCGTAACCGGCCTGCCGGTCGTACCGCCCGTGCACCACCCACCGCGGATCCGCGGCGATCCCATGCGCCGCCAGCCCCGCCCGGTGCCCCTCCAGCCGGTGCCGCGTCGTCATCTGCCCCTCGGGCCCCGCGACGTACCCGATCCTCCGGTGACCGAGACCGATCAGATGCTCCGTCAGCTCCTGCGCGCCACCCCGGTTGTCGAAGGCCAGCGCCACCGCCCCGGTCCCCGGCGCCGGCGGCCGCCCGCACAGCACCACCCGCGTCCCCGCCTCCGTCAGCTTCCGCAGCTTCGCGTCCATCGCCGCCCGGTGCGCGGCGTCCTCGACGACCCCGCCGGTCAGCACCACCGCCGCGGCCCGCTGCCGCTGCAGCAGCGTGAGATACGTCAGTTCGCGCTCCGGCGACCCGCCCGTGTTGCACACCACCGCCAGCCGCTCCCCGCCCGCACGCCCCCCGGGCCCGCCGATCTCCGACTGGATCGCGCTCGCCATGATCCCGAAGAAGGGGTCGGCGATGTCGTTCACCAGGATCCCCACCAGGTCCGAGGTCGCCGCGGCCAGCGCGCTCGCGGGCCCGTTGAGCACGTAGTCCAGCTCGTCCACGGCCTTGAGCACCCGCTCCCGGGTGGACGCCGCCACCGGGTAGTTGCCGTTGAGCACGCGCGACACCGTCGCGGGTGAGACCTGGGCCCGGGCCGCCACGTCCGCAAGGGTCACCGTCATGTCGTGTCCTCCGCCTCGCGCGTTCCACCGTTCGGACCACGTTGCGACCAGACCTTAAGGCCACGCGCCGCGTTGTTCGCCCCCTCGAACAACATGGGCTTGCAATGGTCTTGCCCACACCCCGCGCCGGCACTATCTTCCTCATCGCAGAAAGCGCTTGCTGTCACCCGCGTCCACCCCCGCCGCCACCGGAGACCGCGCGGCGCGGCCCGGCCCGGCACCCGCCCGCACACGAAGGGACCCAAGTGACCCGCAGAACGGTGCGCATCGCCATGAACGGCGTGACCGGACGGATGGGCCACCGCCAGCATCTCGTCCGCTCGGTCCTCGCCCTGCGCGAACAGGGCGGCCTCGCCCTCGACGACGGCACGGTGCTGTGGCCCGAACCCGTCCTGGTCGGCCGCCGCGCCCCCGCCCTCGAGCAACTCGCCGACCTCCACGGCCTCGACCGCCGGAACATCTCCACCGACCTCGACGCCGTCCTCGCCGACGAGACCGTCGACATCTACTTCGACGCACAGATCACCTCCGCCCGCGAGGAGGCCGTGCGCAAGGCGATCGCCGCCGGCAAGCACGTCTACACCGAGAAACCCGTCGCCGGCACCCTCGACGGCGCCCTGGACCTGGCCCGCCGCGCCACCGCGGCCGGTGTCCGGCACGGCGTCGTGCAGGACAAGCTCTACCTGCCGGGGCTGCTCAAGCTGAGGCGGCTCGTCGCGTCCGGCTTCTTCGGCCGCATCCTGTCCGTGCGCGGCGAGTTCGGCTACTGGGTCTTCGAGGGCGACTGGCAGCCGGCCCAGCGCCCCTCCTGGAACTACCGCGCCGAGGACGGCGGCGGCATCGTCAGCGACATGTTCCCGCACTGGGAGTACGTACTGCACGAGCTGTTCGGCCGCGTCACCTCCGTCCAGGCGCTCACCGCCACCCATGTCCCCCGCCGCTGGGACGAGAACGGCAAGCCCTACGAGGCCACCGCCGACGACGCCGCCTACGGCGTCTTCGAGCTGGCGGGCGGCATCGTCGCCCAGATCAACTCCTCCTGGGCGGTCCGCGTCCACCGCGACGAGCTGGCCGAGTTCCAGGTGGACGGCACCGAGGGCTCCGCGGTGGCGGGCCTGCGCCGCTGCCGCGTCCAGCACCGGTCCGTCACCCCGAGACCCGTCTGGAACCCGGACGTCCCGGCCACCGGCTCCTTCCGCGACCAGTGGCAGGAGGTCCCGGACGACCAGGAGTCCGGCAACGCCTTCAAGGCCCAGTGGGAGGAGTTCCTCCGGCACGTCCACACCGGCGCCCCCTATCCCCGCGACCTGCTGGCCGGCGCCCGCGGAGTGCAGCTCGCCGAGCTGGGTCTGAGGTCCTCCGCCGAGGGCCGTCGCCTCGACGTACCGGAGCTGACCCTGTGACGATCCGACTGCCCGGCGCCGACGGCCGGCTGCACCCCTACGAGCCCCGCCGCGAGCCCTTGGCCCTGCGCCCCGGCGCCCCTCCTGCCTCCCGCACGGTCCTCGCCGCCGCCCACGTCGTCGCCGACCCGTGCGCGGACCCGTCGCCCGGCGCCCCCGCGGCCCTGGACTGGGACGCCACCCTCGCCTTCCGCCGCCACCTGTGGGCCCACGGGCTCGGGGTCGCCGAGGCCATGGACACCGCTCAGCGCGGCATGGGCCTGGACTGGCCGGCCGCCGCCGAGCTGATCCGCCGGTCGGCGGCGGAGGCGAAGGCGGCGGGCGGCAGGATCGCCTGCGGCGCGGGCACCGACCAGATCACCGGCGGCACCCTCGCCGAGATCCGCGCCGCCTACGAGGAACAGCTCGCCGTCGTCGAGGAGTCGGGCGCGCAGCCGGTCCTGATGGCCTCCCGTGCCCTGGCCGGGGCCGCCCGGGGCCCCGAGGACTACCTGGAGGTCTACGGCCACCTGCTGCGCCAGTCCGTGCGTCCGGTGATCCTGCACTGGCTGGGCCCGATGTTCGACCCGGCGCTGGAGGGCTACTGGGGCTCGACCGACCTGGACACGGCGGCCGGCACCCTCCTGGAGCTGGCCGCCGCCCACCCCGGCAAGGTCGACGGCGTCAAGATCTCCCTCCTGGACGCCGGACGCGAGATCGCCCTGCGCCGCCGCCTGCCCCCGGGTGTGCGCTGCTACACCGGCGACGACTTCCACTACCCCGGGCTGATCGCCGGCGACGACCACGGCTTCAGCCACGCCCTGCTGGGCGTCTTCGACCCGCTCGGCCCGCTGGCGGCCGAGGCGGTGCGCCGGCTGGACACCGGGGACACCGGGGGCTTCCACGCCCTCCTCGACCCCACCGTGGAACTGGCCCGCCACCTCTTCCAGGCGCCCACCCGCTCCTACAAGACCGGCGTGGTGTTCCTCGCCTGGCTCGCCGGTCACCAGTCGCACTTCACCCTGCTCGGCGGCCTGCAGTCGGCCCGCTCCCTGCCGCACCTGGCCCGCGCCTACGAACTGGCCGACCGCCTCGGCCTGTTCCCCGACCCGCGGCTGGCAGAGGCACGGATGAGGACCCTGCTCACCCTGTATGGAGTGAACCCATGAGCAGTGCCCCCGTGAGCAGCCCCACGAGCGAGCCGCCGGCTCCGGAGCGCTTCTCGGTCAATCAGATGACGGTCCGCCAGCTGTCGCTGCCCGAGCTGGTCGACGCCTGCCGCGAGCTGGGCGTGACAGGCGTGGGCCTGTGGCGGGAACCGGTGCGGGCGTACGGGGTCGAGGCGGCGGCGACGCTGGTGCGCGACGCGGGCCTGACGGTGACGACGCTGTGCCGGGGCGGGTTCCTGACCGCGACCGGCCCGGCGGAGCGGGCCGCGGCCCTCGCCGACAACCGCCGTGCCGTCGACGAGGCCGCCGCGCTGGGCACGGACGTGCTGATCCTGGTCTGCGGCGGGCTCCCGGCCGGGTCCAGGGACCTGCACGGTGCCCGGGAGCGCATCGCCGACGCCCTCGCCGAGCTGGGCCCCTACGCCGAGCGGCACGGGGTGCGGCTGGCCGTCGAGCCGCTGCACCCGATGTTCGCGGCGGACCGCTGTGTGATCTCCACCCTGGCCCAGGCCCTCGCCCTCGCCGAGCGCTTCCCGGCCCGTCAGGTCGGCGTGGCGGTGGACACGTACCACGTCTGGTGGGACGACCGGGCCCCGGACCAGATCGCCCGGGCCGGCGCCTCGGGCCGCATCCACGCCTTCCAGCTCGCCGACTGGACCACTCCGCTGCCCGCGGGAGTCCTCGAGGGCCGCGGCCAGCTCGGCGACGGTGCGATCGACCTGCGCGCCTGGCGGGCCCGGGTGGAGGCGGCCGGTTACACCGGCCCGATCGAGGTGGAGCTCTTCAACACCGCCCTCTGGGCCCGTGACGGCCGCGAGGTCCTCGCCGAGACCGTCCGCCGCTTCACACAGCACGTCGTCTGAAGGCACCGGGGCCGCGGCACCCTGGCCAAGACGCCCGGACCCCTCCCCGAGCGCCCGGAAATTTCTCGAATGGGCCGTGCAACCTTCTCCCGACTCCGCGGGTCGTACTTGATGTCAGAACTTCTGAGGGGGGACCCGGGGGGGACTCGGGGGGTTCTGACGGGGGGAGGAACCGAGGGGCCCGGTCGACGGACCGGGCCCCTCGAAATCTCGGCGCGCGGGCCGCGGCCCGCCTGGTGTGGGGACGGGCGGGCCGCGGCCGGCGCGCAGACCAAGAGAGCGGTCGAGAGCCGTCGCACCGGCAGAGCACGCCGGAGCGCGTCAGAAGAACACCCCGCAGCGCAGCAGCACATTCGCGTACGGCCGTGCCTCGCCGGTGCGCACCACGAGCCGCGCACCCGCGGTCAGCTCCTTGAGCCGCTCGTGCGGCACGAGCGTGAGGGCGGGCAAGTGCTCCGCGAGCAGCCCGGCCGTCTCCGGATTGGCCTCCCGCACCTCGCGCGCCGCCGTCGCCCCTTCGACCACCAGCTCGGCGAGCAGACCGCGCAGCACCTCGGCGAACGACGGCACACCGGCCCGGAACGCCAGGTCCACCACGCGGGGGCCGTCGGGAATCGGCATCCCCGCGTCGCACACCAGCACCCCGTCGCCGTGCCCGAGTTCCGCCAGGGCGCCCGCGAGATGCCGGTTGAGGATTCCGTGCTTCTTCACAGGGCCGCGACCTCCGCAGCCGTCGGGAAGGACACCTGCGCCCCCTGCCTGGTGACCGTCGCCGCGCCCACCCGGGCCGCGTAGGCGGCGGCCTCCGCGAGCGGCTCGCCGGAGCCCAGCCGCCAGGCCAGGGCCGCGGTGAACGCGTCGCCCGCACCGGTGGTGTCCACGGCCTCCACCGCGACGGACGGGATCCGGGTGACGCCGTCCGGGGAGGCGACCAGCGCGCCCTCGCCGCCCAGCGTCACCACCACCGAGCGCGGCCCCTTGGCCAGCAGCAGCCGCGCCCAGTCCTCCGGCTGGTCGCTGACGCCGGCGCTGTCGCCGAGGATCACCTTCGCCTCGTGCTCGTTGACGATCAGCGGGTCGCAGGCCGCCAGCACCTCGGAGGGCAGCGGCCTCGGCGGCGACGGGTTGAGCACGAACCGGCTGCCCGGCGCCAGGTTCCGCACCACCTCCACCACCGTCTCCAGCGGGATCTCCAGCTGAGTGGACACCACCCGCGAGGCGTGGAAGAGGGACACGGCCGCCCGCACGTCCGACGGCGCCAGCCGCGCGTTGGCGCCCGGGGAGACGACGATGCTGTTGTCCCCCGACGGGTCGACCGTGATCAGCGCGACCCCGGTCGGTGCCCCGCCCACCAGCACACCCACCGTGTCGGCGCCGGCCTTGCGCAGCGAGTCCAGCAGCAGCCGGCCGTGCTCGTCGTCGCCGACCCGCGCGAGCAGCGCGGTGCGGGCGCCCAGCCGGGCGGCGGCCACCGCCTGGTTGGCTCCCTTGCCGCCCGGATGGACGGCCAGGTCGGAGCCGAGCACCGTCTCCCCGGCGCCGGGCCGGCGCTCCACCCCGATCACCAGGTCGGCGTTGGCCGAACCGACGACCAGGAGGTCGTAGTCGTACATCGATCGCTCCCCGATCCGCGTGCGGCGGGCGG
>NZ_JAATEM010000013.1 GCF_012034205.1 Streptomyces composti
GTGCGGTCTCCGCACCCGGCGCTCACCCGCGCGGAACCGGGGCCGTCCCTTGCAAACAGCCGCCCCGGCACCGTGAGGGGCGCCGGGGCGGCTGTAAGGGTATGGTCGCTTGCGCGTCAGCCGACGACCTTCTTGAGGGCGTCGCCCAGTGCGTCGGCCTCGTCCGGGGTCAGCTCGACGACGAGCCGACCGCCGCCTTCGAGCGGAACGCGCATGACGATGCCCCGCCCCTCCTTGGTCACCTCGAGCGGGCCATCACCCGTCCGCGGCTTCATGGCCGCCATGCTCGTTCCCCTTCCTGAAACCCAGCTCAACCGTCTCAGCCGACGGCCCACGAAGGGCACCCGCGGTCCCTTTTTCAGGCAGGACACACCGCACCGGCATCGAACACATTGCTTCCAGGCCATTATCCCGCATCCCGCGACCCGATGACCAACATCGGTCGGCATCGCTTGGGCAACGCGCGCGAGCAAAACCACTCAATTCGGCGATGTGGCTGCGATACTGCGCCGCCGCACCACGCCGGCCGGAACGAAAACGACTGTGAATTGTTAGACGCAGGTCACATGGCGGCCGCCGTCCAGGGCCGGTGATCTCCGTCATGCTGTGTGCAGACAAGGTGCGTACCGGCCGGTACGCGCCGAGCCGCCGACACGGAGGGGATACGCCATGGCCGACACCGTGCTCTACGAGGTGAGCGACGGACTCGCGACGATCACGCTGAACCGCCCCGAGGCGATGAACGCGCTGAACGTCGCGACGAAGGTCGCCCTCCGGGACGCGGTCAGGTCCGCCGCCGACGACGACGCCGTACGGGCCGTGCTGCTGACCGCCGCCGGTGACCGGGCGTTCTGCGTCGGGCAGGACCTCAAGGAGCACATCGGGCTGCTCGCCGCCGACCGGGAGAGCGGTTCGGGCCAGACCATGAGCACCGTGCGCGAGCACTACAACCCGATCGTCGAGGCGCTGGCCTCCGCGCCGAAGCCGGTGGTCGCCGCGGTGAACGGCGTCGCGGCGGGGGCGGGCTTCGGCTTCGCGCTCGCGGCCGACTACCGGATCGTGGCGGACACCGCGTCCTTCAACACCTCCTTCGCCGGGGTCGCGCTGACCGCGGACTCCGGGATCTCCTGGACGCTGCCGCGGGTGATCGGCCCGAGCCGGGCGATGGACCTGCTGCTCTTCCCGCGCAGCATCTCCGCGCAGGAGGCGCACGAGCTGGGCATCGTCAACCGGCTGGTCCCGGCCGCCGAGCTGCGCGCGGAGGCCGAGAAGGTGGCGCGCGGCCTGGCCGAGGGGCCGACGGTGGCGTACGCGGCGCTGAAGGAGTCGGTGGCCTACGGCCTGTCCCACTCCCTGCCAGAGACGCTGCGCAAGGAGGACGAGCTGCAGAGCCGGGCGGGCTCCTCCGAGGACCACGCGATCGCCGTCCAGGCCTTCGTCAACAAGGAGAAGCCGAAGTACCTGGGCCGGTGAGCACCCGGGGCTCCCGGTGACGCGGCAGCGACGCCGGCTGCGTTGCCGGGGCGCCCCGGCGGGCGTCCCCGGCGATGCCTCAGCGGGCGTCCCGGGCCGCGCAGTCGGCCAGGTGGTCGTTGACCAGGCCGCAGGCCTGCATCAGGGCGTAGGCCGTGGTCGGGCCGACGAAGCGCAGGCCGCGCTTCTTCAGGGCCTTGGACAGGGCTGTCGACTCCGGGGTGACCGCGGGGACGTCGGCCAGGGTCCGCGGGGCCGGCCGGCCCGCCGGGTCGGGGGCGTGGGACCAGATCAGCTCGTCCAGCTCGCCGGGGGCCCAGTCGGCCAGGACGCGGGCGTTGGCCAGGGTCGCGTCGATCTTGGCGCGGTTGCGGATGATGCCCGGGTCGGCGAGCAGCCGGGCGCGGTCCTCCTCGGTGAACTCCGCGACCGTGGCGATCTTGAAGTCGGCGAAGGCGGCGCGGAAGCCGGGGCGGCGCCGCAGGATGGTGATCCAGGACAGGCCGGACTGGAAGGCCTCCAGGCTGAGCCGCTCGAACAGGGCGTCGTCGCCGTGGACCGGGCGGCCCCACTCCTCGTCGTGGTACGTGAGGTAGTCCGGGGCGGACAGGGCCCAGGGGCAGCGCGGGGCGCCGTCCGGGCCGACGGGCGGGGCGGTGTCGCTCATGGCCGCTCGTTCTCCTCGTCGCGCGGGGTCCGCTTCTCCAGGGAGGCTCGGGCCGCGGCGGCGCGGGCACCGGCCAGCGCGGACTCCAGGTCGGCGATCCGTGCGTCCCGCTCGGCGAGTTCGGCGCCGAGGCGGCCGAGGGCGTCGTCCACGTCGGCCATGCGGTAGCCGCGGGCGGCGAGCGGGAAGCGGAGACGCTCCACGTCGGCGCGGCTGACCGGCCGGTCCGGGGGCAGGGAGTCCTGGAGGCGCTCCGGCGGCGCGTCGGGCAGCGGGGCCTTCTCGCCGCCGCCGACCACGGCGAGGGTCACCGCGGCGACCACGACGGCGAGCGCGACGACCAGGAACAAGAACATCACCATCGCGGGATCCCCCAGGGCGAATGGTCGGACGGAAACGGACGGACAGGTCTGACGGATCCCGCGGGTCCGGCAGGTCCGGCGGGCCGCCGGACGGGCCGGTGCCGGATGCAGGATCCGGTTGTGTGCGTCCGATCGTGCCATGCGAGTCTGACAGTCCGCGGCGCAGGCCGGAACGGACGAGGAGAGGCGCAGGGGATGCTCAGGCTGGGCAAGCGGGAATTCGGGCCGCACGAACCGGTGATCATGGCGATCGTGAACCGCACCCCGGACTCCTTCTACGACCAGGGGGCGACGTTCCTCGACGAGCCGGCGCTGGCGCGGGTGGAGCAGGCCGTGGCGGAGGGCGCCGCGATCATCGACATCGGCGGGGTGAAGGCCGGGCCCGGTGAGGAGGTCACCGCCGAGGAGGAGGCACGGCGGACGGTGGGCTTCGTCCGGGAGGTGCGGCGGCGGTTCCCGGACGTGGTGATCAGTGTGGACACCTGGCGGCACGAGGTCGGCGAGGCGGTGTGCGAGGCCGGGGCGGATCTGCTGAACGACGCCTGGGGCGGGGTCGATCCGCGGCTCGCGGAGGTGGCCGCGCGGTACGGCGTGGGGCTGGTGTGCACCCATGCCGGTGGGGCGGAGCCTCGGACGCGCCCGCACCGGGTGGTCTACGACGACGTCATGGCGGACATCCTCGAGGTGACCGTGGGGCTGGCGGAGCGGGCGGTGTCGCTGGGGGTGCCGCGGGAGTCCGTGCTGATCGATCCGGGGCACGACTTCGGCAAGAACACGCGGCACAGCCTGGAGGCGACGCGGCGGCTCGGGGAGATGGTGGCCACGGGGTGGCCGGTGCTGGTGTCTCTGTCCAACAAGGACTTCGTGGGTGAGACCCTGGACAAGCCGGTGAAGGAGCGGGTGCTGGGGACACTGGCGACGACGGCCGTGTCGGCGTGGCTGGGGGCGCAGGTCTACCGGGTTCACGAGGTCGCCGAAACGCGCCAGGTCCTCGACATGGTCGCCTCCATCGCGGGCCACCGCCCCCCTGCGGTCGCCCGCCGCGGCCTGGGGTGAGGAGGTCCCCTTCGCCCCGCCCGGGCGCAGGGACTTCGCCCCCGGACCCCACCAGGGGCTTCGCCCTCGCATCCCACCAGGAACTTCGCCCCCGGATCCCGCCCGGTGCCCGGCCCGACACCCGGTCCCAGTGCCGTGAGGCAGGCTCGCCTCCCGACCGGCAGGAGGGGTGACGGGTGGGCGGGAGAGCGGGAAAAGGGGAGGTCAGCGGCCTGCTTCCTTGGAGACCAGGGCCACTGCTTCCTCCACGTCGTCGGTGACGTGGAAGAGGAGGAGGTCGTGGTCGGCCGCCTTGCCCTGGGCGATGACCGTGTCGCGGAGCCAGTCGACGAGGCCGCCCCAGTAGCTCGTGCCGAAGAGGACGATGGGGAAGCGGGTGACCTTCTGGGTCTGGACGAGCGTGAGCGCCTCGAACAGTTCGTCGAGCGTGCCCAGGCCTCCGGGGAGGACCACAAAGCCCTGGGCGTACTTCACGAACATCATCTTGCGGACGAAGAAGTAGCGGAAGTTCAGCCCGATGTCGACGTACGGGTTCAGTCCCTGCTCGAAGGGCAGCTCGATACCGAGGCCGACCGAGATGCCCCGGGCCTCGCACGCCCCCCTGTTCGCGGCCTCCATGACGCCGGGGCCGCCGCCGGTGATCACCGCGAACCCGGCCTCCACCAGCCCGCGGCCCAGCCGCACCCCCGCCTCGTACTCCGGCGAGTCCACCGGCGTGCGCGCCGACCCGAAGACGCTGATCGCGGGCGGAAGTTCGGCCAGTGTGCCGAAGCCCTCGATGAACTCCGACTGGATGCGCAGCACGCGCCAGGGATCGGTGTGCACCCAGTCGGTGGGCGCACGCTCGTCCAGCAGCCGCTGGTCGGTGGTGCTGGCCTGCACCTGGTCGCGCCGGCGCAGCACCGGGCCCAGGCGCCGTTCCTTCGGCAGCTGCTTCTTCCCGCGGGAGTTACCCGTCGCCATGTGCGCTCCCTCCGTCGTGCCTTCGTACCGTCCTCAGCGTAGATCTACGCGGGTTACGTACGAGGGACGTCAGCATGTCCGCACGGCGCCGGGATAAACATCCCCGGTCCGCGGGCGTCTCAGGAGGTCAGCCAGGCCCTCAGCCGCTCCTCCCCCGCGAGGATCTTCGCCGTGTCGACCCGCTCGTCCCGCTTGTGCGCCAAGTGCGGGTTGCCGGGGCCGTAGTTGACCGCCGGGATGCCCAGCGCGGAGAAGCGGGAGACGTCGGTCCAGCCGTACTTGGGCTGGGGGGTGCCGCCCACCGCCTCGATGAAGGCCGCGGCGGCCGGGTGGGACAGCCCGGGCAGCGCGCCGCCGCTGTGGTCGTCGACGACGAACTCGGTCACTCCGCAGCCGGCGAAGACCTCCCGCACATGCTCCACGGCCTCCTCGGGAGTACGGTCCGGCGCGTAGCGGAAGTTGACCGTCACCACGCACTCGTCGGGGATGACGTTGCCGGCCACGCCGCCGGAGATGGCGACCGCGTTGAGGCCCTCCCGGTACTGCAGCCCGTCGATCACCGGGTTGCGGGGCTCGTAGGCGGCGAGACGGGCCAGGATCGGGGCGGCGGCGTGGATGGCGTTGGAGCCCATCCAGGAGCGTGCGGAGTGGGCGCGTTCACCGCTGGTCCTGAGCAGGACCCGGAGCGTGCCCTGGCAGCCGCCCTCCACCTGCCCGTCGGAGGGTTCCAGGAGCACCGCGAAGTCGCCCTCCAGCCACTCGGGGTGGGCCTCGGAGACGTGCTTGAGGCCGTTGAGGTGCGCGGCGACCTCCTCGTTGTCGTAGAAGACGAACGTCAGGTCGCGGTTGGGGGCCGGGACGGTGGCCGCGATCCGCAGCTGGAGGGCGACGCCCGCCTTCATGTCGCAGGTGCCGCAGCCCCACAGCACCCCGTCCTCGTCCAGCCGGGAGGGCACGTTGTCCGCGATGGGGACGGTGTCGATGTGGCCGGCGAGGATCACCCGCTCCTCGCGCCCGAGGCCGGTGCGGGCCACGACGTTGTTGCCGTACCGGTCGACGGTGAGGTGCGGCAGCGCGCGCAACGCGTTCTCGATGGCGTCGGCGAGCGGCTTCTCGGTGCCGCTGACGGAGGGGAAGTCGACCAGCTGCGCGGTCAGGCGGGCGGCGTCCAGCGTGAGGTCAAGCGGGGTGTCGGCCATGCCGTCGACCCTAACCCGCCGGGTGCCGGCCCACTGTCCACACCCGGCTCGGCGGCCCCCGTACTCTCCAGTACCTTGTACGCGTGCCGAAGTCGTCCCTTCCCTCCAAGCGTCGCGGCCGCCTGTTCCGCTTCGGGGCGGCCTTCGTGGTGCTGCTCGCGGTCGCCGGCTATCTGGTGGTGCAGTACATCACCGGGGGCACGGGGGCGCCGGGCTGCAAGGTGGTCTCCGCCGAGGGCGACGGAGCGACCTACGAGTTCACGCCCGAGCAGGCGGTGAACGCGGCGACGATCACGGCCGTGGGGACCTCGCGGGAGCTGCCCGAGCGGGCCGTGACGATCGCGCTGGCGACCGCCCTGCAGGAGTCGGCGCTGCGCAACATCGACTACGGCGACCGGGACTCTCTCGGCCTGTTCCAGCAGCGTCCCTCGCAGGGCTGGGGCACGCCGGAGGAGATCATGGATCCGGCGTACGCGGCCGGGAAGTTCTACGACCACCTGGTGAAGGTGCCGGGCTACACACGGCTGCCGCTGACCGTCGCCGCGCAGAAGGTGCAGCGCAGCGGGTATCCGCAGGCCTACGCCAAGCACGAGCCGGACGCCGCGCTGCTGGCCGCCGCCCTCACCGGCCGCTCGGGAGCCACCCTGACCTGCGAGGGCCGTCCCGCGGCGACCCGGGCGGCGGGCGCGGACGCGGTGCGGGCAGCGCTGGTGCGGGACTTCGGCCGGGACGTGCTGGACACGGCCGGCGCCGAGGTGGACGGCGACGGGAAGCCGTCGCCCGCGACGAGCGCCCCGGCGGGCTCCGGGCCGGGCACGGTGACGCTTCCGGTCACCGCCGAGAAGGGCACCGGCGGACAAAGCCCGCGCGCCCGGGGCTGGCAGCTGGCCCACTGGGCCGTGGCCAACGCCTCGGAGCTGCACATCAAGCGGGTGACCTACGCGGGCCGTGAATGGGTCGCAGGGAACACCGACAGCCGGTGGCGGCCGATCGACGGGAAGCACGACGGGAAGAACTCGGCGGACGCCTCCGGCGGCGCCGGGGCGGTCCGGATAACGACCGCGCAGTAGTACGGCGGCTCACTCCCAGGGGTTGTCGGGCGCGCTCCCGGCTGACGGGGTGCGCAGGTTTTCGTGTCCTTGTGCGCCACTGCCGCGGACCCCTTGCAAACAGGCGGCCGAAGCGATTCCGCAGCCGCTTCGGGAAGGCGCCCTTTGCCCGCCTTTATCCACAACCGATAATGCGACGCATTGCCAACTCTTTACGTCGCTGCGCCGCAACCTTCCCGGTCTTCGAGCGGTATTCACTGCGTCCGCGCCCCGAGATCAACAGCCAGTCGATCAACTCATGGGCGGCTTCGGACACTTCACCGTTCTCTCCCGTCGAAGGAGCACCATGTCCCTCCCCCTGACCCGTCGGATCGCCCGTGCCGCGCTGCTCGTCGCTGCGGGAGCGGCTGCCGGGGTCGGTGCGGCCGGTTCCGCCAGCGCGGCGCCTCAGCTGCCGGCCAACCCGAACCTCGGCGGGCTGACCGCCCTGGACGGGGCGAACGTCGGCAGCACCGTGGACGGCGCGGCGCAGAGCGTCACGGAGACCGCGGGTGACACCGGTGGCAAGGCGGTCAAGAAGGCGGTGCCGGCCGCGGGCAAGGCCGGTGGCAAGGCCGTGAAGAAGACGGCGCCGGTGGCGCAGAAGGCCGCCGGGGACACCGCCGGTTCCGCCGGGGAGATCCTCGGCGACACCGCCGGTTCGGCCGCGAAGGGCGGTGCGCTGGGGACCGGCTCGCTGGCGAAGGGCAACGACCTGACCAAGGGCAGCGGTGTGTCCACGAAGAACCTGCCGGTCAAGGGCCTGCCGGTCGGCTGAGTCACGGGGACTCCGGTCCCGCGAGAGCCGCAGATCCACGCGATCCAGCAGGGTCCGCGAGGTCCGTGACGACCGCGAGGTTCCCCACGGAAGGGGCCCGGGGTGTTCTCCCCGGGCCCCTTCCTTCTGCCCGTTCGTCCGGCTGATCGCCGGAGCGACAGCGTGACCGTGAACCGGGCTCGTACGTCGTCGCGATGGCGTCAGCGCAGGCGCGCGACCGCCGCCTCGACCCGTTCGTCCGCGGCCGTGATCGCGACCCGGACGAACCGCTCGCCCGCAGGACCGTAGAAGTCTCCCGGAGCGACCAGGATGCCCAGGCCGGCCAGGTGGGCGACCGTGTCCCAGCAGGACTCCTCGCGGGTGGCCCACAGGTAGAGGCCGGCCTCGCTGTGCTCGATGCGGAAGCCGTGGCCGACCAGGGCCTCGCGCAGGGCCGCACGCCGTGCCGCGTAGCGCTCGCGCTGGGTGTGGACGTGGGTGTCGTCGCCGAGGGCGGCGATCATCGCCGCCTGGGTCGGCGCCGGGGTCATCATGCCGCCGTGCTTGCGGATCTGGAGCAGCGGACCGAGCACCGCCGGGTCGCCCACCAGGAACGCCGCGCGGTAACCGGCGAGGTTGGACCGCTTGGACAGGGAGTGCACGGAGACGATGCCGTCGAAGGAGCCGCCGTTGACGTCCGGGTGCAGCACCGAGACCGGGTCGGTCTCCCAGCCCAGCTCCAGGTAGCACTCGTCGGAGAAGACCAGGACGCCGTGCTCGCGCGCCCAGGCGACGATCCTGGTCAGCTCCTCCTTGGTCAGCACCCGGCCCGTGGGGTTGGACGGCGAGTTGAGCCAGAGCAGCTTCAGGTTCGCCGGGTCCAGCTCCGTGGGGTCGTCGTACGCCTCGTGGCCGGCGCGGGCGAGGCGGGCGCCGACCTCGTACGTCGGGTAGGCCAGGCGCGGGTATGCCACCTTGTCGCCGGGGCCGAGGCCCAGCTGGGTGGGGAGCCAGGCGACGAGTTCCTTGGAGCCGACGACCGGCAGAACGTGCCGGTGGGTGACCTCGCGGGCGCCGAGCCGGCTCTCCGCCCAGCGGGTGATGGCGTCCCGCAGCTCGGGGGTGCCCCACACCGTGGGGTAGCCGGGAGAGTCCGCAGCGGCGATCAGGGCCTTCTGCACGGGCTCGGGCACCGGGTCGACCGGGGTGCCGACGGACAGGTCGACGATGCCGTCGGGGTGCGCGGCGGCCGTCTTCTTGTAGGGCTCCAGCTTGTCCCAGGGGAAGGTGGGCAGCCGGTCGGAGACTGCGGACACGGGTGCTGACTCTCTTTCTGCTTCGGCGCCCGGCTCGGCGACACCTGCGTGGGGCAGACGCCTGTCCCCCGGCAGGTGCCCGCCCCGGCGGGCGTCCGGCTTCCCGAACGCCTCGGTCCCGCGCGGCGGTCTGGGGCCGTACGGGACCGAGGCGGCAGGTCTGCGGCCGGGCCGCTGGTGGCCGGCTCGGGCTCAGGCCTGCGGCGGAAGCGCGGCGATCAGCGGGTGGTCCCGCTCGATCAGACCCAGCTTGCTGGCGCCACCCGGCGAGCCGAGCTCGTCGAAGAACTCGACGTTCGCCTTGTAGTAGTCCTTCCACTCCTCCGGAGTGTCGTCCTCGTAGAAGATCGCCTCGACCGGGCAGACCGGCTCACAGGCCCCGCAGTCGACGCATTCGTCCGGGTGGATGTACAAGGACCGCTGGCCCTCGTAGATGCAGTCGACCGGGCACTCCTCGATGCACGCCTTGTCCTTGACGTCTACACAAGGCTGCGCGATGACGTAGGTCACGCTGTCGTTCCTCCTCGATAGGGCGCTGGCGGGCCACCTCTAGGCTCCGCCGCCTGGCGCGCGGGAGCGCGGCGTCGTCGATGCCCGCCCCTAGTATCTCCGTTCCTGGGCATGATCCGAACAGGAGGGGTGCACCGACCTGTGGAAATCTCGGCCGGCGGGCGTCTCGAGGTCCGTATCACCGCTGCTGACGTGGGGAAACGGGTCTCCGTACGGAGCTTGACCGAACATGGTCACTCGGGTGAGAAGTTCACCGACACGGTCGGCGTTCTCACATCATGGGACCACGGTGTGCTGCGTATCACACGAAAGAACGGAGAGAGCGTCCGCATCGCGGAGACCTCGCTGGTCGCGGGCAAGGTGGTGCCGTCCGCACCGGCGCGGCGCAGAGGGCCCGCGGCGTCCTGGGAGGAGCTGACGCGGGTCGCGGCGCGGGCCTGGCCGCCGGTGGAGAGCGAGCGGCTCGGCGAGTGGGAGCTGCGCGCCGCCCAGGGCTTCACCCGCCGGGCGAACTCGGTGCTGCCGCTCGGCGACCCCGGCAGGCCGCTGGACGCGGCGCTGGAAAAGGTACGGCACTGGTACGCCGAGCGCGGGCTGCCCGCGTATGTGCAGACCGCGACCGGCGCCGAGGGCGCGCAGGAGCTGCTGTGTGCGGAGCTGGAGCGGCGGGGCTGGGTGCGCGAGGTGACCGCCGAGGTGTGGGTGGCCGCGCCGGCGCCCGTCGCCGACGCGACCGCGGAGCCCTCCGGGGTGGTCCTCTCCCGCGAGGCGGACGAGGCGTGGCTGGCACGGTACCGGCGCAAGGGGGTGAGCGAGGTGGCGCTGCGGGTGCTGACGGGCGGGCCGTCGGTGTGGTTCGCGACCGTGCCGGGGGACGCCGGGGCGCCGCCGGCCGCCATCGGGCGGTGCGTGGTCGACGGGCGGTGGGCCGGATTCGCGGCGGTCGAGGTGGACCCGGACCGCAGGCGGCAGGGGCTCGCGACCGCGGTCATGGCCGCGCTGGCCCGGCAGGCCATGGCCGAGGGCGCGTCGGCGGCCTGGCTGCAGGTCGAGCAGGACAACGTGGCGGCGCGGGCGATGTACGCGCGGATGGGCTTCGCGCCGCATCACGCGTACCACCATTACCGCCAGCCCCGGAATGGCTCGGATTCGCCCATGGAATCAGCGGCTCCGGCCGGTAGCGGATCATCGTGACCGGGCACCAACGGGGCATGCGGACCCCTCACCCTCCACCGCCCGAACGCTCCGCCGAACTGCGGCGGCGGTTCGCCGAGGAAGCCCGCTGCGAGCGGCCCGGCCTGTCCGCACTGTGCCTGCTGATCGGGGCGGAGGCGGACGGCAAGCTGGACGAGTCCGGCATGGACGCCGCCGAGATCGAGCTGGACGAGCTGGCCGGACAACTCCCCTACCGGCCGGGCACGCCCCGGGCGTGGGCCGAGGCGCTGCGCGATCTGCTGGGCGAGCGGTACGGCTTTCACGGCACCCCGGGCGACTACCGGCGGCTCGAGTCCTCGCTGCTGCACGAGGTGCTGCGGCGCAGACGGGGGCTGCCGATCCTGCTGTCCGTGGTGTGGATGGAGGTCGCCCGCAGGGCCGGGGCGCCGGTGTACGGGGTCGCGCTGCCCGGACACTTCGTCGTCGGCTTCGGGGAGGCGGAGCAGCAGGTGCTGGCCGATCCCTTCGACGGCGGCCGGGTGCTGACCGGGGCGGACGCGGAGCTGCTGGTGGTGGGCGCGACCGGCTCCCCGCTGGACCCGTCGATGCTGCGCCCCGCGGATCCGCTGGAGGTCGTCCTGCGGATCCTCAACAACGTGCGGGCCTGGGCCGCGGCCCGCCCGGAGCGCTCGGACGTGGCGCTCTGGGCGGTGGACCTCTCCCTGCTTCTCCCCTCGCACCCGGCACGGCTGCGCTACGAGCGGGCGCAGGTGCTGGTACGCCGCGGCCAGTTCCTGGAAGGAGCCGACGAGTTGGAGGCCTACGCCGACGTGGTCGCCACGGTGGACGAGGCAGCCGCCGTCCGCATCCAGGCCCAGGCCCAGGCGGCCCGGGCGATGCTGAACTGACCGCCCTCCGGGCGGTGCCGGCCTCTGTGACCTCACGGTCCGCGGAGCCCTCCGGGCCCGCGGACCCGCCGGCCCGGACCGCCATGGCCCGGTGGCCCCTCGGCCCGGGCGCCCGTGGCCCGGTGACACCGCCGGGCAGGCCCCCGTGGCCCGGTGGCCCCGCCGGGCCGGGAACCTGCGGCCCGTGGAGCGCTGCGACCGCGGCTGCGACTGCGACCCGGCCTTCCGCCTCGCAGCTCCCTCCGTCGCGGCGAGCCCCGGCCGTGCCCCGCCGGGCAGGATGCGGCGCCCCGCGCACCCACCGCGGGGCAGCCCCGCGGCTCACGGAGCCCGCCGGTCCGCCGCCCCCTCCGTCCCCGCGACGAGACCGTCCGGCGCGAACCGTCCGACGCGAGGCATTCCCCCGGCCCGCGCACCCCCGCTTCGCGAAGATCATTCCGGCCCGGGGGTCTGCCGCCCTGGGCTACAGCCAGCCCTTGTCGCGGGCGATGCGGGCGGCCTCTGTGCGGTTTCTTGCGGCGAGCTTCTGGATGGCTGTGGAGAGGTAGTTGCGCACCGTGCCCTGGGAGAGGTGGAGGGCGGTGGCGAGTTCGGCGTTGGTGGCGCCGTGCTCGGCGGCGCGGAGCACCTCGCGTTCGCGGTCGGTGAGCGGGTTGGCGCCCTCCGCCAGTGCCGCCGCCGCGAGGGCCGGGTCGATCACCCGCTCGCCCGCCAGCACCGTGCGCACCGCCTCGGCGAGCTGGGCGGCCGGGGCGTCCTTGACCAGGAAGGCGTCGGCGCCCGCCTCCATGGCGCTGCGCAGGTAGCCGGGACGGCCGAAGGTGGTGAGCACGACGAGCTTCACGCCGGGCAGCTCGCGGTGGAGTTCGGCCGCCGCCTCGATGCCGGTGGCGCCGGGCATCTCGATGTCCAGCAGAGCCACGTCCACGCCGTGCTCGCGGGCCGCGGCCAGCACCTCGTCGCCACGGGCGGCCTGGGCGACGACCTCGATGTCCGGCTCGAGATCGAGCAGCGCGGCCAGGGCCTCACGGACCATCGACTGGTCCTCCGCGAGCAGGACCTTGATCGTTCGGCTCATGCCGGGGATCCTACGTCCGCCCGCGCGCCCGCCGGCACACGGGCGACCAGCCGGAAGCCGCTGCCGCAGGGGCCCGCCTCCAGGGTGCCGCCGGCCGTGTGCAGGCGCTCGGCCAGGCCGGTCAGGCCGTTGCCGTGGCCCTCGCCGCTGCCGCCCGTGCCGTCGTCCTCGACGGAGAGTTCGAGCACCTGGCCGCCGGGGGTGCGGCGGCGCAGCAGTTCGACCGTGCAGCGGCGGGCGCCGCTGTGGCGGACCACGTTGGTGACCGCCTCGCGCAGCGCCCAGGCCAGTGCGGTCTCGATGTCCTCGGGGATGCCGGTCAGGTCGGGTTCGCCGGGCAGTTCGGCGGCCACCTCGGCGGCGGCCAGGGCCAGCCGGGCACCGGCCAGTTCGTCGGCCAGGCGGGGGCGCCGGTAGCCGGCCACGGCCTCGCGCACGTCGACCAGGGCCTGGCGGCTGACCTGCTCGATGTCGGCGACCTGCCGCGCTGCCTGCTCGGGCTGGTCGGGCAGCATCCGCCCGGCCAGCTCGCTCTTGAGGGTGATCAGCGACAGGGAGTGCCCGAGCAGGTCGTGCAGGTCGCGGGCGAGGCGCAGCCGCTCCTCGTTGGCGGCGAGCCGGGCGACGGTGGCCCGTGCCTCGCGCAGTGCGATGGTGGTGCGCACCAGCTCACGTACGCCGGTCATGGCGAAGCCGCCGAGCAGCGCGGGGACGAGCAGGGCGCCCAGGAATGCGCGCCCGTCCGGCACCACGAGGGCGAGCCCCGCCATGAGCGCCGAGGCGGCCGGGATCGTCCAGCGGGCCAGCCGCACCGGCAGGGCGGCCCCGGAGGCGATGGCCACGTACACGAACAGCACCAGCCACTCCCGGCCCAGGCCCAGGGCCAGGGCGGCGGACTCGGCGGCGAGGCATGCCAGCGAGCCGAGCGCCAGGCCGTTGCGCTCGCTGCGGCCGGTGCGGAAGACCAGCAGCAGGTACCAGACGACGAACACCGCGAGCCCGATCGAACCCAGCACCCGGGCGAGCACGCCGTGGCCCCCGTCCAGGAGGTCGGTGACGGGGGCGCTCAGATAGACGAGCCAGATCCCGGTCCAGAGGATTTTGACGATCCACTGTCTGCGGTTCTCGGGGCGCCGGCCCATGGCGGCGCCGCCGAGGCCGTCCGGACTTGTCGTTGCGGTGGTCATGCCGGACATGGTCACCCGGGCGGGGGTCCGAGGGGCAGTGCACCCGGTCCGCCGAGACGGGTGACGGATGTCATGCCCGGCCGCACATCGCCGCCGGCCGGGCATGAGCCGCCCGGCCGGCGTGCCCCGGACCGGTCAGTTGGGGTCGGTGTCGATGACCGCCACCCGGTCCGTCCTGCTCGTGAGGGCCTCGCGCAGGGCGCCGTAGACGTCCTGGGGCGTGACCGGCGTCTTCTCCCCGTTGGCGCGCGTGATCAGCACGCCGTCGAAGGCACCGCCGTACAGCTTCTTCAGGGCGTTGAGGTCCGGCTTGTCGACCAGCTTGCCGTCGACCGCGGTCACCCTGAGGAACTTCCACAGGGACTTCTCCGGGCTCATCGGCACCGAGTGCGCCGGGTCCGTCTGCACGGTCACGTTGGCCGACATGGCCGGCTCGGCGAACTCCTTCATCATCCGGTCGACCTCGGCCTTGGACACCGTCGGCTGCCGGACGGTGGTGGGGACGGCCACCGGGGCGGAGGAGCCGGTCTCCACCTGGGTGCGGAAGGCCTTCTCCACCGCGGCGGTCGACCGGCCGACGTCGATGCCCTGGCCTGCCTTGCCGTAGACCGGGATCGCCTTGCCGGAGACGAACTTGATGGTGCCCTCGGTCATCGACCCGGCGCCGCCCGCCACGTCCTCGAGCGCGGCCTGCAGCTTCTCCTCGTCGACCGGGATGACCGGGTCCACCTCCCGCTTCTGGCCGAAGAGGGAGCCGATCACGGAGACCGGGTTGTAGTCGCTGCCCGCGGCGTCCTCGACGGTGGCGTCGGTGTCGAGCTGGAGACCGGCCTTGTCCGGCTGCAGTTCGACGGTCTTGCCGGCGACCTGCAGCTCGAGCGGCTTGTCGAGCCGTTCGGCGAGGGCGTCGTTGAGCTTCTTGACGGCCTCGTCGCGGGTGCCGCCGCCGATGTCCACGCCGAGGACGGTGGTGCCCTTGGGGACGTCGGAGTGGTTCATCAGCAGTCCTGCGCCGTAGGCGACGCCGACCAGCGCGACGAGACCGCCTCCGGCCAGGACGAGCTTGTTGCGCCCCTTCTTCTTGGGCGCCTGCGCGGAGTTCGCGGAGGGCGGGGAGACCGGCTCGGGCAGCCTGGGCTGCGTGTTCGGTCCCGGTCCCGGGGCCGGGGCGCCGCCACCGGGGCCGGGGGCGCGGCCGAAGTCCGCCTCGGGCGAGACGACCGGGATGCCGCTGGTGACGGTGTGCCCGGAGACGTTGTCGTGGCGGGGGTAGCCGGGAGTGCCCTCCGGAGCGGGAGGCTGCGGGGTGAGGATCGCGGTGTCGTCGCCGAGTCCGGCCGCGGGGCCGCCCGAGGTCTCGGAGGCGCCGGAGCTCGGCTCGGCGTAGCCGGCCGCGGGGACGGCCGGGCCCTTGCCGGTGACCGGGCCGGTCGTCGGTCCGGCGGGCGCGGTGGGTCCGGCGGGGCCCCGACCGCTCTGGCCGGGCCGGTCGCCTCCGGGCCGGTCGGTGAAGTACGGCAGGTCGTCGCGCCGGGGCTCGCGGCCACCGCGCGGGCCGGAGCCGAGCGCCTCGGTGACGTCGAAGGAACCGGTGCCGCCGCCGTGCCCGGGGGCCACCGGGCCGCCGGTCGCGCCGGGAAGCCCGGATCCGGGTGCGGAACCGTTCGTGCCGCCGGGGCGTGCGGTGCCGGGCACGCTCATCGCGCCGACGACCCCACCGGGACGTCCGCCGCCCCCCGCGGGCCCGGCACCGGAGGAACCGGCAGAAGGCGCACCGGAACCGGACGGACCACGCGATCCGCCCGGACCGCCCGGAGCGCTCGAACCGGATGAACCGCCCGGCATGCTCGTGCCGTTGGCCGGGGTGGCGCCCGAACCGCCCTTGGACTGCGGGGGCTTGCGGGGCGCGAACCAGTCGCTGGTGGTCTTTTCCTCGGCGGGCTGCTGCGCGGCGGGCGCGGAGGCGGAGGCGGACGGCTCCGTGGGCCGCGCGGCCTGCCCCGCGGCCTGACCGCCCGTACCGGGCCCGCCGGACCGCGCGGCACGGTCGCCGCCCGCGGTCTTCCGGCCGCTGCCGTCGGAGGTGCCGGTGCCGGGCGCGGAGCCCTGGGCGGCGCCGGCCTTGCTCTTGGCGTCCGAGACGGGCTTGCGCACGACGACGGGCGGGATGGGCCGCGATCCGGGGATGTTGATGCGGACCCGCGTCGTCAGCGTGGTCTCGGTCTTGCGGTCCTCCGAGCGCGCGGCCTCGTCGCCGCCCGCGCCGGTGCCCGCCTCCGGAACCGTCGGCGTCCCGTAGGGCGGGGTGCCCGACGGGTATGCGGCTCCGCCGCGCCCGCTGGGCCCGGAGGACGGAGTGTCAGTTTCACGACTCAAGGCAGGTTCTCCCGGTTGGCTCCGCCGCCCGTCACGACCTCACGGTGGGGGGTCCCCCCGGCTCGGGCGAGGCCGAGGGCTTGGGGGAGGCTCGGCGGCGCGCACCACCATACTGTCCGCGTCCCGCGCGTTTCCCAGGACCGCTGGGGAAACCCACACCGGACCCGCACCCTCGTCACCCGGCGAACCGGTACGTCACTTGCCAAGTCGGGCAGAACCGCCACCAGGTCGCTCACCCGGCGAAAGGGTGGCGCAGATCACAGCCAGAGCGATGCCGCCGAGCAGGAAGAGATACGAGCCGCTGCTCGCGGCGAACAGGAAGTCACCCTCCGGGCGGCTGGTGGTGAGCAGGATGACGGCGAGCGTCCAGCCGCCCCCCGCGGCAGCGGCGGCGGCGCGGCTGCGCAGAGCGCGGGCCGCCCCCAGGCACAGGCCGGCCTCGGCGGCGAGAGCGAGCAGCAGGCCGCCCGGGAACCAGCCCGGCTGCACCAGCGCCCCGGCCGCCCCGACGACGGCGCCGAGCACGAACAGCCCCAGATACGCGGCGATCCGCCCGGCGGACGGGGGGCGCAGCGGCTGGGCGAGCAGGGGTCCGTTGCCGTCGCTCATGGCGTCGCTCCGATCCCGGCGAACAGGTCGCTCTCCCTGATGTCGGACGGACGCCCCCGTACCAACTCGTAGTACTCGGTGGTGAACAGGGGCTGGGCGAGCTCGTTGGAGAGGGCGAAGTACGGCTCGTGCACGGTGATCTGGGTGGCGTGGGCGCGCATCGCGGCGGCCTTGGCCGCGGCGGCGGGCCCGGTGCCCTCGACGGCGGCGGTGATGCGCTGGTCGTCGACGACGCCGGGCACGTCGTCGACGGTGGCCGCCTTCTCGAAGGGCAGGCGGGGCAGGTCCTCCCTGAGCCGGTCGAAGGCCTGCTCGGCGACGGAGCGGGGGACCCGGTTCCAGTAGACCTTGGCGACGGGGCAGCCGGCCTCCTCGGCCAGTCCGACGGCCCGCATGGCGACGCGGTGGGTCTGGATGTGGTCGGGATGCCCGTATCCGCCGTTGTCGTCGTAGGTGACCAGCACCTGGGGCCGCACCTCGCGGATCACCTCGAGGAGCAGCCCGGCCGCCTGGTCCACGTCGGCCTGCCAGAAGCAGCCGGGGTCGTCGTTGTCGGGCAGCCCCATCATCCCGGAGTCGCTGAACCGGCCGGCGCCGCCGAGCAGCCGGAAGTCGTGCACGCCCAGCGCACGCATGGCCTCGCGCAGCTCCCGGTGGCGGTGCTGCCCGAGGGCGGCACCGCCGAGGTGGGCCAGCTCGGGCGGGATGACCTCGCCCCGCTCGCCGAGCGTGCAGGTGACCAGCGTCACGTGCACGCCCTCGGCGGCATACCGGGCCATGGTCACGCCGTTGTTGATCGACTCGTCGTCGGGGTGCGCGTGCACCAGCAGCAGACGTCGAGCGGGCAGTTCCGTCATGCCCCCAGCCTACGAGGCCACGGCGGCGCGCCGGCCGTTCCGGGCCCGTCATGCCTTGTCGTCGAGTACATGAGCGAGGCGAGCGCGATGCGCTCGATCCAGTCGATGACGTCTGTCACCTCGGCCTCGTCGATCGGACGCCGTTGTTTGAGATCCCCGTCGATCAGGTCGGCGTCATGTGCGATCTTGTTGCGGCGCTGGGTGATCTCCAGAAGCGGCTGCGCAGCGTCTTCTCGTTGAACGTCGTGCGCCCCTGGAAGAACTCCTTGTTGATGCAGCCCGCCGCCTCGTACCAGACCTTTTTCTCGGTCACGAGTTCGAGCACTCCGGCGATCTTGCCAGGGTGCTGGGAGGGCCTGGACGGAGAGCTTGTCACGCAGGTGTTCCAGGACCGCCTCGGAGAGCGTGACCTCACCCCGCCGCACTGCCTCGACCTGGTGCAGCGGCAGCTCGTATTTGCGCAACTGGGGCGGCATCGCGGGACTGTCCTTCAACGTCAGTTCAGCGACCCGGCGCAGCACCTCCTCGTGCAGCCAGTGGTCGAGGGCGGCGACGGCCTGGAAACAGCCATCCGCTCCCCACGATCACTCTTCGCCACGCTCTGCAGAAGCACGATCGCGGAGCCGCCGGGGGGCGGGTCAAGCCAGAATGTGCACCTTGGGCGAAGGTGACTGAAACAGTCCCCTCGGTTTCCGGAACACGTACCCTTCACGCCGTGCCTGCTCCGTGCCGTCGTCCTGGTAGCGCGGAGGCCGCTCGTGGAGAAGACCGCATGGACGGAGATGCCGTCAGGCTAGGCAGCCTCCTGGAGATCGGTTCGGCAGTCGCGGCAGAGGGCGCCGGGGTGGGGTGAACGGAAGCCTCGATCGCAGCCGTCGCAGTTCCGCATGGGGTACCGGACGGGTGCCGGCGGGGCGGTGGCAGGTGCTCGGTGCGGGGCGGGTGGCGGGAGCTGAGCGGCCAGACGGTGAGCCAGGAGGGCGGCGGGCCGCCGTAGCCCCTCGGGCGGCAGGTCGGCGGTCAGGGCCCTGCGTACGGCGGCGGGAGTGACATCCCGTTCCAGCCAGGCGGCGACACCGGGCGCCAGATGGGCCGTGTCGTCGGCCGAGAGGAGCAGTCGTGAGTCATGGCGGCGGAGGTCCGCCAGGAGGTCGGTGGCGGCCTGGAACAACGCGGGGACATGGCACTCGGGGCGGGGCACGGCGGGGAGCAGCCTGCCCCGGGGTTCTCGCGACGCACGGCTCCCACTGCTCCCCCTCGGGGTGTGCTCCGCCCGGGGCTCCCGGGGTGCCCGTGCCGCCGGGGAGGCGCCCTCGGTGGGGCGGCGGGCCGCCGCCGGCTGGTTGCAGGAGATCGTGCGGGTGACGATCCGGCCGGAGGGGGTGCGGACGCGTTCGCGTCGCAGATAGCCGTGGGCCTCCAGCTCGCGCAGGGCGGCGGCGATCCGGGTGGCTCCCTCGGGGAACCGGGCGGCGAGGGTCTTGATGTCGGCCGGCGCGCCGTTCGGCAGCGACTGGAGGTGCGTACCGAGCCCGATCGCGAGGAGCGAGAGCTCCGGGTGCTGGGCCAGGTGGTTGCCGATCACCGTGAAGCGGGTGGTGTGGCGGGTGTTGTCGTGCTGGAGCCCGCCGGTGCGGTGGGCCGCGCCGGACCGCCGGTTCGGGTGCTTGTCGCCCGCAACGCGGGCGTGCGCGCGGGGAGGCACGCTAGGGTTCTGGGTACCCATCGGGAAGGCCTCTTCTTCCTCGGTGGTCAGGCCCTCGCACTGGGATTGCCCGTCCCGGCGGGGGCCGTCTCATGTCTGCGGTTGTGGTGGTGCGTTGCGCCGAGCGTCGGGCCTTGAGGGCTGGCAGATCCAGCCGGTTCGGGGATGTTCACCCGCCCGAGTGAGCGCGGCCGTGGGCGGGAGGGGTGGGGCTTGGAAGGGTTCTTCCACCCCGAGTTCTTTGCCTTTCAGTCGTCGACGGCACCGGAACGCGGGGAGCCGGGTTCCGGTGACGTGAGATCGATCTCCGCCCAGACGGTCTTGCGCGGGAAGCGCCCCTCGCTGACCCCCCAGCGGTCGGCGAGCGCGTCCACGAGGAGCAGCCCACGCCCCGACTCAACGTCGGCACCGGGCTCCCGGAGCACGGGGCGCCGCTCACCGCGCGTGTCGCTCACCTCGATGCGGAGCGTGGCGCCGACCGCGTAGAGCGTCAGGCGGAAGCTGCGGCCCGGGACACGGCCGTGCGTGGCCGCATTGGCCGCGAGCTCGGCGATGACATGGCTCGCGGTCGCGTCCGGGAGTTCCCAGCTCCGCAACGCGTTCACCGCGAGCAGACGGGCGAGGCGGGCACCGCGCGGGGTGCAGGACAGCAGCACGCTGAAGCTGCGGACCCTGGCGTCGAGCTGGGTTCCGGTCTCGATGATTTCCTGATTCACGTCACTCAGCGTGTCCAACCGGACGTACCGTGTGAGGTGATTGCTCCGCTGCGTAGAGCGACCGTCCAGGACTTGTCCAGCGCTGTCCGGGCTGTCGGCACGGCTCCTGCGGGCGGGCGCGACAGCACGGCACAGCACTACGAAGGGACGCGCATGTCGGTGAACGGCGAGGCGGTGCGGGTCAGGGCCGAGACGGATCAGACGGACGAGCCGGGCTGGGACGTGGACCCGGACGACGCCTGGGCCCTCGCCGTAGTGGCTACCGTGGGACGGCAGTTGAGGCTCCGCCGGGAGGCCGCAGGGATGCGGGTCGGCGAGTTCGCGGCAGCGGTCGGGTACGGGGAGGACCTCGTCTACAAGATCGAGACCGGCAAGCGGATCCCCCGCCCCGAGTATCTGGACACGGCGGACGAGGTACTCGGCGCCGGGGGGCTCGTCGCGGCGATGAAGGAGGACGTGAAGAAGGTCCGGTACCCGAAGAAGGTGCGGGATCTGGCGCAGATGGAGGCGCGGGCGGTGGAGCTTCAGCTCTATGACCCGCTGCACATTCACGGGCTGTTGCAGACCCCGGAATACTCGCGCGCGCTCCTGTCGATGCGACGCCCCGCCTACTCAACGGAGGAAGTGGAGCGGTTCATCGCAGCACGCGTAGCTCGCAAGGCGATCTTCGAGCGAGACCCGGCACCCGACCTCAGCTTCGTCCTGGAGGAGTGGACGCTTCGGCGACCACTCGGTGGAAGGGAGATCCTGCGCAGTCAGCTTGAACACCTGCTTGCAGCAGGAAAGTTGCGCAACGTCGAGCTCCAAGTGATGCCGATGGAACGCTATGAGCATGCCGGGGTGGACGGTGGCATTGAGGTGCTCAAGTTTGAGGACGGTTCAGCGGTCGGCCGTTCACCAGCAGTGGCCAACGGACGACCGGTTTCTGACCTGCGCCAGCTCCGTATCCTGGAACTACGGTATGGCATCATCCGGGCGCAGGCCCTCACGCCGCGTGAGTCCGCCTCGTTCATCGAGCAACTGCTGGGGGAGACATGACCCGCAATATTTCGTCGGAGGACGCCTCCGGCCTGGCGTGGTTCAAGAGCAGTTACAGCAGCGGCAGTGAGGGCGACTCCTGCGTCGAAGTCGCCACCGAGCCCAGCACCGTCCACGTCCGTGACTCCAAGAACGTCGAAGGCCCCCGCCTGGCCTTCACCCCCGCCGCGTGGGCCGGCTTCGTGCCGTACGCGGTCGGGGGCTGAGTCGGCGACTCCTGCTCGACCTCGGCCTCCGGTACGTCCACGTCGCCGCCAAGGGAGCGGGCGATGGCGGTGAACTCAACTTCTTGAACGGCCCGTTCTCGTCCTGGGACTCGACGCGCGAGGAGCGGGGTCGCCCGGCCGGTAGGCCGCCACGAAGTCGTCCAGGTGGGCGCGGGTGAGCGGGCGCTGCTTCAGCGTGAAGTGCTGGCCCGTGCGGGAGTCGTAGACCCATGTCTCAGTGGTGTGCGGCTTGCCGCCGACGCGCGGGGGGGATTCTTCTCGAAGAAGAGAACGTTCGCTTGACGCCGTTCGGCCTCGGCGCGGGCCCGGCGTTCGGCTTCCAGGCGGTCGCCCGCCTCCGACAGCTTCACGCGGGACTCGGCCGGCGTGCGCCGGTGATGGTCCGGCGCCTCGCACAGCTCCGCGATCTCCTGCGGATCGGTCTGGGCGTCTCGGCGGGGAGCGTGGGCGGGACGAACGCGGTGACCGCTCGGGTGCCGCCCATGGCCCGGTCGAAGAGATCGCCCAGCTGCCAGCACAGCTTCAGGGCTTCCGGAGCCTTGGTGGTGTCGAAGAGGTGGTGGTGCGCGGCGTCGTTGCGGCCCCGGCGCAAGGTGCCGAAGGCAGCACGGCTCCAGCCGACCAGGACCCCGGCCCGGGTGAGCGCGTTGAGACGGTCGATCGGGCGGGTCCCCTCGACGCGCGTGCCCGTTCGGGTGACGAACTCCTCGGCCAGCACCTCACCGAACTGGCCAGCGCTGACGTAGGCGGCGTTCGGGTTGGTCAGGACGGTGAGTTCTCCTCGTCCACGCGCGCCGCCCCCTCGTCCGCTCGCCCAGCACCTCGCTCGTGCCGCGCCCGACAAGCTTACGAAGCCTCGGCCAGGGGGAGCAGGAAAACCGGACTCACGCAGCCCGGACCGCGGCGCGGGCCGAGCACGCCTTGGTGCAGGCACCAGCCGAGTGTCGCTCAGAACTTGATACTGCCGATCATGCCCGCGATGTTCGTCGTCAGCTCGTTGATCGTCGGAGCGACGGTGGAGGACGCGAGGTAGAAGCCGAGGAGCATGCACACGATCGCGTGGCCCGCCTTCAGGCCCGACTTCTTGATCAGCAGGAAGACGATGATCGCCAGCAGCACCACCGCCGAAATCGAGAGTGCCACGGCGGCTCACCTCCAAGGGTCCAAGGCATGGGGGCGGACAAGTCGACACGGCCATCCAGTTGTTGATGCAGTTGTCGACACAGATAAATCCACTTGGATGCTGAGCAGGTTCATACCCACTCTGCGCCAGCGATCATAACTATTCGTACCTGCGCATCGATCGGCGCACGGCCGCACAAGGGGGCGCATGGCCAATATGGTCAGGGCATGACGACCGAGACCGACTCCTTCCCCCGACGGCACGCCCGCACCCAGCGCTTCACGCTCGGCGCGCCGCGTTCGTTCACCGTGGCGCCCGACGGCTCCCGTGTCGTGTTCCTGCGCTCCGGTTCCGGCACGGACCGGGCGAACTCGCTGTGGGTGCTCGACACGGAGGAGGGCACGGAGCGCGTGGCGGCCGACCCGCGCGCCCTCCTCGGGGGCCTGGAGGAGCATCTCTCCCCCGAGGAGCGGGCCCGGCGCGAGCGCAGCCGCGAGGGCGGGGCCGGCATCGTCTCCTACGCCACCGACGCCGCCGTGGAGCTGGCGTCTTTTGCCTTGTCAGGGCGGCTCTTCACGGCCGAGCTGCGGGCCGGGACGGCCCGTGAGCTGCCCGCCGCCCACCCGGTGATCGACCCCCGCCCCTCCCCCGACGGCCGCCATGTCGCCTATGTCGCGGGCGGCGCCCTGCGGGTCGTCTCCGCGGAGGGAGCGGACGACCGCGCACTCGCCGCCCCGGACGACGGCACCGTCTCCTACGGAATGGCCGAGTTCATCGCCGCCGAGGAGATGGGGCGCTCGCGGGGCTTCTGGTGGTCACCGGAGTCGGACCGGTTGCTGGTGGCGCGCGTGGACGACGCGCCGGTGCGACGGTGGTTCATCTCCGATCCGGCGCACCCGGAGCGGGAGCCGAGCCGGGTGGCCTACCCGGCCGCGGGCACCCCCAACGCCGATGTACGGCTGTTCGTGATCGGGCTCGACGGGGTGCGCACGGAGGTGTCCTGGGACCGGGCCCGCTACCCGTATCTCGCGCGAGTGCACTGGTCAGGGGCGGGTGCGCCGCTGCTGCTCGTGCAGGCGCGCGATCACCGCAGCCAGCTGTTCCTGGCGGTGGACCCCGACACCGGGGCGACCCGGATGGTGCACGCCGACGAAGATCCGACTTGGCTGGAACTTTTCCCCGGGGTTCCCTGCTGGAGCCCCTCAGGGCGGCTGGTGCGGATCACCGACGAGGGGGGTGCCCGACGCCTGGTGGTGGGCGAACGGCCGCTCACCGGGCCGCAGTTGCACCTGCGGGCGGTGCTCGACGTCTCCGACGACGATGTGCTGGTCGCGGCCTCGGCGGGCGAGGAGGCGGCCGAGCCGGAGATCGGCGAGGTGCATGTGTACCGGGTGAACGAGCTGGGGGTGGAGCGGCTCTCCCAGGAGCCCGGGGTGCACTCGGCGGTGCGGGCCGGGAACGTCACCGTGCTGGTCTCGGCGACCCTGGACCGGCCAGGTGCGCGGGTGCGGATCCTGCGTGACGGGAAACCGACGGGGGCTGTCCCGTCATATGCCGACGATCCCGGTATGTCGCCCCGGGTGACCTTGACCCATGGGGGCGCACGCCGCATCCCGTGCGCCGTGCTTATGCCCCGGGACTACTCCGGGAACGCCCCACTCCCCGTCCTCATGGACCCCTACGGCGGACCCCACGGCGCCCGGGTGCTGGCCGCGCACAACCCGCACCTGACCTCGCAGTGGTTCGCCGACCAGGGCTTCGCGGTGGTCGTCGCCGACGGCCGGGGCACCCCGGGCCGCTCCCCCGCCTGGGAGAAGGCCGTCCACCACGACTTCACCCTCTCCCTGGACGACCAGATCGAGGCCCTGCGCGACCTGGCGGCGTCCCACCCCCTCGATCTCTCGCGGGTCGCCGTCCGCGGCTGGTCCTACGGCGGCTACCTCGCCGCGCTGGCCGTGCTGCGCCGCCCCGACGTCTTCCACGCCGGGATCGCCGGCGCCCCGGTGACGGACTGGCGGCTGTACGACACCCACTACACCGAGCGGTACCTGGGCGACCCGGCCACCCGTCCGGAGACCTACGCCAAGAGCTCCCTCGTCACCGACGACGGGCTGTCCGGCGCCGGTGAGCCGCACCGCCCGCTGATGATCGTGCACGGACTCGCCGACGACAACGTGGTCGTCGCCCACGCCCTGCGCCTGTCCTCCGCCCTCCTTGCCGCGGGCCGCCCGCACGAGGTGCTGCCGCTGTCGGGGGTGACCCACATGACCCCGCAGGAACAGGTCGCGGAGAACCTGCTGCTCCTCCAGGTGGACTTCCTCAAGCGCTCCCTGGGACTGCCCAGGGACTGAGCCCGGCCCGCCGCTCAGAGCAGGCTTCCGATCTCCTGCGGCAGTTCGGGAGAGCCGGCGGTGAGGACGTCGCCCGGGACGGCGCCCTCCACCTCCGCGATCTTGTCCTGCATCAGGCGCATCTGCACGTCGTCCAGGTGGCCGACCGGGGTGCTCGTCGGCACCCCGGCGGCCTCCGCCACCGCCTGGGCGTACTTCACCGGGTTGTTGCCGTCCGAGGCGGGCGCGTAGCACTCGAAGGCGTCGAGGATGCTCAGGTCCCGGTACGGGCCGCGCTTGGGGCAGCTCGCCGTGCGCAGGAACGTGGCGATCGCCCGGTACCCGGTCTCCCGGGTCGGGAAGATCAGGAAGTTGTGCCAGTTGAACTTCCCGGGGTACTGCCCGTAGTCCGGTCCGCCGGGGCGGCCGGTGATGTTGCCGGGATTGTTGTTCAGCCAGGCGTAGGTGCCGGGGAAGCCCCGCATGTGCGGCCGGCCGCGGAAGATCGTTCCGTCGGAGTGCACCACGAACTGGAAGATCTCCTTGCCGTGCCCCTGGTAGTCGGTCGGGCCCTTGGAGCCCGGGAACCAGGTGCTGCGCGGGATCTCCTGCGCCATCGAGATCCGCCCGTCGAAGTACCAGACGTGGTCGCCCGGGGTCAGCCGTCCGCCGACGGGAGTGACGGGGGTGGCCGCTCCGGCCGGCGTCCAGACCGCGTCCACCGAGTCCGCGAACCCGGCCTCCGCCAGGCCCGGCCAGTTGCCGGCGACGGGCAGCGGGTAGCCGTCGTCCACCCGGTCGGCGGCGACGTCGTAACGGACGTACCGCCCCCGGCGGAAGAAGTACGCCTTGCCGCCGCCGGTGACGAAGCCTCCCTCGATGCCGTCCGTGAACCCCGTCTCGGCGAAGCCGGGCCAGTTGCCGCTCACCGGCAGCGGGTATCCGTCGTCGACCCGGTCGGCGGCGATGTCGTAGCGGAGGTAGGAGTCCCCGCGGAAGACGTACACCTTCCCGTTCCCCCAGTTCACCGCCGAGTCCAGGAAGGCGCCGAATCCGGCCTCAGCGAATCCGCCCCACGCTCCGCCGATGTCCGCCGCCCCGGCGTCCACGGCGAGCCGCCGCTCGTCGATGCGCAGGTAGGAACCGCCCTTGAAGAAGTAGAGCTTTCCGTTGCCGAGCGAGACGGCCGTGTCGATGCCCGACTCGAAGCCGGTGCCGTCGATCCCCGACCAGCCCGCGGTGACGGGTTTGGGATATCCGTCGTCCACGCGATCGCGCTGCAGGTCGTACCTGGCGTACATCGCACCGCGCAGGAAGAAGGCCCTGGTCATCACTGCTCGCCCTCTCGCGCGCCGGCCCGGTGGGCGGGCTCGGCAGCACGCGGTTCAGTTGCTGCGGGATGCCCGGGCCTGGCCGCGCTCGCCATGTCCCCCGCCGGCTGCCCGGGACGTGCTGGGCGCTCACTTCAAACATACGGCGGTCCCGTGCGGACCGCCTGTTCAGAGGCCGTTTTCCGCGGGCGGGCGCAGGGCCACGGGCCGGGATCCCCACAGGGTCCCGGCCCGCTTACGGCACCCGCACGGCCGTACGCTGTTCAGCGTCGCCTGTCCGTATATCGGAATCGAGTCCGCCAAGTTGCGTACGTGTTAACACCGTTGGCGGACATATGTACGGATGTGGGCGACAGGGCGGGGAGTTGCTAGGCGAGCCGCTCCTCCGGCGGCACCACCAGCTTCTCCTCGGCGAAGTGGCAGGCCGAGGCATGGGCCGCCGGGCCGCCCAGGGCGCGGTACTCGGCGGGCACCGCCAGCGCCGGGACCTCCACCGCGCACCGCTCCCGCGCCTTGAAGCAGCGGGTGCGGAAGCGGCACCCGGAGGGGATGTCGGCCGGGGACGGGACGTCACCGGTGAGGATGATCCGCTCCCGGCGCTGGCGGGCCTCCGGGTCGGGGACCGGGACGGCCGAGAGCAGGGCCTGGGTGTAGGGGTGGGTCGGGTGCTCGTAGATCTCGGTGTCGGTGCCGGTCTCGACGATGCGTCCGAGGTACATCACGCCGACCCGGTCGGAGATGTGACGGACGATCGACAGGTCGTGCGCGATGAAGATGTAGGAGAGGTCGAACTCGTCCTGCAGGCGCTCCATCAGGTTGATGACCTGCGCCTGGACGGAGACGTCCAGCGCGGAGACCGGCTCGTCGCAGATGATGATCTCCGGATTGAGGGCCAGGCCGCGGGCGATGCCGATGCGCTGGCGCTGACCGCCGGAGAACTGGTGCGGATACCGGTTGATGTACTCCGGGTTGAGACCCACCACGTCCAGCAGTTCCTGGACGCGCTTGCGGCGGTCGCCCTTCGGAGCCACCTCGGGGTGGATGTCGAACGGCTCCCCGATGATGTCGCCGACCGTCATCCGCGGGTTCAGCGAGGTGTACGGGTCCTGGAACACCATCTGGATGTTGCGGCGCACCGCCTTCAGCGCGGGCCCCGACAACCGGGTGATGTCCTCGCCCCGGTAGCGGATGGAACCGGCCGTCGGCCGCTCCAGGTTCACCAGCAGCTTGGCCACCGTGGACTTGCCGCAGCCGGACTCCCCGACGATGCCGAGGGTCTCGCCGCGGGCCAGGGTGAAGTCCACGCCGTCCACGGCGCGCACCTCGCCGACGCGCTTCTTGAAGACCACGCCCCGGGTCAGCGGGTAGTGCTTGACCAGACCGCTGACCTCCAGGATCGGCTCAGCCATCCAGGCACTCCCTCCAGAAGTGGCAGGCGCTGCCGCGGGTGGCGGACACCTCGAACAGCGAGGGCTCGTCGACCCGGCACAGGCCGCGGGCCAGCGGGCAGCGGGGGTGGAAGGCGCAGCCGGGCGGGATACGGGTGAGGTTCGGCGGCAGGCCCTTGATGGCGTAGAGCTCCTGGCCCTTCTGGTCCAGGCGCGGGACGGAGTCCAGCAGGCCGCGGGTGTAGGGGTGGGCCGGCGCCTTGTAGATGTCGTACACGGGGGCGGACTCGACGATGCGGCCCGCGTACATCACCGCGATCCTGTCGGCGACGTCCGCGACCACACCGAGGTCATGGGTGATCAGGACGAGGCCCATCCGGTACTCGCGCTGCAGCTCCGCCAGCAGGTCCATCACCTGCGCCTGGACGGTCACGTCCAGGGCGGTGGTCGGCTCGTCGGCGATGATCAGGGCGGGTTCGAGGGCGATCGCCATCGCGATCATGATGCGCTGGCGCATACCGCCGGAGAACTGGTGCGGGTACTGCCTGACCCGCTCCCGGGCGGCGGGGATGCGGACCCGGTCCATCAGCTCGACCGCCCTGGCCCGCGCGTCCCGCCAGGACATGCCCCGGTGGACCACGAACATCTCGCCGAGCTGGTCGCCGACGGGGATCACCGGGTTGAGGGAGGACAGCGCGTCCTGGAAGATCATCGCCATTCCGGCGCCCCGGACCTTGCGGCGCTCCGCCTCCTTCAGCTTCAGCAGGTCCCGGCCCTGGAAGATCACCTCACCGCCGGTGATCCGGCCGGGCGGCATGTCGAGGATGCCCATGACCGCCTGGGCGGTGACGGACTTGCCGGAGCCGGACTCGCCGAGGATCGCGAGGGTCTCGCCGGCGTCCACCTGGTAGCTGACGCCGTTGACGGCCCTGGCGACACCGTCCCTGGTGCGGAACTCCACGTGCAGGTCGCGGACTTCGAGCAGCACGTCGGCTCACCTCAGCTTCGGGTCGAGGGCGTCGCGCACCGCGTCGCCGAGCATGATGAAGGCCAGCACCGTGACCGCGAGGGCGCCGGAGGGCCACAGCAGCGCGTGCGGGGCGTTGCGGACGTACGGCGAGGCGGCGGAGATGTCGATGCCCCAGGAGACGCTGGGCGGCTTCAGCCCGACGCCGAGGTAGGACAGCGTGGCCTCGAGCGCGATGTACGTGCCGAGGGCGATGGTGGCGACCACGATGACCGGGGCGATCGCGTTGGGCGCGATGTGCCGCAGCAGCAGCCGGGTGTTGGAGGCGCCGAGGGCGCGGGCGGCCTGGACGTAGTCGTTCTGCTTGACGGTGATGACCGCGCCGCGGGCGATGCGGGAGATGGGCGGCCAGCCGAGCAGCACGATGAAGCCGATGACGGGCCAGACGGTGTTGCTGGTGATGACGGACAGCAGCACCAGGCCGCCGAGGACGACGGGGATGGCGAAGAAGACGTCGGTGACGCGGGAGAGGACCGAGTCCCAGACGCCGCCGAAGAAGCCGGCCAGCGCCCCGAGGACGCTGCCGAGCACGGCCACCCCGAGGGTGGCGAGGACGCCGACGGCGACGGAGGTGCGGGCGCCGTAGACGGTTCGCGTGTAGACGTCGCAGCCCTGCCCGTTGAAGCCGAACGGGTGGCCGGGCTGGGAGCCCTCCTGCGCCTTGGACAGGTCGCACTTGAGCGGACTGCCGGAGGCGATCAGCGAGGGCCACAGAGAGATGACGATCAGGAAGCAGATGATCAGGGCGGAGACGATGAAGACCGGGTTGCGGCGCAGGTCCCGCCAGGCGTCGGACCACAGGGAGCGGGGCGGGCCCTGCTCCCCGGTGCCGTCGGGACCGGCGGGCGGCCGCTGGAGGACCTCGGCCTCGTCCACGCCCAGCTCCGTGGTGCCGCCCAGACCGGCGCCCGCGAGGGCGCGTTCCGGCTCGTAGTGCTGGTCAGGCATAGCGGATCCTCGGGTCGAGTACGGCGTACAGCAGGTCGACGACGAGATTGCAGAGCAGGAAGACCAGGACGAGGACGGTGACGAAGCCGACCACGGTCTGTGTGTTCTGCCGCAGGATGCCCTGGAAGAGCTGGTAGCCGACGCCGTGGATGTTGAAGATGCGCTCGGTGACGATGGCGCCGCCCATGAGGAAGCCGATGTCGGCGCCGATGAAGGTGACCACGGGGATGAGCGAGTTGCGCAGCAGGTGCCGGACCACGACCCGCCGGCGCGGCAGCCCCTTGGCGACGGCGGTGCGCACATAGTCGGAGCGCCGGTTCTCGGCGATGGAGGTGCGGGTCAGCCTTGTGACGTAGGCGAGGGAGACCGACGCCAGCACCAGGCCGGGCACGAGCAGCTCGCCGAAGGGTGCCGCGGACGAGACGGAGGGGCGGATCAGGCCCCATTTCACGCCGAGCAGCAGCTGCAGCAGCAGGCCGGTGACGAAGGTGGGCACCGAGATCACGACGAGGGTCACCAGCAGCACCGAGGTGTCGACCGGGCGGCCCCGGCGCAGCCCGGTGAGCACGCCGAGGGTGATGCCGATGACGATCTCGAAGCAGATGGCGACCAGGGTGAGCCGGATGGTGACGGGGAACGCCGTCGACATCAGCTCGGTGACCTCCTGGCCGTTGAACGCCGTGCCGAAGTCGCCGGTGACGATGTTCCCCATGTAGGTGAGGTACTGCTGCCACACCGGCTGGTCGAGGCCGAACTCCTGGCGCAGCCGGGCGGCGGTCGCCGGGTCGCAGCGACGCTCGCCGCACAGCCCGGCGACGGGGTCGCCCATCACATGGACCATGAGGAAGATCAGCAGCGTGGCCCCGATGAACACCGGGATCATCTGGAGCAGACGCCGGACGACGTAGCGCCCCATGACGGCTCAGCTGACCTTGATCTCGTGGTAGACGGGGACGCTGAACGGGTTGAGCTTGACGCCGGAGAGCCGCTCGGACCAGCCGGCGCTGCCGTTCTGGTACCACAGCGGGATGGCCGCCATGTTGTCCCGGACGACCTCCTCGGCCTGCTGGAACAGCTCGACGGCCTTGGCGGGGTCGGACTCCCGGTTCGCACGGTCGACCAGGTCGTCGAACTTCTCGTTGGACCACTTGCCGTCGTTGGAGGAGGCGTTGGTGTAGTAGAGCGGCTGGAGGAAGTTCTGGATGAGCGGGTAGTCCATCTGCCAGCCGGCGCGGAACGGGCCGCTCATCTTGCGCTGGGTGATCCGGCTGCGGAAGTCGGCGAAGGTGCCGACGGGGCCTGCGGTGCAGGCGCGCTCGTTGTCCAGGGCGTTGTTGATGGAGTTGCAGACCGCCTCGACCCAGTCCTTGTGGGAGCCGGTGTCCGCGTTGAAGGTGATGGTGACCCGGCCGCCGGGCAGGCCGCCGCCCTCCTTGATGAGCTTCTTGGCCGCCTCCGGGTCGTACTCGCAGGCGTCGCCGCACAGCCCGTCCCGGAAGCCGCCGTCCTTGCCGAGGACCGGGGAGGTCCAGTCGGTGGCGGGGGTGCGGGTCTTGTGGAAGATGGTCTCGGTGATCTGCTTGCGGTCGATCGCCCGCGAGAGCCCGGTGCGCACCTTCTCCATGCCGGGCTTGTTCCAGGCCTTGTCGTAGTAGGGGAAGGCGAGGGTCTGCAGGATGCCGGCGGGGGTGTTGAGGTAGCGGTCGCCGAGATCCTTCTTGACGTTCTTCAGCTGGGCGGCGGGGACGTCGTCGACCAGGTCGAGGTTGCCGGCCAGCAGGTCGGTGTAGGCGGTGTTGTTGTCGGTGTAGACCTTCAGGTCGACGCCGCCGTTCTGGGCCTTGTCGTCGCCGGGGTACTCCTCCCAGCGGCGCAGGGAGATCTGGGAGCCCTTGGTGTAGGAGTCGACCAGGTAGGGGCCGTTGCCGACGGGCTTGGCGACCCAGGCGTCGTGGTCCTCGAAGAAGGCCCGGGGCAGGGGGGCGTAGGCGTTGTAGCCGAGGGTGTCGGGGAAGGTCGAGAACTTCTGGGTGAGCTTGACGGTGAAGGTCAGCTCGTCGACGACCTTCAGCCCGGAGAGCTTGTCGGCGGTCTGCTCACCGCTGTCCGGGTGGACCTTGTCGTAGCCCTCGATGTAGCCGAAGAAGTAGGCGTTGCGCTGGTTGTTCTTCAGGCTGGCACCGTAGTTCCAGGCGTCGACGAAGGAGCGGGCGGTGACCTTCTCTCCGTTGCTGAAGGTCCAGCCGTCCTTGATCTTGATGGTGAAGTTCTGCGAGTCCGAGGTCTCGATGCTCTCGGCGAGCATGTTCTCGGCGGCCCCGGTCTCCGGGTCGTAGCGCTTGAGCCCCCGGAAGATCATGTCGAGGACCTTGCCGCCCTGCACCTCGTTGGTGTTGGCCGGCTCCAGCGGGTTCTGCGGGTCGCCCCAGGAGGCACTGAGCACCGCCCCCGCGTCCGCGCTCCCGCCGCTGCTCTCGCTCCCGCAGGCGGTGGCCGCGAGAGCCACGGCGACCGCACCGACGACCCACCTGGCGTGCGTGCCTCCACGCATGGAGTGCCTCCTCGTACGTGCACCTGTCGATCCCTGAAGGCCCAATATCCGACAAATGGTGCACATTGCCTGGGTGCGACGCCTGTCCGGGGCGAAATCGGGGGCGGACTCCAGCCGTATGTACGTATCGCGGGGCTGCGGAGTACGAGGTGCCGGGGGCCGGGGCGCGGAGACGGCGGAACCCGGCGCCACCTGACGGGGCGCCGGGTTCCGGTTGGGGGGACGGGGCGTATGGGGGTTACGCCGCGTGGACCACGTCCTTCTCCTCGGCGAAGTGGCAGGCCGACTCGTGGGCAGCCGGGGAGTCGGAGCCCTTGAACCGCTCGGGGACCGCGAGCAGCGGCACCTCGGTGGCGCACTTGTCCTGGGCCTTCCAGCAGCGGGTGCGGAAGCGGCAGCCCGACGGCGGGTTGGCCGGGGACGGGACGTCACCGGTGAGGATGATCCGCTCCCGGCCCTCACGGGACTCGGGGTCCGGGACCGGGACGGCCGAGAGCAGGGCCTGGGTGTAGGGGTGGGTCGGGTGGTCGTAGATCTGCACGTCGGTGCCGATCTCGGCGACCTTGCCCAGGTACATCACGCCGACCCGGTCGGAGATGTGACGGACGATCGACAGGTCGTGCGCGATGAAGATGTAGGAGAGGTTGAACTCGTCCTGCAGGCGCTCCATCAGGTTGATGACCTGTGCCTGGACGGAGACGTCCAGCGCGGAGACCGGCTCGTCGCAGATGATGATCTCCGGGTTGAGCGCCAGGCCGCGGGCGATGCCGATGCGCTGGCGCTGACCGCCGGAGAACTGGTGCGGATACCGGTTGATGTACTCCGGGTTGAGACCCACCACGTCCAGCAGTTCCTGGACGCGCTTGCGGCGGTCGCCCTTCGGAGCCACCTCGGGGTGGATGTCGAACGGCTCCCCGATGATGTCGCCGACCGTCATCCGCGGGTTCAGCGAGGTGTACGGGTCCTGGAACACCATCTGGATGTTGCGGCGCACCGCCTTCAGCGCCCGCCCCGACAGCCGGGTGATGTCCTGGCCCTTGTAGAAGATCTCGCCGGCGGTGGCCCGCTCCAGGTTCATCAGCAGCTTGGCCACCGTGGACTTGCCGCAGCCGGACTCGCCCACGATGCCCAGGGTCTCGCCCTGGTACAGGTCGAAGGAGACCCCGTCGACGGCCTTCACGGCGCCGACCTGCTTCTTGAACAGGATGCCCTGGGTGAGCGGGAAGTGCTTCACCAGGTTGCGGACCTGCAGGATCGGCTCACCGCGCTCGACCGGCGCCTCGATGGCGGCGACGGCCTCCTCCTCGGAGTGGGCGTCGATCTCGGCCACCTCGGAGACGTTCGGCGTGGCGTCGACCGGCTCGTCCTTCTTGCTGAGCTCAGCCATTGATCGTCTCCTTCCAGAAGTGGCACGCCGAGGCACGGCCGACCAGTTCGGTCCCGTCCGCCGCGGTCACCGGGTGCAGCGGCGGGACATCCGTACGGCAGATGTCCTGCGCCTTGGGGCAGCGCGGGTTGAACGCGCAGCCGCTCGGGATCCGCGTCAGGTTCGGCGGCAGTCCCTTGATCGCGTACAGCTCCTGGCCCTTCTGGTCCAGGCGCGGGATGGAGTCCAGCAGACCCTTGGTGTAGGGGTGCGCCGGGCTCTTGTACAGCTCGTGCACCGGGGCGCGCTCCACGATCCGGCCCGCGTACATCACCGCGATCTTGTCGGCGACGTCCGCGACCACACCGAGGTCGTGGGTGATCAGGATGAGGCCCATCCGGTACTCGCGCTGCAGCTCCGCCAGCAGGTCCATCACCTGCGCCTGGACGGTCACGTCCAGGGCGGTGGTGGGCTCGTCGGCGATGATCAGGTCCGGCTCCAGGGCCAGCGCCATGGCGATCATGATGCGCTGGCGCATACCGCCGGAGAACTGGTGCGGGTAGTCGTTGACCCGCGCCGCGGCGGCCGGGATCTTCACCCGGTCCATCATCTCGATCGCCTTGGCCTTGGCGTCCTTCTTGGACAGGCCCTGGTGCACCCGGAACATCTCGCCGAGCTGGTAGCCCACCGAGAGCACGGGGTTGAGGGAGGACAGCGCGTCCTGGAAGATCATCGCGATCCTCCGGCCGCGGATCCTCCGGCGCTCCTCCTCGGTCAGCTTCAGCAGGTCCTGCCCGCGGAACATGATCTCGCCCTTGGAGATGCGTCCCGGAGGCATGTCGAGGATGCCCATGATCGCCTGCGCGGTCACGGACTTGCCGGAACCGGACTCGCCGAGCACGGCGAGGGTCTCGCCGGCGTCCACGGTGTAGTTGACGCCGTTGACGGCCTTGGCCACACCGTCCCGCGTGTGGAACTCCACATGCAGGTCCCGGACTTCGAGCAGCGGGCCGTCGAAGTCCTCGGCGCGCGGCTCGAGGACGGCGTCGGTCTTGTCGATGATGCTCACGTAACGCCTCCCTCAGCGCGACTTGGGGTCAAGGGCGTTGCGTACCGCATCGCCGAACATGAGGAACGCCAGCACCGTGAGGCTCAGCATCGCGGCCGGGAAGAACAGGACGTACTGCGCGGTGCGCAGGTAGTCCTTGCCCGCCGAGATGTCCTGGCCCCAGGAGATCGAGTCGGTCAGACCGATGCCCAGGAAGGACAGGGTCGCCTCGGCCGTGATGTAGCCGCCGAGCGCGATGGTGGCGACGACGATCACCGGGGCGACGGCGTTCGGAAGGATGTGCTTGAACAGGATCCGGCCGGTTCCGGCGCCGAGCGCCTTGGCCGCGGTGACGTAGTCGGCCTGCTTGACCGTGATCACCGAGCCGCGCATGACGCGCGCGATGGAGGTCCAGCCGAGGACCGCGAGGGACAGCGAGACCACGGGCACCGAGCGCTCGGAGAAGGTGTTCAGGACGACCATGGCGCCGAGCAGGAACGGGATGCCGAAGAAGACGTCGGTGATGCGGGACATCACCGAGTCGACCCAGCCGCCGAAGTAGCCCGAGATCAGGCCGACCAGACCGCCGAGCAGGGTCACCGCCACGGTGACCATGACGCCGACGAGGATCGAGGCGCGGGTGCCGTGCAGCAGCCGGGCGTAGATGGAGCGGCCCTGGTGGTCGTAGCCGAGCCACTCGGCGGAGAAGACGTGGCCGAGTTCGGGCTTCTGCAGGTAGTGCTTGGTCAGGTCGCCGTCCCGCGGGCTGACGTCGCCCGAGATGAACAGGTCCGGCACGGCGGCGACCACCAGCAGCAGCAGGATCAGACCCGTCGAGAGCAGGAACATCCAGTTGTGCCGCAGGTCGTACCAGGCGTCCGACCAGAGGCTGCGGGGCTTGCCGGGTGCGGGACCGGCGTCCGTGGCGAGGACGTTGTCCGTGGTGGTCGCGGCCTGGGCCGCCACGGCGGTGTCCGTTTTCGAGGCCAGCTCAGGCATAGCGAATCCTCGGGTCCAGGACCGCGTACAGCAGGTCGACGATCAGGTTGACGAAGAGGTAGATGAGCACCATCACCGTGACGATGCCCACCACCGTCGCTCCCTCGCGGCGGCTGAGGGCCTGGTAGACCAGGTTTCCGATGCCCTGCACGTTGAAGATGCCCTCGGTGACGATGGCGCCGGTCATCAGGTTGCCGATGTCGATGCCGAGGAAGGTGACCACGGGGATCATCGAGTTGCGCATCAGGTGCATGGAGATGATGCGCCGGCGCGGCAGACCCTTGGCGACCGCCGTGCGCATGTAGTCCGCGCGCAGGTTCTCCGCGATGGACGTACGCGTCAGACGCGCGACATACGCCAGGGACAACGAGGCGAGGACGACGGCCGGCAGGAACAGCTGACTGAAGTTCATCGAGTCCTGGACGGTCGGCGTGGTCCAGCCGAGCTGCATCGCGAACAGCCACTGGAACAGGAAGCCGAGCACGAACGACGGCACCGAGATCAGCGCCAGCGTCAGCACGAGCACACCAGTGTCGGTCTTCTTGCCCGCGCGCATGCCGGAGAGGATGCCCAGCGACACGCCCACCAGGACGGTGAAGACGAAGGCGATGATGGTCAGACGGACGGTGACGGGGAAGGCCTCGGAAATGACCTCGGCGACCGGGCGCCGGCTGGCGATCTGGGTACCGAAGTCACCCTGCGGCAGGCCGGCGAGGTAGTTGACGTACTGCTGCCAGAGCGGCTTGTCCAGCCCGTACTCCGCCTTGATCGCCGCAATCTGCGACGGGTCCACCGACTGTTCTCCGTACAGCGCACGCACGGGGTCGCCGGGCAGCGCGTACATCATGAGAAAGATCAGCAGGGTCGTCCCGATGAACACCGGGATCATCTGGAGCAGTCGCCGCGCGACGTAGCGCCCCATGGTTCCTCCATGTCGGTCACAGCGGGAGAGGCCGACGGGCTGTCCGCTCCGTGTTCCGGAGACTCACGCCCGTCGGCCCCCCGCCGGCACCGGTGACGGCCCGGAAAGGGCCGTCACCCGCGTGCGAACTGTTCGATTACTTCTTGAGGACCTCGACGTCCTGCAGGACCGGGTCACCGTTGTTGTCGAACTTCACGTTCTTGACGTTCGTGGAGTAGCCGTAGTTGGCCTTGTAGTACCAGAGCGGGATGGCCGGCATCTTCTCGAACATGGCCTTCTCCGCCTCCTGGTAGGCCTTGATGGCGCTGTCCAGGTCCTTGGCGTTGTCGCCCTTCTTGAAGAGGCCGTCGATCTCCTTGTCGGCGAAGCCGGAGGTGTTGCCGGCCGCCTTGGAGCCGTACAGGTCCCGCATGAAGTTGACGTTCAGCGGGTAGTCCTGCACCCAGCCGCCGCGGTACATGGACTTGACCTTGTGGGCGTCACGCGTGTCCAGGTCGGTCTGGAAGTCCGGCTTGGAGTCGCCGGCGCACTCGACACCGGTGGCCTTGCGGATGCTGTTGCAGACCGCCTCGACCCACTCCTTGTGACCGCCATCCGCGTTGAACTGGATGAAGATCTTGTTGCCCGGAACGCCGCCGCCCTCCTTGATGAGCTGCTTGGCCTTGTCCGGGTTGTAGGTGAGGATGTCGCCCGCGATGCCCGGCTGGTAGCCGGCCACGCCCTTGGCCACGAAGCTGGTGGCGGGCTCACGGGTGCCGTTGAGGACGGTCTTGGTGATCGTCTCGCGGTCGATCGCCATGGACAGACCCTGCAGGACCTTGGGGTCGATGTCCTTCCACTGCTTGGTGTAGAAGGCCGGGACGATCGACTGGACGGCGTTGTACGGCTCGTCCACCGCGCGGTCACCGAGGTCGGTCTTGCGCTTGGGCAGGTCCTTCGGACCGATCTGGCGGATGATGTCCAGGTTGTTGGAGAGCAGGTCCTGGTAGCCGGCCTCGACGGTGGTGTAGTTCTTGAAGATCACACCGCCGTTCTTGGGCTTGTCCGCGCCCTTGTAGTCGGCGTAGGTCTTGACCTCGATCTGCTTCTTGTGCTCCCACTTGACGAACTCGTAGGGGCCGTTGCCGACCGGCTTCTCGCCGTAGGCCTCCGGGTCCTTGAAGAATCCGCTGGGCAGCGGGGACCAGACGTCGTAGCCGAGCTTGTACTCGAAGTACGGGATCGGCGAGGAGAGCTCGATGGTGAAGGTCTTGTCGTCGATGACCTTCAGACCGGACATCTTGTCGGACTTCGGCTCACCCTTCTCCGGGTGGACGTCCTCGAAGCCCTTGATGTCGGAGAACCAGTAGCTGTTCGTCTGGTTGTTCTTGATGTTGGCGCCCCAGTTCCAGGCGTCAACGTAGGACTTGGCCGTCACGGGCTCGCCGTTGTGGAACTTCCAGCCGTCCCTGAGGGTGACCGTCCAGACCTTGTTGTCCTCGGTCTTGATGGACTCGGCGTTCTCGTAAATGATCTTGCCCTTGTCGTCGAAGTCGACAAGCTGGGAGAAGATCGCACGGATGACCTTGGAGCCGTTCGACTCCTTGGCGTTCGCGGGCTGGAGCGGGTTCTGGGGCTCGCCGACGTCGACCGAGAAAATGCCCTTCGGGTCGACCTCGCCCTTGCCGTTGTCGCTGCCGCTGTCGCCGCTTCCCCCACCACAGGCGGTCGCGCCCAGCGCCACAACCGCGGCTATCGCGACCCACTTGGCGCTCTTGGCACCGCGCATGGGTTCCTCCTCATGAGTCCATTGGTTCACCGCAAAGAAGAGCACACGACATGTCGCCGTCCACCGCCCGTCGCCGGTGCCGGAGATCGTCAGGTGCCCCCGCGCTCGTGAGTCGGCGCCGACAGCGCGTGACCCGTTGTTCCGAGCTCTACGCGCCTAACTATCTGCCATGCGCCTGGACCGAACCACACCCTCGAGGTCTCGGTTCGATCACAGCTCGGGCCTACATCTTCCAAAATCCGGACAAAGGGTTTGGTGAAAGATCCCTGCGAAACGGACTTGTTACACATCTATCGGGGGTGAGTGTCCGAATACCGGACGCCCAGGTGAGAAAAACCGATTGCGCGTAACGTGGCCGCATTGCAGGGTGACCGCCGGGGCTGCCGCGTGCTCAGCACACTTGGCCGGCAGGGCCGTCGGCCATGGGGACCTCGGACCCGGTTGCTGCCGGCCGTATGGGCGCTTTGCTCGTCGCAGGGTAGTGCGGAATGACCCCCTCCAACGCTCCTCACAGCGAGATCGAGGGTTTTCCCTACGACCCTCCGCCCCTGGTCGAGGGGCTCCCCCCGGCCCCCTCCACGAGCCTGACCGCGATGCATATGCGAACGGCACCGGACGCCCCGCTCCAAGGGCTCCCGGTGCCGTCCGCGGCGTCCTGCGGGCCGGTCAGGCGTGCTTGGCGCGGCTCGCGGCACGGGCGCGCTCACGCTGGTCCAGGACCACCTTGCGGATCCGGACCGCCTCCGGGGTCACCTCGACGCACTCGTCGTCACGGCAGAACTCCAGCGACTGCTCCAGGGAGAGCTTGCGCGGCGGGACGATGGACTCGGTCACATCGGCGGTCGAGGACCGCATGTTCGTGAGCTTCTTCTCCTTGGTGATGTTGACGTCCATGTCGTCGGAGCGGGAGTTCTCGCCGACGATCATGCCCTCGTACACCTCGGTGCCGGGCTCCACGAACAGCACACCGCGCTCCTGCAGGTTGGTCATGGCGAACGCCGTGACCGCGCCGGCACGGTCGGCCACCAGGGAGCCGTTGTTGCGGGTCTGCAGCGGGCCGAACCAGGGCTCGTGCCCCTCGTGGATGGAGTGCGCGATGCCGGTGCCCCGGGTCTGCGTCAGGAACTCCGTCCGGAAGCCGATCAGCCCCCGCGAGGGCACCACGAACTCCATGCGCACCCAGCCGGAGCCGTGGTTGGACATGTTGTCCATGCGGCCCTTGCGGACGCCCATGAGCTGGGTGACGGCGCCCATGTGCTCCTCGGGCACGTCGATCGTCATGCGCTCGACCGGCTCGTAGACCTTGCCGTCGACCTCCTTGGTGACGACCTGCGGCTTGCCGACGGTCAGCTCGTAGCCCTCCCGGCGCATGGTCTCCACCAGGATCGCCAGCGCCAGCTCACCGCGGCCCTGCACCTCCCAGGCGTCCGGCCGGTCGGTGTCCAGCACGCGCAGCGAGACATTGCCGATGAGCTCGCGGTCCAGGCGGTCCTTCACCTGGCGGGCGGTGACCTTGCGGTCCTTCACGGCCGCCTTCGCATCGGCGCCCTTGCCGGTGCCGCCGCGGCCGACCAGCGGGGAGGTGTTGGTACCGATGGTCATGGAGATCGCCGGCTCGTCCACCGTGATCAGCGGCAGCGGCTTGGGGTTCTCCGAGTCGGCCAGGGTCTCGCCGATCATGATGTCCGGGATGCCCGCCACGGCGCAGATGTCACCCGGGCCCGCCTTCTCGGCCGGCTTGCGGGTCAGCGCCTCGGTCATCATCAGCTCGGAGATCCGCACATTGCTGACCGAGCCGTCGCGCTTCATCCAGGCGACGGTCTGCCCCTTCTTCAGCTCACCCTGGTGCACCCGGAGCAGGGCGATACGGCCGAGGAAGTTGTCGGCGTCCAGGTTGGTGACATGCGCCTGGAGCGGGGCGCCCTCCTCGTAGGTGGGCGCGGGGATGTGCTCCAGGATCGTGGAGAAGAACGGCTCCAGCGAGTCCGAGTCGCCCGGCACGGTGCCGTCCTCGGGCTTGGTCAGCGAGGCGATCCCGTCCCGGCCGCACGCGTAGACGATCGGGAACTCGATCTGCTCCTCGTCCGCGTCCAGATCCAGGAAGAGGTCGTACGTCTCATTGACGACCTCGTCGATCCGGGCGTCGGGACGGTCGGTCTTGTTGATGCACAGGATGATCGGCAGCCGCGCCTGGAGCGCCTTGCGCAGCACGAACCGGGTCTGCGGCAGCGGGCCCTCGGAGGCGTCCACCAGCAGCACCACACCGTCGACCATCGACAGACCCCGCTCGACCTCGCCGCCGAAGTCGGCGTGGCCGGGGGTGTCGATGATGTTGATCGTGATCGGGTCCCCGCCGTCCTTGGGGTGGTACTTCACCGCCGTGTTCTTGGCGAGGATCGTGATGCCCTTCTCACGCTCCAGGTCGTTGGAGTCCATCATGCGGTCGTCGACCTGGTCGAGCTGGTGCGCGGCGAAGGCGCCCGCCTGCTTGAGCATGCCGTCGACGATGGTGGTCTTGCCGTGGTCGACGTGAGCGACGATGGCGACGTTGCGGATGTCGTGGCGCGTGGCCATAAGCTGCCGTACTCCCGGAGTGGTGAGGAATGCCTCGCGCGAACGTCTGCGGTGCGCGGGCCCTGCCGGGCTGAACACGCCACGGCCACACCCCATGGTACGGGGCCCGGCCCCGAACCCCTCGCTCGGCTTGGTTCCCGCAGGTCAGAGCCGGCCCCACCGGGTGGCAGGTGCGGTCAGCCGGACTTGGACGGGGACGAGGAGGACCTGCCGGGGCCCTGGGCGCCCTTCTTCAGGAAGCCCATGTCCTCGTAGACGGGGGTGCGGAAGCCGAAGGCGCCGGCGTTGACGAGGTTCTTGCGGGCGGCCACCAGCTGGGGGCGCTGGTAGAGAGGGATGGAACCGGCCGCGGCCCAGATGCGGGAGTCGGCCTTGCGCAGCAGCGCGCTGCGCTCGGAGTCGTCCAGGGTCGTGATCGCCTGGTCGAAGAGCTGGTCCACCTGGTCGGTGCCGACCCGCGTGTAGTTCTGCGCCACGTTCAGCGAGCCGTCGGCGGCGGGGACGGGCTTGGCGTACACCGGCCGGGCGTCCGTCGCCGGGTACGCCGTGGCCGGCCACGAGTACAGGGCCAGATCGAACTCACCGGACGCGATGTGGTCCTTGAAGTAGCTCTCGTCGTCGACCTTCGAGATGTCCGTACGGATACCGATCTTCTTCAGCATCCGGGAGATCCGCTGAGCCACGGTGCGCAGCGCGTCCGAACCCGGCCCGCTCGGAACCACGAAGCGCAGGGTCAGGGCCTTGCCGTTCTTGGCGACCGGCGCGTTCTCCGCGTTGGCGGGCGCCGCCGTGCCCTTGGGCGCGTAGGCCCCGGGCGCGCTGCCCTGCTTGTGCCGCGCCGGCCCGTCGTGCGCCAGCTGCCCCTCGCCGTCCAGGGTGGCGGCATCCTGCGGCGCCTTCCCGTCGTCCTCCCCGGCCTCCTCACTGTCCTCGCCGACGATGTACGTACCGTCGTCGTCACCGCCCCCGGACTTGTCCGACCCCTTCTTGGAGGAGTTCTCCGAGCCTGCCGCCTCCTTCTCCTCCCCCTCGTCCTCCCTCTCGCTCTTCTCGCCCTTCTCGCTCTTCTCCCCCTTCACCGGACCACCCGGCACCCACCCCGCATCCGCCAGCAGCGCCCGCGCCTCCGCCGCGTCCTGGTCCCCGAGCGCCCCGCTGTTGTCCGCGTAGGCCGCCTGCCCGGACAGGGCGAGATGGCTGCCGACCGGCTCGGCCGGCAGACCCAGCGGCTTGAGTACCGCCTCCGCCAGCGCCTCTCGGTCCAGCGCCCGGGCCACGGCCCGCCGCACCCGTTCGTCCGCCAGCGGCCCGTCCGCCCCGTTCAGCGCGAGCTGCGTGTACGCCGGCTCCAGCGACTTGCGCACCTCGAAGCCGGCCAGCGCCTTCTGCTCCCGGGCGTACCGCGCCGCGGCCTCCGCCCGCTCCTCCCGCTCGGCGGCCTCCTCCTCGGCCGCCTCCTCGTCGGACCCCTTGGCCACCGCCCAGGAGCGCAGCGCCGCCGCCGCGGACCTGCCGGACTTGCCGTCCCCGGGCCCCATCAGCGGCTGCTCACCGCCCCCGCCGCTGCCCTTGCCCTTGCGCCGCGCGGCCACCGTGATCCGCTCGGCCGCACCCGGGTCGACCTCGGCCAGATCGATCTCGCCCTCGGCCAGCGCCTCGATCCGCTCGTCCCGCGGCACCTCCCGCAGCACGATCTTCTTCAGCCGCGCCGGCGCACCCCACCACCGGGGGTTGCGGACGAGGGTGACCTCGTCGTCCTCCCGGTCGACCTTCTTCACCTTGAACGGCCCGGCACTGATCTTCAGCTTCTTGCGCGCCCCGTCGTTGAAGGTGTCCGGCGTGCCGGTGACCTCCTTGGGGTACAGCGGCGAGAACAGCGACCGCCAGTCCGCGTAGGTGCGGCTGAAGGTGACCTTGACCTCGAGGTTCCCCTTGCCGCGTTCGATCTTCTCGATGCGGTCGTAGCCGGCGTTGCGGGCCGTCCAGTAGGCGCTGTCCTTGCCGGACAGGGCGCGCCACTGCGCGGCGAAATCGGCGGCGCCGATCTCCCGGCCGTCGCTCCAGACGGCCTGCTGGTTGAGCTTGTACAGCACGACCTGTTTGGGCTCGGTCTCGACGACCTCGGCGGACTCCAGATAGTCGGGGTTGCGCACCGGCCGGCCGCGGCTGTCCATCCGGAACATGGAGGGCAGCACGGCCTGGGCGATCCGGGTGGTGGTGGCGTCCGCGTCCGCCTGGAAGGTGTTCAGGGTGGCGGGGACGGCGTCCACGCCCCAGCGCAGCGTGCCGCCGTCGGCCACCTCCGCGCGGTCGACCGGCCTGATGTCCGCTGCGGCGAGCGGTTTGCCCGCCGGGTCCTCGGAGCCGCATCCGGCCAGCGCGGTCACCGCGAGTGCTCCCGCGGTCAGGAAGGCGACCGAGCGCATGACCGCGCGCGGGCCGACGCTGTCGTGGGACATCTCTGGTTACCTCCGGAAAGCCGCGGGCGTTACGATCACTTTTGGTGGTATTTGGCGCTCATCTGATGTATGCGGCCACTGAAGAGGAAAGGGTTCGGCAACCGAGAGCGACACGGCGACCACGGGCCGCAAGCCCACCCGTGCGGCGCAACGCATCGTGTGATGCGCCGATGCGCCTCGGCCAATCGATGCACATCCCTTCACAGCGCAAGGTGTGACGCGCAACACTCGCAGGCGCACGAGCGTTGCCGCCTTGGGCCGTGAAGGACCCGCGGAAGTGAGGGCAAGTCATGTCCGTGCACGACGAACTGACAACCGTCCAGCGGTGTCTCGACGACCTGATGCGGTCGGTGGGGCGCCTGGAGAAGCAGCTCGGCGCAGGCGGCCTGGAGATGCGCCGCGTGCGCACCGACGCGGGTCACCTGCGGGACAGCGTCGCGCTGCTGCGGGAGACGGCCGACAAGCAGGCCGTCCCGCAGAGGCGGCCCGACCTCGTCACCATCTCCGACACCCCGTACGACCCGTCGCTGTGGGTCGACACCGACGACGAGGGTCTCGGCGCACGCGACCGGCACGCGCCCTGAGCCGGCGGCGGCGTCACGCAGGCAGCACCCGCCGACCCTTCGGCAGCATTCGCCGCCCGCGTCCGGCAGCGGTCCCGCGACTGCTGCCGGACGCGCCTTCTGACCCCTAGCGGAGTGGACACGTGGCCACTGGTACGGAACCTCCCGACACCGAATCCCAACCCGGAAGCGGCGGCGTGCGCAGCGCCACGCGCGCCGCGATCGACGCGCCCCACCTGCGGACCGACCGCTGGTGGCTGGCCCCGGCCGCCACCGCGGCCGGTCTGCTCGCCTTCGTCGTGTACTCGACCTGGCGGGCCCTCGCCAACGCCGACTACTACGCGGCCCCGTACGTCTCGCCCTTCTACTCGCCCTGCCTCGCGGAGAACTGCGAGCCGATGAAGGCCGGTCCGAACTGGGCGCTCTTCGGAGACTGGTGGGGCCTGTCACCGGCGATCATCATTCTGATCTTCCCGCTGGGCTTCCGGCTGACCTGCTACTACTACCGCAAGGCCTACTACCGGGGTTTCTGGGCGTCCCCGCCGGCCTGCGCGGTCGCCGAGCCGCACAAGAAGTACACCGGCGAGACCCGCTTCCCGCTGATCCTGCAGAACATCCACCGCTACTTCTTCTACGCGGCGGTGCCGGTCGCCGGCATCCTCACCTACGACACCGTGCTCGCCTTCCGCGACGAGGACTACGAGTGGGGGCACATGGGGCTCGGCACCCTGGTGTTCCTGGTCAACATCGTCCTGATCTGGGCGTACACCCTGTCCTGCCACTCCTGCCGGCACATCGTGGGCGGCAAGCTCAAGCACTTCTCCCGGCACCCCGTGCGCTACCGGATGTGGCAGCTCGTGGGGCGGATGAACGCCCGGCACATGCAGCTCGCCTGGGCGTCCCTGGTGAGCGTGGCGCTCGCCGATCTGTACGTCTTTCTGATCGCGTCCGGTGTCTTCGAGGATCCGAGGTTCTTCTGATGTCCGTGGTCGACCGGCAGGAGTGGGACGTCGTCGTGGTCGGGGCGGGCGGCGCCGGACTGCGCGCCGCCATCGAGGCCCGCGAGCGGGGCGCCCGTACCGCCGTGATCTGCAAGTCGCTGTTCGGCAAGGCGCACACCGTGATGGCCGAGGGCGGCATCGCGGCGGCGATGGGCAATGTCAACGCCGGAGACAACTGGCAGGTCCACTTCCGCGACACCATGCGCGGCGGCAAGTTCCTCAACCAGTGGCGGATGGCGGAGCTGCACGCCCGGGAGGCACCCGCACGGGTGTGGGAGCTGGAGACCTGGGGCGCGCTGTTCGACCGGACCAGGGACGGCCGGATCTCGCAGCGCAACTTCGGCGGGCACGAGTACCCGCGCCTGGCGCACGTCGGCGACCGCACCGGCCTGGAACTGATCCGCACCCTGCAGCAGAAGGTGGTCGCGCTGCAGCAGGAGGACTTCAAGGAGACGGGCGACTACGAGTCCCGGCTGAAGGTGTTCCAGGAGTGCACGGTCACCCGGGTGCTCAAGGACGGCGAGCGGGTCAGCGGGGTCTTCGGCTACGAGCGCGAGTCGGGCCGGTTCTTCGTGCTCGAGGCGCCCGCCGTGGTGATCGCCACCGGCGGCATCGGCAAGTCCTTCAAGGTCACGTCGAACTCGTGGGAGTACACCGGCGACGGGCACGCGCTGGCGCTGCTGGCGGGCGCGCCGCTGCTGAACATGGAGTTCGTGCAGTTCCATCCGACCGGCATGGTCTGGCCGCCGTCGGTGAAGGGGATCCTGGTCACCGAGTCGGTCCGCGGCGACGGCGGGGTGCTCAGGAACTCCGAGGGCAAGCGGTTCATGTTCGACTACGTCCCGGACGTCTTCAAGGAGAAGTACGCCGAGTCCGAGGAGGAGGCGGACCGCTGGTACGACGACCCGGACCACAACCGCCGCCCGCCCGAGCTGCTGCCCCGCGACGAGGTGGCCCGCGCCATCAACGCCGAGGTGAAGGCGGGCCGGGGCTCTCCGCACGGCGGGGTGTTCCTGGACGTGTCCACCCGGATGCCGGCGGACGTGATCAAGCGCCGGCTGCCGTCGATGTACCACCAGTTCAAGGAGCTGGCCGACGTCGACATCACAGCCGAGCCGATGGAGGTCGGGCCGACCTGCCACTACGTGATGGGCGGCATCGCGGTCGACTCCGACTCGGCGGCGGCACGCGGGGTGCCGGGCCTGTTCGCGGCCGGTGAGGTGGCGGGCGGCATGCACGGCTCCAACCGGCTGGGCGGCAACTCGCTGTCCGACCTGCTGGTGTTCGGCCGCCGGGCCGGCTGGCACGCGGCGGAGTACGCGGGCGAGCGGGCCTCCGCGCGGCCCCGGGTGGACGACACCCAGATCGACGCGGCGGCGGCCGAGGCGCTGCGCCCGTTCTCCGCGGAGGGCGAGGAGCCTGCCGACGGCCCGCCGGAGAACCCGTACACGCTGCACCAGGAGCTGCAGCAGACAATGAACGACCTGGTGGGCATCATCCGCCGGGAGCACGAGATGCGGCAGGCCCTGGAGAAGCTCGCCGAGCTGCGGGTGCGGGCCCGCCGGGCCGGGGTCGAGGGGCACCGGCAGTTCAACCCCGGCTGGCATCTGGCGCTGGACCTGCGGAACATGCTGCTGGTCAGCGAGTGCGTGGCACGGGCCGCGCTGGAGCGCACCGAGTCGCGCGGCGGCCACACCCGGGAGGACTACCCGGCGATGGACCGCACCTGGCGCAACGTCAACCTGCTGTGCCGGCTGGCCGATCCCTCCGGCGGTTTCGCGGCCGGCGACCCGGTCCGCGGGCAGATCTCCCTCACCCGCGAGACCACCGAACCCATCCGCCCCGACCTGCTCGCTCTCTTCGAGAAGGAGGAGCTGGTCAAGTACCTCGCCGAAGAGGAGCTGTACGAGTGAGCAGCTACGAGGCCCGCTTCAAGGTGTGGCGGGGGGACGTGCAGGGCGGCGGCCTGGAGGACTTCGAGGTCGAGGTGAACGACGGCGAAGTGGTCCTCGACATCATCCACCGCCTGCAGGCCACCCAGGCCCCCGACCTCGCCGTGCGCTGGAACTGCAAGGCAGGCAAGTGCGGTTCCTGCTCGGCGGAGATCAACGGGCGCCCCCGGCTGATGTGCATGACCCGGATGTCGGTGTTCGGCCGGGACGAGACCGTCACCGTGACCCCGCTCAGGACGTTCCCGGTGATCCGCGACCTGGTGACGGACGTCGGCTTCAACTACACCAAGGCCCGCCAGGTCCCGGCGTTCGTGCCGCCGGAGGGCCTGGGGCCGGGCGAGTACCGGATGATGCAGGAGGACGTGGACCGCTCGCAGGAGTTCCGCAAGTGCATCGAGTGCTTCCTGTGCCAGGACACCTGCCATGTGGTGCGCGACCACGAGGAGAACAAGCAGGCGTTCGCCGGCCCCCGCTTTCTGATGCGGGTGGCGGAGCTCGACATGCACCCGCTGGACGCGGCCGAGGAGTCCGGCCTGGACCGCAAACGCACGGCCCAGGACGAGCACGGCCTCGGCTACTGCAACATCACCAAGTGCTGTACGGAGGTCTGCCCCGAGGGCATCAGGATCACGGACAACGCTCTGATCCCGCTGAAGGAACGGGCGGTGGACCGCAAGTACGACCCGCTGGTCTGGCTCGGCAACAAGATCCGCCGCCGGCCCGCGTCGTCGGGCTGAGCCGGCCACCGGGTGCGTCGAGCCGTCATTCCGGCCGGTCCGCCCAGCCCTCCTGGTACGCCGTCCAGTCGGCCTCGGTGGCCGTGAAGTCGACGTAGAGGGCGACGCCGAAGGCCGCGCGGTCCGGGTCGGTGCGGGACAGGCCGAGGCGGACGCCGCGGACGGCGGCCGGGACGGTCTCGGCGTGCCCCCAGTGGCTGAAGTCGCTCTCGTAGAAGGCGGGCAGGCCCATCAGCAGGTCGGTGCCGGGCGGGGTGGCCTCCAGCGCCAGCGAGGTCTGCTGGGCGACATAGCCGCCGTAGGTGCTCTGCAGCGGCTGCCTGGTGTCGTACGACATCACGGCGATCTGGTCGACGCGGCGGGCGACCTGCCCGAAGAACTGCTGGGACCACCACTTGGGGTGCCCGGTGAGGGTGCCCCACACCGCGTGGAAGCCGGGCAGCGGGTCGATCTGGTGGGCGGCGACCGAGAGCGGCACATCGCGGGCGGCGGTCAGGCGGTGCAGGTCGTCGAGCAGAGCGAGGAAGTCGCGGTCGCCGGAGTGCACCGGCTCCAGGTCGAAGTGCACGCCGTCGTAACCGGCGTCCAGGATCTGCCGGGTGGAGGCCACCACGGCCGACCGCGTCCGGGCGCGCCCCAGATGCATGCCCTCCGGGTGCTCGGGCGCGACGATGTCCCCCAGCCACGCCTGCACCCGGACCCCGGGCAGCTCCCTGTGCACCGTGCCGATGAACCAACGGGCGCGCGGGTAGGCGGACTCGGGCAGGGTGCCGTCGTGCTCCAGCGGGCCCGAGTGCACATACAGGTCGCGGATGCCGGTCTCGCGCAGCCGGCGGACCAGCGCCTCGGCGTCGCCGTCCTTCTTCCGCCCGTCCACCCAGGCGTGCCCGAGCCAGAGGGCGTCCCGGTCGCGGGTGCGGGTGCCGTCGGCGAAGTCCCCGGTGTGGTTCACCCACAGCGCGGCCTCGGCGGCGAGCAGCGGGACGAGCAGCAGCAGGACGAGGGCGAGCGCCCCGCGTCTCAGCCGGCGCACCCAGGGTCTGCGGGGCCCTTCCGGGGTCTCCTTCCCGCCCGGAGGCGCAGGCGCGCCCAGGGCCGCCCGCTCCTGCGCAGCCGGGTCCGCACCCGCGGCCGTCTGCTCCTCCGCGGCTGCCCGCTCGTCCGACGCCGCCTGCGCGTCCGTGGCTGCGGGCCCGCCCTCCTCGCCCGGGACGTCCTCTGCCGGTCTCCGGTCCGTACGCGTCATGCCGGGCCCCCTCGCCGCTGTCGGTGCAGGGGAGGACGACGATCACCGTGGCGCCGGTTGCGATCATCGAGCGCGGGCTGCCCGGCGCGGCTCAGAACAGGCTCAGCAGGGCCTCCGCCGGGTCCGTGAGGCCGGTTTCGCCGCCCGGCAGGGGCAGTTCGAACCAGACGGTCTTGCCGCGCGGAGTGCGGCGGGAGCCCCAGGCGGCGCTGAGCAGGCCGACGAGCTGCAGGCCGCGGCCACCCTCGTCGGTGTCCCGGGCGCGGCGGCGGCGGGGCTGCACCAGCCCGGAGTCCCAGACCTCGCAGACCAGGGTGCGGTCCAGCAGCAGCCGCAGCCTGATCTCGCCCTCGCCGTAGCGCAGGGCGTTGGTGACCAGCTCGCTGACCAGCAGCTCGGTGGTGTCGACCAGGGCCTCCATGTCCCAGTGCAGCAGCTGGTCGCGGGCGAACTCGCGGGCCCGGCCGACACTGCGCGGCTCGCGCGGCAGGGTCCAGTCGCCCACGCAGTCCGCGGGCAGTCCCTGCACGCGGGCCATCAGCAGGGCGATGTCGTCCTCGCCGTGGTGGGTGTCGAGCGTGTTGAGGACGTGGTCGCAGACGTCCTCGAGGTTGGAGTAGCCGTCGGCGCGCGCCGTGGGCGAGGTGTGCGGGCCCGGCGACGGGCGGGCGGGGTCGGTGAGCGCACCGACGAAGGCCTGCAGTCCCTCGTCGATGGACTGGTCGCGGCTTTCGACCAGTCCATCCGTGTAGAGCGCGAGCAGCGCGCCCTCGGGCAGCTCGACCTCGACCTCCTCGAAGGGCTCCCCGCCGACGCCGAGCGGCATGCCGGGGGGCACGTCCAACATCAGCGCGGACTCGCCCGGTTCGACCAGCACGGGCGGCAGATGGCCCGCGTTGGCGAAGGTGCAGCGCCGGGTCACCGAGTCGTAGACGGCGTAGACGCAGGTCGCCAGGTACACCTCGGAGAGGTCGGCCTCACGGGGGCGGCGGGCGGCGCGGGTGGCCTGCTGGACGCCGCCGGGCGCGCCGAGGCCCCGGGCGATCTCGTCCAGCTGGGAGAGCACCTCGGCCGGTTCGAGGTCCAGCTGGGCCAGGGTCCGTACGGCGGTGCGCAGTTCGCCCATGGCGACCGCGGCGCGCAGTCCGCGGCCCATCACGTCGCCGACGACCAGGGCGGTGCGGTGGCCGGGCAGTTCGATGACGTCGAACCAGTCGCCGCCGACCTCGCTGGGGCGTCCGGTCGCCGCGTTGCCGGGCAGGTAGCGGCAGGCGATGTCGAGTCCGGAGGCCTCGGGGTCGCCGGGCGGCAGCAGGGACCGCTGCAGTATCAGGGCACGCTCGTGCTCGCGCCGGTAGAGGCGGGCGTTGTCGATGCAGACGGCGGCGCGGGCCGCCAGCTCGACCGCCAGGGCACGGTCGCGGTCGCCGAACGGTTCGCTGCCCTTGGCGCGGGCGAACTGCGCCAGGCCCACCACGGTGTCGTGGGCGACCATCGGCACGGCGAGCGTGGACTGCACCAGGCCGCCCTCCTCGCCGGGCACGGTCTGCGGCCGGGCGGTGCGCAGGGCGTCCGCGCAGGGCGAGTTGAACGGGTAGTGGTGGACCGCCCCCAGCTTGACGGGTTCCCCGGTGCCGCTGAACGGCCCGTCGGAGACGGCGCTGGCGAAGGCGACCCGGCGCACCTCGGCGCTGCCGTCGGCCAGCCCGGGCGGGGTCTCGTCGCCGGCCAGCAGCCCCTGGTAGAGGTCGACGGTGGCCAGGTCGCAGAAGCCGGGGACGACCACGTCGAGGAGTTCCCTGGCGGTGGTCTCCAGGTCGAGGGAGTTGCCGATGCGGGCGCCGGCCTCGTTGAGCAGGGCGAGGTTGCGGCGGGCGGCGGCGGCCTCGCGGGCGGCGGCGCGGCGGGCGGTGATGTCGGTGCCCAGCCAGGCGATCCCGATGGGGCGGCCGGTACCGCTGTGCACGCGGTAGAGGTTGACGGACCAGTGGCGGCGCTCGTCGGAGCCGGGCACGAACCCGGTGACGTGCATGTCGGTGATGGACTCGCCGGTCTCCAGGACCCGGCGCAGCGTCGCGGCGACCCGCTCGGCCTCGGCGCGCGGCAGGTAGTCGTGCACGCCCTTGCCGCGGTGGTCCTCGGGGGTGCCGCCGAAGATGGAGGCGAACCGCTCGTTGGCGCGGCGGACCTTCAGATCGGTGTCGATCAGTACGAAGCCGAACGGCGATTGGCCGAATATGGCCTGGGAGGCGGCCAGGTCGGTCTCGATGCGGCGCAGGGTGCGCACATCGACGACGATGCAGACGGCGGCCCGCTCCCCGTCCTCGGTGCGGGTCGGCATCACGTAGACCTCGGCGAGGCCCGTCTCGCCGCGTTCGAGCTCCCCCGTGCCGCCGGACTCCGGCACCCGGAAGGGCACAACACCGGTCCATTCGCGGCCGTCGAGGATCTCGGCCATCTTGCGGTGGCCCTCCTCGCGCCGGTCCTGGTCGATGAAGGCGTCGATCGGGTCCATGCCGACGGCTCGCTCGGCGGGGATGCCGAAGAGCTGCTCGGCGCGCAGACTCCACTGGTCGACCAGTCCGTCCGGGCCGATGGAGAAGGAGGCCACCTTGATGTAGTCGTACATGGAGCCGGGCGGGCTGGACTGCCAGATCGGGTCGGCGGAAGCGGCATCGCCGCCCCGCCCCGGCACCGGGCCGTCGACGGCGTCGCTCCTCGCACCGTCCGACGGGTCCTCGGACTCCGTGGCCTTCGCTGGTATCTCGCTCACGCGAACCGTCCCCTCCAGCTCACCGCGTCCGGCACCGGTCACCGGGGGCGGCTGCCCGCAGTATCCAGCACTACGGCGCCGCACAACACGGTGTTCACGATCACAGCACGGTCCCGATGCTTTTCGGTCCGTGCCGTGAGAACACTCCCCGTCTTCTAACCAGCGGACACGTCGCTGAATCCCCCTGTTCGGCAACGGTCACAGGCGTGATCCAGCCGTTCGACAGCGCGGCCGGACACGTACACCCCGGGGACCGCCGAACGGGGCGGACGAGATCCCTCCGCCGCCGGGCCGGAGGGGGCCTGGAGTCCGCCGGGGAACCCGGCCGGACGGGCGCTCGCGTGCCCCCGGAAACCGGCGGGCAGGACTGGCCGTCGCGCCCTCCGGAACGCCGGTCGGAGAGGGCCTTTCGCGGGTCAGGCCGGCACGCCCAGCTCGAACCACACGGTCTTCCCTGTGTTTCCGGGCCGGGTGCCCCAGCGGCGGGAGGCGGAGGCGACGAGCCGCAGTCCGCGCCCGCTCTCGTCGTCGGGCCGGGCGTCCCGTTCGCGCGGCAGCTCGGGCAGCGGATCGGAGACCTCCACCAGCAGCACGTCCTCGGCGCTGGTGGGGCGGACGAGGCGGACCTCGATGGGTCCGGTGGCGTGCCGCAGGGAGTTGGTGACGAGTTCGCTGACCAGGAGTGCGGCCAGATCGCTCAGGCGCGCCAGGTCCCAGCGGCGCAGCTGGTCGCGGACCGCGGAACGAGCGGCGCGCACGGCGCCGGGCTCCGCGGGGAAGGTCCAGGCGGCACAGTCGCCCTCGGTGTCGATCACGCGGATCACTTCCCAGGCGAACGAGACACCCCTGTCCGTTCAGCGGCGTCAACATTCACATACCCGACATCCGGGGCGTATTACCGTCCGGGGCGCATCACAGCGCGCGGGATGTGCGAGGGCTCACACCGGGGACCCCCTCCTGCACCGACGCGCCCCGGCGCTCGAGCCGGACTCCGGCGCGCGAGGGCACCGGTCGCTCAGGTGCCCTGTCGCGCCGGAGCGGCGTGGGCGAGAGTGGCCTCGACGGCCGGGACGTCCTGGTCGAGCCAGTCGACCTGCCAGATCTCGGCGGGAGTGAGCCAGCGCAGTGCGTCGTGGTCCTGGAGCGGGCGGGGGGCGGCGGAGCCGGGGCACAGCGCGGCGGTCCACACCTGCATCACATACGGCGGTTTCAGCGGCCACTCCCCCGGCACCCGCTCGCCGGCCTCGACGCGGACGCCGAGTTCCTCGCGCAACTCCCTTACGACGGCGGCCCGGGAGCTCTCCCCGGGCTCCACCTTGCCGCCGGGCAGCTCCCAGCGGCCGGCCAGTTCGGCCGGCGCGCTGCGGCGGGCGGCCAGCAGCCGCCCCTCGTGCCACAGGGCCGCGCCGACCACCACGATCCGCTCGCTCATGGGCCGGAGCCTACGGGAGCGCGCTCACCGATGGCGTGTCAGCTCGCGGCGCTGCCGTTCTGGCCGATGCGTTCGACCCAGTAGAGCTGCTGGTGACCTTGGCTGTCGAGGCTGTCCGCGATCTTCTGCGCCTCGGCGCGGGTCGCGTAACGGCCCACGCGGTAGCGATTGCCGTTGTCGTCCTGACGCACGACGAGCCAGGGCAGAGTGACTGTGCCGTCGTTCATCGCGCCCCTCCACTTCCCGCCCGCGGCCTGTGCCGCGCCCCGCCCGGTAAGGAAACCGCAGTCCGCATATGCCCGAGCCTACGCCTTACCTTCACGCAGCGAACACGCCTTTACACAAAGAGGTACGCAACCAGCCAGAACCCAGGGGGCGCACGGTGGTGAATGCGCCGTGCGGCGGGCCCGGCACGCCCGCTCAGAAGCACGTTGTTCCGTCCGCGCCGTTCCGGGCCGACCTGCGAGAACGACCGGATCGCTACGGCCGCGGCGCAGGGCGGGATCCGGCCGGCGCGCCGGTGCGCGGCCGGCTGCGGGGCGCGAGAGGGGCGCGCGGATGGCCGGGAATGGACCGCGAGCGCCCAACCAGACGGGCCCGACGGGCCGGCGGAGCTGCCGGGGCAGCAGGCGGTGCCGGAACCAGCGGGGCCCCTCCGCACGCGCCGGAGCCGCCAGGGCCGACCGGGCCGCCGGCCTGGCCGGGCTACTTCACCGGCAGGTGATACGCCACCCGGTACCGGTCGGCGGGGATGACCACGTCGGCCGTCTCCACCGGGCGGCCCGAGGCGAAGTACGTGCGCTGGACGACCAGGACGACATGGCCGGGGACCCCGCCCAGCAGGGCCAGTTCCTCGGCAAGGCCGGGACGCGCGCCGACCTCCTCGGTGACGTTGTCCACGATCACGTCGATGGCGCGCATCCGCTCGACGACGCCCATGCCGCCGAGCGGGCCCTCCTCGGGCAGCATCACCGGCGTCCGCCCGGTCAGCGCGAGCGGTTCCCAGGAGGTGGAGAGCATCATCGGCTCCCCGCCCTCGCGGAACACGTACTTGGTGCGCATCACCCGGTCCCCGGGCTCGATGCCCAGCCGCTCGGCGACGGCACCGCGCGCCTCGGTCTGCTCGCTGCTGGACTCCCAGGTGCCGTGCACCGAGGCGTCGGCCTGCTCCTGCCGGAAGGGCGTGGCCCCGCGCTCGGGGCGGAAGCCGGAGCGGGCGATGCGCCGCGGCACGGGACGCTCGCGGACGTAGGTCCCGGAGCCGGAGCGGCCCTCGACGAGGCCCTCGGCCATGAGCACCTTGCGGGCCTCCAGCGCCACCGTGTCCGAGACGCCGTACTCCTCGCGGATCTTGGCCTGGGAGGGGAGGCGGGTGTGCGGGGGCAGCAGGCCGTCGACGATCTTCTTACGGAGATCACCTGCGACACGCAGATACGCCGGCTGCTCACCGAATGTCACTGGCCGCTCCCATCAGGTTGTACAGACAGCAACAGCCTGGCAACCCAGGGTTCCCTCAGGCAAGCACGGGCCAGAGAATCACTCGAAGTGATGACGCGCGCCGCTGAAACCCTTCACGCAGGCGTTTTCTCCCCGCTACGGCGCCCGCCACACCCTCGCTCCGCCGCCTTTCGCCCGCCGCGCGGGCCCGTCACCCGGACCTGACGAGAACACGGCAACACCCCAAGCCTCGCGGGCGGTGACCGTCTGCCGCCGGGCACGGCCGCCCCTCCCGCAGCGAACCGATGAGCCCGCCCCCGCCGTCCCGGTGGCCGAGGGCACAGAGGATCCGGCGGTCGCCCGGACGCCGGCCCTTCCGCGACGGCAGGCCGTGGTACGGCGCCACACGCCCGGAAGCCCCCGATCCCGCCGGCGCAGGCGTTGCAGACATGCCTCGTCCTCGCGGCGGGCGGGGCCGGTGCCCCGTGCCGGTCCGCGAGGACGAGGGGTGGTGCGGGTGTGCGTCGGTGACCTGATGTCCGGTCAGCCGGTGCTCAGAGCCTCAGCCGGACCTCAGAACTGCAGGGCCCAGCTGTTGAGCCGGCCGGTGTCCCACCAGGCGTTGTCGCTGACGCGCAGCTTCCAGGTGCCGTTCGCCGTCTCCGAGGAGGCGTCGACGGTGTACGTGGTGTTGATGTTGTCCGAGCTGCCGCCGGTGCCGTAGTCCTTCAGCGTGTACACGGTCCCGTCGGGGGCGACCAGCTGGATGCGCAGGTCACCGATGTAGGTGTGGGTGATGTTCACGTCCACGGCCAGGTCGGACGGGGCGTTGCCGGAGATGCCGGAGACGGTCACCGGGGACTCGACGGTGGACAGGTCGGAGATGGTCACGCCCTCGGTGTTCTCGAAGCGGTCACCGGGGGGAGGCGGGGTGGTGCCGCCGTCGCCGACGTACAGCAGGCGGTTGGGCGAGCCGCTGCCCGGGTTGCCGACGACGCCGCTGGTGGCGGCGGAGGTCAGCGCGGTGGAGACCTGCGCGGGGCTGGCCGAGGGGTTGTCGGCCAGGTACAGGGCGGCCGCTCCGGCGACGTGCGGGCTGGCCATGGAGGTGCCGGAGATGGTGTTGGTGGCCGTGTCACTGGTGCGCCAGGCGGAGGTGATGGAGGAGCCGGGCGCGAACAGGTCGAGCACCGAGCCGTAGTTGGAGTAGCTCGCGCGGGCGTCGCTGGAGGTGGTGGCGCCGACCGTGATGGCCTCGGTGACCCGGGCGGGCGACTTGGTGGAGGCGTTGGTGGACTCGTTGCCGGCCGCGACGACGAAGGTGACGCCGGAGGCGACGGCGTTGCGGACGGCGGCGTCGAGAGCGCTGTCGGCGCTGCCGCCGAGGGACATGTTGGCGACGGCCGGCTTGACCGCGTTGCGGGCCACCCAGTCGATGCCGGCGACCACCTGGGCGGTGGTGCCGGAGCCGGAGTTGTTCAGCACCCGGACGGCGACGATCTTCGCCTTCTTGGCGACGCCGTAGGAGCTGCCCGCGACCGTGCCGGCCACATGGGTGCCGTGGCCGTGGCCGTCCTGGGCGACGTTGTCGTTGTCGATGGCGTCGTAGCCGTTGGCGGCGCGACCGCCGAAGTCGTTGTGCGAGATGCGCACGCCGGTGTCGATGACGTACGCGGTGACGCCCTCACCGGCCTTGTCGGGGTAGGTGTAGGAGCTGTTGAGCGGCAGGTTCCGCTGGTCCACCCGGTCCAGGCCCCAGGAGGGCGGGTTGGGCTGGGTGCCGGTGACGTGGAAGGTGCGGTTCTGGATCACCGAGGCGACGGCCGGGTCGGCGGCGAGACGTTTCGCCTCGCTCTCGGAGGCCTCGATCTCATAGCCGTTGAGGGCCTTGGTGTAGGTCCGTTCGATGTCGGCGCCGTACTTCTTGGCGAGCGCGCGGCCCTCGGCGGAGCCGGCCTTCGTGCCCTTGAGGGTGATGATGTAGCTGCCGGGGACGGCGTTGGCGGCGCCCTGGTACTGGATGGTGCCCTCGGCGGCCGAGGCGGGGAGGGCGGTGACCAGGCTCGCGGTGAGCGCCGCGGTGGCCAGCGCTCCGATCGCGGCCATTCTTCGCCGGGTGCTGCGGACATGACGCATGAGGGGTCCTCCTCAGTCGGTGGTGCCTGTGGGGTGGTGCACGCCGAGCCGGCCGCCTCGTTCGCGCCATGCGACTCATTTCAGTCATGCCCATGACAACGTGGAGGCGGCGTGTGTGCGTCAGCCGAAAGATTGAGGGTTCCACAGGAATTCCACAAGGGCCCTGCACGAAAGAAACAGAACCGCCAAGCAGCCGTCATGTTCCGTCATGTACGAACCATCGGACGTATCGTCAGTTTCTCGCGTCCTGCGCGGTGTTGTCCGTATCGCCTGGGTCGCCCGGGTCGCCGGTACCGCCCGCCAGCCGCAACTGCTCCTCCTCGACGATCCGGCGGGCGATCGCGGCGTCGGAGATGTCCACGGCGTCCGGGCTGGCCTCGGCGGTGTCACTGCGCCGGGCGTAGGCGTCGAACAGGCGGCTCTTGTTCTCCAGGATCTGCAGCAGCCGTTCGTCCACGCTGTCCGTCGCCAGCAGCCGGTGCACCTGCACCGGACGGGTCTGCCCCATGCGGTGCGCGCGGGCCACGGCCTGATGCTCCAGCGTGGGCTTGACCTGCGGCTCGCACAGCACGACCACGGAGGCCGCCTGGAGGTTGAGCCCGACACCGCCGGCCTCGATCTGCGAGAGCAGCACCGCGGGCCCGTCGGTGCCGGTGAAATCGTCGACGATCTGCTGGCGCCCGGCGGCGGAGACCGAGCCGGAGATCGGGCCCAGGACGACGGGCCGCCGCACCCCGCCGCCGGCACCGTCCGCGGCGTTGTCCGCGCGGTTCGCGCCGTCGGCGCCGGATGCGCCGCCGTCCTCCTCCGCCAACGCCCGCCGGACGACGGCGAGTACGTCCCGGAAGTACGAGAACACCACCACCTTGAGCCCGTTCTCGGCGGCCTCGTCCACGAGCTCCCGAAGCCGCTGCAGCTTCGCCGACTTCTCCGGATCCGCGTAGGCGGCCCGGCGCATCGCCATGAAGTTCCCCTCGGCGACCGCCGCGCGGTAGGCCTCCTCGTCGGCCGCGCTGAACTCCTCCCACTCGTCGACCTGGAGCAGCGCGGGCAGCTCGGTGAGCACGTCCTGCTGGTTGCGGCGCAGATAGGCGGGCGCCACCGAGGCCCGGAAGGCCTGCGGCCCGGCGACCGCGTCGCTGCGCCGCACCGAGGGGACCAGATCGGGCCGCACATGCCGCAGCAGCGCCCGGAACTCCTCGACGTGGTTCTCCATCGGCGTGCCGGTCAGGAACAGCACCCGCTCGCAGTGACCGGACCACACCGCCACCGAGCGGGACCGGCGGGTCTCCGGGTTCTTGACGTAGTGCGCCTCGTCGACGACCAGCAGGGCCGGGCGGGTGCCGCCGCCGTCCTCGGGGGCGGGCAGAGTGCGCAGCATGTCGAAGGTGGTGACGGCGACACCGCCGCGCTCGCACCACTCGGCGTACGCGTCCTGCCGCTGCGGGCCGTGCAGGGCGAGCGCGCGCAGGGTGCTGCGGGAGCGGATCTCGCGGGTCCAGTTGATCAGCACGCCGGCCGGGCACACCACCAGGAAATGGCTGTACCCCTCGGCCGCCAGATGGGCCAGGACCGCGATGGCCTGCACGGTCTTGCCGAGCCCCATCTCGTCGCCGAGGATCACCCGGCGCTGGGCCAGCGCGAAACGGGCGCCGAAGGACTGGTAGCCGCGCAGCGAGACCCGGCGGTGGGTGTCGTCGAGCGGCTGGGCGTGCACCCGCTCGACCACCTCCGAAGGCAGGAAGCCCTCGCTCGCCGCCACGTCGGTGCGGTGCTCGGAGACCTCGGCTAGCTGGCTGTAGTACTCGGCGGAGCGCAGCTCGAAGCCGACCCAGGCCTCGATCTCGTCGGCGGGCGGGCGCAGCAGGTCGGTGGTCGCCTGGGCGAGCAGCAGCGGCAGGTCGCGGCGGCGGGCGTCGGCCACCGTCTCCTGCAGTTCGGCGACCGCGGCCAGCGCGCGCTCGCGCCGCTTGCGCCCCGCGAAGAGCATGCGCAACCGCCCGGAGGCGGGCCTGGCGGCGGGCAGCAGTTCGCCCAGCCGCTTCTCGAGCCGCTCGGCGGCGTCCAGGGCGCGGCGCAGCTCGGGCCCCGCCTCGACCAGGCGGTGCAGGGCGGCGACCAGGGCGGTGGTGCGCGGCTCGGGGTGGTCCACGTCGATGCGGACGGAGACGGTCTCGCCGACCGCGCGGGCGATCTGCCGGGCGGCGGCCAGCGCACGGTCGGCGGTCTGCTCCCCCACCCCGGGCAGCTGCCGCAGCTCGTACCGGCCGGCCTCGTACACGGCACGCACGGTCGTCAGCCCGGCCGCCTCGAGCGCGCCCAGCATCAGCCGGCCCTCGGTGGCGTCCCTGAGCCGGGCGACGGGGATGAGCTCCAGCTCCTCGGCGACCAGCTCCTCCTTGAGCGGGGCCAGCGCGGAACGCACGGCGTCCAGGGCGCGCTCGTGCTCCTCCCGCAGCGCGCGGGCCGCCTGGTGCAGCGGCCCGGCCTGCGCACACACCTCCCGCGCCACCCGCCCGGCCTGCACCGCCTCGCTCGCCATCACACCCCCGTCCCGCCGGGCCCGTGCTCGACCGACTCGACTCACCAGAACTCCTCGGCGTGCTCGCCGGGGGGCCATCCTGGCACGCCCCACCAGCACCGCGGACGCGTACGGCCGCTCCCCCCTTCCACAGGATCCGGCCGCACAGGACCCGCCCGGCCGCCCCGTAGCATGTTCGAACCCACGGCCATCGGCGGATCACTTGTTCTTCACGGGGGCGTAATAATTGAAAACGACACGAACCCGGATATGCACGCCGCGTGTGCTGCTGTGGACCACGGCAGGCGCGGCGGCCCTCGCGTTCCTCGTCGCGCTCGAATTCGCCGCCCGCCGGTACGGCCAGGCCGGCCCGCTCACCCATCAGGTGCGCGAACTGATCCTCCCGCCCAAGTCCGGCCCCCGCCTCTACGCCGGGCTGGCCCTGACCATGGTGGTGCTCACCTGGCGGCAGCGGCTGATCGCGGCCGGCGCCGCGGTCGCCATCGACCTCGCCTTCTTCCTGGTGCGCTGGGCGATCGGCGCCGACATGAACTTCGGCAACGGCGCGCTGTGGGTGATCGTGGGCTGCGCGGTCCTCGCCCTCACCCGCAGGACCGGCGCCGAACGCGTACTCCTGCTCAAGGGTGTGGGGCTGGGCCTGCTGCTGATGGCCGGGCAGAAGGCCGGGGACGCCTGGCTGCTCATCACCTCCAAGACCCGGCCCACCGTGCTCGACGAGTACGTCCTCGTCGCCGACCACGCCCTGGGCGACCCGTCCTGGCTGGCCGGCCGGCTGGTCGAGCTCACCGACCCGGTGAGCACCCACCTTCTCCATCTCATCTACGGCCAGCTCCCGCTGGCCGGTGCCCTCGTGGCGCTCTACCAGCTCCGCAACGTGGCCGTGGAACGCCGCTTCCCCCGCCACCACCTGATCCGCACATTCCTGGTCATAGGCCTCATCGGCCCGGCCGTCTACATGATGTTCCCGGTCGTCGGCCCCGTGTACGCCTTCGGCGCCGACGGCGGCACCTGGGCCGCGGCTCACCTGTGGCCGGACACGCTCCCGTCGGTTGAGCTCCCCCGGCCGATGCCGTTCGACGAGATCACCCCGCGCAACTGCATGCCCAGCCTGCACACGGCCTGGGCCGTCGCCCTGTTCATCCACACCCGCGACGGCTCCCGCTGGATGCGCTTCGCCGGCACCTTCTGGCTGATCGGCACCCTGAGCGCGACGCTCGGCTTCGGCTACCACTACGGCGCCGACCTCGTCGCCGGAGTCGTCTTCGTCCTCACCATCGACGCCGGGATGCGCGCGAGCGCCCGCGGCTGGACCCGATCCGACACCCTCCTGGTCGCCCACGGCACGGCCGTCTTCACCGCGCTCGTGCTCTCCTACCGCTGGCTGCCGGTCCCCATGTCCGAGCACCCGTGGATCTCCGGCCCCCTGATGATCCTGGCGATGCTCTCCGTGATCTACGGCTACCTGCGGCTCACGGCGTCCGAGAAGCCGGAGGCCACCCCGCCCGTGCCACCCGGCCCGCACCCGAACGAGGCGCGACCCGAACTCGTATGAGGGCGAGAGAAGGGGGGCGCATGCCGTAGATCCTCAGACGTGGAAGCGGAATGTGCACCACAACGCTGTGACCTGCGAAGACACGTTTCCCGGGGGTCCCAGTCAGCACAGAACCAGCACGGGAAGCACAAGGTCAGCACTACGCCACCTCCTCGTACTCTTCGGGCGCCTGCGGCGCATCGCTCGCCACGGGCACGGGCCGCATGGCGTCCTGCATGACCTCGCGGCAACGATGCCAGGCCCCGGGGACGAGATGCCCGTAGATGTCGACCGTGGTCTTGATCGACTTGTGGCCGAGCCAGCGCGAGACCTCGTGGATCGGGATGCCGTTCGCCAGGGCCGTCGAGGCGAAGAAGTGCCTCAGCGCGTGCGGGGTGTACTTGGGCTTGCCGTTCGCGCCCACCAGTCCGGCGCCCTTGCACGCCTTCTTGAAGTGGTAGCCGTATGTTGTGGCCGTGGGCATGATGCCCTTCCCACGCTCGCGGGGCGCGAAGAAGACGTCGAGCTGCCGGTCCCTGCCGGCCTTGTCCTTGAAGATCACCGGGATCGGCTCCCACCGCTCCAGGTGGGCCTTCTCTCCGAGGGGAGCGCCGGCCTCCTGCACCGCTGGTTGGCACAGCGGCTCCGCGACCGCTGGCTGACCGAGGCCAAGCACCGCGCCGCGCATGTCTCGTACGAGGCCGCACGGCACCGCGCGGAGAGGAGCGGCCTGTGACGGCGTACGACCGGCGCCTCGTCGAGCTCCTCCTGCCAGCGGTGTGGGACGCCGACGCGGCGTACGGCATCCGCAGCCCCACGGCCCCGGACGCGGACATGCCGAAGGGGACCGTCGATCCGAGGGCCGCGAGCACCCTGTTCGCCCACCTCGCCGACATACGGCAAGGGTGGGCGGCGGCTCCTCTCACTCTCGGCGAACGCCAGGCCCTAATCCTTCGGTACGGCGTGGATCTGCCGGACAACGAAGCCGGGGCCCTTCAGGGCATCACGGGACGAGCTGTCCGCTACCGATGCGAGCGCGGGGTCGGAAAGATCGCGGCTCACCTGAACGGACATGAATAGGTTGATGGTTACGACGGAGACAACTCGCCCAGCAACTGACGCAAGTCCTCCGCGAGGACGGCACACCGAAAGCCGGTGTCATCGTCAAGCATCTCCGTAGAGGCGTCGTTGAAGGCAGCGGGAGTCACCCGGGAGAACGGGCTCGTCCAAGCGCCGGCCTTGAGTTCGTACCGGCCCGGCTCGGAGTGCGTCGAAGTCCACTCCCACGCGTTACCGCACATGTCATACACCCCGTAGGGACTGACTCCGCTGTGGTATCGCGTCACCGGGGTAGTCGAGCCGATACCGCTTTCACGGGTGTTGCATTTGGCCGGAGTCTGCTGGCTGCCCCAGGGGTAGATGTCGCCTCTGGGGCCCCGGGCTGCCTTCTCCCACTGCTGCGAGCTCGGCAGTTCCTTGCCCGCCCAGACTGCGTACGCTGCGGCGTCATGCCACGTGACGAAAACCACGGGGTGATCGCGAATGCTTTCCGGGCACCGTCCCTTGGGCCAGTGCTGCGGAGGCGCGTGTCCTGTCGCCGCCACGAACCGCTCGTAGTCCGAGTTCGTCACGGGATAGACGTCGATGTAGAAGGCGGGGAGCCAGACAGGGTTGTTTCCGGCCCCCGACAAGTACACGCCCGCGTCGACGAGAGCCATCTTCTTGCCGTCATGTGGGTGTCGGACCTGATGTTGCCTGGGGAGGGCCGAGCCTTCCTCTGCCCTCTGACCGGGTAACACCGAGCCCAACGAGCTCGTGAGTTTCACGAACCTTGCGTGGACCTCCGGCGAGGATGATGCCAGAGCTGTGTCCAGGGCCGCTTGATTCACAGGGCGGATCTTGATCGTCTCGCCGCGGGCCTCCCACTTGGAGACCATGCGATCACTCACTCCGAGCTTCGCGGCGAACGCCTCGATGCTCATCCGCTGTGCCTCACGCAGCGCCCGGACCTCCAGTCCGGTCCACCTCTCAACTGTGGCCACCCGAGACTCCTTTGAGCGAATCAACGGGAGTCCAGCGTAGTCAGGTGATCGTTACGGCGCGTCGTTACAGCGGATCTGCCGGCACCTCCATGTACGCCTTGCGAAGAGTGTCAATGATTGGGTGGTCGTCGGTCAGGGCGATGTCGTCGACTCCGCTGACGGCACGGACTCCGATCGCCGCGTTGGTCGCGAAGACAGCCTGCATGCCCGCGACATCCGCGAGCCGGACCGGCATCTCCTCGTGGGCATGAGCGTCCTTGAGGAGCTGCATCGTCACGCCTCCGAGGATGCCCGCCTCCGGCCAGATCACGCGCTCCCCGTCGAAGAAGCCGATGTTCCAGGTACCGCCCTCCGAGACGAGCGATCGCTCGTCGACGAACAACGCGTCGTCGAACCCGTTGAGCTGGGCGGCCCGTCGGTGCAGGAGCTGCCCGAAGAGGCCGACACTCTTCACACTCGGCAGGTCGCGGACGTACTTCCTGCTCTGCACCCGCATCGGCGCCAACGGGAGGTTGGCCGCCGGCCTCGTCGTGACAAATACCTGCGGGTCCGCCTTGGCGGCAGGGTGGCCCATGTCGAAATTCGGGTCGAAGACCGTCACCCGCACGACGCACGCGCCTTCAGTCGGGGCTACGCGCCGCGCCAGGTCGCGCACGCGCTCAGGGTCCAGTTCGGCGCCGAAGAGAGCCTGGCAGTCCCTTACAAGCCGGTCCAGGTGGAGCGACAGCCCACGGACACGGCCGTCCTCAACGCGCATGGACGTGAAGTGTCCGTACCCGGTGAGGGCCAGGGTCTTGAGCTGGTCCACGCTGACTGGTTCGCCATTCAATTCAGCCATGCCGACAGCATGGCACCGCCGTAGCGGGAGCCGACGGAAAAGGTCCTGGTAAGCGACCTAAGTTCAGGGAAAGTTCGGTGCCAGGGCAGTGGGAAGACGTTCCGATCCCCTCGCTCGCCGGGCGAATCTTGTTCTGCCGCCGCGGACCGCTGGTACCGCGCCGAGCAGCAACTTTCTCCCCGCCTGGCTCACCGAAGCCTGTGCTGGGCCACCCTGCCGACCCTGAGACGGGAGTTCGCCATGCCCCGAACGAGCATGACCTTCGGCAAGAGCCTCTTGGTGATCGACACCGGCACCCCGGAGCACGACGGGACGACCATCGTCGAGCGCAAGGGGCTCGGGCATCCCGACACCCTTGCCGATCACCTGGCCGAGCGGCTGTCCCGGGCGTACAGCCGCTACACCGTGCAGCACTTCGGTGCCGTACTGCACCACAACTTCGACAAGCTCGCTCTCCTGGGCGGGGCGAGCGAGGTGCGCTACGGCGGCGGCAAGATGACAGCGCCGGTCCGGGTTCTGGTCAACGGGCGGGCCGCCCCCGCCTGCGGCGGCGAGCGCATCCCCGTCCTGGAGATCGTCGAGGCGGAGGTACGGGAGTTCTTCGCCGAGCGCCTTCCGGAGGTCTGCGATCACCTGGACATCTCGTTCAACATCACGAGCAATTCGAGCCCCGGCGCCGTGCTGACCGGCGACGCGGTCCCGGACCGGACTCGCTGGTTCAACCCGAGGTCCATCGACGACCTCCGGGAGCGCCGGGTGCGGTTCTCGAACGACACCTCGCTCGGTACGGGCTGGGCGCCGGAGAACCCCTTCGAGTCGTTCGTGCGCGAGCTGGTGGACCACCTCTCCGGGCCGAGCGACTTCAGGCGAGCACACGTGTGGTGCGGCTCGGACGTGAAGCTCATGGGCTACTGGGACGGCGAGAGCGCGGACATCGTGTTGTGCGTACCGCAGAAGTCGCGGCACGTCGGCAGCCGGGCGGAGTACATCCGCAATACCGAGAGCATCCTCGCCGAGTGCCACCGGCTCGTCGGCATCCGCCTTCCCGGTGCCGAGGCCCGCTTCCGGCTCAACGCGCGCGACATCCCGGAGAAGGATGAGCTGTACCTGACGTACACCGGCAGCTCGATCGAGTCGGGTGACGAAGGGGTCGTGGGCCGCGGCAACCGCGTCAATGGGCTGATCACCCCTCTGCGCCCGATGAACCTGGAGGGCGCCAACGGCAAGAACCCCGTCTACCACGTCGGCAAGCTCTACAACATCGCCGCGCAGCGTCTCGCGCACCGCCTGCACGAGGCGACCGGCGGGCACGCCGAGGTCCACCTCGTCAGCACCACGGGACAGCGGCTCGACCAGCCGTGGCGCATTCTTGTCCGCCTGTCCTCGCGGGACGTGGAGATCGACAAGGTGCAAGCCCTCGTCGTCGAGGCCCTCGACGGGTTCCCGGCCCTGACGGACGAGCTTGTCTCGGACGGGATTGTGCTCAGCTGATGACCACGCAGACGCTCGGAGATGTGCCGCCTGGTTGTCGGCGGCGCCTTCTCGACCACTACGGCTCAACGGCGGCGGCGTGGCTGCGGGCCGCGCCGCACCTTCTGGCCGAGGCGGCGGAGCGCTGGAAGCTCACGCTGCGGAGCTACCACGACGCGGGGCACGCCTCCGTCGTAGCCCTGGCAACCGCCCTCGACGGGACTCCGCTGATCCTCAAGGCGTGGTACGAGCCGCTCCGCTACCGCCAGGAGATCACCGCTCTTCAGACGTGGGCCGGCGGTCCGATCGCTGATGCCATCGAGGCCGCCGACGACCTGTCGGTGGCGGCACTGGAACTGATCGGCGGCCGTCCCGGCGGCGGCGCCCCTCTCTCGCGAGAGACGCAGATGGTGGCCGCCGCCATCCAAGGGCTTCACGGTCTCGGCCAGCGGGGGACGCTGCCGGATCTCCCGAGCCTGGCGCACTTCCGTCGGGAGGTGGTCGTGCCCCGTATCCGCCAACGAGTACGGCGGCTCAACCTGGGCTCCTTGGAGCCGCTCGTGGAGGAGGCGTGCGAGGAACTCCCCGGCCTGCGGGAAGACCCGGCCCGTACGACGGTGCTCCACGCCGACCTGTACCGGGAGAACGTCCTGTTCGACGGAGGAGGGCACCCGCGCCTGATCGACCCGCACCCCTTGGTGGGAGACGCGGTGTTCGACTGGGCCTTCTGGACGGTCTACTACGACCTTGAACGAGAAGTGGCCGACCGGCTGACCGCCGCCTCTCGGATCTCCCGTATCCCCGTTCCGGAGATCACGCCGTGGTGCAGGGCCCTCGCGGTCGACGGCCTCCTCTACTACACAGAGATCAACGACCCCGCGAAGCCGAAGATCGCGAGGGTGCTCTCCACGCTGCTGGCCTCCAGCCCGGGGAGCGATCGGTGACGACGTACATCCTCCGGCACGGGCAAACGGACTACAGCAAGCGGTACCTCGTCAACGGAGACCCCACTCGCCCCATCCGACTCAGTGAAGAGGGCGTGCGCTCGTGCGGACGAGCGTGGGCTGTGCTTCCCCTTCACAGCGTGCGCACGTGGCTGGCGAGCGAGTTCCCGCGAGCGCGGCAGACGGCTGCCCTGCTGATGGGGGTGCCGAAGGCGGAGCTCGTGGTGATCGGTCAGCTCAACGAGCTGGACTACGGGGAGTTCGAAGGCCGCCCGTTCCTGGAGTACGCCGCCTGGCTCGATCACCACGGCGGGGCGCGGCGCCCGCCGGGCGCCCGGGAGTCCCAGCGGGAAGGCATCCGGCGGATGCTCGCCGGAGTACGCGCGGCCCTGGAGCATCCGGGGCCACGCGTACTCGTCTGCCACGGCTTGCTGGTGTCGGTTCTGCTCTGGCACCGGGATCGTTCCCCGGGCGACGCCATGCCGCTGTTCTTCCCAGAGGCCCCGTGCGCCGAGCCGCTTGCCGTCACCGATGAGGCACTGCATGGATGGCTCAAGGCCCTGCTGACTGATCTTGACGGGGAGGGAGCCAGCGATGGAGATGGGCGCGGTGGCGCCGCGATATTGCGGGCCGAAGGGGGGTTCGGCAGTTGCTACCGTCGACCGTGTAGACCACTCGCCGGAGGAGGACTCCCCTCATGCATGATGCCCGCGCCCTGATCGACATGGGTGCCGAAGCGGTACGTCGCCTCGCTCGCCGCGGATACTCGCTGGACCTGTCCGTGCTGGAGAGTCTCCAGTCCCGGCGCAACCAGAACATCCGCTCGGCAGACGAGCTGCGGGCAGAGTCCAAGCGAGTGGCCAGTGAGGTCCAGCAGACGGCGAAGCAGGAGGGGGACATCGCCAAGCTGAAGGAGCGCGCCCGGGAGATCAAGGACCAGATCCGCGAGATCGAGGCCGACCAGGAGAGGGTGCAGGAGGAGCTCCGCAGCCTCCTGCTCAGCATCCCGAACATCCCCGACGACAGGGCTCCCGACGGCGACTCCGAGGAGTTCGCGGTCGAGGTCCGCCGTGTGGGCACCCCGCCAGCCTTCTCCTTCGAGCCGAAAGACCACGTCGATCTTGGCGAGGCCACTGGCATCTTCGACTTCGCCCGAGCGACGAAGCTGTCGGGCCCCCGCTTCGCGGTATCGCGAGGGGCGGGTGCGGCCCTTGAGCGTGCCCTCGCGGCGCTCTTCCTCGACCTGCACACCCGCCGTCACGGCTACGTCGAACACGCGGTGCCGTTCCTCGTCACCCGGAAGACCATGACCGGCACGGGCCAGCTCCCGAAGTTCGAGGAAGACCTGTTCAAGACCGGCACCGCGGATCGAGAGTTGTTCCTGATCCCGACGGCTGAGGTCCCCCTCACCAACCTCTACGCCGACGAGATCATCCCGCCCTCGGAACTTCCGGTCGCCCTCACGGCCCACACGCCGTGCTTCCGCTCGGAGGCCGGCTCGTACGGCCGCGACACCCGGGGGCTCATCCGCCAGCACCAGTTCGGCAAGGTGGAGATGGTCCGGATCTGCGCCCCGGAGGACGCCGACGCCGAGCTGGAGAAGATGATCGGCCACGCCGAGGCGTGCCTGAAGGAGCTGGGGCTCGCATACCGCGTGGTCACCCTCGCAGCAGGTGACACGGGTTTCGCCGCCCAGCTCACCTACGACCTGGAGGTCTGGTTCCCGAGCCAGAACACCTACCGCGAGATCTCCTCGGTCTCCAACTTCGGCACCTTCCAGGCCCGCCGCGCGAACATCCGCACCCGCGGCACGGACGGAAAGCCCAAGCTGGTCGCCACGCTCAACGGCTCGGGCCTTCCGATCGGCCGCACCCTCGCCGCTCTGCTCGAACAGTGCCAGCAACAGGACGGCTCGATCGTCCTGCCCGAATCACTCGTCCCGTACCTCGGCTTCCGCCGGATCCCGGCGGACGGAACACCGGAGGCATAGTGCTTGTCGGCGTCTGCGACTTTCCTGGCAGCTACGCATTCCCCCCTGCCGGATACGGCGGGATCGAACGATGGCTCTGGGCGGTCGCAGTAGGCGCCCGAGCCGCAGGCGCCGACGTACGCCTCCTGGGCCCGGGATGGCTCCCGGAACTGGAAGCCGAATGGGTCCGCAAGCCGGTCCGCCTCGAAGACATCACGCCCGGCTCGCTGGCCGAGCGTGAGCTCAAAGCCGCCGGCTACGACCTCCTGATCGTCGGCCACGAGTACCCGTCATTGCCCGCCTGGGTCCGCACCTGGACCCAACTCGACTGCGACGTAGCCACGTTCCAGCATTCCCCGGTCTTCCAACACGCCGAATCCGCGTTCGACGGCAAGCGATCCCGCCTGTACTGCTACTCGCCCGAGATGATCGAGCGCTACGCCGCCCACCAGCCCGTTCAGGAACTTGCTGTCCACCTCGGCCTCCACGAGGAGGAACCGCCGGCCACCAAGGGACGAGACCTCGTGTGGCTCGGCCGTATCGACGAGGAGAAGGCTCCCCACCTCGCGGTGCGAGCCGCTCAGATACTCGGCCATCGCATCCGCGTCGTCGGCCCCGTCTTCAGCGAGGACTACGTACGGAGCCACGAAAAGCTCTTCTCCGCAGACCACGTGGAGTGGGTCGGGGAACTCGGCGGCCCGGCGAAGACAGCCGCCATCCGCGAGGCATCCCTGTTCGTCTACACCTACGACCGCACCTACGTGGAAGCGGGCGCCGCCGTCTTCGGCGAATCGCTCCGAGCGGGAACGCCCATGGCCGCACTGACCTGGCGGGACGGAACCTGCGCCCAAGCCGCGCTCTGTGACCGCACGGGCGCCACGACGGTCGTCCCGCCCGACGCTGACGACGAGACGGCATCGCAGGCCCTCGCCGAGGCGATCGAGCGCGCCTCCGCACTGGATCACGCTCAGGTCCAAGCCATAGGCCAGCATCGCTTCGACCCGACGCGGCACTTCGAGGCGATGGCGGCACGCTGATGCTGACCGGGGGGCCCACGCATCAGGTATCAACCGCCCTTCGCCAAGTCCTCGGATCAGCCTGGGAGTTCACGTTCGAGGGCACGGATCTTGAGATCCGCCACCGTCGCCGAGGGTCACCGTACGCGCCGCCTCGCCGGCCGCCTTCGTGGGCCGAGCTCCTGGCCACCTTGGAAGACGCCTTCGCGGCCCGCGGCGTTCCTCGCGACGCGTGCATCCCGCTTCGCTGGGGAAGGGAAACCGAGCTGGCCATCTCGGCGGTCCAAGCCCTCGACCCCCTCCTCAAAGACGGCCGTCCCGTGACCTACCGCAGTGGATTCATTCCGCAACCGGTGGTCCGCTTCACCGGGGAGCGAGACGCCACGGGAGAGCTCCTCGACGGCTACCTGACCTCCTTCGTCAACGTCTCGCGCGTCCAGCCGATACAGAGCATCGACGAGTACGCCGCCGTCCTCGACGACTGGCTCTACGTCCTCTCACGACTCGGCTTCCATGCCCGGCATCTCAGCCTCTACGGTCAGCTGAAGGTCTGGCACCGCCGCCAGGTGGCCGGCGTGACCCTCATGTTCCGCCACCTGGACCTCACGCTCGGCGACATCGTGCTCCTCTGGAACAGAGAGAACCCTCAACGCATGGCCGTCGACCTGGGCACGGGCCTTGAACGCTTAGCTTGGGCCCGGACGCTGCGGAGCTGGAAGGAACTGATCTTCGGCTCTCTTGCCGGAGCCGCCCCCGCTCCCACCTTAGACGCGCTTCGCACGGCGACGCTCCTCCTGGGCAACGGCATCACGCCGGCCGCACGCGGCGCGGGCGGGGTGACCCGTCGGGTCCTGGGCGCGATGACCCCAGGGGCTGTAGGTCTCGGAGCGAGCGCCGTGGTTCGAGCATCGCACCAGTACTGGACGACGATCACTCCGCTTCCCGTCCCGTGGCCCGCCGTAACTACCGCCATCGAGCAGGAAGTTGCCCGTCGGGCCGCCACCTGCGGATGATCTTGGCTGGTGTCAAGACGAACCGCCCACGAATCACCTGCAAAGGACGTCAGAACGAGCGCGCCTCTTCCTCCTCGTCGTCCTCCGGCTCCTCGTCCTTACTGTTGGCGGGTTTGGAAGCTGGCTGGTGCGCCACGACCTCGGAGCCTCGGTAGTAACGCCACGCGCTCGGGTAGTCCACCCGCTTGTCGTCGTACATGATCACGTAGCCCATGAGGGCGCTGATCTGCCAGGTATCCGGCAATTGCGCCGCGACGAGGCGGAAGACCTCGTCCGCCGTCATGTCGACTGACGGCACGAACACGGAGATCTCATCGAACTGAGGACTCTCCTGGAAGCGGAAATTGTAAGGAAGACCATCCTTTATCGACTGAAGCAGGTCTGACAGCCTCTGCTCCCCGCGAGTCAGGTTCTCAGCCCTGCGGTCCAGGTCAATCGGGAATAGCATGTCAAAGTGGTTGGCTTTCAAGACTGTTCGGTCACGATTGCGCCCGGGGTCCTTGTTGCCGAACCCGTTAGCGTTCCAGGGGATATGACCGTCCGCCTTATACTTCTTAATGAGCAGCTTTTCGGGAGCGACCGCAGTGAAATCCTCGGCGACATAGAGGCACTTGAAAGTGATCTCATTGAGGGAGATGTTCCGGCGACCAGAGATCTTCCGAAGATGGTTGCCAAGCCGAGCAGGAAGAGGCTTATCGGCCTTCCCTACATACACGAGCTTGTCGCCGCGATAGAGCTGGTACACGCCGGACTTGCTGGCCAGCCGCTCGGCTTCCGCCTGCTCGTCCAGCAGATCGAGGTTGTGCCGAGTGAGTGGAGCACGTGTCAGCTTTCCAAGCGCTTCCGCCAGTTGATCCCCGAGAGCTTGCGTGATGCTGAGGCGGAACTGACTGCTGAACCGGCTGGCCATGCGAGTGAAACCCTCCCGAACGCGTGATCGCCGTCAGCCTATCCGGTGATCCGGTGGGTCGTGAGAAGAAAGTTACTGAAGTCGACACAATGATCAACAACTCCGCGGTACGCTTCTCCCATGTCTGAGCTGCGAGAAGCCCGCCGAGAGGTGGGGACCTGTGTCGAGTTGTTCGCCGGCGGTGGGGGGCTAGCGATGGCCGTGCACTCGGCGGGCTTCCGTCCACTGCTGGTCAACGAGTTCGCCAAGCGGGCGTGCGAGACCCTACGGAGCAACCCGGCGGAGCCCGCCAACGGCGACAGGCCCGCCCGCCCCTGGCCGCTCATCGAGGGAGACGTCCGGGAGATCGACTTCACCAAAGAGGTGAAGGAGCCCGTCGATGTCATCGCCGGAGGTCCACCGTGCCAGCCGTTCAGCCTGGGCGGCGTACACAGGGGCGACGAGGACGAACGCAACATGTTCCCTCAGATGTTCCGCGCCATCCGTGAACTGAAGCCCAAAGCGGTCATCTGCGAGAACGTCCGCGGCCTTCTACGCCCTTCGTTCGCCCCGTACTTCGAGTACATCAAGCGTGAACTGACACTCCCCTTCCTCACGCGAGACGGGGCGACATGGGAGGAACACGACGAGGCTCTAGCGAAGGCCATCGCCAACGATGACACCGATCCGTCCGAGCGCTATGTGGTGACTCACATGCCCGTCAACGCGGCTGACTACGGTGTCCCACAGATTCGCCATCGGGTGATTATCGTTGCCTTCCGCGCGGACCTCGGAATCGACTGGGAGAAGTATCGCCCCAAGCCGGAGTACTCGGAAGAGGCCCTGATTCATTCAATGCGGGATGGCGGGCCGTACTGGGACAGGCATACGGAGGTAGACGACGACGTGAAGAAGCGCGTCATCGAGAACCTGCCCGATCTCGACCTTGAGAACGAGAAAGTTAAGGAAAAGCTGAAGCTGAAGCCCTGGCGTACACTCAGGGACGCCATCGCGGGGATCGACGAGAACGAGGGTAAGCCACTTCCTCCCATTCCGGTGGAGGCGCTTAAGCCGAAGCGGCAGGTTGGCGAAATTCCGGATCACTTCGGGTGGCCAGGGGCGCGAATGTACCCAGGTCACACTCCTAATCTCCTGGATCGCCCGGCGAAAACTGTGAAGGCTGGTGTTCACGGTGTCCCCGGTGGGGAGTCCGTGATGCGATTGGACGACCCCGAATACGATGGAACCGGCTACCGGTATATGACGGTGCGCGAGACCGCGCGGGTCATGACGTTCCCTGACCGCTGGGTCCTTGAGGGGCCACGCGGCGAGAAGATGCGCCAGCTCGGCAACGCCGTCCCTGTCAAGCTCGGAGCAGCCTTCGCGAGGGCGGTGGCGGCTGCGCTAGCGGACGCGGAGAAGAGGCAGTGACAGAGACCGCGAGTGATCAGCGGCGGCACTGGAAGGAGCGCGTCCCCGCCGATACGGCCTGGAAGCCGAAAGCCGGCATGAGCAAACACGCTCGCGCGGCTGAGCAGGATCGGGCCGCCGGCGGCTCCCATATGCGCGCCGTCAGCTTGGGTGAGGGGCGATACGCGCGCGCCTCCATCGCCCTACGCCTGTACCGCAAGCAACGCCGTATCCGTGCCTACCTGCGGTGGTCACAAGCGGGGGAAACGCGCGAGCGGTACGTAGGCGAGGTGGATGCCTCGACTCGTGCCGCCAACCTTAAAACAGCCTGGGAAATGGCCCGTGCCGCCGGGTACGTCACTACCGAAGAGGTTCCATCCAGTTCCTGGGCGTCGTCTCTCGCGTCCCGGGCGGTGATGCAGGCCAACAAGGGAAGAGACACGAAACCGGAACGCCTTCTTCGGTCAGCACTTCACCGTAAGGGACTTCGCTATCGGGTTTCCACACGGCCGATACCGGAGTTGCGCAGAACGGCCGACATCGTATTCCCGAAAGCCCGCGTAGCTGTGTTTGTCGATGGATGTTTCTGGCATGGCTGTCCGGAGCACTATCGCCCTGCCTCAAAGCGTGCGGAATTCTGGAAAGACAAGATCGCGGGAAACCAAGCCCGAGACGCGGAAACGACAGCCACGCTCGAAGAGCATGGCTGGAAGGTCGTACGTCTCTGGGAACACGAAGACGCGTCGCAGGCTGCAGAGAGAGTAAGTCAGGTCGTGAGGGAACGGCTGGAAGGTATGGGAACAGGTAGCGCGGGCAGCCGACTGAAGGGGTTGCCTGAATGAGGCGTGAGCAAAGCCGCAGTTCCGGACTTTGCCGCCTTTTCCACCCATTTTCCGCCTCGCCGACCAGGGCGAGACGGCGATCCCTTAGTCGAGTCTCCCCTGTTCGATCAGCTCCCGCACCGCATCCTCATGGCGGCGGAGCACGATCCGACCGTCCCCCGTGCTGTACGCGACCACAGGCGTCCCCGGAGAGACGCCCGCTTGCGCGAGGAGCCCCAGCGGAAGGGTTACCTGCCCGGTCTCGCTGATGGTCACTTCTTCTGGCTCACGCAACATGCGTGGAGTCTCCCACGCGGCACCGACAGCGAGGGCGGGGAGTGCGGGCCGCCTGCCTCGGCGCCCGACATAAGGGGCCGGGTCAGCACCAAACCAGCACGGGAGGGATGCAGAGGGGTGATGAGCGGTGCCGACAGGTCAGCACCAAGTCAGCACGGGCACAAGAAGGGGGCCTAACCTCGAAGAGGTAGACCCCCTCTGACCTGCATGTTTGCTAGATCAGCGATGCTGAGCCACGGAACCCGCTACACGTTGAAGCGGAACTCCACCACGTCGCCGTCCTGCATCACGTAGTCCTTGCCCTCCATGCGGGCCTTGCCGCGGGCGCGGGCCTCGGCGACCGAGCCGGCCTCGACGAGGTCGTCGAAGGAGATGACCTCCGCCTTGATGAAGCCCTTCTGGAAGTCGGTGTGGATGACTCCGGCGGCCTCCGGGGCGGTCGCGCCCTTCTTGATGGTCCAGGCGCGGGACTCCTTGGGGCCCGCGGTGAGGTAGGTCTGCAGGCCGAGGGTCTGGAAGCCGACGCGGGCGAGGGTGGCGAGGCCGGGCTCGTCCTGGCCGACGGACTGGAGCAGCTCCAGGGCCTCCTCCTCGTCCAGCTCGGCGAGCTCCGCCTCCAGCTTGGCGTTGAGGAAGATCGCCTCGGCGGGGGCGACCAGCGCGCGCTGCTCGTTCTTGAAGTCCTCGTCGACCAGCTCGTCCTCGTCGACGTTGAAGACGTAGAGGAAGGGCTTGGTGGTGAGCAGGTGCAGGTCGTGCAACAGCTCGGCGCGCTCGCTGCCCTGGACGATGCCCTGCGAGAAGAGGGTGTCGCCCTTCTCCAGGATCTCCTTGGCTTCCTCGACCGCCTTGGCCTTGGGAGCCACGTCCTTCTTGATCCGCGACTCCTTCTGCAGGCGCGGCAGGACCTTCTCGATGGTCTGCAGGTCGGCCAGGATCAGCTCGGTGTTGATCGTCTCGATGTCGTCCTTCGGCGAGACCTTGCCGTCCACGTGCACGACGTTCTCGTCCTTGAAGGCACGGATCACCTGGCAGATCGCGTCGGACTCACGGATGTTCGCCAGGAACTTGTTGCCCAGGCCCTCGCCCTCGGAGGCGCCGCGCACGATGCCCGCGATGTCCACGAAGTCGACCGTCGCCGGGAGGATCCGCTGCGAGCCGAAGATCTCCGCCAGCTTCTGCAGCCGGGGGTCGGGGACGCCGACCACGCCGACGTTCGGCTCGATGGTGGCGAACGGGTAGTTGGCCGCCAGCACGTCGTTCTTGGTCAGGGCGTTGAACAGGGTCGACTTGCCGACATTCGGCAGACCGACGATTCCGATCGTGAGCGACACGTTTGCGACTTCCCGTACGTGAGGATGAGAACTGGATCAGGACTGGCTTCAGGACTGGATTCAGGACTGGATCAGGATGGGGGTGCTCGGCCTGCCGACTGGTCCGCGCGGGCCGATCCACCAGTCTACGGCGTGACCGCGCCCACCCCGGCGGCGTATCGAACGCCTGGTCGTGGCGGTACCCCGGCGTGTCTGTCGGGCTATTCGGCACATAAGCCGACCTAAGTTGGTCCAGTGGAGCAACCTAGGACGCGATCCGCGCAGTACCCGCCGCGACGGGACGGGCCCGAGGCCAGACCTTCCGGGGCGGGCAGGGCCGCCCGGCAGGCCAGGGCGGCACCCTCGCCGGCCCGTGCGCCGGGGCAGGCGCCGGCCAGGAAGCGGGCTCCGGCACCCCGGAAGCCGGCGCCGGTGCCTCCGCAGGCGGGGCGGGCCACCGGGGGCGGCGTCTCCCGGTCCCCGCGGACGTCCCGGCCGGCGGCCCGCGCGCCGCGTCCCGTACAGCGCCGGCCGGCCGCCGCCACCGCGGCCGCCCGCCGGTTTCCCGGTCCCCGGCTCACCGGGCTCGGCACCGGGCTCTTCTGCATCGCGGCGCTGCTGGTGCTCGGTCTGCTCGCCGGCGCGCTGTTCGGGCGGGCGGCCCAGACGGTGTACGGGGTGCTGTTCCTGCCGGTGTGCGCGCTGACGGCGCTGTGGGTGCGCCGCGGTGATCTGCTCACCGCGCCGGTGGTGGTGCCGGTGGGCTTCCTGGTGGGGCTGGTACCGGTCGCCGAGCGGGGCGACGGCAGCACGGGCAGCAGGCTGATGGGGCTGGTGACCGGTCTCGCGACCCAGGCCGGGTGGCTGTACGGGGGGACGCTGGTGGCGGGGGTGATCGTTCTGGTGCGGCGGATGCGCATGATCCGCCGGGAGCGGAGGGCCGGGCGGAGGGCCGGGTCCGGGTCCGGGCACGTGCGCCGCTGACCGGGTGCGTGCACCCGTGACCCGAGGGAGGCCGGCGCCGCTTCGGGCCGGCTCCCGGTCGCCGGCCGGTCAGACGCCGGTGGCCGCTCGCATCGCCGCTCCGACGATGCCCGCGTTGTTCTGCAGCTGGGCGGGGACGATCTCGGCCTTGATGCCCTTGATGTGCGGCAGGAACTTGTGCGCCTTGCGGCTGACGCCCCCGCCGATGATGAACAGCTCCGGCGAGAACAGCATCTCGACGTGGGCCAGGTACTTCTTCACCCGGCGGGCCCATTCCTCCCAGGACAGGTCGTGGTCCTCCTTGGCCTTGCTGGAGGCGCGCTTCTCCGCGTCGTGGCCGCGCAGCTCCAGATGGCCGAGCTCGGTGTTGGGGACGAGTACCCCGTCCGTGAACAGGGCGCTGCCGATGCCGGTGCCGAAGGTCAGCACGATGACGGTGCCCCGGTGGTGGCGGCCCGCGCCGAAGTGCATCTCGGCGATGCCGGCGGCGTCCGCGTCGTTGACCACGGTCACCGGCAGGCCGCCGAGACGGTCGCCGAGCAGGACGCGCGCGTCGGTGTCGACCCAGCTCTTGTCTACGTTGGCGGCGGTACGGACGGTGGCGCCGTCGGTGACCACGCCGGGGAAGGTGATGCCGACCGGGCCGGTCCAGCCGAAGTGGTCGACGACCTGCTTGACGCCGTCGGCCACCGCGTCGGGCGTGGCCGGGTGCGGGGTGAGGACCTTGTGGCGCTCCTGCGCCAGATCCCCCTTGTCCAGATCGACCGGGGCGCCCTTGATCCCGGATCCGCCGATGTCCACGCCGAAGATCTGCATAGCCTTACGTTACGACGGACCACGGAAGGTCACGGAGTCGATCTCCGTGACCTCCAGCACCCTCCGTGACGATGCGGCACTTTCCGTGACGGGCGGGGCGGACGCCGCGGTCACTCGGCCGCGGGCTCGCCGCTCCCGGCGCCGCCCCGCTCGGCCACCAGGGCGGCGGCCTCCTCACGCAGGTCGCGGCGCAGCTCCTTGGGCAGCGAGAAGGTGATGGACTCCTCGGCGGCCTTGACGATCTCCACGTCCTCGAAGCCGCGCTGGGCGAGCCACTCCAGAACCTGCTCGACCAGCACCTCCGGCACCGAGGCGCCCGAGGTGACGCCGACCGTGGTGACGCCCTCCAGCCAGGCCTCGTCGATCTCGTCGGCGAAGTCCACCAGGTACGCCTCGCGGGCGCCGGCCAGCTTGGCGACCTCGACCAGCCGCTTGGAGTTGGAGGAGTTGCGGGAGCCGACCACGATCACCAGGTCGGCCTGGGCGCCCATCTGCTTGACCGCGAGCTGGCGGTTCTGCGTGGCGTAGCAGATGTCGTCGCTGGGCGGGGAGACCAGCTGCGGGAACTTCTCCTTGAGGGCGTCGACGGTCTCCATGGTCTCGTCGACGCTGAGCGTGGTCTGGGAGAGCCAGACGACCTTGTTCGGGTCGCGGACCTCGACCTTCTCCACGTCGCCCGGGCCGTCGACCAGCTGGATGTGCTCGGGGGCCTCGCCGGAGGTGCCGATGACCTCCTCGTGGCCCTCGTGTCCGATCAGGAGGATGTCGTAGTCCTCCTTGGCGAACCGGACCGCTTCCTTGTGGACCTTGGTGACCAGCGGGCAGGTGGCGTCGATGGTGGCGAGCCGGCCGCGCCGGGCCTCCTCGTGCACGACGGGGGCGACGCCGTGCGCGGAGAACATCACGATGTTGCCCGGCGGGACCTCCTCCGTCCGTTCGACGAAGATGGCGCCCTTCTTCTCCAGGGTCTGCACCACATACTTGTTGTGCACGATCTCGTGCCGGACGTAGACGGGCGGACCGTACTGCTCGAGAGCCTTCTCGACGGCGATCACGGCGCGGTCCACACCCGCGCAGTAGCCCCGGGGGGCGGCGAGCAGGACACGGCGGCCAGGCGAAGCAGTCATGCGGTCCATCGTAAGGGCCGGGCCCCCTCGCCCGGATCAGCGGCGGCAGAGGACCGGGCGCGAGGTGGCGGAGCGACCGGGCGCGGCGGGCAGAGGGACCGGTCGCGGAGAGGGATGGGGGGCGGGCGCGGGGCGGTCACGGTGCGCTGTCGGTGCGGCGCACTACTCTCGCGGGCATGGCTGTCACAACGTCTGCGGAATCACCTCTGCCGGTCAGCGAGGTGTCGCGGCTCATCGGAGGCTGGATCGACCGGCTCGGCGCGGTGTGGGTCGAGGGGCAGATCACCCAGCTGTCGCGGCGGCCCGGTGCGGGCATGGTGTTCCTGACGCTGCGCGACCCGTCGTACGACATCTCCGTGGGCGTGACCTGCCGCCGGCAGGTGTTCGAGGCGGTGGCGGACGTGGTGAGCGAGGGTGCGCGGGTGATCGTGCACTGCAAGCCGGAGTGGTACGCGCCGCGCGGGCAGCTGTCGCTGCGGGCGGCCGAGATCCGTCCGGTGGGGGTCGGGGAGCTGCTGGCCCGCCTCGAGCAGCTGAAGAAGTCGCTGGCGCGGGAGGGTCTGTTCGCGGAGGAGCGCAAGAAGCCGCTGCCGTTCCTGCCGCAGCTGGTCGGGCTGGTGTGCGGGCGTGCCTCGGCCGCCGAGCGGGACGTGCTGGAGAACGCCCGGCACCGCTGGCCCGCGGTCCGCTTCGAGGTGCGCAATGTGGCGGTGCAGGGGGTGCACGCGGTGCCGGGGGTCGTCCAGGCGGTGAAGGAGCTGGACGACATCGACGAGGTGGACGTGATCATCGTGGCGCGCGGCGGCGGCAGCGTGGAGGATCTGCTGCCGTTCTCCGACGAGCAGCTGGTGCGCGCGGTGGCCGCCTGCCGTACGCCGGTGGTCTCGGCGATCGGTCACGAGCCGGACAATCCGCTGCTCGACTACGTCGCCGATCTGCGCGCCTCCACGCCGACGGACGCGGCCAAGAAGGTCGTGCCGGACGTGGGTGAGGAGTTCGAGCGGGTGCGGATGCTGCGGGACCGGGCGCGGCGCTGTGTGGAGGCGTTCCTGGACCGCGAGGAGCGGGGCCTGGCGCACGCTCTGGCCCGGCCCTCGATACAGGATCCGCACCGGATGATCGACGTCCGTGCGGAGGAGGTCACCGCGCTGATCGAGCGGAGCAGGCGCTGTCTGCGGCACCAGCTCGACCGGGCGGACTCGGAGCTGGCCCACACGCATGCGCGGGTGGTGGCCCTCTCCCCCGCAGCGACGCTGAAGCGCGGCTACGCCGTGCTGCAGCGCTCCGACGGACATGCGGTGCGCTCGGCGGAAGAGGTGCGGCCCGGCGAGGCGCTGCGGGCCCGGGTGTCGGAGGGCGAGTTCACGGTCCGCGTGGATGCGTAGGGTGGGCTGATGACCGGCGAGACGGAGCAGACGGTGACCGGCGGGACGGAGCAGGCGGCGGTGGCCGAGGCACTGGGGTACGAGCAGGCCAGGGACGAGCTGATCGAGGTCGTGCGGCGCCTGGAGGCGGGCGGCACGACGCTGGAGGAGTCACTGGCGCTGTGGGAGCGCGGCGAGGAGCTGGCCAAGGTGTGCCGGCGCTGGCTGGAGGGTGCGCGGGCCCGGCTGGACGCGGCGCTGGCGGAGGAGGCGGAGGCCGAGGACGCGGGCGAGGACGCGTAGCCCGCCGGCGGCGCGGTGCCGGGGACGGGACCTGTGAAGTGGATCACCACAGCCCAGATTTTGTTGAGCGTTGAACTTCTTTGGGCGTACGGTCGGATGCGTCAACCGCACCACCGAGAAGGTTCACGCAATGTCACTTGCTCTTGACCCGGCCGCCCAGGACCTGCTGTTCCGCGAGGCGCGCACCGCCAATACGTTCACCGACGAACCGGTGACCGAGGAGCAGGTGCGGGCGATCCACGACCTGGTCAAGTACGGCCCCACCGCCTTCAACCAGTGCCCGCTGCGGATCACCCTGGTCCGCTCCACCGAGGCCCGCGAGCGGCTGCTGCCGCACCTGGCCGAGGGCAACCGGGCCAAGACCGCGTCCGCGCCCCTGGTCGCGATCCTCTCCGCGGACAACGAGTTCCACGAGGAACTGCCCGCCCTGCTGCCGCACTTCCCGCAGGCCAAGGACCTCTTCTTCGCCGAGCGCCCGGTCCGGGAGAAGTCCGCCGCGCTGAACGCCGCCCTGCAGGCCGCTTACTTCATCATCGGCGTGCGGGCCGCGGGGCTGGCCGCCGGGCCGATGACCGGGTTCGACCACGAGGGCGTCCGCAAGGAGTTCCTGGACGACGACCACACCCCGCTGATGATCGTCAACATCGGCCGTCCCGGCCCGGACGCCTGGTTCCCGCGCAGCCCGCGGCTGGAGTACGAGCAGGTCGTCAGCGAGGTCTGACCGCGCAGGACCGCAGGACGCACCGCCGCGTCCGACTCCGCCGGGCGTACCGCCCCACGCGGAAGCACCCCAGGCGGAAGACCGGCCGCCGGCCGCACACTCACCCGGTCACGGAACAGGGCCCTCGCGGAGCGATCCGCGAGGGCCCTGTCGCGTCTGCCTGCCGGCGGCTCACTCGGTGCGCAGCGCCTGTGCCATCTTCGCCAGCTGCCCGAAGGGCGCCGTGCCGGTCACCACCGTGGTCGCGCCGTCCTTGCCCTCGAGGACCAGCGCGTCGTAGTGGTCCCCGTCGTAGCGCGTCCAGGTCTCGCCGTTGATCTCCTGGGTGACGTCCGTCTTCTCGGCGCCCTGGGTCGCCTCCTCGATGAACAGCACCGGCTTGCGCGTGGACTGCTCCACCCCGATGTACTCGCCCTCCGGGGTGTGGAAGCCGAGGTGCCAGGCCTCGCCCTCCTCGCCGCGGTAGCGCACGGAGGTCGCCTTCCAGGTCTTCGGCAGGCCCTCGGGGGCGGCCACCGGGTAGGAGGCGGCGCGGCGGGCGGTGAGCAGCTCGACCCGGTAGTCCACCCGCTTCAGCTCCGGGTCGCTGTCGTCGTGCGGGAGGAACAGCCAGACCACTCCCGCCACCAGACCGATGAGGCCCAGGGAGAGGATCATGTCCCGGGCCGACTTCTGCACGCTGCTCTTTCCTGCCACGCCCCTATCGTCGCAGGTGTCCGGAGCGCTCATCCGTGGGGTCCCCTGCTCATTTTGTCTGCCTAACGATAGAGTCGGGCCCACACCCTCATCCGGCCGTCGTCGTACAGAAAGGTGCGCTCCGATGACCGATCATCACCACTTGCCGTCCGAGCTCGATGTGCCCTCCGAGGCCCCCGACCGCAACCTCGCCCTGGAACTGGTGCGGGTGACGGAGGCCGCGGCGATGGCCGCCGGCCGCTGGGTCGGCCGAGGGGACAAGAACGGCGCCGACGGGGCCGCGGTGCGCGCCATGCGCACGCTCGTCTCCACCGTCTCGATGAACGGCGTGGTCGTCATCGGCGAGGGCGAGAAGGACGAGGCCCCGATGCTCTACAACGGCGAGCGCGTGGGTGACGGGACCGGACCGGAGTGCGACATCGCCGTCGACCCGATCGACGGCACGACACTGACCGCCAAGGGCATGACCAACGCCATCTCGGTCCTCGCGGCGGCCGAGCGCGGCTCGATGTTCGACCCGTCGGCGGTCTTCTACATGGACAAGCTGGTCACCGGGCCCGAGGCGGCGGACTTCGTCGACATCAACGCGCCGGTGAGCGTGAACATCCGCCGGGTCGCCAAGGCGAAGCGGGGCACGCCCGAGGACGTCACCGTGGTGATCCTGGACCGGCCGCGGCACGAGGGCATCATCAAGGAGATCCGGGAGACCGGGGCGCGGATCAAGCTGATCTCGGACGGTGACGTGGCGGGCTCGATCCTGGCGCTGCGCGAGGGCACCGGCATCGATCTGCTGCTCGGCATCGGCGGCACCCCCGAGGGCATCATCTCGGCCTGTGCCGTGAAGTGCCTGGGCGGGACGATCCAGGGCAAGCTCTGGCCCAAGGACGAGGAGGAGCGGCAGCGGGCCGTCGACGCGGGGCACGACCTGGACAAGGTGCTGACGACGGAGGATCTGGTCACCGGGGACAACGTGTTCTTCGTGGCCACCGGCATCACCGACGGCGAGCTGCTGCGGGGCGTGCGGTACCGGTCGGAGACGGCCACCACCGACTCCATCGTGATGCGCTCCAAGTCGGGAACGGTGCGGCGGATCGACTCCGAGCACCGGCTGAGCAAGCTGCGGGCCTACAGCGCGATCGACTTCGACCGGGCCAAGTGAGGCAGGGCTTCGGCCCGGTGACATGAGAGGGCACCCCCTGTGCGGAGGGGGTGCCCTCTTCGTACGGCCGGGGCCGTACGGCCGTTCTGGTGCGGCTGCCTCCTCGGCGCCTCGTGCAGTTGTCTCGTGTCTCGTGCGGTCGCTTCCCGTGCAGTTGTCTCGTGCAGTTGTCTCGTGCGGTCGCTTCCCGGGCGGTCGTTCCCGGGTTGTCGTTCCCGTGTCCGGTCGCGTGCGCCCGCTGCTCCGGTGCGGGATCAGCCGGCCGCGGCTATGCGGTTCGTCGTGCGGGCGGCCTTCTTCAGCTCCATCTCACGCCGCCGGCGGCGGGCCAGGACCACGCGGCGCTCGGCCGCGGTCAGGCCGCCCCAGACGCCGTAGGGCTCGGGCTGGAGAAGGGCGTGCTCGCGGCACTCCACCATGACCGGACAGCGGGCGCAGACCCGCTTGGCCGCCTCCTCGCGGGAGAGGCGGGCCGCGGTGGGCTCCTTCGACGGGGCGAAGAACAGACCGGCCTCGTCGCGGCGGCACACCGCCTCGGTGTGCCAGGGGGTGTCTTGGTCCCTGTCGCGCGCTGGCACCCGCTGGGCCGGAACGGCAGCTACCTGCAGGGACGAATGCGGCGGTTGCAGCACGGTCAACTCCTGACGACGGCTTCGCGGCTGGAGGGGGCTGCGAGATCCACGTGGTGAGCCCGGAGTGACCGGTGCGTCCGACACCGCGGCGCCGAGCCGTCCCCCGCGGCCGGCCCGCGAGGGCGGTTCGGCAACGCCGCGAGCGGGCGTGCCGGGTGTGCCGGGCTCCGCGTGAGTCCCGCGGCGCCCTCCTGGAGACGATGCAGCAAGGCTTACCCGTTGTGCGCGTGCCTATGCACTGAGTCCCCAACCGCCCGGTACGGGAACCGCGTTCAGTGGCACGGGAGGCCGCGGGGACGGCCGTTGCCGCCGGCCGATGCGGCCGGCCGATGCCCTCGGGCGGCCGGCGAACGGCGACCGGCGACCGGCGGCTGAATGCTTGCCTTCACCCCGGCGACCTACGCCCACATGCGCCACAAATAACCGATACGCCCGAAATCATCAGTAGTGGAAGGGTTGTTCGCGCCTGCCGTCAGTGCCCGAGATGCTTGCGCATGCCGCGATGGTGTGCGCGGTCCAGCGAGCGCTGCACCTTGTCCATGATGTCGGCGACCAGCTTGCCCCGCTTCGGGCGCGCCTCCACATTGCCCAGGACCGCCCAGCCGTCGACGTAGACCACCGGCGCCTCGGGGTCCTCCGCGTCGAGCGAGGCCACCTCGAAGTTGCCGAGCACGCCGCCACCCAGGCCGCGCAGCGAGACGTTCTCCGGGACGCGGACCTCGACGTTGCCGAAGACGGAGAACGCCTTGATCACGACCTGCTGGTGATCGAAGAGCGCCTCGCTCAGGTCGATCTCCACGCTGCCGAAGATCGCGTACGCGTGGATGCGGCGGCCCGCGCGCCAGCGGCCCTTGCGGACGGCGGCACTGAACACCGCGACGACGTTGTCGTCCGCGTCGACCGGGATGGCGTCGGCCGCGGGACGGCTCGGGGCGGGGGCAGGGCGGCGCTGGTGGCCGGCCGGGAGGTCGCGGACGAACGTCTCGAGCTCCCCCACCGTCTTGGCGGCCAGCACGCCCTCGACCCGCTCGGCGTGCTCCTCGGCGGTCAGCCTGCCCTCGGCCAGGGCCTCGCGCAGAAGCTCGGCTATGCGGTCACGGTCGGCGTCCGAGGCCCGCAGCTCGGCGGGCCTCGGTGCGTTGTCCTGCTGCGGTGCGTGCTTCTGAAGGTCCACGGCAGCAGCGTACCCAAACACGATAGATCGCGACACCCCCTGTGGTCCGGCAACTGAGCCTTACCTCACAGGCTCAGCCGCGGTCCGCAGGTTTTACGCTGGTGGGCGCCCGCCGACGGAGGCGGGCAGCCGTCTGTCGAGTGAGGAATGGGCGCGATGCCTGAGTTCGAGTACGCCGATCTGCTCCCCACGGGAGAGGACACCACCCCGTACCGGCTGGTGACCTCCGAAGGTGTCTCCACCTTCGAGGCCGACGGGCGGACCTTCCTCAAGGTGGAGCCGGAGGCGCTGCGCAAGCTCGCCGAGGAGGCCATCCGCGACATCCAGCACTATCTGCGCCCGGCCCACCTGGCCCAGCTGCGCCGCATCATCGACGACCCGGAGGCGTCCAGCAACGACAAGTTCGTGGCGCTGGACCTGCTCAAGAACGCCAACATCGCGGCGGCGGGCGTGCTGCCGATGTGCCAGGACACCGGCACGGCCATCGTGATGGGCAAGCGCGGGCAGAACGTGCTGACCCAGGGGCGGGACGAGGAGGCGCTGAGCCGCGGCATCTACGACGCGTACCGGAAGCTCAACCTGCGCTACTCGCAGATGGCTCCGCTCACCATGTGGGAGGAGAAGAACACCGGCACCAACCTCCCCGCGCAGATCGAGCTGTACGCGACCGACGGCGACGCGTACAAGTTCCTCTTCATGGCCAAGGGCGGGGGCTCCGCCAACAAGTCCTTCCTCTACCAGGAGACCAAGGCGGTCCTGAACGAGGCCTCCATGATGACGTTCCTGGAGGAGAAGATCCGTTCGCTCGGCACGGCCGCCTGCCCGCCGTACCACCTGGCGATCGTGGTCGGCGGCACCAGTGCCGAGTACGCGCTGAAGACCGCCAAGTACGCCTCCGCGCACTACCTGGACAACATGCCGACCGAGGGCTCCGAGCTGGGGCACGGCTTCCGGGACAAGGAGCTGGAGGAGAAGGTCTTCGAGCTGACGCAGAAGATCGGCATCGGGGCGCAGTTCGGCGGCAAGTACTTCTGCCACGACGTGCGCGTGATCCGCCTGCCCCGCCACGGCGCCTCCTGCCCGGTCGCGCTCGCGGTCTCCTGCTCGGCGGACCGCCAGGCCGTCGCGAAGATCACCGCCGAGGGCGTCTTCCTGGAACAGCTGGAGACGGACCCGGCGCGGTTCCTGCCGGACACCACGCCCGAGCAGCTGGCGGACGAGGGGGAGGTCGTCAAGATCGACCTCAACCAGCCGATGGACGCGATCCTCGCGGAGCTGACCAAGCACCCGGTGAAGACCCGGCTGTCGCTGAGCGGTCCGCTGGTCGTGGCGCGGGACATCGCGCACGCCAAGATCAAGGAGCGGCTGGACGCGGGCGAGGAGATGCCGCAGTACCTGAAGGACCACCCGGTCTACTACGCCGGCCCGGCGAAGACCCCGGAGGGCTACGCCTCCGGCTCCTTCGGCCCGACCACCGCCGGCCGGATGGACTCCTACGTGGAGCAGTTCCAGGCCGCGGGCGGCTCCAAGGTGATGCTGGCGAAGGGGAACCGCAGCAAGCAGGTCACCGATGCGTGTGCCGCGCACGGCGGCTTCTACCTGGGCTCCATCGGCGGCCCGGCCGCCCGGCTGGCGCAGGACTGCATCAAGAAGGTCGAGGTGCTCGAGTACGAGGAGCTCGGCATGGAGGCGGTCTGGAAGATCGAGGTCGAGGACTTCCCCGCGTTCATCGTCGTCGACGACAAGGGCAACGACTTCTTCCAGGACCCGTCCCCCGCTCCCACCTTCACCTCCATCCCGGTCCGCGGCCCCGGCCTCTCCTGACCACCCGCGAGTCCGACAGGTCCGGGGGCTCGGCCCTCCGGGCCCCCGGCTTCTCGGACACGCGCCGGACCGGCAAGTCGCCTCGTACGGCGCGTGTCTGACGGTGTGTGGCGCAACGCCCGCCCGCGGTGACGCCCCGGGGGCTCCGCCCCCGCCCCCTGGCCTGCCCCACCACCCGCCTCGGCACCTCGAACGCGCACCGAACAGGCAACTCGCTGCACTCGGTGTGCTTCAGGGCAGCGTGTGATACGTCGGCCAGACGCGCGCCGGCCGTTGCGCGCCGCCCGGCCGGAGGGGCGCCCGTCGGTCGGTCACGCGCGACCTCGGCACGCAGAGCCCCCAGCCCTCCTCCCTCCCCCGGACCGGCCCGGACACCGACGCCGACGCACTTCTCCCGGACGTAACACAGGGCGAGCCGGTTTCCCGGAAGACGAGCACGCACCGGCGTCCTGCCCCTCCAGCCTCGGATCGCCTCGGAGCCATGGGGTGAAGCCCCCGGGCGTGCGAGCGCACATGGGCCACCTCGGCGCCGGGGCCCGCCGGCCCGACCGGGTGTCAGGGGGCAAAGCCCCCGGGCGCGAGCGCGCAAGCACCCCCGGATTCCGGGCCGGCCCGGCCTGCCGCCGGAGGGCTGGGGGCGGAGCCCACGTAAGCGCCAACGCGCAAGAGCACCCCCGCCCGGCCCCGACCCGACCGGAGGCCCGGGGACGAGGACCGGGGCACGAGCGCGCCAGAACGCATCCCCGCGTCGGCCGGCCCGACCGGGGGTGCTGGGGGCAAAGCCCCCTCACAGCACAAGCACGCCCCCGCTCCCAGCCCTCAGCCCGCCCTGCCGCCGGGGGCTGGGGAGCGGCCCCCTGGAAGGGGAAGGCGCGGGGGTGGCGCGGGGCCGGGGGTGCTCGGTGACCCCCGGGTGGGTCAATGGGCGGAACATCCCCGGGCGCTCGGGCGCTGTACCCGTTATGAGCGAATACCGGATCGAGCACGACTCCATGGGCGAGGTGCGGGTGCCCGTGGATGCGAAGTGGCGGGCGCAGACGCAGCGGGCGGTCGAGAACTTCCCGGTCTCGGGGCAGCGGATCGAGCGGGCGCACATCGAGGCGCTGGCCCGGATCAAGGGCGCCGCGGCGAAGGTGAACGCCCGGCTCGGGGTGCTGGACAAGGACATCGCCGAGGCGATCCAGGAGGCGGCCGGCGAGGTCGCCGAGGGGCGGTGGGACGCGCACTTCCCCGTGGACGTGTTCCAGACCGGGTCGGGCACCTCGTCGAACATGAACACCAATGAGGTCATCGCGACGCTGGCGAGCGAGCGGCTCGGCCGGGACGTGCACCCCAACGACCACGTCAACGCCTCCCAGTCGTCCAACGACGTCTTCCCCTCCTCCATCCACATCGCGGCCACCGCCGCCGTCACCCGGGACCTGATCCCGGCGCTGGAGCATCTGGCCGCGTCGCTGGAGCGCAAGGCCGAGGAGTTCGCCGATGTGGTGAAGTCGGGGCGCACGCACCTGATGGACGCGACCCCGGTGACGCTCGGCCAGGAGTTCGGTGGCTACGCCGCGCAGGTGCGGTACGGCGTCGAACGGCTCCGGGCCTCCCTGCCGCGCCTGGCCGAACTTCCCCTCGGCGGCACCGCCGTGGGCACCGGAATCAACACCCCGCCCGGCTTCTCCGCCGCCGTGATCGAGGAGGTCGCCCGGGTCACCGGCCTGCCGCTGACCGAGGCGCGCGACCACTTCGAGGCGCAGGGCGCCCGCGACGGGATCGTGGAGACCAGCGGCCAGTTGCGCACCATCGCCGTGAGCCTGACGAAGATCGCCAACGATCTGCGGTGGATGTCCTCCGGCCCGCGCACCGGGCTGGCCGAGATCCGCCTGCCCGACCTGCAGCCCGGCTCGTCGATCATGCCGGGCAAGGTCAACCCGGTGATCCCGGAGGCGGTGCTGATGGTGTGCGCCCAGGTGATCGGCAACGACGCGACCGTGACCCACGCCGGCGCCTCCGGCAACTTCGAGCTCAATGTGATGCTGCCGGTCATCGCCAAGAACGTGCTGGAGTCGATCCGGCTGCTCTCCAGCGCCTCCCGGCTGCTGGCGGACCGCACCGTGGACGGGATCGAGGCCGACCGCGAGCGGGCCCGCGAGTACGCCGAGTCCTCGCCGTCCGTGGTCACCCCGCTCAACAAGTACATCGGCTACGAGGAGGCCGCGAAGGTGGCCAAGAAGTCGCTGGCAGAGCGGAAGACCATCCGGCAGGTGGTGCTGGAGGGCGGATATGTCGAGCGCGGCGACCTCACCGTGGAGCAGCTCGACGAGGCGCTGGACGTCCTGCGGATGACACGGCCGTGACGACGCGGTCCGGCCGTCTCCGGCACGGGTGAACCGTGGCGGGTGCCGCAGCGTCGTATGCCTGTGGCACCTAGTATCTGCGCATGACAGAGGGCGGAGCGGTGAGGCGCGGGCAGGCGGGCGGTACGGCGGACTTCTGGGCGCCCGGGACACAGATCCTGTGGCGGTACCGGGAGAACGGCGGCGCGCGCTTCCACATCGCGCGCCCCGTCACGGTCGTACGCGACGACGCGGAGCTGCTCGCGGTGTGGATGGCGCCGGGCACCGAGTGCGTGAAACCGGTCCTCGCGGACGGCACACCGGTGCACCGCGAGCCCCTGACCACCCGTTACACCAAGCCGCGCACGGTGCGGCGGGACCGCTGGTCCGGCACCGGCGTGCTGAAGCTGGCCCGGCCCGGCGACCCCTGGTCGGTGTGGCTGTTCTGGGAGCCGGGCTGGCGGTTCAAGAACTGGTACGTGAATCTCGAGGAGCCGCTCACCCGCTGGGCGGGCGGCGTGGACTCCGAGGATCACTTCCTGGACATCTCGGTGCGGCCGGACGGCACCTGGCACTGGCGTGACGAGGACGAGTTCGCGCAGGCGCAGCGGGACGGTCTGGTGGACTCCGCGCTGGCCGGACGGGTGCGCGAGGCCGGCCGGGCCGCGGTGGAGGTGATCACCGCCTGGGGACCTCCCTTCTCGGAGGACTGGCCGAACTGGCGCCCGGATCCGGCCTGGCCGGTACCGTCGTTGCCGCAGGACTGGGACCGCACGCCCGCGCATGTGTCCTCATGAGACCCTTGATGCGCCCCCGGGCACGAAACGTAGGATCGTCCTCCGCAAGACAGGGAGCAGATATCGACCGGGCGGCAACTACCGGAGCACGCGCTGGGCTTGACCGGACGTCACCGAGGGGCGGCAGGACGTGATCGAGGGGTACGGCAGCAACACCGGTACGGGCCGGGCACGGTCGGCCTACGGCACAGAAACATCCTCTGACCACACGCGGATCCCGTTCCCGGCAGTTGTTTTCCGGGTATCGGAATCTCGGCGGGACGAAGTGCACGCAGGGCGCACAGCGCCGGACGGACGGACTCGACACGCGTGACGGAGCAGCCGACCTCCTTCGAACGCCCCCAGCCGGGCGGCGCCCCGCCGGTCCCGGCGGGGCGCCGGTGCACACCCAGACACCGGCCCGCGTGCCCGGCGCCGCCCCGGCCTTACCGGCACAGAGCCGCTCCGGCGCCGAGCCTCCGGCGGCGGGGAGTACGTCCGGGAAGTCCTCCGGGGCGTCCGGTACGAAACCCGGTGCGCCGTCCGGATCCTCCGGCAGGCCGGCCGGCGCATCCTCCGGCAAGCCCTCGGGCTCGTCCGGGTCGTCCGAGGCGGCGGGTGCGTCCGGGAGGACGGCGGCCGGCGGCGGTCCGGAATCCCCGGGTGCCTCCGCGGCGGCCACCGGCGCACCCGCCGGCGGGCGGACCCCGGACACGGCGAGTACCCCGAGCGCCTCGCGCTCCTCGGGCTCCCCGCCTTCGGCGCCCCGCACCGAGCACTCCCAGCCGGGAGCCGAGCAGAGCGCGGCGCCGGACCCGCACCGGCCGCGGCCCGTGCCCGAGGGCATCCCGGTGCAGCCGGCCGGCGGTGAGCCGGCGGCGTCCGCGGGGCGCCCGGACGGGCGGGAGCGGCGCACGGGCAAGGGGACGCCGCCCGGGCGGCCCACGCCGATGCGGCGGGACGGGGACCGGCTGCGCTTCGTCGGCGCCGCGACCCGGCGGATCGCCCGCGGCCTCGATCTCGACGAGATCGTGATGGGGCTGTGCCGGGCGACCGTGCCCACCTTCGCCGACGCCATTCTGGTCTATCTGCGCGACCCGCTGCCGGTCGGCGACGAGCGGCCGACCGGCCCGCTGGTGCTGCGGCTGCGCCGCACCGACCGCATCCCGCCCGAGCGGGACACCGAGAGCGGTTTCGCCGCGGCCGTCCAGCCGGAGCCGTCCTCCGAGCTGGAGTCGGTCGGCGCCGAGCTGTGCACCGTGCGGCCCGGCAGCGCGCTCGCCGAGGTGCTGCGCGGGGTGCGACCGGTGTTCACGGAGGCGCCCGCCGCACGCGCCGCGCTGCCCGAACTTCTCGGCGAGGGCCGCGAGTCGGCCGTGCCGGACGGGCAGCGGGCCATTCTCGCGCCGCTGCGCGGCCGACGCCGGGTGATCGGTGCCGCGCTGTTCCTGCGCGGCACCGAGCGCATCCCGTTCGAGGCGGACGATCTGCTGGTCGCCGCGCAGCTCGCCACGCACAGCGCCCTCGGCATCGACAAGGCGGTGCTGTACGGGCGGGAGGCGTACATCGCCGACGAGCTGCAGCGCACCATGCTGCCGGAGAACCTGCCGCGCTGCACCGGCGTGCGGCTCGCCTCGCGCTACCTGCCGGCGGCGGAGACCGCGCGGGTCGGCGGCGACTGGTACGACGCGATCCCGCTGCCCGGCAGCCGGGTGGCCCTGGTGGTCGGGGACGTCATGGGGCACTCCATGACCTCCGCCGCGATCATGGGCCAGCTGCGCACCACCGCGCAGACCCTCGCGGGCCTGGACCTGCCGCCGCAGGAGGTGCTGCACCACCTCGACGAGCAGGCGCAGCGGCTCGGCGTGGACCGCATGGCGACCTGCCTGTACGCGGTGTACGACCCGGTGGCGCACCGGATCACCGTGGCCAACGCCGGTCATCCGCCGCCGGTGCTGCTGCATCTGGGCGGCGAGGCAGAGGTGCTGGAGGTTCCCGCGGGCGCGCCGATCGGCGTGGGCGGGGTGGACTTCGAGGCCGTGGAGCTGGACGCGCCCGCCGGGGCGACGCTGCTGCTGTACACCGACGGCCTGGTCGAGTCGCGTCTGCGGGACGTGTGGACGGGCATCGAGCAGCTGCGCGAGAAGCTCGCGGCGACCGCCCAGCTCACCGGTCCCGGGCACGCGCCGCCGCTGGAGGCGCTGTGCGACGAGGTGCTGGACATGCTCGGGCCGGGCGACCGGGACGACGACATCGCGCTGCTCGCTGCGCGGTTCGACGGGATCGCGCCGAGCGACGTGGCGTACTGGTTCCTGGAGCCGGAGGACGCGGCACCCGGCCGGGCCCGGCGGCTGGCCCGGCGGGCGCTGTCCCGCTGGGGCATGGAGGAGCTCAGCGACTCGGTGGAGCTGCTGGTCAGCGAGGTCGTGACGAACGCGGTCCGCTATGCCACGCGACCGGTGACGCTGCGCCTGCTGCGCACGGACGTGCTGCGCTGCGAGGTCGGCGACGACGTCCCCCAGCTGCCCCGGCTGCGGCAGGCCCGGGCGACCGACGAGGGCGGACGCGGCCTGTACCTGGTCAACCGGCTGGCCCGCCGCTGGGGTGCGACGCGCCTCAGCACCGGCAAGGTGGTCTGGTTCGAACTGAACAACTCGGGCGGCTGAACATCAGCCTGGGCCGCGGGGCCCGTGTGGGCGTGCCGTTGGTGTACGGCACCCGCACGGGCCCCGCGCCCTGACGGTCGAGGCGGCGCCTACTGCTGGTGCTGCCCCTGCGGGTCGTCCGGGTCGCCCGGAAGTTCCAGGGTGGGCGGGGGTGAGGGCTGGCCGTCCGTCGGGGGCTTGAACGTCGGAGGCGAGTGGCTCGGCGGCTCGGACGTCGGCTCCTGCGTGGGTTCCTGGGACGGCGGCGCGGAGGTTGGGGGCTCGCTCGACGGCTCCTGGCTCGGCGTCTGCGAGGGGCTCCGGGTGGGCGAGGGTGTCCAGGACGGCTGGACCGCGGCGCCCTGTTCGGTGTCCAGGTCGAACGTGCTGGTCTCGTCCAGCACGCCGAACATGTACGCCGCCCAGATCTGCGCCGGGTAGCCACCGCCGTTGACGCGCCGTTCGCCGCCCGCCCCGTACATCTCCACCTGCTTGTGCGGGGGCTTGTCGTCCTCGCCGAACAGGCCGACGGAGGTGACCAGGTCGGGCGTGTAGCCGGTGAACCAGGCCGACTTGTTGTTGTCGGAGGTTCCGGTCTTGCCGGCGACCTGCTGGCCCTTGCGCAGCGGGTTGTTGCGGACCGCCGCCTGCGCCGTGCCGTCGTCGACCACGCCGGTGAGCACCGAGGTCACGGTGTCGGCGGCGGCGCGGCTGATGACGCGCTCGCCGACCGCGTCCGGCATGGTGACCGTGCGGGTGCGGTGCTCGGCCTTCTTGATGATGGTCGGGGTGACCTTCTTGCCGTGGTTGTCGAGGGTGGCGTAGACGCCGGCCATCTGCAGCGGGCTGGCGCCCATGGAGCCCAGGGTCTGTGCGGGTACTGCCTCGAGGTCCTCGACCTTCATGCCGAGCTTGCCGGCGGTCTCCATCACCTTCGGCATGCCGATGTCGACGCCCATCTGCGCGAAGACGGAGTTGACGGACTTGTTCATCGCCGTCTGGACGGTGATGGGGCCGTAGTCGCGGTCGTCCTCGTTCTCGGGTGCGAAGCCGACCTTGCGGCCGTCCTCGACGACCTCGCGCTCGCTGGTGCCGTCGTAGATCGTGTCGGCGGTGATGGGGCTGCCCGACTGGGTGGTGGCCTGCTCCTCGAGGGCGGCGGCCAGGATGACCGGCTTGAAGGTGGAGGCGACCTGGTAGTCGGTGCGGGTGGCGTTGTTGACGTAGTGCTTGAGGTAGTCCTGCCCGCCGTACATCGCCACGACCGCGCCGGTCTTGGGGTTCACGGAGGCGGCGCCGGCCTGGATGTCCGCGTCGACCTTGCGGTCCTTGGGGTCCAGCTTCTCGTGGAGCTGGGTCTGCACGGCCTTCTCGAGGGCGGCCTGCTTCTTCTTGTCGATGTTGAGGGTGACGGTCCAGCCGCCCGCGTCCACCAGGGCGTCGGCCTGCTTGGCGTCCTCGGCGGTACCCTCGGCGATCAGCTGCTGCTTCAGCGCGTCGTTGGCCGCGCTCACCAGGTAGCCGGTCTGGCCCTTCAGGCCGGGCTCGCCCTTGGGCGGCTCGGGTACGGGGAACTTCATGCCGGCCCGCTCGGAGGCGTCCAGCCAGCCCTGCTCGACCATGTTGTCCAGGACGTAGTTCCAGCGGGCCTTGACCAGCTTCTTGCCCTTCTCCGAGGCGACCGCCCAGTCGTACTGGTTGGGCGCCTGGAGCAGTGCGGCGAGGTAGGCGCCCTGCTCGACGGTGAGCTTCTCGGCGTCGACGCGGTAGTAGGCCTGGGCGGCGGCCTGGATGCCGTAGGCGTTGCGGCCGTAGTAGCTGGTGTTGATGTAGCCGGCGAGGATGTAGTCCTTGGACTTCTCCCGGTCCAGCTTCAGCGAGATGACCAGTTCCTTGAGCTTGCGGCTGACGGTCTGGTCCTGCGTCAGGTAGTAGTTCTTGACGTACTGCTGGGTGATCGTCGAGCCGCCCTGCGCGCCCTTGCCGGAGAGGGTGTTGAACAGGCCGCGTGCGGTGCCCTTGAGGTCGACGCCGGCGTCCTTGTAGAAGGTCTTGTTCTCGGCGGCGACGAAGGTCTTCTGGACCGGCTTCGGCACCCGCGCCAGGTCGACGACCTCACGGTTGAAGCCGGTGCGGGCCATGATCGAGCCGTCGCTGTACTTGTAGACGTTGCCCTGCCGCTTGGCGTCCTCGTTGCCCGCCGCCGGGATGTCGATCATCAGGTAGAGCGCGATGAAGGCGCCCATGCCGAGCAGGCAGAGGCCGAAGAAGGTGCCGAGGATCTTCCGCCAGGTGAACAGGCGGCGTATGCCGCTGCGGCCGGCCGCCCCCGACGAGCGGCGGTCGCCGGGCGCCGCACGGCGCCCGCCGCGCTGTCGTGCGCGTCTTTCTTCCGCTCGTCCCATGGGTTCCTTCTGCTCCGCTTCATTCGTGTGTGCCCGCGTGCCACACGGTTCGCCGCTCAGGTCAGCTCAGAAAGCTAACACCGGCAGATGTGACAAAGGGCCGCCGATGCGGTCGTTACGGACGTGACAATCAGCACCCGTCCCAACGGAACCGACGTACCAGCGGGGGCCGAGGTTGCCGTGAGCGGGTAATGTGATATCACTTAGCGAGCACGGAGATAGAGCTCCGAGGCAGACAGAGACGGCTGGGAAGAGACGGGGAGCCCCATGGCCACGCAGGACATACAGGCCACCACCGACGTGCCCGAGATGCCCGATCCGCGGGTGCGGGAGTTCGCGGCACACAGCGTCGGCGGCGGTCTCGCACTGCTGCTCGGACTGGTGGGACTGCTGGGCGGCATCGCACTGGCCGTCTCCGCCACGGCGGTGACCGGGACCGGAGCCAAGGCCGCGATGATCGCGCCCGGTCTGCTCGTGGCGATCGTCTCGCTCTTCACCCTGGCCGGGCTGAACACGGTGGCGCCCGGCCAGGCGCGGGTGGTGCAGCTCTTCGGCCGGTACCGGGGCACGATCCGCGAGGACGGACTGCGCTGGGTGAACCCCTTCACCACGCGCAAGAAGATCTCCACGAGGGTGCGCAACCACGAGACCGCCGTGCTGAAGGTCAACGACGCCTACGGCAACCCGATCGAGCTGGCCGCGGTCGCGGTCTGGCGGGTGGCGGACACCGCGCAGGCCACCTTCGAGGTCGACGACTACGTCGAGTTCGTCTCCACCCAGACCGAGGCGGCCGTGCGGCACATCGCCATCGAGTACCCCTACGACGCCCACGACGAGGACGGCCTCTCCCTGCGCGGCAACGCCGAGGAGATCACCGAGAAGCTCTCCGCCGAACTGCACGCCCGGGTGGAGGCGGCCGGTGTGCAGATCATCGAGTCCCGCTTCACCCACCTCGCCTACGCCCCCGAGATCGCCTCGGCGATGCTCCAGCGGCAGCAGGCCGGTGCGGTGGTGGCGGCCCGCCGGCAGATCGTGGAGGGCGCCGTGGGCATGGTGGAGACGGCGCTCTCCCGGATCACCGAGCACGACATCGTGGAACTCGACCCCGAGCGGAAGGCGGCCATGGTGTCCAACCTGATGGTGGTGCTGTGCGGTGACCGTTCCGCGCAGCCGGTCGTCAACACCGGGACGCTCTACCAGTGACGCCCCCCGGGGAGGGTTCCTCGCCGCGCCGCCGGCCGCAGCGCAAGCAGGTGCTGCTGCGCCTCGACCCGGCGGTGTACGAGGCGCTGGCCCGCTGGGCCAACGACGAACTGCGGTCGGCCAACGCCCAGATCGAGTTCCTGCTCAGGCGGGCGCTGGCGGAGGCGGGCCGGCTGCCGGGCGACGCGCAGCCCATCCCGCGCCGTGGCCGCCCGCCGGCCCAGCCGCCCGTACAGCAGCCGGCCGCGCAACCGCCCGGCGACCGGCCGGAACCGCAGTAGCGCGGCACGCCGGAGCCTCCCGCCCCGCCGGGAGGCTCCGGCGTGGCGGTTGCAGAACCGTGACAATCGCCTCCCACCTGCGCTCTCCCACCCGGCGCCACCGAGTACACACGCCGCGTATACACACCGGGTATACACGGTGTGTACAGTGCTCTGCATGTCCATCGGTCACACCCTCCTGGGACTCCTGGAGTCCGGCCCGCGCCACGGCTACGACCTGAAGCGGGCCTTCGACGAGAAGTTCGGTCACGACCGGCCGCTGCACTACGGCCAGGTCTACTCGACGATGTCCCGCCTGCTGAAGAACGGGCTGGTCGAGGTCGACGGCATAGAGGCCGGCGACGGCCCCGAGCGCAAGCGGTACGCCATCACCGCCGCCGGGATCACCGACGTCGAGCGCTGGCTCGCCACACCGGAGAAGCCGGAACCGTATCTGCAGTCGACCCTCTACACCAAGGTCGTGCTCGCGCTGCTGACCAGCCGGGACGCGGCCGACATCCTCGACACGCAGCGCTCGGAGCATCTGCGCAGCATGCGGATCCTCACCGACCGCAAGCGCAAGGGCGACCTCGCGGACCAGCTGATCTGCGACCACGCGCTGTTCCACCTGGAGGCCGACCTGCGCTGGCTGGAGCTGACCGCGGCGCGCCTCGACAAGCTCCGGGAGGCGGTGACCCGATGAGCCCCGTCCCCGCCGGCAGCCTGCTGGCCGCCCAGGACCTGCGCAAGGCCTACGGCCCGACCACCGCCCTCGACGGCGCCGACTTCTCCATCCACCCCGGCGAGGTCGTCGCCGTGATGGGCCCCTCCGGGTCGGGCAAGTCGACGCTGCTGCACTGTCTCGCCGGCATCGTCACCCCCGACTCCGGCTCCATCCTCTACAACGGGCGCGAGCTGACCGCGATGAGCGACTCCGAGCGCAGCGCGCTGCGCCGCTCGGACTTCGGCTTCGTCTTCCAGTTCGGGCAGCTCGTCCCGGAGCTGACCTGCGTGGAGAACGTCGCCCTGCCGCTGCGGCTGAACGGCACCCGGCGCAAGGAGGCGGAGCGGGCCGCGCTGACCTGGCTGGAGCGGCTCGAGGTGGACGACGTCCGCAAGAAGCGGCCCGGCGAGGTCTCCGGCGGCCAGGGGCAGCGCGTCGCCGTCGCCCGGGCACTGGTCACCGGCCCGCGGGTGCTGTTCGCCGACGAGCCGACCGGAGCGCTCGACTCGCTCAACGGCGAGCGCGTGATGGAGCTGCTCACCGATGCCGCCCGCTCTACCAACGCCGCCGTCGTGCTGGTCACGCACGAGGCGCGGGTGGCCGCGTACTCCGACCGCGAGATCGTCGTGCGGGACGGCCGGTCGCGTGACATGGAGCGCGTCGTATGAGTGCCCGCGACTGGGCCCGGGACCTGGCCATGGGCACCCGGTTCGCCTTCGCGGGCGGCCGGGAGGGCTGGATCCGGGCGGTGCTGACCGCGGTCGGTGTCGGACTGGGCGTGGCGCTGCTGCTGATCACCGCGGCGGTCCCCAACGCGCTCGACGAACGGCACCGCCGCGAGCAGGCCCGACAGAACTTCACCTACGGCCAGCAGGTGCCGGAGAAGGCCGACGACACCCTGGCCATCGCCGACCTCGACACCGAGTTCCGGGGCCGGGACGTGCGGGGCCGGCTGATGGAGCCGGAGGGCCCGAAGGCGCCGCTGCCGCCGGGCGTCGACGAGTTCCCCGCGGCCGGCACCATGGTGGTCTCCCCCGCGCTGAAGGAGCTGCTGGAGTCCGGCGAGGGCACGCTGCTGCGGGAGCGGCTGCCGTACGAGATCACGGGCACCATCGGCGAGCAGGGACTCATCGGCTCGCACGAACTCGCCTACTACGCCGGTGCCGAGGGGCTCTCCGACCGAGTCGACGGCTCCCGGGTGTGGCGGATCGACACCTTCGGCTCGCCCGACCCCCGGCCCGGGTCGACCGACCCGGTGCTGCTGCTGCTCGTGCTGGTCGTGATCGTGGTGCTGCTCACCCCGGTCGCGGTGTTCATCGCGGCAGCCGTACGGTTCGGCGGCGAGCAGCGCGACCGCAGGCTGGCGGCGCTGCGCCTGGTCGGCTCCGACGGCGCGAGCACCCGCCGCATCGCCGCGGGCGAGGCGCTCGCGGGCTCGCTGCTCGGCCTGGTACTGGGCACCGGCTTCTTCCTGATCGGACGCGAGGCGGTGGCCTCCGTCGAGCTGTTCGGGATCAGCGTCTTCCCCAGCTATATGAACCCCTCCCCGCTGCTCGCGCTGACGGTCGCGGTGGCGGTCCCGGCGGCGGCCGTGGCGGTGACGCTGCTCGCGCTGCGCGGGGTGGTCATCGAGCCGCTCGGAGTGGTGCGGGCCGCCCGGCCCGCGCGGCGCCGGCTGTGGTGGCGGCTGCTGCTGCCGCTGGCCGGTGTGGCGATGCTCTACCCGATGATCGGACAGGGCCGCGAGGGCGGCGAGTTCAACGAGTACCTGGTGACCGGTGGTGTGCTGCTCCTGCTGATCGGTGTCACCGCGCTGCTGCCGTGGATCGTCGAGGCGGTCGTCGCCCGGCTCGGCTCCGGCGGTGTCGCCTGGCAGCTGGCGGTCCGCCGGCTCCAGCTGAGCAGCGGTACGGCCGCCCGCATGGTCAACGGGGTCGCGGTGGCGGTGGCCGGGGCGATCGCGCTGCAGATGCTGTTCTCCGGCGTCGAGGGCGACTACACCCAGTCGACCGGTTACGACGTGACCCGGGCCCAGATGCAGGTGCGGGTGCCCCAGGGCGTCGGACTCGCCGAGGCGACCTCGACGTTCGAGAACTCCAAGGGCGTCCGCACGGTGTATCCGCTGTCCGAGGGCTATCTGGGGGACGCCTCCTGGAACAAGGGCCCGGAGCGCACCGCCGAGCTGACCGTCGGCGACTGTGCGACGCTGCGCGAGGTGGCGAGGATGTCCTCCTGCCGGGACGGCGACGTCTTCCGGGTCTCGGGCGGCGAGTACGACACCGACACCCCGGCGCTGAGCAAGCCCGGCCGGAAGCTGTACCTGGAGCCGTCCGCGATGCCCGGGACGAAGGCGCCGGACCTGGTCTGGACCGTCCCCGCGGAGCTGAAGCAGGCCGAGTCCGTCGAGGACCCGACCGGCACACGGCGCGGCGGCTTCCTGATGACACCGGGCGCGCTGACCGATGACGTCACCAAGGCGCTCAGGCACGAGCTGTACATCGCGGTCGACCCGTCGGTGCCGGACGCCCGTGAGTACGTGCACAACACGGCGGCGGACCTCGATCCGCTGGCCGAGCCGATGAACTGGCAGGCCACCGAGCGCTCCGAGCGGTTCGACTCCATCCGCACCGGGCTGTTCGTCGGGGCGACGGCGGTGCTGGTGCTGATCGGGGCGAGCCTGCTGGTCTCCCAGCTGGAGCAGTTGCGTGAGCGGCGCAAGCTGCTCTCGACCCTGGTGGCCTTCGGCACCCGGCGGCGCACCCTGAGCCTGTCGGTGCTGTGGCAGACGGCCGTCCCGATCGGTCTCGGTCTGCTGCTCGCCTCGCTGGTGGGCATGACGCTGGGCGCGGTGCTGCTGCGGATGACGAACACCGCGGTGCGGATCGACTGGGCGAGCGTGGCGACGATGTCGGGGATCGGCGCGGGCGTGGTGCTGGTGGTGACGCTGCTGAGCCTGCCGCCGCTGCTGCGCATGATGCGCCCCGACGGCCTGCGCACGGAGTAGGCCTGACGCGGCCGCACCGCACGGAGCGGGCCGTGCCACCGGATTTCCGGCGGCACGGCCCGCACGCGTTCGCGTGGGCGTGCCGGTGACCGTGCGGCTCAGAGCCCGCTGTGCTCCTTCACCACCCGCCTGGCCTGCGCGAACAGCATGCCCACATTGACCGACTTGCGGCAGACGACCACCGCGACCACGTCCTGGTTCTCGTTCATCCGCACGAAAAGGTGCGTCAGGTTGTCGCTGTTGACCAGGATCTCCTGGAAGTAGTGCTGGTCGCTGGAGACGCCGCGGCGCTCCTTGAAGATGTCCTCGATCATCACCACCGTGCGGCCCTGGAACAGGTCGAGGGTCGCCCCCGCCAGCAGGTCCAGGACCTCGGCGGGATGGTTGTCCACGGTCTCGTAGGAGAGCAGCATCCCGGTCGCCATGTCGACCACGCCCGCGGCCAGGCAGTCGGGCGTCTCGCTGCGCAGGCTCTTCACCAGGCCCATGACCCGGTCGGAGAAGCCGGAGTTCATCCTCTTCGTCGTCGCCATACCTCTATGCCCTTTCCTTGCTGGATTCGCCCTCGGTCAGGAGGGAGCCGATACGCCGCAGCGCCGGCTGGGTGTGCTGGTGGAGGCGGTCGACGTCGATGCCCTCGTCGCCGAGGACGACCATCAGGGTGGTGTCGCCGACGGCGTAGAAGGCGGCACAGCCGTGGGTGCCGTAGGCGACGGTCCGCCGCAGCGTGCCGCGCCCGGTCGCCTGGGTGGTGCGCCGGGCCAGTCCGAGACCGGCGGCGGCCAGTGCGGCCAGGCCCTCGGCGTCGATGCCGTCACCGGTGTCCGCCGCGATGAGCAGTCCGTCGGCGGCGGCCAGGGCCGTGTCGGTGATGCCGGCGACCTGCTCCCGCAGGCCGCGCATCTCCGAGGCCAGTGCTTCGTGATCCATGGGGTGAACTCCCTGACGCCCGGCCGCGGCTGTCGCCGCGTACGGCCACGGGCGCCTCCTGTTCGTGTCGATGTGCCGCCATGCTTCCGGCGTGGCTCGGACAGCGGCCCCTCAGCCGCGGCCGCGCAGCCGGAAGAACCCTTTCCAGCTCGTCCCGGCCCTGCCGGGGTCGAGCGCCCTGCTCATGCCGCTCGCCCCGCGCCTGCGCCGCGGCAGCGCGGCGAGGGCGGGGGCGGGGGCGGCCCGGGCCGCCGCACCCGGCTCCGGGTGACGGCCCTGCCTCGTGTCGCCCGCCCTGGAGATGTCCGCCGCCGCGATGTCCTGGGCCCGGGAGGCGTCGCCCGCCGGACCGGCCTCCGCCCGCCGCTCCTCGGCGGCCGGCAGCGAGGCGAGCGCCGACAGCACGGACGGCGACAGCACGGGCCGCCCGGGGAAGCGTTCCCGCGGAGCGGCATCCCCCTGGGCCGCTGCCTGCCGGGGGCCGGCCAGGGCCGGGACCGGTTCCGGCGCGACCGGCGTGCCCGGTGCCGGCACAGGGGCAGCGGGTGCCCTCAGCGCGCCTTCTCGTGACGGGGAGCGGTTCGTGCCGGACTCCTGCGACACGGAGGGCGCCGCGGGAACGGCCCGCAGGGCAGGGCGCTCCGGGGCCGGCTGCCGTGGCAACGGCCGCTCTGCAGCGGCCGCCTGGGCGGCGGGCGGCCGGCCCGGAGCGGCGTCCGGCGTCGGCACGGGCCGTCGCATCGCGGGCGGCTGCCGGACAGCGGCGCCCGGGACGTTCGTCTGCGAAGTCACCGCTCGCCGGGGCGCGTTCCCCGGAGGGCCGGACCGCTCATGCCCCTGCCCGCCGGGGCCCGAGGCCGGCTGCCCCGCCGGGCGGCGCCGGCGCAGGGCCGCCGCCGGGTCGCCCTCGGTGCGGATGACCACGGGGGACGTCTCGGGGCCGGGGCAGGTCAGGTGGCCCTCCTGGAGCATGCGGGAGATCTCGGCGGTGACCGTGTAGACGCTGCGGCCGGTGCGGAAGGCGATGTCTCGGGCGGTGCGGCGGCCGTCGGCGTGGGTGAGGAGTTCGCGCTGGGAGCGGGGCAGACGGGGCCGGGCCGACTCGGCGGGGCCGGCCGGGACGGGGCGTTCGCCGTCCGGGCGGACGGCGTGCGGCAGGGCGGCCAGCGCGGCCAGTTTGCGGGTGGCCTCGTGCAGCAGGCGGGCGGGTGGTTCGCCCTGCTCGAGCGGTGCGAGCGGGTGGCCCTCGGCCGGCTCGGCGCACTCCTCGACGTGTCCGGCGAGGATCGCGAACACCGCGTCCTGCATCGCCATCATGCAGACGACCCGGAGCTGGACGGCTCCCGCGTAGCCGTGGGCGATCAGTCCGGCGGCGGGCCACCTGCCCGCACCGGGTTCCCGCATCAGTTCGGCCCACTGTTCGCCAGTGACCCGTCCGGAGCGCAGCAGCAGCGCCTCGGGGCCGGGAGCGCCGGGGCTCTCGACGGCGACCACCAGCCCGTCGCGGAGGTGGAAGGACCCGCCGGGCCGGCCGGACACCCGGATCTCACCGGTGGTGTGCGCGGCGGCCGCGTCCGCGAGGGCCCGGGACAGCCGCCGGTAGCCGTCCCGGTCCAGGACATCCCGAATACCGGACATCGCTCCCCTCGGCTGCCGCACCGGTGCCCCGAACCGGGGCGGTACACGGTGATTTCGCACAAACGCCTGATGCGTCGTACTGAGGGGGTATGTCTATCAGTTCGGATTCCTGCTCAGGTGCGTCTCCGCGCAGTTGACGGAACCTGGACGAATGCACCGCCCAACCAGTCCTGGACGCACCCTTACCTGAGCAATTCGCACCCGCTTTCCGTTCAGCCTCCGAGTCGGTCGCGGGGGTCGAGCACCCGCACCGGCAGCTCCCGCATCGCCTCCCGCAGGGCCTCCGCCAGCTCCTCGTACTCCGCCGCGCGGGCCGCGCCGGTGCGCATGGCGAGCGCGACGCGGCGGGTCGGGGCGGGGTCGGCGAAGTAGCCGGTGAGGAGCTGGCTGGAGCGGGTGGTCTCCACCTTGACGGCGGTCCGCGGCAGCAGCGTCACGCCGAGGCCGCCGGCGACCAGCTGCACCAGGGTGGACAGTCCGGCGGCGGTGGTGGTGGCCGGAACGCCGGCCCGCCCCGCCTCGCGGCAGATGTCCAGCGCCTGGTCGCGCAGGCAGTGCCCCTCGTCGAGCAGCAGCAGGTTCAGCTCGCGCAGCGCCTCCCGCGGGATGCCCTCGCGTCCGCCGAGCCAGTGGTCCAGCGGGGTGACCAGCACGAAGTCCTCGTCGAACAGCGGCAGTTCGGTCACTCCCGGCACGCCAAGCGGCACGGCGAGCAGCAGCAGGTCGAGCCGGCCGCTGGTGAGCCCCTCGAGGAGACTGGCGGTCTGCTCCTCGTGCACCTGGAGATCGAGGTGCGGATAGCGTTCGTGGACCAGCCGCAGCACGGTGGGCAGCAGATACGGCGCGACGGTGGGGATGACGCCGAGCCGCAGCGCGCCGGTGAACGGGGCGCGTACCGCCTCGGCCTCCTCCATCAGGGCGCCGACCTCCTCGAGCACCGCCTTGGCCCGCACCGCGAGCCGCTCACCGGCGGGCGAGAGCAGCACCCGGCGCGTCGTACGCTCGAGGAGCGTCACCCCGAGTGTCTCCTCCAGGGCGGAGACGGCACCGGACAGCGCCGGCTGGCTCATGCCGATGGCCGCGGCGGCGTCCCGGAAGTGCAAGTGCTCCGCCACCGCCGCGAACGCCCTCAGCTGAGCCAGGCTCGGCTGCCTGCGCCTGTGACTTGCGTTACCCACCGTCACTGATAACTACCTCCGATCAACTCGACCGAGTGTAGCTATTTCAGTAATCAATGCATGGTGTGCCAGCATCGGCACAGTCCAACCCAAGGGAGATGTCCGCAATCCGGATGTCTCTGCGTTGCAAGGAGAGCGTGTGCTCACTGTCGGTGACAAGTTCCCCGAGTTCGAACTGACCGCCTGCGTCTCGCTGGAGAAGGGCAAGGAGTTCGAGACGATCAACCACAAGACCTACGAGGGCAAGTGGAAGATCGTTTTCGCCTGGCCCAAGGACTTCACCTTCGTGTGCCCGACCGAGATCGCGGCGTTCGGCAAGCTGAACGACGAGTTCGCCGACCGCGACGCGCAGATCCTCGGCTTCTCCGGGGACTCGGAGTTCGTCCACCACGCCTGGCGCAAGGACCACGAGGACCTGCGCGACCTGCCCTTCCCGATGATGGCCGACCCCAAGCACGAGCTGATGCGGGACCTCGGCATCGAGGGCGAGGACGGCTACGCCAAGCGCGCGGTGTTCATCGTGGACCCGAACAACGAGATCCAGTTCTCCATGGTGACCGCGGGCTCCGTCGGCCGGAACCCGAAGGAGGTCCTGCGGGTGCTGGACGCGCTGCAGACCGACGAGCTGTGCCCGTGCAACTGGAACAAGGGCGACGAGACCCTGGACCCGGTCAAGCTCCTGGCTGGTGAGTGAGGCATGTCCCTCGACTCCCTCAAGGCCCGGATACCGGACTACGCCAAGGACCTGAAGCTCAACCTGGGTTCGGTCATCGGCAACTCCGACCTGCCGGCCCAGCAGCTGTGGGGCACGGTGCTGTCGACGGCCATCGCCTCGCGTTCGCCCATCGTGCTGCGCGAGCTCGAGCCGGAGGCGAAGGCGAACCTGTCGCCGGAGGCGTACCAGGCGGCCAAGGCCGCCGCCGCGGTGATGGCGATGAACAACGTCTTCTACCGCACCCGCCACCTGCTGTCGGACCACGAGTACGGCAGCCTGCGCGCCGGTCTGCGGATGAACGTGATCGGCAACCCGGGTGTCGACAAGGTCGACTTCGAGTACTGGTCCTTCGCGGTCTCCGCCATCAACGGCTGCGGCATGTGCCTCGACTCGCACGAGCAGGTGCTCCGCAAGGCCGGCCTGGAGCGCGACGTGATCCAGGAGGCCTTCAAGATCGCCGCGGTCATCCAGGCGGTCGCCGCCACCCTGGACGCCGAGGCGGCCCTCGCGGAGTGACTCCGCGAACCCCTCACACGGCCGAAGGCCCGCCCACCGGACGGTGGGCGGGCCTTCGCCTTCGTACGCGCTCCCCGGGGCGGCCGAAGCCGCCGTGCGCGGCTCGGCGGCGTTTCTAGGGCTGCTCCCGGGGCTCCGGGGGTTCGTCGCCGCTCGCGCTCGGCGCCCCGCTGTCACCCGAGGCGGGCTGGGCCTCGGGCGGGAGCGTGGTCGCCTCCGACAGAGCGGTCGCGCCGTGGGGCTTCGGGGAGTGGGAGACGTCGACGCCGGCGGAGTGGGCGCGGAGGTAGCCGACGACCGTGTTGGTCACGGCGACCAGGGGGACGGCCACGACCGCGCCGCCGATGCCGGCGACCATGCCGCCGGTGGCGACCGCCAGGACGACGGCCAGAGGGTGCACGCGTACCGCGCGGCCCAGGATGAAGGGCTGCAGGACGTGGCCCTCGATCTGCTGGACCGCCAGGACGACGGCGAGGGTCATCACGCCGGTGAACACGCCCTGGGTGACCAGCGCGACGACCACGGCGAGGGCGCCGGAGACGACCGCACCGACCAGCGGGATGAAGGAGAACAGGAAGATGAAGACGGCGAGCGGCACCGCCATCGGCACGTCGAGGAAGTAGATGCCGATGCCGATGAAGATGGCGTCGATCAGCGCCACGATCACCGTGCCGCGCACATACGCCGTGAGTGTGCGCCAGGCGACCGGTCCCGCACCGGCGACGCCGGGGCGGGCGGCGGCGGGCACCAGCTTGAGCGCCCACTGCCAGATGCGCTTGCCGTCGTAGAGCAGGAACAGGGTGGAGAAGGCCGCCAGCAGGATGCCGGTGAGCGCCTCCACGACGACCGTGACGCCCTCCAGGCCCGCCGAGGTGATCTGCTCGGTGTTGGCGCCGACCGCCTCGCGCAGGTTCTTGGCGATCTCGTTGATCTGCTTGTCGGTGACGTGGAAGGGGCTGTTGAGCAGCCAGTTGCGCAGCTCGTCGATGCCGTCCTGGATCTGGTCGGAGAGATTGTCGATGTTCTCCATGACCTGCCAGGTCACGAACCAGCCGATGAGGCCCATGACGACGAAGCCGAACAGCGCCGTCAGCGCGGTGGCCGGGCCGCGCGGCACTCCGAGGCGGCGCAGGCGGGCCACCGTCGGCTGGAGCAGAGCCGTGATCAGCAGGGCGGCGACGAAGGCCAGGACGACGAGCTGGACGGCGCTGATGACGCGCATCAGGACCCAGAGGGTGCCCGCCAGCACCAGCAGCCGCCAGCCGGCCTCGGCGGCAACCCGCACGCCCCACGGCACGGCCTGGGCGGGATCGGGCCGGGGCCGGACGGTGGGCGCGTAGTCGGGCGGCGGCGGCACGGACGGCGTGGCCTCGACGGGCTCCCCGCCCGCCGGGCCCACCAGTTCGCCGCGCTCGACCTCGGCCCGGCGTTCCTCCAACCGCTTCCCGGCTTCGGCCAGCCGGGTTCCGATCCGGTTCAGCCACCCTGGCACTCGCGACATGCTCCGTCCCTTTCCCCCGTCTCGCCCCGCCACTCCCCGCGGGTCGTCGGTCAGACCGTACATGGCGAAAGCCCCGCACCGTGGAACGGCGAGGGGCTGTGCCGGGGCGAATGGGCCCTGGTGGGGCGGACGAGCTCTAGTACCAGTGGTTGGCCTGCCAGAACGACCAGGCCTCGCAGGGGCTGCCGTAGCGCTCGTTCATGTAGTTCAGGCCCCACTTGATCTGGGTGGCCGGGTTGGTCTGCCAGTCGGAGCCGGCAGAGGCCATCTTGGAGCCCGGCAGGGCCTGGAAGAGGCCGTAGGCGCCCGAGGAGGGGTTGACGGCCCGGTAGTTCCAGCTGGACTCGTGGTCCACGATGTTGCTGAAGCACTGCCACTGTCCGGCCGGCACCATCTGGCGTGCCATCGCCTGGATCTGGGCGACGGTGTAAGAGCTCTGGACGGCGAAGTCGGACGCGTCCTTGGAGCGGCTGGCGGCCTCCTGCTGCTTCTTCCGCTCCTCGGCCTCCTTGGCGGCCTTGGCAGCCTTCTCGGCGGCCTCCTTCTTGGCGACCGCGGTCTCGGCGGCTGCCTTGCGGGCGGCCTCCTCGGCTTCCTTCTTCGCGCTCGTGTCCGCTGCAATGGCCATGGTTTCGGCCTGCTGCGTCAGGGACGCGGTCTGCACCTCGGCCTGCTGGCCCGCGGGGATGTCCGCGAGCAGCGTCGTGGCACCAGTTGCCGTCGCTTCGGCGTCGTTGTTCTGCGCGGTGCTGCCCGAGGCAACACCGACGACGCTTCCGACAGCGGTGACCGCCGTGGCCGAGGCCACTGCGAATCCCCGGACCGAGATCCGGCTCACACGGTTTCCTTCCAGCATCGCCCGCTTCGGTGACCCTCGCGGACGCAATCGTGCCCCTGGCACTGGCCTCCCCAACTGCGGGTCACGGGAGGCACGGGCCCGGTGGGCAACTCCCCGGGGGGAGTGCCGCGTGGTGCTCGGGCGGCATACGACGACGCTATGGAGTTGAAGCTGTGTCTTCTGTTGTGCCGTACCGCTGGGGGTACGGCCGTGTCGTATGCGGGGCCTGACAGGAGTGAGACTTTGCCGTAACCAGACGGCGCAAGGCAATTCCACGTTGCGTGTGAAAGCTCACATGCCGTTTGGGCCAGGGGATTTTCGGAAAGCGGCACACGCGCCGACGCCGCCCAGCTAGGCTCTACGCCTTTCCGGACGGCGCCAACTACCGCGTAACCGCACCGTGTTGGTACGGGCCGGGCGAGACGGGTCAGACCTGCCCGTCCTCCAGCATTTCGGTCACAAGGGCGGCGATCTGGGACCTCTCGGACCGGGTCAGGGTCACATGGGCGAAAAGCGGATGGCCCTTGAGTTTCTCGACAACCGCGACAACGCCGTCGTACCGGCCGACCCGGAGGTTGTCCCGCTGAGCCACGTCGTGGGTGAGCACCACCCGGGAGTTGGCCCCGATCCGGGACAGCACCGTCAGCAGAACGTTTCGCTCCAGCGACTGCGCCTCGTCCACGATCACGAAGGCGTCGTGCAGCGAGCGCCCCCGGATGTGCGTCAGCGGCAGCACCTCGAGCATGCCGCGCGAGGTGACCTCCTCGATGACCTCCCGGCTGGTGACCGCCGAGAGCGTGTCGAAGACGGCCTGCGCCCAGGGGCTCATCTTCTCGGCCTCGGTGCCGGGCAGATAGCCCAGCTCCTGCCCGCCCACCGCGTACAGCGGGCGGAAGACCATCACCTTCTGGTGCTGACGGCGCTCCAGGACCGCCTCCAGGCCCGCGCACAGCGCCAGCGCCGACTTGCCGGTGCCGGCCCTGCCGCCCATGGAGACGATGCCGACGTCCGGGTCGAGCAGCAGGTCGAGCGCGATCCGCTGCTCGGCGCTGCGGCCCTTGATGCCGAAGGCGTCCCGGTCGCCGCGCACCAGGCGGACATCGCCCTCGGGGGTGATCCGGCCGAGCGCCTTGCCGCGCTCGGAGTGGATCCTCAGCCCGGTGTGCACGGGCAGGTCGGCGACCTCGGGCACATGGACGTGCCCCTCCTCGAAGAGGATGTCCACCTGCTCACCGGGCAGGGTCACTTCGGACATCCCGGTCCAGCCGGAGGAGTCCGTGATGGCGAGCTCGGCCCGGTACTCCTCGGCGACGAGCCCCACGGAGGACGCCTTGATCCGCAGCGGGAGGTCCTTCGACACGACCGTGACGTCGTACCCCTCGGCCTGCAGATTGCGGGCCACGGCGAGGATGCGGGAGTCGTTGTCCCCCAGCCGGTAGCCGCTGGGCAGCACGCTGGGGTCCGAGTGGTTGAGCTCGACACGCACGGTCCCGCCGAGGCCCCCGATCGGGATGGGGGTGTCCAGCCGGCCGTGCCGCACCCGGTAGTCGTCGAGCAGGCGCAGGGCCTGCCGGGCGAAGTAGCCGAGTTCGGGATGGTGCCGCTTGGCCTCCAGCTCCGTCACCACGACGACCGGGAGCACGACCTCGTGCTCGTCGAAGCGGGTCAGGGCGTTGGGGTCGGCCAGCAGGACGCTGGTGTCGAGAACATAGGTGCGCCGGTCTGGCTTGTGGCGCTGTGCGCTGGTCACCACGGAAGGACGTACCCCCTCGGATGAGGTCGGGGAGCGACGGAGCGGAGGCTGGGCCGGGAGGGAGCCGAGGTCCAGGCCGGTTGCCGGCCGCCCCGCACCAGCGGTGGCCGGGAACCGGCCCTCCGCTGCTTCTTCCGTGCCGTGACCGCACGGTCGGGCTGGTGCAAAAGGGCCTCCCGGGCGGACGGCACCCGCGCCGCCCGCTGAGATCCGACACCCGTGGTTCGGGTGTCGACCTGTCTGGCTTATGCCCTCGAACAAGCGCTGCCATGCAAGTCCGCGTGATGGCGCGCCGGTGAACTCCGGGTGGGGGCGCGGGGGCGGTACCGGGGCCGGTGCGCCGTCCTGTGCCCCTGACGTGCGCCGCGAGTACGCCGGTCAGCGCCCCCGGGGGGGCCGGCGCTGGAGGCGGGAATGAGTGGCCGGGGTCAGCCGCCGTAACGCCGGTGACGGGCGGCGTAGTCGCGCAGGGCACGCAGGAAGTCCACCTTGCGGAAGGCCGGCCAGAAGACCTCGCAGAAGTAGTACTCCGAATGGGCGGTCTGCCAGAGCATGAATCCGGACAGCCGCTGCTCGCCGCTGGTGCGGATGACCAGGTCCGGGTCGGGCTGCTCGCGGGTGTAGAGGTGACGTCCGATCATGTCGATGTCGACGGCCTCGGCGAGTTCCTCCATGGAGATGCCCTTGGCGTGGGCGTCGAGCAGCATGGAGCGCACGGCGTCGGCGATCTCCTGCCGTCCGCCGTAGCCGATGGCGACATTGACCGTTATGCCGTTGACGTCGGAGGTGGCGTCCTCGGCCTCCTTGAGGGTGCGCTGCATCCCGGCGGGCAGCAGGTCGAGGGTGCCGACGTGGTGGACCCGCCAGCGGCCGTCGGCGGCCAGGGAGCGCACCACGTCCTCGATGATGCCGAGGAGCGGGACCAGTTCCTCCTTGGGCCGGTCGAAGTTGTCCGTCGACAGCAGCCACAGGGTGACGACCTCGACGTCCGTCTCGCTGCACCAGCCGAGGAACTCCTCGATCTTGTCCGCACCGGCCCGGTGGCCCTGCGCGGTGGTGGACCCGGCCGCCTTCGCCCAGCGTCGGTTGCCGTCCATGATGACGCCGATGTGCTTGGGCACCTGAGCGTGGTCCAGGTGGCCTTCCACCCGGCGCGCGTACAGCCTGACCAGCAGGCCGCGCAGCTTGTCGCGCAGGTTCACGTGATCGTCAGCCCCTCCGTACGGATCGGACAGGCGTGGCCTCGGCCGCGCTGCGCGGCCTGCGACCCGGTGCGGGTGCGGTCGGACCCTGTCCGTATGGCGGTCCCCGGAGCGGAAGCCTACCCCTGGGGGTGCCGGGGTCCCCAACCTCCGCTGTGGGGGCGAATGTCAGGGCTGCGGGGGCTGCCGGGGGATTGCGCCGGTACGCCGCACGAACGGGTTGTCCGGGGTCCCCAGGGGTGTCCGGGGGCGCCCAGGGGTGCCCAGGGGTGCCCGGAGGGACGGGACGCGGATGCGGGGGCCGTTCCGGCGGAGAGGGCGCCGGGCGCGCGCCGGCGGACGCAGCGGACGCGTCCAAGGGCGGTGGCGGCCCCGGCCCGGCAGGGGAGAGAGCGGGGCGCGGAGGCGGGGAAAGAAAACGGGCCGGTCCGTGGGGGGGAGACGGACCGGCCCGAGGGGGGGTTTCCACCATAACCCTTCGTAAGGGATGCCGTGCACATTGCCGCCGCACAACTACGCTCCGGAATCGGTCGGCGACGCCGCGATGCCCCCGGAAGGCGCCGTTCATCACATCGTCCTGGCCGAAATCAGCCGGAAAACAGCGGAAAACCGGGTACTGAGGGGATGCCGTGAAGGAAGTGACGGTGTGAGGCACCGATCGCGACAACTCTTCCGGCCGTCCCCCCGACGGGTGACCCGGGCGCGGCGCACGCGCTTGACCCGGGCGTGCACCGCGCAGCCCCCTCCACTGCGCGGTACCGCCTCCCGCGCAGCTTTGCTGGCGCGAATCATCTTGGTCTGAACCTACGCGAACGGGGGCCGTGAAGGCGAGCCGGGATCGATAACGATGCGGAAACCCCAGGGGCGAATGGTGCATATGAGGCACATGACGCGCAAGAGGGCGGAACCGCAGGGCACCGGGCGCCGCGGGACGAAATCGGGCGCCGGCCGGAGGAGTTGAGCGGGAACGCTTGCGTCGCGCGGCTGAGACGGCAGGGTAAGGGCTGGTCGTTCACAGGGTTGCGGTGGAGGAGGGTGCCGTGGGGCGCTGGCGGGACGGATTCGGCGTGCTGGTCGTGAAGCCGGAGGGCGGTGAGGCACGGCGGGTCCCGCTGGAGATCGCCTCCTCCTACCGGGCGCGGACCAAGGGACTGCTGGGCCGGGACGCGGTGGAGGGTGCCCTGCTGCTCACGCCGGCCAACAGCGTGCACACCTTCCGGATGCGAATCCCCATCGACGTCGCCTATCTCGACCGGCGGCTCAGGGTGATCGCCGTGCGGACGATGCGCCCCGGGCGGCTGGGCCTGCCGAGACTCCGCGCACGGCACGTCCTGGAGGCGGAGGCCGGGGCGATGGCGGGGTGGGGACTGGCCCCGGGCGCCGAGGTGGAGGTCGGCACCGAGTCCGGCGGGGCCCCCGGGCGCGCGGGGACCGGCGGGCCGGCCGACGCCGCCGGAGCCGCCGGGTGACCGTCCGGAACCGCCGGACCGGCACGGGGGCTCCGGCTCACGTCTCCGCGGGGTCCGGCAGTTCCTCGAGGGGCCGGGTGGTGATCAGGGCCGTGAGCACCATCGGCGCGTCGCCGTCGGGCTGCTGGAGGGACAGGGCGAGCCAGCGGGGGCCGGTGCCGGACGGGCGCAGGGGGCCCCAGACCGTGAGGTCTCCGAAGTAGTCCAGCTCGGCGAGCGTGCGGTACGGCTCCGGGAGCGGGGGCCGCGGGCCGGAGCGGGTCAGGAAGAGAGGGACGCGCAGGGAGACGGTGCGGTGGGCGCCCCAGCGCTGGTCCAGTTCCTCGGTCAGGGCGGCCAGATGGGCCTCGGCCCGCTCCTCGGCCGCGTTCCAGTCGGCGCCGTACACACCGGTCAGCCAGGGCCCCTCCCACAGCGGGAGGAGCAGGAACCCCTCGCCCCGGGTGCCCGCCCATTCGCCGGTCGCCGGGTCGCTGTCCCGGGCGGCGGGACCGGAGCCGGGGACGGGAGCGGACAGGGCGCCCTCGACGGTCGCGAGGGCTTCCCGCAGGTCGAAGGGCCGGTCGTGCTCGGTGGTCACAGGGTGGGCCTGTCCATGGGCTGGGGCAGGGCGTCGAGGGCGCCGGCCGCCTTCAGTGCGGTGTAGGCGCTGACGACGGGTGCGGTGTCGCCGGGCTGGGCGATCGTCAGCAGGGCGCCGCCCTCCGGCTCGCTCAGCCGGCGGGTCGCGTCCGCCAGGCCGCCGGGGATCCGGTCCGCCCGCGCCGGGGACAGATACCCCACCCAGCCGACCGACGGCGTGCCGATCTTGAAGCCCGCCTCCTTCTTGAGTGCCGCCGTCACCTCGCGGTCGCTGAAGTCTCCGTAGTCCGGATGCCAGGTTTCGGCGATCACGGTGAGCAGATCGGCGCCGGGCAGGCGGGCCTCGTCGGGGGCGACGATGGTGGCCACCAGGGACTGGAGCAGGTACTGGGGCCTGCCGCCGGCCAGGCCGGCGATCTCCAGTTTCCAGCCGGGTGCCGGGTCGGCGGCGAGCAGCCGCAGCGAGGTGCCGTCGGCGGCGGACCAGTCGTCGGCGGCCTGGGCCGCGCGGAGGGCCTCGAGGAGCGGCTTCTCATCCGCGCGGACGGTGGTGCCGTCGGCCGTCCGCCACGTCCAGCCGCCGTCGTCCGCCGTCTTCTCGACGGCGCCGGGAAGCAGTTCGGCGAAGCGCGTCAGCGTCGTGCTCCAGCGCGCGGCCAGCGCCTCCGCCGGCTCCTGCCGTGGGCCCCAGAAGCCCCGCACCACTCGTCGCATCTCGGTACTGCCCCTTCCTCGTCGTCCTCGTCGTGCCGTCGTAGGAAGTCCGCCCGCGGCGGCCCGTACGTCACCTTAGGCCGCGCCTCCGGGACGCGCGGCGCCGTCCGCGCCGCGCGCGCCCCGTCAGTCGAAGCGGTCGGGGTTGCGCCCGCCGGACGTCTCCTTGGGCTTGGTGTGGACGACGTCGATGTCCAGGCCCTCGTCCTCGAAGGCGTTCCGGGCTGCCTCGGCGACGTCCTCGTTGGAGAAGTGCCACTCGACGCGCTTGCCCCGGGCCGCCTCGACCTGGCGGCGGGCCTCCTTGACCAGCCGTTCCCGTCCGGACGGGGTGAGTTCGCCGTCCGCGCCGAGGAAGCTCTTGTAGCCGTTCTTGGCCTCCAGGTAGGTCTGGCGCGAGGAGTCCCAGCCGTCGAACTCGACGTCCGGCACGTCCGGGTCCGGATGCGGGACGACGTACTCGTATCCGCGCTTGGTCCCGGTGACCTGCTCCTGGTAGCGCAGCCAGGACTCGTTCTTCCAGTTCGGCGGGGGGTTGCGGTCGCGGCTGGCCCAGAAGCCGTCGCCGTTGTCCGGGTCGCCGTACCTGCGCTCGCGCAGGTCGGCCGCCCAGTCCGGCGGGTTGTAGTTGCGCGGGTCGCTGGTGTCGTTGCGCTGCGGCTCCGGCCACTCCTTGCGAGCCTTCAGTGCCTCTTGGGCCCGCTGCGGCTCCTCGGCGCGCTTGCGCGCCAGGTAGGCCTCGCGCTCCTGCTTGCGTGCCTCCTCGGCCTTCTTCTTGGCCTCCGGGTCGCAGCCCTCCTCGGCCCGGATGACATACGCCGGGCCGGCCTGCGCGGCGGCGAGGACCTCCGTGCCGCCCGGGTTCAGCCCGGTCGGCGGGGCGTTGGGCGCTCCGTCGCCGTCCGGCACCCGGCGGGGCGGGGCGGCGATGGCGCAGCCGGTCCTGCGGGCGGCCTCCTCCGCCTCGTCGGCGGCCTCGTCGGCGCGGCGTGCCGCGTCCTCCAGGGCGTCCATGTCACCGGCCTTGGCGGCGCGGCGCGCGTCCGCCGCCGCGTCTGCGGCGTCGTCGACCACGCGGGTCAGCCGGCCGAGGCTGCCGATCTTCTCGACGATCTTGGCCTCGCCGTAGCCGGGGATGAACAGGGAGCCGATGTTCCAGATGACGGTGGAGACGGCCCGGGTCTCGTTGCCCTGGTTCCACTGGTCGGCGACGTCGTCGCCGATGAACATGTCGTACAGGATGGTGCCGCCGGTGCCCAGCGAGGCGCCGCCCCAGTCCAGGATCGCGCCGAGGTAGTCGCCGTCGTCCCACTTGTCGCGTGCGTCGGCGGTGTTGTTCCACCACTCCTCGCCGAGCGACTTGCCGTAGTCCGCCAGTCCCTCGACGGTCTCGATCGGGTTGGTGATGACGTCCCAGGCGCCGGTGATGTCGCCCCAGAGGCCGTCGACGAAGATGCCCTGGCCGACCTGCTTGATCTGGTCGCCGGCGCAGCTGAAGAAGGCACCGAAGCCGGAGAAGCAGCCTTCGTCGTCGCCCTCGTCGCCGCCGTCCCCGTTGTTCTCGGTGGGGTCCACGTACGGCGTCTCGTCGATCTCCTCCTCGTCCGACACGGGGTCGGCGGGGTTCACATCGTCGCCGGGGCCACCGTCGTCACCGGTTCCGTTGTCGCCGTTCCCGTCGCCGTTGCCCGTGCCGCCGTTGTCGCCGTTGCCCGTGCCGCCGTTACCGCCGGTGTCTCCGTTGCCGCCGGTGCCGCCACCGGTGCCGCCGCTGCCGCCCGTGTCACCGCCGGTGCCACCGTTGTTGCCGCCGGTGCCACCGTTGTTGCCGTTGTTGCCGCCGTTGTTGCCGCCGGTGTTGCCTCCGACGGCACCGCCATTGCCGCCGGTACCGCCGTTCCCGCCGGTACCGCCGGTGTCACCACCGCGGTCGTCCCCGCCGCGGTTGCCGTCCCCCTGGCCGTTGCCGTTTCCGTCCCCGGCGGTGACCGTGCCGTCGCCGCCCTCCGGGCCGGGGCAGGCGGCACCGGTGACCTTGCAGATCTGCGCCTGGATGCCGGTGAAGATCTGTGTGCCGAGCCCGCTGACGACCAGCGCGGCGATGATGGCGGCGACCACCGCGATCAGACCCGCGTACTCCACGGCCGTCTGCCCCTCGTCCCGGCGCCAGCGGATCATCCGGGCCAGGGAGAAGGGGCGGTACGGCGGGCGGGAGCCCTCCGGGAGGCGGTACCAGTCGCGGCTCTCCCGCCGGGTGAGGAAGTAGACGATCAGGATCGGCAGGAGCAGCTGGACGGCGCCCCGGGAAGACCCGTCCGTGATGTTGCCGATCGCCCCGAGGATCAGCCACCCCTGCACGGCGAGCAGCGCCGCCCAGGTCCGCGGGCCGCCGTTGCGCCGCGTGCGGCGCGCCAGCCACCAGCCGAGGGTGCCGGGCGCGGCGGCGTACGCGATCTGGGCGAGCAGCCGGCCGTCGACCGCGTCGTACGAACTCGCGGTCATCAGCAGGCCGATGCCGCCGAGCACGGTGACCGCGAAGAGGGTGTGGACGAGGACGAGGGCGAAGAGAAGCGGCCTGGGCAGGGCGGAACGCCGTCCGGAGGCCCCGGACGATCCGGAGGGCGGCACCGCCGCACCGCCCGCCGCTGCGCCGCCGCTCCCGCCGGCTCCGCTGACCCCCCCGACCGACGCCATGCCGACTCCCCCCTCGGACCCTCAAGTGGCGTGCTCGAGCGCGGCCTTCGCGGCCGCGCATCCGGCGAGCCTAGGGAGGGACTCCCGGGAGGGCATGGGCCCGTGGGCCCAATGACGAGCCCAAATCCGTGCCGGGAAGCGGAAGCTCAGGGGGCGAAGGGGTGGGAAACGGGCGATCAGAAGATGCGCTGGCCGGGGGTGAGGACGCCGTCCGGGTCGTAGCGCCGCCGGGCGGCGGCGAACTCGTCCCAGAACGGACCGAAGTGGCGGGCCCAGTCGTCCCGGGTGAGCGGCACCGAGCCGATCGGGTACCAGCGGCCGCCCGCCTCCACCGTCACGTCGTACTGGCGGCGGTTGGCGGCGACCATCTCCTCGGCCGGGTGCGCGTCCTCGGACGCGGTCTTCAGGAGGGAGAAGAGGTAGACCAGCTCCCCGTCCGGCATCACCGGGAGCGGGGTGGTGCACTTGGCGGTCAGCACGGGGTACAGCAGGATGACCGCGCTTCGCCCGAGGGCCTCGGCCTCGAGACCGTCGAGCGTCCTGGTGACGACCTGATGGACGCTGGAGGCGGGAAGCAGGCTGTCGTACCACGGGTGGGGCCGCTGCCACTCCCCCATGGCCTCGAACTCCTTCACCAAGGGGGCGAGCCGGTTGAGGAAGTCGAAGTAGCCGATGTCCTGAGCCTCCGCGGAGAGAGCTCCGAGGTCGTCCGTGAGCCGGGTGTCGTCGGCGGCGGTGGCGTCGTAGGCGGCGGCCTCCAGCATGTAGGCCCAGCCGTCCGGGGTGCGCAGGACCTGGCCTATGAGATAGTCGAAGCGCGCTTCCCGGATCAGTCTCTCCTGCTGCGCGGTGAGCGCGGCGACGCTCGGGTACATCAGCGTGTAGAAGCGGACGGAGCGGGGAGCGGGCACCAGGCGCAGGGCGGCCCGGGTGATGATCGCGCACTGCCCGAGCCCGCCGAGGGCGGCCCGGAACAGGTCGGGCCGCGCGGTGGGCGAGCAGGTCGTCAGTTCGCCCTCCCCGGTGACGACCTGAAGCTCGAGGACGTTGGCGACCTGGGTGCCGTGCCGGCCGATCTGCCCGCCCAGACCGCCGGCGGACAGCGTGCCGCCCACGGACAGCTCCAGGTAGTCGGTGAAGGCCGGCGGGGTGAGCCCCTTTCCGAGGCAGGCCCGGACCAGCGCGCTCCACCGCGCCCCCGCCTGCACCACGGCCACGGCGGCGTCCTCCCGCACCTCGACGGAGTCCAGCGCCCCGAGGTCGATGACGACACCGGACGGAACCTGGGCCTGCCCGTAGGTCGAGTGTCCCTGCCCCCGTGCGGCCACCTGCAGTCCGCGTTCCCTGCAGTAGCGCACCATCGTGGCGACGTCCTCGGGCGAGCCGGGTCTGAGCACCGCGGCGGGTTCCTGGCGGATCAGCCCGCCGAAGTCACTCGCCGCGGTGGCCAGCGAGGCCGCGTCGAAGCGGAGTTCGCCGTCCAGGTCGGGCACGTCGTCGAAGGCGCCGGGGACGGTCACGGGGGCGGTGGGACGGGCAGACGTCACGCGTACTCCATGCGGTCTCGGGGCGGCGGCAGGGCTCGGGCGCGCCGGCTTCCCGCAGATGTCGGCACAACTGCGGCTTCAGCACATTCTGATCACGTACTGATCGGAAGTTCCGTGAAAAGCCCAAGTGGTGGAACCCGTTCCGCTTGTCCTCCGTAGCGGGATCAGGGATGGCAGCCGGCGTACTCACGGCTGGTACGCCTGGGGAGAACGGCCCACATCCGGGTGCCGCCGCCCGGCTCTCTCGCGTCGCCGAAACCCCAGTCACCGGAGCAGCTCTTCACCACACAGGCCAGAAGCCGGAGCGCAGCCCGCCGCCGGGCGTCGCAGGCGGCGGCCAGACGGGGGTGGGTGTGACACGGATGCGCGTCGAAGACGATCACGCGCAGGGCGTCGTCCCGGTAGCGGAGGGAGAGGTAGGCGTCGGTGAACGGCGCTAACCGGTAGGCACAGGCGGTGAGTTCGCCGACCACCTGGATCGCGGCGTCCGCCATCTCCTCCAGACCGTGCGACGTGAGGACCGCGCGGGTCACCGTACGGGCGATCGATGGACTGTGCGGGGCGGCCGGGAGAGTGAGGCTGTAGGAGAGGCCTTCGGGAGAGGGCGGGGCGGACGCCGAGCCGTCGGGGCGGTCGGGCGCGGCGATCGGACAGAGGGAGCCGGAAACAGGCATGGAGCATTCCGTTCAAGGGCGGGGCGTTGATGGGTTGATGGTTCGGACCGGTGGCTTGTCTCCCTGACGCGGACGCCACCCCTCCCAGGGCAGGAGAGTGCGGGCGGGCCGCGCGATGCACTTCCGGTCCAGCGCTTCGCGGTCGACCTGTCACGGACGGTAGAGGAATTCGGTGGCAAAGTGCCACTGGATCTGAGCAATTGCCACTCGTGTGGGTGGACCGTGGCCCCGTGAGGGGGCAGACTGACGCCGCTACCGGGAGGAAGTGACACATGCCACCGAGGGCGACGCCCACCGAGCGCCAGAAGCGACTGGGCGCGGAGCTGCGCAAGATGCGTCTCGCAGCGGAGCTGTCCACGGAGTACGCAGCCGGGCTGCTCGGCATCGACCGGACGAAGATCTCCAACATTGAGGCAGGCGTCCGGACCATCACCCCCGAGCGTCTGCGCACTCTCGCCTGCAATTACGACTGCCGCGACGAGGCATACGTCGACGCCCTGGTGCAGATGGCCAGCGACCGCACGCGCGGGTGGTGGGAGGTGTACCGCGGCCAACTGCCCGCCGGGCTCCTGGACATCGCGGAGCTGGAGTGGAACGCCAAGGCGGTGCGCGCGGGTCTGGCCATGCACGTGCCGGGACTCCTGCAGAACGACGCCTACGCCCGCACACTGTTCGCCGCGGCACTGCCGCCGCTGTCACCCGCAGAGATCGAACTGCGCGTCGCCCACCGTATGCAGCGCCAGCAGGTGCTCCACCGGGAGAATCCGATCACCTACGTGGGATACGTCCACGAGGCGGCGCTGCGCGTGGAGTTCGGCGGCCGGAAGGTCATGCGGGCACAGCTCGACCACCTCTGCGAGCTGTCCGAGCGGCAGAACATCGACGTGCGCGTCATCCCGTTCAGCGCCGGCGCCTTCCCCGGGGCCGGGCAGGCCGTGACGTACGCGGAGGCCGTGGTCCCCCAGCTCGACACCGTGGAACTGGATTCGGCTCACGGCCCCGAGTTCCTGCACGGGCAGTCACAGCTGGACAAGTACCGCGCCCACCTGGACTGGATGGAGGGCGCGTGTCACTCTCGACGGCGGACTCACGTGACTTCATCCGCAGCATCGCCAGCGACTTGTGAGGAGAGCCGATGCAAGACATCGCCTGGGAAGAGCCGTACTGCGCCGAGGGCGCCAACTGCTTCCGCATAGGTACCGACGGCGACGGCAACGCCTATATCGCCCTCGCCGGGCAGGAGGACGCGCCCCTCAAGGACAGCCGGGACGCCCTGCGCGCCCTCATCCGCGGCATCAAGGCAGGCAAGGCGGATCACCTGCTGTGAGCGAGCGCGGGCCGCTCACCCCCGCCCGTGCGGGACGGCGAGCGGCCCGGCGTTCTCCGGTCAGTTCTCGGCGCGCGGGAAGGAGACCTCCACCCGGCGGTTCTTCTTCCGGCCGGCCTCGGTGGAGTTGTCGGCGATCGGGTACTGCTCGCCGTAACCGCGAACCTCGTAGGTGATGTCGGAGTCGTTCAGCTCGTCCTCCAGAACACCGTGCACGGCGTTCGCCCGCTTGCGGGACAGCACGTCTCCGTGGGCGGCGGACCCCAGGTTGTCCGTGAAGCCGAAGACGCGGACCTTCGTCGCGTTCTGCGCCTTGATCTCCTCGGCGATCTCCGCGATCCGGGACTTCGCCTTCGAGCTGAGCTTGGCGCTGTCCTTGCCGAACAGCACCTCCGCCTGAAGGGCGAACTTCACGTCCGTGTTGGTGTCCTCACGGCGCTCGTCACCGCTTTGGTCTTCGACAACCTGCTTGATGTCGAGAACCTTGGGCTCGGCGAGCGTGGCGCCGTCGGGGAGCTTGAGGTCCGGATCGTTGGCGTCCACCTTCACGGGAGCGGAGGGCTTGGCCTCGGTGCCCGGGGGGACGCTGGGGCCGTCGTCGGCGGAGGCGAGCGCTGCGCCGTAGACGTTCGTGGCGATCAGGAAGGTCGTCGCGGTCAGGGTCAGGGCCAGCCGCGATGGCGTGGGGCGCGTGTAGTTACGTGTCATGGCCGGCCTCACCCAGAGATCTGGATGGTGGCGCTGGCGAACGTCGGCAGTTGGAAGGTGACTTCGCTTGCGTCCTTTGGTGGTGCAGGGAACTGCATGAAGACGGGAATCGAAGCCCCGGCCTTGATGCGCGGCATGTCAGTGGTCGTGAGAGGACGGCCGTCGGTATCCCGCAGCACGTAGTAGCGCTTCTTGTTGGCAGAATCCACGAGGGTGGCGCCGCCTAGCGATGCCCCGTGCCGCATGATCTCCGTTTCGTCTCCGCGCGTCTCAATAGGTACACGCACGGGGTCGGACCCTTCGTTCTTGATTTCACCACTCACCGTAACGAATCCGCCGGCGTCCCGAGCGGCAGAGGTGAGCTTGAGCATCAATCCGTCCTCGCCCTTGAGCTCGGCCAGCACCTCGTCCTGCCCTTCCTGAGGACTCTTGCCGGCGTCTTTGGAGGCTGAGCTGGAGGATTCGGGCTTCTTGTCCTCGTTCCCCGCTCCACCGCAACCAGCCAGGCCCAGGGTCAGTCCGGCCACAGCGGTCAGCACGACCATCCCCCTGCGGGCCTTCGTAGTGAACCGCATGCTCATGCCTCTGCTTCCTTCATCACTCGTCGTTCGCTTCTCAGTCGGCCAGGTGGACGTCGAACAGGTCCTCGGGCTTGGGCAGCAGATCCTTGGGATCCTTCGGGTCGAGCTTCCACTGCCGGTCCTTGCAAGTGAGCAAGGGAAGTGTCTCCCCGTCTTCCTCCCACCCCAGGAGATTGAACGTGCAGAGAGGCTCGATCACCGCGGTGGCGGATTCCTGCGACTTTTTGTTCTCCGTACCAGGCACGATGGAGTCGCCCACGGTGTCCTTCGTCTCGACCTCGACCGTGTAGCCCAGGAATCCTTCCGGCACGCACTCGAGAACAGTCGCGTCGTTCTGCGCCGCGAGCTGGTGCGCCCGCCAGCAGGACGGTCCCACTCCCTGCGCCTTGCCGTCGAAGATGTCCTGCCACTTGGTGGGGTCGAGAAGATTCTTCAACCAGGCGCCGGTGAGCTGGTCACGCCGGTCCTGGGCCGCTGCCAGAGCTGCCGCATCCGCGGCAGTCTGAGCCTCGTTCCGATTCGCTGCGGCCTGGCCGACCGCAAGGTACGCGAACGCGAGGAAGAGCAGGCCCCCCACCACAGTGATGTAGATGGGGAAGGCCTGCCCTGCGTCGCCGTGGCGAAGGCGCCGGATCAACCGGTGACCTCGTCGATCCTGTCCGTGATCGCCTCGTAGATCGACTCGCCGATATCCGTCCCCGTGATCGCCAGCACGATCGCCACGACCACCGCGATGATGCCCAGGTACTCCACCGCGGTCTGGCCCTTGTCGTTGCGGGCGGCGCGGGTCTGGAGGTACGCGACCGTCGTGTTGATCCAGTTGCTCATGGTGTTCCCCTCCGGCTGACGCTGGTGTTGCGGCCCCCGTCGTCTCCTTCGCGGTACCGCTTTCGACACCAGAAACGTACGGCCGGACACCCCGCCCGCCAGAGGGTCCCAGGGCCCAATCGCGGGCCCAATCGCGGGCCCAGTTCTTCATCTGCATGACCGTCAGCCCACCCCTCGGCCCGAACCCGGTGCCGTACCGAGCCACTTCGCCGCGGCCTCCGCACGGCTGGTGCTGTGGAGCTTGGCGAAGATGCGGTTGATGTGGTTCTTGACCGTCTTCTCGCTGATGAAGCAGGTGGCGGCGATCTGCTGGTTGTTCATGCCCGATGCGATGAGGTCCATGATCTCCGCCTCCCTCGCGCTCAGCTGGAACCTCGACCTGTCCGGAGCGGCCGGAGGGCCGCCCGTCCATCTAGACGTCGACTGTGCCACAACCGGTTGCACTTGCGAAAGGTTTTCTGCCGAAGCAGTTGGCTGCGGAATGTGCGGAAGGCCCGCATTCGGCGAACTCACGCGCGGGTCATCGGTCGTGGAGCCCAAACCGTCCGGCAGGGGCGCGCCCCCATTGCCCCCATCGCGCAGTTGCGCCAGCAATGCCCCGGCGGCGGTGGGGGTGAAATGGGGCCGGCCCTCCTTGATGTCCCGTACCGCGGAGACCAGTTGGTCGGCGGTGAACTCGCCGTGGACCAGGTAGCCGCCCGCACCTCTGCGCAGGGCCTCCTGGACGATCTCCGACTCCCTGCTGTACGTCAGCATCATCACGGGGGCCAGCTCCACCAGGTACGGCAGAGCGGACAGGCCGTCCACGCCCGGCATGCGGACGTCCAGCAGGATGACGTCGGGCTGGTGCTCGCGCGCCGCGTCGTAGGCCTGCCGTCCGTCGGCGACCTCCGCCACGACCGTGATGTCGTCGCGCCCGGAGAGCAACGCGGTCAGGCCGGCGCGGACCACCGGGTTGTCGTCGGCCACGACCACCCGCAGCGGGGCGGGGGGCGGGACGTTCTCGAACGGGTTCGGCGGTGGCTGCATGGGGGCGGCCTCCTCTCCGGGCGTGGGGGACGTCTTCATCGGGGCTGGGCCTCCCCGTGCGGCTGAGCGGCCGGCACCGGCGCCTGCACCGGAATCTGGATGGTGGTGGTCAGCGCCGCCAGCGGCAGGTCCAGGCGGACCTCCGTGCCGCGAGGGTGCGAACCGCGGCCGATGCGGATGCGGGCGCCCACGGAGGCGGCCCGTTCGACCATGCCGAGGAGTCCGAAGTGGCCCGCCCGGCGGAGCTGTTCGAGGTCGGTGCCGGGCGGGAGGCCGCGGCCGTCGTCGTAGATGCTGATGCGGAGCAGGTCGCCGTGGACGCCGGCCCGGATCTCGACCTTGGTCGGTTCCGCGTGGCGGTGGGCGTTCTCCATGGCCTCGGAGGCGATGGTGAGGAGCTGGCGGGCCACCGCGGGCGGGACCGGCGGGACGCTGTGCTGCCCCGTGGGGCGGTATGTGACCGCGAGGCCGGTGCGCTTGGCGAAGTCGCGGGTGCGGGCGGCCAGTTCCACGAGGACGTCCGTGCCCTGGGTCGGGTCGGACTCGCGGCGCAGGTCGGCGAGGAGTTCGCGGGACTCGGCGGCGGCGCGGCGGGCCGAGCGGGCGACCAGTTCGGCCTGCTGCCGGATCAGGGCCGGGTCCGGGCGGCCGGAGCTGGCGCTGCCGGCCAGGCCGTCGGCGGCCAGGGCCACGCCGTGCAGGGTCTTGGCGACGGAGTCGTGCATCTCCCGGGCCAGGCGGGCACGCTCGGCACTGACCGCCTCGGTCACCGCAAGACGGGCCTGGACGGTGGTGAGGGCGCGGGTCGCCTCGCCGAAGTGCAGCATCAGGTTGCGCAAACTGGAGCCGACCGCGCCGGCGACCACACAGAGGCCGGGCAGGAGCAGCGTCTCCGCCGGGCCTCCGGTGGAGTCCTCCACCGTGGCGTACACGAGGAGCAGGATGAGGCCCTGGAGGGAGGCGAAGAGCGCGGCGCCGCGCCAGCCGTAGACCAGGCCGGCCAGCAGCGGTGTGCAGACGCTGACGTAGGCGAGGGTGGTGTCGGGGCCCGCGGAGACGAGGAGCAGGGCTCCGAAGAGGGTGTCCGCGGCGAGCAGGACGGGGTGGCGCAGCAGGAGCGGGCCGAAGCGTTCCCAGTCGCGGAAGAGGACGTAGGACGCCATGAAGGTGAGGACCACGGAGATGGCCACCAGGTAGGTGCCCCAGCCCGGACCCGCGTTGAGCAGGGCCGAGGGGGCGGCCAGGGCGATCATCGCCAGGCGGAACCCGAAGACCTGCCGGCAGAGGGCCTGCAGGGCGTTGACCTGGATGTCCACGTCGGGCGCGCCGGTCCGGCCCGTCGCCGGCCGCGCGGGCTGCACCGGACCGGCGGGCGCCTGCCCCTGTCCGGGTGCGGCAGGAGGAGACGCGGGCCCAGCAGCGGGCGCGGGGGCAGAGGCGGTTGCGGCAGCAGGTGCAGGGGCGGTTGCGGCAGCAGGTGCCGTGGCTGGGGCAGGGGCGGGTGCGCCGAGGGCCCCGCGCGGGTCGCCGCCCGTCTCTTCCCTGCCGCTCTGCCCAGCAGGCGCCGCGGGCTGCGGCGGCGCGTCCGAGGACCGCTCGCCCTCGCGCACAGCCACCCCGGCCCGCGCCCGAACCTGCTCCTGGGCCTGCTCCTGGGCCCCCGCCTCGGCCTGGGCCCCCGTCCGGGCCTCCTCCTGGGCCTGTTCCTGGGCCTGTTCCTGGGCCCCGGTGCGGGCCGGAGCCTGGGCCCCTCCCTGGCTGCCCACCGGCTCCCAGCCCGGCGGCAGCGCCGGCGTGACCGTGGTGACCGGAATGTCGGGGGCGCCCGTGCGGACGTGGGGTGGGAGGACCGTGCCCGCCGGCGGCGTGGTGATCTCCGGCGGACGCGCACGGCGGCGCAGCAGCCCGGTCCCTCCGGACGTGCCCTTCTCTTCCCTCGTCGTCATGTCACCCCTCCCCCGTCTACTCCCCTGTGATGGAGCCGAAGTCGGTGCCGGAGCCGAGGATCAGGCCGGCGCCGAGCAGGATCATCGTGGCCGGGACCATGAACGTGGTGATCATCATGGTGGCCTTGGGCACCGCCCGTGCCGCCTTGCGGCGAGCGTTCTGGGCGTCGGTGCGCCGCATGTCCTTGGCGAGGGCGACGAGCGTGTCCACGATGGGCGCGCCCAGTTCCTCGCCCTGCTGCAGCGCTGTCACGAACATGGCAACCTGCTCGCTGTCGTTGCGCCGCCGCAGTTCGGCGAAGGCCTGGCGGCGGCTCATGCCGAGGTCCATCTGGCGCAGGGTGATGCGCAGTTCGTCGGCCCAGGGGCCCTCGTACTTGGAGGCGACCCGGTCCAGCGCCTGGCGGAAGCCGAGGCCGGCGCTGACCACGACGGCGAGGACGTCGAGGAAGTCCGGCAGGGTGCGTTCGATGACGTCCTTGCGGACGCGGATCGCGGACCAGATGCCGACCTCGGTCCAGAAGGCGCCGAAGGCGAGCAGCAGCAGCGCCACGAACAGCTGGCCGCGCATCAGGAAGACCAGGAAGCCGACGCCGCCGAGGGCGCCGTAGACGGCGCGGCGGGCGGCGTAGCGGTCGATGGTCAGGCCGCCGGGGTTGCCTGCCAGGTCGATCTTGCGGCGGTACTTGGCGACCCGCTTGGGGCCCATCAGGCGCAGCACGGCGGGGGCATAGCGCATGCCGAGACGGTCGACCAGGGAGTCGACCGCGCCGGTGCGGGTGGAGCCGACCTCCAGGGCGAGGGCCAGGTCGCCGGGGAGCCTTGCCTCGGCGCGGTACATGCGGATGCCGGCGAAGATGCCCCAGACGCCGAGGGCCATCAGCAGCGCGAGCAGCAGAGCCATGATCGTGGCCTCCTCAGACGTCGATGCGGGACAGGCGGCGGATGAGGAAGAAGCCGACCGCGTAGAGGCCGAAGGCGACGATGACGGCGATCTGGCCGACCGGTGAGCCGGTCATGCGCTCCAGGGCACCGTCCTTGACGCCGTTCATCAGGAAGAGCGAGCCGACGCCGAGGACGGGGACCGCGTAGGAGGTCATGTTCACCTGGGAGAGCTGGGTGCGGACCTCGCGCCGGGTCTCCTTGCGTTCCTCCAGGGTCTCGGTGAGGTTGCGCAGGGCGCTGACCACCTGGCCGCCGGCCCGGTTGGACAGCACGAGTGTGGTGACCAGCACGACGAGTTCACGGGAGGGCAGGCGGTCGGTGAGTTCGCCGAGGGCGTCGTCCATGGAGGCGCCGACGGCGAGCTGGTTGGCGACCTTGGCCAGTTCCTCGCCCGCGGGGGCCTCCAGCTCCTCGGCGGCCATGCCGATGGCGGTGCGCAGGGCGAGCCCTGCCTGGGTGGCGTTGGCCAGGATGCGGGCGAGTTCGGGGAGCTGGTTGATGAACTTCTCGATGCGTTTCTGGCGTTGCCAGTTGAGGAACTGCAGGGCCGCCCAGATGCCGAGGAGTCCGGCGAGCGGGCCGAAGAAGGGGGCGAGGGTGGCCTGGCCGATGAGCCACAGGCCGGCGACCGTGGCCAGCATGTAGACGAAGAACTCACCGGGGGTGACGTCCAGGCCGGTGGCGGCCAGGCGGAGTTCGAGCTTGCGCCCGAGCCTGGTGCGGCGCAGCCTCCGGTCGAGGGCGATGAAGTGGCGCCGGCGGCCGACGACCGGTATCTGACCGGTGGCGCTGAGCCGGTCCACCAGTGCCTGCCGCTGGGCCCTGCCCATGGCGTACGAGTGCACGCCGACGACCGCGAGGACGCAGGTCAGCAGGGTGATGCCGGTGGTCAGCGTGATCAGGTTCTGCAGTTCCATGGGGAGTGGTCCTACCTGGCTTCTCGGGTGGCGAGCTGTTCGGCGCTCTGGGCGACGCCGAAGGCCTGGGGAACGGGCTGGCTCGCCATGTAGAGGCGGTCGGCGGTGCGGCGCGGGAGCGGGAAGTACTCGAACTGGCCGTAGACGCGGCCGTCGGCGGCCATGGGCTGGGCGTTGAAGCGGGCGACGGTGGCCAGCCGGTAGGGCTCGCCGCCGTGGCTGTCGAGGATGGCGATCTCGGTGATGCGGCGGGCGCCGTCGGCGAAGCGGGTGAGCTGGACGATGACGTCGACGGCGCTGTTGATCTGGTCGTGCAGGGCGACGAACGGGATCTCCACGTCCGACATGGAGGCGAGGGTCTGCAGGCGCATCAGCGCGTCCTCGGCGCTGTTGGCGTGGACGGTGGCGAGCGAGCCGTCGTGGCCGGTGGACATGGCCTGGAGCATGTCCAGGGACTCGCCGCCGCGGACCTCACCGACGACGATGCGGTCGGGCCGCATGCGCAGGGAGTTGCGGACCAGGTCGCGGATGGTGACCTGGCCCTTGCCCTCGACGTTCGGCGGGCGGGACTCCAGGCGGATGACGTGCGGCTGCTGGAGCTGGAGTTCGGCGGAGTCCTCGATGGTGATGATGCGTTCGCCCTCGGGGATCAGACCGGAGAGGGCGTTGAGGAGGGTGGTCTTTCCGGTGCCGGTGGCACCGGAGACGATCACGTTGAAGCGGGCCTGCACCAGACCGGAGAGCAGGTGCAGCATGTGCTCGTCGAGCGAGCCGAGGCCGATGAGCTCCTGGAGGGTGAAGGAGCGCGGGAAGCGGCGGATGGTGAGGGTGGCGCCGGTCAGGGAGAGCGGCGGGATGATGACGTTGACGCGCTCGCCGGAGGGCAGCCGGGCGTCGACCATCGGGTTGGACTCGTCCACGCGCCGGTTGACGGTGGAGACGATGCGCTCGATGGTCTGCATCAGCTGGTCGTTGGAGGCGAACCGCAGCGGCAGCTGCTCGACCCGGCCGCCGCGCTCGACGAAGATGGCGTCGGGCCCGTTGACCATGATCTCGGTGATGGAGGCGTCCTCGAGGAGCGGCTCCAGGATGCCGAGGCCGAGGGCCTCGTCGACGACCCGGCGGATCAGCTGGGAGCGCTCGACGGTCGACAGGACCGGGCCCTCGCGGCTGATGATGTGCCCGAGGACGCGCTCCAGCCGGACCCGGCGCTCGGCGGCGGCCAGCGAACTCATCTCCGCGAGGTCGATCTCCTCGAGGAGCTTGGCTCGGTAGGAGGCGACCAGGTGGCCGTCCTCGCCCCGGCTTCCGTTCTCCTCGGGGGAGTTGATGCGTGCCCGCAGGCTCATGAGTCCCGTGCTCCTCGTTCTTCGTTCCGCGTGTCCTGCTGGTGTGCTCTTCGCGTCGTCCCGGCGGGTGCTCCTCGCGTCCGTGACCGGGTCAGCGGTCGACGGGCATGGTGGCGGTCTTGACGGCCGGGTCGAAGTCCCAGCCCGGCACGATCGAGGGAATCCGGACCGTCGCCGTGACGGTGACCTCGTCCCCGCCCCTCGCCTCGGCGCAGTGGGTGCCGTCGGCCAGCCAGGAGCTGACGGCGTCGGCGCAGGCGGGTCCCGCGCCCTGGTCGAGGGAGGCGCTGCGCGCCCCGGCGCGGGCGGCGGTGCCGGCCTGCTGGGCGGTGTAGGCGATCAGGCCGAGTTGTACGGCGGCCATCGCGACGATGATCAGGATCGGGATGAAGCCGAGGTACTCCAGGGCCACCTGCCCCCGGTCCCTGCGGGTGCGGTGCTCGTGCGGCGTGTCGTACGGCATGTCAGCCCAGCTCCTCCTCGACCGCGCCGGCGTGGCCGTTGACCTCGAAGGGGAAGTCGGCGGTGCCGGGGAAGAGAATGGGGACGTTCAGCTGCACGTCGGCGGTGACCATGCCGTCCCCCGTGGCGCAGTTCACCGTCGCGGCCCCCTTCCACGCGTCGGGCAGCTTGTCCAGCCCGGCCTCCTCGCAGGCGCCCTGGCGTCCGCCCGGCTCCGTGGCCGTGCCCGCCCGTACCGCCTCGTCGGCAGCATTCCCCGCGAGGGTGAAGGTGTACCCCACCAGTACCAGCTGCCACAGGACCACCAGCGTGATCAGGATGGTCGGTGTCATGCCGAGGAACTCGACGGTGACCTGGCCCCGGTCGCGGTGCCGTATGTGCCCTGCCACGGGCCGTCCTGACCGTGTTCTCATCCCCCTGCCTCCTTCCGGCGCCGGAAGCTGACCGCTCCCCGGTCGCCGCGCGACCGGCCCGCCTTGGGGGCGCCCTCGGCGCTCTTGACCAGGCCGAGTTCACCGGCCAGCCCCCACAGGGCCTGCTTCACCGTGCTCTTGGCCTCGAGTTCGTGGACGCGGCCGGCGTCCACGACGGACTGCAGTTCCTTGTAGTGCGCGGGAACCGTCGTCGCGGCCACCGAGGTGCCGGTGATCTTCTGGATCAGCGGCGGCTGGATCTCCGTGGCCCGCGAGTGACGGTTGACGACGATCGTGGTCTCCTCCGCCTTGCGGATCTGGAGCCGGTCCCACATGCGCACCGCCCGCTTGGCGCCGCGCACGGCGATCACGTCCGGGGTGGTGACCAGCAGGGCGGTGTCGGCCATCTCCACCGCGGCCGCCCCGGCGCCGCTGAGCTGGGCGCCGCAGTCGACGACCACGACCTCGTAGCGGGAGCGCAGGGCGCTGATGATCTGGCGGGTGGCGCGGTCGGTGACGTCCTCGCCGCGTTCGCCCTCGGCGGGGGCGAGCAGCAGGGCGACGCCGGTGTCGTGGCGGAAGACGGCGTCGGCGAGGACCCGCGGGGAGATGTCGGTGACCGCGGCGAGGTCGACGACCGAGCGGCGGAACTGCACGTCCAGGAAGGACGCGATGTCGCCGGACTGCAGGTCCATGTCGACCAGGGCGGTGGCCCGGCCGGACGCCTGGGCGGCCAGGGCGAGCTGAATGGCGGTGAGCGTGGTGCCCACCCCGCCCTTGGCGCCGCAGACGGTGACGACGGTGCCGCCGACGCCGGTGAAGACGTCGCCGCCGGTGCCCAGATGACGCCGTACGCCGATGGACCACTGGGCGACGGCCTGGACGCGGCTGGCGAGCTCCTCGTAGCTCAGCGGCAGGGCCACCAGGCCGCGGGCGCCGTAGTCCATGGCGGCCTGGAAGAGGCCGGGACTGGCGTCGGAGGTGACGAGGATGACGCCGACTGCGGGGAAGCGCAGGGCGACCTCGCGGATCAGCTCCAGCGCCGGGACGGGGCCGATCCGTTCGTGCACCACCACGACCTCGGGCAGCTCGTCGACGGACTCGGCGGCCAGGCGCGCCAGGGTGTCGATGAGCTGTGTGGAGTCGACCACCGGGGCCACCGGCTCGGCGTCCGGGAGCTGGCTGAGCAGGGTGGTGATGGACCGGATGGCGTCCGCGTCGCCGACTGCCGGGAGGATCCTGGTGGACATGCGGGCCTCTCACTTGTCCTTCGCGAGTTCGTACGTCCGCTGCGAGTCGGGGACGGTGGTGTCGCTGCCGGGGGCGACCAGGGCGAGCCGGACCCGCTGGGCGAACGACTCCGCGTAGGTGATGCGCTGGGCGTCGATGGTGGACAGCGCGAAGGTGATCGGGACGGCGTCGGTGGACCGCCGGCCGCGGTCGTTCTCGTCGGGCTTCAGCGGGGTGAGCCTGCCGACGTCGAGGACCTTGGCATTGGTTACGATGATCTTGGACTGAGCGGGGTCACCCTCACGCTCTCCGTCGAAGGTGGCGTAGACGTTGACCGTCGAACCCGGCGTGATCTTGCCGGCGACGCCGGTCGCCGCATCGATCATGATGGCGACCTCTTGCTGCCCGGGCTGCAGAGCGGGCTGGTCCACGATCATGTCGCTCTGCAGCAGGGAGCCCTTCTGGAGCGTGGTGACGGCGATCTTGCCCTCGATGTCGCCGAGGTCGGTGACCGCGTTGTCGGACAGCCAGCGCTCGGGCATCTTGATCTTCTCGAACTGGCCCGTGTTGAGCGCGGTGTAGGGCGGGACGTCGGATTTCAGCCGGTAGGCGGTGACCTCGGGGCCGACCTTGGACTTCACGTCGCTGATGACGGAGAGCACGCCGGCGAAGGCGCCGAGGGCGCACAGGACCGACAGGATCAGGAGTATCACGCCGCGGCGCTGACGGGAGTTCATGAACCGTACAACCTCATTGGGGATATCGGTCGAGCGGAATCGGTGGGTGTCGCGGGCGGACGCTCAGGCCCGCTGGGCGAGCGGATGCCCTTCGGGGACGGGTGGTGTGGCGGAGCAGAAGACGCAGCGGTCGCCGATGACCTCGATGCCGCACCAGTGACAGGCGCCGCGCCGGACGGACGTGACCAGTTGGTAGAGGACGGACAGGTCGGGCAGATAGGTGCAGAACTCGATGAGCTTGCCGGTGCCCCACCAGCCCGGGGACTCGGCGGGCAGCGGCGTCTCGCGCAGCCCCTGCACGTTCCAGGACGGGGCGAGGGTCGAGGTCACCCAGTCCGACTGGAGCTGACCCTTGGCGACCAGCATCCAGGTGCCGAATTCGGGCCCGTCCAGCTTGGCCTCCGGCCCGAGGCGGACCAGTTGCGGCTGGGGGTGGGCGAGGACGGCGAACTGGCTGCCGGGGACCCAGGATCTGGCGTGCTGCTTCAGATCCACGGGGACCCGGTCGAGCCGGGCGACCGAGGCGAGCAGCGCCCCGGAGTGGATGTAGTGGACGAGCAGCCGCCCGGCCGAGGCGAGCACGCCGGGGCCGAGGTCGCAGGAGGCGAGCTGGCGCAGCTGGCGGACCAGGGCGGCGAGCCCCAGCGGCGGCAGGTCCGGGGTGAACAGGGCGATGCGGTCGCTCTCCAGCAGCGAGCGCAGGGTGTGCAGCCTCCGCTGGACGGCGGTGGGCGTGGCCCGGGAGCAGACGACGATGACGTGCCCCGCCTGCTCGACCAGCAGCTGCAGCTCGGTCAGTGCCTGCTCCAGCGGCCGGGTGTCGATGTCCTTGAGCACCACGGCAGGCAGCGTCCGGTCGTCCTGCGGTGGCAGCACCATGTCGGCGCTGGTCACGGCAATGGCAGTTGGCACGCGCAGCTCCCCGTTTTCTTCCCTTGCCCTCGGTGCACCGGGCGTGACGCCCAAGCACCCTGATGACTTCGCTGCGTGACTACCTCAGAACTGTATCCACGGCCCTGTGACCGTAGAACAGCGATTGTGTAGCTGAACAGCAACTGCCTCACGCACAAGGTGCGTCAAAACGGGGCAGGTTGAGCATCTCGCCGGTCCGGTTCGGACCCTCGGGGGACGATCCCGAACGCAGCGGCTCGACGGTGGGCCCCGCTTTGGGCCCCGGGGCCCACGCTTCCCACCCGCCGTCCTCCTTACGCTCGCCCAGCACCGAGGACACGGGAGAGGGGGCGAGGCGGATGAACCGTTCAGAACGGGCCAATTGGGGCGATCGCGGGGCCACCGGGACCGAGTACCTCGGGATGATCGTGGTGACCGTGGCGATCGTGCTGGCGGTGTCGGCGACCGGCGTGGGGCAGCTGATCCATGACGAGATCGCCGCGCTGGTGTGCCGGGTGACCGGTGGCGGGAACTGCGGCTCGGGGGACAACACGGCAGAAAAGCCGCTCACCGACGCCGATTTCGAGCCGACATTGTGTCAGGTGTCGTCCGTGACGGACAAAGCAGGCTCGAAGGCGAAGATTCTCTTCTTCGAGATCGGCCAGGAGTACGGCTTCCAGGAGCAGCGGCTGCAGGCGAAGAACGACGTCAACGGCGACGGCAAGGTCGACGACAAGGACCAGCTGGTGTACCTGACGTTCACCGACGCCGCCTCGGTCGCCGCGAAGAAGGACTTCAAGCCCGGCATGAAGGTGGGACGCTTCGGCACCGACACGGTGGAACTGGGCGCCGGCATCAAGGTCACCAACGGCGACACCTGGGTGTTCGAGAGCGCGGAGGAGGCGGAGCGGTTCCGCGAGGACGTGGAGAAGCTGCAGATGTACGAGATGCGGCGGACCATGCCCGGCGGCGGCGAGGCCAGCCTCGGCGACGGCATCCTCTATCTCTTCGGCACCGGTCCGCTGAAGGACGAGGAGGAGACCAGGGAGCGGGTCGAGGCGAACCTCGGCAGCAACCGGCAGATCACCTACGGCAAGGTGGGCCTGGACGCCTCCGCGTCGGCCGGTCTGAAGCTGTCCGCGGGTGACGAGCGCAAGCTGAGCGCGGCACTCGGCGGCAACTTCAAGTACTCCCCCGAGATCACCTGGACCGACAACGCCTACAAGGGCACCAAGTCGTACACCTACTCCTCGTCCATCGAGTACGGCACCAAGGTCGGCTACGAGGCCGGCCCGATCAGCGGCGAGTACTCGGCGAACACCACGCAGACCGGCACGGTCACCGTCACCTACGACAAGAAGACCGGCAAGCTGGTCCGCATCGACATGACCCGCACCGTGGAGCGGGGCGGGCAGCGGGACGGCGCCAAGGTGGGCGGCGACAACGGCAAGGAGGGCGACGACAAGCGGGGCGGCAGCGTCGGGGCCAAGGGCACCGACTCCAGCACCGGCATCGAGATCGTCACCACCTCCGTCTCCTTCGACCCGGGCAAGGCGGGCGACCGTGACCGGGCGATCGCCGAGCAGTGGCTGGACGGCACGAACGAGCAGGTGGGGGCGCCGTTCCGGTACATGTTCGGCTCGGACGGCTTCACCCCGGACAAGCGGCCCGGCGCCGACGACCCCTTCGGGCAGCTGGTGTTCGACAAGGGGCGCTCCAGCCGGATGACGTACACCGGTGAGGTGAACGCCGCCGAGTACGGCTTCGAGCTGAACCTCGGACTCAGCCTCGGGATGACGGTCAGCACCGAGCACAAGAAGGAGACCCTGACCGACGCGGAGTTCCTCGGCGCACCCCGCGGGGACCGCCGCTCCTACGTTCCCTACAGCTACTGTGCGAACTGACCGGACAAGGAGCCCCCACATGCCCTCACTCTCGACACCCGGCCGCACCCTGCTCGGCCGCTCCTGTGCCGCGGCCGGTCTTCTCGCCCTGCTGCTGACCGCCTGCGGCAACGACTCGTCCTCGTCCGCCTCCGCCGAGGTCCCGGACGGCTGGCGGACCCTTGAGACCCCGCGTGTCTCGGTCGCCTGTCCGCCGGGCTTCCGCGAACAGGACGACTCCCGGCGCAGCAAGCACAACGCCGCCGCCGCCGAACTCCGCGCGGACGGCCGCACCGTCGCCCTGATCACCGTGCAGCTGGACTTCACCAGGGCGAACAACGCCGAGCAGGCGGCCATCGCCGCGGAGGCCGGCATCCAGCTGGGCGCCGATGTCAAGGGCACCGACGAGGTCGAGCTGTCCGGCACGGACGACGCCCGGCGCATCGACTTCACCTTCGAGGCGACCGGCGAGGGCGGCGGTCCGGCCAAGGGCGCCACGGTGGACGGCGTCATCCTCACCGGGCTGGACTCCGAGCAGGAGACCTTCGCGATCCGCATCGACGCGCAGCGCGGCAAGCTCGCGGACGCCGACCTGAAGCGGATCGTCGACTCGGTGGAGGTGCGGTAGCGATGGCCGTCGACGCACCGGTCAGGCCCGCCCCGGCGTTCATACGGGCCTGGGCGGCCGGAGTGATCGTCCTGGTGGCGACGGAGGTGCTCCAGGCGTCACTGGTGAACGAGTACCTGGTGGGCCCCGAGGGCGTCCGCTCCTTCGGCGCCGCCCTCGGCCTGGTCCACCTGCCCAACCTGGTGTGCGTGCTGCTGTCCACCTGGGCGGCGGCCCGCATGCACCCGGAGCCCTGGCGAGACGTCTCCTGGCAGCACACGGTGGCCGCCTGCGCCGTCCCGGTCGCCGCCCACGTCCTCTCCCTCGTTCTCCATCACGAACGCGGCGCCCTCGGAACCCTGGGCTTCTGGATGTCCACGGGGGTGCTGCTGGCGGGCTGCGCCCTGGGGATGCTGGCGGACCGGTGGCAGGAGGAGAGCGGGTAGGGAGCGGGCGGGCCCCCGCCGCCCGGCACGCCGTCGCGGCAGGGGCGCGGGCGGCGCCGGAGGCGGGCCCGTCGGGGAGTTGACGCGTACCGACCACTTGACACCCTCAATTGGTCTGGACCAACTTGGGTGCAGCGATGGCCACCGCTCCCCTTCCCCACTCCCCACCGGAGGCCTTTGTGGACCTCGTACACAGACGGTTCGGACGACGCAGGCGGGTGTGGGCGGCGGCCGTCACGGCCGCGCTCGCTCTCTCCTTCACGGGCCTGGACGCGAATCCGGCGTCCGCGGCCGACGTCAACAACGCCAAGAACGCCGGCTTCGAGTCGGGCCTGAGCGACTGGACCTGCTCCGCCGGCAGCGGGACGACCGTCTCCTCCCCCGTGCACGGCGGCACCGCCGCGCTCAAGGCGACGCCCTCCGGGCAGGACAACGCGCGGTGCAGCCAGACCGTGGCCGTGCGGCCCGACTCGACCTACCAGCTGAGCGCCTGGGTGCAGGGCGGCTATGCCTACCTGGGCGTGACCGGCACCGGAACCACGGACGTGTCGGCCTGGACACCGGACTCCGGCAGCTGGAAGCAGCTGACGACCTCCTTCACCACCGGGTCCTCCACCACCTCGGTGACGGTCTACACCCACGGCTGGTACGGCCAGCAGCCCTACTACGTCGACGACCTGTCGGTGTTCGGGCCGGACGGGGGCGGCGGCGGTGACCCGGAGCCGACCGTCCCGGGCACGCCGGGCGGGCTGAGCGTCTCCGGCACGACGACGGACTCCGTGTCCCTGTCGTGGAACGCGGTCCCGGGCGCCACCGGCTACACCGTCTACCGGGACGGCACCAAGGTGACGGCGGTGACCGGCACCTCGGCGACGATCACCGGGCTCGAGCCCTCCACCTCGTACTCCTTCCAGGTGGCGGCCACCAACGCGGCGGGCGAGTCGGCCAAGTCGGCGGCGGTCACGGCCCGCACCAAGGACCAGGACAGCGGGGGCGGCGATGACCTGCCGCGGCACGCCGTGACGGGCTACTGGCAGAACTTCGACAACGGCGCCGCGGTCCAGCGGATCTCGGACGTCTCCGACCAGTACGACATCATCGCGGTCGCCTTCGCGGACGCCACCGGCACGCCGGGCGCGGTCACCTTCAACCTGGACACGGCGGGCCTGAACGGCTACACCGTCGACCAGTTCAAGGCGGACATCCGGGCCAAGCAGGCCGCCGGGAAGAAGGTCATCATCTCGGTGGGCGGTGAGAAGGGCACCGTCACGGTGAACGACTCGGCCTCCGCGGCCAACTTCGCCGACTCCGTCTACGCCCTGATGCAGGAGTACGGCTTCGACGGCGTGGACATCGACCTGGAGAACGGCCTCAACGCCACCTACATGACACAGGCGCTGCGCGCGCTGTCCGCCAAGGCGGGACCGTCGATGATCCTGACGATGGCGCCGCAGACCATCGACATGCAGTCGACGTCCAACTCCTACTTCCAGACCGCGCTGAACGTGAAGGACATCCTCACGGTCGTCAACATGCAGTACTACAACAGCGGTTCCATGCTGGGCTGCGACGGCAAGGTCTACCACCAGGGCTCGGTGGACTTCCTGACCGCGCTGGCCTGCATCCAGCTGGAGGGCGGCCTCGACCCGTCCCAGGTGGGCCTGGGCCTGCCCGCCTCCACCCGGGGCGCGGGCAGCGGCTATGTGGAACCCTCGGTGGTGAACGCCGCCCTGGACTGCCTGACCCGCGGCACCAACTGCGGCTCCTTCAAGCCCTCGAAGACCTACCCGAGCCTGCGCGGCGCCATGACCTGGTCCACCAACTGGGACGCGACGGCGGGCAACGCCTGGTCGAACGCGGTCGGTCCGCATGTGCACGCGCTGCCGTGAGGTGGTCGCCGGACGGGTGAGGGCCCGCCCCTGACTCACGTGCGCACCGCGCCCCTGTCCGCCGGCGGCAACGGCGGGCAGGGGCGCAGGCACGTGCCGCCGGCCCTGAGGGCGGACAGAGGCGCGGGCAGTCACGGCCGACGCCTACCTGGGCGTCTCCTGGCGCCGGTCGAGGACGGCCTCGCAGTGGACCCGGGGGCCATCGGCGAGCCGTGCAGCTGGGCGCCCTCGGCCGCGGTGAGCTTCAGGCAGTCCTTGGGCGCCGTCAGCACCTCGCACATCTCGCGGGGCTGCCCCCGGACAGAACGGCCCGTCGTCGTCGAGCACCAGCGTCAGCCGTCAGCCCGGAGTGGGACCGGCCGGCGTGACGGACGGGCCCGCCGTGAGGAGCACCCCGGCTAGAAGAACTCCGACCACGGCTGGTCCCAGATCTGCTTGACGCACAGCACCAGGAACAGCAGTCCGGCGACGGCCAGCATGGCGTTGCTGAGCGGGCCGTTGCGCCACTCGCCGGGTGTGCGGGAGGAGTTGAGGAGCCAGATGAGGGTGAGGGCCAGGAAGGGCATGAAGGCCGCGCCGAGCACGCCGTAGATGATGACCAGGCGGAAGGGCTGGCCCTCGAAGAGGAGGATCATCGGCGGGAAGGTCAGCCAGAGCAGATAGGCGCGGAAGGGCCAGGACTTCTCCCGGACACCGGAGGCGATCTCCTCGCCCCTCGACTCGGCGGCCTTGCGCCGGCCGCGGGTGACGAAGTCGGTGAACATCAGGCTCACGCCGTGCCAGACACCGATCAGCGAGGTGAAGGAGGTGGCGAAGAAGCCGATCAGGAAGAACGTGGCCGTCGCCGTGCCGTACTCCCTCTCCAGGATGTCGCCGAGCTGCAGCAGGCCCTTGTCGCCGCCGGCGAGCGCCACATTGGCGGAGTGGAGCAGTTCGGCGCCGACGATGAGCATGGCGACGACGAACACACCGGTGGTGATGTAGGCGACCCGGTTGTCCAGCCGCATCACCCTCATCCAGCCGGTGTCGGTCCAGCCCTTGGCGTTCACCCAGTAGCCGTAGGCGGCGAGGGTGATGGTGCCGCCGACGCCGCCGATCAGGCCGAGGGTGTTCAGGATGGAGTCATGGGCGTCGGGCAGCACCGGAAGCAGCCCGGCGAAGGCGTCGCCCAGGTTGGGGGTGACACGGATCGCCAGATAGACGGTGACCACGAACATGACGCCCACCAGGACCGTCATGACCTTCTCGAACACCGCGTACTGGTTGAACCAGACGAACACCAGGCCGACCAGCGCGCAGGCGATGCCCCACCATTCGAGGTCCATGACGCCGGGGAAGAGCGCCTGGAGCGGCAGCGCGCTGGACGACATGGCGGCGGCGCCGTAGACGAAGCCCCAGACGACGACGTAGACGCCGAAGAACCAGGTGGTCCAGCGGCCGAGGCCGGCCCAGCCGTCGAAGAGGGTGCGGCCGGTGGACAGATGCCAGCGTCCGGCCGCCTCGGCGAGGGAGATCTTCACGATGCAGCCGATGACGGCGGCCCACAGGAGGGTGTAGCCGAAGTTGCTGCCCGCGATCAGCGTGGCGACCAGGTCACCGGCGCCGACACCGGTCGCGGCCACGACGATTCCGGGGCCGATGTATCTCCAGCTCGATGCGCGGGGCCTGGAACCCGCCCCGGGCCCTGCTGAGGTGTCCTGGGTGTTTCCCGTGTGTCCCGTGGTGTCCGCCATGGGGGTCAAGAAATCCCATGCGGGACGGCCGGACAAGAGGGCCTGCGGGGATCTTCACCGGATGTGCCTGACCGTGTGACCGAAAACCCGCGGACGGGCCGATGACCGGCCCGCGGACCGAAACCCCGCGACCGGACCGACAGCCCGCGACCGGACCGACAGCCCGCGACCGGACCGACAGCCCGCGTATGGCCGGAGACCCGCCCGCGGATTTCCATACGCCGACGATATGTGCCGACTCGTAGCATCGGCGGCATGCGTGTCTTGATCGTCGAGGACGAACCATTCCTGGCGGAGGCCGTGCGTGACGGGCTGCGCCTGGAGGCGATCGCGGCGGACATCGCGCACGACGGCGACACCGCTCTGGACATGCTGAGCGTCAACAGCTACGACATCGCCGTCCTCGACCGCGACATTCCCGGACCCTCGGGTGACGAGATCGCCAGACACATCGTCGCCTCCGGCAGCGGCATGCCGATCCTCATGCTCACCGCGGCCGACCGTCTCGACGACAAGGCATCCGGCTTCGGGCTCGGCGCCGACGACTACCTCACCAAGCCGTTCGAGCTGCAGGAGCTGGTGCTCAGGCTGCGGGCCCTCGACCGCAGACGCGCCTGCATCAGGCCGCCGGTGCGGGAGATGGCGGGCCTGCGCCTGGATCCGTTCCGCCGGGAGGTGTACCGGGACGGCCGCTATGTCGCCCTCACCCGGAAACAATTCGCGGTGCTGGAAGTCCTGATCGCCGCGGAAGGCGGTGTCGTCAGTGCCGAGGAACTGCTGGAACGCGCCTGGGACGAGAACGCCAACCCGTTCACCAACGCGGTCCGCATCACCGTCTCGGCGCTGCGCAAACGGCTCGGCGAACCCTGGCTCATCACCACCGTGCCCGGGGTCGGCTACCGCATCGGCCCCGCCCCCGGACAGGAGACGCACGGGAAGGACGGGAAGGACGGGAAGGACGGAAGCGACGGGAGAAGGGGCGAGAGAAGGGCCGAGACACGGGGCAAGGGAACGGCCGATGCATAGACGGCGCGGGCTCAGCGTCCGCCTCAAGCTCACCCTCAGCTACACCGCCTTCCTGATGGCCGCGGGCGTACTGCTGCTGGCGGCCATCGGAGTCTTCCTCTTCAAGGAAGGGTGGCTGATCACCATAGGGGGTGTGTGGCGGGAGACCCCCGGCATCGCCTTCGTGCGCGGATTCGCCCCGATGGCGGCCGCCGTCATGACCTTCCTCCTCGTCTTCGGCCTCCTCGGCGGCTGGCTCCTCGCCGGCCGCATGCTCGCCCCGCTGGACCGCATCACCCATGCCACCCGCACGGTCGCCAACGGGTCCCTCTCCCACCGGATCCGGCTCCCGGGCCGCCAGGACGAGTTCCGGGAACTCGCCGACACCTTCGACATGATGGTGACGCGGCTCGAGGCGCACGTCGCCGAGCAGGAGAGGTTCGCGGCGAACGCCTCCCACGAGCTGCGCACCCCGCTGTCGGTCTCCAAATCGCTCCTCGAGGTGGCCCGCGCCGATCCGGGGCGCGCCGCCGACCCGCTGATCGACCGCCTCCACGCCGTCAACACCCGGGCCATCGATCTCACCGAGGCGCTGCTGCTGCTCAGCCGGGCCGGCCGGAGATCCTTCACCCGGGAGCACGTCGACTTGTCGCTGGTGGCGGAGGAAGCCACCGAGACGCTGCTGCCGCTCGCGGAGAAGCACGGCGTCACCCTGGAGACCTACGGCGACGTCGCACCGGCCGTCGGGTCCCCGGCGCTGCTGCAGCAGCTGGCGGCGAACCTGGTGCACAACGCGATCGTCCACAACCTGCCCGGACAGGGCAGCGTGTGGGTGAGCACCGGGGCCGGCCCCCGCACCGTGCTGCTCACCGTCGAGAACACCGGTGAGCCGATCGCCCCGGAGGTGGCCTCGACCCTCACCGAGCCGTTCCAGCGCGGGACGGAGCGCGTGCGCACCGATCACGCCGGGGTCGGTCTGGGCCTGGCCATCGTGCGGACCATCGCGGAGGCGCACGACGGAACCCTCACCCTCGCCCCGCGCCCCGGCGGAGGGCTGCGCGTCACGGTGGCACTGCCTGCCGCCGCACCGCACCCGGGCGGTGGTGCGGTGCCACGGGAGTGGTCACCCGCGGGGGCCTGAGGGAGTGGTCACCCGCAGGGGTCTGCGGGAGTGGTCATCCGCGGGGGCCTGAGGCAGCACGCCCGCCGGCGTTCAGGGCGAGCGTAGGGCAGCCCGGGTATCGCCGGCGTATGGAATTCTGCTGACGCCGCCGCAACAACCGGCTGTCTTCAATGGAGGCATGAAGCTGAACATGTCGCTGTCCGCCCCGGCCCGACGTGCGCGGCGGCTCGCCCGCTGGACGGCGCTCGCCGGCCTGGGCGTCACGGGGGCGGCGGTCGCCTCTCTCGTCCTGCCGTTGTTCGTGCGGTCCGTGCCGCTGGTCCTGCACGGGGGCTGGTACGCCTGGGTGTTCACCTTCAACGGCGTGATGCTCGCGATGGTTGCCGCCCTGCCGGTGTCCGCGCTGGTGGTGTGGCTGCTGGCGCGGCGCCGGAGAGCCGCCGGGGCCGAGCCGGCCTGGGCGCGGCGCGCCTCGCTGGCCGAGGTCGGCATGGTGCACGGGACGGTGCCGTGGGTGTGGCTGATCCTGATGCCGGGCGAGCGGGCCGGTGAGGTCTCCGGCCGCTTCAGCCTGGTCCCGGTGGCGGACCTGCTCACCATGGGGCCGCTCGGGATCCTCGGCAATCTGCTGGTCTTCGCGGCGCTGGGGTTCTTCGCCCCGTTGCGGTTCACACGGCTGACGTCGGTGCCGCGGGTGCTGGCGCTCGGCGCGGGGTGCTCGGTCCTGGTCGAGACCCTGCAGTACGTCCTGCGGCTGGACCGGGTGTCCTCCGTGGACGACGTCCTGCTCAACGCCGCCGGTGCGGCTCTGGCCGGGATGGCGTCGCGGCGCTGGTGGCGCGTCCCTGCGCCGAGCGGCACGCCCGGACCCGCCCCGGTCCCGGCGGGCTGAGCCCCGCCCGCCACCGAGTCCGGCGAACTGACGTTCCGTCGGCCCCGACGACGGACCGGGGTGACCCGGACGGCTCCGGTTCGGGGGGAGCCGGCCCGGACGGCTCCCGCTGCCCGGACGGCTCCAGCGCGGCGAGTTGATCCACCCCCCCCTCTCCCCTCCCCTCCCTCACCCCACCCCACCTCACCCATGCCCTCACGCACGCCGCCCCGCGCGCACCCGGCTTCGCGCGGAGCGCCGGCCCTCCCCTCCTCCTCTTCCTCCCCTCCTCCCTCAGCAGCCCAGAAGTCGCCCTACCCAAGGCAGGTGGCAGTCCCCCGGTGAACAGCAGCACAGGCCGGTGTCGTGCCGGCTCGCCCTCCGCACCCGCACACTCACCCGCACGCCGTTCCCGGGGCGATGCCCGCCGGGCTGCCTCCCGGCGCCGCCAGTGGCTGACCGCCACCGTCGTGACGCTCGTCGCCCTCGGCCTCGTCACGGCCGGACCGCTGGTTCTCCGAGGGCTCGCCGGCATACCCGGGCTCTCCGTCCTCCTCGGTCCGCCGGCGCCGGACGAGTCCGACGCAGGCGACGCCCATGCCTCGGACTCCTCGCCCGGTCCCTCACGTCCCTCGCCCGCCTCCCCGACGACCGTGCCGCAGTCGGGTCCGGGCACCTTCACCATCGCCACCGCCGGCGTGCAGAACACCGGCGCGGGCCGGCCGTACCGGGTGGAGGTGGAGGACGGCACCGGGGTCGACCCCGACGAGGCGGCCGAGCAGATCGCCGCGATCCTGAATCACGAGCGCGGCTGGTCGCGCGGTGGCGGTGCCGCCTTCCGGCAGGTCTCCGACGCCAGTGCCTCGCTGGTCATCCGCATCGCCACACCGGACACCGCGGACTCCCTCTGCGCGGCCGGCGGCCTGGACACCAAGGGCGAGCTCAACTGCCGGGTCGGCCGGACCGTGGCGGTGAACCTCAAGCGCTGGCTGCTCGGGTCGCCCCAGTTCGACGGGCCGGCCGAGGAGTACCGGGCGCTGATCATCAACCACGAGGTCGGCCACTGGCTCGGCTACGGCCACCGCGGCTGCCCCGGCCCCGGCAAGCCCGCCCCGGTGATGATGCAGCAGATCAAGGGCCTGGACGGATGCACGTCCAACGCCTGGCCCTACAGCTCGGACGGCACCTTCCTCGACGGCCCCGAGGCTCCTTGAACCTTGCAGGTCTCCCCCGGCCATCGCTTGCGATTGATACCCCTAGGGGGTATACAGGGAGTGTGATCGGGATACCCCCATGGGGTATCACGCCGGCAACTGAGGGAGCGCTGATGGCCACCACCGTCCCGGACCGGAGGACCACCGAGGTCGAACTCGCGATCGGCGGCATGACCTGCGCCTCGTGCGCCGCCCGGATCGAGAGGAAGCTCAACCGGATGGAGGGGGTCACCGCCACCGTCAACTACGCCACCGAGAAGGCCAAGGTCAGCTTCGGCGGCGACATCGCCGCCGCGGATCTGATCGCCACGGTCGAGGCGACCGGGTACACCGCGCACGAACCCCGGCAGGAGCCGGCCCGTGCCGACACCGGCGGCGTGGCTCCGGGCAGGGAGCCCGACCCGCTGCTGCCGCTGCGCCAGCGGCTGATCACCGCGGTGGTGCTCGCCGTGCCGGTGATCGTGCTCGCGATGGTCCCGGCCTGGCAGTTCGAGTACTGGCAGTGGCTGTCGCTCACCCTGGCGGCCCCGGTGGTCACCTACGCCGCCTGGCCCTTCCACAGGGCCGCGTTCACCAATGCCCGGCACGGGGCGGCGACCATGGACACCCTGATCTCGGTCGGCGTGTCGGCGGCGTTCCTGTGGTCGCTGTGGGCCCTGTTCTTCGGCACCGCCGGGACGCCCGGCATGACCCACCCCTTCGAGCTGACCATCGAACGCGGGGACGGCGCCGGGAACCTCTACCTCGAGGCGGCCGCCGGAGTCACCGCCTTCATCCTGGCGGGGCGCTACTTCGAGGCCCGCTCCAAGCGCCGCGCCGGGGCCGCGCTGAAGGCGCTGCTCGAACTGGGCGCCAAGGACGTCACCGTGCTGCGCGAGAGCGGCCGGGAGGAGCGGATCCCGGTGGACGCGCTGCGCGTCGGCGACCGGTTCCTGGTCCGGCCCGGGGAGAAGATCGCCACCGACGGAGTGGTCGTGGAGGGCAGCTCCGCCGTGGACGCGTCCATGCTCACCGGCGAGTCGGTGCCCGTCGAGGTCGGCGCCGGGGACGCGGTGACCGGGGCGACGGTGAACGCCGGCGGCCGGCTGGTGGTGGAGGCCACCCGGGTCGGCGCCGACACCCAGCTGGCCCGGATGGCGAAGCTGGTGGAGGACGCGCAGAACGGCAAGGCGGCGGCCCAGCGGCTCGCCGACCGCATCTCCGGCGTCTTCGTGCCCGTCGTCATCGCCCTGGCGCTGGGCACCCTGGCGTTCTGGCTGGGCAACGGAGCGGAACTCACAACCGCGTTCACCGCCGCCGTCGCCGTACTGATCATCGCCTGCCCCTGCGCCCTGGGCCTGGCCACGCCGACCGCGCTGCTGGTCGGCACGGGGCGCGGCGCCCAGCTGGGCATCCTGATCAAGGGCCCCGAGGTGCTGGAGCACACCCGCAGGGTTGACACGATCGTGCTGGACAAGACCGGCACCGTCACCACCGGCCACATGACCCTGCTCGCCGTGCACACCGCCGAGGGCACCGAGGCCCACGAGGCGCTGCGCCTCGCGGGCGCCCTGGAGCACGCCTCCGAGCACCCGATCGCCCGGGCGGTCGCCGCCGGTGCCGCCGAGCGGGTCGGCGTCCTGCCGGCACCGGAGGACTTCGCCAATGTGCCCGGTCTCGGCGTCCAGGGTGTCGTCGAGGGGCACGCCGTGCTGGTCGGCCGGGAGAAACTGCTGCTGGAGCGGGCCCTGACGCTGCCGGCCGGGCTGGCCCGGGCCAAGGCGGACGCCGAGGCGGCGGGCCGTACGGCGATCGCGGTCGCCTGGGACGGGGAGGCCCGCGCGGTGCTGGAGGTGGCCGACGCGGTCAAGGACACCAGCGCCGAGGCCGTCACCCGGCTGCGCTCGCTCGGCCTGACGCCGATCCTGCTCACCGGGGACCACCGGGCCGTGGCCGAGTCGGTGGCCGCCGAGGTCGGCATCGACGAGGTGATCGCCGAGGTGATGCCCGAGGACAAGGCCCGGATCGTCGAGCAGCTGCAGAACGAGGGCCGTACGGTCGCCATGGTCGGCGACGGGGTCAACGACGCCGCCGCGCTCGCCCAGGCCGACCTGGGTCTCGCGATGGGCACCGGGACGGACGCGGCGATCGAGGCCGGCGACCTCACCCTGGTGCGGGGCGACCTGCGGGCGGCGGCCGACGCGATCCGGCTGGCGCGCCGGACCCTCGCCACGATCAAGTCGAACCTCTTCTGGGCCTTCGCCTACAACGTGGCGGCCCTTCCGCTGGCCGCGGCGGGGCTGCTCAACCCGATGATCGCCGGGGCCGCGATGGCCTTCTCCTCGGTCTTCGTGGTCGGCAACAGCCTGCGGCTGCGCCGCTTCGAGGCCGCACGACGACCACCCGCCGGGCGCTCATAGGACACGCTCAGGAAGGGAACCCGAGAACCATGGACCACACCGAGCACGGACACTCCGGCCCCGTGCACACCACCGGGCACGGGTCCGGCGACCACGGAGGTCACGGCCACGGCGGCGCATCCTGGGGGACCGCCGCGAAGGCGACCCTGCACTGCCTGACCGGATGCGCCATCGGTGAGATCCTCGGCATGGCCGTCGGCACCGCCCTGCTGTGGGGGAACGTCCCGACCATGGTGCTGGCGATCGCGCTGGCGTTCCTGTTCGGCTACTCGTTCACCCTGTTCGCGGTCGTACGGGCCGGGGTGAGCCTGAAGAACGCGGTGCGGATCGCGCTCGCCGCCGACACCGTCTCCATCGCCGTGATGGAGCTGGTGGACAACGCCGTCATCGCCCTCACCCCGGGCGCGATGGAGGCGCAACTGGCCGACGGGCTGTTCTGGTACGCGCTCCTCGGCGGCTTCGCCGTGGCGTTCGTGATCACCACACCGGTCAACAAGTGGATGATCGGCCGCGGCAAGGGGCACGCGGTGGTGCACGCGTACCACTGAGCTGCCGCGGCCCATCCCCTACTCGGCGCCGGCGCCGGCCTTCCGGTCGGCGCCGCTCCCCGCTCCGGCACCCTCCTCGGCCTTCGCGTCCGCGTCCTCGGCGCCGGCCTCGTCCTTGTTCTCCTCGTCGGCCCCGTCGTCGAAGTACGCGTCGAGCACCTCGTCCAGCCCGGCGTCCCACTCCGCGAAACGGCTGCGGGACGGGGCCTCGATCTCGATGGGGTACCAACGGCGGTCCGGCGTATGGACGGTGACGGTGTACCGCTTCCCGAACCGGGCGACCGACGTCTCCACCGCCCCGATCTCGTCCCAGCGGAACTCGCACTCCTGGTCGTCCAGCCGCAGCCGGATGCCGCGGTGGTCGGCGAGGATGCGGGCGCGGCGGTCGGACGCCTCGAAGACCGGTCCGTCCGGGGCCGGTTCCTCCTCCTCGGGGGCCTGCTCCTCCTCGGCCGGCGGCTCGGACGCGGCGTCCTCCTCGGTCTCCTCGACCGGCTCCTCGGGCTCCTCCGCCTTGGCGTCCTCGTCCCGCGCCTTGACGGGAGAGGAGAGCCCGGGGATGAAGGCCGGGTCGAAACCGGCGCCTTCCAGGGGCTGACTGCTCGAACCTATGCGCTGCTCCACAGCGGAGCAGTATGGTCGACAAACCTGTGCCCGGCCCACCCAGCCCCTGCTTCGTTATACGAGCTTCGCCGGCTCCGACTCGCAGGTGCGGACACGCCGGCACCCTTGCCGTCCGAGGTGGACGGGACCGATTCCGTTGCCGCGCACGTCACTTCTCCGGCAGCTGCCACTCGACGGGCTCGTCCACCACCTCCGGCGAGTACAGGACCCGCTCCGGACGTCCCTCGTCCGGCACCTCGAACGTGATGTTGCCGCGCACGCAGTCCCCGGCGCGCACCTTGGCGCCCACCGGATACAGCGGCCGGGGCAGCCCGGAGCTCATATGCGCCGGCTCCACCCGCACTCCGTCCGCGTAGGCCAGGGTCCAGGTGAACGGACTGACCGAGACGACTCTGGCGGTCTTGTTGCAGACCCTGGCTTCGACGAGTGCCCACTTGTGGCCCTGCGTCAGCAGATCAGGGTCGCTGCGGATGCCCTCGTCCCTGAACGCCAGGACCGTTGCCGTGAGCTCTCCTTCGGAGAACGTGATGTCTGCGGTTTCCCCGATCGCCAGCATGGCCGGGGCCGGTGCCGGCGTGGCGCCCGGGGCCGGGCGGGCGGAGGCCGATCCGGATGCCTTCGTGACGGTGGCCTTGTCGTCCCTGTCGTCCCTGCCGTCACTGGAGCCGGCGCAGCCGGCCACGGTCAGGCAGGCGGCCAGGGCAAGCGGGATGGTTCGGCGCATGGTCCCCCCAGATGTGGTGATCAAGATGAGGGCATGATGCGCACATACGGGGGCAGCCTGGGGCTTCGCAGGCCCGCTGTGACGCGAACGTGCGACGTCCCCGCCACCCTGCGGGGGGAACCGGCCGGCGGGGACGCGACGCGCTCGGAGCGAGGGGCAGGGGCGGAGGACGGTCGCGGTGTCAGACGATCAGGCTCAGGGCTGCCGCCACCGTGAAGCCGGCCAGGGACAGGACGCTTTCCAGGACCGTCCAGGTCTTGAGGGTGTCGCGTTCGCTGATGCCGAAGTACTTGGCCACCATCCAGAAGCCGCCGTCGTTGACGTGCGAGGCGAAGATGGAGCCGGCGGAGATGGCCATGATGACGAGGGCGACGAAGGCCTGGGAGTGGTCGCCCTCGGCCAGGAGCGGGGCGACGATGCCGGCGGTGGTCACGATCGCCACGGTGGCCGAGCCCTGGGCGACCCGCAGGACCAGGGAGATCAGGTAGGACAGCACGATCACGGGCAGGCCGACGTCGTTGAAGGTGTCGGAGAGGGCCTGGGCGACCCCGCTGGCCTTGAGGACGGCGCCGAAGACGCCGCCCGCGCCGACCACGAGCAGGATGTTGCCGACGGGCTTGAGGGAGGACGTGGAGACGGCCTCCAGGGACTTGCGGGACCAGCCGCGGCGGATGCCGAGCAGGTAGTAGGCGAGGAACAGGGCGAGGGTCAGGGCCACGAAGGGGTGGCCGAAGAACTCGATCACCGAGCGGAGGGTGGAGGGGTCCAGGGCGATCGAGGAGAAGGTCGCGGCGAGGATCAGCAGCAGCGGGGTGCCGATGATGCCGAGGACCGTGCCGAGCGGCACCGGGGTCTCGCGGGGCTCGACGCCGGAGGCCCGCTGCTCCTCGACCACGGCCCGCCGGGCGTCCGCGGCGGCCTCCACCATGTCCTGCGGCACGTCGACGAAGATGCGCCGGCCGATCCAGGCCGAGTAGGCCCAGGCGGCGATCACGGCGGGGATGCCGCAGACGATGCCCATGAGGATGACCCAGCCGAGGTCCACGTGGAGCAGTCCGGCGGCGGCCACCGGGCCGGGGTGCGGGGGCAGGAAGGCGTGGGTGACGGAGAGGCCGGCCAGCAGCGGCAGACAGTACAGGAGGATGGACTTGCCGGAGCGCTTGGCGGCGGCGTAGACGATGGGCGCGAGCACGAAGATGCCGACGTCGAAGAAGACCGGGATGCCGAAGATCAGGCCGGTCAGGCCCATGGCGAGCGGGGCGCGCCGCTCGCCGAACATCCCGAGCAGCCGGGACGCCAGCACCTCGGCGCCGCCGCTGACTTCGAGGATGGCGCCGAGCATGGTGCCCAGGCCGATGATGATGGCGACGTGCCCGAGGATGCCGCCCATGCCCGACTCGATGGTGGAGACGGCGTCGGACTTCTGCACGGTGCCGAAGAGTTCGGTGACCGACAGGCCCGCCAGCAGGCCGACGGCTATGGAGACGCCGAGCAGAGCGACGAACGGCTGGAGGCGGACCCGGATGATGAGGAAGAGCAGCAGGGCTATGCCGAGGGCGGCGACGGTGAGCAGCCCGGCGGTGCCGTCGATCAGCAGGAGCAGTCCGCCGGTGTGGGGTGGGGTCTCGGGGGCGGGGGCCGAGGCGGCGAGCTGGAGGGATGAACGGGACATACGGGGGTCCTCTGGATAAGGGCATGGTGTTTTCGAGCAGGGGGGGTCGCGGCACGGCGCCCCGGGGGTGGCGGGCGCCGCGCCGGACGGTGTGTTCGTGCCTGGGGGGTGAGGGGGTCTCAGAAGGGCGGCCGAGGGACGGTCGGAGCGTCAGCCGAGGACGGCGAGTGCGTCGATCTCGATGAGGAGGCCGGCGGGGAGACCGACGTAGACGGTCGTGCGGGCCGCGGGGGGCTGGGTGAGCCCCTGCTCCTCGAAGTAGGCGTTGTAGATCTCGTTCATCTCCGCGAAGTGGTCCACGTCGGTGAGGTAGACGCGGATCATCATCACGTCGTCCCAGGTGGCGCCGCCCTCCTCGAGGACCGCCTTGACGTTGGCGAGGGTCTGCAGGGTCTGCTCGCGCAGGGTGGGGCCCGCGGGGGTGGGGGCCTTGCCCTCCTCGGCGGGGAGGAACCCGACCTGGCCGGCGACCTGGAGGATGTTGCCCTTGCGCACGCCGTGCGAGAACTTCGCCGGCGGGGTGGTGTGGGTCTTCGGGGTGAGCGCGGTCTTCTCGGTCATGGCGTGTCCTTGTCGGGGTGGTGCACGGGCGTTCTGCCGGAGTACTCGCCGCTGATCGCGTCCGCGGTACGGCGCACCAGCGGGAGCAGGGTGAGGAGTTCGTCGGCGGTCACCACGACGTTCGGCGCGGAGACCGACATGGCGGCGACCACCCTGCCGTCGGCGCCCCGGATGGGGGCGGCGACGCAGTTGATGGACTCCTCGTGGCCGCCGAGGTCGGTGGCCCAGCCCTGTTCGCGCACCTTGGCCAGTTCCTTCAGGAAGGCCTCGGCGTTCGGTGTCGAACGGGGCGTGTACATGGGGTAGTCGAGCTTCTCGGCGAGGGCCCGCCGCTCGGGCTCGGGCAGGTCGGCCAGGAGGAGCTTGGCGACGGCGGCGACGGTGATGGCGACGGGCTTGCCGATGCGGGAGTACATGCGCACCGGGTAGCGGCTCTCCACCTTGTCGATGTAGAGGACCTCGTTCTCCTCGTACACCGCGAGGTGCACGGTGTGCCCGCACTGCTCGTTGAGGCGCACCAGATGGGGGTGGGCGATCTCGCGGACGTCGAGGTTCTCCATCGCCTCCTGGGCGAGGGCGAAGAGGCGGGCGCCGAGGCGGTATCGCTGGTCCGACTGGCGGTAGACCAGGCCGTGTTCGTGGAGGGTGCGCAGCAGGCGCAGCGCGGTGGACTTGTGCACGCCGAGGCGGTCGGCGACCTGGCCGAGATCGGCCGGGCCCTCGGCGAGCAGCGGCAGGATGCTCAGCGCGCGGTCTACGGTCTGGCTCATGGGGTGCGTACCTCCTCGTCGGCCCGTTCCACGGCGGCCGTCCAGCCGGGGCCGAGTCGCAGTCTCCCCCACTCGGTGTCGTCGAGGGCGGCGAGCCGGTCGGCGAGCGCGGCGGGCGGGGGCGGTGCGAGGTCGCCGGGGGCGGTGAGGGCGGCGGCGGCCCAGAGGTGCCCGTGGCGCAGCCGCTGCCGCACGGGCAGGCCGCGCAGGGTGGCGGAGAGGAATCCGGCGGCGAAGGCGTCCCCGGCGCCGACGGTGGCCACGACGTCGACGGCGAGCGCGGGGGCGGAGGTGACCTGTGACGGGCCGGAGGTGCCCCGGGCCGGCGCGTCCCCGTGGAAGGCCCGCGCTCCGTGGGCGCCGCGCTTGACGACCAGCGTCTCTGGCTCGGGCAGGGCCTTCCTGATCGCCTCCGCGCCGCCGGTGATGCCCCAGGCCTCCTCGGCCTCGTCCTCGCCGACGAAGACGATGTCGGCGCGGCGGGCCAGGTCGAGCAGGATGCGGGGGTCCTCGGGGTGCTGCCAGAGGCCGGCCCGGTGGTTGACGTCGAAGGAGATCAGCGGGCGGTCCGGGCGGGGCGCGGTGAGTTCGCCGAGCAGGTCTCGGCAGCCCTCGGAGAGCGCGGCGGTGATGCCGGACAGATGCAGGACGCGCCCGTCCAGTGCGGCGTCGGCGGGCACGTTGGCCGGGGTCATGGCGGAGGCGGCCGAGCCGGCACGGTAGTAGGCCACCTCGTGGGCGTCGGTCGCACGGTCGCCGGCGGTGCGGAAGTAGATGCCGGTCGGGCGGTCCGGGTCGCGCCGCACCCGGGAGACGTCGACGCCGTGCCCGGCGATGGCCGCCAGCAGGTGGTCGCCGAAGGGGTCCGCGCCGACCCTGCTGATCCAGCGGGCGGTGTGCCCGGCCCGGGCGAGCATGCAGGCGGTGTTGGATTCCGCGCCGCCGATCCCACGGTGGAAGGACGGCACCTCGGCGAGGCGGCCCGGTGCGGAGGGCCGGAACGTCACCATGGACTCGCCGAGCGCCACGACGTCCACGCCGCGGGCGGGGTCAGATGGTCCGGTGACGGTCACGATGGCGGGGCTCCTTCTCGCCTGGGGGCCGCGGTGTCCGTTGACCCCGCGTGGCCGAGATGTTAGACAGCGGTGAGCGACATACGCAATGAGCGTTGCACTAAGCGCAACGCTCCTGATCGGGAGGTTCCCCATGGTCTCCGGCCCCGGCTCCGAAGCCCTCGCCCGGCTCGCGGAGGAACGCGTCGACCACCGCTTCCGGGGCCTCCCGCCGGACGCCGAGGGCCTCACCGTGGGCGAGCTGGCCGCCCGGCGCCTCAATCTCTTCACCGACGGCTTCACCACGCCCGTGCTCGCGCTGTCCGCCGAGCGCCTGGAGCACAACCTGCGGGTGATGGAGACGTACGCGGCCCGGCACGGCCTCGCCTTCGCCCCGCACGGCAAGACCTCCATGGCCCCGCAGCTGTTCCGGCGGCAGATCGAGCACGGGGCCTGGGGCATCACGCTCGCCGTGCCGCACCAGGTGCGGGTGGCGCGCGCGTTCGGCGTGCAGCGGGTGTTCCTCGCCAACGAGCTGGTCGACGCGGCGGCCCTGCGCTGGATCTCCGCGCAGCTGGACGCCGACGAGGACTTCCGCTTCATCGCCTACGTGGACTCGGTGCGCGGCGTCGAGCTGATGGACGCGGCGCTGAGCGGCGCCGGCCGTCCCGTGGACGTGGTGGTCGAGCTGGCCGCGGGCGAGGGCGCGAGGACCGGGGTGCGCACCGAGGCCGAGTGCGCCGCCGTCGCCGACGCGGTGGCCGCCGCGCGCGGGCTGCGGCTGGTCGGCGTCGCCGGGTACGAGGGCGAGGTGCCGAAGGCCGACCCGGAGCGGGTGGCCGCCTGGCTGCGCCGGCTGGTGTCGCTGGCCGTGGAGTTCGACAAGGCAGGGCGGTTCGCCGGGCTGGACGAGATCGTGGTGAGCGCGGGCGGCAGCGCCTGGTTCGACGCGGTCGCCGACGCCTTCGCCGCGATCCCGGACCTGTCCGCCCCGGTGCTGAAGCTGCTGCGCTCCGGCGCCTACGTCTCGCACGACGACGGGCACTACCGCAGGCTCACCCCGTTCAACCGGGTCCCCGAGGAGGGCGCCCTGGAGCCCGCGTTCCGGCTGTGGGCCCAGGTGGTCTCCCGGCCGTCCGCGGAGCAGGCGTTCCTCAACGCGGGCAAGCGGGACGCGGCCTACGACCTGGATCTGCCGTCCGCCCGGGTGGTCCGCAGGGACGGGGCCGAGCACCCGGCCGAGGGGATCACCGTGACCGCGCTGTCCGACCAGCACGCCTGGCTGCGCACCGCCGCCGGGGCCGATCTCCGGGTCGGCGACTGGGTGGGGCTCGGGCTGTCCCACCCGTGCACCTCGTTCGACAAGTGGGTGCTGATCCCCGTCGCCGAGGCGGACGGCACGGTGACCGAATACATCCGTACCTTCTTCTGACCCTTCTTCCGAGAGACCCTTCTGGGAGACCCTTCTGAGAGACCGGGGGAGACCGGCATGGAAGAGCTCGTCATACGGGACGCGGACGTCGTCGACGGCTCCGGGGAGCCGTCGTACCGGGCGGACGTGGTCGTCGACCGCGGACGCATCGTGTCCATCGTCAAGGAGGCCGCCGCGGCGGGCTGCCAGCGGCCGAAGGCCCGGCGCGAGCTGGACGCCGAGGGTCTGGTGCTCTCCCCCGGCTTCATCGACATGCACGCTCACAGCGATCTGGCGCTGCTGCGCGACCCCGACCACAGCGCCAAGGCCGCGCAGGGCGTGACGCTCGAGGTGCTCGGGCAGGACGGGCTGTCGTACGCGCCGGTCGACGACCGCACACTGGGCGAGGTGCGCCGCGCCATCGCCGGCTGGAACGGCACCGGGGACGACATCGACTTCGACTGGCGCTCGGTCGGCGAGTACCTGGACCGGCTCGACCGGGGCATCGCGGTCAACGCCGCCTATCTGATCCCGCAGGGCACCGTCCGGGCGCTGGCGATGGGCTGGGAGGACCGCAGGGCCACGCCCGAGGAGCTGCAGCGGATGCGGGAGCTGGTCGCCGAGGGCATGGAGCAGGGCGCGGTCGGCCTGTCCTCCGGGCTGACCTACACGCCGGGCATGTACGCCGACGGCGCCGAACTCACCGAGCTGTGCCGGGTGGTGGCCTCCTACGGCGGCTACTACTGCCCGCACCACCGCTCCTACGGGGCCGGCGCCCTGGAGGCGTACGAGGAGATGGTGACGCTGGCCCGGCGGGCCGGCTGCCCGCTGCATCTGGCGCACGCCACCATGAACTTCGGCGTCAACAAGGGCCGGGCGCCCGAGCTGCTCGCCCTGCTGGACCGGGCACTGGACGCGGGCGCCGACATCAGCCTCGACAGCTACCCGTACACGCCGGGCTGCACCACGCTGGTGGCGCTGCTGCCGAGCTGGGCGAGCGAGGGCGGTCCCGAGGCGGTGCTGAAGCGGCTCGCGGACGAGGGGACGGCCGAGCGGATCCGGCACGATCTGGAGGTGACCGGCTCGGACGGCTGCCACGGGGTGCCCGTGGAGTGGGAGACCATCGAGATCTCCGGGGTCGGTGACCCGGCGCTCGGCGCGTACGTGGGCCGCACCGTGCTGCAGTCGGCGCGGGAGCGGGGCACGAGCCCCTGGGCGGTCGCCCGTGAGCTGCTGCTGCGGGACCGGCTGGCGCCGACGATCCTGCAGCACGTGGGCCACGAGGAGAACGTGCGGGAGATCATGCGGCACCGGGTGCACACCGGAGGCTCGGACGGCATCCTCCAGGGCAGCAAGCCGCATCCCAGGGCCTACGGCACCTTCCCGCGCTACCTCGGTCACTACGTCCGCGAGGCGGGGGTGCTGTCGCTGGAGGAGTGCGTGGCGCACCTGACCTCGCGTCCGGCCGCCCGGCTGCGGCTGCCGGACCGGGGCCTGGTCCGCGAGGGGTACCGGGCCGACCTGGTTCTCTTCGACCCGCGGACGGTGGCCGCGGGAGCGACCTTCGAGGAGCCGCGGACGCTGCCCACGGGCATCCCGTACGTCCTGGTGGACGGGCAGTTCGTGATCGAGGACGGGCGGCGCACCGATGTGCTGGCCGGGCGGGCGGTGCGCCGGACTCCCCGGTGACCGCCCGCCCCTGAGACCTTGCCTACGGCTTGGGGACGAGGCAGCCGCTCGCGTCCAGCTCGAGCTTGCTGTCCGGGCCGAAGCAGGCGGGGAACAGGTAGGTCTGCTGGGCGTAGTTGATGCCCTGGCGGACCGTGACCTGGCCGTTCTCGTCGACCTCGCACGGGTTGTTGAGCGTGCAGCGCTCGCCGTCCTCGTTGCCGGTGTTGTTGACCGCGACCACCTTGCCGGTGGCGGAGTCGACGACCGGGGAGCCGGAGGTGCCGCCGATGGTGTTGCACTCGGGCGTGTAGCGGACCGAGTCCTTGAAGGTCCAGTCGCCTTCCTTCAGGCGGTGGGCGAAGCCGTCGACGGAGCAGTTGTAGATCCGCCTCCAGTAGCCGGAGACCACGCTGATGGAGGTGCCGGCGACGGGACGGCTGTCGTCGAGGGTGAGCGCGTCGATGCCGTAGGAGCTCTTGATCCGGGCGTAGCTGGTGCTCAGCCGGTAGATCGCCGCGTCCGTGTCGGTCATGGTCGCGTACAGCAGGCGGTCGGCGCGCAGGGTGGCGACCCGCGATCCCGAGGCGTTCAGCAGCGAGAAGGTGCGGCTGGAGGCCCGGTCGGTCAGGACCTGGCCGGGGCCGGGGAAGCCGCTCTCCAGGCAGTGGCCGTTGGTCAGGACGAGCGCGGGGTCGTCGTCCTCGGCGTCCGGCATGCGGACGACGGAGCCGGAGCAGTTGCTGAGCGCGACCGTCCCGGCGAAGTTCACCGCACCGGCCTTCGGTGCGGTGAGCCCGGACAGGGAGTCGAGGACGCCGTTGACGGTGTCCATCACCGTGCCGGTGGTCGTCGTGCCGGTGGTCGTCGTGCCCGTGGCCGCGGCCGTGTCCGCGGACGTGGGGGGAGCTTCGGCGGCGACCGCGGGCATCGCGCCGGCACCGGTCATCGCCAGCGCGCACAGCGCGACGACGAGAGGTTTTCTCATGTGGGGCCCCTCTATGCGACGGAGGCGACCGGATCGCTCCGGTCGCCCGCAGAATTGTCATGCGCATTGTCATCGCCGGGACTCCGGGACGACAAGGGCTGGTTTCCGCCGGTAACCCCACGGGGCGCCGGCCCGCCCGCGCACCGGATCAGGTTCGCCCGGCGGTGTGAAGGAGCGGGCGCCCGTCGTGGGGAGGGTCGGTGTGGAGGTGATGGAGAGAACCCCTGCGCCGCAAGGGACCCTTGGGGCCGCTGGGGTGCATAGCCACCCAGACCGGAACGTCTCACGTGGCGGAAAACACGGCCCAAGGGGCGATTCGGGACCGTAAGCTCCCTGCATGCAGGTGATCCAGTCGACCAAGCTCGCCAACGTCTGTTACGAGATCCGGGGCCCGGTGCTCGAGGAGGCGATGCGGCTCGAGGCGGCCGGTCACCGCATCCTCAAGCTCAACACCGGCAACCCGGCGGCGTTCGGCTTCGAGTGCCCGCCCGAGATCCTGGAGGACATCCTCCGCAACGTCGCCACGGCCCACGGCTACGGCGACGCCAAGGGCCTGCTGGCGGCCCGCCGGGCCGTGGTGATGCACAACCAGACCCTCGGCATCGAGACCGACGTCGAGCACGTCTTCATCGGCAACGGCGTCTCCGAGCTGATCGTGATGGCCATGCAGGGCCTGCTGGACGACAGCGACGAGGTACTGGTCCCGGCCCCCGACTACCCGCTGTGGACGGCGGCCGTCTCCCTGTCCGGCGGCACCGCGGTGCACTACCGCTGCGACGAGCAGTCCGACTGGATGCCGGACCTCGCCGACGTGGAGCGCAAGGTCACCGACCGCACCAAGGCTCTGGTGATCATCAACCCGAACAACCCCACCGGCGCGGTCTACGACGAGGCCGTCGTCAAGGGCCTGACGGACATCGCCCGCCGCCACAACCTGCTGGTCTGCTCCGACGAGATCTACGACAAGATCCTCTACGACGACGCCGTGCACACCCCCACCGCCGCCGTCGCCCCCGACCTGCTCACGCTCACCTTCAACGGCATGTCGAAGGCCTACCGGGTGGCCGGCTACCGGGTGGGCTGGATGTCGATCTCCGGCCCCCGCGCGCACGCCGACTCCTACATCGAGGGCCTGACGATCCTGGCGAACATGCGGCTGTGCGCCAACATGCCGGGCCAGCACGGCGTGGTCGCCGCGCTCAGCGGACGGCAGACGATCAACGACCTGGTGCTGCCGGGCGGCCGGCTGCGCGAGCAGCGGGACGTGGCCTACGAGCTGCTGACCCAGATCCCCGGGGTGAGCTGTGTGAAGCCGAAGGGGGCGCTGTACCTCTTCCCGCGGCTCGACCCGAACGTCTTCAAGATCAGGGACGACCGGCAGATGGTCCTGGACCTGCTGCGGCGCGAGAAGATCATGGTGGTCCAGGGCACCGGCTTCAACTGGCCCGACCCGGACCACTTCCGCCTGGTGACCCTGCCCTCGGTCGCCGATCTGCGGGACGCCATGGGCCGCATCGGGCGCTTCCTGGACGGCTACAGCCAGCCCTGAGGCCGCAGGTCCGGGTGGACGGGGCCGCGGAACTGCGCGGACGGCCCCGTGAGGCGGAACCGTGAATCCGATCGACGACTCAACTTTAGACCGATTCTAAGCTAGGATGGCTTCCTGACAGTTCACAGGAGGCCATCCATGTACGAACCGATCCGCACCAAGTCGGTCCACAGCACGATGGCCGGCACCCCCCAGGACTTCCCCCACCGCTCCCGCGAGGAGGAGCTGGACATCCAGCTCGCGGGCCACCTCGCCGCCCTGCTCGCCGTCACCGACGAGCTGCGCGCGACGGCCCCCTCGGCCGACCTGGACACCGCGGCCGAACGGCTGGCCGCCCAGGTGACCCGGCTGCGGGGAGGACGTACGCCGGCCCGCGCCTCGGCGCGCACGACCGGCGGCAAGGCGGACGCCGCGACCCTGCACGAGCGGGCGCACGCCCTCGCGGGCCGTGCACTGGTCGTCGCCGCGTCCCGCGCCGACACGGCGGCCGCGATCCTGGCCGCCGAGCGGATGGACGCGCATGCCGCCGCGCTGGAGCCCAGGGAGCTCGCGTCCCGCTGAGCCCGCCCACCGGCTCCCGTCCGTGCGGGCCCGCCCACCGGGCTCCCGAAGACCGGCCCCGGCCCGCGTGCTCCCACCGACGCGCGAGCCGGGCGCCTCGTACGTGAGAGGGCGTCTCCCCTGGCTCCTGACCCGCCCGCAGGGCGGGAGCCAGGGGAGACGCCCGTGACGCCTTGACGCCTTGACGTATCAGCGGCCCTTCCGCTCCCGCCCGGCAGCGGTGACGCGGGTGACGACGTGCCGGAACACCACGCCCTCCTCCGAGCGGGCCTCGGCCCGTACGAGCAGGCCCGTCCCCGGATCGACCGTGAACTCACAGGTCAGGCCCTCGTCCGGCGCCCATGCACTGAACGGGAAGGCCCGCATCGGCCGCACGACGGCCCGCACGGAGTCGTCCGTGCCCCCCGGCTGCGCCTCGACCCGGCTGAGGTGCCCGACGATGCGGCCGGGCGTCAGCAGTTCGGCCAGCCGGGCCGCCACCGGCCCGGTCCGCTCCGGCGCGTAGTCCCCCGTGAGCGCCAGCTCCTTCCCGCGAACCGAGACGTCCCACGACCGTCGTGCTCCGCCCGGGACCTCGAAGGCCTCGAAGCCGAGGTCGTCGTGCGGATCGGCCTCGACCTCCACGACACCGCCCGTCAGCTCGACGGGCTCCACCAGCGTCCTGGCCATCCGCCCCAGCACCCGCCCCGCGCCCTCCGACGCGTCGCGCACCTCACGCACGTCCAGCTCGACGACCCGCGCGGTGGCCAGGGCCCCGTGTGCGTCATACAGCTCGGCGGACCGCAGGAAGCCGGTGTCCGCATCGACCCGGACGACCAGCCGGCCGGCCCCGGGCGGCAGCCACTCGTCCCCCGGATCGGCGCACAACAGGTTTGGTACGAGGGCGAGTTCGACGCACTCCCCCGCACGCCGCGCCACCGGAACCGCTCCGATGCCCCTCAGCAGCCGGGCCGGATCGAACAGCACGGCCCACGGCTCGTCGGCACCGTCCTCCTCGCGCAGCCCCAGCGAGGACACGCCCTCCAGCCGGCACCGCCGGGACCGGCCGTTCCGCCGCCGGACAGCAGCGGCGCCCCCTGCCGTCCCGGTCCCGAAGCGCCCGCCCAGCTCGGGCTCCGCCTCACGCGCCGCGTACTCGAGCTCGACGACGGCGTCCACCGTCACGTCCCGCGCCACACCGGCGGCGATCCGGGCCAGGGCCAAGGCGGCCGTGCCCTGCCCGCCCGAGGGAGGTTCACCTAGCCAGTGGGAAGTTGCCACGATGCCCAAGTCTCCTCAGCGTCAGCACGATTCGGTGCCCACTGCACGTACAGTACGCGGTACGGATGCCCGGGCGGCGGCACGCCCACGAGCTCGATCGTGTAGGAGCGGTCCTCGTTCCGGGTGATCCGGCACCCCGGTTCGGTGATGCCGGGTCCGCACGCCATGACCTTCTGCCGCCGCACGTCCTCGTCCGGGATGCCGGACTTGTCGATCCTGCTGTGCAGCATGAACGAGACGTACGAAGGAGCCGCGTCGGCCGTCACCCTGACGCTGAGCGGCTTCCCGGCGCCGGACCCGCGGCTGTTCCCCTCCGGCTCCTCCCAGTCGAGGCGCCGTGGGGGCGCCTTGCGCCGGCCGTCGCCCCACTGACCCGCCACCAGGGGCAGGGCGGGCCCCCCGTCGAGCCGGGCGGCCGGGCGCGCCGGCGCCCCGGACGGAGACGCGGACGGGGACGCCGGCCCCAAGGTCCGGTCCGAGGCCCGCGCCCGGGACGGTTCATCCGCCGGTCCCGTACAGGACCCGAGCAGGACGGCGACACAGAGAGCCGCCGCCCCGCCGGCCGCCCGCCGTGTCAGCCCTTGCACTTGATCTCTTTGTCGTTCTGGTTGTAGACGTGGGCCGATCCCCTGCCCTGCGGGCCTGACACGTAGAAGCGGGCCTGGCCCTTGTAGCGGTACCAGGTGTCCTTCTTGCAGCCCTTGGGCGCCACCACGCGCAGGCTCTTGGTGTTCTTCTTGCCGCCCTTGCCGGTGGCCAGGTGCTCCCAGCCGTACCAGCGGGAGCGGGACAGCGTGCCCTCGGTGTTCAGATTCGGGGCCACCTGGCCGCACTTGGTGTCGAAGTGCACGTTGATCGTGCCCTTCTTGGTGTGCGAGTTGTGCGGGTAGTCGACCGTGGCCTTGCAGAGGTACGGAAGGCGCTTGGCCGCGGCGGCACGGACGGCGAAGGCGCCGGACTCCCCCGCGGCGCCGTCCGCCGCCAGTTCCGCCTCACCGAGCACGGCGTCCCCCGTGGGGACCTGCTGGTCCGGCTCGGTGATCTCGACGACCTCGGTGGTGTCCGTACCCTCCGCGTCCGCCGGAAGCCCGTCGGCGGCGACGGCCACCTCGCCGCCGGCGAGAACGGCCGAGGCGGTGAGCGTGACGGCGGCTATGGACGTGATGATGCGCCGCCCGGGGCGCTTGGTCATGGCCACGTGTTCCCCCATGTGGTCAGAAGCAGAGCGGGGCTCGGTCGAAAGTCCCCGAGTGCGAGCGCCTGGTTTCGGTCGGTGGCGCTCCCCCACGCCGATCACTCTGGTCCTGCAAGATCAGGAACCCAAGTCCACGACGTCTCCATGATCCCGATTCGGTCAGGACACACGCCTCGCGGTGAACCGGGGCACTGCGCGCCCCTTTCACCAACTTTGGCGCACTTCAAGGGACTTGATCGACCTCATGAACCCCGGCCACACATCGGACACACGTGCGAATATGGCCGATTGTCATCCCTGACCTGCCGGTCGCCCACGGAACCGACGCACGCCCGCGGGCGGCCTCAGCTCGACTCCCGCTCCACCGGCAGCCACAGTTCCGCGTCCGCGTGGGTGCCGTCGTCGGACAGGCGGGTGCGCAGAATCTCCGGGCCGGGGCGGCTGCGGTACGGGTTGGACGGGAACCACTGGGTGAAGACATCGCGCCACAGGTCCTGGATGGCCTGCGGGGACGGACCCGCGGTGGTGAAGACCGCCCAGGTGCCGGCCGGCACCCGGAGGGTGTCGGTGCCCTCCGGTGCGGGGGCCGAGGTGACCACCGCGTGGTAGTAGTCCAGTTCCGTACCCTCCGCCCGGCTGGGGTCCAGGTCGTCGCAGACCGCGACGACGCCCTGCGGCTCCTGGTCCGACAGCTGCTCCAGCTGCCCGACCGCCTCACGGTCCAGGCCGCGCACAAAGGAGATGATCTTCTCGTTGGGTCCCGAGTGCACCAAGGGGACCCGGGCCTTGAATCCCACGACGGTGAAGCCGGGCCGGTCGACGACGCGGTATCGCATGCTGCTGCTCCCTTCGACGGTGAGGCGGAAGGTGAGCCGTGGCTGGGAGACGAGCGCGGCTCCGGTGCGCCGCGCCTCGCCGGGTCCGACCCCGTGCACGGCACGGAAGGCACGCGCGAACGCCTCGCCCGAGCCGTAGCCGTAGCGCACCGCGATCTCCAGCAGCGTCGCGCGCCCCTCGAGCACCTCCGCACCGGCGACGGTGAGCCTGCGGCGGCGGATGTACTCCGACAGCGGCATGCCCGCGAGCGCGGAGAACATCCGGCGCAGGTGGTACTCGGAGGTGGCGGCGATACGGGCCAGGCCGGCCGCGTCGATGTCCTGGTCGAGCCGCTGCTCGATGTGGTCCAGGACCTGGTTGAGACGCTCCAGCACTCCCGGCTCCCCTTCTCTTCCTCGATCTGTTCCTCGATCTGTGCCTCACGCTAGGGAGCACGCGGTGCCCCCGACCCGACATCCTGTGCCCGATCGGATCGGGTGCGGTACCGCGGCTCGCCGGGGCCGCGTCCGGCATGGCTTCTGCAGCGTTCGGGGCGCGAGGGCCGGGAGAGGCTCTGCGGGCGGTACCGGGGGGAGGAACCCGGCATGGGGGACGGGCAGGAGACGGCGCGGCGGCTGCGGGCGGTCCGCGAGGAGCTGGCGGAGCGGTTCCTCGAGCGGGACGACGTCGTACGGACCCTGGTGGTGACGCTGCCGGCCGGGCAGCACTCATTGCTGCTGGGCCCGCCCGGCACGGCGACGTCGGAGCTGGCGCGGGAGCTGACCGGCCGGATCGAGGGCGCCGCGTACTGGGAGATCCTGCTGCCGAAGTGCACCGCGCCGACGCGGATGTCCGGGCCGATCGACGTGGCCGCGCCGGCGCGGGGCGAGTACCGGCAGGTGTACGACGGACGGGCGACGACCGCGCACATCGCCTTCAGCGACGAGATCTTCAAGTGCTCGACGGCCGCGCTGAACGAGACGCCCGGCCACCTCAACGAGCGGATCTGCCACCCCGAGAGCGGCGGCGCGCCCAGGGAGATCTCCGAGAACTGGCGCGCCTGTGGCACGGCGTCAAGCGCCGCCTGGACTTCCGCCTCTTCGGCATCACCCTCGCCACCCCCTCCCCCGCGCCGGGCTCGGTCCTCGCATCCCTGCGACAACCTCCGCACCGTGCACGACCTCACCGACGTCCGCACCGCCTCCGACCTGTTCCGCCTGATCCGAGGGGCCGGGCGCGCGCCGGTGCGGCCGGGCACAGCCGGACGCCCCGGTCCTGCATGGGCCGGGGCGTCCGTCGTGGGTCGGCACGTTCGTGAGAGCCCGGGGCGGGCCGTGCCGGAGGGCGGGGGTGGGTCCGGAACCGAGTGGTGCTCCGTCGGGGCGGACGGAGCGGGCGGCGCCGGACCCGTGACCCCGCACGCCGTTGTACGGGGCCCCGCCGGTGAGTTCCGCGGCCGGCACGTGACGATCGCTGGTCAGGGCATCCGACCGGCCGCGGAGCTGGTGGGGGCTGTGCTCAGCCCAGGCGCTCGACGAGCGCGCGGTACTGGTCCCACAGCTCCTTCGGGGTGTGGTCGCCGAAGGTGTTGAGGTGCTCGGGGACCAGCGCGGCCTCCTCGCGCCACACGTCCTTGTCGACGGTGAGCAGGAAGTCCAGGTCGGCGTCGGACAGCTGCAGGCCCTCGGTGTCCAGCGCCTCCTTGGTCGGCAGGATGCCGATGGGGGTCTCGACGCCCTCGGCCCTGCCCTCCAGGCGCTCCACGATCCACTTCAGGACGCGGCTGTTCTCGCCGAAGCCGGGCCAGACGAACTTGCCCTCGTCGTTCTTGCGGAACCAGTTGACGTAGTAGATCTTCGGCAGCTTGGACTGGTCCTTGTCCTTGGCCACGTCGATCCAGTGGGCCATGTAGTCGCCCATGTTGTAGCCGCAGAAGGGCAGCATGGCGAACGGGTCGCGGCGCAGCTCGCCGACCTTGCCCTCGGCCGCGGCGGTCTTCTCGGAGGCCACGTTGGCGCCGAGGAAGACGCCGTGGTTCCAGTCGAAGGACTCGGTGACCAGCGGCACGGCGGTGGCGCGGCGCCCGCCGAAGAGGATCGCGGAGATCGGCACGCCCTTGGGGTCCTCCCACTCGGGCGCGATGATCGGGCACTGCGAGGCGGGCACGGTGAAGCGGGCGTTGGGGTGGGCGGCCGGGGTGTCGGACTCGGGCGTCCAGTCGTTGCCGCGCCAGTCGGTGAGGTGGGCCGGGGGCTGCTCGGTCATGCCCTCCCACCACACGTCGCCGTCGTCGGTGAGGGCGACGTTGGTGAAGACGGCGTTGCCCCAGAGCGTCTTCATGGCGTTGGCGTTGGTGTGCTCGCCGGTGCCGGGCGCGACGCCGAAGAAGCCGGCCTCGGGGTTGATGGCGTAGAGGCGGCCGTCCTCGCCGAAGCGCATCCAGGCGATGTCGTCGCCGATGGTCTCGACCGTCCAGCCGGGGATGGTCGGCTCCAGCATGGCGAGGTTGGTCTTGCCGCAGGCGCTCGGGAAGGCGGCGGCGACGTACTTGGCCTCACCGCGCGGCGGGGTGAGCTTCAGGATGAGCATGTGCTCGGCCAGCCAGCCCTCGTCGCGGGCCATGACCGAGGCGATGCGCAGGGCGTAGCACTTCTTGCCGAGCAGGGCGTTGCCGCCGTAGCCGGAGCCGTAGGACCAGATCTCGCGGTCCTCGGGGAAGTGCGAGATGTACTTGGTCTGGTTGCAGGGCCAGGGCACGTCCTGCTGGCCCGGCTCCAGCGGGGCGCCGAGGGAGTGCACGGCCTTGACGAAGAAGCCCTCGTCGCCCAGCTCGTCGAGGACGGCCTGCCCCATGCGGGTCATCGTGCGCATGGAGACGGCGACATAGGCCGAGTCGGTGATCTCGACGCCGATCGCGGACAGCGGCGAGCCGAGCGGGCCCATGCAGAAGGGCACCACGTACATCGTGCGGCCCCGCATGGAGCCGCGGAACAGACCCTTGTCACCGGTGAAGATCTCCCGCATCTCGGCGGGGTCCTTCCAGTTGTTCGTCGGGCCGGCGTCCTCCTCCTTGGCGGAGCAGATGAAGGTCCGGTCCTCGACGCGGGCCACGTCGGTGGGGTCGGAGGCGGCGTAGTAGGAGTTGGGGCGCTTGATCGGATCCAGTTTCCGGAACGTTCCCTTGGCGACGAGCTCCTCGCACAGGCGCTCGTACTCGGCCTCTGAGCCGTCGCACCAGACGACCTCGTCCGGCTGCGTCAGTTCGGCGATCTCGTTGACCCAGGAGATCAGTCCCTGGTGGGTGGTGGGAGCCGCGATGTCGCGCGCCACGATTGCTCCTAAATGAGGGGTTTTTTGTTGGGAGGCCCCGTGGGGGCTGCGACCCGGATGCTTGTCGGTGAGATCTTGGGCGCTCATCCGGTGCCGACCGCACTCATTTGATCATCCGACGCAAGCGCCCATCTGTCCAGAGGGCCGCACAGGTGAGCAACGTGACGATGACCACGGTTTTCGGGTGGCTTTACCTGCACGTTGGGTCGATATGGCGATTTCTTTGCGTGACGGTCCGGTCGAGGTGCTGTGAGAGGATGGCCGGAGCGGTGCCCAATTCGTCACACTGATCCGCAACTTACGGTGCCGTAGGTACCATGCGGTGCATGACAGCGTTCGTCCCCGACGCGCCCTCGGACACGCCGGCCGACGGCCGCGGTCCGGTCGCGACCCATCTGCCGCACCCGGTCAAGCCCAAGCTCCGGGGCTGGCTCCACCTGGGCATGTTCCCCGCCGCCCTGGTCGCCGGCCTGGTCCTCACCGCCCTCGCCGACTCCACCCGCGGCCGCATCGCCTGCGGGGTCTACGCACTCACGGCCTGCCTGCTGTTCGGCGTCAGCGCGCTGTACCACCGGGGCAACTGGAGTCCCCGCATGGACGGCGTCCTGCGCCGCCTCGACCACGCCAACATCTTCCTGATCATCGCCGGCACCTACACCCCGCTGACCATCCTGCTGCTGCCGGAGTCCAAGGGACGCTGGCTGCTGTGGGGCATCTGGGCCGCCGCCGTCGCCGGGATCGCCTTCCGGGTCTTCTGGGTCGGCGCCCCGCGCTGGCTCTACACGCCCTGCTACATCGCCATGGGCTGGGCGGCCGTCTTCTACCTGCCCGACTTCCTGCGCACCGGCGGCGTCGCCGTGCTCGCCCTGGTGGTCGTGGGCGGCCTCCTCTACAGCGCGGGCGGGGTCGTCTACGGCATCAAGAAGCCCAACCCGTCACCGCGCTGGTTCGGCTTCCACGAGGTGTTCCACTCCTTCACCCTGGCCGCCTTCATCGCCCACTACGTGGGGATCTCCCTGGTGGCCTACCAGCACGCGTAACGCACGGCCGACGGACGGCACGAACAGCACGAGCGACACGAACGGAACGAACGGAACGAACAGGGCCGCGGCGACGACGCCGCGGCCCTTCTGCGTGCCCGGACACCGCACGGCTGCGCGGCGATTGTTGGCAGTCACCTCTTTTTGAGAGCTACTCTCATTTCATGGCTGCTGTCATTGCTGTCGACTCCGTGAACGCCGTACCGCCCGACCCCCGCCGCTGGTGGGCCCTGGGCGCCCTGGTCGCGAGCATGCTCACGCTCGGCTTCGACCTGACGATCCTCAACGTGGCCCTGCCGGCCATGGCCGCGCAGCTGGAGGCGAGCACCGACCAGCTCCAGTGGATCGTGGACGCGTACATCGTGGTGTTCGCCGCGCTGATGCTCCCCGCGGGACTTCTCGGTGACCGTTTCGGGCGCCGCCGGATGCTGGTCGCGGGGCTCGCCGTGTTCTTCCTCGGCTCCCTGGCCGGCGCCCTCACCGGCACCCCGGGCCTGGTGATCGCGGCCCGCTCGGTGATGGGGCTCGGGGCCGCGCTGGTCATCCCGCTCGGGCTGTCCGTGCTGCCGTCGATGTTCGGCGAGCAGGAGCGCGGCAAGGCGGTCGCCGCCGTCACCGCCTCCATGGCCGCGGGCATGCCGCTCGGCCCGCTCGTCGGCGGACTGCTGCTGGACCACTACTGGTGGGGCTCGATCTTCCTGATCAACCTGCCGATGGCCGCCCTCGGCATCGCCGCCTGCCTGTTCCTGCTGCCCGAGTCCCGCGACCCGGCCACGCCCAGGGTGGACCCGCTGTCCACCGCGTACAGCGCGCTCGGGCTCGGCGCCCTGGTCTTCGGCATCATCGAGGGTCCCGGACGCGGCTGGACCAGCGGGTGGGTGCTGGGCGCCTTCGCCCTGGCCGCCCTGCTGCTGACCGCGCTGACGGTGCGCGAGCGGCACGCCGTGCGGCCCATGCTCGACCTGGCGCTGCTCGGGCGGCGGGTGTTCCTGCTCAACGCGCTCGCCGCCACCCTCGGCACCTTCGTCTTCTCCGGGCTGCTGTTCCTGCTGCCCACCCGCCTGCAGGAGACCGACGGACACGACGCCTTCGGCACCGGGCTCCGGCTGCTGCCGATGATGGGCGGCCTGCTGATCGCGGCGCGGGCCGGCAGCCCGCTGGTGCGCCGCCTCGGCCCCCGGCCCGTCGTCGCCGCCGGTCTGGTGGTGCTGTGCTTCGCCGCGCTGCTCGGCTCGCACACCGGCCCCGGCGACGGCTACGGCTTCACCGCGCTGTGGCTGACCATCGCCGGCTTCGGCTTCGCCTTCGCCATGGTCCCGGCCATGGACGCGGCGCTGGGCGGCATCGACGCCGACGAGGCCGGCAGCGGCTCCGGGCTGCTGATGACACTGCGCCAGGTCGGCGGCGCCGTCGGCATCGCCCTGCTCGGCAGCCTGGTCGCCGACACCTACGCCGGCCGGCTCGACACCGCCGGCCTGCCCGGGCCGGCCGCCGAGACCGCCCGCGAGTCGCTCAGCGGGGCGCACGCGGTCGCCGAACGCCTGGACCTGCCCGCGCTGGCCGCCTCGGCGGACGCGGCCTATCTGGACGGCATGTCGGTGGTGCTGGTGGTGTGCGGCATGGCCGCCCTCGCGACGGCGGTGATGGCTGCCCTGTGGCTGCCGAACCCGCGGCCCGCGGCCCGGCCGGACACCGCCTCCATCGCGCCGGACGGGGCTGCGGGCGGCGCGGGCGGTGCCGCCGGCCGGAGCGGGAAGGCCTCCGTCCCGGAGCCGACGCCGGCCGCGGACGGCTCCCCGGCCCGTCCCGGCCATGGTCCCGGCGAAGGAGGATGACGGACAATGAGGGCATGACCATGGCACGAACCCCTGTTCGCGGACCAGCCCGTCAGCTGGGCCTGCGCGAACGGAAGAAGATCAAGACGCGCATGGCGATCAGGGAGGCCACCTACGACCTGATCAAGGAACAGGGGTACGACGCCACCACGGTCGAGCAGATCGCCGAGCGCGCCGAGGTCTCGCCCAGCACCGTCTTCCGCTACTTCCCCACCAAGGAGGACATCGTCCTCACGGACGAGTACGACCCGCTCGTCGAGGACCTGATGCGCGGCCGCCCCGAGGACGAGCCCGTGCTCGAATCGGTGCGGTGGGCCATCCGGGAGGCGATGGCGATGGCCTTCACCGACAACCCCGAGCGCCAGCAGGAGGAGATGGTGCTGCGCGCCCGGCTGGCCGTGGAGGTCCCCCAGGTGCGGTCCCGGCTGATGGAGAGCATGTCCGTCACCGGACACATGCTGTGCCGGGCCATCGCGGAGCGCACCGGCCGCGCGGAGCAGGATCTCGAGGTCCGGGTCTACTCGATGGCCCTGATGGGCGCCATGCTGGAGACGCTGGTCTACTGGGGCGAGCACGGCTGCCGTGACGATCTGGGCGAGCTGATCGACCGCACCCTGGACACGTTCCAGGACCTGCCGCGGCGCCTGCCGTGACATCCTTGACCGGGTGAACGGTCCCGAGATCCACGTCGAGTTCGACCCCGAGCTGCTGCTCTTCGTGCCGCAGGCCCGGCCCGCCGGCACGCTGAAGACCGCCACCGACGGGGTGTCCAGCCTGGGCCATGTCGTCGAGTCCCTCGGCGTGCCGCTGACCGAGGTCGGTGCGCTGCTCGTGGACGGGCACGAGGTGCCGGTCTCCCACGTGCCGAGGGCCGGGGAGGAGGTCACCGTGCGGAAGGTCGCGCACCCGCAACGGGTGCCGGGCGCCCCGCTGCGGTTCCTGCTCGACGTCCATCTGGGCACGCTGGCCCGGCGGCTGCGGCTGCTCGGGGTGGACACCGCCTACGAGGCGACCGACATCGGTGACCCGGCGCTGGCCTCGCGGTCGGCCGCGGAACGCCGGGTGATGCTCAGCCGGGACCGGGGGCTGCTGCGGCGGCGCGAGCTGTGGGCGGGCGCGTTCGTCTACAGCACCCGGCCCGAGGAGCAACTGGCGTACGTCCTGGACCGGTTCCGGCCCGAGCTGCGGCCCTGGACGCGATGCACCCAGTGCAACGGGCTGCTGCGGGAGGCGACCAAGGAGGAGGTCGCCGACCAGCTGAAGGGCGGCACGCACCGCACGTACGACGTCTTCGCCCAGTGCACCGAGTGCGGGCGCGCGTACTGGCGGGGCGCGCACCACGAGCAGCTGGAGGCGATCGTCGACCGGGCGGTGGCGATGCGCGCGCAACTGGGCTGAGCCCGCCGGCACGTTCCGCACACCCGGGCGGGGCACCGCGGCGCCGCGGTGTGCGGCGCGCGGAGCCCCGCGCTCGTCGGGCCCCGGGCGGCCCGGGTTCCGGGATCCGGCTCAGCGCCTGGACAGGTCACCCTTGCCGCAGGCGACGCCGTCCCCGTCGCGGTCCAGCCCGAGCGGGTCGTCCTTGCCGTTGACCTCCAGCCGGCCGTAGTCGTGGTCCTTCAGCCAGGTGCAGCGGGCCGTGGTGGTCGGCTTCACCTCGTCGGGGAACACGGTCGGGACGCAGACGTTGGCCGAGCCGTAGTGGCGGTCGCAGCCGGAGATCCGCGGGCTGACCGGGTGGGACTTCCGCTTCTTGCCGGGTCCGGTCACCTTGCCCTCGGGCGCCTGCGCGAAGTCGTGCACGTGGGCGGAGGCGTCCTTGGCGGTGAGCGCCCGCGGGCCCTGCAGATGCACCCACTCGGCGACCGACGGGACGCCGTTGGCGTCGACCACGAACAGCATGTACCAGCCGGGCGGGGCCAGGTCGGGGTTGCTGGTGACGTTCAGGTCGACGTTGTCGCCGTCCACGGACAGCGGCAGGTCCACGAACCGCTGGTTGGGGTCGGAGGAGTGGGTGACCGCGGCCGGGCGGATCAGCTCGGCCCTGGCGATGGGCCGGTCCACTGTGATGCGCTGGGTGTCGCCGTAGGTCCACTCGCGGTCGATCAGCGAGGTGATCTGCGGCCGCTCGCCCTTGAAGAGGTAGGGCGGGCTGTAGATCGACACGTTGTGGTTCCAGGAGCCGTCGCCCGGGTTGTCGCCGGTGGCCATCACCCGGCCGTCGGGGAGCAGGAACGCCGAGGAGTGGTAGCCGCGGGCCTCCGGGTCGGCCGCCACCGGGTCGAAGGTCTCCGAGGCCGGGTCGAAGACGGACGTCTCGTAGACCGGGTCGGCGCGGTTGTGCAGGGCGCCGCCGGTCTCCAGGACCTTGCCGTCGGGCAGCAGCACCGCGGAGACGTACATCTTGCCCTGGTCGCCGGTCTGCGGGACGCGGCCGTCGCCCAGGTCGACGGTGCCCTGCGGGATGGGCGGGCCGGCGACGTACGCGGGGTTCGGGTCCTTGAGGTCGATGATGTCGGTCAGCCGGTTGGCGTCCGGGTTGGTGTCGATGTTGCCGCCGCCGAGGGTGAGGACCTTCTGGTCCTGCGCGGGCGGCAGCAGCACACTGGCCGACTGGTCCCGCTCGTCCTTGTTCCGCAGGCCGGGCACCTGGGTGATGGTGTTGGCCTCGTAGTCGTAGATCGCCGCGCCGCTGCCGGGGATGTTGTTGCCGAAGACATGGCTGCCGGAGTAGAAGAGGCGGCCGTCCTGCATCAGGATCATCGACGGGTACAGGCCCCAGTACGACCAGGTCTGGTTGACCTGCCAGGTGGGCAGCCACCGCTGCTCGGCCTCCGACCAGCGCTCGGCGGTCACCGAGCCGGTGGAGTCCTCGCGCAGGCCGCCGAAGCTGAGGACGTCGCCGTTGCCGAGGATGGTCGCCGACGGGTACCAGTGCCCGTCGTTCATGTCGTTGGTCCTGGTGTAGGTCTCGGTCTCCGGGTCGAAGATGTACGAGTCCTTGTAGCCCTGGTAGCCGATGGTGCCGTCGTCGGACGGGTAGCCCTTGTTGCCGCTCATCACCAGGACGCGGCCGTCCTTGAGCTGGACGTGCCCGGCGCAGAACATGTCGTCCGGCGTGGGGATGGTCTTGTAGGTGCCGTTCTCCGGGTCGTACACCGCCGAGGTGAAGGTGCCCGCCTCGAACATCTCCGGGTCGTTGCCGGAGCCGGCGATCAGCAGCACCTTGCCGTTGTGCAGCACCACGGAGTGCATGGAACGGACCGGGTTCTGGGTGGGCAGCACCTCCCACTTGCCGTCGGCGCACTCGGCCGCCGTCCCGGTGCACTCGGGGTCGGGGACGGGCTCGGCGACCTGCTCCATGGCGTAGTCGTCGGTGGTGACGGCGCCGGTGCCGTAGACGGAGACACCCCAGGCGATGCGGTCGGTGCCGTCCGGGACCTCGGGGGTGCGGACGCCGGCCTCGGTCCAGGCGGCCGCCATGTCCAGCGTCTTGAGGTCGGTCCAGTACTGCCAGCCCGCGGCGGCGTCGTGCCGGAACAGCGTGATCGAGGCGTCGGGGGTGGTCGACTTGTACCAGAGGGACAGGTCGTACTGCTTGCCCGGCGTCACCACCGGCGCGCACTCGGCGGACTCGGTGATCAGGGCCTTGCGGTCGCCGTCCACGCGCCGGGTCAGCTCGACCTTCATCGCCTTGTCGCCGGTGTGCGCGTCGTCGGTGACGGTGAAGGTGAAGTCGTTGTCGCCCCAGCCCGAGCGGGACCAGCAGTACGGCATGTCACCGGCCCCGGCCGTCTCGAACCCCGGGTTCTGCACCAGGTTGGCGGCCACGGCCGGCTGGGGCGCGGTGAGCAGGAGGCCCGTGGTGAGCGCGCCGACGGCCGCCAGGGCCGTGGCGCGTCTGGGCCTGAGCGGTGTTCTCATGAGGTGCTCCTTGCTGTGCGGCTCGCTCGGCGGCTCCTGCGCGGCAGGTACACCAGCGCTTCGGTTCCCACGAAGCGCAGGACGAAGGTGATGACGAGGGCCAGGGCGGTGGCCGGGAGGACGGCCAGCTGGAACTGGCCGACCAGCAGGGCGATCAGCGGCAGCCGCAGCACCAGGTCGGCGTTGGCGAGCAGCGCGAACCGCACGGTGCGGTCGGCCCAGTGCCGGTGCCGGCGCCGGGTGCGGAACAGCAGCAGGTCGATGAGCAGGAAGTTCCAGGCCACGCCGAACTGGTTGGCGATGATCTCGGCGGGCAGATAGTGCAGGCCCGCCTCGGTGAGCGCCCACAGCGCGGCCAGGTTGGGCACGAAGCCGGTGAGCCCGATCAGCCCGAAGACGATCATGCGGGCGAGCGGTGCCTCGGTGCGCAGCCCGGCGAGGTGCCGCAGGAAGCGCAGGCCCTCCCTGGCGGTGGACTTGGACTCGCCGGCGTACCTCTCCTGGAAGACGAACGGCACCTCGGTGACCGTGCGGGGGCTGCTGCGGACGGCCAGTTCGAGAAGGATCTTGTAGCCGAGCGGCCTCAGCTCCTCGGCGGTGACCGTGGTGCGGCGGATGGCGAAGAAGCCGCTCATCGGGTCGCTGATGCCGTGCAGGCGGCGCGGGAAGAGGGACTTGGTCAGCCAGGTCGCGCCGCGCGAGACGGCCACCCGGTAGCTGCCGGCGAGCCCGGCGCGGCTGCCGCCCTTGATGTAGCGGGAGGCGACGACGAGTTCGGCACCCGCCCGCTCGCCGGCGGCGATCAGTTCGGGGACGAGGGACGGCGGGTGCTGGCAGTCGCCGTCCATGACGACCACCCAGTCGGAGGTGGCCGCCTTGATGCCCTCGACGACGGCCCCGCCGAGCCCCCCGGTGGGTTCGTCCCGGTGCAGAACGGTCACCGGGAAGGGGCAGTCCTGCGCGGCGGCGCGGACGACCTCGGGGGTGTCGTCGGTGGAGTCGTCCACGAAGACGACCTCGCAGGGCACCCGCGCGGGGACGGACTCGGTGATCCGGTGCAGCAGCTGCCGTACGTTGGCGGACTCGTTGAAGGTCGGTACGACGATGGTGACGGCCCCCGGCTCGGGCACCTCCACCGGTTCGAGGACCGGCTCGCCGAGGCCGCCGGGGACGATGGACTCCTGGCTCATCGGGCGCCTCCGGCGGTCGCGACCTCGCGGATCTCTATGCGGTCCTCACCCGTGCCGAAGACGGCGACCGGCCGGGAGTGCTCGATGGCGGCCTTGACGTTGGGCAGGTCCTCGGCGTCACGCCGCACGGTCGGCGAGGCGACGACGTAGTCGATGTCCCGCCAGCCGCCGGGCATGGTCCTGGTGACCGCCGGGTCCAGGTCCGCCTTGTAGAACCAGATGACGCCGAGCCCGGGTTCGTACCCGGCGTGCACCAGGTCCAGCCACATCGCGTCGTCCACCAGGACCCGGGTGCGGGCCGGGTCGGGCACCTGCTCGGCCATCCACCGCGAGGCCGCCTCGTAGGGGGCGTTGGCGTCTACGGTGACCGCGATGCGGGTGCCGTCGTACCAGCGGGGGCCGACGTAGGCGCAGGCGGCCAGGGCGAGGGCGCCGGCGAGCGCGTACCTGCCGTACACCGCCGCCCGCTTCTCCCGCTCGGAGCGGCCCCGGCGCAGCACGGCGTGGGCGACGCTGGCGGCGCCGCCGGCGAGGACCAGCGCGAGGAACGGCAGCGCCTGGATGACGTACATCGCGGGCAGATAGCCGTCGGGGCGCAGGGCGAGCGCGGCGAGGACGGCGACCGCCAGGGCCGGTCCGGCGAGCGCGCGGGCGGTGACGGACCAGCGCCAGGTGGCGAGCAGCAGCAGCGCGCCGGCGAGGCCGCCGAGTGGCAGGATGCGGTCGTAGTAGAGCCAGGACTGGAGCACGTTCCAGGAGCCGGAGCCCTGGTCCAGGATGAATCCCGAACCGGGCCTGGTCATCTGGTACTTGACGCCGTCCCAGAGCGAGACGTGTCCCGCGCCGGGCAGCAGCTCGCCCTTGAGCAGGGCGAACAGCGGGTAGGAGAAGCCGATCAGGGCGCAGGCGGTGACGGCGCCGGTGAGCGCGAACTTGCGGGTGTCCCTGTGGCTGTGCCGCCAGGCGGTGACGAACAGCGCGGGCAGGACGAGCAGCATCGTCTCCTTGGTGAGCACGGCGGTGGCGGCGGCCATGCCCGCGCCGAAGTGGTGCCACAGATGCCGGCTCGGGGACGCGGCGAGGGTGAAGGCGAGCAGCGTCCACATCACCGCGAGGTTGTCGAGGAAGATCTCCCGCTGGAGCACCACCGACAGCGGCGACAGCCCGAACAGCGCCATGCCGAGCCCGGCGGCCCAGCGGGGCAGGGCGAGGCGGCGGCCGAGGACGTAGACGAGGACCGCGCTGATGCCGCTGATCAGCAGCATCACGGCGCGCATGGTGCCGACGGTCATCGACTCGGGGCTGAGCATCGCCGGGATCCAGGTGAGGACGGCGAGCTGGATCCAGCCGAGCGGCGGGTGGTCGTACCAGTAGGTGTAGTGGGCGAGGCCCTTGCCCTCCTGGACGGCCCAGGCCTGGGCGAGGTAGGTGCCCTCGTCGTCGCTGAAGGCGGGGTAGGCGGAGATGTTCCAGCCCTGCACGACGAGGATCGCGAGCAGCAGGACCCCGCAGAGCAGCAGGTCGGGGCGGGAGGAACGCAGTCGGCGGGGCGGCAGCGCCCGGCCCGTCGCAGCGGGGGGTGCGGGCCGGCGCTGCGCGGGTATCCGGGGCGCGGTCACCGGTTCGAGGGTGGAGGTCACGCGGCAACGTCCTCTCGGGTCCGCACGTCGGCCGTGTCCAGATGGGCGCCGACGTGCCGGGTCAGTTCCCAGTCGCTGCGCCCGCGCTGCTCGCGCCAGACCGCGCGGATCGCCGCGCCGGCGAGGAGCAGCTGGTAGAAGGGGCCGCCGGCGATGAGCTTGAGGTAGTGCACCAGGCGCACCCGCAGCCCGTACTGCTTGCCGAAGTCGTGCAGTCCGACGACCTCGAAGACGAAGGTCACCAGGGCGGTGACGGCGGGCAGGAAGGTGATGAAGGCGACGCCCACGGGCACGTCGAGGAAGATCGCGACGGCCACGTTCAGCGGGATGACGACGCCGCTGAAGGCCTGGAGGAACGGTGTCATCAGGGTGTAGCGGGCGAGCATCCGCTGCCGCAGCGTGGGCAGCTGCTTCCAGTCCTTTTTCCGGTACACCTGCAGAAAGCCCTGGTTCCAGCGGGTGCGCTGTTTGAGCAGCGAGACCAGGGAGCCGGGGGTCTCCTCGCGGGTGACCATGTCGGAGTCGTAGGCGACGACGACCTTCTTCCCGGCGCTGGAGAGGCGGACGCCCAGGTCGCAGTCCTCGGCGAGGCAGTCGGGGTCCCAGCCGCCGGCCGCGCGCAGCACGTCGGTGCGGACGAAGACGGTGTTGCCGCCCAGCGGGATGAACCCCTTCTGCGCGTGCAGATGGAGGCGGGAGCGGAACCAGAAGAAGTACTCCAGGCAGTTGCGCAGGCTGTACCAGCTGGAGTGGAAGTTGATCAGCTGCACCCCGCCCTGCACCACGTCGGCGCCGGTGGAGCGGAAGGCGTGCTCGACATGGGCGAGCAGCTCCGGGTGCACCTGGTCCTCGGCGTCGAACACCCCGACCACGTCGCCGCGGCAGTACGGCAGAGCCGTGTTCATCGCCTTGGGCTTGTTCTTCTTCTCATGGGTGTCGACGACGACCCGCACCCGCGGGTCGCGGGCGGCCGCCGCCTCGGCGACCGCGGTGGTCTCCGGATCGTCGTGGCCGACGATCACGATGATCTCGAAGGCGGCGTGGCTGGACTCCAGCAGCCGCTGGATGGTGTGGTCGAGCACGGCCTGCTCGTGCCGGGCGGGCAGCAGCAGGGAGAACGACAGCTGCTCACCGCCGTCCGGGCTGCTGAACCGGGTCGATGCCAGCACCTCGGGCGTGCGCCAGGCGTGCATCTGCCACCACAGGGTGAAGGCGGCCATCCCGAACAGGGCCAGCGAAACGACAGCGATGAAGACCGACGTCAGCAAACAGATCCCCCCAGATCCCCGATTCCCCCCGGACGGGACGGCCGCGTCACCCGCACCGAGCGGCGCACGGCGGATTCGTCACGTCACCGTGCAGAGAATAAGGGGAAGTTGTGAACGCTGGGGTCCGATTCGATGAAGTGTCTGTTGCGCAAGGGGTCGATTTCTGGCCGGAGTTGACCGATTTCGCACCCAACTCCGGGTGAGCGGGCGGCGCCGGATCAGTGAACTGCGGCCCCCAGCGCGGCGCGCAGCCGGTCCGCGTCGGTGGTCGGCGCGTCACAGGTGAAGTTGCGGCAGACGTAGGCGGCCGGCTCACCGCCCACCAGCGGCCGGCCGGCCAGCAGCGGGAACTCGTCGCTCTCCGGGGTCCCCACCGCGACCACGGCACCCGGCGCGGAGCCGAGCAGCGCCGTGCGGTGCAGGGCGGCCGTCGCCTTGTCGTCGAGCGCGGGCCCGACCACCGCCACCTCGCGCGGCCCGTCCAGCACCGCCTCGGCGACCGCGAGCCCCCATCCGATGAACCGCGGCACCCGCGGGCCCAGCGCCTTCACCACGCCCAGCGCCCGCTCGGCGGCGGCGCGGTGGGGCTCCGAACCGGTGTGGGCGGCATAGCCGAGCAGGGCACCCGCGGCGGCGGTCCAGCCGGACGGGGCGGCGTTGTCGGTCGGGTCCTGCGGGCGCCGGATCAGCCGCTCGGCGTCCGCCGCCGTGTCGTACAGGGCGCCCGACTCCGGGTCGGCGAAGCGGGCCAGCACATGGTCGAGCAGCAGCCCGGCGAACTCCAGCCACACCCCCTCCCCCGTGACCGACGCCAGCGCCAGGAAGCCCTCGGCCGCGTCCGCGTAGTCCTCGAGCACCCCCGCATGGGTGTCGACCCGGCCGTCCTTGCTGGTGCGGGAGATCCGGGCCAGCTCGTCCATGTGCAGCCGCACCAGCAGATCGGCGGCGGCGACGGCGGCCTCGACCAGATCGGGACGGTCGAAGTAGGCACCCGTCTCGGCGAGCGCGGCGATCGCCAGGCCGTTCCAGGCGGCGACCACCTTGTCGTCCCGCCCGGGCGCCGGCCGCTCGGCGCGCGCGGCCAGCAGCCGCTCCCTGATGCCGGCGATCCGGCCGGCGTCGAACACCTCGTCCTGCTGCGGCAGTTGCAGCACCGAGGCGCCGTGCTCGAAGGTGCCCTCCTCGGTGACCTTGAAGTACCGCGCGGCGAGCTCGGCGTCGTCCTCGCCGAGCACCTCGCGCAGCTGGGCGGGCGTCCACACGTAGTACGCGCCCTCGGCGGGCCGTCCGGTGCCGTCGTCGCTGTCGGCGTCCAGCGCGGAGGCGAACCCGCCCTCGGGGGTACGCAGTTCGCGCACCATGAAGTCGGCGGTCTCCAGCGCCACCCGGCGGGCCAGCTCCGAGCCGGTGGCCCGCCACAGATGCGCGTACACCCGGCACAGCAGGGCGTTGTCGTAGAGCATCTTCTCGAAGTGCGGCACCACCCAGTCCCGGTCCACCGAGTAGCGGGCGAAGCCGCCGCCGAGCTGGTCGTAGATACCGCCGCGCGCCATCCGCTCGCAGGTGTCCTGCGCCATCTGCAGCGCGCCCTCGGAGCCGGTGCGCGCATAGTGCCGGAGCAGGAACTCGATCACCATCGACGGCGGGAACTTCGGCGCCCCGCCGAAGCCGCCGCGCTGCGGGTCGTACTCCCGGGTCAGCCCGAGCAGCGCCTGCGCCAGCTCCTGCTCCCCCGGCACCTGCGCGTCGCCGAAGTTCAGCTCCCGCCCTGCCAGGTCCCGCACGATCTTCCCGGCCACCTCGGTGACCTCGTCGCGCCGCTCCGCCCACGCCTGGTGCACACCGTGCAGCACCTGGAGGAAGGAGGGCATGCCGTGCCGGGGCGCGGGCGGGAAGTAGGTGCCGAAGTAGAACGGCTCCGCGTCCGGCGTCAGGAACACCGACATGGGCCAGCCGCCCTGCCCGGTCGCCGCCTGCACGGCCTCCATGTAGACGGCGTCGACGTCGGGCCGCTCCTCCCGGTCCACCTTGACGCTGACGAAGTGCTCGTTCAGGTAGTCGGCGGTGGCCCGGTCCTCGAAGGACTCGTGCGCCATGACGTGACACCAGTGACACGCGCTGTAACCGACGCTCAGGAAGACCGGCACGTCCCGCCGCCGCGCCTCTTCGAAGGCCTCGGCACTCCACGGCCACCAGTCGACCGGGTTGTCCGCGTGCTGCAGGAGATAGGGCGAGGTCGCACCAGCCAGCCGGTTCATACGATCCAGCCTCTCACAGCATCCCGCCCGCCCTGCGGAGCCGGCACCGCTCCCCGCAGCGTGAGGACCCCGGACGGGCAGGACGTCCGGCGGCGGTCAGGTGAGCTCGTCCGTGATCACGCGGCGCACCTGCTCCTGGCCCTCCTCGTCGAAGAAGTGCCCGCCGGGGACCGGAGTCAGGCTGAACCGGCCGGACGTCTCCCTGGACCAGTCCCTCATCCGCTCGGGATGCGCCTCCGGGTCCTTCGTGCCCGCGAAGGCATGGACCGGGACGGTGAGGGGCGACTCGGGACGGAAGCCGTGGGTGCTGAGCACCGTCAGATCGGCCCGCAGGGTCGGCAGCAGCCCGGCGAGCAGCTCGGGCTGCTCCAGAACCTCGGCCGGCGTCCCGCCCATCTCCCGCACGTACCCTTCGAGACCGTCCTCCCGGCCGTCCCACTCCCACTGTCCGTCGTCGCAGGCCGGCGCCACACTGGCCGCCACGAACAGCGCCCGCGGTCCAGGCAGGCCGCGCTCACGCAGGCTGTGCGCCAGCGCCCAGGAGACCCGGGCACCCATGCTGACGCCGTAGAGCGCGAACGGCCTGTCCAGGAGCGGCTGCATGACCTCGATCAGGTCGTCGACCAGGGGGGTCATGCGCTCGTAGGGCTCTTCGGTGAACCGGTCGGCACGGCCGGGGAGTTGCACCGCCACGGGCTCGATGTACCACGGCAGTGCCTGCGGCCACCGGCGGAACAGCGATGCGTTGCCGCCCGCGAAGTGGAAGCAGAACAGACGGGTCTCGGCCGGTCCGCTGCGGCCGAACCGCTTGAACCAGCGGCGGTCGACGTTCGCCCCGGGCGTCACGGTGCCGGTCATCGGCCGGCCGCCTTCAGCAGGTTGCCGGACATCAGCTCGAGGAGGCTCTCGGGGGCCTCCATGAAGGTGTGGTGCCCGCCTTCGAGCAGGACGGACGTGGTCTCGCCGCACTCCTTCCAGCCGCCCATCTCGGCGTACCGGATCTCCTCGTCCTCCGTCCATCCGATGGCGGTGATCGGGCCGGGCAGCCGGTACGGGTCCGGCACGACGTACCGCTTGTTGGTCTCGACGTCGGCGCGCAGGATCTCCAGGTAGAAGGAGAGCAGCTCGGGGTTGGGGTCGCCGCCCATCCGGCGCATGAGGCTCTCGAGCTCGGCCCGCAGCTCGGTGTCGTCCATGGCGAGGAAGCGGCCCGCAGGACCGTCCTGCGGGGCGACCTGCGAGGAGACGTACAGCTGGGACGCGACGGGCCTGCCCGTGCGGGCCAGCTCGGCGGACACCTCGTACGCGGCGAGCGCCGAGCCGCAGTGGCCGAAGAAGGCGAACGGCACGTCCAGGTACTCCTCCAGCCCCGGGATCATGGCCTGGGCGAGCTCCTGGTACGTGGAGAAGTTGGGTTCGGCGAACCGCGTCTCGTGCCCCGGGAGCTCCACCGGAACGAAGTTCACGCCCTGCCACGAACGGGGCCACTGACGGTACATGCTGGCGCCGCATCCCGAGTAGGGGATGAGAAACACCCGCGCTGCGGCGTCGGCCGACGGCCTGTGGGGCAGCCACGGGTTCCGGCCGGAGGGGCGGTGGTTCATCTGCGGGTCTCCAGGGTTCAAAGCGCGATGCTCAGCGCTGTCGGGCGGTGATCGGCAGGTGCTTGTAGCCGGAGATGAAGTTCGAACGGAGCCGGGACTTCTCCCCCGCGTGGGCGAAGTCGGTG
>NZ_JAATEM010000014.1 GCF_012034205.1 Streptomyces composti
CCCCCGCCCCCGCACAAGCCGGGGGGGGGCAAGCGGGGCGGTTTTCTGCACCAGCGCCCCATTTTGAACCAGCGAAGCGCCCCGCCCCCCCCCCCCCCCCCCCCCCCCCCCGCCCCCCCCCCCGCCACTCACACGCCCCACCGCCCCTACCCGTCCCATCCCCGAGGGCTCCGCCCCTCGGCCCCCCACCGGGGCCTGCGCCCCTCGGCCCCCCACCGGGGCCTGCGCCCCTCGGCCCCCCACCGGGGCCTGCGCCCCTCGGCCCCCCACCGGGGACTCCGCCCCCCGGTGGGGCCCGCGCCTCTGGGCTGCCGCCCGGACTCCACTCGGGGCTGCGCCCCAAGCCCGGCCACGGGCCCCGGCCCCTGTACCCGCCTCGGGGCTCTGCCCCGGACCTTCGGCGTGCGGGCTGCTGAGCCGTGGTGCGGCGGTGGTCGTGAGGCTTCGTCCTGAGGGCTCCCCCGGGGGCCGCTCGGGCGTCTCTGTCCCGGTCCGTACTCGGGGGCTGTGCTCCTGGGCCCGTGCTCCTGGGCCCCGGCCCCGGGGCTTCCGCCGTCTTCGGGCATTTGCCGCGGGGCCCTCTCGGGCGGCCCCTGGCCCGGGGCACTCGGGGGCTGTGCCCCCGGACCACGGTTCGGGCCTGTCGGGTCTCGTCCTCGAACGCCGACGGGCTGACAGAAAGCTGCACGTGAAAACGCCGGACGGCGTGGGATTGCCGTCCGGCGTTTTGCCGAGCGAGTCGGGCGGGGGTGGGCACGGCCCGGGGGCGGAACCCCCGGGCGGGCATCTCCACCGGTGTGCACCCGACAATTGGTGGCCTACAGGCCGTACTTGTCGCGGGCCTCCTTGAGGGACGTTGCCTTGATCTCGCCGCGGCGGGCGAGTTGGGCGAGGGCGGCGACGACGATGGACTCCGCGTCGACGCCGAAGTGGCGGCGGGCCGCCTCGCGCGTGTCGGAGAGGCCGAAGCCGTCCGCGCCCAGCGAGGACCAGTCCTGCTCGACCCACTGTGCGATCTGGTCCGGGACCTGACGCATGTAGTCGGAGACCGCCAGGACGGGGCCCTCCGCCCCGGCCAGCGCGCGCCGGACGAACGGGACCCGCTCCTCGCCCCGCAGCAGCGCCTCGTCCGACTCCATGGCGTCCCGGCGCAGCTCGCTCCAGGAGGTGGCCGACCAGACGTCGGCCGCCACGCCCCACTCCTCCGCCAGCAGCCGCTGCGCGTCCAGCGCCCAGTGGATCGCCGTACCGGAGCCGAGCAGCTGGATGCGCGGCGCGTTGGCCGGGACGCTCAGGCCCGCGGACTCCGCGGTGTTGAAGCGGTACAGGCCCTTGACGATGCCCTCGTCGATGCCGGGCACGGCCGGCTTGGCCGGCTGCGGCAGCGGCTCGTTGTAGACGGTCAGGTAGTAGAAGACGTCGGGGTCCTCGCCCGGCGCGGTCTCGCCGTACATGCGGCGCAGGCCGTCCTTGACGATCGCCGCCACCTCGTAGGCGAAGGCCGGGTCGTAGGTCAGGGCGGCCGGGTTGGTGGCGGCGATGACGGGGGAGTGGCCGTCGGCGTGCTGCAGACCCTCACCCGTGAGGGTGGTGCGGCCCGCCGTGGCGCCGACGAGGAAGCCGCGGCCGAGCTGGTCGCCGAGCTGCCACATCTGGTCGGCGGTCCGCTGCCAGCCGAACATCGAGTAGAAGATGTAGAACGGGATCATCGGCTCGCCGTGCGTCGCGTACGACGTGGCGGCGGCGATGAAGTCGGCCATCGAACCGGCCTCGGTGATCCCCTCGTTGAGGATCTGGCCGTTCTTGGCCTCCTTGTAGTACATCAGCTGGTCGCGGTCGACCGGCTCGTACGTCTGGCCCTTGGGCGAGTAGATGCCGAGGGACGGGAAGAGCGACTCCATGCCGAAGGTGCGCGCCTCGTCGGGGACGATCGGCACCCAGCGCTTGCCGGTCTCCTTGTCGCGGACCAGGTCCTTGACCAGGCGGACGAAGGCCATGGTGGTGGCGACCTTCTGCGAGCCGGAGCCCTTGTCGAAGGCGGCGAACGCCTTCTCGGCGGGCGCCGGCAGCGGCGCGACCGGGTGGACGCGGCGGGCCGGGGCCGGACCGCCGAGGGCTGCGCGGCGCTCCTGGAGGTAGCGGACCTCGGGGGAGTCGGCTCCGGGGTGGCCGTAGGGGACCACGCCGTCGGCGAAGTCGCTGTCCTTGATGGGCAGGCCGAGCCGGTCGCGCATCGCCTTGAACTCGTCCACCGTCAGCTTCTTCATCTGGTGGTTGGCGTTCTTGGAGGCGAAGCCCTCACCGAGGGTGTGGCCCTTGACCGTCTGGGCCAGGATCACGGTCGGCGCGCCCTTGTGGGCGAGCGCGGCCTTGTACGCGGCGTACACCTTGCGCGGCTCGTGGCCGCCGCGCGAGACGTGGAAGCACTCGAGGATCTTGTCGTCGCTGAGCAGCTTCGCCATCTCGACGAGCGCCGGGTCCTTGCCGAAGAAGTCCTCGCGGATGTAGTCGGCGCCGCGCGTCTGGTACGTCTGGATCTGCGCGTCCGGCACCTCGCGCAGCCGGCGTACCAGCGCGCCGGTGGTGTCGAGCTGGAACAGCTCGTCCCAGGCGGTGCCCCACAGCGTCTTGATGACGTTCCAGCCGGCGCCGCGGAACTGGGCCTCCAGCTCCTGCACGATCTTGAAGTTGGCGCGCACCGGGCCGTCGAGGCGCTGCAGGTTGCAGTTGATGACGAAGGTGAGGTTGTCCAGCTCCTCGCGGGCGGCGAGCGCGAGGGCGGCCGTCGACTCGGGCTCGTCCATCTCGCCGTCGCCGAGGAAGGCCCACACGTGGGAGCCGGAGGTGTCCTTGATGCCGCGGTTGGTCAGGTAGCGGTTGAAGCGCGCCTGGTAGATCGCGGAGAGCGGGCCGAGGCCCATGGAGACGGTGGGGAACTCCCACAGCCAGGGCAGGCGCCGCGGGTGCGGGTAGGAGGGCAGGCCGTTGCCGCCGGCCTCGCGGCGGAAGTTGTCCAGCTGCTCCTCGCTGATCCGCCCGTCGAGGAAGGCGCGGGCGTAGATGCCGGGGGAGGCGTGGCCCTGGATGTAGAGCTGGTCGCCGGAGCCGTCGGACTCCTTGCCGCGGAAGAAGTGGTTGAAGCCGGTCTCGTAGAGCCAGGCGGCGGAGGCGAAGGTGGCGATGTGGCCGCCGACGCCGTACTTGCTGCCGCGGGTCACCATGGCCGCCGCGTTCCAGCGGTTCCAGGCGGTGATCCGGGCCTCCATCTCCTCGTCGCCGTCCACGGCGGGCTCGGCGGCGGTGGGGATGGTGTTGACGTAGTCGGTCTCGAGCAGCTTGGGCAGCGCGACGCCGGCGCCCTCGGCACGCTCCAGCGTGCGCCGCATCAGGTATGCGGCACGGTGCGGGCCGGCCGCCTTGGCGACCGCGTCCAGCGAGGCCTGCCATTCGGCGGTCTCCTCCGGGTCCCGGTCCGGGAGCTGGTCGAGCGCGCTCGGCTGGATGGCGTTGGGGTCGGTCATGTCGCCGCCTTCCTCAGTCGAAGGGGGTTCCCTCATCGGTAAGGGTTCGGGGGTGCCCTTGGTCTTTGGCAGGACAGGGCGGATGGGCTTGGGTGCAAGCCTGGCGTGACTGTAACTCCCTGATCGATGATCGATCAAAGGATTCCAAGGTAAAACCTCTTGATCACGAGAAAGTCGGCACGCGGTGCCTTCGTTTCTGGCACCCGGTGACGCTTCAGACCCTGGTTTTCGCAGGTCATGATGCCGTTTGAGCAACGGTCCGCTCACTCGGCGGGCCGGTCGCCGGCGGACGCCGGGCCGGTCCGCCGTCCGCGGCGGCGGTGGTGCGGCCACGCCAGGAACACCGCGCAGGACACCAGCGACCAGCCGGCCAGCACCAGGAAGGGGAAGGCGTGCTGATGGCCGGGGAAGTACACCGCCGTGTGCTGCGCGTTGACCGAGGCGCCCGGGGGAAGCCAGCGGCCGACCGTGCCCAGCGGGGAGGGCAGCAGGGGCCAGGACACCGCGCCGCCCGAGGACGGGTTGCCCACCAGGACCATCAGCCCCCAGGTCGGCAGGATCGCCCAGCGGCCGATCAGGGCGTCGAACATGCTGAAGACCATGCCGCTGGTGAACAGGGTCAGCGCCAGGATCAGCCAGGACTCGGTGAACGGCAGGTCCAGCGCCCCGAGCAGCCAGTCCACGCCGGCGGCGACGGCGAAGGCGCCCAGCAGCGCGTAGGCGGCCGTGAACGCGATCCGCTGAAGGGGCTTCAGTCCCTTGGCGTGCACGCTCAGCTGGATCGAGCCGAGGAACCCGATGATCACGGCCGCGAGCGAGATGTAGAAGATCGTCAGACCGCGCGGATCGCCGTGCTGCAGGGGCTTGATGTCCCGGACCGCGACCGCCGTGCCCGTCCGCGCGCCCGCTTCCCTCGCCGCGTCCGTCAGGACCTCGGCCACCGTGGCGCCGGAGGCCGCCGAGACGTCGAAGGTGACGGTGCGGCCCCGGTCGCGCGCCTGGAGGACGCCGAAGACCCGCTGCTCCTCGACGGCCCGCCGGGCCGCGGCCGGGGTGGCGTAGCGGCGCACCTCCACCGAGGCGTCCAGGGTCTGCTCCATCGCCTGCAGAAAGGCTCGGGCGCGCTCGCGCTCGTACGGGCCGACCACCGCCGTGGGGATGGCGCGGGGCGTCGGATTCGCCATGGTGTACGTGTACGACCAGGCGAACAGCCCCGCCGCCGCGCTGAGGATCAGCACCAGCACCGTCGCCGGCACCAGGGGGGAGCCCTTGAGGCGCGACATGACCGGCATGGCTGGCATGGCTGGCATGCCGGTCAGATTAGGGCATACGGGCTGGTCGAGTGCGGGAGCGCCGCCCGGTGCCCGGCCAGGCAGGGGTGCGGGGGCCCGCCCGGAACCGGCGGCCGGTCAGGGTCAGGCGCGGGGCGCGCAGCCCAGGACGTGGGACTTCACGAGCTCTGCGATGCGCGGGTCGCGGCGCTTGAAGGCGGCGACCAGTTCCTCGTGCTCCTCCGCGTAGGACTGCTGCACCGTGCCCAGCCAGCGGATGGACAGCGCGGTGAACACCTCGATGCCCAGGCCCTCCCAGGTGTGCAGCAGCACGGAGTTGTCGGCGGCACGGACCAGCTCGCGGTGGAAGCCGACGGTGTGGCGCACCTGGGCCGTGCCGTCGGCGGCGCGGTCGGCCTCGTAGAGGGCGGCCACGTGCGGCTCGAGGGCCGAGCAGTCCTCCGCCAGGCGGTCCGCCGCCAGTTCCGCGGCGATCGCCTCCAGACCGGCCCGGACCGGATAGCTCTCCTCCAGGTCGGCGGCGGTCAGATTGCGCACGCGCACGCCCTTGTTGGGGGCGGACTCGATCAGGCGCAGGGACTCCAGCTCGCGCAGCGCCTCCCGCACCGGGGTCTGGCTGACCTCCAGCTCGGTGGCGATCCGCCGCTCCACGATGCGCTCCCCCGGCTGCCAGCGCCCGCTGATGATCCCTTCCAGGATGTGCTCGCGGATCTGCTCGCGCAGCGAGTGGATGACGGGCGCGGTCATGGGGGCTCCTTCAGGGAGGGCTTTGACGTTTAGACAATACGGCGGCGGCGCCCCCCGTGAAGGTCGCGCGAGGGTGCTTTCGCGCAGGTGAGACGAGTCGCACAGTGTCCCGCACCCCTTGCGGGCGCCTCCGGCGCGGGCGGCCGCACCCCCTGCGGGCGCCCCCCGACACGCCGGTGCCCCCGCCCGGAGACTCCAGGCAGGGGCACCGATGCGGGCGGGCGGAGTGCGGCTTACAGGCCCAGCTCCACCTCGAACTCGCCGGCCTCCAGGATGGCCTTGACCGCCGTCAGGTAGCGGGCCGCGTCGGCACCGTCGACCAGGCGGTGGTCGTAGGAGAGCGTCAGGTACGTCATGTCACGGACAGCGATGACCGGGCCGTCCTCGGTCTCGATGACCGCGGGACGCTTCACCGTGGCACCGATGCCGAGGATGGCGACCTGGCCCGGCGGCACGATGATCGTGTCGAACAGGGCGCCGCGCGAACCGGTGTTGCTGATGGTGAAGGTCGCGCCGGACAGCTCGTCCGGGGTGATCTTGTTGCTGCGCACCTTGCCCGCCAGCTCCGCCGTGGCCTTGGCGATGCCGGCCAGGTTGAGATCACCGGCGTTCTTGATGACCGGGGTCATCAGGCCCTTCTCGGAGTCCACCGCGATACCGATGTTCTCGGTGTCGAAGTAGGTGATGGTCCCCTCGGCCTCGTTGATCTTGGCGTTGATGGCCGGGTGGGCCTTCAGCGCCTGGGCCGCGGCCTTGACGAAGAACGGCATCGGGGAGAGCTTGACGCCCTCACGCGCCTGGAACGCGTCCTTGGCCCGAGCGCGCAGCTTCATCAGGCGGGTGACGTCGACCTCGACCACCGAGGACAGCTGGGCCTGCTCGTGCAGCGCCTTGACCATGTTGTCGCCGATGACCTTGCGGATCCGCGGCATCTTCACGGTCTGGCCGCGCAGCGGGGACGCCTCGAGGACCGGGGTCTTCTTCTGGCCGGCCGGGGCCGCGGCGGCCGGAGCCGGGGCAGCGGCGGCGGCCTTGGCGGCCTCGGCGGCGGCCAGGACGTCCTGCTTGCGGATGCGGCCGCCGACGCCCGTGCCCTTGACGGTGGACAGGTCGACGCCGTTCTCGGCGGCGAGCTTGCGCACCAGCGGGGTGACGTAGGCGCCCTCGTCGGTCGGCTTGGCGGCGGCGGGCGCCGCCGGAGCCGGGGCGGCCGGCTGCGGGGCCGGGGCGGGAGCCGCGGGCTGCGGCGCCGGTGCCTGCGGCGCCGGAGCGGCCGGAGCAGCGGGGGCCGGGGCGGCCTGCTGCGGGGCGGCCGGCTGCGGAGCGGGCTCGGGCTGCGCCGGGGCAGGGGCGGGCTCGGCCGGAGCCGGCGCGGCGGCCGGAGCGGCCCCCGCCTCGCCGATGACGGCGAGCTTGGCGCCGACCTCGGCGGTCTCGTCCTCGCCCACCACGATCTCCAGCAGGGTGCCGGAGGCGGGGGCCGGGATCTCGGTGTCGACCTTGTCCGTCGACACCTCCAGCAGCGGCTCGTCGGCCTCGACGGTGTCGCCCACCGACTTCAGCCAGCGGGTGACGGTGCCCTCGGTGACGGACTCGCCCAGCGCGGGCAGGACCACGTCCGTGCCCTGGGCGGAACCGCCGCCGGCGGCGGCCTGGGCGCTGGGCGCCGGGGCGGGAGCGGCCTGCTCGGTGGACGGGGCGGCGGCCGCGGGCTCGGGAGCCGGCTCGGCGGCCTGCTGGGCGGCCGGGGCCGGCTCGGCCGCGGGGGCGCCGGAACCGTCGTCGATCACCGCGAGCTCGGCGCCGACCTCGACCGTCTCGTCCTCGGCGACCTTGATGGAGGACAGCACGCCGGAGGCGGGGGCCGGGATCTCGGTGTCGACCTTGTCCGTCGACACCTCCAGCAGCGGCTCGTCGGCCTCGACGCGCTCGCCCTCGGCCTTCAGCCAACGGGTGACAGTGCCCTCGGTGACGCTCTCTCCGAGCGCCGGAAGGGTTACGGAAACCGCCATGGTTTCGGTTGCTCCTTTGGAAGTGCGGAAGTCTGTGTCGTCGCGCCCGAACGCGGCGAAGCGTCAGTCGTGGGAGTGCAGCGGCTTGCCCGCCAGCGCCAGGTGGGCCTCGCCGAGCGCCTCGTTCTGCGTCGGGTGGGCGTGGATGAGCTGGGCCACCTCGGCCGGCAGCGCCTCCCAGTTGTAGATCAGCTGGGCCTCGCCGACCTGCTCGCCCATACGGTCGCCGACCATGTGGACGCCGACCACCGCACCGTCCTTGACCTGCACGAGCTTGATCTCGCCCGCGGTCTTGAGGATCTTGCTCTTGCCGTTGCCCGCGAGGTTGTACTTCAGGGCCACGACCTTGTCCGCGCCGTAGATCTCCTTGGCCTTGGCCTCGGTGAGGCCGACGGAGGCGACCTCCGGGTGGCAGTAGGTCACCCGCGGCACACCGTCGTAGTCGATCGGCACGACCTTCAGACCGGCCAGCCGCTCGGCGACCAGGATGCCCTCCGCGAAGCCGACGTGCGCCAGCTGCAGGGTCGGGACCAGGTCACCGACGGCGGAGATGGTGGGTACGTTGGTGCGCATGTACTCGTCGACGAGGACATAGCCGCGGTCCATGGCGACCCCGGCCTCCTCGTAGCCCAGGCCCTGCGAGACCGGTCCGCGGCCCACGGCCACCAGCAGCACCTCGGCCTCGAACTCCTTGCCGTCGGCGAGGGTGACCTTGACACCGTCCTGGGTGTACTCGGCCTTCTGGAAGAAGGTGCCCAGGTTGAACTTGATGCCGCGCTTGCGGAAGGCACGCTCCAGCAGCTTGGAGGAGTTCTCGTCCTCGACCGGGACGAGGTGCTTCATGCCCTCGATGATGGTGACGTCCGTGCCGAAGGACTTCCACGCGGAGGCGAACTCCACGCCGATGACGCCGCCGCCCAGCACGATCGCGGACTTGGGCACGCGGTCCAGGACGAGGGCGTGGTCCGAGGAGATGATCCGGTCGCCGTCGATCTCCAGGCCCGGCAGCGACTTCGGCACGGAGCCGGTCGCCAGCAGGATGTGGCGGCCCTGGACGCGCTGCCCGTTGACATCCACAGAAGTGGGCGAGGACAGCCGGCCCTCGCCCTCGATGTAGGTCACCTTGCGGGAGGCGATCAGCCCCTGCAGACCCTTGTACAGGCCGGAGACGACCTCGTCCTTGTACTTGTGGACGGCGGGTACGTCGATGCCCTCGAAGCTGGCCTTCACGCCGAACTGCTCGCTCTCGCGGGCCTGGTCGGCGATCTCGCCCGCGTGCAGCAGGGCCTTGGTGGGGATGCATCCTCGGTGCAGGCAGGTGCCGCCGACCTTGTCCTTCTCGATCAGGGCGACGTCCAGGCCCAGCTGCGCCCCGCGCAGGGCCGCGGCGTATCCACCGCTGCCACCGCCGAGGATCACTAGGTCGAAAACGGTGCTGGCGTCGTTCGCCACGTCACGTCCTCCATGCATGTGCGCCACGCCGGTCTCCAGTGACCGGTCGGCGGCTGGTGTCCGGCCGCTCTTTGCTTTCGGCCCTTCGGTGGGGCCCTGTCCTGCCGAGCCCCATCTTCGCACTTGTCGCGTCGCTACGAGACGCCGGGCAGGTGTGTGAGACACCCCACGTCGTCGAGCGGTGCGAGCGGACACCCCCCTCGGGCCCGGCCGACACCGGGACCTCGCCCTACCCGCACGCGAGATCCCGGCGTCGGCCGCGGGTGTCAGCCCAGCTCGCCGGCGGCCGTCAGCTCGGCGAGCCGGACCAGCGTCCGCACACCGGATCCGGTCCCGCCCTTCGGCGTGTACCCGAACGGGCCGCCCTCATTGAACGCGGGACCGGCGATGTCCAGGTGCGCCCAGGTGATGCCCTCGCCCACGAACTCCTTCAGGAACAGGCCGGCGACCAGGCCGCCGCCCATCCGCTCGCCCATGTTGGCGATGTCGGCGGTGGCCGAGTCCATGCCCTTGCGCAGGTGCTCGGGCAGCGGCATCGGCCAGGCCGGCTCGCCGACCTCCTCCGCGGCCTCGTGCACCGCGGCGCGGAAGGCGTCGTCGTTGGCCATGATCCCGAAGGTGCGGTTGCCCAGCGCCAGCACCATGGCGCCGGTCAGCGTCGCCACGTCCACGATGGCGTCCGGCTTCTCCTGGGAGGCCGCCCACAGCGCGTCGGCGAGCACGAGACGGCCCTCCGCGTCGGTGTTGAGCACCTCCACGGTCTTGCCGGAGTACATGCGCAGCACATCACCCGGACGGGTCGCCGAACCGGAGGGCATGTTCTCGGCCAGCGCCAGCCAGCCGGTGACGTTCACCTCCAGACCCAGCCGCGCGGCGGCGACGACCGCGGCGAAGACCGCCGCCGCACCGCTCATGTCGCACTTCATCGTCTCGTTGTGGCCGGCCGGCTTCAGCGAGATGCCGCCCGAGTCGTAGGTGATGCCCTTGCCGACGAACGCCAGGTGCTTCTTCGCCTTGGACGAGGTGTACGACAGCTTCACCAGCCGCGGCCCGGACGCCGAGCCGCCGCCGACGCCGAGGATGCCGCCGTAGCCGCCCTTGGCCAGCGCCTTCTCGTCGAGCACCTGCACCTTGATGCCGTGCTCCTTGGCCACCGCCTGGGCGACGGCCGCGAACGCCTCCGGATTCAGGTCGTTCGGCGGGGTGTTGACGAGGTCACGGGCGCGGTTGAGCTCCTCGGCGACGGCGGTGGCCCGCTCCAGCGCCGCCCGGTACGCCTTGTCGCGGGGCTTGGTGCCGAGCAGCGCGGCCTCGGCGAGCGGCGCCTTGCCGTTCTTGCCGTTCGCGGCGTTCTTGCCGTTCTTCGGGCCGGTGCCGGAGGTGTCCTTGTACGCGTCGAAGGAGTAGGCGCCGAGCAGCACGCCCTCGGCGACGGCGCCCGCGTCGGCGGCGTCCGCCAGCGGCAGCGCGAACGCGGCCTTCTTGGAACCGGCGAGGGCCCGCGCCGCGACACCGGCCGCCCTGCGCAGCGCCTCGGCGTCGTAGCCGGAGCCCTTCTCGGGCTGGGACCCCAGGCCCACCGCCACCACGACCGGCGCCTTGAAGCCGGCCGGTGCGGGGAGCTTCGTCACCTCGCCCTCGGCACCGGACGCGCCGAGAGTCTCCAGGACGCCGGCCAGCCTGCCGTCGTACCCCTTGTCCACGGCCTCGGCGCCGGGCGCGACGACCGGGCCGGAGGACCCGGTGCCCTTGGCGACACCGATCACGATGGCGTCGGCCCTGAGGCCGGCCGCCGCGGCGGTGCTGAGAGTGAGAGCAGTCACGGTGGTGAAATCTCGCTTCCGATGTGAAGTTGCAGTGGCCGAAATTCGGTGGGTCGACCGGGCCCGGCGGTCCGCCCCCGGCCGGATGACCCGGGGCGCGTTCTCGGTGGGGCCTTCCCCGGTGCGGCGAACACTCGGGACGAGACTACGCGCGTATGTGTGTTCGCTCATTCATGTGGGGGTGCACTCAGCCTTGAGCGGAAGCGGGAACCGGGGGCGCGACGACGAGAACCGGACACGCCGAGGCGGAGTCCGGGGAGGGACGGCAGTCGTTGGGGAGGGCGCCGGGGCCGCCCGGTGGAAGGCCCGCGGGGGCCGGCGCCGGGGGCGGCTCAGCCCAGGGCCGTCACCACGAGCGCCGTGGTCGCCGCCGTCTCCGCGAGCCCGCCGAAGACGTCGCCGGTGATGCCGCCGAAGCGCCGTACGCAGTGCCGCAGCAGCAGTTCGGCCGCACCGAGGGACAGCACCACGGCGAGCAGTGCCCGCACGGTGCCGTCCGCTCCGAGCAGGGCCCCGGCCGCCGCCGACGCACCGGCCACCAGCAGCGCGACGGCCACCGCGGCCCCGGCGGGCACCACCCCGGCGACCGCCGCACCCAGTCCCTCCGGCCGTGCGGCCGGCACCCCGGCGCGGGCGGCGAGGGTGAGCGCGAGGCGGGCCGCGGCCGCCGCGACCACCGCGGCGAGCGCACCGCGCAGCCAGGAGCCGTCGTAGGCCGTGGTCAGCGCGGCCACCTGGGCCAGCAGCACCAGGACGAGGGAGATGACGCCGAAGGGCCCGATGTCCGACTGCTTCATGATCCGCAGTGCGTCCTCGGCGGGTCTGCCGCTGCCCAGCCCGTCGGCGGTGTCCGCCAGGCCGTCCAGATGCAGACCACGGGTCAGCGCGGCAGGCACGGCGACGGAGGCGACGGCGGCGAGCAGCGGCCCGGAGCCGAGCAGCAGCAGGGCGAGCCCGGCGGCGGCGGACAGCACGCCGACGACCAGGCCGGCCACCGGGGCGCAGAGCATGCCGCCGCGCGCGGTCGCACGGTCCCAGCGGGTCACCCTCACGGGGAGCACGGTGAGGGTGCCGAAGGCGAAGCGCAGTCCGTCGGCGGCGCGTCTCGAGGAGGGGTCGGGCACCGGCGCAGATTACCCGGTGGTCAGCAGGGCGGCCGCGGCACCCATGGATAAAGTGCGCATATGGGACAGTGGTGGGAGCGGAACATCATCGAGCCGGGCAAGCTGCCGCTGCTTCTCGCGCTCACCGCGTTCGTCCTCACCTTCGTGATCACCCGGGTGATCACCCGGATGATCCGGGCGGGCAAAGGCCCCTTCCGCAACGTCAAGGCCGGCGAGCTGCACATCCACCACGTGGTGCCCGGGGTCATCCTCACCGTCATCGGCGGATTCGGTGCGGTGGCCGGCGGGCAGCACGGCTTCGGGTCCGCGCTCGCCGCCGTGGTGTTCGGCGTCGGCGCGGGGCTGGTCCTCGACGAGTTCGCGCTGATCCTGCACCTCGACGACGTCTACTGGAGCGAGGCCGGGCGCAAGAGCGTCGAGGTGGTCGTGCTCACCGCCGCCCTGGTCGGACTGCTGCTGCTCGGTTTCTCGCCGTTCGGGGTCGACGGCCTCGACGACGACGAGATGCAGAACCGGGCGAGCGTCACCGTCAACGTGGTGATCAACTTCCTGTTCTCGCTGATCGCGCTGAGCAAGGGCAAGCTGCGGATGGCGGTCTTCGGGGTGATCGTCCCCGCCGTCGCCCTGATCGGCGCGCTGCGTCTGGCCCGGCCCGGCTCACCGTGGGCCAGACGCTTCTACCGCCGCCGCCCGCGGGCCCGCGCCAAGTCGCTGCTGCGCGCCTACCACCACGACCGCCGCTGGTCCGGCCCCCGCCGAACGCTCCAGGACTGGATCGGCGGCAAGCCGGACCCGACCCCGCCGCCGTCCCTCCTGCCGTAGCCGGCAAGGACCTTCATGCCTCGTCCCGCCGGGGTCGGACGCCGCGTCAGGCCTTCTCCGGTTCCTCCTCCGGGGCCCGTTCCGCGGCCTTCGGCTCCTCCTTGCTCGCCTCCGCCTCCTCCGGTCCCTTCGCTTCGTCCGCGGCCGCCGGGAGTTCCGCCGCGAGGGCGGCCGCCGCCCGGACCAGGGGGAGGGCGAGCAGCGCGCCGGTGGCCTCGCCGACCCTGACGCCGTGGGACATCAGGGGCTCGAGGGCCATCCGGTCCAGTGCCTTCGCCTGGCCCGGCTCGCCGCTGTCGTGGGCGGCCAGCCACCAGTCGGGGGCCCGGAAGGCGATCCGCTGGCCCACCAGGGCGCACGCCGCCGTCACCACGCCGTCCAGCACCACCGGCAGCTTGCGCACCGCGGCCTGCAGCAGAAAGCCCGTCATGGCGGTGAGGTCCGCCCCGCCCACCGTGGCCAGCAGCTGCAGCTGGTCGCCGAGCACCGGGCGGGCCCGCCGCAGCGCGTCCCGGATCGCGGCGCACTTGCGCATCCAGGCCAGGTCGTCGATCGCCTGCCCGCCCCGTCCGGTGACCACCGACGCGTCGGTGCCGCACAGCGCCGCCACCAGCACGCCCGCCGCGGTCGTCCCGCCGACGCTGATGTCGCCGAGGACCACCAGATCCGTACCGGAGTCGGCCTCCTCGTCGGCCACCGCGACGCCCGCCCGGAACGCCGCCTCGGCCTCCTGAAGCGTCAGGGCGTCCTCGATGTCGATGCGTCCGCTGCCGCGCCGCACCCGGTGCCTGACCACGTCCTCGGGCAGCGAGGCCGGGTCGCAGTCCAGGGCCATGTCGACCACCCGCACCGGCACGCCCATCCGCCGGGCCAGCACCGACACCGGCCGGCCGCCCTCCAGCACCTCGCGCACCAGCCGGTCCGCGGTGCCCGCGGGCCGCGCCGAGACGCCCAGCCCGGCGATCCCGTGGTCCCCGGCGAAGAGCACCACCCGCGGCCGTTCGACCGGCCGCACCGGCACCGCCGACTGCGCCGCCGCCAGCCACTCACCCAGCTCGTCGAGGCGGCCCAGCGACCCGGGCGGCACGATCCGGCTCTCCCGGTGCGCCTCCGCGTCACGGCGCACCGCGCTGTCCGGACGCTCGATCAGATCGGTGAAGTCGTCGAGATTAAGCGAGCTCATTCGCCGAACAGTACCGGCCCCGCTCGAACGGCAGGGTCCCCGCCGGTCCCACGCCCCCGCACACCACAGTCACCACGCCACCGCCGCGCCGTTCCACGGCCCTCCTGCATCCGCTACGTAACGTTTTGCCCGGGATTGCCGTACCCCCGTCCCGCACGTCCTCTCGCCGGGAGCCGCCCATGACCGCACCGAGCACCCCCGCCGCAGCCTCCCGCCCCAAGGCCCCCGCACCCCGCTCCGCCCACCCGCACGCCTCCGTCAAGGTGCACGAGCCGCGCCGGGACGACTGCCCCTGGTGCGGCTCCGCCCGGCTGCGCAACCGGCTGCGCACCGGCGATCTGCGGCGGCACCGTCCCGGCCTGTTCACCGTCGACGAGTGCCGGGACTGCGGCCACACCTTCCAGAACCCGCGCCTGACCCCCGAGGGCCTCGCCTTCTACCGGCGGGCCGTGCCCGGCGCCCCCCGCGACCCCGCCACCGAGGGCGTCCTCGCCCTGCGCGCCGCCCGCCGGCGCCGCCGCTCGACCGCCCGCGCGATGCTCCGCTTCGGCGAGCCCGAGAGCTGGCTGGACGTCGGCACCGGGTACGGCCGCTTCCCGGAGACCGCGCGAGAGTTCTTCCCGTACACCGCCTTCGACGGCACCGACCCGACCGCGCGCATCGAACGGGCCCGCCTCCTCGAGCGGGTGGAGGAGGCCCACCGCGGGGCGCTGACCGACCCTCATGTCCGCGACCGGGTGGCCGGCCGCTACGACGTGGTCAGCCTGCTGCACCACCTGGAGCACACCCCCGACCCCCGCGCCGAGCTGGGCGCCGCCCTGGACGCGCTGCGCCCCGGCGGGTACCTGCTGATCGAGACGCTCGATCCGCGCTGTGTGTTCGCCGCCCTGCTGGGCCGCTGGTGGCTGCCCTACGACCAGCCCCGCCGGCTGCACCTGCTGCCGCTGACCAACCTGCGCGCCGAACTCGGGGAACGCGGCTGCGAGATCGTCACCGCGGGCCACCGCGCCGCGCACGTCCCGCACGACCTGGCCGGTGCCGCCGCCCTCGCCCTCTCGCACGCCCTGCCCGCCCCGGACACCCCCTGGCGGGCCATCCCGCCCGCCCCCGCGCGGCAGCATCTGCGCACCGTGCTGCTGTACGCGGGGATCCCGCTGGTGGCCGCCGCCGGAGCGGTCGACCTCGCCCTGGCGCCCGCCCTGCGCCGCACCCCGTTCGCCAACGCCTACCGCGTCATCGCCCGCAAACCACCCGCCGAAAGGCGCGGCTGACGGCCTTTCCGCACGGCGGCACGACGACGGCGGCGGCAGGACGGCGGCGGCACGCCGACGCGGCGGTCAGCCGCGCAGCACGACCGCCTGGCCCGCCACCACCAGCAGCACCTGCTCGCACTCCTGGGCGAACGCCGCGTTCAGCCGCCCCAGTTCGTCCCGGTAGCGGCGGCCGGACGCGGTGGAGGGCACGATCCCCGACCCCACCTCGTTGGACACCGCGACCACCGTCCGCGCGGTCTGGCGCACCGCGCTCGTCAGCTCCCGCACCCGTTCGCGCAGCATCCGCTCCCCGCCGCCCGCCCACTCCGCGTCGTCCCACGCGCCGGCCGCGTCCATCGCGTCGGTCAGCCACAGCGACAGGCAGTCGATCAGCAGCGGCGGCCCGTCGTCCTTCAGCAGCGGCACCAGATCGCAGGTCTCCACGGTCCGCCACGACCCCGGCCGCCGCTCCTGATGCGCCGCCACCCGCGCCGCCCACTCGGTGTCCCCGTTGCGCGAGCCGCCGGTCGCCACGTACAGCACCTCGGGGAAGGACTCCAGGCGCCGCTCGGCCTCCACCGACTTGCCGGACCGCGCCCCGCCGAGCACCAGCGTCCGCCGCGGCACGTCGGGCACCTCCTCGTAGGCGCCCACCCGCAGCGACGTCCCGTCCGGCACGGCGCGCGCCCCGGCCGCGGCGAGCCGGCGCCGCAGCTCCGCGCCGGGCGGCACGTCGTGGTCGACGTGCACGGCGACCACGTCCGTGGTCGGCCCGGCCGCGCCCGCCTCGCGCAGCCTCGCCAGCGCGTCCGGCCGCCCCACCACGTCGAGCAGCACCATGTCGTACGGCTCGGCCGCATCCTCGAGACCGGCCGGCGCCCCGCCCGGCGGCAGATACAGCAGCCGCTCCCCGTCAGGCCCGGTGACCGAGTAGCCGGTGCCGGGCGCGTCCAGCGCCATGGCCAGCACCCGGTGCCCGGTCAGCAGCGTCAGCTCCTGGCCGTCCGGCACCCGGCCCGGCTGCGGCAGCCCGGCCGGCACCTCGACCGCCGGACCGTTGTGCGGATGCGACAGCAGCACCTGCTGCACCCCGCTCAGCGACCGCCCGGCCCGCGCCGCGGCGAACGCCGCACCCGGCGTCAGATCCAGCAGCAGCGCCCCGTCCACCAGAGCGGCGGTCGCCGCCCGCGCGTCGGGCCCCAGCGCACAGGCGCACACGGCGCAGGGGCAGTCGGGGCGGGGCAGTCCCGCGGGGGCACCGGTACCGAGCAGAGTGAGTTCCACGCCCCGATTTTCGCGTGTCCCCACAGCTCGTGCGCGTCCGACTAGGCTCTGGGCAGCGGCCGGACCGGGTTCCGGCCGTCTCGGCGCAGTGTGCTCACACCCTGGGAGGCGTACATGGCGGCATGGACGTGGCGGTTCGAGAAGTCCGACGGGACACAGGTCGAGCCGGCCGTGCCGGTGGAGGAGTTCTCCACCCAGGGGGACGCCGAGTCCTGGATCGGGGAGAACTGGAAGGCCCTGCTGGAGGGCGGCGCCGACCAGGTGCGGCTGCTGGAGGACGGCACCGAGGTCTACGGCCCGATGAGCCTGCACGCCGACGAGTCGTGAGCCGGGCCGGGGCCTGAGACCGCCGGGCGGGGGCCGCCCGGCCCTCGCCCCGCGCACGCCGGGCGGCGCGGGCTCAGCCGCGCACCCCGCACAGATGGAGCAGCGCCGCCACTCCGCGGTACGGGTCGGTGCGCCCCGCGCGCTCCTCGACCGCGAGCAGCGTCTCCAGATCCTCGGGCGCCTTCGCGCCGTCGGCCGCCGTGTCCGTGAAGACCCGCACCCCGTACCAGGCGTGCAGCGGCGCCCCGATCCCCGCCAGGGTCGCCGTCAGGTCCTTCAGCCGGTCGGCGCGCGCGTCAAGACCGAGCCGGTTGGTGTAGGCGGTGGTGCCGAAGGCCGCCAGCGCGCCCGCCCAGTCACCGGCGAGACCCGGCCGCATCGCCAGCGCGTCGCCGTTGCGCACCAGCAGCGACAGCAGCCCGCCCGGGGCGAGCATCCGGGCCAGCCCCGCCACCAGCGGGTCCGGCTCCTCCACGTACATCAGCACCCCGTGGCAGAGCACCACGTCGAAGCTGCCCGGCAGGAAGTGCACACCGGTGTCCCTGCCGTCGCCCTCGATGATCCGCATGCGCGCCCGGATGCCCTCCGGCTCCCGGGCGAGCGCCTCGCGCGCGGCGGCGATCATCGTCGCGTCCCGCTCGAGCCCGGTCACCGTGTGCCCGGCACGGGCCAGCCGCAGCGCCTGCGTGCCCTGGCCCATGCCGACGTCCAGCACCCGCAGCCGCCTCCCGACCGCGAAGCGGGCGGCCATCTGCTCGTCCAGCTGGCGGGAGACGAGTTCCTGCCGTACGACGTCCCGCAGGCCGCCGAGCTCGCTCAGCCGGGCCCCGGTCGCGTCGTCGGCGAACGGCGTCGCGCTCAGGGCCGCTCCCCGCGCTTGACCTGGGGCTTCGGCAGCCGCAGCCGGCGCATCTGCAGCGAACGCATCAGCGCGTAGGCCACCGCGCCGCGGCGGTTGTCGTCGGGGAAGCGCTCCGCGAGCACCTTCTTCAGCCGGAAGCCGGTGACGATCGAGTCCAGCACGATGGTCACGATCACCACCAGCCACAGCAGCAGCGCGATGCTCTGCAGCGCCGGGATGCGGATCATGCTCAGCACGAGGATGATCACGGCCATCGGCAGGAAGAACTCGGCGATGTTGAACCGCGAGTCGACGAAGTCGCGGGCGAACCGGCGCACCGGGCCCTTGTCGCGGGCCGGCAGGTACCGCTCGTCGCCGCTGGCGAGCGCCTGGCGCTGCCGCTCGAGCGCGGCCCGCCGCTCCTCGCGCTGGCGCCTCGCGGCCTCCTTGCGCGTCATCGGCGTATTGGCCACGCTGCGGCGCTGGGACTGCGCCACGCTCCGCTTGGGCGTGGGGCGGCCCTTGGGGGCCTCGGGGTGACGGGTCTGCTTGGAGGTGGTCACCGTCGCCTTGTCGGCGGCAGGTGCCTTCTCTTCCTTGGCACGGCTACGGAACACAAAACCCAAGGGTACGGGGTGCCGGGGTTGGACCCCACCCCCGTGGGGAACGATCCGGCAACACCACTCGTCTGTAAGGGGACAGAGGGTACACAGAGGGGGCACGGGGGAGACTCCGTGTCCGTCTCCGGGTCTGCCGGCCGGCCGGATTCGGGGATCACCTACTCCTTGCGCCGGATCGGAGAGGATGCTCAGTCGTCCTTGGGGATGAGCCCATCCGTCCCCGGACAGTGCGGTAATGGAGTCAGGGCCCGTACTGTGGGTTCTGTCGCAGGTGCTGGAGCTGAAGTCGGTCAGAAGGGGGCGCGCGAAGCCCATGAGCGGTGTCATGAAGCGTATGGGGATGATCTTCCGCGCGAAGGCGAACAAGGCCCTTGACCGGGCCGAGGACCCGCGCGAGACCCTCGATTACTCGTACCAGAAGCAGCTGGAGCTGCTCCAGAAGGTGCGCCGCGGCGTCGCCGACGTGGCGACCAGCCGCAAGCGCTTGGAGCTCCAGCTCAACCAGCTCCAGTCGCAGTCCGCCAAGCTGGAGGACCAGGGCCGCAAGGCGCTCGCGCTGGGCCGCGAGGACCTCGCCCGCGAGGCGCTCTCCCGCCGCGCCGCCCTGCAGCAGCAGGTGACGGACCTGGAGACCCAGCACGCCACGCTCCAGGGCGAGGAGGAGAAGCTCACCCTGGCGGCCCAGCGGCTCCAGGCCAAGGTGGACGCCTTCCGCACCAAGAAGGAGACCATCAAGGCCACCTACACCGCCGCCCAGGCACAGACCCGGATCGGCGAGGCCTTCTCCGGCATCTCCGAGGAGATGGGCGACGTGGGCCTGGCCATCCAGCGCGCCGAGGACAAGACCGCCCAGCTCCAGGCGCGCGCCGGTGCGATCGACGAGCTGCTCGCCTCCGGCGCGCTCGACGACCAGTCCGGCATGCACAAGGACGACATCCAGGCCGAGCTCGACCGCCTCTCCGGTGGTACGGATGTGGAGCTGGAGCTGCAGCGCATGAAGGCCGAGCTGGCCGGCGGCAGCACGGGTGGCCAGCAGGCCATCGAGGGCGGCAACGGCCAGCAGCAGGCGCAGCAGCAGCCGCAGGACACCCCGCGCTTCGACAAGCAGTGACAGCCCACGCCGAGGAGGCGTCGTGATCGTACGGATCATGGGGGAGGGGCAGGTGGCTCTGTCCGAGAGCCACCTCGCCGAACTGAACAAACTCGACGAGGAGCTCCTCGCCGAGATGAACAACGGCGACGGCCCCGGCTTCCGCGCCACGCTCCAGGCCCTGCTGTCGAAGGTCCGCGAACTGGGCGAGCCGCTGCCGGACGACTTCCTGGAACCGTCCGACCTGATCCTCCCGTCCCCGGACGCCACCATCGCGGAGGTCCAGGAACTGCTGAGCGACGACGGTCTGATCCCGGGCCCCTGAGCCATGCGGCCCGGTGAGCCGCGGCCCGCCCTCCGCTCCGGGGCGGGCCCGGTCGGCGGACGGCGGCAGCCCGGAGGCGCGCGGCCGGGCTACGGTACATGCCCGTGACCACGTTCCAGCGGGCCAGACGCTACGCCAAGACCCACCCCCTGGCCCTGGACGCCGCGCTCGCGGCCGGCGTGCTGCTGTGCATGCTCGGCGGCTCCGTCATCGAGCCGCACGACCCGCAGGGCACCGACTGGGGCCTGCGCACCCCCCACCCGCTCAGCCTGGTCCTGATGGCCTTCGGCGCCGCGGCCCTGGTGCTGCGCCGCCGCGCCCCGCGTACCGTCCTCGCGGTGACCTCGGCCCTCTCCCTCACCGAGTCGGTCACCGGCGACCCGCGCGCCCCCGTCGCCATGAGCGCGGTGATCGCCCTCTACACGGTCGCCGCCACCACCGACCGGCCCACCACCTGGCGCGTCGGTCTGCTCACCATGACCGTGCTGACCGGCACCGCCATGGCCGCGGGACCGCTGCCCTGGTACGCGCAGGAGAACCTCGCCCTGTTCGCCTGGACCGGCATCGGCGCCACCGCCGGCGACGCGGTGCGCAGCCGCCGCGCCTTCGTCCAGGCCATCCGCGAACGCGCCGAGCGGGCCGAACGCACCCGCGAGGAGGAGGCCCGCCGCCGGGTCGCCGAGGAGCGCCTGCGCATCGCCCGCGACCTGCACGACGTGGTCGCCCATCACATCGCATTGGTCAATGTGCAGGCCGGGGTCGCCGCGCACGTCATGGACCGGCGGCCCGACCAGGCCAAGGAGGCCCTGTCCCACGTGCGCGAGGCCAGCCGCACCGCGCTCGACGAGCTGCGCGCCACCGTCGGTCTGCTGCGCCAGTCCGGCGACCCCGAGGCACCCACCGAGCCCGCCCCCGGCCTGGACCGGCTCGACGAACTCGTCGGCACCTTCCGCAGCGCCGGCCTCACGGTCGAGGTGGCCCGCGCCGACCAGGACACCGATCTGCCCGCCGCCGTCGACCTCGCCGCCTACCGGATCATCCAGGAGGCCCTCACCAACGTGCAGAAGCACGCGGGCTCCGACGCCCGGGCCGAGGTCAGCATCGTCCGGGTCGGACCCCATGTCGAGGTCACCGTGCTCGACGACGGCGCCGGCGGCCGGGACCAGGAGAGCGCACCCGGCGGCGGCCACGGACTGCTCGGCATGCGGGAACGCGTCACCGCCCTGCGCGGCACCCTGACCACCGGCCCCCGCTACGGCGGCGGCTTCCGCGTCCATGCGATCCTGCCCGTCCAGACCCGCACGTCCGCCGCGTCCGCCGCGTCCACCGCGTCCGGGGACGCCGCGGGCGGCCCGTGAGCCGCACCCAGGGGGAGCCCGCATGACCGTCCGTGTCCTGCTCGCCGACGACCAGGCCCTGCTGCGCAGCGCCTTCAAGGTGCTCGTCGACTCCGAGCCGGACATGGAGGTGGTCGGCGAGGCAGCCGACGGTGCCGAGGCGGTGCGCCTGGCCCGCGAGCGGCGCGCCGACGTCGTCCTGATGGACATCCGCATGCCGGGCACCGACGGCCTGGCCGCCACCCGCACCATCTGCGCCGACCCGGAGCTCGCCGGGGTGCGCGTGGTCATCCTGACCACCTTCGAGGTCGACGACTACGTGGTGCAGGCGCTGCGCGCGGGCGCCTCCGGCTTCCTCGGCAAGGGCTCCGAGCCCGACGAGCTGCTGAACGCCATCCGCATCGCCGCCGCGGGCGAGGCGCTGCTGTCCCCGGCCGCCACCAAAGGCCTGATCGCCCGCTTCCTCGCCCAGGAGGGAGGCGACGGCGACGGCACCGACCCGGCCCGCGCCGACCGCCTCGCCGCGCTCACCGGACGCGAGCGCGAGGTGCTGGTGCAGGTCGCGGGCGGGCACTCCAACGGCGAGATCGCCGAACGCCTCGAGGTCAGCCCGCTCACCGTGAAGACGCACGTCAACCGGGCCATGACCAAGCTGGGCGCCCGCGACCGCGCCCAGCTGGTGGTGATCGCCTACGAGTCGGGCCTGGTCCGTCCGAGGGTGGACTGACCCGGGGCGGGCGTACTGCGGGCGGAGTAGGGGCCGCCGGAGGAATCGCCCCTCAAGGCTACGGATCGGCCCTCTCACGTGCCCCAGGGTGTAGCACGGGCGCCCGGCTGCGCCCATCCGTGCGTCTGTACGTCCGCCCAACAGAAGAGAGACCCTGACCCATGTCCTGGCTGTCCAGGTTCAGCCTCGCGCAACGGGCACTGATCGGACTGATGTCGATCGTCGCGCTCGTCTTCGGGGCGATCGCGATACCCCAGCTGAAACAGCAGCTGCTGCCCACCATCGAGCTGCCGATGGTCTCCGTGGTCGCGCCCTACCAGGGAGCTTCCCCGGACGTCGTGGAGAAGCAGGTCGTCGAGCCCATCGAGAACCACCTCGAGTCCGTCGACGGCCTCACCGGCGTCACCTCCACGGCCTCCGAGGGCAGCGCCGTGATCATGGCGTCCTTCGACTACGGCAACAACACGAAGCAGCTCGTCGCCGATGTCCAGCAGGCCGTCAACCGGGCCCGCGCCCAGCTCCCGGACGGCGTCGATCCGCAGGTGGTGGCCGGTTCCACCGACGACATCCCGACCGTGGTGCTCGCCGTCACCTCCGACAAGGACCAGCAGGCGCTCGCCGACCAGCTCGACCGGACGGTGGTGCCCGCCCTCGAGGACATCGACGGCGTCGGCCAGGTCACCGTCGACGGCGTGCGCGACCTCCAGGTCACCGTCACCCCCGATCCCGCGAAGCTGGCCGGGGCCGGCCTGACCCCGCAGGCGCTGGCCGAGGCCCTGCAGGCGGGCGGCGCGACCGTCCCCGCGGGCTCCTTCGACGAGGACGGCGCCAACCGCACCGTCCAGGTCGGCGGCGGCTTCACCTCGCTGCGGCAGATCGAGGACCTGAGGGTCACCGCCGGGCCCGGCAAGGGCAAGCCGGTCCGGCTCGGCGACGTGGCCGAGGTGAAGCAGCAGGAGGCGCGCGCCGAATCCCTCACCCGCACCAACGGCAGGCCCAGCCTCGCCGTGATGGCCACCATGGACCACGACGGCAGCGCCGTCGCCATCTCCGAGGCCGTCCAGGACAAGCTGCCCGAGCTGCGCGAACAGCTCGGCGCCGGCGCGAGCCTCACCGTGGTCAGCGACCAGGGACCGGCCGTCTCCGACGCCATCGAGGGCCTGACCACCGAGGGCGCGCTCGGCCTGCTCTTCGCGGTGCTGGTCATCCTGGTCTTCCTGGCGTCGGTCCGCTCGACGCTGGTCACCGCGGTGTCCATCCCGCTGTCCGTGGTGCTGGCGCTGATCGTGCTGTGGACGCGCGACCTGTCGCTGAACATGCTCACCCTGGGCGCACTGACCATCGCCGTCGGCCGGGTCGTGGACGACTCGATCGTCGTCCTGGAGAACATCAAGCGGCACCTCGGCTACGGAGAGGAGCGCCGCGCGGCCATCCTCGGCGCGGTCCGCGAGGTCGCCGGAGCGGTGACCTCCTCCACCCTCACCACGGTCGCCGTCTTCCTGCCGATCGGCCTGGTCGGCGGCATGGTCGGCGAGCTGTTCGGCTCCTTCAGCCTCACCGTCACCGCGGCGCTGCTGGCCTCCCTGCTGGTGTCGCTGACGGTGGTGCCGGTCCTGTCGTACTGGTTCCTGCGCGCCCCCAAGGGCACCCCCGAGGACGCCGAGGAGGCCCGCAGGCTGGCCGAGGAGAAGGAGGCCCGCAGCCGGCTGCAGCGGATCTACGTGCCGGTGCTGCGCTTCGCCACCCGGCGCCGGCTGGCCAGTGTGGCCATCGCGGTCGTGGTGCTGATCGGCACCTTCGCCATGGCACCCCTGCTGAAGACCAACTTCTTCGACCAGGGCGCGCAGAAGGTCCTGACCGTCCGGCAGGAGCTGAAGCCCGGCACCAGCCTGGCGGCCACCGACGCCCAGGCGAAGAAGGTCGAGCGGCTGCTCTCCCGCACCGAGGGCGTCAAGGACTACCAGGTGACGGTCGGCTCGTCGGGCTGGATGGCGGCCTTCGGCGGCGGCACCGACACCAACCAGGCGATGTACCAGGTGATGCTGGAGGACTCCGCCTCCTTCGAGGACGTCCAGGACCGGCTGGAGGACGGGCTCGACCGGCTGGACGGCATCGGCACCACCACCATCGCGGCCGGCGACGGCTTCGGCAGCCAGGACCTGAGCGTGATCGTCAAGGCCGCCGACCCGCAGGTGCTGCGCAAGGCCGCCGACCAGGTGCAGCAGGCCGTGGCCTCCCTGGACGACGTCACCGACGTCACCAGCGACCTGGCACAGAGCGTGCCGCGGATCTCGGTGAAGGCCGGTCAGCGGGCCGCCGCTGCCGGGTTCGACGAGCGGACCCTCGGCGCGGCCGTCGCCCAGGCGGTCCGGGGCACCTCGGCCGGCACGGCCGTCCTGGACGGCGTCGAGCGGGATGTCGTCATCGCCTCGGCCGAGCCCGCCACCAGTCTCGCCGGGCTGAAGAAGCTGGACCTGGGCGGGGCGAAGCTGGGCGACCTCGCCACCGTCGAGCTGGTGGACGGCCCGGTGTCGATGACCCGGATCGACGGCCAGCGTGCGGCGACCGTCACCGCCAGGCCGACCGGTGACAACACCGGCGCGGTCAGCGCCCAGCTCCAGTCGAAGATCGACGCCCTGACCCTGCCGGCGGGTGCGACGGCGGAGATCGGCGGCGTCACCGAGGACCAGCAGGAGGCGTTCGCCAGCCTGGGCCTGGCGATGCTGGCGGCCGTCGCCATCGTCTTCATGCTGCTGGTCGGCACGTTCCGCTCGCTGGCCCAGCCGCTGATCCTGCTGGTGGCGATCCCGTTCGCGGCGACCGGCGCGATCGGTCTGCTGGTCGCCACGGGCACCCCGATGGGCGTCCCGGCGATGATCGGCATGCTGATGCTGATCGGCATCGTGGTCACCAACGCGATCGTGCTGATCGACCTGATCAACCAGTACCGACGGCGGGGCTACGGCGTCGTCGAGGCGGTCGTGGAGGGCGGCCGCCACCGGCTGCGGCCCATCCTGATGACCGCCCTGGCGACCATCTTCGCCCTGCTGCCGATGGCGCTCGGCGTCACCGGCGAGGGCGGCTTCATCGCCCAGCCGCTGGCCGTGGTGGTGATCGGCGGTCTGATCACCTCGACGCTGCTGACCCTGCTCCTGGTCCCGACGCTCTACGCGATGCTCGAGCTGCGCAAGGAGCGCCGTGCGAAGAAGCGGGCGGCGAAGAAGGAGGCCGAGAAGGAGAAGGCCCGCGAGAAGGAGGCGCTGGAGCCGGCCGGCACCTGACCCGAGGCGGCCCCGGTCCGGCGGCCAGGACCTCGGACGGCCCCGGCCCACACGGTGAAGGCCCGGATCCCCGCACGGGGAACCGGGCCTTCGTCATGTCGTTGAACGGTGCCTCACGGCAGCGCCAGCATCCGCTCCAGCGCCAGCTTGGCGAACGCCTCGGTCTCCTTGTCGACCTCGATCCGGTTGACCAGGTTGCCCTCGGCGAGCGACTCCAGCGCCCACACCAGGTGCGGCAGGTCGATGCGGTTCATGGTCGAGCAGAAGCACACCGTGCGGTCGAGGAAGACGACCTCCTTGCCCTCCGGGGCGAACCGGTTCGCCAGGCGGCGCACCAGGTTCAGCTCGGTGCCGATGGCCCACTTGGAGCCGGCCGGGGCAGCCTCCAGCGTCTTGATGATGTATTCGGTGGACCCGACGTAGTCCGCCGCGGCCACCACCTCGTGCCGGCACTCGGGGTGCACCAGCACGTTGACGCCGGGGATGCGCTCGCGCACGTCGTTGACGGAGTCGAGGTTGAAGCGGCCGTGCACCGAGCAGTGCCCGCGCCACAGGATCATCTTGGCGGCCCGCAGCTCCTCGGCGGTCAGCCCGCCGCCGGGCCGGTGCGGGTTGTAGACCACGCAGTCGTCCAGGGACATGCCCATGTCCCGCACCGCGGTGTTGCGGCCCAGGTGCTGGTCGGGCAGGAACAGCACCTTCTCGCCCTGCTCGAAGGCCCAGTCCAGCGCCCGCTTGGCGTTGGAGGAGGTGCAGATCGTGCCGCCGTGCTTGCCCGTGAACGCCTTGATGTCGGCGGAGGAGTTCATGTACGACACCGGCACGACCTGCTCGGCCATGCCGGCCTCGGTCAGCACGTCCCAGCACTCGGCGACCTGCTCGGCGGTGGCCATGTCGGCCATCGAGCAGCCGGCCGCCAGGTCGGGCAGGACCACCTTCTGCTCGTCGGACGTCAGGATGTCCGCGGACTCGGCCATGAAGTGCACACCGCAGAAGACGATGTACTCGGCCTCGGGGCGCGCCGCGGCGTCCCGGGCCAGCTTGAAGGAGTCACCCGTGACGTCGGCGAACTGGATGACCTCGTCCCGCTGGTAGTGGTGGCCGAGCACGAAGACCTTGTCCCCGAGCTTCTCCTTCGCCCTGCGGGCCCGCTCCACCAGATCCGGGTCGGACGGCGAGGGCAGGTCGCCGGGACACTCCACGCCCCGCTCGCTCTTCGGGTCGGCCTCGCGGCCGAGGAGCAGCAGTGCGAGGGGCGTCGGCTGGACGTCGAGCTCCTGGGGCTGGGCGGTGGTCACGACACGCACCCTTTCTGTTTCTGGCGACTTCTCGTCGAATTGACGCTATTTATCATAACCGCTTCACGTCACTTTGACGATGGCCATAGCGTCCATGTGACGTGAATCCCTCGCGCCCGCCGTTCATTCCCGGGAGCTTCCCGGAACGTCCCACAAGGGGCGGTTTCGGCTCGGGCGAGCGTGTGCGAGCATGAAGCAGGAGCCGAGAACCACGAGCCCCGGCCCGGAATGAATCCGTGGCCCCGCCGGTTGCAACCGTCGGCAAGCAGTCTCCGTACAACCCGGGAGAGATGTAGATGTCCGTATCGGACGAGACCACCACCGTCACCGACGGCATCATCCTGACCGACGCCGCCGCGGCCAAGGTCAAGGCCCTGCTCGACCAGGAAGGCCGTGACGACCTCGCGCTGCGTGTGGCCGTTCAGCCGGGTGGCTGCTCCGGTCTGCGGTACCAGCTGTTCTTCGACGAGCGCTCGCTCGACGGCGACGTGGTGAAGGACTTCGGTGGTGTGAAGGTCGTCACCGACCGCATGAGCGCCCCGTACCTGGGCGGCGCCACCATCGACTTCGTCGACACCATCGAGAAGCAGGGCTTCACGATCGACAACCCCAACGCCACCGGCTCCTGCGCCTGCGGCGACTCCTTCAGCTGAGCCGGACGGAAGGCCCAGGCCCGCAGAACGCCCGAAGGCGGCGGCCCCTCGACGAGGGGCCGCCGCCTTCGGGCGTTTCCGGTGCTGCCGGCGCGGTCGGTTCTCGGAACCCATCGGCCCGGCGCGGCCGGTCCTTCTGTCCGGGCGCGTCCGGACAGGTCAGTCCTGCTGGGTCGGCGGGGCCGGCAGCCGGGCGCCGTCCTTGTGCAGCGGGACCGGCTCGCCGTCCGCGCCGACCACCTCGCGGTCACCGAGCGGCGTGTCCAGCCGCACCGTCATCTGGTACTGCTTGGCGATCATGATGCAGACCTTGCCGGCCCACGGGCTCTCGGTCACCGTGACCTTCACCCGGTCCCCGCTCTCCTCGGTCCGCACGTCGTAGTCGGCGCACACCCCGCCCGAGAAGACCACGGTCAGCTCGCTGCCCTCGGCGGTGTACCCCTCCACCGCCACCTCGCGGTCGGAGGGCTTCGCCGTCGGCTCGTCGCCGGGCTCACCCGGCTCCGTGGCCGACTGCCCGGGCTGCTGGAGGTACTTCGGCTCCACCGCCGGGTGCGTCACGGTGAGGGTGCCCGAGGTGCCCTTGGGGCGCACCTCGAACAGCCAGGACGGCACCAGCGCCTGCTGCCCGTCCACCGCGTGGGCGGCCAGGCCGAACACCGCCTTCTCCACGGTCAGCGTGTCCTTCTCGGGCGAGGCGGGCAGCGAGGCCGTCGCCTCGCACGGCTCGGGCGGGGTCTGCTCCGTCCGTTCCCCGTCCAGCGGCACGGCGGTGGCGCAGCCGCCGATGCCGCCCCGGGCCACGCCGCGGGGTGCCGCGTTCATCAGCTCCAGCGCCCGCTCGGCGCTCACCACCGGGTAGGTGTCGCCCTTCACCGGCTTGGCCAGCCGGCCGCTGCCGCTGGTGATCTCTCCGTCGGCGCCCACGACCAGCCCGGTCGTCCAGCCGTGGGTGGGCAGCCCGCCGATCTCGGGCTGGGCGTTCACCATCCGGCCGGACCCCGCGGGGCGGCTCGCGTCGATCTTGGCCTCGTCCTGCCCGGCCGCCTTCAGCACCGGCGCGGCGGCCTTCTTCGCGGCGGCCTCGCTGATCCGCGGCTCACCGGCGGCGGGCGGCTTGCGGGTGCAGTCGGGGCCCTTGCAGTTGTCGGTGCCCGGCGTGTGCCGGGTGAAGGACCAGGAGCCGGGGGCCGCCCGGTCCACCCGCAGGGTGGGCCCCGAGCCGTCCTTGCCGCCGATCCGCCAGCCCCGCCCGTCGGCCACGGGCGCGCCGTCCAGGCCGAGCGCCCGGGCCAGCTCGGTGACCTGCGCCTCGGTGACCTCGCCGCGCGTGCGGTAGACCGGCGCGGAGTCCGGGCCCTCGGGGAGCGCGCCGTCGGCGCGGTAGACGGCGCCGTACGGGTTGGGCTCACCGGGTGCGATCCCGGGCGCCCCGCTCTCGGAGTGGCCGTCCAGCGTCAGCGGTGGGGGAGTGGCGTCCCCGTTGGCCCCGGGGGTGCTGTCCGTCCCCGAGCCGCCGGAGAGGCTGGTCGCGAGATGCGCCCCGCCTCCGCCGATCAGCAGCACGGCGGCGGCGACGGAGGCAATGAGGGCAGGGGTGCGCCGCCGGGACGACGACCCGGACCCGGGCTCCGGGCCGGCGTCCGGGTGGCCGGCGGCGGTGGCCCCGGCCCCGGCGCGCGCACCACCGTGCTCCGGCACCCCGGCGTCCCGGTCCTCCCGGTCGGGCACCCGAGCATGAACGGTCTCCGGCTCGGCCGTTCCGGTCCCGGCGGTCTCCGGTTCCGCCGTTCCGGCGCCGGCGGTCTCCTGCTCCGGCGTTCCGGTGACTTCCTGCCCGGACGCGCGGTCGCCGGCGGTCTCCGCTTCCGGCGCCCCGGCATCGACGGTCTCCCGCCCGGGCGCCCCGGCGTCGGCGGCGTCGTCCTTCGCCGCCCCCGCGCGGGAGGCGGCCGGTTCCGCTCCCGCCGGGGACTCGCCGGCGTCGCGCTCGCCGCCGGCGGTGCCCGCCCCGGCCTCGGGGGAGGCCGTCTCCTCACTGCCCGGAGCTTCCCCGGTGCCGCGCGCGCTGCCGTCGGCCTTCGCCTCGGCGTCGTCGTTGTCGGGTCGCTCGGTGTTCACCGCATCGCTCCTTCGGCTGCACAGCTGTCCCGGTCGACCCATGCCCGGTCCTGCCCGGACTGCTGGTGGGTCGTATCCCGCATCCCCATTTCGGGGGACGGCGATGGGACGCAGCGGAGGAGCGCGCGGTTCCCCTGTGACGGCGGATCCGTCAGTCGCCGTAGTCCGGCATCGCGTCCACCAGCCGCGCCGACGACGAGGGCACCCGCACGCCGTGGATCAGGGACGGCGGTACCGGCCGGGAGGCGGTCCGCTCCGGAGCCGCCCAGTGGGGAACCATGCGGGCGCAGTCACCCCGGAGCGACGTCAGGTCGCCGTCGAGATGGTCCGGGTCGGCAGCATGGACTTCGAGGTTCGTCATGTCCGCACCGTATGCGCGCCGAAGGTCACGAAGAAAGATCTACTATCGGGTAGTTTGGCTGCTTCAGCGCATCCCCGCCACCCGGTAGCGTGAAGTGTCAAACCGCCTCCCTCAGGAGAGACCACGCCGTGCGCATCGCAGTCACCGGCTCCATCGCCACCGATCACCTCATGACCTTCCCCGGGCGCTTCGCCGACCAGCTCGTCGCGGACCAGCTCCACACGGTCTCGCTGTCCTTCCTGGTCGACAACCTCGACGTGCGCCGGGGCGGCGTGGGAGCGAACATCGCCTTCGGGATGGGCCAGCTGGGCACCCGCCCGATCCTCGTCGGCGCCGCCGGCTTCGACTTCGAGGACTACCGGGCCTGGCTGGAACGGCACGGCGTCGACACCGACTCCGTCCGCATCTCCGACACGCTGCACACCGCCCGCTTCGTGTGCACCACCGACGCCGACCACAACCAGATCGGCTCCTTCTACACCGGCGCCATGAGCGAGGCCCGGCTGATCGAGCTGAAGACGGTCGCCGACCGGGTGGGCGGCCTCGATCTCGTCTCCATCGGCGCCGACGACCCGGAGGCCATGCTGCGCCACACCGAGGAGTGCCGCGCCCGGGGCATCCCGTTCGCCGCGGACTTCTCCCAGCAGATCGCCCGGATGAACGGGGAGGAGATCCGGATACTGCTGGACGGGGCCACCTACCTCTTCTCCAACGAGTACGAGAAGGGGCTCATCGAGGCCAAGACCGGCTGGAGCGACGAGGAGATCCTGCAGCGGGTGGGTCACCGGGTCACCACGCGCGGCGCGCAGGGGGTCCGGATCGAGAAGGCAGGCGAGGAGCCGATCGAGGTCGGCTGCCCGGAGGAGGAGCGCAAGGCCGACCCGACCGGCGTCGGCGACGCCTTCCGGGCCGGCTTCCTGTCCGGTCTGGTGTGGGGCGTCTCGCTGGAACGCGCCGCCCAGGTGGGCTGCATGCTTGCCACCCTCGTCATCGAGACCGTCGGCACCCAGGAGTACCAGCTGCGGCGCGGCCACTTCATGGAACGCTTCACCAAGGCCTACGGCGACGAGGCGGCCGAGGAGGTCCGCAAGCACCTGCGGTAGCCCCGCCCCCGCCCGCGCGTCAGGCGACCCGGCGGACCAGGTACGCCGTGCCCTGCTCCGCCGGTTCCTCGCCGGCGTACTCCTGCCCGCGCATCTCGCACCAGGCCGGGATGTCCAGGCGGGCCGCCTCGTCGTCGGCGAGCACCCGGACCACGCCGCCCACCGGCACCCGGTCGATCACCTTGGCCAGTTCGATGACCGGGATCGGGCAGCGCCGGCCGAGGGCGTCCACCACCAGGACGTCCTCCTCGACGGCCGCCGCGGCCGGCGCCGGCGCGCCCAGCTTCTCCCGCACCTCGCCCACCACCCCGGGCAGCACGGACAGGAACCGCTCCACGTCCTCCTCCGCCGTGCCCGGCGGCAGCGACACGCGGACGTTGCCCTCGCTCAGCACGCCCATCGCCTTCAGGACATGGCTGGGCATCAGAGTGCTGCTGGTGCAGGACGAACCGGATGAGACGGAGAAACCGGCACGGTCCAGCTCGTGCAGCACGGTCTCCCCGTCGACATAGAGACACGAGAAGGTGACGATGCCGGGAAGCCGCCGCTCCGGATCGCCGACCACCTCCACGTCCGGCACCAGCTCCGGCACCCGCGCCCGGATCCGGTCCGTCAGTTCCCGCAGCCGCGCGGCCTCCCCGGCCGCCTCGGCCCGCACCGCCCGCAGCGCCGCCACCGCGGCCACGATCGCCGGAATGTTCTCGAAACCGGGCGCCCGTCCCGACTCCCGCTCGTCCACCGGGCCCTGGGGCGCGAACCGGACGCCCTTGCGCACCACCAGCAGCCCGACCCCGGCCGGGCCGCCCCATTTGTGGGCGCTGGCGGTCAGCAGCGACCAGCCGCCCGGCACCGGGCCCCAGCCCAGGGACTGCGCCGCGTCCACGAGCAGCGGCACTCCGGCGGCCCCGCACACCTCGGCCACCTCGGCCACCGGCTGGACGGTTCCCACCTCGTGATTGGCCGACTGCAGACAGGCCAGCGCGGTGTCCGGCCGCAGCGCCTCGGCGTACCCGGACGGAGCAACGGCCCCCTGCCGGTTCACCGGCACCTCGGTGACCGGCCCTCCGCCGGACCGGTGAACGTCCCCCGCGTGCAGCACCGAAGAGTGTTCGACCGCGGACACGACCAGGTGATCCCCGACCCGCCGCCGCCCGGCCAGCGCCCCCGCGATCCCCGAGTGCACCGCCGCGGTCCCGGACGGGGTGAACACCACCTCGTCCGCCCGGCACCCCACGGCCTCGGCCGCCGCCTCCCGCGCCGCGTCCAGCAGCATCCGGGCCCGGCGCCCCTCCCGGTACAACCGCGCGGGATCGGCCCACCCTTCGTCCAGCGCCGCCACCAACGCCTGCCGGGCGACGGGGTGCAGAGGAAGACCGGAAGCGGCGTCGAAGTAGGCCATACGCCCACGTTAGAACCCCGCCGACTGGAGCAGCCCCCAGGGGCGCGGGGCGGTGTCCCCGTGCGGCCGAGCAGCGGGGTGCGCTGCACCCCGCGCACCCGCCGCCGCCAAACCAGCGAACCACCCGAGCCAGAAGGCACCCCTCCCCGCGAACCCTCGGAGGGCGTCGGCTAGGGTTTGGTCCGCATAAACATCCAAACCCCTGCCCGTCGCAGGGCGGCGACCGACCAGCGAGAAGGCCGCAGCCACTACGCGCGGGCGAGACTCTCGGGAAGGCGCTACGTGAGTCCCAACGGCTCCGACCGCTCGCCGCGGCGCCCGATGCGGCGGAAGCTGCTGCAGGCACTGACCGCGGGCCTGGTCCTGGCGACCGCCACCGGTTGCACATGGGAGGACTTCCCCCGCCTTGGTATGCCCACCCCGACCACGGAAGAGGCTCCGCGGATCCTCTCCCTGTGGCAGGGATCCTGGGCTGCCGCGCTCGCCGTCGGCGTGCTGGTGTGGGGCCTGATCCTGTGGAGTGCTTTCTTCCACCGGCGCAGCCGCACCAAGGTCGAAGTTCCTCCGCAGACCCGGTACAACATGCCCATCGAGGCGCTGTACACGGTCGTTCCGCTCCTCGTCGTCTCGGTGCTGTTCTACTTCACCGCCCGTGACGAGTCCGAGCTGCTGAAGCTCGAGAAGAAGCCCGACGTCACCGTCAACGTGGTCGGCTTCCGGTGGAGCTGGTGCTTCAACTACGTCGAGAACGTCGAGGGCTCCTCCGGCGACGCCAAGAAGTCCCCCGAGCTCGACGCGATCCCGAACCGCTACAAGGACGCCTTCCCGGCCAACGCCGGCGGCGTCTACGACTGCGGTACCCCCGGCACCCGCAACGCGCAGACCGGCAACCCGGGCCCCACCCTGTGGCTGCCCGAGGGCAAGCGGGTCCGCTTCGTCCTGACCTCTCGTGACGTCATCCACTCCTTCTGGGTGGTGCCGTTCCTGATGAAGCAGGACGTCATCCCGGGCCACACCAACGCCTTCGAGGTGACCCCCAACAAGGAGGGCACCTTCCTGGGCAAGTGCGCCGAGCTGTGCGGCGTGGACCACTCCCGGATGCTGTTCAACGTCAAGGTCGTCTCCCCTGAGCGCTACGAGCAGCACCTGAAGGACCTCGTGAAGAAGGGGCAGACCGGTTACGTGCCCGCGGGCATCCCGCAGTCGGGCCACGAGAAGAACCGGGAGTCGAACATCCTGTGAGCATCCTCAACGAACCCCAGGGTGCCGCGGCAGCAGGGTCCCACTACGAGGACGAGCTGCCGGTCCGGCGCCAGAACCGTGGCAGCGTCGTGGTCAAGTGGCTGACGACCACCGACCACAAGACGATCGGCACGCTGTACCTGGTGACGTCGTTCGCGTTCTTCCTGATCGGCGGCGTGATGGCGCTCCTCATGCGCGCCGAGCTGGCCCGTCCGGGCACGCAGATCATGTCGAACGAGCAGTTCAACCAGGCCTTCACCATGCACGGCACGGTGATGCTGCTGATGTTCGCGACGCCGCTGTTCGCAGGCTTCGCGAACTGGATCATGCCGCTGCAGATCGGCGCGCCCGACGTGGCGTTCCCGCGGCTGAACATGTTCGCCTACTGGCTGTACTCGTTCGGCTCGCTGATCGCGCTCGGTGGTTTCCTCACGCCGGACGGCGCCGCCGACTTCGGCTGGTTCGCCTACTCCCCGCTGTCGGACGCGGTCCGCTCGCCGGGCATCGGCGCCGACATGTGGATCATGGGTCTGGCCCTCTCCGGCTTCGGCACCATCCTCGGCTCGGTCAACTTCATCACCACGATCATCTGCATGCGTGCGCCGGGCATGACGATGTTCCGCATGCCGATCTTCACCTGGAACGTGCTGCTGACCGGTGTGCTGGTCCTGCTGGCCTTCCCGGTGCTGGCCGCCGCGCTCTTCGCGCTGGAGGCGGACCGCAAGTTCGGCTCGCACATCTTCGACTCGGCCAACGGCGGAGCGCTGCTGTGGCAGCACCTCTTCTGGTTCTTCGGCCACCCAGAGGTGTACATCATCGCGCTGCCGTTCTTCGGCATCATCAGTGAGGTCGTCCCGGTCTTCTCCCGCAAGCCGATGTTCGGCTACATGGGCCTGATCGGCGCGACCATCGCGATCGCGGGTCTGTCCGTGACGGTGTGGGCGCACCACATGTACGTCACCGGCGGTGTGCTGCTGCCGTTCTTCTCCTTCATGACCTTCCTGATCGCGGTCCCGACCGGTGTGAAGTTCTTCAACTGGATCGGCACCATGTGGAAGGGCAGCCTGTCCTTCGAGACGCCGATGCTGTGGGCGGCCGGCTTCCTGATCACCTTCACCTTCGGTGGTCTGACCGGTGTCATCCTGGCCTCGCCGCCGCTGGACTTCCACGCCTCCGACTCGTACTTCGTGGTGGCCCACTTCCACTACGTGGTGTTCGGCACCGTGGTGTTCGCGATGTTCTCGGGCTTCCACTTCTGGTGGCCCAAGTTCACCGGCAAGATGCTCGACGAGCGGCTCGGCAAGATCACCTTCTGGACGCTGTTCATCGGCTTCCACGGCACCTTCCTGGTCCAGCACTGGCTGGGTGCCGAGGGCATGCCCCGCCGGTACGCGGACTACCTCGCGGCCGACGGCTTCACCGCGCTGAACACCGTCTCCACGATCTCGTCCTTCCTGCTCGGCCTGTCGATCCTGCCGTTCCTCTACAACCTCTGGAAGACGGCCAAGTACGGCAAGCCGGTCACCGTGGACGACCCGTGGGGCTACGGCCGCTCCCTGGAGTGGGCGACCTCCTGCCCGCCGCCGCGGCACAACTTCCTCACCCTGCCGCGCATCCGCAGCGAATCCCCGGCGTTCGACCTGCACCACCCTGAGATCGCCGCGCTCGACGAGCTCGAGAACATCGGTCACGGCGAGAAGGCCGTCGCTGGCAGCAAGGAGGCCGGCAAGTGAAGATCCAGGGCAAGATGTTCATGTGGCTGAGCGTCTTCCTCCTCATCATGGCCGTGATCTACGGCTGGTGGTCGAAGGAGCCGGCCGGTACCACCGCCCTCTTCCTGGCCTTCGGCCTGGCGATCATGATCGGCTTCTACCTCGGCTTCACGGCCAAGCGGGTCGACGTGGGCGCCCAGGACAACAAGGAGGCGGACGTCGCCGACGACGCCGGCGAGCTCGGGTTCTTCAGCCCGCACAGCTGGCAGCCGCTCTTCCTGGGCATCGGCGGTGCCTTCGCGTTCCTCGCCGTCGCCATCGGCTGGTGGCTGATGTACTTCGCGATGCCGCTGATCCTGGCCAGCATCTGGGGCTGGGTCTTCGAGTACTACCGCGGTGAGAACCGCACCCAGTAGCGGCACCACTCGGCCAGAGGCCCGGACACTCCGTCAGGAGGGTCCGGGCCTCTGCCTTTGGGCGCAATCCCCATCACTCGTTCGAGTCTCCCAGCGCGCCGTGGTTGACGGGCCTTCCTAGCGTGAGGCCATGAGACACCACCCGCGCACCCGTACCGTCGTCGGCTGCACGCTGCTGGTGATCGCCCTCGGCGCGGGCGTCACCGGCTGCAGCTCGGACGGCAACCCGCTGTCCGCCGAGCCCTACGACGCGGCGGACCAGATCTCGTTCAGCGGCCCCACCGGCGACAAGAAGACCGTCGACCCGGACAAGCCCCTGGAGGTCGTCGCCGAGGACGACGACGGCCGCATCACGGACGTCACCGCCCGCGACGCCGCAGGCCGCTATGTCGCGGGTGAGCTCGCCGCCGACGGCAGCCGGTGGCACAGCACCTCGCCGCTGGCCGCCAACGCCCAGTACACGGTCCGGGTGAGCACCGAGAACGAGGACGGGGCGCCCGGCCGCAAGGTGATCACCTTCACCACCGGCAAGCCCTCCACCACCAAGCGCCTGGGCGTCACCTTCGGCCCCGAGGCGGGCACCTACGGCGTCGGCCAGCCGATCACCGCCGAGCTGAGCGTGCCGGTCAAGGACCGCGCCCAGCGGGCCGTGGTGGAGCGCGGACTGAAGGTCACCTCCACGCCCGCGGTGACCGGCAGCTGGTACTGGGTGGACGACAAGAAGCTCCACTTCCGCCCCAAGGAGTACTGGCCCGCCCGCGCCACCGTCCAGGTACGCAGCAACCTGGAGGGCATCAAGATCAACGACCGGCTTCGCGGCGGGAAGGCCAAGCCGCTCACCATCACCACGGGCGACCAGGTCATAGCCGTGACCGACGCCGCCGCCCACCGGCTGACGCTCTACAAGAACGGCGAGGAGGTCAAGTCGATACCCGTCACGACCGGCAAGCCGGGCTTCGAGACCCGCAACGGCGTCAAGGTCGTCCTCGGCAAGGAACGCTTCGTACGTATGCGCAGCACCACGGTCGGCATAGCCGAGGGCTCCTCGGAGTCCTACGACCTCAATGTGCAGTTCGCCACCCGCGTCACCTGGAGCGGTGAGTACGTCCACGCCGCCCCCTGGTCGGTCGGCTCCCAGGGCTACGCCAACGTCAGCCACGGCTGCGTCGGGATGAACACCGCCAACGCCGAGTGGTTCTTCGACAACGTCCGCGAGGGCGACCTGGTGAAGGTCGTCAACTCCGACGGCGACACGATGGAGCCGTTCGGCAACGGCTTCGGCGACTGGAACGTCCCGTGGGAGAAGTGGCAGCAGGGCAGCGCGCTCACAGCGGGCCCCGCGGCACCCCAGGAGACGGCACGGCTGCGCCCGGCGGCGGCCTGAGACGCCCCCGGAGGGCGCCGGCGCCGCCGTGGGGGCCCGGGACCGCGCACGGCGGACACGAGGGCGCGCACGGCGGACACGGGGGCGCGCACCGGGCCCGAGCGGCCGCAGGCCCGCAGGCCCCCGCGAGCCGCGCCTGACGGGACGGACGGGACGGACGGACCCGGGCTCCCGAGAAGCCGGAGCTAGGCGCTCTGCAGGCGCCGGGAACGCAGCAGGGAGGCCAGTGCCGAGGCGAACTCCACCGGGTCCACCGGCAGGGTCACCGCGGCCTCCGCCCGGCTCCAGGTGGCCAGCCAGGCGTCCTGGGGGCGCCCGATGAGCAGCAGCACCGGGGGAGCCTGGAAGATCTCGTCCTTGATCTGCCGGCACAGCCCCATGCCGCCCATCGGCACGGCCTCGCCGTCCAGCACGCAGACGTCGATCCCGCCCTTGTCCAGCTCGCGGATCACCGCGGCCGGGGTCGCGCACTCCACGAACTCCACCACAGGGACGTCCGGGGCCGGCCGTCGGCCGGTGGCCAACCGCACCTGTTCCCGCGTGTTCGCGTCGTCGCTGTACACCAGCACCGTGGCGGTCGGCTGCATGCTTCCTCCGTGACGTCAGCGTCGTAAGGACAAGCCCGTTGGGCCGGATGCTACTCCCTTGAACACCACGTCAACACCGGTGCGGCGGGTGGAGACACTCCGAACGGCACCCCCCGGAGTGAGGGCGGGATAAGCGACCGACATAATGTCGGCGTGGCGACAGCAACGACAGTAGATACCGGGCACGCGCACCCGTCGGTCAACCGGCCGAACCTCACCAGCGTCGGAACCATCATCTGGCTGAGTTCCGAGCTGATGTTCTTCGCGGCCCTCTTCGCGATGTACTTCACCCTGCGATCGGTGACCGGACCCGAGTTCTGGTCGGAGAAGGCCGACGCGCTGAACTTCCCGTTCTCGGCGACGAACACCACGATCCTGGTGCTCTCCTCGCTCACCTGCCAGCTCGGCGTGTTCGCCGCCGAGCGCGGTGACGTGAAGAAGCTCCGGGGCTGGTTCATCGTCACCTTCATCATGGGCGCGGTGTTCATCGGCGGCCAGGTCTTCGAGTACACCGAGCTGGTCAAGCACGAGGGCCTCTCGCTCTCGTCCGACCCGTACGGCTCGGTGTTCTACCTGACCACCGGCTTCCACGGCCTGCACGTGACGGGCGGTCTGATCGCCTTCCTGCTGGTCCTGGGACGCACCTACGCGGCCCGGAGGTTCACCCACGAGCAGGCGACCGCGGCCATCGTCGTGTCCTACTACTGGCACTTCGTCGACGTCGTCTGGATCGGCCTCTTCGCCACGATCTACATGATCAAGTAGCCGGGCCCGCAACCGCGCGCGCTTGAAGAAGCGCACCAAGCCAGAAGCATCGACGCAGAAGATCCTGACACCGGGGTAATCCGTGAAAAAGCTCTCCGCACGACGACGCCACCCGGCGGCGGCGCTCGTCGTCCTACTCCTCGCGCTGGCATGCACCGGGGGGCTGTACGCCGTGTTCGCGCCCGCGGACAAGGCGCAGGCCGACGAAACCGCCCAGTCCCTGACCATCGAGGAGGGGAAGAAGCTCTACGCGGTCGACTGCGCCAGCTGCCACGGCACCGGCGGTCAGGGCACCTCCGACGGGCCGAGCCTGGTGGGCGTGGGCGCCGCGGCCGTGGACTTCCAGGTGGGCACCGGCCGCATGCCGGCCGCCACCTCGCAGGGCGCGCAGATCCCGCGCAAGAAGCCGGTCTACACCCAGGCCGAGATCGACGCGCTGGCGGCGTACGTCGCCTCCCTCGGCGCCGGCCCGGCCATCCCGGCCGAGTCGCAGTACAGCCCCGAGGGTGCCGACATCGCCAAGGGCGGCGAACTGTTCCGCAACAACTGCGCGCAGTGCCACAACTTCACCGGCAAGGGCGGCGCCCTGACCCACGGCAAGTACGCGCCGAACCTCGAGGACGTCGACCCGAAGCACATCTACGAGGCCATGCTCACCGGCCCGCAGAACATGCCTTCGTTCCCCGACAGCACCCTGTCGGAGCAGAACAAGAAGGACATCATCGCGTACCTGGACGAGGTCAACAGCCAGGACACCGAGAACCCCGGCGGCCTTGAGCTGGGCGGGCTCGGCCCGGTCAGCGAGGGTCTGTTCGGCTGGATCTTCGGTCTCGGCGGTCTGATCGCCGTCGCAGTGTGGGTCGCCGCTCGGACCGCAAAGGCCAAGAAGTCATGAGTAGCCAAATTCCAGAAGAGAACCTGCCCGCAGCGCAGGACACCGCCCACGGCGCGGTAGGTGTGGCGGACGAGAAGAACCCGTTCGCCGACCCGGGGCTGCCGCCTCACGAGCACCGCAGGCAGGACATCGACGAGCGGGCCGCCAAGCGGTCCGAGCGCACGGTCGCCCTGCTGTTCACGGTCTCGATGCTGGCCACCATCGGCTTCATCGCCGCCTTCGTGGCGATCCCGGTCGACAAGATCGTCTACATCTTCCCGTTCGGTCACGTCAGCGCGCTGAACTTCGCGCTCGGTGTGACGCTCGGCGTCTCCCTGTTCACCATCGGCGCCGGCGCGGTCCACTGGGCCCGCACGCTGATGTCCGACGAGGAGCTGACCGACGAGCGGCACGCGATCGAGGCCGAGCCCGAGGTCCGTGCCAAGGTCATGGACGACTTCCGCCAGGGCGCGAAGGAGTCCCAGCTCGGCCGGCGCAAGCTCATCCGCAACACCATGTTCGGCGCGCTGGCCGTGGTGCCGCTGTCCGGCGTCGTGCTGCTGCGCGAACTGGGCCCGCTGCCCGAGGACAAGCTGCGTCACACCCTGTGGTCAAAGGGCAAGCTGCTCATCAACCAGAACACCGGGGAGCCGATGCGCCCCTCGGACATCGTGACCGGCTCCCTCACCTTCGCCAAGCCGGAGGGCCTCGAGGAGCACGACCACGACTTCAACAACGAGATCGCCAAGGCCGCCCTGATGCTCGTCCGCATCCAGCCGGAGGACATCAAGGACAAGCGCACGATGGAGTGGGGACACGAGGGCATCCTCGCGTACTCGAAGATCTGCACCCACGTCGGTTGCCCGATCTCCCTGTACGAGCAGCAGACGCACCACGTGCTCTGCCCCTGCCACCAGTCCACCTTCGACCTCTCCGACGGTGCCAAGGTGATCTTCGGTCCCGCCGGTCACGCTCTCCCGCAGCTGCGGATCGGCGTGAACGACGAGGGCTACCTCGAAGCGCTCAGTGACTTCGAAGAGCCCGTCGGTCCTGCATTCTGGGAGCGCGGATGAGCACCAACACCAGCACACAGCCCCGCTCTCGCGGGAAGGCACCGGCCGGCGAGCGCGTCGCCGACTGGGCCGACGGCCGGCTCGGGATCTACTCCCTGGCCAAGGCCAACATGCGCAAGATCTTCCCGGACCACTGGTCCTTCATGCTGGGTGAGATCTGCCTGTACAGCTTCATCATCATCATCCTCACGGGTGTGTATCTGACGCTGTTCTTCCACCCGTCGATGAACGAGGTGGAGTACCACGGCAGCTACATCCCGATGCAGGGCCAGCTGATGTCGGAGGCGTACGCCTCCACGCTGCGGATCAGCTTCGACGTCCGGGGCGGTCTGCTCATCCGGCAGATCCACCACTGGGCCGCGGTCGTCTTCCTCGCTGGCATGTTCGTGCACATGATGCGCGTCTTCTTCACCGGCGCGTTCCGCAAGCCGCGTGAGATCAACTGGCTGTTCGGCTTCCTGCTGTTCGTGCTCGGCATGTTCACCGGCTTCACCGGCTACTCGCTGCCGGACGACCTGCTCTCCGGCACCGGTGTCCGCTTCACCCAGGGCGCGATCCTGTCCGTGCCGATCGTCGGCACGTACATCTCGATGTTCCTGTTCGGCGGGGAGTTCCCCGGGACCGACTTCGTCGCCCGGTTCTACTCGATCCACATCCTGCTGCTGCCGGGCATCATGCTCGGTCTGGTGGTCGGCCACCTGATCCTGGTCTTCTACCACAAGCACACGCAGTTCGCGGGTCCCGGACGGACCAACAAGAACGTCGTCGGCATGCCGCTGCTGCCGGTGTACATGGCCAAGGCGGGGGGCTTCTTCTTCCTGGTCTTCGGCTTCATCGCGCTGATCGCCGGCATCGCCTCGATCAACCCGATCTGGAACCTGGGCCCGTACCGCCCGGACATGGTCTCCACCGGAGCCCAGCCCGACTGGTACATGGGCTTCGCCGAGGGTCTGGTCCGCGCCATGCCCGGCTGGGAGATCAACTTCTGGGGCCACACCCTGGTCCTGGGCGTGTTCATCCCGCTGGTGCTGTTCGGCCTCTTCCTCGGGGTCATCGCCCTGTACCCGTTCATCGAGTCCTGGGTCACCGGGGACAAGCGCGAGCACCACATCCTGGACCGCCCGCGCAACGCCCCGACCCGCACGGCCTTCGGTGTCGCCTGGGTCACCGGCTACATGATCATGCTGATCGGCGGTGGCAACGACATCATCGCCACGCACTTCAACCTCTCGATCAACGCGGTCACCTGGTTCGTCCGGATCGGGTTCTTCGCCGGCCCGGTCGTCGCGTTCATCATCACCAAGCGGATCTGCCTGGGCCTGCAGCGCCGGGACCGGGAGAAGGTGCTGCACGGCCGCGAGTCGGGCATCATCAAGCGCCTGCCGCACGGTGAGTTCATCGAGGTGCACGAGCCGCTCAGCCAGGAGGCCCTGTACACGCTCACCGCGCACGAGCAGTACAAGCCGGTGGAGATCGGCCCGACGGTCGACGAGCACGGTGTCGAGCGCAAGGTGAAGGGCACCGAGAAGCTGCGCGCCAAGCTCAGCAAGGCGTACTACGGCGAGGAGTCCCAGATTCCGAAGCCGACCGTCGAGGAGTACAACGAGATCACGAGCGGCCACGGCCACCACTGATCGCTGCACTCGCCACCTGCAGGGGCCCCGTCCGGTCTGCGGACGGGGCCCTTCGGCATGCCCCGGGCTGGATAGGGTGGTGCCCGGGAGTTCTGGAACGTCTACGACCATCAGGAGCGGCTATGAGCGCTGTGACCCCCGCTGGAGGCGACACTGCGGCGGGCCGCTCCTGGCCCGCCCTGCTGAACGGGCTGCTGGAGGGCAGGGACCTCAGCGCCGACGACACCGCCTGGGCGATGGACCTGATCATGCGGGGCGAGGCCACCGACGCGCAGATCGCCGGATTCGTGGTGTCGCTGCGTGCCAAGGGCGAGACGGTCGAGGAGATCACCGGCTGCGTCCGGGCCCTGTACGAGCACGCCAACGTCATCGAGGTGCCCGGCGAGACCGTGGACATCGTCGGCACCGGCGGCGACGGCGCCCGGACCGTCAACATCTCCACGATGTCCTCGATCGTGGTCGCCGGCACCGGCGCCAAGGTGGTCAAGCACGGCAACCGGGCCGCCTCCTCGGCCTCGGGCGCCTCCGACGTCCTGGAGAAGCTCGGCGTCAATCTGGAGCTGACCCCGCGACGGGTGGCCGAGGTCGCCGAGGAGGCCGGGATCACCTTCTGCTTCGCGGTGAAGTTCCACCCCGCGCTGCGCCATGTGGCCGCCGCCCGCTCACAGCTGGGCATCCGCACCGTGTTCAACTTCCTCGGACCGCTGGCCAACCCCGCCCGGGTGAGGTGCCAGGCGGTGGGCGTCGCCGACCCGCGGATGGCGCCCATCATGGCGGGCGTGTTCGCCGAGCGGGGCAACTCCTCGCTGGTGTTCCGCGGCGACGACGGGCTGGACGAGCTGACCACCACCGCCACCTCCCGGGTGTGGGTGGTCCGCGACGGCACGGTCACCGAGGAGACCTTCGACCCGCGGGACGTGGGCATCGAGCTGGTGCCCGTCGAGGCGCTGCGCGGCGCCGACGCCTCCTACAACGCGGAGGTCGCCCGGCGGGTTCTCGACGGCGAGCGGGGCCCGGTGCGTGACGCGGTGCTGCTGAACTCCGCGGCGGCGCTGGTCGCGCTGCGGCCGGGCAGCGGGTCGCTCACCGAGCAGATCCGGGCCGGGATCGAGCAGGCCGCCGAGTCGATCGACTCCGGCGCCGCCCGGCGCGTGCTGGAACGCTGGGTGGCCGTCAGCAACGCCTGACGCCCACGGACGATGTCCCGCGATCCGGACACGGGTTGCGGGACATCGCCGTGATCGCCTACGTTCCTGTCCAGGTCATGAGTGACAGTCATCAGGCCCCGGCCGACTGTCCGGCAACCCTCCGTCCGTGGCGGGGTGCCCCGGGTGAAGACCAGGCCGTACGGCAGCAAGGCCTACGGCAAGCGCGGACCCCTCGCGACACCAGGGGTCCTGGTCCATCGAGGGAGTCTTCCGTGAGCAAGCGAATGCGCTAGGGCCGTTTTCCCGGCCCGCCTCCGCACACCTTCTTCTCGTCGTTCTTCTCCGCCGGTGCCGTGTTCCCGGCTGCCCTCACGGGAGTTCTCCATGTCTGTCCTCACCCCTGCCGCCGACGTGTCCGTCTGTGCCCCGCTGCCCGTTCTGGGGCGGGATGTCACCGTCCCGCTCGTCACCGGCGGCGAGGTCACCTACGCGGCGCTCGACTACGCCGCCAGCGCCCCCGCCCTCCAGCGCGTCTGGGACGACGTCGCCGCCTACGCCCCGTACTACGGCAGCGTGCACCGCGGCGCCGGATACCTCTCCCAGCTCTCCACCGACCTGTTCGAGAACTCCCGCAGGACCGTCGCCGAGTTCCTCGACTGCCGCGCGGACGACCAGGTCGTCTTCACCCGGTCCACCACCGACTCCCTCAACCTGCTCGCCTCCGCGCTGCCCGCCGGCTGCCAGGTCTTCGTCTTCGAGACCGAGCACCACGCGTCGCTGCTGCCCTGGCGCGAGGCCCGGGTCACCTGCCTGGACGCGCCGGACAGCCCGCGACGGGCCGTTCAGACCCTGGAGCGGGCGCTCGCCGCCCGCGACCCGCACGGCCCGGCCCTGGTCTGCGTCACCGGCGCCTCCAACGTCACGGGGGAGCTGTGGCCGGTGCGGGAACTGGCCGCCGCCGCCCACGCGCACGGCGCCCGGATCGTGCTGGACGCGGCCCAGCTCGCCCCGCACCACCCGGTGAGCGTCCGCGACCTGGACGTCGACTGGGTCGCCTTCTCCGGGCACAAGCTCTACGCACCCTTCGGCTCCGGCGTCCTCGCCGGACGGGCCGACTGGCTGCGCGCGGCCGAGCCGTACCTGGCGGGCGGCGGCGCCAGCCGCAAGGTCGGCCGCCGCGCGGACGGGGGAGTGGACGTCGAGTGGCACGAGGGCGCCGCCCGGCACGAGGCCGGCTCGCCCAACGTCATCGGCGCCTACGCCATCGCCTCCGCCTGCAAGGCGCTCACCGAGGCAGGCTTCGAGGCGCTGGTGGCGCGGGAGCAGTACCTGATCCGCCGGGTGCGGGAGGGACTGGCCGACGTGCCCGAGGTGCGCTTCCTTGCGCTGTTCGGCGAGGACGCCCCGCGCGTCGGCGTGCTGTCGTTCGTCGTCGACGGCTGGAACAGCTCCCACTTCGCCGCCGCGCTGTCCGCCGAGTACGGCATCGGTGTGCGGGACGGCCTCTTCTGCGCCCACCCGCTGGTGCGGACCCTGCTCGGTGCCGAGGACCGGGCCCAGGGCGAGTGCGGCGCCCCCGAGGCGGCACCGGGGGAGAAGTCCCTCAACGCCGTCCGCGTCAGCTTCGGCGCGGGCACCCCCGACGAACACGTCGACCGCTTCGTCACCGCCGTCAGGGAACTCGTCCGCGACGGCGCCCGCTGGACCTACCACACGGTCGACGGCCGCTGCGTCCCGGACACCTCGGCCTGAGCGGGCCCGGCCGCCGGGGAGCGCTGCCCGGCGGCCGGAGCCGGGTGCCCGGCAGCAGGCGCTTGCGGGCAGGACCGCCCCGTGCGGGACGCGCCCGAAGCCGGCGGTCTCAGTTGTCCAGCCCGATGGCGAACGCCGCCTCCAGGTCGTGCTGGGAGTACGTCCGGAAGGCCACGTGCGTGTCGGTGGCCTCGACCCCCGGGATCTTGCTGATGCGGCCCGGGATGACCTCCGCCAGGTCCTCGTGGTCCTTCACCCGGACCATGGCGATGAGGTCGTAGGTGCCGGTCACGGAGAAGACCTCGCTGACGTTCTCCAGCGCGGCGATCTGCTCCGCGATCTCGGGGATCCGGTCCACGCTGGTCTTGATGAGGACGATCGCGGTGATCACGGCTGGTTCTCTCCCTCGGAGGCCGGTGCAGGGGCGGCTTTCACTCTAGTCGCCCGGCCGAAGCCCACCCAGGCGACGAGGAAGCCCAGGCCGAAGCCCACCAGATGGGCCAGATAGGCCACCGAGGGGCCGTCCGGTGCCTGCTGCCGGGCCGCCGCCCACTGCAGCGCCGCCCAGAACGGCAGCACCACCCAGGCGGGCAGCCGCACCGGCAGGAAGAAGGCGAACGGCAGCAGACTGGTGACCCGGGCGCGCGGGAACAGGAAGAGGAACGCGCCGAGGACCGCCGAGATCGCCCCGGAGGCGCCCACCAGGGGCTGCTCCGAGTGCGCGTTCGCCGCCGCGTACCCCAGCAGCGCGAGACAGCCGCAGCCGAGGCAGAAGAGGGTGAACCGCGCCCGCCCCATCCGCTTCTCGGTCATCACCCCGAAGACGTGGAGAAAGAGCATGTTGCCGAGCAGATGCACCCAGCTCGCGTGTACGAACAGGGCGGTGGCCGGGGTGAGCACCGCCGCCGGGGACCCCTCGAACAGCTCTGCGGGGATCACGCCCCAGCGCCTGAACCAGGTCTGCTGCGCCGCGAGCAGCTCCTCGCCCGCGCCGTACAGCGGATTGAGGCCGGAGGCCGGTCCGAGCAGGAAGACCGCGCAGCACAGGACGATCAGGGCGCGGGTCACCGGGGCCGTCGAGGCGCGGCCCGCCGCCCCTGCGGAGGCCGGCGCGCTCCAGATGCGGATCATGGTTACAGAGCATGACGTAACCGGACGCGACCGCACAGAATGCCTCGCCGCCGTGGACGGGCGGGCGGCGGGGAGCCCCCAGGCCGTAGGGTTACGAGCCATGACGGACCGCGTGCGCGGGGCGTCACCGACAATGGAAGCCGAGAAGGAAAAGAGCCGAGGCACGATGACGGTTCCCCTGCCGACCGCCACGACGCGGTGGCGCTGCACGCTCTGCGGCAATCTCACCCGCTTCGACGTGACCCGCTCGTCGAAGGTCGTGGAGTACGTCCACCTCGATCTGGCCGGAGAGCCCAAGGTCGAGGAGCGCGAGGTGCTCAGTGAGACGATCGAGTCGGTGCGGTGCCGCTGGTGCAACGCCGTGGACCAGGTGGAACTCGTGGACAGGCCGGGTGCCGGCTCCTGACGGAAGGGGCTCCCTCCCGCTCGAGCGACGTCGAGAGCGGGGCAGGGCCCCGCTGACGGCGACCCCGCTCGCGGGGTCGCACACAGGCATTGGGGTGTGACGGATGGTGGAGACCGCAGGCGGGGGGCCGCAGGACGGCACCGCTGAGGTGCTCGACCGTCCGCTGCCCGACGGCGTGCGCCGCCGTGTGGTGCAGATCGTCTCCGCCGGATTCGGGCAGCTGACCGTCTCGGAGCTGCCCGCCCAGCTGCGGCAGTTCGCGCGCTTCACCCCGAACCGCAGAGCCAAGTTCGCGGGCAACGCCATGGCCGCCGCGCTGGAGACCGACCCGCTGTTCCGGCAGCGGATCGGGGAGAAGCTCAGAGAGGCCCAGCCGGAACTCGCCGGCGCTCTCGACTCCGGCTCCCCGCCCCCGGCCGCGGATCCGCTCGACGTGGCGGCCGCGGCCTATGTTCTGCGCCCGCCGGGCTGGGTGAAGCTGGTGACCGCCGCGGGCGAGGAGGCCCGGCGGGCCGACGCCGAGCGTGCCGACGAGGAGATGCGGGCCGAGGTGGAGCGGCTGCGCGCCGAGCTGGCCCGGGCCCGCGAGCACACCAAGTCGGAGACCGAACGGCTGCGCGGCGAGCTGGAGACGGTCCGCAAGGAGGCCGAGTCGCTGCACCGCAAGCTCCGCAGCGCGCTCAGCGACGTCAAGCGAGGCGAGGCGGCGCTGCGCAAGCTGCAGGGCGAGATGGAGACCGTGCGCGCCGAGGGGCAGGCGCAGGTGTCCGCCGCCGAGAGCGAGTCCCGGCGGCTCAAGGCCCGCCTCGGCGAGACCGAGGCGGCGCTCGAGGCGGCCCGCCGGGCGGCCCGGGAGGGCCGCAGCGTGGAGGACATGCGGGTGCGGCTGCTGCTCGACACCGTCCTGGACGCCGCCCAGGGGCTGCGCCGCGAACTCGCCCTGCCGCCGGTGTCCGTGCGGCCCGCCGAGACCGTGGACGCCGTGGAGCCGGGCCGGATGACCCCGAAGGACATCGCCGCCCGCGCCCTCTCCGAGAACGATCCGGCCATCCTGGACCAGCTGCTCGCGCTGCCGCAGGCCCATCTGGTCGTCGACGGCTACAACGTCACCAAGACCGGCTATCCCCAGATGCCCCTGGAGAAGCAGCGGCTGAGGCTGCTGGGGCAGCTGGCCCAGCTCGCCGCGCAGACCGGCGCCGAGGTCACCTGCGTCTTCGACGGGGCCGAACTGGCCGCGCCGGTGCTGCTGGCCCCGCCGCGCGGGGTGCGGGTGCTGTTCTCCAAACCCGGGGTCACCGCCGACGAGCTGATCCGCCAGCTGGTGCGCGCCGAACCGCCGGGCCGGCCCGTCATCGTGGTCTCCACCGATCGGGAGGTCGCCGACGGGGTCGCCCGCGCCGGCGCACGCCCGGTGGCATCGGCGGTGCTTCTCAAGCGGCTTTCCTGATCATCAGCACGTACCCAGCACGCACTCGGCAAGCGGCTTTCCTGATACTCGGATCACTTCCGTCCCCCGTGCAACGTAGCGTCCCTATGCCCGAATTGACGGAACCGTCACGCAACGTAGCGTCAACCCGGCATCACGGCAGGTGAGTTGAGGGTAAATAAACGCGCTGTAGCGGAGTTTTTGTGGCCGGGGATTTGAACTGATCACAAGAACATCATTAGGGTCTGCTCGAACCCGCGACCGCGCGATCACTCTCGAGAAGGAGCTCGTCTCCGTGGCGTCCCACCGTCGTCCCAAGCAGCCGAGCCGCGCACGTGTGACCGTGCTCACCACTGCCGCCGCTGCCGCTGTTGCCCTGAGCTCTCAGGCCGCCAACGCCGCTCCGAGCGAGAAGCCGAGCAAGGACGAGGTCAAGGCCAAGGTCGACAAGCTCTACGAGCAGGCCGAGAAGGCCACCGAGAAGTACAACGGGGCCAAGGAGAAGCAGGAGAAGCTCCAGAAGGAGATCTCCACCATCCAGGACGACGTGGCCCGCGGTCAGCAGGAACTCAACGAACTGCGCGACGGCCTCGGTGCGATGGCCAGCGCCCAGTACCGCAGCGGCGGCATCGACCCCTCCGTCCAGCTGCTGCTCTCCTCCGACCCGGACGACTACCTCGACAAGGCGTCCACCCTCGACCAGCTCAGCGGACAGCAGGTCGAGGCGCTGAAGAAGATCCAGGAGAAGCAGCGCGAACTCGCCCAGCAGCGCTCCGAGGCGGCCGAGAAGCTCAAGGACCTCTCCTCCACCCGCACCGAGCTGGGCAAGAAGAAGAAGGAGGTGCAGAGCAAGCTCGCCGCCGCGCAGAAGCTGCTCAACAGCCTCACCGCCGAGGAGAAGGCGCAGCTCGCCGAGGAGCAGAACCGCGCCAGCCGCGCCGCCGAGCGCGACGCCCTCAGCGCCAATGTGCCGCCCGGCTCCGGCCGCGCCGCCGCCGCCTTCGCCGCCGCGCAGAGCAAGCTCGGCAGCCCCTATGTCTACGGCGCCACCGGCCCGTCCTCCTTCGACTGCTCGGGCCTGACCTCCTGGGCCTACGCGCAGGCCGGCGTCCAGCTCCCGCGCACCTCCCAGGCCCAGACCGGTGCCGGCACCAAGATCTACTCGGTGGACCAGCTCAAGGTCGGCGACCTGGTCTTCTTCTTCAACGACCTGCACCACGTGGGTCTGTACGCGGGCAACGGCCAGATCATCCACGCCCCGCGCACCGGCACCGTGGTGCGCTACGAGTCGATGAACACCATCGGCGGCCCGTTCATGTTCGGCGTCCGCGTCTGACGCACCCCGCACCCGGGTGGACGGACACCCGGATGCCTCCGTTCGGGGGAATCACCACGTCGCCCGGGACACCTCGGCCCCGCCCGTGACCTGCGTCGCAGGCGGGGCGTCACCGTGCGTGGCGGCCGAGGTCGTTGGCCGGCATCGGGGCTCGGGGCTACTGTCTGCCGCGTTTCCCGTCCGCGAGCGGAAGGAGTGCGGCTTCCCGTGGGGTCCCATCGCCGCCCAGCACCGTCCTCCGGTGTCGACCGGGGGGCCACCGTCGCCGTCGGTCTGCTCTCCGCGGCGGCCGCCGCCCTGGCCGCCGTGCCGGCCGCCGCCGCACCCGCCGACGACACCCGCTCCGAGGTGGACCGCCTCCACCGGCAGGCCGAGAAGGCGATCGAGGCGTACAACAGGGCCGACGAGCGGGCCGACCGGCTGCGTGGGCAGATCCGCACCGCCCAGGACGAGATCGCACGACAGCAGGAGCGGGTCAACACCCTGCGGGAGTCGCTCGGTTCGCTCGCCGGGGCCCAGTACCGCTCCGGCGGCCTCGACCCCTCCCTGGAACTGCTCTTCTCCGACGACCCGGCGGACTACCTCGACAAGGCGTCCGTGCTGGACCGGATCACCGGACGCCGGGCCGGACAGCTCCGGACCCTGCACCAGGCGCTGCGCACCCTCGCCCAGGAGCGTTCCGCCGCGGCCGGCAAGCTGTCCGAGCTGGAACGCAGCCGCAAGGCCGCCGCCGCGCACAAGCGGACGGTCGAGCGCAAGCTCGCCGAGGCGCGGCGGCTGCTCGGCTCCCTCCCCGGCGCCGAGCGCGCCGCCTACGAACGCGCCACCCGCTCCGGCCGCGACGACCTCGGCCTGCCCGGCGCCGCCCCCGCCTCCTCCCGCGCGGCGGCGGCCCTCGCCGCCGCCCGCTCGGCCCTCGGCAGGCCCTACGTCTGGGGCGCCAACGGGCCCTCCGGCTTCGACTGCTCAGGGCTGACCCAGTGGGCCTACCAGCAGGCCGGGGTGTCCCTGCCGCGCACCTCGCAGGGCCAGCGGTACGCCGGCCGGCAGATCCCGCTGTCCCAGGCGCGCCCCGGCGACCTGGTGATCTACCGCTCCGACGCCGGCCATGTCGGTATGTACGCGGGCAACGGTCAGGTGATCCACGCCCCGTACCCCGGCGCGCCGGTGCGGTACGACCCGGTCGGCATGATGCCCGTCTCGTCGGTCACCAGGGTCTGACCACACGGGGCGGGCGCCCCTACCCTCGGAAAGGTGGCTGGTCGAAGGCGGGTGTCGGGGGCGTCGGTGGTGGCGCTGTGTCTGCTGCTCGTCGCCCTGGTGGCGTGCGGCGGACCGCCGGCCGCCGACTCCGCGCGAGCCGAGGTGCAGTCGCTGCTCGACCGGCGGGCCCGCGCCGTCCTCGACCGCGACCCCGTGGCCTACGCCCGCACCGGCGACCGCACCGGCTACGACCGGCTCAGCGCCGTACCGCTGGCCGACTGGTCCTACCGGGTCACCGCCGTGCGGCGCTCCGGCGACACCGCCACCGCCCAGGCCGACCTGAGCTACCGCGTCCGGGGCCACGACCGCGCCCCGGTCACCACCGCCCGCACCCTGCGGCTGAGCCGCGGCGCCGACGACCGCTGGATCGTCGACTCCGACCGCCCCGCCCGCAAGGCCGGCCAGCAGCTGTGGGACCAGGGCACGGTGCGCGTGGCCCGGGGCGAGCGCAGCCTGGTGCTGGGCGTGGGCCGGCCCTCGGACCAGCTGCGCGACTACGCCGAGCTCGCCGACCGCGCGGTCCCCGCCGTCTCGGACGCCTGGGACCGCCCCTGGCCCCGCCGGGTGGTCGTCCTGGTCCCGGAGTCCCTGCAGGGCATGGCGGGCCTGCTGAACTCGCCCGCCTCCTCCTACCGGGGCATCGCCGCCGTCACCACCGGCGAGACCGGCACCGGCAGACGGGCGCCCGCGGACCGGGTCATCGTCAACCCGGACGCCTTCGGCCTGCTCGGCGACTCCGGCCGCCGGGTCGTCCTCACCCACGAGACCACCCACGTCGCCACCCGCGCTCACACCACGGCCGCCACCCCGCTGTGGCTCTCCGAGGGCTTCGCCGACTGGGTCGGCTACCGCAGCGGTGCCCGCACCCCCGCCGAGGCCGCCCCCGAGCTCGCCTACGCCGTCGGCCGCGGTGACCTGCCCACCGCCCTCCCCGCCGACGAGGACTTCGGCTTCTCCGGCGACGCCGACCGCCTCGCCCGCGCCTACGAGAGCGGCTGGCTCGCCTGCCGCCTGATCGCCGACCGCTGGGGCGAGGACCGCCTCGGCGAGTTCTACCGCGCCGTGGGCGCCCACGACCGGCGCGAAGGAGCCGTCGAGTCCGCCATGAAGAGCGTCCTCGGCACCACCCCCGAGGCCTTCACCGCCCAGTGGCGCGACTACCTGCGCGCCGAACTCGGCTGATCCTCCTGCCCTCCCGCACCGGTCTCAGGAGGACGGGACGCCCGCCCGCGGAGCACGGGTGCGGTGAGCCGGGGCGGGGGAGGACGGAACGGGGCGGGGAACCGTGTCGGTCCACAGGCGGCGGGCCGCGAGCACGGAGGCGGCGACCAGCAGGCCGTTGCGCAGGAAGAGGAGGGTGATGCCGAGGGCGTCGCTGCCGACCACCTCGGCGAAGAAGACGGGGAACTCCAGCACCGTGACCGGGCAGGCGGCCAGGACCAGGACGGCCGGGAGCGTCATGCGGCTGCCGCGGAAGCACAGGCACACGGCGGCGAGGCCGACCAGCCAGACCATGTACTGGGGGCTGATCACCCGGCTGGTGGTGGTGAACAGCAGGACGGCCGTGAAGGCCGCGTCGGCGACGGTGTGCGCCTCGAAGCGGGCGGCCAGCATCCGCCACAGCAGCAGCCAGGCCAGCGCCATCCCGGTGAGGGCCAGCGCGCCCGTGCTCACCCAGGACACATGCGGTCCGAGAAACTCCACCGAGCCGTAGTTCAGCAGCACCTTGCCGTCCCAGCCGTGGTGCCGGGCGACATGGAAGACGAGGGCGCCCAGCGACTCCACCTCGGTGCCCCGGTCCCGCTGGAAGGTGAGGAAGGCGAAGGAGCCCGGCATCAGCATCGCGAACACGGCGGCGACGGCGGCCGCGGCCGCCAGCGCCGACGTCCAGGTGCGGCGCCGGCGCGCCCCGAGCAGCAGCATCGCCGGCCACACCTTCAGCATCGCCCCGAACCCGGCGAGCGCCCCCATCAGCCGAGGGTGCCGGGCGCCGGCCACCACCGCGGCCACCGCCACCGCGGTCACCATCACGTCGTAGCGCGCGTACACCGTCGGCCCGAGCAGCGGCACGCCCGCCACCCACATCCACGCCCCGCGCCGGGACCGGCCGGCCCGCCGGCCCGCGTGCACCAGCAGCGCCAGCGTGACCGCGTCGGCGAGGCAGGCCAGCACGAAGAACGCGGTGGCGTACTCGAGGAACGGCAGCAGGCCGGGGGAGAGGATCGCCAGCGCGGCGGCGGGCGGGTACTGCCAGGTGACGTCGTCCAGCGGGAACGTTCCCTCGCGCAGGACGCCGTACCAGCCCTGATAGATCACGGACACGTCGCTGGTGACGTCCGGCCCCGGAAAGGTGATCACCTTCAGGACGAACAGCAGCAGCGCGGCGCGGGTGAGCCCCCAGACGGTCAGGAGCCCGGCGAGGGCTGCCCCCCGTGCGGCCGTCGTCTTCACGCGATCTCGTCCCGTCGTCCTCGGGGGCTGCTGACCGGCCCATGATGTCCCGAGAAGCCGTGCGGGTGCCAGCAAGCCCGCCTCCGGCCGGGTCGGCTAGGGTCGGCGGCGATGCACAAGACCCTGATCGTGACCAACGACTTCCCGCCCCGCCCCGGCGGCATCCAGGCCTTCCTGCACAACATGGCGCTGCGCCTGGACCCGGACCGGCTGGTCGTCTACGCCTCCACCTGGAAGCGCTCCCGGGAGGGCGTCGCGGCCACCGCCGCCTTCGACGCCGAGCAGCCCTTCACCGTCGTACGCGACCGCACCACGATGCTGCTGCCGACCCCCGGCGCCACCCGGCGGGCCGTCGGCCTGCTGCGCGAGCACGGGTGCACCTCGGTGTGGTTCGGCGCGGCGGCCCCGCTCGGGCTGATGGCACCGGCGCTGCGCCGCGCGGGCGCCGAGCGGATCGTGGCCACCACCCACGGTCACGAGGCCGGCTGGGCCCAGCTGCCCGCCGCCCGGCAGCTGCTGCGCCGTATCGGCGAGGCCACGGACACGATCACCTACCTCGGCGAGTACACCCGCTCCCGGATCGCCACGGCGCTCTCGCCCGAGGCGGCCTCCCGGATGGTGCAGCTGCCGCCCGGCGTCGACGAGAAGACCTTCCACCCGGCCTCCGGCGGCGACGAAATCCGCTCCCGGCTCGGGCTGACCGACCGTCCCGTCGTCGTCTGCGTCTCCCGCCTGGTGCGCCGCAAGGGCCAGGACACCCTGATCCGGGCGATGCCCGCGATCCTGGCGGCCGTGCCCGACACCGTGCTGCTGATCGTCGGCGGCGGACCCTACGAGAAGGATCTGCGCCGCCTCGCCCGTGAGACCGGCGTCGCCGGCTCCGTCCGCTTCACCGGCCCGGTCCCCTGGGAGGAACTGCCCGCCCACTACGGCGCCGGCGACGTCTTCGCCATGCCCTGCCGCACCCGGCGCGGCGGCCTCGACGTCGAAGGTCTCGGCATCGTCTACCTCGAGGCCTCCGCCACCGGCCTGCCCGTCGTCGCCGGCGACTCCGGCGGCGCGCCCGACGCCGTCCTCGACGGCGAGACCGGCTGGGTCGTCCGCGGCGGCGACGCCTCCCAGACCGCCGACCGCATCGTCGCCCTCCTCGACGACCCGGCCCTCCGCCGCAGAATGGGCGAACGCGGCCGCGCCTGGGTCGAGGAACGCTGGCGCTGGGACCTCCTCGCCGAGCGCCTCAGAACCCTGCTGTAGAGCAACGCCCTCAGGGCCGCGGTAAACGCGCGCCCGGCCCGGACACACCCGCACTCGCCCACGGCACCGAGACCCGGCGGCGCCGGAGTACGCGCAACGGCGCCCCCGGAAGACTTCCGAGGGCGCCGCGAGCCTGCAGGATCCCGAAGGGCTACTTCGCGTAGATCGCCTCGATCTCGTGCGCGTAGTCCTTCGCGACGACATTCCGCTTCAGTTTCAGCGACGGAGTCAGATGCCCCGACTCCTCCGTGAACTGCGTCGGCAGGATCCGGAACTTCCGCACCGACTCCGCCTTCGACACCGCCGCATTGCCGTCGTCGATCGCCTTCTGGACCGCCGCGATCAGATCCGGATCGTCCCGCAGCGACGCCGCCGTGGAGCCGGCCGGCTTCCCGTTCTCCTCGCACCAGCGGGCCAGGAACTCCTCGTCGATGGTGACCAGCGCGCCCACGAACGGCCGCCCGTCGCCCACCACCATGCACTCCGCGACCAGCGCGTGCGCCCTGATCCGGTCCTCGATCACCGCAGGGGCGACGTTCTTGCCGCCCGCCGTCACCAGGATCTCCTTCTTGCGCCCGGTGATCCGCAGGTAGCCGTCCTCGTCGAGGGTGCCGATGTCCCCGGTGTGGAACCAGCCGTCGGCCAGCGCCTCGGCGGTGGCGGCCGGGTTGTTCCAGTACTCCTTGAACAGGTGCTCGCCGTGCAGCAGCACCTCGCCGTCGTCCGCTATCCGCACCACGGACCCCGGCAGCGGCTGACCGACCGTGCCGATCTTCTGCCGGTCCCACGGGTTGAAGGCGGTCGCCGCGCAGGACTCGGTCAGGCCGTAGCCCTCCAGCACCGTGAAGCCGATGCCGCGGAAGAAGTGGCCGAGCCGTTCACCCAGCGGGGCGCCGCCGGAGATGGCGTACTCGCCGCGTCCGCCCAGCACCGCCCGCAGCTTGCTGTAGACGAGCTTGTCGAACACCTTGTGCTTGATCTTCAGGCCGAGCGCCGGGCCGGACGGGGTGTCCAGCGCCTGGCTGTAGGCGATCGCCGTGTCGGCGGCCTTGTCGAAGATCTTGCCCTTGCCCTCGGCCTGCGCCTTGGCCCGCGCCGAGTTGTAGACCTTCTCGAAGACCCGCGGCACCCCCAGGACCAGCGTCGGCCGGAAGGCGGCCAGCTCGTCCGTGAGCTGCTTGATGTCCGGCACACAGCCCAGCTTGATCGGCGCCATCATCGGCGCGATCTGCACCAGTCGGCCGAAGACGTGCGCCAGCGGCAGGAACAGCAGCACCGAGCACTCACCGGTGCGGAACAGCGGACGCAGCCGCTCCACTATGTTGCCGCACTCGGCGAAGAAGCTGCGGTGGGTGAGCACACAGCCCTTGGGGCGGCCGGTGGTGCCGGAGGTGTAGACGATGGTCGCCGGGTCGTCGGCCTTGGCGATGGAGCTGCGCTCGTCGACCGTCTCCTCGGTGACGCCCTGCCCCAGACGCCCCAGCTCCTCCAGCGCGCCCGCCTCGATCTGCCAGACGTGCTTCAGCTCGGGCAGCCGGTCGCGCACCGACTCCACGGCGGCGGCATGCGTGTCCAGCTCCACCAGGCAGGCGGTGGCTCCCGAGTCGCCGAGGATCCACGCCACCTGCTCCGGCGAACTGGTCTCGTACACCGGCACGGTGATCGCGCCGGCGCTCCAGATCGCGAAGTCCAGCAGCGTCCACTCGTAGCGGGTGCGGGACATCAGGCCGACGCGGTCGCCGGGCTGGACGCCCGCCGCGATCAGGCCCTTGGCGGCGGCCCGCACCTCCGCGAGGAAGGCGGTGGCCGTCACGTCCTGCCAGGCCCCGGCGACCTTACGGGCGATGACGGCGACATCCGGGTGCTGCGCGGCGTTTCTGCGGACGATGTCGGCCAGATTGCCGTCCGCTGGGACCTCGTACAAAGCCGGAAGGCTGAACTCGCGCAAGACTGCTGCTCCTCTTAGGGCGCCGACGCCACGACGGTGTGCGATGCGACGGTGCGGTCCAAGGCTCGGGGGTGCTCGCGGCTTTCAGAAGTTGAAACCCCGAGCACGACTGGACTGCCCGGACGTTACCCGCCGGTATGGCTACTGCGACAGGGGGGCCCGGCGAGATGTTCTCTGCGTCACACAGGTCGGGATTCCCAAGCGCACAGTAGTCCACCCCGCTCCCGACGAGCCAGTAACCGCAGGTCCCGGCCCCAGGGTCTGCACAAGTACGCTGCATCTTCATGGCATCCACACCTGCCGGAAACCAGCGGACGCGCGTCCATGTGGTCAGCGACGTGCACGGCAACGCGCGCGACCTGGCCAGGGCCGGGGAGGGCGCCGACGCCCTGATCTGCCTGGGTGACCTGGTGCTCTTCCTCGACTACGCCGACCACTCGCGCGGCATCTTCCCCGACCTGTTCGGCGTGGAGAACGCCGACCGCATCGTGGAGCTGCGCACCGCGCGCCGCTTCGAGGAGGCGCGCGAGTTCGGCAGACGGCTGTGGGCCGGCATCGGCATGGACCGGGCCGCCGCCATCGAGAAGGCGGTGCGCAAGCAGTACGCCGAGCTGTTCGCCGCCTTCCCCACCCCGACGTACGCCACCTACGGCAATGTCGACATACCGCCTCTGTGGCCGGAGTACGCCACGGACGGCATCACCGTCCTGGACGGCGAGCGGGCCGAGATCGGCGGCTGGACCTTCGGCTTCGTCGGCGGCGGCCTGCGCACACCGATGCGCACCCCGTACGAGATCAGCGACGAGGAGTACGCGGCGAAGATCGAGGCGGTCGGCGAGGTCGACGTGCTGTGCACCCACATCCCGCCGGAGGTCCCGGAGCTGGTCTACGACACCGTGGCGCGCCGCTTCGAGCGCGGCAGCCGGGCCCTGCTGGACGCGATCCGGCGCACCCGGCCGCGGTACGCGCTGTTCGGCCATGTGCACCAGCCGCTGGTACGGCGCATGCGGATCGGGGTCACCGAGTGTGTGAATGTCGGCCACTTCGCGGGTACCGGGCGGCCCTGGGTGCTCGAGTGGTGACGCGATGTCCCAGGTCGGGTGAGTTCGGCCGGACCGGCGCGCGGTAGCCTTCACGCTGCACCGAACGTCTCCGTGCGGCCTGCGCACGGCGATCCGACACGGCCCGCATCCGGAGGAGCCACGGCGATGGCGGAACACACCAGCTCGAGCATCACGATCGAGGCGGCACCGGCCGAGGTCATGGGGGTGATCGCCGACTTCGCCCGGTACCCGGAGTGGACCGGTGAGGTGAAGGAGGCGGAGGTCCTCAAGAAGGACGAGCAGGGCCGCGCCGAGCAGGTGCGCCTTGTGATGGACGCGGGGGCCATCAAGGACGACCAGACGCTGGCGTACACATGGTCCGGGGAGCACGAGGTCTCCTGGACGCTGGTGAAGTCGCAGATGCTGCGGGCTCTGGACGGGTCGTACGTGCTGAAGCCGACGGGGAACGGGGCGACCGAGGTCACGTACCAGCTGACGGTCGACGTGAAGATCCCGATGCTGGGGATGATCAAGCGGAAGGCGGAGAAGGTCATCATCGACCGGGCCCTGGCGGGGCTGAAGAAGCGGGTGGAGTCCGGCGTCTGAGCCCTCGTTTCCGGGGACCGGCGCCGCGGTGAGGTGCGCCGTTCCCCGCGCCCCCGAGCGGGTGGCCCGGCGTTGCGGTAACCGGGGTCCGTTACCGTTCACGTTCATGCGGACCCTCCTGATCACCGGCCCCGGGGGCAGCGGACGTACCACCGCTGCCGCCGCCACCGCGGTTGCCGCGGCGCGTGCGGGCAACCGGACGCTGCTGCTGGCCACCGACCGGACCGACACGGTGACGCCGGTGCTCGGTGCCGGGGACGTTCCGGGGCTGACCGTGCGTCTCCTGGACGCCGCCGCCGGCTTCCGGGAGGACCTGGCCGCCCTGCAGGAGCGTGCCGCCTCCGCCCTCGACCTGCTGGGGGCCTCCCGCCTGGATCCGGAGGAGATCACCCCGCTGCCCGGTGCCGAGGAGCTGGCGCTGCTGCGGGCACTGCGGGACGCCGCGTCGGCCGAGGCGCACGATCTGCTCGTCGTCGACCTGCCCCCCGTCGCCCGCGCCCTCGATCTGCTCGCCCTCCCCGAGGAGCTGCGGCGCTGTCTGCGCCGGCTGCTGCCGCCCGAGCGGCAGGCCGCCCGTGCGCTGCGCCCGGTGCTCGGACGGCTGGCCGGAGTCCCGCTGCCCGCCGAGTGGCTGTACGAGACGGCGGCACGATGGGACGTGGAGCTCGGCGCCGCCGAGGCGGTGCTCGCCGATCCCGGCACCTCCGTGCGTCTGGTGGCCGAGCCCGGTCCGGCCGGCGCCGACGCGGTGCGCACCGCCACGCTCGGCCTGGCCCTGCGCGGACTGCGCACCGATCTGCTGATCGCCAGCCGGGTCCTGCCGGAGCAGGTGGCGGACGCCTGGCTGGCCACTCCGGTCGCCCAGCAGCGCAAGGTCCTGGACGAGTGGCGGGAGACCCACCGGGTCCACGTCGTTCCGCATCTCGGCCGCGATCCGCGCGGACCGGACGACCTCGCCGAGCTGGGCCTGCCCGGCGCCGATGCCGCGCCGGGCCGGGTCGAGTGGCCGGTCACCGACCGGCTCACCCGGGACGGGGTGCTGGTCTGGCACATCCCGCTGCCCGGCGCCCGCCGCGAGGACCTGGACCTGATCCGGCGTGGCGACGAACTCGCGGTCACCGCGGGACCCTTCCGCAGGACCGTTCCGCTGCCCTCGGCGCTGCGCCGCTGCACCGTGGACGGCGCGTCCCTGCGCGAGGGCGAGCTGCGCATCCGGTTCCGGCCGGATCCCGGGCTGTGGCCGCGCGGCCGGTGATGGCCGTGCGGCCGTTCGGGTAACGTCGGAGGGGCTCACCGCAGTCAGGAGTCCGTCATGAGCGAACAGCTCCCCCCGCCCGACGACGCACGCGAGGGCGCTCGCGACCACGCAGGGGACGAGGCCCCGGACGACGTACGGGCGGACAAGGCCCGCGAGGAGGACGTCCCCGCCGAAGACGTGCCCGTGGTGGAGGCGCCCGCTGCCGGACGGTCCGGCCAGGCCGATCCGGATGCCTGGGCGACCGCCGTCGCCGAGGACCTGGAGGCCGAGAAGGCCCGCCGCCGCGCCCAGCACGGACCGCCCCCCGGCTCCGCCGCCGAGGAGCTGAAGAAACTCGTCGACACCGTGGCCGAGAAGCTCTCCGGACTGCAGTCACCGCTGCTCGGCGCCGTCGCCGGGCCCGCCGCGCAGCAGGTCGTGCGCCAGGTGGTGGAGCAGGCCAGGGCCGCGGTGGAGCCGGTCATCGAGCGCAACCCGGACGTCTTCGACCACCTCGCCGCCGCCGGCAACGAGCTGCTCGCCGCCTACCGCTCCGCCGTGCAGGGCCAGGAGCGCCGCTGGACCTCCGGCGGCCGGCCCGACCCCCGCGACGTCACCGATCGGCGCGACGGCGGGGACGACTCCGGGCCCGGCGAGCGCATCGACCTCGACTGAGACGCCCGGGAGGCGAGCCGGTCCCTCGGTACCCGTTCACCGTACGGACGCCGCGAAATCCGGGGCAGCGCCTCGGGTACCGTGGGCGGTAGCGGGGCTCGACCGAAACTGAGGGATTCATGGGACTCACCATCGGCGTCGACATCGGCGGCACGAAGATCGCGGCCGGCGTGGTCGACGAGGAAGGCAACATCCTCTCGACCCACAAGGTGCCGACCCCGGGCACGCCCGAGGGAATCGTGGACGCCATCTCCTCCGCGGTGGAGGGAGCGCGCGCGGGACACGACATCGTCGGCGTGGGGATCGGTGCGGCCGGCTACGTCAACCGTCAGCGTTCCGAGGTGTACTTCGCGCCCAACATCCACTGGCGCAACGAGCCGCTGAAGCAGAAGGTCGAGGCCCGGGTGGGCCTCCCGGTCGTCGTGGAGAACGACGCCAACGCCGCGGCCTGGGGCGAGTACAAGTTCGGCGCGGGCAAGGGACACCGCAACGTCATCTGCATCACGCTGGGCACCGGCCTCGGCGGCGGCATCATCATCGGCAACAAGCTGCGCCGCGGGCACTTCGGTGTGGCGGCCGAGTTCGGTCACATCCGGATGGTGCCGGACGGCCTGCTGTGCGGCTGCGGCTCGCAGGGCTGCTGGGAGCAGTACGCCTCCGGCCGCGCCCTGGTCCGCTACGCCAAGCAGCGCGCCAACGCCACCCCGGAGAACGCGGAGCTGCTGCTCTCCCTGGGCGACGGCACCCCGGAGGGCATCGAGGGCAAGCACATCTCCATGGCCGCCCGCCAGGGCGACCGGGTCGCCGTCGACTCCTACCGCGAGCTGGCCCGCTGGGTCGGCGCGGGCCTGGCCGACCTGGCCTCGCTCTTCGACCCCTCGGCGTTCATCGTCGGCGGCGGCCTCTCCGACGAGGGCGAGCTGGTCCTCGGCCCGATCCGCAAGTCCTACAAGCGCTGGCTGGTGGGCGGCAACTGGCGCCCGGTGGCCGAGGTCCTCGCCGCCCAGCTGGGCAACAAGGCGGGCCTGGTGGGCGCGGCGGACCTGGCCCGCGAGCCCGACCCGATCATGTAACGCCGTCCGGAGAACCACGGGACCGCAAGGCGGCAGCCGTACCTTCAGGGGCGCGGGGACTGCGCGGCCGGGGCGCGACGCACCGGCACCGGCGCACGACCTCGCGCCCCGGTCCGTGGGCGTACATTGACCTGCATGGAGCCGCTGCCCAACTCCCGCACCGAGCCGGACGGTTCTGCGATTCTGCGCGTGCTGAGCTACAACGTCCGCTCGCTGCGCGACGACACGGCCGCCCTGGCCCGGGTCATCAAGGCCTGCGCCCCCGATCTGGTCCTGGTCCAGGAGGCACCCCGCTTCTTCCGCTGGCGCAAGAAGCTCGCCCGGCTCGCCCACGCCGCCGACCTGGTGATCCTGACCGGAGGTGCCACCGCCGCCGGGCCCGCGATCCTCTGCTCGCTCCGGGCCGCGGTCGAGCGCACCGAGGACGTGCTGCTGCCGCTCACCCCGGGCCTGCACCGGCGTGGCTTCGCCACCGCCGTCGTCCGGTTCGCCGGGGCCCGCCTCGGTGTGCTCAGCTGCCATCTGTCCCTGGACCGTGAGGAGCGCTACGAGCAGGGCGGCATGCTGCTGGACCGGCTGGCGGCCCTGGGCACCGAGCACGCGATCGCCGGCGGCGACCTCAACGAACGCCCGGACGGCCGCACCTTCCGCCGGCTGGCCGCAGGACTCCAGGACTGCTGGGCCGCCGCCCCCTGGGGCACCGAGCACACCTGGACGCCGGGCAACCCCTACCAGCGCATCGACGCGATCTTCGCGACCAAGGGCGTCGAGGTCCTGGGCTGCGGCGTCCCCACCGGGCATCCCGGGGTGACCGAGGCGGACCTCTCCGCGGCCAGCGACCACCTGCCGGTGCTGGCCGCGCTCCGGGTCCCGGCGGGGTGACCGGCGGCCGGCCCGGCAGTGGCTAGACGACCGCGCCGCGGCCCGGGTCGTCGTCCTCCTCGTCGCCCGTGCGCATCCGCATCACCAGCGTGGCGACGCCGCCCAGGAAGCCGCCGATGGTCACCGTGGTCAGCCACCACGACATCTCCCAGCCCAGCACCACCGCCAGCAGGAGCAGCACCGGACTGCCCAGCACGCCCAGCCAGGCGAACTTGGCGGTGGTGTCGGCCTCCGGCAGCGGGGGCGGCTCCGGCGGCACGAAGTGGCCCTCGTCGCTCTCGTCGAGGTCGTCGTCGGACGGCTCGGCCACGCTGTAGTCGCGCGGTCCGACACCGGGGGCGAAGGCGACCGAGCTGCCGAGCGGCCGGGCCGGACCGCTCTCCGGCTTCTTCGGCGTCTCCTGCGTGGGCGCCTCCCCGTCCACCGGGCCGTCGCCGTTGGTCCCGGACTCCAGCAGTGCCAGGTCCTCCACCGACTTGAAGGGCTTGGCGCCCGGCGGGTCCGGCGGCTCCTCGCCGTAGCCTGCGACGATCGCCGCCCAGGCGGCCTCCTCGTCGAAGGGGACGCTCTGCTCCCCGGGCTCACGGCCCTCGCGCCGGTCGCGGCCCTCGCGCTCCTCGCGGTCCTCGCGCTCCGAGTCGTGCTCAGCCACGTGCGGTCGTCCCTTCCTTGCCGAGACCGGGCTCCTTGACGGCTCCGGGCAGGCACCCCTCGGGCGCGAGCCGGTCGATGAACGCGGTGCTCTCCTCGAAGATCCGCGCCGCGTCGTGGTCCAACGTCGCCACGTGGTAGCTGTGTTCCAGCAACACCTCGGTGACGTCCGTCGAGGAGATCCGGGCGAGGATCCGGGCCGTGTCGGCGGGCGGCACCACATGGTCCTGCGGGCTGCGCAGCACCAGCAGCGGCTGGGTGACCTGCGGCAGCTCCCGGTCCACCAGCCGCAGGAAGGCGCGCAGGGAGTGCGCCGCGTGCAGCGGCACCCGGTCGTACCCCGGCTCCCGCTGGACCGGCTTGGCGATGTCGCTGCCGATGCCCCTGGTGGTGGGCACCAGATGCCGCAGCACGGGCAGGGCGCGCGCCCCGAGACCGTGCACCCGGTTGGCCGGGTTGACCACCATCACCCCGCTCACCGCGTCACCGTGCCGTGCCGCCAGCCGCAGGGCCAGCGCGCCGCCCATCGACAGACCGGCCACGAACACCCGCTCGCACCGCTCCCGCAGCAGCCGCAGCTCCCGGTCCACCTCCGCGTACCAGTCCTGCCAGCCGGTGACCCGCAGGTCCTCCCAGCGCGTGCCGTGCCCGGGCAGCAGCGGCAGCGAGACCGTCAGCCCCTGCCCGGCCAGGTGCGCGGCCCACGGGCGCAGCGACGCGGGCGACCCCGTGAAGCCGTGGCAGAGGAGCACGGCGGTCTCGCCGCCCCGGTGGTGATACGGCTCGGCTCCGGTCAGGAGCGGCACGTCGGCCTCCTGTTCCTGGGACGGCGGTTGCAGGACCTTCACCGTACGCGACCGCACTGACACCGACCAGGGCCGTCGGAGCTGTCGGCCGGGCTTGGGGTTAAGGTCTGAGCGACACATACAGGAGGCACTCGGTTGTTGTACGGCGCGATGAAGGTGACCATCGGGGGGCCGCTCAGGCTCGCCTTCAGGCCCTGGGTGGAAGGCCTGGAGAACGTCCCCGCCGAGGGTCCCGCGATCCTGGCCAGCAACCACCTGTCGTTCTCCGACTCGTTCTTCCTGCCGGCCGTGCTGGACCGCAAGGTCACCTTCATCGCCAAGGCCGAGTACTTCACCACGCCGGGAGTCAAGGGCCGGCTCACCGCCGCCTTCTTCAAGGGCGTGGGCCAGCTGCCCGTGGACCGCTCCGGGGCGCGCGGCGCCGGTGAGGCCGCCGTCAAGAGCGGCATCGAGGTGCTGGAGCGCGGGGAGCTGTTCGGCATCTACCCCGAGGGCACCCGCTCGCCCGACGGCCGCCTCTACCGGGGCAAGCCCGGCGGCCTGGCCCGGGTGGCGCTCGCCACGGGCGCGCCCGTGATCCCGGTGGCCATGATCGACACGGAGAAGATCCAGCCGCCCGGCAAGATCGTCCCGAAGCTGATGCGCCCGGGCATCCGGATCGGCAAGCCGCTGGACTTCAGCCGCTACCAGGGCATGGAGCACGACCGCTTCGTGCTGCGGGCGGTGACCGACGAGGTGATGTACGAGATCATGAAGCTGTCCGGCCAGGAGTACGTCGACATGTACGCCACCGCCATGAAGCGGCAGCTCGCCGAGGCGGCCAAGGCCGAGAAGGCGGCCAGGGCCAAGCTCGCGCAGGCGGCGAGGGAACAGCGGCAGCCGGAGTAGGCTTCGGCCCTCCGATCGGGGGTGGGGGAGTTGGCCAAGCGCGAGCGGGTCATGCGGATGTCGGTCGAGCTGCCGCTGTGGCGTGCCCTGGCCGCGTACCGCGTGCTCACCATGGTGTACGCCATCGGTCTGTTCGTCACCGCGCACGAGGAGTTCGCCCGGCCCTGGGTCGCCGTCGCCTACTACGCGGTGCTCGCCGGGTGGACGCTGGCCACGCTGCCGCGGGTGCAGAACGCGGCGAGCTGCACCAAGGGCTTCCTCGCCGCCGACCTCACCATCGCGCTGTCCGGCATCCTGCTCACCCTGGTCGCCGACTCGCCCGAGCGGATCGAGTCCGGCGGGCCCACCCTGCCGTCGATATGGACCGCCGGTTCGGTGCTGGCCTTCGCCATCAAGGGCGGCTGGCGCTGGGCGGCGCTCGCCTCCACCCTCGTCGCCGTGGTCAACCTGATCGAACGCGGCAGCCCGGCCCGCGACACCGTGCACAACGTGATCCTGGTGTGGGTCGCCTCCATCGCCATCGGCTACGTCGTCGAGGTGGCCCGCGCCTCCGAGCGCACCCTCGCCCGCGCCCTGGAGATCGAGGCCGCGACCCGGGAGCGGGAACGGCTCGCCCGGGACATCCACGACGGCGTCCTCCAGGTGCTGGCCATGGTGCAGCGGCGCGGCGCGGTGATCGGCGGCGAGGCGGCCGAGCTCGGCCGGCTGGCCGGCGAGCAGGAGGTCGCGCTGCGCACCCTGGTCTCCGGCGGCGTGGTGCCGGTGTCCCGGGCGTCGGAGGACGCCGCCGAGGGAGCGGTGGTGCGCACCGTGGAGGAGCCCGACGAGGACACCGGGGACGAACCGGTCGACCTGCGGGCCCTGCTCGCCCCGTACGCCGGGGCCCGGGTCAGTCTCGCCGAGCCGGGCGCCCCGGTGCGGCTCGCACCGGCCGCGGCGCGGGAGGTGGCCGCCGCCGTCGGCGCGGCCCTGGACAACGTGCGCAAGCACGCCGGGGAGCAGGCGCGGGCCTGGATCCTGGTCGAGGACGAGCCGGACGAGGTGATCGTCACCGTCCGCGACGACGGACCCGGCATCCCCGAGGGCCGGCTCGCCCAGGCCGAGGGCGAGGGCCGGCTCGGGGTGGCCCTGTCCATCCGGGGCCGGCTGCGCGACCTGGGCGGCAGCGCGGAGGTGATGTCGGTGCCCGGCCAGGGCACCGAGGTCGAGCTGAGGATTCCCAGGGCCGGCAACGGCCCGGACGACACGAAGGACGCGCGGGGGAAGGCGGAACGCAGATGACGGACACGAACGAAGGCGGCGGCCCGGTCAAGGTCATGGTGGTCGACGACCACCCGATGTGGCGCGACGCGGTCGCCCGCGACCTGTCCGAGTCGGGTTTCGAGGTGGTCGCCACGGCCGGCGACGGCGACCAGGCGGTCCGCCGCGCCAAGGCCACCGCCCCCGACGTGCTGGTCCTCGACCTGAACCTGCCCGGCAAGCCCGGCGTCCAGGTCTGCAAGGAGGTCGTGTCCGGCAACCCGGCGATACGGGTGCTGGTCCTCTCGGCAAGCGGGGAGCACGCCGACGTACTGGAGGCGGTGAAGTCGGGCGCCACCGGCTACCTGCTGAAGTCGGCGTCCACCGAGGAACTCCAGGACGCGGTCCGCCGCACCGCCGCCGGCGACCCGGTGTTCACCCCGGGCCTGGCCGGGCTGGTCCTCGGCGAGTACCGCCGCCTCGCCTCCGAGCCGGCCCCCGCCCCCGACGAGGAGCGGTCCCGGGCACCCCGGCTGACCGAGCGGGAGACCGAGGTGCTGCGCCTGGTCGCCAAGGGGCTGAGCTACAAGCAGATCGCCGAACGGCTCGTCATCTCCCACCGCACCGTGCAGAACCACGTGCAGAACACCCTCGGCAAGCTCCAGCTGCACAACCGGGTCGAACTCGTCCGCTACGCCATCGAACGCGGCCTCGACGACGCGTGAGACGCGGGTCACACTGACTCTTCGTCAGGCATCCGCGGCGAAGGGACTGTGCCATGCGCGTCGGAGTACTGACCGGGGGCGGCGACTGCCCCGGCCTCAACGCCGTCATCCGGGCCGTCGTCCGCAAGGGCGTCCAGGAGTACGGCTACACCTTCACCGGCTTCCGGGACGGCTGGCGGGGCCCGCTGCAGGACCGCACCGTCCCCCTCGGCATACCGGCCGTCCGCGGCATCCTGCCCCGCGGCGGCACCGTCCTCGGCTCCTCCCGCACCAACCCGCTGAACGAGGAGGACGGCATCCGCCGCATCCAGGACACCTTGCGGCGGCGGGAGATCGACGCCCTCGTCACCATCGGCGGCGAGGACACCCTCGGAGTGGCCGCACTCCTCTCCGAGGAGCACGGCATCCCCTGCGTGGGCGTCCCCAAGACCATCGACAACGACCTGTCCGCCACCGACTACACCTTCGGCTTCGACACCGCCGTCAACATCGCCACCGAGGCCATCGACCGGCTGCACACCACCGCCGAGTCCCACATGCGGGTCCTGGTCGTGGAGGTGATGGGCCGTCACGCCGGATGGATCGCCCTGCACTCCGGACTGGCCGGCGGCGCCAACGTCATCCTCATCCCCGAGCAGCCCTTCGACATCGACCAGGTCTGCGCCTGGGTGACCTCCCGCTTCAAGGCCTCCTACGCGCCGATCGTGGTGGTCGCCGAGGGCGCCGTGCCCAAGGACGGCGACCTGGTGCTCAAGGACCAGTCGCTGGACTCCTTCGGGCATGTGCGGCTGTCGGGCATAGGGGAGTGGCTGGCGAAACAGATAGAGAAGCGGACCGGCCACGAGGCCCGCACCACCGTCCTGGGGCACATCCAGCGCGGCGGCACGCCCAGCGCCTTCGACCGCTGGCTCGCCACCCGCTTCGGCCTGCACGCCATCGACTGCGTGCGCGACCGCGACTTCGGGAAGATGGTCGCCCTGCGCGGCACGGACATCGTGCGCGTGCCGCTCGCCGCCGCCACCGCCCGCCTGAAGACCGTCGACCCGGCGCTGTACCAGGAGGTCGGCGTCTTCTTCGGCTGACACCCCTCGCGTTCTTCCTCGGCTGACACCCGCGCGTCCACGGGGACCGACGGCGGCGAACCAGGGACCATCGGCCGCAGACCGGCCCCGCGGCCGGCGGCGAGAGTGGTGACGGAGCGGACAGCAGACCCGGTACGACCCCGGAGGGCAGCCGTGGACATCCTGGCGTTCGGCGTGCAGGCCGACGAGAAACCCCTGCTGGAGAGGGCCTTCCGGGGCCACCACGAGGTGCGCTGCCTCGACGTCTTCCTCAACGCCGACACCGCCCCCATCGCGGCCGGCCACGAGGCGGTCTCCACCAGCGTCAACTGCGACCTCGGCCCCGAGGCGCTCGACTGCCTCGCGGCCGGCGGCACCCGGATGATCGCCCAGCGCTCCACCGGCTTCAACAACATCGACCTGGAGGTCGCCGAACGGCTCGGCCTGACGGTCGCCCGGGTGAAGTACTACTCGCCCTATTCGGTGGCCGAGTTCGCCTGGGCGCTCGCCATGGCCGTCAACCGCCGGATCGTGCGCGCCTCCCGGCGCACCCGCGACTTCGACTTCCGCCTCGACGGCCTGATGGGCCGCGACATGCACGGCCGCACCGCCGGCGTCCTCGGCACCGGACGGATCGGTGCGGCCTTCGCCCGCATCGCCCACGGCTTCGGCATGCGGCTGCTCGGCTGGGACGTCGCCGAGAACCCCGCCTGCCTGGACCTCGGCATGACCTATGTGCCCAAGGAGCAGCTGCTGGCCGAGTCCGACCTGGTCAGCCTGCATGTGCCGCTGGTGCCGGAGACCAGCCGGCTCATCGACGGGCCCGCCCTGAGGACCATGCGGGACGACGCCATCCTGATCAACTCCAGCCGCGGCGGCCTGATCGACACCGCCGCCCTCGTCGACGAGCTGCGCGCCGGCCGCTTCACCGGCGTCGGGCTCGACGTGTACGAGGCGGAGGCGGGCCTGTTCTTCCTGGACAAGTCCCTCACCCCCATCGAGGACGACGTCCTGGCCCGCCTCGTCACCTTTCCGAACGTGCTGGTCACCTCGCACCAGGCGTACTACACCGTGGACGCCGTCACCGAGATCATCGAGACCACGGTGCGCAACGTCCTCGACTACACCGCGGGCCGCCGCTCGGAGAACGTGCTGGTGCCTCGCAGCTGACCGATCAGCTCACGGACGATCGCCGCCCCGTTCAGCGTCAGCACCGACTCCGGGTGGAACTGCACGCCCGCGAAGCCCGGGCCGCGCAGCGCGTGCACCTCGCCCGAGGAGTCGCGGCTCACCTCCACCCGGTGCGCGGCCAGTTCCCCGGCCGCCTCGTCGTCGCAGTGCGCCACGAAGCTGTTGTAGAAGCCGACCGTCTCCGGCCGCCCGAACAGGTCGATCCTGGTCTGCGCCCCCTGGTACGGCACCTCCTTGCGGACGATCTCGAGCCCCAGCTCCGCCGCGATCAGCTCGTGCCCGAGGCAGACCCCCAGCACCCCGTGCCGGTGCGCCGCCAGCGCCTCCCCGGTCAGGGCGCGCAGCAGGCGCATCTTCGGGTCGCCCAGGTCGGAGGGGTCGCCGGGTCCGGGTCCGAGCACCAGCGGCCCCCCGTGCCCGCGTACCGCCTCGCGCAGTCCCGGCTCGTCGTAGCGGCGGACCGTCACCTCGAGGCCGCCGGAACGCAGCACGTGGGCGAGCATCGCGGTGAAGGTGTCCTCCCCGTCCACCACCAGGGCGTGCCCGGTCAGCTCGGCGGACCGCTGCTGCATCCGCAGCCAGAACGGCGCGAGCGAGGCCCGCCGCCCGTCGAGCGCGGCCCGCACCCGTGGGTCGTCGGCCAGCCGGGGACGCGCCCGCTCCGCCCGCGGACGGGCGGGCCGCACGCCCAGCGCGGCGAGCACCCCGGCCGCCTTGGCGTGGGTCTCCGCCACCTCGCTCGCCGGGTCCGAGCCGCGCACCAGCGTGGCCCCGACCGGTACCCTCAGCCGGCCGGCCGCGTCGATGTCGGCGGTGCGGATGAGGATGGGCGAGTCCAGGGTCTGGGCGCCGCCCGCGTCCCGGCCGAGCAGCGCCAGCGCGCCCGCGTAGTAGCCGCGCCCGCCGGGCTCGTACCGCTCGATGACCCGGCAGGCGTTCTGCACCGGCGAGCCGGTGACGGTGGCCGCGAACATGGTCTGCCTGAGCACCTCGCGCACATCCAGCGTGGACCGGCCGCGCAGCTCGTACTCGGTGTGCGCCAGATGGGCCATCTCCTTCAGCCGGGGCCCCACCACCACGCCGCCCATGTCGCCGACGGTGCACATCATCTTCAGCTCCTCGTCGACCACCATCGACAGCTCCTCGATCTCCTTGCCGTCGGCGAGGAAACCGAGCAGGTGCTCGGGCGTGGGGCCCTCGGCGGGGTAGCGGTAGGTCCCGCTGATCGGGTTCATCACGACGGTCCCGCCGGAGACCCGCACATGCACCTCGGGGCTGGCGCCCACCAGCGTGCGGTCCCCGGTGTGCACCACGAAGGTCCAGTAGGCGCCCCGCTCGCTGACCAGCAGCCGCCGGAACAGGGCGAGGGCGTCGGCCCTGCCGAACCCGGGGATGCCGCCCCGGTAGGTCCGCCGGATCACGAAGTTGGCGCCCTCGCCGCGCCCGATCTCGTCCCGCAGCACCCGGCCGACGATCTCGCCGTACTCCTCGTCACCGACGTCGAAGCCGCCGCCCTCGACCCGCACCGCGTGGTCCGGGAGCTGCCCCAGCGCCTCGGCCAGCGGCAGCGTGCCGGACTCCTCGGGCGTCAGCACACAAAGCGGCGTCCCGTCGTCGCGGACGTCGAAGCCGCGCTCGCGGATCTGCCGGAACGGGACGAGGGCGAGGCCCTCGCCGGGCAGATCGGCGAGGCGCTCGTGCCGCGTGACCGGGCCGACGAGGACCTCGACCGTGTCGTGGTCGTGGCCCGGGGTGCGGCGGCGCAGCAGGGCGAAGGGGCGGGGATCGTCGAGCAGACCGAGCAGGTTCACGGGTCCGGGCTCCTTGTCGGGGTGTGGGAGACGACCGGGAGAGGGAGCGGGCCCGCCGCGAAACGCCGAAGGCCGCCCCTCGGGCGGCCTTCGCGGAGTCTGGGTACGCGCAGTCAGTGGGCCGCCGGACGAGCGGTCCACCACCAGTTCTGGTTCTGGGTCGAATGCGCGAGCATGCCCCGACCCTAGCGCATCGGCGCCGCCCGCGGCGGCGGCACGGCGAAGCCTCGTCTCATTTGGTGAGCGGCGGGATGGACGGGACGGCCGACCCCGTAATGTGGAAGTCGTGACCGTGAACGCTAAGACCAGCACGAGCGCTGGCAACACCTGGCGAAACCTGCCCGCGGCGCAGCAGCCCGAGTACCCCGACCCCGAGGCTCTGCGCGCAGTGATCGCGGACCTCGAGTCGTATCCGCCGCTCGTCTTCGCGGGCGAGTGCGACCAGCTGCGCGCCCGGATGGCGGCCGTCGCCAAGGGAGAGGCGTTCCTCCTCCAGGGCGGCGACTGCGCCGAGGCGTTCGACGCGGTGTCCGCCGACCAGATCCGCAACAAGCTCAAGACGCTGCTCCAGATGGGCGCCGTGCTCACGTACGCCGCCTCGGTGCCCGTGGTGAAGGTGGGCCGGATCGCCGGCCAGTACTCCAAGCCGCGCTCCAAGCCGACCGAGACCCGCGACGGCGTGACCCTGCCGTCCTACCGGGGCGACTCGGTCAACGGTTTCGAGTTCACCGAGGAGGCCCGCGTCCCGGACCCGGAGCGGCTCAAGCGGATGTACCACGCCTCGGCCTCCACGTTGAACCTGGTGCGCGCCTTCACCACCGGCGGCTACGCCGACCTGCGCCAGGTGCACGCCTGGAACCAGGACTTCGTGAAGTCGTCCCCGTCCGGCCAGCGCTACGAGCAGCTCGCCCGCGAGATCGACAACGCGCTGAACTTCATGCACGCCTGCGGGGCCGACCCGGAGGAGTTCAAGACCGTCGAGTTCTACTCCTCGCACGAGGCGCTGCTGCTCGACTACGAGACGGCGCTCACCCGCGTCGACTCGCGCACCGGGCTGCTGTACGACGTCTCCGCGCACATGGTGTGGATCGGTGAGCGCACCCGGCAGCTGGACCACGCGCACATCGAGTTCGCCTCCAGGATCCGCAACCCGATCGGCGTCAAGCTGGGCCCGACCACGACGGCCGAGGAGGCGCTGCAGTACATCGAGCGTCTGGACCCGGAGCGCGAGCCGGGCCGGCTGACCTTCATCGTCCGGATGGGCGCGGACAAGATCCGCGACAGGCTTCCCGAGCTGGTCGAGAAGGTCACCGCCTCCGGCGCCACCGTCGCCTGGGTGACCGACCCGATGCACGGCAACACCTTCGAGGCGGCCTCCGGGCACAAGACCCGCCGCTTCGACGACGTGCTCGACGAGGTCAAGGGCTTCTTCGAGGTCCACAAGGCGCTGGGCACCCATCCGGGCGGCATCCATGTGGAGCTGACCGGCGACGACGTCACCGAGTGCGTGGGCGGCGGCGACGAGATCTTCGTCGACGACCTGCACCAGCGGTACGAGACGGCCTGCGACCCGCGGCTCAACCGCAGCCAGTCGCTGGATCTGGCCTTCCTGGTCGCGGAGATGTACCGGGACCAGTGAACCGGCCGACGGCCGCCCGGAGTGGTGACGGAAGCAAAGACTCCGAGCGGTGACGTAAGCAAAGAGTGGGGCGCGGATCACATGCGATCCGCGCCCCACGGCACTTTTCCGGCCACCCGCCGGCGGGTAAGGTTAGGTTTGCCTCACCGATCCAGGGGTCGGGACGGCACGGCCCATGGACTCGATCGGGAGGTGACCGCGTGTACGTCTGCAGTTGCTTCGGCATCACCGAGCAGCAGGTCAAGAAGCACGCGGAGGACGGCGCCTGCACCCCCCGGCAGATAGCGTCCGCCTGCAAGGCCGGCACCGACTGCGGGTCGTGCGTACGCCGTATCCAGGCGCTCCTCGGCCGCGGCGGCTGCCCGCGGCGCGACCTGGCCGACCAGGGCAAGCCCGTGCTCGCCGAGGTCACCGCCCTGAACGAGGCCGCCTGACCCGCCCCGCCCGGCGGCGATCCGGCCGGCGACCCCGCCGGCGCCGCGGTCAGCTCTCCGGCTGCTCGATCACCTGGGAGATGTAGAGCGCCTCGCCGAGCTTCTCCACCAGATCCAGCTGGGTGTCCAGGTAGTCGATGTGGTGCTCCTCGTCGGCGAGGATCGACTCGAAGATGTTCGCGGATGTGATGTCGCCCTTCTCGCGCATCAGCTTGATCCCGCGGCGCAGCCGGTCGATGGCCTCGACCTCGATCTGCTTGTCCGCCTCGAACATCTCCTTGACGGTCTGGCCCACCCGCACATGGAACAGCCGCTGATAGTTGGGGAGCCCCTCGAGGAACAGGATCCGGTCGGTGAGCACCTCGGCGTGCTTCATCTCGTCGAACGACTCGGCCCGTGTGTACTTGGCCAGCTTGTACCAGCCGAAGTTCTCCTGCATCTTCGCGTGCAGGAAGTACTGGTTGATCGCGGTCAGCTCGGCGGTCAGCTGCTCGTTGAGGTACTCGATGACTTCGGGGTCGCCCTGCATCGCGAAGGCTCCTTCCACGCGGACTGGCGGGTTGCGCCGCATGATTCCACCCGTGCAGAAGATCGTCCAGTAAGTCTCTACTTAGTAAGTAAGTGCAGGCTTAGTCCGTTTTGACCGGTCTTTTCAGTCTCTTTCGCTTTGCCCTGCTGTAAGGGGGGCAGGTCATGGGCATCGGTCCGGGTCTGTCAGGATGGAGACATGGGTCAGCCGGCGGAACGCGAATCGGGGGAGCGCGCAGGAGAAGGAGCGGCACGGCTCGAGCTCCCGCCGGGACAGCGACTGCAACGGGGCTGGCCGGTCACGCACTACGGACCGGTCCCGAAGTTCCGGCCCGAGCGCTGGGAGTTCCGGGTGTTCGGCGCCACCGCCGACGGCGAGAAGCACTGCTGGACCCACGAGGAGTTCACCGCGCTGCCGTACACCACCGTGGTGGCGGATCTGCACTGCGTCACCAAGTTCAGCATGGTCGGCGCCGAGTGGGGCGGCATCCCCGCCCGCACCATCCTCGAGACCGCACCGCCCGCGGACGACGTCACCCATGTGATGGTGTGGGCCGAGTACGGCTACAGCGCCAACCTGAGACTCGACGACTTCGCCGCCGAACGCACCCTGTTCGCCACGCACAAGGACGGCGAGCTGCTCACCGCCGAGCATGGCTTCCCGCTCCGGCTGATCGTCCCCCATCTGTACGCATGGAAGGGACCCAAATGGGTCCGCGGCGTGGAGTACATGACCGCCGACCGCCGGGGCTTCTGGGAGGAGCGCGGCTACCACAACATCGGCGACCCCTGGAAGGAGCAGCGCTACTCCTACCAGGAGGAGCCCGGGGACGGGCCCGAGCTCTGAGACCCCGCGGAGTCTGGCGGGTCAGTCGTCGCGCAGCTTCTTCAGGCGCTCCACGTCCGCCGCGTGCCCCTCCTTGCCGCCCGGGGTCTCGATGATCAGCGGGACGCCCTCGGTCGCCGGGTGGGTCATCAGCGCCCGGAACGGCTCCTCGCCGATATGGCCGGCGCCGATGTTGGCATGCCGGTCCTTGTGCGCGCCCACCACGTCCAGCGAGTCATTGGCGTGGATCAGCCTCAGCCGGCCCTCGCCGACGGTGTCCACCAGCTCGTCCAGCGTCCGGTGCATCCCGTCCGGTCCGGTCAGGTCGTGGCCGGCCGCGAAGACATGGCAGGTGTCCAGGCACACCCCGAGCCGCGGATGCGCCTCGAGCGCCTCGAAGTACGGCCCGAGGTCCCGGACCAGCGAGCACAGCGAGGCGCCCTGGCCCGCCGTGGGCTCGAGGAGCAGATACGGATCGTCGGGGTGGGTCAGCTCGTCCAGCAGCGGCAGCATGCGCTCGCGCACCTGCCGGAGCGCCACCGGGCGCTCCCGCCCGCCGGTCGCGCTGCCGGTGTGCACCACCACACCGAGGGCGCCGATCTCCCGCCCGCGGCGCAGCGAGTGCCGCAGCGAGGCGACCGAGGAATCGACGGTCGCCTCCGTGTGGGAACCGAAGTTGATCAGATACGGGGCGTGCACATACGCCGGGACGCCCTCCTCGGCGCAGGCCGCCCGGAACGCCTCGTCCTGCCGCGGGCTGCCCCCCGGGGTGGCCCAGCCGCGGGGGTTGGCGACGAAGACCTGCACGGCCTCGGCGCCCATCTCACGGGCGTAGGCCAGGCCGGTGGAGTGCAGACCGCCGGCCACGGGCACATGGCCGCCGACCGGGTTGCGGGGGAGACGATCCTTCACCCGTTCAGGGTGTCATGACCGCCGGGGCACCCGGGACGGGGCCTGCACCTTCGCGCACCTCACCTGATCTTGATGGTGATCGTCGAGCCCTTGGGCGCCTTCTCTCCGCCCGCCACCGACTGGTCCTTGACGGTGTCGCCGAACAGCCCGAGCAGACCCCGGTCCTCGTCGACCTCGAACCCGGCCCCCTCCAGCTTCTCCCTGGCCTCGTCCACGCTGTCGCCGACCACGTCCGGCACCTCGACCATCTCCGGGCCCTTGGACAGCGTCAGCGTCACCGTGTCGCCCTCGGCCGCCCGGCCGCCAGGAGCCGGGTTCTGCCGGGCCACCCGGCCCGCCTCGTGCTCGGAGGTGACCCGCTGGGGAGCCACCTTCACCTTCAGCCCGGCCTCCCGCAGCGCCGCCCGCGCGTCCGCCAGGTCGTCGCCGGTCACGTCCGGTACGTCCACCGGGCTGCCCTTGCTCACCGTGAGCGCCACCGCAGCGCCGCCGCGGACCTTGGTGCCCTTGCCCGGCCTGGTGGAGATCACCGAGCCGCGCGGCACGGAGTCGCTGAACTCGCGGGTCACCATGCCCGGCTCCAGGCCCTCCTCCTTCAGCAGGGCGCGCGCCTTGTCCAGCGGGTAGCCGTCCAGATCGGGCACCCGCACACGCTGCGGGCCCTTGGAGATCACCAGCGACACCGAGCCGTTGCCCCGGATCCGGGCGCCCGCCTTCGGGTCCGTGCTGATCACGGTGCCCCGCTCCACGGTGTCGCTGTACTCCTCGGTGACCTCACCGACCTCGAGGCCCTCCTCGGCCAGCCGGTCCCGGGCCTGCTGCTCGGTCTTCGCCAGCAGCGGCGGCACCTTGGTGAACTGGCCGGAGTTGATGTACCAGATGCCGGTGCCGAGGCCGAGCACCAGCAGCACCGCCACCACCACGGTCATCGGGCCGCGCCGCAGCGCCGGGCGCCGCCGGGGCGGCAGCGGCGGTGACGCCAGCCGGCTGGTGCGGTGCACGTCACCGGCGTCCGGGTCGTCCGCTTCGTCCCCGTCGATCGGCAGCGGCCGGGGCATGGTCAGCGACCTGGGGATGACGCTCGTACGGTCCTCGGAGATGTCGTGCTCCGAGGACAGGGCCTGCGGCGGCACGGCGTCCAGCTGCTCGTCGTCGAGCCGGGCGCGCGCCTCGCGGACCCGGGCCAGCAGCGCCACCGCGTCCTGCGGGCGGATCGCGGCCGAGCGCGCCGTCGCGGCGGCCACCAGCTCGTCCAGCTCGTAGGCCATGCCGGGCACCACGGCCGAGGGCGGCGGCACGTCGTCGTGGAGATGCTTGTACAGCACGGTCGCGGGGGAGTCGCCGTCGTGCGGCTTCTCGCCGGTGAGCATCTCGTAGAGCAGGATGCCGCAGGCGTAGACGTCGACCCGGGGATCGGCGGTGCCGTGCTCGATCTGCTCGGGCGCGAGGTAGGAGACCGTGCCGAGCACGGTACCGGTGGTGTTGGTCACCGAGTCCACGGCACGTACCAGACCGAAGTCGGCGACCTTGACCCGGCCGTCGTCCCCGATGAGGACGTTCTCCGGCTTCATGTCCCGGTGCACGAAACCGGCGCGGTGCGCGGCGCCGAGCGCGGCCAGCACCGGCTCCAGCACGTCCAGCGCGGCCCGCGGCTGGAGCGCGCCCCGCTCGCGCAGCACGTCGCGGAGGGTGCAGCCGGCGATGTACTCCATCGCCAGGTAGACGTACGCCCCGTCGGTGCCCTGGTCGAAGACCTGCACCACATTGGGGTGGGCCAGCCGCGCGACCGACTTCGCCTCCCGGATGAACCGCTCGACGAACGAGGCGTCGGCGGCGAGGGAGGGGTGCATCACCTTGACGGCGAGCACCCGGTCCAGGCGGGTGTCCAGGGCCCGGTAGACCGTTGCCATCCCGCCGACCGCGATCCGGGCGTCGACGCGATACCGGCCGTCGAGCACCTGCCCGACCAGAGGGTCCTGAAGGGTCGTGTCCACGCAGGGAGTCTACGAGCCGCAACCGGCCCCCCGACCCCGTCCACCCCTGTCCAGGGCCCTATTGCAGCGGAGCTGTGACGCGTCTCGCACATCCGCGCGCACCCGGGAGCCCCTCAGAAGGCGGGCCGCTCCGGGTCCAGGGCCGCGAGTCCCTCGGCCGGGGAGGACGCCTCGGCGAAATGCCGCTTGGGGATGCGTCCGGCCAGCCGGGCGAGCCTGCCCGCCTCCACCGCGCTGCGCATCGCCTGGGCCATCAGCACCGGCTCCTGGGCCCGGGTCACCGCGGAGGCCAGCATCACCCCCGCACAGCCCAGCTCCATCGCCAGGGCCGCGTCCGACGCCGTACCGGCGCCGGCGTCCAGGATCACCGGCACCCCGGCCCGCTCCACGATCAGCTCGAAGTTGTGCGGGTTGCGGATGCCCAGCCCCGACCCGATGGGGGAGCCCAGCGGCATCACCGCCGCGCAGCCCACGTCCTCCAGCTTCCGGGCCAGCACCGGATCGTCATTGGTGTACGGCAGCACCGTGAACCCGTCGTCCACCAGCGTCTCCGCCGCGTCCAGCAGCTCCACCGGGTCCGGCAGCAGGGTCCGCTCGTCGGCGATGACCTCCAGCTTGATCAGATCGGTGCCCAGCGCCTCCCGGGCCAGCCGCGCGGTGAGCACCGCCTCCCCGGCGGTGAAGCAGCCGGCCGTGTTCGGCAGCACCTGGATGCCCAGCCTCTGCAGCACCGACAGCACGGATCCGTGCACCGAGGGGTTCACCCGCCGCATCGCGACGGTGGTCAGCTCCGTCCCGGACGCCACCAGCGCCCGCTCCAGCACCTCGAGGCTCGGCGCCCCTCCGGTGCCCATGATCAGACGGGACGTGAAGGACGCGCCGCCGAGAACGAGAGGATCGTCGGCCATGGTCAGCCTCCCTGGACGGCGGTGAGCACTTCCACCCGGTCCCCTTCGGACAGGGGGGTGGAGGACCACCGGTCGCGGGGGACGACGGTCTCGTTGAGAGCGGCGGCCACCCCCGACGGCGCCGCGGTGAGCGAGGCCACGACGGCATCCAGCCGGGTGCCGGGCGCCACCTCGCGGGGCTCTCCGTTGACCGAGACGGTCAGAGCCCGCTGCCCGTCGGTCTGTGTGTGGGGGTGCGTGTCCGTGCTCGGGTTCGTGCTCATGCGTGTGTCCATGCGGGCTGCTCCCTGACTCGCTGCTCCATGACTGTGCCGGCGGTGAAGCGCCGGGGGGTGAAGGGGCGGGCCTCCTCGGGCAGTTCACCGGTGGTCAGGACGTGCGCCAGCACGTCCCCGGTGACCGGCGTCAGCAGCACTCCGTTGCGGTAGTGCCCGGTGGCCAGCAGCAGCCCTTCCAGGTCCGTCGGCCCGAGCAGCGGCGCGTTGTCGGGGGAGCCGGGCCGCAGCCCCGCCCGGGTCTCGGTGAGCGGCAGCTCGGTGATGCCCGGCACCAGCTCGTGGGCGTCCCGCAGCAGCTCGTACACCCCGCCCGCGGTGACGGTGGTGTCCCAGCCCAGCTCCTCGCTGGTCGCACCGATCACCAGCTCGCCGCTCTCGCGCGGCACCAGATACACCTGGCTGCCCCGCACCACCGCCCGCACCGTCCGGCTCAGGAACGGGCCGTGCTCCTCGGGCATCCTCAGCCGCAGGACCTGACCCTTCACCGGCCGCACCGGCGGCAGCACCTCCTCGGGCACCCCCGCGAGCCGCCCGCTCAGGCTGCCCGCGGCCAGCACCACCTGCCCGGCGCTCAGCCCGGTGCCGTCCGCGGCGACCGCCCCGGCCGCCCGCCCGCCGGTGACCACCAGCCGCTCGGCCCGGGTGCGGTGCAGCACCGCACCCGCCCGCTCGCAGGCGGTGACCAGCGCGGCCGCCAGCCGCCGCGGGTCGATCTGGTGATCGCCGTCGACCCGCAGCCCGCCGCGCACCCCCGGCGCCAGCATCGGCTCGAGCCGCCGGCACTCGCGCCCCGACAGCCATTGCGAGTCCAGCCCCGACCGCTGCTGCAGCGCGTGCAGCTCGCGCAGATGGGCCCGGTCGTCGGCGTCCAGCGCCACCGCGAGGGTGCCGCAGCGGCGGTAGCCGGGGTCGTGGCCGGAAGCCTCGATCAGCTCGGCGACGAAGGCCGGATAGCGGCGGGCCGAGGCGAGATTCAGGCCGAGCAGCATCTCCTCGCCGTAGTGCAGCTCGGTGACGGCGGCCAGCATCCCGGCGGCCACCTGGGCGGCTCCGCCGCCCGGCTCGGGGTCGAGCACGGTGACCGACAGACCGCGCTGCGCGGCCCGCCACGCCGTGACCAGACCGATGACACCGCCCCCGATGACGAGGACGTCGGACGTACGCGTGGGCGACATGGGCGTCCAGCCCCTCCCTTCGCCGGCATGACCCGGATCAGGTTCGTACGGTCGGAGGCCGCCAGCCTCCCTCTCAGCCCGGTGCGTCCGGGCTCCCGCGAGTGCTTCACCCGCCACCCTAGCCCGCGGCCGATCGCAGCGGTAAGGGAGCCTCCGCGAGCACGGGCGGGGGAGCGGAGGAACGCGGCGCGGACGGCGGGGGTCGTGCAGAGGCGCGCGGAGGGCGATGCGGAGGAGACCACGGCGCGGAGGGGCTGACCGAACCGGAAGCCGGATGTCTATGGTGATCAGGTGAGCGAGCAGACGCAGGGTTCTCAGCCGTCCGGGCCGGGGCGGGTGGTGGTGGCCGGAGCGGGCATGGCCGGGGTGCAGACCGCGGTCGCCCTGCGGGAGCAGGGCTACACCGGCACCGTCACCCTGCTCGGCGCCGAGCCCCACCAGCCCTACGACCGGCCGCCGTTGTCCAAGGCCGTGCTGCTCGGCAAGGCCGAGGACTCCGCCCTCGACGTCGACTTCGAAGGGCTGGACATCGAACTGCGCCTGGGCTGCGAGGTGTTCGGCCTGCGTCCCGGCGAGCACGAACTGGACACCGGGGCCGGGACCGTCCGGTACGACGTCCTGGTGATCGCCACCGGGGCGGAGCCGGTCCGGCTGCCCGGCGCGGACGGGGTGCCCGGCGTGCATCTGCTGCGCACCCTCGACGACGCCGAGCGGCTGCGCCCGGTGCTGGCCCGGCAGCACGACATCGTGGTGGCCGGGGCCGGCTGGATCGGCGCCGAGTTCGCCACCGCCGCGCGCGAGGCGGGCTGCGCGGTCACCGTCGTCGAGGCCGCCGACCGGCCGCTCGCCGAGGCGCTGCCCGCCGAGGTGGCCGCCCCGATGACCGCCTGGTACGCCGAGGCCGGCGTCGAGCTGCGCACCGGGGTGCGCGTGGAGCGAGTGGAGCCCGGCACGGTGGTGCTGGCGGACGGCTCGCGGCTCGCCGCGGGCGCCGTGGTGGTCGGCATCGGGGCCCGCCCGGCCACCGGCTGGCTGGCCGGGTCCGGCATCGCCCTCGGGGAGCACGGAGAGGTCCTCGCCGACCGCACCCTGGCGACCTCGCTGCCCGATGTGTACGCGGTCGGCGACTGCGCCTCCTTCCCCTCCGGCCGCTACGGCAAGCGGCTGCTGGTCCATCACTGGGACAACGCGCTGCAGGGGCCGCGCACGGTCGCCGCCAACATCCTCGGCGCGGCCACCGGTGAGCCTTCGGCGGTGTACGACCCGGTGCCGTACTTCTGGTCCGAGCAGTTCGGGCGGTTCGTGCAGTACGCCGGTCATCACGAGGACGCCGACCGGACGGTGTGGCGCGGGGATCCGAACGGACCGGCGTGGACGGTGTGCTGGCTGCGGGAGTCCCGCCTGGTGGCGCTCCTCGCGGTGGGCCGCCCCCGGGACCTGACGCAGGGGCGCCGGCTGATCGAGGCGGGTGCGCGGCTCGACCCGGAGCTGGTCGCCGACCCGGCCCGCCCCCTGAAGTCGGCGACCGCCTGACCGACGGCGGACGTCGTCGCACCGCGACGCGTCCACGCAGGCGGACCGGGCCCGCTTCCGGCTGTCAGTGGCAGATGGCAGGCTTGTCCCGTGACCGAGATTGACGCAAAGATCGATGCTCTCGTCCCCGCCTGGCTCACCCTGCCCGACATCGCCGAGAAGCTCGGCGTCGAGGTGACCCGCGTCCGGCAGCTGGTCAAGGAGGGCCAGCTCATCGCCGTGCGCCGGGGTGAGAACCGCGCGCTGCACGTGCCCGCCGACTTCATCGACGGGGACAGGGTCGTCAAGGGCCTCTCCGGCACCCTGACGCTCCTCAGGGACGACGGCTTCACGGTCGAAGAGATGCTGGAGTGGCTGTTCACCCCCGACGACTCCCTGCCGGGCACGCCCGCGCAGGCCCTCCGCGAGAACCGCGGTACGGAGGTGAAGCGCCGCGCCCAGGCCCTCGCGGTCTGATCGAGCGGGACCCCGAGAGCCCCACGGACAGCCCGTCCGGCGCTCCCGGAAACGGCCGGCGCCGGACGTTCGGAGCGAGACGGCCGCCGCATCCCGCCCGGGCGGCGGCCCCAGACCCTCGTGTGCCGTCTCCGGCGGGCCGTTCCGGTCCGTCCCTGCCGGCCCCGGCAGCCGACGCCGGTGCGGACCCGGGGGAGGCGGCACCCACCCGCGCCGCCCCGGGCGGCGCGCATGCCCGCAGCCGCGGGCGATCCCGGGCCGGCCCGCCGCCGACCTCGTACCGTGGTCGTCCGCACAGCCCGCTCGCACCGGCCCGATCGCGGCCGGTACCGAGATCCGACCGACCCCTGGGGGACTCCCGCATGTCCGACGCCGCCGTCACCGCCCGGGCCGGGCTCGCCGACGCCCGGCTCTATCTGTGCACCGACGCCCGCAAGCGCCAGGGCGACCTCGCGGAGTTCGCGGACGCCGTGCTGGCCGCCGGTGTCGACATCGTGCAGCTCAGGGAGAAGGGCATGGAGGCCGCCGAGGAGCTGGAGCACCTCGCCGTCCTCGCCGAGGCCTGCGCCCGGCACGGCAAGCTGCTCGCGGTCAACGACCGCGCGGACGTCGCCCATGCCGCAGGGGCCGACGTCCTCCACCTCGGCCAGGGCGACCTGCCCGTGCCCGCCGCGCGGGCGATCCTCGGCCCGGACGTGCTCATCGGCCGCTCCACCCACGCCGAGGCGGAGGCGGCCGCGGCCGCCGTCCAGGACGGCGTCGACTACTTCTGCACCGGGCCCTGCTGGCCCACCCCCACCAAGCCCGGCCGGCCCGCGCCCGGCCTCGGCCTGGTGCGCTACGCCGCCTCCCTGGACACCGACCGCCCCTGGTTCGCCATCGGCGGCATCGATCTCACCAACCTCGACCAGGTGCTGGACGCCGGCGCTCGCCGGATCGTGGTCGTGCGGGCCGTCACCGAGGCCGACGACCCCGGCGCCGCGGCAGCCGAACTGGCCCGCCGGGTGCGCGAGGCGCAGGACCACTGACCGGACCGCCGGCTCGGCCGCGTCGTCTCAGGTGTGTCCAAGGAGTGGACAAGAAGTCGGCGATTCAGACAAATCTCCCGCATGTGGTTGGGGGACCGCCGACCCCTGGTTAACCTGCGAGTATGGCCCTCGGCACCGCATCCGTCCGGACGGATCACGCGCGAACCGTGCGCGAGATGCTCGCGACGGGAAAGACGACGTACTCGTTCGAGTTCTACGCGCCCAAGACGCCGAAGGGCGAGCGCAATCTGTGGAACGCGCTGCGCCGGGTCGAGGCCGTGGCCCCCGACTTCGTCTCCGTGACCTACGGCGCGGGCGGCTCCACCAGGGCCGGCACGGTCAAGGCGACCGAGCGGATCGCCTCGGACACCACCCTGACGCCGATCGCCCACCTCACTGCGGTCGACCACTCCGTCGCCGACCTGCGCAACATCATCGGGCAGTACGCCGACGCCGGGATCCGCAACATGCTCGCGCTGCGCGGCGACCCGCCCGGCGACCCCATGGGGGAGTGGGTCCCGCACCCGCAGGGCCTCACCTACGCCGCCGAGCTGGTGGAGCTGATCAAGTCCTCCGGTGACTTCTGCGTGGGTGTCGCCGCGTTCCCCGCGATGCACCCGCGGTCCACGGACTGGGACACCGATGTCCGGCACTTCGTCGACAAGTGCCGGGCCGGGGCCGACTACGCGATCACCCAGATGTTCTTCCACCCGGAGGACTACCTGCGGCTGCGCGACCGGGTTGCCGTGGCCGGCTGTGACACCCCTATCATTCCCGAGGTCATGCCGATCGCGAGCGTGAAGACGCTGGAGCGGATCCCGTACCTCACCAACGCGTCGTTCCCCGAGGACCTGAAAGAGCGGATCCTCACAGCGAAGGACGATCCGGCCGCTGTACGCTCGATCGGGATCGAGTTCGCCACAGAGTTCTGCGCCCGGCTGCTGGCCGAAGGAGTGCCCGGTCTGCACTTCATCACGCTGAACAACTCCACGGCGACGCTGGAAATCTACGAGAATCTGGGTCTGCACCACCCGCCGCAGGCCTAGACCGGTCGCACCGGCATACGACACACTGCGTAGCGGCCACTGGGAGAGGGGCGTACATGGGCTGGACGGTCCTCTATATCGCGTTCGGCATCGTCGCGCTGTGGCTGCTCGGCGAGGTGCTGCTGCAGTACAAGGCGCGTCTGCGCTGGCGGCTGCTGGCCTTCGTCGGCTTCCTCGGAGTCGTGGCCGGTGTGCTCACCGCGTCCGTCGTCGTCATCGGACTCGGCGCCGCCGCCTTCGCGGTCGGCCAGACCTATGTCACGCTGTCGTTCCGCCGCGGCTTCGCCGCCGGCTGGGCGGTGAACGCGCCGGTGCTCGGCGGCCGCCGGGACCACGAGCACGAGGAGCCCGTGCTGGAGGTCTCCGATCTCGAGGCGTCCGCGGGCGACGCGTACGAGGAGGACTCCGGACGCGGCCGCGACCGGTCCGCCTATGACGCGGTCGACGACTACGACCGCGACGACGTCTTCACCCCGGGCCGCCCCGACCGGCAGACGGCCGCCGAGACCACCGCGGTCTACGCCCCCCAGCCGATGCCCGACGACACCGGCTCGTACGGCATCTACGACACCGGGTACGGCACCCAGACCCAGGACCAGTACGCCGCCGCCACGCAGAGCGCGGACCAGGGCTACGGCTCCTACGACTACTCCGGCTACGGCCAGCAGGCCTACGACACCGGCCAGCAGCAGTACGCCGCCTACTCCGACCCGTACATCGGCACCGGCACCTACGGCGGCGCCGGGTACGACACCGGCTACACCGACCCGAACCAGTACGGCCAGCAGGCGGCCTACGGCCAGGACCAGTACGGCACCTACGGCGGCGACACCCAGGGCGGCGGCCTGTGGGTCCCGCAGCAGCGGACCACCGACGACCCGTACGGCGGCGAGCTGCCGCCCGAGCAGCAGGCCTACCCCTATCAGGGCGGCGGCCAGCAGCCCCCGGCGGGCGGCTACGACGAGCAGTACCGCTTCTGACCGGCCTCCGGGCGGCCGGCCCCGGTCTCACTGTCTGATCCGGTCACGGGCGCCGGCCCCGGTCTCACTGCGAGCCGCGGAAGTCGGGACCCTCCACGATCAGCCCGGCGACCAGCGCCCCCGACATCCCGGCATGCGCCAGTCCGCCGCCGGGGTGGGACCAGCCGCCCACCGTGAACAGGCCAGGAGTACGGGTGCTGTTGGCGGGATGCAGCCGGCGTCCGCCGTCCGCGGCCAGGGCGGGGGGCGGCACCGCGCCGTCCTCGGCGCCCGTCTCCTCGGCGATGTCGGCCGGGGTGTGCACCTGGTGCCACAGCAGCCGCTCGCGCAGATCCGGAATGGCGCGTCCTGCGACGGTGATCAGCTCCTCGGCCAAGGCGGCCGGGTCCCCGCCCCGGGCCGGGACCGCCGCCGTCAGCGTCACCGACTCGTGCCCCGCGTCCGGCACCAGCGCCGGATCACCGGGCCGCAGCACCGTCACCGTGGGCGCGGCGGACCGCCCCGTGCCGCCCGACAGCGCCTCCAGTGCGGCGTCCCGGTCCGCGGAGTGCACCACCGTGCGGTGGGCGGCGCCGTCCGGGCGTGCCCCGCGCAGCGCCAGCAGCACCGTCAGCCGGCTCGCCCCCGGCCGCTGCGCCGGAACCTCGCCGTCGCCGCGCACCGGCGTCCCCCGGTTCAGCCGGTCGAGCACCGCCGGGGAGACCCCGGCCACCACGAAGTCCGCCTCGGCGACCGTCCCGTCGGCCAGCTCCACACCGGCGGCCCGGCCGTCCTTCTCCACCAGCGCCGTGACCTCGGCACCGAAGACGAACTCCACCTTCCGGGCCAGGCACCGCTCGTACACCGCCCGCGCCAGCTCCCGCATGCCGCCCCGCACGTACCAGGTGCCGAAGGCGTGCTCCATGTACGCCAGGATCGCCGCGTTCGCCGGGGCGGTGCGGGGATCCAGACCGAAGGCGAGGGCGTGGCTCTCGAGCAGCGCGATCAGCCGGGGTTCGCGCAGCTCCCAGGCGCCGACCTCGGCGAGGGTGCCCGCCACCCGGGTGCGCAGCAGCCTGCGGTGCGGCACCGCCGGGTAGGGCTCGCGCTCGGCCAGCACCTGCCAGTTGGGCCACAGCGGCTCCTCGAGCAGCGGCCTGCGCATCCGGTTCCATGCCTCGCGGGCCCGGACCAGCAGGTCGCCCCAGCGCCGGCCGGCCCCGGCGCCGAGCGCCTCGTCCAGGGCCAGGACCACGCCCGCCCGGGAGGCGTTGGGCAGTGACACCCGGGTGCCGTCCGCGAAGACATGGTGCGAGGACGGGTCGACCTGGACCAGCTCGACGCACTCCTCCAGCGGCTCCCGGCCGGTCTTCAGGAACAGATCGCGGTACACGGCGGGCAGGGTGAACAGACCGGGGCCGGTGTCGAAACCGAACCCGTCCCGCTCCAGCCGGCGCACCGCACCGCCGTAGGTCCCGGTCCGCTCGTACACCACCACCCGGTGGCCCGCCACGGCCAGCCGGGCGGCGGCCGCCATCGCGCCCATCCCGGCGCCGATCACCGCAATACGTGCCATGTCAGCGACTGTATCCGCCGCCCTCCGGCGCCCCGGAGGCGAGTACCCGCGCCCATGCGCCGGTGACCAGGCGGCGCCGGCGCGCCGTGGGCCCGGGCACACAGCCGTGAGTATCCGTACCTAGGTGCCGAGATGAGTACCCGGGCGGATGGGCCGCGACCTGCGGGACGACACAGTGGAGACCACGGAGAGAGGCACCGGGACGGCACCGGCGACACGGGGCGCCGGAACGGCCCGGGCCATGATCCGCTCCTTCCGCCGGCCGCAGTCGGCGGGAGCGAGACGGGGGAACCGGGGGGACGACCGAACGGGGCAGCCCCGCGGGGGAACGTACGGGGTGCAGGCGCCGGTCCGGCGGTGGCCCGCGGGGGACGCGGCCACACCGGGCCGGCGTCATCGTTCCCCGTCCGTCCGGACTCTCGTGCACCGCCCGCCCGCCGCTCCGGCGCGCCGCCCCCGAGGCGTGGGCGCACCGCCCGCCTCAGCGGCGGCCGCTCACCCGGCCCTGGAGCAGCCGGGACAGGGCCGCATGCACATCGTCCAGGGACCGCTCCGGCTGGAAGGACTTCCAGTCCAGCGCCGCCACCAGCACCATCCCCACCAGCGCGGCCGCGGTCAGCGGAACGTCGATCTCCTCGCTGAACTCGCCGTTCTCCACGCCCTCGCGCAGCACCTCCTCGACCACCGCCACGGCCTGCTGCCGCACCACCATCAGCGTGGACTGCCAGGCCCGGTTGGTGCGCCACAGCTCCGCCACGTACAGCTGGGTGAAGGCCGGGTAGCGGTCGATGAAGACAAGGCCCGCGCGGATCATCGCGTCCAGGGCGTCCACCCTGCTGCCGCCCCGCGCCGCCGTCTGCTCCGCCGCCTCCTTCAGGGAGGCGGTCAGCAGGCCCACTCCGTGCCGCAGCAGCTCCTCGAAGAGGACCGACTTGCTCGCGAAGTTGTAGTAGACCGTGCCCTTGGCCACCCCGGCCCGCTCGGCGATCTCGTCCACCGTGGTGGCGGAGAAGCCCTGCTCGGCGATGAGGGTGACGGCCGCCTCGTAGAGCTTCTGCCGGGTGGCCTCACGGCGGGCCCTGCCACCCGGGGTGGTGCTGCTGCTTTCCATGGTCCTGATTCTCACAGCACGGCCGGACCGCCCGCGGGCGGGCCCGGTGGCCCGCCCGCTCACAGGGTCAGCTCCGGGTGCAGCTTGTCCAGCGTCCACACCTGGCGGCGCCGGGCCGACAGCGCGGTCAGCGCCAGCGCGCCCAGGGTGAACGCCGTCAACACCGCGCACGCCTGCCACACCGGCCCGAGACCGCCGCCGGTGATCAGCCTGCGCAGCGCCTCCACCACATGGGTCATCGGCAGGAAGGGATGCAGCGCGTTGAAGAAGCCCGGGCTGGTCTGCACCGGGTAGGTGCCGCCGGCCGAGGTCAGCTGGAGCATCAGCAGCGCGAGCACGAGGATCCGCCCGGCCGCCCCGAAGCGGGCGTTGCACCACTGCACGATCGCCGCGAAGCAGGCCGTCACCAGGAACAGGAATCCCACCGTCCCGGCGGCCCTGGCCATCTGCAGCCCGATCGCCCAGTGCAGCACCGACATCAGGGCCACCGTCTGCAGCACCCCGATCGCCACCACCGGCAGCCAGCCCGCCAGCGCGATCCGCCAGGCCGAGGCGCCCGCGACCAGCGCCCGCCGGTTCATCGGCGCGATCAGCATGTAGGCCACCATCGCGCCCACCCACAGCGACAGCGGGATGAAGTACGGGGCGAAACCGGTGCCGTAGTTGGGTGCCCTGTGCAGATCCTGCGTCGCCAGCCGCACCGGGTCGGCCATCACCTCGGTGCGCCGGTCGCGCTCCTGCTTGTCGTAGTCGGGGATCTGCTCGGCGCCGTCGCGCAGCCCGCCGGCCAGTTTGCCGGAGCCGTCGACGAGCTTGTAGATGCCGCCGTTCAGATCCTTCGCGCCGGCCCGCAGATCGCCCACGCCCTCGTCCAGGTCGACGGCGCCCTTCTTGGCGGTGCCGAGCCCGGAGTGCAGCTTCTTCAGACCGGCGGCCACCTTGCCGGCCCCGCTGTTCAGCTTGTTGACCTTGGTGACGGCGTCGTCCAGGTCCTCGGAGAGATGCGGCGCCCGGTCGGCGAGGGCGTCGGCCTGCTTCTCCAGCGTGCGCAGATGACCGTCCAGCTTCTTCAGGTCCTCGCGGTGACCGGTGACCAGCGCGCTCGCGTCCTCCGCGGCCGTCGCCGCCGAGGCCGCCGCGTCCTTGGCCTTCTTCAGGTCGGAGCAGGCGGGGTCGGGCAGGGCCGCCTCCTCGCACCGCTGCCGGTACACCTCGTCCATCGCACCGGACGCCTCCCGGGCGTCCTTCGCCGCGCCCGGGGCCTTCTTCTGCAGGGAGTCGAGGTCCTCGCGGAGCTTCTTGGAGGCGTCGGCGACGAACCGGGCCGTCTTCGCGATGGTCTTCTCGTTCTTCTTCAGGAACGGGCCGGCCTTGGCGTCGATCGCGTTCACCTTGTCGGCGAGTGACTGCGTGCCGTCCGCGACCTTGCGGGAGCCGTCCTTGAGCGAACCGGCGCCCTTGTGCAGGTCCTTCAGGCCCTTGGCGAGCTTGCCGCTGCCCTGCTCCGCGTCCCCCAGCTTGTCGGCGAGCCGCTTGGAGCCCTTCTCCGCCTTGCCGATGCCGCCGTTGAGCCTGTCCGCCCCGTCGGCCGCCTCCTTGGTCTTGCCGTGGATGTCGGAGAACGAGACGAAGATCTTGTCCAGGAAGGAGCGGGAGGTCTTGGCGGACGCTGCCTGGCGCACCTCGGAGAACACCGAGCGGGAGATCTGCCCGACGATGTAGTTGTTGGCGTCGTTGGTCCGCACCTGGAGCGCGCCGGTCTCCGGGGCGTCGCCCGAACTGGACGCAATACGGCGGCTGAAGTCGCGCGGCATGGTCAGCGACAGGTAGTAGGTGCCGTCCTCGACACCCCGGCGCGCCTCCTCGGCGCTCACCTCGTGCCAGTCGAAGACCTTGCTGTCGCGCAGGCCCTCGGCGATGTCGTCGCCCGCGGTGATTCGCTTCCCGTCCGCCGTCGCCCCCGCGTCGTCGTTGACGAGCGCAACGGGGACGCGGTCGAGCCGGCTGTACGGGTCCCAGAACGACCACAGGTACAGCGCCCCGTAGAGCAGCGGCAGCACCAGCAGTGCGACCAGCGCGGCGCGCGGCAGCTTGCCGCGGCCGAAGCGCCGGAGCTCAAGAGCGGCCAGTCTCGGCGAGCGCATCGGCCGCCTCCTTCTCTGCGTGGTCGCCTTCGTCGGCCGGGCCGGTGGCGGTGGTGTCGGTCCTGGTGCCGGTTCCGGTGGCGGTTTCGGTGGCGGTTCCGGCGGCGCCGGCGCCGCCGGAACCGCCGTTCGCGCCGGCCTTGTGGCTCGTCCCGCCGTCGCCGTCGCCGCCGGCACAGGACCCGGCCCCGGCGGAAGACCCGGCCCCGGCGGTGTCGCCGGGCTCGCCGGCCTCGCCGGTGCTGTCGGCCTCGCCGGTCTGGCCGGTCTGGCCGGTCCTTCCGGTCTTTCCGGTGTCCGTGCGCACCACCACCGCGTCCTCGGGCGGCTCGCTGCACACGGCGACCACCGTGATGCCCCGCTCGGTGAGCGACCTCAGCTGGTTCCAGATCTCCGCTCGCTCGGCGGCCGACAGCTTCAGGTCCGTGTCGTCCACCCCGAGCAGCCGCGGACGCCCGATCAGGGCCAGCGCCAGGGACAGCCGCAGCGCCTCCGTCCGCTCCAGGTCCCGGACCGCCGTCCGCGCCCCCTTGGGCAGCGACTCGATGTCGAGCCCGGCGGCGGTGAGCGCCGCCTCGATGTCCCGCCGCGTCCGGGCCGCCCGCTCCCGGCGCGGGCGCAGCAGCGCGCGCAGCGAGGTGAAGCGGCGCTGCAGCAGCGCCCGTTCGCGCAGATGCTCGCCGACGGTCAGTGCCGGGTCGAGGTCGGTCACGCCGGTGACGTGCGCCAGCGCGCTGACCCGGCGCAGTGCCGCCATGCGCTTCGGCAGCTCGTGACCGCCCACCGAGGCGGACCCGGCGGTCGGCTTCATCCGCCCGGTGAGCGCCAGCAGCAGACAGGTGCGGCCGGAGCCGGACGGTCCCGCGACGGTGATCAGCGAGCCGGGCTCCGCCTCCACGGTGATGCCGCGGAACACCCAGCCCCGCGGTCCCTTGAGCCCGAAGTCCCGGGCGGAGACGGCGAGTCCGGGCGGACCGCCCACAACGCCCCCCATGCGTCCCTCATTTCAGAAGCCCCCGAAGGGGACTGTTTTTGAACTGACTGGTCAGTGCAAAAGCTAACCCGAACGGTCGATCGAGGCAAAACCCCTGGTCAGAACGGATTGTCAGTGCCATACCGCACGATGAGGGCATACGGCACCCCCTCACCGGGCGTGCCGTCACGAAGACGACAGGAGGTTCGTCATGGCCCACTCGTCCGCAGCTGCCGCCCGCCGGCGCCGCGCCACCGGCCCTGCCCCCTCACTGACCGGCCCGGCGAGCGACATCCACCCCGTGCTCCGCCGTGCCGCGGCCCCGCCCGCCGCCCTCGACCTGCTCGCCCAGGCCCGTGCCGGACTCGACGAGGCCGCCGTCCTCGACACCCCCAACGAGCGCTACGCCACGGCCCACCTCGCGGCCCTGCGCACCGCGGCGGCCGTCCTCGCGGCGCGAGGCAGGCCCGAGACCTCGCCCCGGGCCAGGGCGAAGATCAGGAGCGCCTGGGAAGTGCTCCCCGAGATCGCACCCGAACTCACCGAGTGGTGCGCCCTCTTCGCCTCCGGCGCCCGGCGCCGCGCCCTGGCGGAGGCGGGTGTCCAGGGCGCGGCGAGCCGACGGGACGCCGACGACCTGATACGGGACGTGGCGATGTTCCTGCGCCTGGTGGAGCGGATGCTGGTCCTGCAGCCGGTCCTGCCCCAGCCGCGCCCCGACACGGACGCCCCGTCGGGCGAGGGCACGGCACGCGGCGTCCCGCCCCGCAGCCAGGGGATGCCCGACCAGGGGATGCCGGACGCCGGCTGACGGGCACCCGCGCGGGCGACGGCCCCGCGGTCGCACCGCAGGCAGGTGACCGGGTACCGCCGCATAGGCAATAGGGTGGGAGTCGCCTGAAGCCTTCGCCCCGCCGCCCCCGCCGAGGGGGCCGGGGGAGACAGACCGATCGCTCCGCCGAGAACGAGGCGGTGCCGCGCCGAGGAGTCAACTGCCGTGTCGGACCTGCGCCCCCGCGCCGCCCTGCGTACCGCCGTGGTCTGGGAGGTTCTCCAGGACGCCCTGGAGCGCCGGGTCAAGGCGACCGGACGGCAGGCCCTGGACGTGCTCGACACCGGCGGCGGCAGCGGCAACTTCGCCGTGCCCCTCGCCCGCCTCGGCCACCGGGTCACCGTGGTCGACCCCAGCCCCAACGCGCTGTTCGCCCTCGAGCGCCGTGCCGCCGAGGCCGATGTCGCCGAGCGCGTCCGGGGCGTGCAGGGCGACGCCCACGGCCTGCTCGACGTGGCCCGGCGCGGCGGCTACGACATCGTGCTCTGCCACGGTGTCCTGGAGTACGTGGACGACCCGGCGGAGGGCGTGCGCAACGCGGTCGCCGCGCTGCGGCCCGGTGGTGTGCTCAGTCTGCTCGCCGCGGGGCTCGGCGGTGCCGTGCTCGCCCGCGCGCTGGCCGGGCACTTCGCCGAGGCCCACCAGGCGCTCACGGACCCGAACGGCCGATGGGGCTCGGGTGACCCCGTGCCGCGGCGCTTCACCGCCGAGCAGCTCACCGGGCTCGTCGAGCAGGCCGGCCTGCGGGTCGGGGCGGTGCACGGCGTGCGGGTCTTCTCCGACCTCGTGCCCGGAGTGCTCGTGGACACCGAGCCCGGCGCCCTCGACGCCCTGCTGAAGCTGGAGGCCGCCGCGGCCGAGCTCGCCGCCTTCCACTCCGTGGCCACCCAGCTGCACGTGCTCGGCGAGGCTGCCGGGTCCGCGGCCGGATGAGCACCGCGGCCGGCTCCCCGGCAGGGCGCCGCTGATCAGCGCCCCGTCGCCGGGCCGTACCCCTCGCCCATGGAGTCCGCCACAGGCCCCCCGAATGGCGGCCGAGCGCCGTATGATCGAGGGAGACCGTCCGGCATGACGGGTCGGCTCCAGGGGAATGTGAACCTCAGCGAGCCGGGACGTCACTGGCGGATCCGGTTGGCCAATTGGCGCAGAGGGGCGGGTTTCACGGGGGCGATTCCCTGCCTATCCTGAAGAGACCCCCCCGGTCGCCCCGGCGACTGCACGATGAGGAGGACTCCGTGCCGCTCTCGGAGCACGAGCAGCGCATGCTCGAGCAAATGGAGCGAGCGCTGTACGCCGAAGATCCCAAGTTCGCGTCGGCGCTCGAGGGAAGCGGGCTGCGTACGTACACCCGGCGGCGGGTCTACCAGGCGGTCGCGGGCTTCCTCGCAGGTATTGCGCTCCTCATGGCCGGTATGGTCGCCCAGCAGGTCTGGCTCAGCGTGGTGGGGTTCCTCGTCATGCTGGGCTGCGCGGTCCTCGCCGTGACCGGCTGGCGCAAGGCCCCCAAGCCCGGTGAACAGCAGCCCCCCGGCGCGGCCCCGCACACGGGCCGGCAGGGCAGGCAACGGCGCTCGATGATGGACCGCATCGAGGAGCGCTGGCAGCGCCGCCGCGACGAACAGGGCGGCCACTGACCTGACGCCCGCGGCAGCATCCGCCGGCCGGCGGCAGCAGCCTGCTGTGCACAGACGAAGACGCGAAACGTCGGTCAGGGGGTGACCACCCCGGAGGGTGGTCACCCCCTGACGCATGTCGGGTGGCCGTGAGCACGGGTGGTTCCAGCGGCCGTCCCCCCTGATCCACGGGCGGGGCCGGGGACGTGGGCCCCGCGCCGGCTGTGTGTGCCGCCGCCACCACGACGACCTGCCCGCGGCCGGGACCCGCCCGCTGGACCCGCCCGCTGCCGGGACACGCCCGCCTCCGGGACCTGCCCCGGCCGGGGTTGCGTTCTCAGCTCTGCTGCCGTGACGGGCGGCGCCAGGCCGGCGCCCTGGTGAGCCATGCGGGGCGCAGGGCCGCAGCCCGTCCCCGCACGCCGGCCCACCAGGAGGACACCGCCCAGCTCACCCGGGCCGTGGAGCGCGGGGCGAAGAGGGCGCGGAGGCGGGTGGCGCGGCCCGCCGTGGAGCGCAGGCCGGTGATCACCCGGCGGACGTCCTCCGTGAGCCCGGCGACCGGGCGGGGCTGCGGGGCGTACAGCACCTGCTCCACCGCGCCGGCCACCCGGTGCACCGAGGCCGCGGCGGCCTCGTCGAGGTGGCCCAGGCGCACGATCCGGGCGGCCGCCTTGCGCGGGGTGAGCGACTCGTCCGGCAGGATGCCGTAGTCCCACGCCGTGTCGATCAGCTCGTCCCAGACGGCCATGATGTGCGGCGCCGCGTCCGCGTCCGAGCGGCCGTGCGCGCCCAGGCGCACCGCGCGCGTGCGCAGCCGCCACAGCAGCGGCGTCAGCGGCACCGCCAGCACGGCCAGCCCGGCCAGTGCCCACATCAGCAGCGCGTACCACTTGGGGCCGTCCCCGTCACCGGGCAGCGCGGCCTGCGCCGACTCGCCGGGGCACCCGCCGTCCAGCTTCCGCTGCTCCACCGGGCAGCTCTCGCTCTGCGAGGGGGCCGCCGACGGTGCCGAGGAGGACTCCTGGGCGGACGGCCGGGCCGGGTCCGGCAGCTGGCTGTCGTCGGTGTCCGGGACCGTGTACGCGGGGATGGAGCCGCGGGTGGGGGTGGGCTCGAAGCGGGTCCAGCCGACTCCCTCGAAGTACAGCTCGGGCCAGGCGTGCGCGTCGCGCAGCCCCACCGACACCGTGCCGTCGGCCTGCGGGGTGCCCGGCGCGAAGCCCACCGCGACCCGGGCCGGTATGCCCAGGGAGCGGGCCATCGACGCCATGGCGAAGGAGAAGTGCACGCAGAAGCCCTGCTTGTCCCGCAGGAAGCGGGCGATCGCCCGCGAGCCGCTGCCCACGTCCACCTGGGTGTCGTACTCGAAGCCCCCGGTCACGGCGAAATAGTCCTGGAGCTTGACCGCCTGGTCGTAGGGGGTCTTCGCGCCCTGGGTGACCTCGCGGGCGGTGCGGGAGACCACCGAGGGCAGGGAGTCCGGCAGCTCGGTGTACTCGCGGCGCAGAGCGGGCGGCGGTGCCGGGGCGTCGGACAGCTGCTTCGCCGTCGGCCGCACGTCCAGGCCGCGCACCGAGTAGGTCAGATCCCGGGTGTTCTGCCCGTGGTCGCCGACCAGCGTCATGCCGACCGGCTCGTAGCGCCAGTTGCCCCGGATGTCCACACCGCTCGGCGGGTACGGCATCGGCAGCCAGTCCTGCCCGTACCACTCGGCGGTGGAGATGGTGGTCGCGAACTCCTTGCGCGCCACGTCCGGGCCGAGGCCCGCCGGGGTCGGGAAGGCACCCTCGGGCACCGTGGTGATCGACCGCTTCGACGGCTTCCAGGTGGTGCCGTCGAAGTCGTCCAGGGACACGATGCGCAGGTACAGGTCCGACAGGTTCTCGATCTCGGTGCGCACCGACATCACCTGACGGTCCTCGTCCACGTTCAGCGAGTCGCGCAGCGACACCAGCGGGTTCACCGCGGAGATGGTCCCGCCGCCGCCGGGGCCCGAACCGACGCCGGCGCCCGCCGGGTCCAGCAGCCCGCCGTTCATCGCGGGCAGACCGAGCGGCACCACCAGGGCGATGCCCAGCGCCAGTACCCCGATCCGCCTGCCGGTTCGCACCGGAGCGGCCGGCCCGGTCGGCTCACCCGGCCCGCGCGAGGTACCGCTGAAGACCCGCCCCCACGCCGAGAGCCGGTCGCGGCCCTCGGCCAGCAGCAGCATCAGATATCCGGCCGCCGCCAGCAGGAACCACACCCAGTCGCTGCCGCCGTCGGACAGACCGGCCGCCACCGAGTACAGGGCGAGCAGCGGAAGCCCCGCCGGGGCCGCGCTGCGGAAGGTCACCGCGAGGACGTCCACCAGCAGCCCGATGATCAGCACCCCGCCGATCAGCATCAGCCGGATGCCGTCGGTCAGCGGCGCCGGGATCGCGTACCGGCTGACGTCCTCGCCGCCCCGCTCCAGCAGCTCGGCGAGGGACCGGAAGGCGTCCGGCCCCGGCAGCACCCCGGCGAAGGCGTGTTCCCGGGCGAACACCAGGGTCATCAGCAGCAGCGTCACCAGCGCCTGCGCCGCCACCGTCAGCGGGCGCGGCAGCGGCACCCGCCGGGCCGCGGCGCCCACGCCCGACTGCACGGCGAGCAGAAAGGCCGCCTGGATGATCCAGGTGGCCGGCTTGACCAGGGGCAGCAGCGCGCTCGCCGCCAGCAGCGTGGCCAGCCACGCGGCCAGCGTCAGCCGTACCCGCCCGCTCATGAGCGTCCCTCCCCACCGCTCGCCGCGGCCAGGCCGGAACGCTCCTGCTCGGCCCGCCGCCACAGCTCGTTCAGTGACGCGCCCCGCGGCGCCGCCAGGGCCGTCCAGCCCGCCTCGCGCAGCAGCCGCAGCTGATCGGCGCCGCGGTCCCGGCCGCCGGGCGCCGGGGCGGCGTCCCGCATCCATGAGGCGCTGTCCAGCAGGAAGGCGAGCGCGCCCCCGCTGCGCTGCCGCATCCGCCCCAGCACCGCGGCCTGCTCCTCGTCGAGATCCCCGAGGAACGCCACGAGCAGCCCCTCGTTCCCGCCGCGCAGCACGTCGTAGGCGCGCGACAGGCCCGCCCCGTCGGAGTGGTCCACGACCGCCAGGGTGTCCATCATCAGCCCGGCCGCGTCCGCGGACTCCTGGTTCGCCCCCGCGAAGCCGTCGGAGCCCTCGCCCGGCACCACCTGTCCGGTGTCGGTGAGCAGCCGCACCGAGAAGCCGCGCTCCAGCATGTGCACCAGCACCGAGGCCGCACCGGAGACCGCCCACTCGAAGGCCGAGTCGGGGCCCGCGCCCTGGTAGGCGACGGCCCGGGTGTCCAGCAGCACGGTGCAGCGAGCCCGCTGCGGCTGCTCCTCGCGCCGCACCATCAGCTCGCCGTAGCGGGCCGTGGAGCGCCAGTGCACCCGGCGCAGGTCGTCGCCGTAGCGGTAGCCGCGCGGGATCACGTCGTCCTCGCCGGCCAGTGCCAGCGCCCGCTGCCGGCCGTCCCCGTAGCCCTTGGCCTCGCCGCTCAGCCGCACCGGCGGCAGCGGCTCCACGCGCGGGATCACGGTGAGCGTGTCGTACGTGGAGAAGGAGCGGGTCAGCTCGCACATCCCGAACGGGTCCGAGAGCCGCAGCTGCAGCGGCCCCAGCGGATAGCGGCCGCGCAGATCCGAGCGGACCCGGTAGGACACCTCGCGCCGTCCGCCGGGCTCCACCCGGTCCAGCACGAAGCGGGGCCGGGGTCCGAGCACATAGGGCACCCGGTCCTGCAGCATCAGCAGCCCGGTGGGCAGCCGGGAGATGTTGTCCATCCGCAGGTGCACCCGGGCCTCGCTGCCGGCCGGCACCCGCGCGGGGGAGAGCCGGCGGCTGCCGGCCACCCGGTAGCGGGTGCGGAACAGCACCACCGCGCACACCAGCGGCAGCACCGCGAGCAGCAGGCCGACCCGCAGCAGATCGCTCTGGCCGAGGACGTAGGCGCAGATCGCGGCGGCCACCCCGGCGGCCAGGAACGAGCGCCCGCGGGTGGTCAGCCCGGCCAGGGCCGTGCGCAGTCCGCCCCGGCCGCCGTCGGCGCCCTCGGTGTGGACCGCACCCGCGGTGGTCATCACAGCCTCCGCGGCGGCTGCTGGCCGAAGGCCGCGCCCCGGCCGCCCACACCGAACGCGGTCTGCTGCGGGGCCGCCGCCGGCACCGGGGTGCGCTGCAGGATGTCGTGCACCACCTGCTCGGCGGTACGGCGGTTGAGCTGGGCCTGGGCGGTGGGCAGCAGCCGGTGCGCGAGCACGGCCACGGCGAGTGCCTGCACGTCGTCCGGCAGCGCGTAGTCCCGCCCGCTGAGCGCCGCGGACGCCTTCGCCGCGCGCAGCAGGTGCAGCGTGGCGCGCGGGGAGGCGCCGAGTCTGAGCTCCGGGTGGGTGCGGGTGGCGCCGACCAGGTCCACCGCGTAGCGGCGCACCGGCTCGGCCACATGGACCCCGCGCACCGCCTCGATCAGCTTGAGGATCTCGTGCGCGTGCGCCACCGGCTGGAGGTCCTCCAGCGGGGAGACGCCGCCGTGCACGTCCAGCATCTGCAGCTCGGCCTCGGCGCTCGGATAGCCGACCGAGACCCGGGCCATGAAGCGGTCGCGCTGGGCCTCGGGCAGCGGATAGGTGCCCTCCATCTCGACCGGGTTCTGCGTGGCCACCACCATGAACGGGCTGGGCAGCTCGTAGGTCTGCCCGTCGATGGTGACCTGGCGCTCCTCCATGGACTCCAGGAGCGCGGACTGCGTCTTGGGCGAGGCGCGGTTGATCTCGTCGCCGATCACCACCTGCGCGAAGATCGCGCCCGGTTTGAACTCGAAGTCGCGGCGCTGCTGGTCCCAGATGGACACACCGGTGATGTCCGAGGGCAGCAGGTCCGGCGTGAACTGGATGCGCCGCACCGAGCAGTCGATCGACCGCGCCAGCGCCTTCGCCAGCATCGTCTTGCCGACCCCCGGGACATCCTCGATGAGCAGATGCCCCTCGGCGAGCAGTACGGTCAGCGAGAGCCGTACGACCTCGGGCTTGCCCTCGATCACGCCCTCCACCGAACTCCGCACGCGCTCCGCGACGGCGGTCAGATCAGTGAGGCTCGCTCGATCGTCATAGGTCGTCACCCGGCCCTCCTCGGCCTTTCCCCGCGCTCCTTGTCGAGCGGAGGACCCCATATTTCCCGGGCCGACGCATGCAGTGCGGACCGGCCCACCCCGAATCTCGTGTGCCCCACGCGAACAGCTTCGCGTGGCGCCACCCCCGCATTCTTGCTGCCGTTACCGATTCGTGTCACTCGCCTGTGGGCAACTGACGGCGATATGTCGGATCTTACGACGTTTGTGAAACCCGGGGGATCGGGCCGGTCCAGACGGGCGGGCAGGTCAGGCGGGGTCGATCTCGCGCAGCAGACCGGTCTTCACATCGAACACGAACCCGCGCACGTCGTCGGTGTGCAGCAGGAACGGCGAGGTCCGCACCCGCTGCATGGACTGCCGTACGTCCTGGTCGACGTCCCGGAACGCCTCCACCGCCCAGGCGGGACGCTGGCCCACCTCCATCTCCAGCTCGTGCCGGAACTCCTCGGTGAGCGACTCCAGACCGCAGTCGGTGTGATGGATCAGCACCACGCTGCGGGTGCCCAGCGCCCGCTGGCTGATGGTCAGTGAGCGGATCACGTCGTCGGTGACCACACCGCCGGCGTTGCGGATGGTGTGACAGTCGCCGAGCTCCAGGCCCAGCGCGGCGTGCAGGTCGAGGCGGGCGTCCATGCAGGCCACGATCGCCACCCGCAGCACCGGCCGGGCGTCCATCCCGGGGTCGGTGAAGACGTCGGCGTACTCCCGGTTGGCCTCGACCAGACGATCGGTGACCGTGCGGCCGCCGGTGGAAGCGCTCGCGCGGTCCGCAGGAACCGATGCAGAAGTCGTCATACTTCCGACGGTACTGGTCACGCCCGTGCCGGGCTCGCCGTGAACTAGGGACAAAGCCGGGACAAGAGTGTCATCGCGACGCGCTGTGAGGGAATCCACACGAGTGGTGTGAGCTCCGTCTTCCGGGTGTTTCCCGGGCCCCCGGCCGTGTCCCGCCGCGCCCCTGCGCCCCAGCCCTGCACGGGACCGCGACGCGCAGGCCGGTTGATTGACCGGGCCCCGCGGTGGACTAAAGTGGCGCGAAGCGGGAGGCGTGACTCCCCGCTGCACTGATCTCCCCGGAAACCCGGGCCGCGCCCGGAGATCCCCCGCGTGCGCGGCGCGTACGTACGGCTCGGCCTCCTCCCGCTCCCGGTCGGCCGACGCCCCAGGCGCCGGCAGGCCGCCCCCTTCCCGGGACAGGGGCGAGGTGACCCGGCCCTGCGTCGGCGTCGCGCCGGACATGAGAGGGCCCCTTGAGCCAGAGTCGACACGTCCCGGTGATGCTCCAGCGGTGTCTGGACCTGCTGGCGCCCGCCCTGGAGCGGCCCGGAGCGGTCGTCGTCGACTGCACCCTCGGCCTCGGCGGCCACAGCGAGGCGCTCCTCGAACGCTTCCCCGAGGTCCGCCTGGTCGCCCTGGACCGCGACAAGGAGGCCCTGCGCCTGTCCGGCGAACGCCTCGCCCCCTACGGCGAGCGCGCCACCCTGGTGCACGCCGTCTACGACGAGCTGCCCGAGGTGCTCGGCCGGCTCGGCGTCCCGCGCGTGCAGGGCGTCCTGTTCGACCTCGGGGTGTCGTCCATGCAGCTCGACGAGGCCGACCGCGGCTTCGCCTATGCCCAGGACGCTCCGCTCGACATGCGGATGGACCAGACGACCGGCATCAGCGCCGCCGAGGTCCTCAACACCTACCCGCCCGGCGAACTCGTCCGCATCCTGCGCTCCTACGGCGAGGAGAAGCAGGCCCGGCGCATCGTGGCCGCGATCGTCCGGGAGCGCGAGAAGGAGCCGTTCACCACCAGCGCCCGCCTGGTCGAGCTGATCCGCGACGCGCTGCCCCAGGCCGCCAAGCGCACTGGCGGCAACCCGGCCAAGCGCACCTTCCAGGCCCTCAGGATCGAGGTCAACGGCGAACTCGCCGTGCTGGAGCGGGCGATCCCGGCCGCCGTGAAGGCGCTCGCCGTGGACGGACGGATCGCCGTGCTGTCGTACCACTCGCTGGAGGACCGGCTGGTCAAGCAGGTGTTCGCGGCCGGCGCAGCCACCACCGCGCCGCCCGGTCTTCCGGTGGTCCCGGAGCGCTACCAGCCCCGGCTCAAGCTGCTCACGCGCGGTGCCGAACTTCCCACCGAGGAGGAGATCGCCGCGAACCGGCGGGCGGCCCCCGCCCGGCTGCGCGCCGCCCAGCGCATCAGGGAGGACGCCGACGACTGAGCGGGGCGGACCCGGCGGAGCTGTGTGACGACTCAGGGAGCGTGAGTGACCAGGAAACCCGAACTGAAGGGGAGGGCGGCCCGCCTCGCCCGGCTCATCCCCTCCGGACGTGCCCAGGCGGCCCGCACCCCGTTCGTCCTCCTCGTCGTCCTGCTCCTCGGCGGCGGTCTCATCGGGCTCCTGGTGCTGAACTCCGCGCTCAGCGAGGGCGCCTTCGAGCTCGACGACCTCCAGCGCGAGACCAAGAACCTCACCGACGAGGAGCAGTCCCTGCAGCGGGACATCGACGCCTACTCCGCGCCCGACGCCCTCCAGCGCCGCGCCGGGGAACTGGGCATGGTGCCCGGCGGCGACCCCGCCTTCCTCGGCCCCGACGGCAAGGTCAAGGGCGTGCCCCGGCCCGCTCCTGGCGCCCCGGTCCCGATGGTCCTGCCGCCCGAGGCGCTGACCTCGGCGACCTCCCCGCCCCCCGAGGCGACACCCCCGGCCCCCGAGGCCGGCCCCACCACCCCCGCCCCCGCGACGACCCCCGGCAGGTGACGGAAGTGTCCGACAGGGAAGCGCCGCGCCGCCGCGTACCCGGACCCGCCAGGCCCGTCCGCCCGGGCGAGCGGCGCCCCGGGCCCGGCGCCCGCCCCGCCCGCCGCCCGGGACCGCCCCGCCCGGCCCCGCGCACCATCCGCCTGGGCAGCCCGCGCCCCCGGCTGCGCCTGGTCGGCCTGGCCCTGACCCTCGTCATGATCGCCTTCGTGATCCGCCTGTTCCAGGTGCAGGCCGTCGACGCGAGCACCTACGCGGCCAAGGCGGCGCAGAACCGCTATGTCGGCCAGGTGCTCGCCGCCGAGCGCGGCGAGATCACCGACCGCAACGGGGTGGCCCTGGCGACCAGCGTGGACGCCTACGACATCACCGCCGACCCCACCATGTTCACCCCGGAGCAGCTGAAGACCGGCGACGGCCCGGAGCAGGCCGCCGCCCTGCTCGCCCCGATCCTCGGCCAGAGCGAGGAGAAGCTGGTCGCCAAGCTCCGCCCGGAGAACAAGGGGCTGCGCTACGTCAAACTCGCGGGACGGCAGACGCCGCAGGTCTGGAAGCAGATCAAGGACCTGAAGTCCGCGCTGGCCAAGAAGGCGCAGCGCGACAAGTCCACGGTCAACGTACTGTCCGGGGTCTTCTCCGTGCCCACCAGCAAGCGGGTGTACCCCAACAACGAGCTGGCCGCCGGGATACTGGGCTGGGTCAACGCCTCCGGCCGGGGAGGCGGCGGCATCGAGCTGCAGCTGGACGAGGAGCTCACCGGCAAGGACGGCAAGATCCGCTACGCCCAGTCGGGCGGCCGGCTGGTGCCCACCGCCGACTCCACCGAGACCCCGGCGGTGCCCGGCAGCGACGTCGAGCTGACCATCGACCGCGACATCCAGTGGGCCGCGCAGAACGCCATCAGCAAGCAGGTGGCCAAGTCCCGGGCCGACCGCGGCTATGTGATCGTCCAGGACACCCGCACCGGCGAGGTCCTCGCCATGGCCAACGCGCCCGGCTTCGACCCCAACAACCTCTCCGAGGCCGACCCGGACGCGCTCGGCAACGCCGCCCTCCAGGACGCCTACGAGCCCGGCTCCACCGCCAAGGTGCTGTCGATGGCGGCCGTGCTCGAGGAGAACGCCGCCACTCCGCTCACCCATGTCGTGGTGCCCAACCGGCTGCACCGCGGCGACCGTCTCTTCAAGGACGACGTCGACCACCCGACCTGGTACCTGACCCTCAACGGGGTGCTCGCCAAGTCCAGCAACATCGGCACCATCCTGGCCACCGGACAGCTCGGCAAGACCCAGTCCGCCGCCAACAAGGTGCTCTACGACTACCTGCGCCGCTTCGGCCTCGGCGGCCCCACGGGACTGGGCTTCCCGGGCGAGACCAAGGGCATCCTGGCGCCGCCCGAGCAGTGGTCGACCTCGCAGCAGTACACGATTCCTTTCGGCCAGGGCGTGTCCATCAACGCGATGCAGGCCGCCTCCGTGTACTCGACCATCGCCAACGACGGGGTGCGCGTCGAGCCCACCCTGGTGCGCGGCACCAAGGGACCCGACGGGACCTTCACCCGCGCACCCGAGCCCCGGAAGAAGCGGGTGATCAGCGAACGGACGGCGAAGACCCTCGCCCGGATGCTGGAGTCGGTGGTGGACGACGAGGAGGGCACCGGCACCAAGGCGCGCATCCCCGGCTACCGGGTCGCGGGCAAGACGGGTACGGCGAACCGCGTGGATCCGGCCACCGGGAAGTACCGCGGATACACCTCGTCCTTCGCCGGCTTCGCGCCCGCCGACAAGCCCCGGATCACCGTCTACTGCGTCATCCAGAACGCCACCAAGGGCAGCTACTTCGGCGGCCAGATCTGCGGACCGGTGTACAAGCAGGTCATGGAGTTCGCCCTGAAGACCCTGCAGGTCCCCCCGACCGGGGCGAAGCCCGCGAACTACCCGGTCACCTTCAAGCCCTGACCGACCACGCTCCCAGGAACCACCTCGTGACGACGACCTCCCCGCAGCCCGGGAACTCCGGCACCTCCACCCCCTCGCTTCGCCCCGGGGCGGTGACGCCGGGTACGCTCACCGCCGTGCCACACGCTGATCAGTCCCAAACCACCCAGAAGGGCCACCCCGTGACATATCCGGGACCGCCCAGGCCGGAACGGGTCTCCCCGACACCCCTCGCGGAGCTCGCCGGCCTGCTGGGTGCCCCCGCACCGGAGCAGGCCGCCGAGGTCACGGGCATCACCCACGACTCGCGCGCCGTCCGGCCCGGAGACCTGTACGCCGCCCTGCCGGGCGCCCGCGCGCACGGCGCCGACTTCGTCACCCAGGCCGCGGGCCTGGGGGCGGCCGCCGTGCTCACCGACCCGTCCGGCGCCGAACGCGCCGCCGCGACCGGCCTGCCCGTGCTGGTGATCGACGACCCGCGGGGCCGGATGGGCGAGCTGGCCGCCACGATCTACGGCCACCCCGGCCGCGACCTGCTCCAGATCGGCATCACCGGCACCTCCGGCAAGACCACGACCGCCTACCTCGTCGAGGGCGGGCTGCGCACCGCCCGCAGCACGGGGCTGATCGGCACCGTCGAGATGCGCATCGGCGACGAGCGCATCAAGTCCGAGCGCACCACCCCCGAGGCCACCGACCTGCAGGCCCTGTTCGCCGTGATGCGCGAACGCGGCACCGAGGCGGTCGCCATGGAGGTCTCCAGTCACGCCCTGGTCCTCGGCCGGGTCGACGGCTGCGTCTTCGACATCGCCGTCTTCACCAACCTCAGCCCGGAGCACATGGAGTTCCACTCCGGCATGGAGGACTACTTCCGGGCCAAGGCGCAGCTGTTCACGCCGGGACGCAGCAGGCTCGGCGTGGTCAACATCGACGACGAGTACGGCCGCCGCCTGGTCAAGGAGGCCGGCGTCCCGGTCGTCACCTACTCCGCCGAGGGCCACCCGGACGCCGACTGGCGCGCCGAGGACGTCGAGGTCGGGCCGGTGGACTCGGCCTTCACCGTGATCGGTCCCAAGGACGAGCGGATCACCGCCCGCTCGCCGCTGCCGGGCCCCTTCAACGTGGCCAACACCCTGGCCGCGATCGTGGCGCTGGCCGCGGCCGGACTCGACCCGCAGTCCGCCGCCGACGGCGTCGCCGCCGTCCCCGGTGTGCCGGGCCGTCTGGAGCGGGTCGACGCGGGCCAGCCGTATCTCGCGGTCGTCGACTACGCGCACAAGACCGACGCCGTCGAGTCCGTGCTCCGCGCCCTGCGCAAGGTCACCGAGGGCAAGGTGCACGTGGTGCTCGGCTGCGGCGGGGACCGGGACCGGACCAAGCGGGCGCCGATGGGCGCCGCCGCGGCCCGGCTCGCCGACACCGCCGTACTCACATCGGACAACCCCCGCTCCGAGGACCCGCTCGCGATCCTCGCCACCATGCTCCAGGGCGCGGCCTCGGTGCCCGCCCACGAGCGCGGCGAGGTGCAGGTCTTCGAGGACCGGGCCGCCGCGATCGCCGCCGCCGTCGCCCGGGCGCAGCCCGGTGACACCGTGCTGGTCGCCGGCAAGGGCCACGAGCAGGGGCAGGACATCGCCGGGGTGGTGCGTCCCTTCGACGACCGCCAGGTGCTTCGCGAAGCAATCCAGAAGACCCAGGGATGAACTTGTGATCGCCCTCTCCCTCGCCGAGATCGCAGAAGTCGTCGGCGGGCAGACGCACGACATACCGGATCCGTCCGTGCAGGTCACCGGGCCGGTCGTCCGGGACTCGCGGGAGGCGGGTCCGGGCAGCCTCTTCGTCGCCTTCGTCGGCGAGCGCGCCGACGGCCACGACTTCGCGGCCCAGGTCGTCGAGGCGGGCGCGGCCGCCGTGCTCGCCTCCCGGCCGGTGGGCGTGCCCGCGATCGTCGTCGACGACGTGCAGACCGCCCTCGGCGCCCTCGCCCGCCATGTCGTACGGCGCCTCGGCACCACCCTCGTCGCACTGACCGGTTCGGCCGGAAAGACCAGCACCAAGGACCTCGTCGCCCAGGTGCTGGGGCGCAAGGCGCCGACCGTCTTCACCCCCGGCTCGCTCAACAACGAGATCGGTCTGCCGCTGACCGCGCTCAGCGCCACCGAGGAGACCCGCTACCTCGTTCTGGAGATGGGGGCCCGCGGCCTCGGCCACATCAAGTACCTCACCGAGCTGACCCCGCCGCGGATCGGCCTGGTCCTGAACGTCGGCTCCGCGCACATCGGCGAGTTCGGCGGGCGCGAGCAGATCGCCCAGGCCAAGGGCGAGCTGGTCGAGGCGCTCCCGTCCGCCGAGGACGGCGGGGTGGCGGTCCTCAACGCCGACGACCCCCATGTGCGGGCCATGGCCGATCGAACGAAGGCGAAGGTGATCTTCTTCGGGGAGTCCGGCGAAGCGGACGTTCGGGCCGAGAACGTGCGACTCACGGACAGCGGACAGCCCTCCTTCAGGCTTCACACACCCTCCGGTGCAAGCGATGTGACCATGCGCCTGTACGGTGAGCATCACGTGTCGAACGCGCTCGCCGCGGCCGCCGTCGCCCACGAGTTGGGCATGTCCGCAGACGAGATCGCCCTCGCGCTCTCCGAGGCGGGCTCCCTCTCCCGCTGGCGGATGGAGGTCACCGAGCGCCCGGACGGCGTGACGGTCGTCAACGACGCCTACAACGCGAACCCCGAGTCCATGCGGGCCGCCCTGCGTGCGCTGGCGGCGATGGGCAAGGGGCGCCGGACGTGGGCGGTGCTCGGCAAGATGGCCGAGCTCGGGGACGAGGCGCTCGCCGAGCACGACGCGGTCGGACGGCTCGCCGTCCGGCTCAACGTCAGCAAGCTCGTCGCGGTCGGGGGCAGGGAAGCCGCCTGGCTGCAACTGGGCGCATATAACGAGGGTTCGTGGGGTGAGGAGTCGGTGCACGTGTCCGACGCACAGGCGGCGGTCGACCTGCTGCGCAGCGAGCTGCGCCCGGGGGACGTCGTACTCGTGAAGGCGTCCCGGTCGGTCGGGCTCGAGAGCGTGGCGCAGGCGCTGCTCGAGACCGGTGCCGAGGGTGAGGTCGCCGCCCGATGATGAAGCAGATCCTGTTCGCAGGAGTCATTGGCCTCTTCCTGACACTGATCGGCACCCCCCTGCTGATCAAGCTCCTGGCCCGCAAGGGCTACGGCCAGTACATCCGCGACGACGGGCCGCGCGAGCACGCCAGCAAGCGCGGTACGCCGACCATGGGCGGCATCGCCTTCATCCTGGCCACGGTCGCCGCCTACTTCCTGTCCAAGGTGATCACCGGCTACACCCCGTCCTACTCGGGTCTGCTGGTGCTCGGCCTGATGGTCGGCATGGGCATGGTCGGCTTCCTGGACGACTACATCAAGATCGTCAAGCGGCGTTCGCTGGGCCTGCGGGCCAAGGCGAAGATGGCCGGCCAGCTGATCGTCGGCATCGCCTTCGCCGTGCTCTCCCTGCAGTTCGCGGACGCCCGCGGGCAGACCCCCGCCTCCACGAAGCTGTCCTTCATCACGGACTTCGGCTGGACCATCGGCCCGGTGCTGTTCGTCGTCTGGGCGCTGTTCATGATCCTCGCCATGTCCAACGGCGTGAACCTCACCGACGGTCTGGACGGTCTGGCCACCGGCGCCTCGGTCCTCGTCTTCGGTGCCTACACCTTCATCGGCGTCTGGCAGTTCCAGGAGTCCTGCGCCAACGGCGAGACCCTGACCAACCCCAACGCCTGCTTCGAGGTGCGCGACCCGCTCGACCTCGCCGTGGTCTCCTCTGCGCTGATGGGCGCCTGCCTCGGCTTCCTGTGGTGGAACACCTCACCCGCAAAGATCTTCATGGGCGACACCGGTTCGCTGGCGCTCGGCGGTGTGCTCGCCGGCCTCGCGATCTGCTCGCGCACCGAGCTGCTGCTCGCCATCCTGGGCGGCCTGTTCGTCCTCATCACCATGTCGGTGGTCATCCAGGTCGGCTCCTTCCGGCTCACCGGGAAGCGGGTCTTCCGGATGGCACCGCTCCAGCATCACTTCGAACTCAAGGGCTGGTCCGAGGTTCTCGTGGTGGTCCGCTTCTGGATCATCCAGGGCATCTGTGTGATCGTCGGACTCGGCCTCTTCTACGCGGGATGGGCAGCGGAAAAGTGACCTCCTCGGTGACCCGGGACTTCCAGGGCAAGCGCATCACCGTCGCCGGGCTCGGCGTCTCCGGCGTCCCGGCGGCCAAGGTGCTGCACCGCCTCGGCGCTTCGGTCACCGTCGTCAACGACGGCGACGACGACCGTGCCCGCGAACAGGCCGCCGCGCTCGAGACGCTCGGGGTCACCGTGCGCCTCGGCGACGGCGACACCCTGCCCGAGGGCACCGAGCTGATCGTCACCGCCCCCGGCTGGAAGCCGGACAAGCCGCTCTTCGCGGCGGCCGAGGCGGCCGGGGTCCCGGTCTGGGGCGACGTCGAACTCGCCTGGCGGCTGCGGAAACCGGACGCCGCCCCCTGGCTCGCGGTCACCGGCACCAACGGCAAGACCTCCACCGTCCAGATGCTCGCCGCCATCCTGAAGGCGGCCGGCCTGCGCACCGCGGCCGTCGGCAACATCGGCGTCTCCCTGCTGGACGCGGTGCTGGGCGAGGAGGAGTACGACGTGCTCGCCGTGGAGCTGTCCAGCTACCAGCTCCACTGGGCGCCCTCGCTGCGCGCCCACTCCGCCGCCGTGCTCAACCTCGCCCCCGACCACCTCGACTGGCACGGCTCCATGGAGGCCTACGCCGCCGACAAGGGCCGCATCTACGAGGGCAACCGGGTCGCCTGCGTCTACAACGTGGCCGACAAGGCGACCGAGGACCTGGTGCGCGAGGCCGACGTGGAGGAGGGCTGCCGCGCCATCGGCTTCACCCTCGGCACCCCCGGCCCCTCCCAACTCGGCGTCGTGGACGACCTGCTGGTCGACCGCGCCTTCGTGGCGGACCGGTACAAGAACGCCCAGGAGCTGGCCCAGGTCTCCGACGTCCGCCCGCCGGCCCCGCACAACATCGCCAACGCGCTGGCCGCCGCGGCGCTGGCCCGCGCCTTCGGCGTGCCCGCCGCTGCCGTGCGCGAGGGGCTGCGGTCCTTCACCCCGGACGCCCACCGGATCGCGCACGTGGCCGACATCGACGGCGTCTCCTACGTGGACGACTCCAAGGCCACCAACACCCATGCCGCCGAAGCCTCGTTGGCGGCATACGAGAAGATCGTATGGATTGCGGGCGGACTGGCGAAGGGCGCGACCTTCGACGAGCTGGTCGCCAAGTCCGCCGAGCGCCTGCGCGGGGCGGTGCTGATCGGCGCCGACCGCTCCCTGATCCGTGAAGCCCTGGCGCGACACGCCCCGGAAGTACCCGTCGTGGACCTCGAGCGGACCGACACTGGGGCGATGCTCCAGGCTGTCCAGGAGGCGAAGCGGCTCGCACGGCCCGGTGACACGGTCCTGCTGGCCCCCGCCTGCGCCTCGATGGACATGTTCGCCAACTACAACCGGCGTGGTGAGGCGTTCGCACAGGCGGTGCGCGAACTCGGCGCCTGACCCGGACGCCTGCGCCGGGCGACCTTGGGAGGGACGCGTGGGACCGTCGAGGCGCTGTCCGGCCTGCCGAGGAGGCCGGGATGTCCGGTAGCCGTACCTCTCGCCCGCCCGTGCGACGGGCCGCACGCCTGCCGCGCGAGAACCCGGCCCTCGGCCTGGTGGCCAGGCTGCGCCGGGCCTGGGACCGGCCGCTGACCGCGTACTACCTGATCCTCGGCGGCAGCGCGCTGATCACCGTGCTCGGCCTGGTGATGGTCTACTCGGCCTCCCAGATCACCGCGCTGCAGATGTCGCTGCCCGGCTCGTACTTCTTCCGCAAGCAGCTGCTGGCCGCGGTGATCGGCTGCGGGCTGCTGCTGGTGGCCTCCCGGATGCCGGTCCGGCTGCACCGGGCGCTCGCCTACCCCATCCTGGCGGGCGCCGTCGGACTGATGGCGCTGGTGCAGGTGCCGGGGATAGGAGTCGCGGTCAACGGCAACCAGAACTGGATCGCCGTCGGCGGCTCCTTCCAGCTCCAGCCCAGCGAGTTCGGCAAGCTGGCCCTGGTGCTGTGGGGCGCCGATCTGCTCGCCCGCAAACAGGAGCGGCGGCTGCTGACCCAGTGGAAGCACATGCTGGTGCCGCTGGTGCCGGCCGCCTTCATGCTGCTCGGGCTGATCATGCTCGGTGGCGACATGGGCACCGCGATCATCGTCACGGCGATCCTCTTCGGCCTGCTGTGGCTGGCCGGGGCGCCCACCCGGCTCTTCGTCGGGGTGCTCGCCGTCGCCGGGCTGATCGGCGCCTTCCTGATCCGCACCAGCCCCAACCGCATGGCCCGCCTGGCCTGCCTGGGCGCCACCGAACCCCAGTCGGGCCCGGTGGACTGCTGGCAGGCCGTGCACGGGATCTACGCCCTCGCCTCCGGCGGAATCTTCGGCTCCGGGCTCGGTGCGAGTGTGGAGAAATGGGGGCAACTCCCGGAAGCCCACACCGACTTCATCTTCGCCGTCACCGGTGAGGAACTGGGCCTGGCGGGGACGCTGTCGGTGCTCGCTCTCTTCGCCGCTCTAGGCTATGCGGGTATCCGCGTGGCCGGACGCACGGAGGACCCCTTCGTCAGGTATGCCGCGGGAGGCGTGACCACCTGGATCACGGCCCAGGCCGTGATCAACATCGGTGCGGTGCTCGGTCTGCTGCCGATCGCCGGTGTTCCGCTCCCGCTGTTCTCCTACGGGGGATCCGCCCTGCTGCCGACCATGTTCGCCATCGGGCTGCTGATCGCCTTCGCGCGGGACGAGCCCGCTGCGCGGGCGGCGCTTGCGATGCGGCAACCCCGCTTTGGTAGAAAGCGGAACGGGGGTTCTCGACGGCCCCGGAGATGGAACACGATGCGACGGCGCGCCACGGCGGCGCGTACGTCCGGAGAGCGGTGAATTTCGGTGCATGTCGTACTCGCCGGCGGAGGAACCGCGGGCCACATCGAGCCCGCGCTCGCCCTCGCGGACGCCCTGCGCAGGCAGGATCCGACCGTGGGCATCACGGCCCTGGGCACGGAGCGCGGCCTCGAGACGGAACTCGTACCCCAGCGCGGGTACGAACTGGCGCTGATCCCCGCCGTGCCGCTGCCACGCAAGCCCACCCCCGAGCTGATCACCGTCCCGGGGCGGCTGCGCGGCACCATCAAGGCCACCGAGCAGATCCTGGAGCGCACCAAGGCGGACGTCGTGGTCGGCTTCGGCGGCTACGTCGCCCTGCCCGGCTACCTCGCCGCCAAGCGGCTCGGTGTGCCGATCGTGGTGCACGAGGCGAACGCCCGCCCGGGCCTGGCCAACAAGATCGGCTCCCGGTACGCGGCCCAGGTCGCCGTCTCCACGCCCGACAGCAAGCTGCGCAACGCCCGCTACGTCGGCATCCCGCTGCGCCGCTCCATCGCCACCCTGGACCGGGCCGCGATGCGCCCCGAGGCACGCGCCGCCTTCGGTCTGGACCCCAATCTGCCCACGCTGCTGGTCACCGGCGGCTCGCAGGGCGCCCGCCGGCTCAACGAGGTGGTCCAGCAGGTCGCGCCCTGGCTGCAGCAGGCCGGCATCCAGATCCTGCACGCGGTCGGCAAGAAGAACGAACTGCCGCAGGTGCAGCAGATGCCGGGAATGCCACCTTATGTCCCGGTACATTATCTGGACCGGATGGACCTCGCGTACGCCGCGGCCGACATGATGCTGTGCCGCGCGGGCGCGATGACCGTCGCCGAACTCTCCGCCGTCGGACTGCCGGCCGCCTACGTCCCGCTGCCCATCGGCAACGGCGAGCAGCGGCTCAACGCCCAGCCGGTGGTCAAGGCCGGTGGCGGTCTGCTGGTCGACGACGCCGATCTCTCCCCGCAGTGGGTGCAGCAGAACGTCCTGCCCGTGCTGGCCGACCCGCACCGGCTGTACGAGATGTCCCGCGCCGCCGCCGAGTTCGGCCGCCGGGACGCCGACGAGCTGCTGGTCGGCATGGTGTACGAGGCGATCGCCGCCCGTGCGCACCGCTAGGCGTCTATGACGAAGGGCAGGGACGGTGGCCGGACCGACGACCGAGGAGCGGACGCCGCGCCGTGAACGCCGGCCGGAGCCGTCCGGCCGGCCGCCCCTGCGGCGTCTGCTGCGGCGGCACCTTCGAGGGATCGTCGTCCTGGCCGTCGCCCTCGCCTTCCTGGGCAGCGGCGCCTTCTGGCTGCTCTACGGCTCCGACCTCGTCCGCGCCGAGAAGGTGTCCGTCTCCGGGACCCGGGTCCTCACGCCGGAGCAGGTGCGCGAGGCGGCCGACGTGCCGCTGGGGAAGCCCCTGATTTCCGTGGACACCGACGCCGTCGCGTCACGTGTCGGCCGGAAATTGCCCCGAATTGACACGGTGGACGTGGAGCGTTCCTGGCCTCGTGGAATCACGCTGAAAGTGACGGAGCGCACTCCGGTTCTGCTGGTGCAAAAAGGCGGAAAGTTCATCGAAGTGGACGATGAGGGCGTCCGATTCGCCACGGTTTCCCGGGCTCCGGAGGGCGTTCCCACTCTGGAATTGGACCTCGCCCGAAGCGGTTCCGCCGCCGCGAGCCTGCGCCGCTTCGGCGAGGCCCGGCTGGTGCGCGAGGCGGTGCGGGTCGCCGGTGCCGTTCCCGGCCCCGTCGCCCGCCTCACCCGCACCGTCAAGGTCCGTTCCTACGACGACATCTCGCTGGAGCTGAAGGACGGCCGCACCGTCGCCTGGGGAAGCAGCGAGGCGGGTGCGGCAAAGGGCCGTACGCTCACCGCCCTGATGAAAGCGGCGCCCCGCGCGCGGCACTTCGACGTCTCCGTTCCCACCGCCCCTGCGTCATCAGGGAGTTGACGGGCATCAGCGCAGGCCAGCACCCTGGTTGGGCAGCGCTACGCCTGATCACATAGGGTGAAAAGAAAAACGGGAGGTTCGGCGTGTTCGTTGAACGTGCGCCACTTGTCGACTTACTGTCCTGTTCAGAAGACTCCAGGGAACAGACACACTGGTAACCCTAAACTTCAACGTTAGGGTTCGGGTCGGCGATACGGACCGTCCCATTCGGCATCAGTCGTCGCACCGCGGCAAGGCCGTGAGGCGGCGACACGTAACTCGAGGCGAGAGGCCTTCGACGTGGCAGCACCGCAGAACTACCTCGCAGTCATCAAAGTCATCGGTGTCGGCGGCGGTGGTGTCAATGCCATCAACCGGATGATCGAGGTCGGTCTCAAGGGCGTCGAGTTCATCGCCATCAACACCGACGCGCAAGCTCTGTTGATGAGCGACGCCGACGTCAAGCTGGACGTCGGCCGTGAACTCACCCGCGGACTCGGCGCCGGAGCCAACCCGGCCGTGGGCCGCAAGGCCGCCGAGGACCACCGAGAGGAGATCGAGGAGGTCCTCAAGGGGGCCGACATGGTCTTCGTGACAGCCGGTGAAGGCGGCGGCACCGGCACCGGCGGCGCGCCCGTCGTGGCCAACATCGCCCGCTCGCTGGGTGCCCTCACCATCGGTGTGGTCACGCGCCCGTTCACCTTCGAGGGACGGCGCCGCGCCAACCAGGCCGAGGACGGCATCGCCGAGCTCCGTGAAGAGGTCGACACCCTCATCGTCATCCCCAACGACCGGCTGCTGTCCATCTCGGACCGCCAGGTCTCCGTCCTCGACGCCTTCAAGTCGGCGGACCAGGTCCTGCTCTCCGGTGTCCAGGGCATCACCGACCTGATCACCACGCCCGGCCTGATCAACCTCGACTTCGCCGACGTCAAGTCGGTCATGTCCGAGGCCGGTTCGGCCCTGATGGGCATCGGCTCGGCCCGCGGCGACGACCGTGCGGTGGCCGCCGCCGAGATGGCGATCTCCTCCCCGCTGCTCGAGGCCTCCATCGACGGCGCCCGAGGCGTGCTGCTGTCCATCTCCGGCGGGTCCGACCTCGGCCTGTTCGAGATCAACGAGGCCGCCCAGCTGGTCAGCGAGGCCGCCCACCCCGAAGCCAACATCATCTTCGGCGCGGTCATCGACGACGCCCTCGGCGACGAGGTCCGGGTGACCGTGATCGCCGCCGGTTTCGACGGCGGCCAGCCGCCCTCCCGCCGCGAGAACGTGGTCGGATCGGCCTCCGCCAAGCGCGAGGAGCCGGCCCCGTCGCGGCCCGCCGAGAGCCGTCCGTCCTTCGGCTCGCTCGGCAGTGTCACGCCGAAGGAGGAGACCGAGCCGGTCACCCCGGAGCCCGTGGCGGACCTGCCGTCGCCCCAGCCGCCGGTCCCGCCGTCGCGGACCTACGCGGACAGTGCGGCCGAGGAACTGGACGTACCGGACTTCCTGAAGTGATAGGACAGCGCGGACACGTGAGCGGCGCGCACTTCGCCTTCACCGACCGGTGGGGCGGGGTGAGCGCCGCTCCGTATGAGGAGCTCAATCTCGGCGGCGCGGTCGGCGACGACGGCGATGCCGTGCGCACCAACCGCGAGCTGGCCGCGAAGTCCCTCGGGGTGGACCCGGCCCGGGTGGTGTGGATGAACCAGGTGCACGGCGCCGCCGTCACCGTCGTCGACGAACCCTGGGGCGACCGCCCGGTCCCCGGGACCGACGCCGTGGTCACCACCCGGCGGGGGCTGGCGCTCGCCGTCCTCACCGCCGACTGCGTGCCGGTGCTGCTCGCCGACCCGGTGGCCGGGGTGGTCGCCGCGGCCCACGCCGGACGGCCCGGACTGGTCGCCGGGGTGGTCCCCGCCGCCGTGCGCGCCATGACCGGCCTCGGCGCCGACCCCGCCCGCATCGTCGCCCGCACCGGACCCGCGGTGTGCGGCCGGTGCTACGAGGTGCCGGAGGCGATGCGCGCCGAGGTGGCCGCCGTGGAGCCGGCGGCGCACGCCGAGACGAGCTGGGGCACGCCCGCGGTCGATGTGGGCGCCGGAGTGCACGCCCAGCTGGAACGGCTCGGGGTGCGCGACCGGGAGCAGTCGCCGGTGTGCACGCTGGAGTCGGACGATCACTTCTCGTACCGCCGCGACCGCACCACCGGTCGGCTCGCGGGCTATGTGTGGCTGGACTGATGGGGCATGACGGATCGTAAGGACGAACTCGCCGCGAATCTGGCGAGAGTGGAGGAACGGATCGCCGCGGCCTGCGCCGCGGCCGGACGTGCGCGCGACGAGGTCACCCTCATCGTGGTCACCAAGACGTTCCCGGCGAGCGATGTGCGCATCCTGTCCGAGCTCGGCGTGCGGCACGTCGCCGAGAACCGTGACCAGGACGCCGCGCCCAAGGCCGCCGCCTGTTCGGATCTGCCGCTTTCCTGGCACTTCGTCGGCCAGCTTCAGACCAACAAGGTGCGTTCCGTGGTCGGTTACGCCGATGTCGTGCACTCCGTCGACCGCGCCAAGCTGGTCAACGTGCTGTCCAAGGAGGCGGTGCGGGCCGGGCGCGAGGTGGGCTGCCTGATCCAGGTCGCCCTCGACGCCGGGGCGAGCGGCCGGGGCGAGCGCGGCGGCGTGGCGCCCGAGGGAGTCGCGGAGCTGGCGGATCTGGTGGCGGGGGCCGAGGGGCTGCGGCTGGACGGTCTGATGACCGTGGCGCCGCTCACCGGGGAGTACGCGGGACGTGAACGGGCGGCGTTCGAGCGGTTGATGGATTTGTCGACCGACCTGCGCAGGAACCATCCGGCTGCCAACATGGTCTCTGCGGGGATGAGTGCGGACCTCGAACAGGCCGTTGCCGCCGGGGCGACACATGTGCGCGTCGGCAGTGCGGTACTCGGAGTCCGCCCCAGGCTCGGGTAACGTCGCCAAGAAGTCGGACCACAGCAGAAAATATGGTCATTGCCGCCGAAAGGCGGACATGAAGACCACGTGGATCGCGGGCACTTGGCGGTCGTCAGCGAATCCACCACAGAGCGGAGGACTCAGAGAATGGCCGGCGCGATGCGCAAGATGGCGGTCTACCTCGGCCTCGTGGAGGACGATGGGTACGACGGCCGCGGATTCGACCCAGACGACGACTTCGAACCCGAACTCGACCCGGAGCCCGAGCGGGACCACCGGCGGCACGAGCAGTCCCACGGGTCGCACAGCGCTCACAGCGCACATGGTGCACATCAGTCCCAAAGGGACGAAGAGGCACGCATCACACAGCCGCCGGCCCCCCGCGAACCGGTCGCCCGTTCCACCTCTCTTCCCGCGGAATCGGCCCGCCCGGCACGCATCGCGCCCGTGGCGTCCATCACACAAGAACGCGCAAGTCTGGAGAAGAACGCACCGGTGATCATGCCCAAGGTGGTGTCCGAACGAGAGCCGTACCGGATCACCACACTTCACCCGCGGACCTACAACGAGGCCCGTACCATCGGGGAACACTTCCGTGAAGGCACCCCGGTGATCATGAATCTGACTGAGATGGATGACACAGACGCGAAGCGACTTGTCGACTTTGCGGCCGGTTTGGTGTTTGGTCTTCACGGCAGCATCGAGCGGGTGACGCAGAAGGTGTTCCTGTTGTCGCCTGCTAACGTCGATGTCACGGCGGAGGACAAGGCCCGCATCGCAGAGGGCGGGTTCTTCAACCAGAGCTAGAAGACGCAGACCGGATCGAGCAGGGCACAGGGGAGAGGGAAAGACAGGCCATGAGCGTGTTCGCGCAGGTGATCTACATCGCGCTGATGGTGTTCCTCATCGTGCTCATCTTCCGTCTGGTCATGGACTACGTCTTCCAGTTCGCCCGCTCGTGGCAACCCGGCAAGGCGATGGTGGTCGTCCTGGAGGCCACCTACACTGTCACCGATCCACCGCTGAAGCTTCTGCGGCGGTTCATCCCGCCGCTGCGTCTCGGGGGCGTGGCGCTCGACCTGTCCTTCTTCGTACTGATGATCATCGTCTACATCCTGATCTCGATCGTGGGCAATCTCGCGAGGTGACTGTGGACGATACGGTCTTGCCGACTGCCGAATGACTACGTTGAGGTGAAGAGATGCCGTTGACCCCCGAGGACGTGCGGAACAAGCAGTTCACGACCGTCCGCCTCCGAGAAGGCTATGACGAGGACGAGGTCGATGCCTTCCTCGACGAGGTCGAAGCCGAACTGACCCGCCTGCTCCGCGAGAACGAGGACCTGCGCGCCAAGCTGGCCGCGGCCACCCGCGCCGCCGCCCAGAACCAGCAGAACATGCGCAAGCCCCCGGAGCAGCAGGACCAGCAGGGCCCGCCGCAGGGCATGCCCCAGCAGGGCATGCGAGGCCCGGGCGCTCCGGTGCCCGCCGGGATATCGGGCCCGCCGCAGCAGCAGATGGGCGGCCCCATGGGTGGCCCGCCCCAGCTGCCGAGCGGTGCTCCCCAGCTGCCCGCCGGCCCCGGCGGACAGGGCGGCCCGCAGGGCCCCGGCCCGATGGGTCAGGGCGGTCCCGGGCCGATGGGCCAGGGCGGCCCGATGCAGGGGCAGATGGGTCCCGGTGGCCCGATGGGCGGCCCCATGGGCGGCCCCGGTCTTCCCGGTCAGGGCGGCCCCGGCGGCGACAGCGCCGCGCGCGTGCTGTCGCTGGCCCAGCAGACCGCCGACCAGGCGATCGCGGAGGCCCGTGCCGAGGCCAACAAGATCGTGGGCGAGGCGCGTTCGCGCGCCGAGGGCCTGGAGCGGGACGCCCGCGCCAAGGCCGACGCCCTGGAGCGGGACGCGCAGGAGAAGCACCGCGTCGCGATGGGCTCCCTGGAGTCCGCCCGCGCCACGCTGGAGCGCAAGGTCGAGGACCTGCGCGGCTTCGAGCGCGAGTACCGCACGCGTCTGAAGTCCTACCTGGAGTCGCAGCTGCGCCAGCTGGAGACCCAGGCGGACGACTCGCTGGCCCCGCCGCGCCAGTCGTCGCCGTCGGCCCCGTCGCTGCCGCCGTCCCCGGCGCCGTCGATGGCGTCCGCCGGTGCCGGTGGCCCGTCCTACGGCGGCAACCAGACGATGGGCGGCAACTCGCAGAGCCAGTCCGGCCCGTCCTACGGCGGCCAGCAGCAGATGCAGCCGGCGATGACCCAGCCCATGGCGCCGGTGCGTCCGCAGGGCCCGTCGCCGATGGGGCAGGCGCCCTCGCCGATGCGCGGGTTCCTCATCGACGAGGACGACAACTGAAGATCAGCTGAGGACGTTCCGGGGCCCAGGCCTCGGTGGTCATGAATACGGCGTAGCAATCGGCAGATCAAGGGGCGGGGCCCCGGGTGAACTCCCGGGGCCCCGCCCCTTGTGCCGGCCGAGCCCGGGAAGCTTGCTCTGCGGGGGACCGGGAGCGCCTCGTGCGGGCCCGGCGGCCGGACCCGCCGGATGAGATGTTCTTTCGAAGAACGCGGACCTGTCCTACGGACACAACGCCGAAGGCCCGGACCCGCCAAGATTCTTCCGGCGGGCCGGGCCTTCGGCGTGTGCCTTACGCCTTGCGCAGGCGGAAGGTGAGGGTCAGGGCGTCGTCGGTGAAGGGACGGCCGTAGGAGTCGTCCGCCTCACCGCGGGCGAAGTCCGTCGCCAGCACCTCCTCGGCGATCAGCCCGGCGTGCTCGGTGAGCGCGGCGACGGTCGCCTCGTCGGACGCGTCCCAGCGCAGGGCGATCCGGTCCGCCACGTCGAGGCCGCTGTTCTTGCGGGCCTCCTGGATCAGGCGGATCGCGTCCCGGGCCAGGCCGGCGCGGCGCAGCTCTTCGGTGATCTCCAGGTCCAGGGCGACCGTGGCGCCGGAGTCGGAGGCCACCGACCAGCCCTCGCGCGGGGTCTCCGTGATGATCACCTCGTCGGGGGCGAGGCTGATGGTCTCACCGTCGACCTCGACCGAGGCGGTGCCCTCGCGCAGCGCCCGGGACAGCGCGGCGGCGTCCGCGTTCGCGATGGCCTTGGCCACGTCCTGGACCCGCTTGCCGAAGCGCTTGCCGAGCGCGCGGAAGTTGGCCTTGGCGGTGGTGTCGACCAGCGAGCCGCCCACCTCGGACAGCGACGCCAGCGACTCGACGTTCAGCTCCTCGGTGATCTGCGTGCGCAGCTGAGGGTGCAGCTCGTCGAATCCGGCGGCCGCGATCAGCGCCCGCTTCAGCGGCTGGCGCGTCTTGACGCCCGACTCGGCGCGCGTGGCGCGGCCCAGCTCCACCAGGCGCCGCACCAGCGCCATCTGCCGCGACAGCTCCGGGTCGATCGCCTCGCGGTCCACCTCGGGCCAGGAGGCCAGGTGCACCGACTCCGGGGCGCCCGGGGTGACCGGGACGACCAGGTCCTGCCACACCCGCTCGGTGATGAACGGGGTGATCGGCGCCATCAGCTTGGTGACCGTCTCCAGCACCTCGTGCAGGGTGCGCAGCGCGGCCTTGTCGCCCTGCCAGAAGCGGCGGCGCGAGCGGCGGACGTACCAGTTGGACAGGTCGTCGACGAACGCGGACAGCAGCTTTCCGGCCCGCTGGGTGTCGTAGCCGTCCAGCGCCTCGGTGACCTGGTCGGTCAGCGCGTGCAGCTCGGACAGCAGCCAGCGGTCGAGCAGCGGGCGGTCGGCCGGGGCCGGGTCGGCCTCGGACGGGGCCCAGCCGGAGGTGCGGGCGTACAGGGCCTGGAAGGCGACCGTGTTCCAGTAGGTCAGCAGCGTCTTGCGCACGACCTCCTGGATGGTGCCGTGGCCCACCCGGCGCGCCGCCCAGGGGGAGCCGCCGGCCGCCATGAACCAGCGCACCGCGTCCGCGCCGTGCTGGTCCATCAGCGGGATCGGCTGCAGGATGTTGCCCAGGTGCTTGGACATCTTGCGGCCGTCCTCGGCGAGGATGTGACCGAGGCAGACCACGTTCTCGTACGAGGACTTGTCGAAGACGAGCGTGCCGACCGCCATCAGCGTGTAGAACCAGCCGCGGGTCTGGTCGATCGCCTCGCAGATGAACTGCGCCGGGTAGCGGGCCTCGAACAGCTCCTTGTTCTTGTACGGGTAGCCCCACTGCGCGAACGGCATCGAGCCCGAGTCGTACCAGGCGTCGATCACCTCCGGCACGCGCGTGGCGGTCCTGCCGCAGCCGTCCTGCGGGCACGCGAAGGTGACCTCGTCGATGAACGGGCGGTGCGGGTCGAGGCCGGACTGGTCGGTGCCGGTCAGCTCGGTCAGCTCGGCGCGTGAGCCGACGCAGGTGAGGTGGCCCTCCTCGCAGCGCCAGATCGGCAGCGGGGTGCCCCAGTAGCGGTTGCGGGACAGCGCCCAGTCGATGTTGTTGTTCAGCCAGTCCCCGTAGCGGCCGTGCTTGACCGTCTCCGGGAACCAGTTGGTCTTCTCGTTCTCCTCCAGCAGCCGGTCCTTGATCGCCGTGGTGCGGATGTACCAGGACGGCTGGGCGTAGTAGAGCAGCGCGGTGTGGCAGCGCCAGCAGTGCGGGTAGCTGTGCTCGTACGGGATGTGCCGGAAGAGCAGACCGCGCTCGTCGAGGTCGGCGGTGAGCTTCTCGTCGGCCTTCTTGAAGAAGACCCCGCCGACCAGCGGCACCTCCTCGGCGAAGGTGCCGTCGGGGCGGACCGGGTTGACCACGGGCAGGCCGTAGGCGCGGCACACCTTGAGGTCGTCCTCACCGAAGGCGGGGGACTGGTGGACCAGACCCGTACCGTCCTCGGTGGTGACGTACTCGGCGTTGACCACGAAGTGAGCCGGCTCGGGGAACTCCACCAGCTCGAAGGGGCGCCGGTAGGCCCAGCGCTCCATCTCGGCGCCGGTGAAGGTCTGCCCGGTGCGCTCCCAGCCCTCGCCGAGGGCCTTCTCCAGCAGTGGCTCGGCGACGACCAGCTTCTCCTCGCCGTCGGTCGCCACCACGTAGGTGACCTCGGGGTGGGCGGCGACGGCCGTGTTGGAGACCAGGGTCCACGGGGTGGTCGTCCACACCAGCAGCGCGGCCTCGCCGGCCAGCGGGCCGGAGGTGAGCGGGAAGCGGACGTAGACGGACGGGTCGACGACCGTCTCGTAGCCCTGGGCCAGCTCGTGGTCGGACAGGCCGGTGCCGCAGCGCGGGCACCAGGGCGCCACCCGGTGGTCCTGGACGAGCAGGCCCTTGTTGAAGATCTCCTTCAGCGACCACCAGACCGACTCGATGTACTCGGGCTCCATGGTCACGTACGCGTCGTCGAGGTCGACCCAGTAGCCCATGCGGGTCGTCAGCTCGGCGAAGGCGTCGGTGTGGCGCAGCACGGACTCGCGGCACTTGGCGTTGAACTCGGCGATGCCGTACGCCTCGATGTCCTTCTTGCCGGAGAAGCCCAGCTCCTTCTCCACCGCGAGCTCCACGGGCAGGCCGTGGCAGTCCCAGCCGGCCTTGCGGGCCACGTGGTAGCCGCGCATGGTGCGGAAGCGGGGGAAGACGTCCTTGAAGACGCGGGCCTCGATGTGGTGGGCGCCGGGCATGCCGTTGGCGGTGGGCGGGCCCTCGTAGAACACCCACTCCGGGCGGCCCTCGGACTGCTCCAGGCTCTTGGCGAAGATCTTCTGCTCACGCCAGAACTCGAGCACCGCGTGCTCGAGGGCGGGCAGGTCGACCTGGGCGGGTACCTGGCGGTACGTCGGCGATGTCATCAGCGCGCTTCCTCCGGCGGACTTGCTGCCTTCCGTCCGGAGGGACGAGAGCCGTGTTGCCCTTACGCCGGTCTCGGCGTGCTCCCGCGGTACCACCCTCCTTGACCCCCCGGTGCGTCGTGTGCGCCGAAGAGCCCCCTCATTGGGATCGCGAAGCCGGTTCTACTCGCCGCGGCCCCTGCCGGGCGTCCGCGGTTTTCTTCCGGCGGCTCCGGGGTGATCTTCACGTCGCGCTCGCCCCCGGGCTCACACCGTCCCCGGGTCGCTCTGGGCTGCGTACGCCGCTACTCGTCCCCATCATCGCTTTTCGCTCCGCCCAGTGTACGGCGCGCCGGGGACCGGAGCCGACCGGTTTCCGGCGCGGCATGCCCCGAATGGGGCGGTGGCGCCCATCGAGTGCAGCGGCCTGCGGCTCGGTGGCATACCCGGCGGGGAGCTGGGCACAACGGATGCAGGCCGGCCGCGCGGCGTCCGCGAGGCGAGGGAATCGGGCGGTGTGCCCCGTTGCCGCGGGACTCGAGTCGATTTATCGTCCCAGCACGATTCGCGCACAAGATCACAATATGTGAAGGGGCCGCGGCCATGGTGGCGAAGAAGACCGCCGACCAGCAGTCGGCGTCCGGCAGGCCCGGACCCGCGCGGGGCGGTGGGGCCAAGGGGGTGGGCGGGAGGACGGGGACGCATGCGGCCCCGCCGAGCAGCTCCGCGCCCGGGGACGCGGCGACGCCGACGACGCTCACCCTGACGGAACGGCCCGGGCGGCGCAGCTCCGCCGCGGGGGAGGCGGCCACGGGGAAGAAGGCGGGGAAGCCCGCTGCGCGGAGCTCCTCGAAGAGCTCTGCGCGCTCTTCGAGGAAGACCACCACGGGCAGGGACGCGCCGGCGACGAGCGCCACGGGAACGAGCGCCACGGGGAAGAAGGCGACGGCGGGGAAGGCGAGCACGGCGAAAGCGGCTCCGGGGGGAGATCCGGCCGCCGGCACCGGGAAGGCCACCGCCGGCGGGGCCACCGCGGCCTCCGGCAGGGGCGCCGGGGGTGTCGCGGGCGCGGAGACCGCGGCTGAGACGTCATCGCAGGGGGCGGCCGGGGCGGCGCGCCCCGAGGACCCGGCCGACGGGTCGGCCGGAGGCAAGGCCGGGACCGGGAAGGCGGCACCGGCGAAGCGGGCGGGGACGAGGAAGACGCCGGCGGCCGGGAGGAAGGACAGGTCCGAGGGCACGGCCCCGGGTGAGCCGGCCGAAGACACCGGGGCGGAAGGCGACAGGGCCGCGGCGGAGGCGGCGGCCTCGGCCGGGAGGGCGACGGCGGGGAAGGCCGCCTCGGCCAGGAAGGCAACCGGGAAGAAAGCTGAGGCCGCGGCGAGCGAGGCGAACGGGGCGGCGGGTGCCGAGTCGCGGGCTGCGGGCAAGCGGACCGCGAAGCAGGCCGCGCCGGCCGGGAAGACGTCCCCGGCCGGCCGGAGGGACGAGGGCGAGGACGCGGTGGCGCGCGGGGGAGCTGCCGCTGAGGGCACCCCGTCCGGCGCCGCGCCCGGGACCGTCGCGTCGGCCGCCGGGGAGACCGCGGGCCGGAAGCCGGCATCGGCCGGCAGGGCGGGGACCGGGGCGAAGGCGGCGGCCTCGGCCGGGAAGGCGACGGCGAGGAAGCCGGCGGCGGCCGGGAGGAGAACCGCGGCTCAGGAGGCCGCGGCTCGGCAGGCCGTGCCGGGGGAGGCGAGCGTGGCTGAAGAGGCGGTTTCGGGTGAGGAGTCGAGGGCTGCGGGCAAGCGGGCCGCGAAGAAGGCCGCGTCGGCCAGGAAGGCGGCCGCGAAGAAGGCGACGGGGCGGAAGCCTGCGGCGGCCGAGGAGGCCGTGCCGGGCGAGGCGGGCGTGTCCGGGGCTGCCGAGCCGGAGGCCGAGAAGGCAGCCAGGAAGACGGCAGCCAGGAAGACGGCAGCCAAGAAGACGGCGAAGAAGGCCGCGGCGAAGAAGGCCGCGGCGAAGAAGGCGCCCGCCAAGGAGACCGCCGCCGAGAAGTCCACCGCCAGGAGGACCGCGGCGAAGAAGGCCACCGCCGGGAAGGCCGCGGTGGAGGAGCCCGCCGAGAGGGCTCCGGCCAGGAAGGCGGCCGGGAGGAAGACGGCCGCGGCGGCAGGCGGCGGTGAGGCGGAGGGCTCCGGGGTGAGCGGGGGAACACAGGACATGGCCGGGCGTGGCACGGCCACTGACGCGGGCGCGGACGAGACCGCACCGCAGACGGGAGCGACGACGGTGGGTGCGAAGAAGACTCCTGGCTCGGCCACGGCGGCGAAGACGACCGCCGTACCCAAGGCACGGCTCGCCGCGGCGGAGCCCGGCGAACTCGCGGTGCGCCCGGGCGAGGACCCCTGGACGCCGGAGGAGGTCGAGGAGGCCCGGGCCGAGCTGATGGCCGAGGTGCTGCGGCTGCGCGAGGAGATCAGCTCGGCCGAGCAGTCGCTGGCCGGCCTGATGCGGGACTCCGGCGACGGCGCGGGCGACGACCAGGCCGACACGGGCACCAAGAACATCACCCGCGAGCACGAGCTGGCGCTCACCGCCAACGCTCGCGAGATGCTCACCCAGTCCGAGCGCGCCCTGCAGCGCCTGGACGCCGGCACCTACGGACTCTGCGAGAACTGCGGCAACCCCATCGGCAAGGCCCGCATGCAGGCCTTCCCCAGGGCCACCCTGTGCGTGGAGTGCAAGCAGAAACAGGAGCGTCGGTACTGACCAGCCGGCGTGACGTACCCTCGTCCTCAGTCAAGGACCTAGGGCTGAGGGACTCACGTGGCAGAGGCGGAGCGCATCATCGGTACGCCGGAAACCCCGGACGCGGACCGGGACGGGCAGGAGCGGGCTGCCGATGCCCACGAGACCGGTGCCCGCGGGGCCAGCGCGCACGACGCGACGGCCCCGGCCGGTGAGTCCGGTGCCGAGGAGACGGCGGAGCAGAACGGGCGCCCCCGCGGCAAGCGGCGGATCGCCGTGCTGTTCGCCGTCGCCGCCTTCGCCTACGCCCTCGACCTGATCAGCAAGATGATCGTGGTGGCCAGGCTGGAGCACCACGAGCCCATCGAGATCATCGGGGACTGGCTGCGCCTCGAGGCGATCCGCAACGCCGGCGCCGCCTTCGGCTTCGGCGAGGCCTTCACCGTGATCTTCACGGTGATCGCGGCCACGGTGATCGTGGTGATCGTCCGGCTCGCCCGCAAGCTGTACAGCCTGCCCTGGGCGATCGCCCTCGGGCTCCTGCTCGGCGGCGCCCTGGGCAACCTCACCGACCGGATCTTCCGTTCGCCGGGCGTCTTCAAGGGCGCCGTGGTCGACTTCATCGCGCCCAAGCACTTCGCGGTGTTCAACCTGGCGGACTCGGCGATCGTGTGCGGCGGCATCCTGATCGTCCTGCTGTCCTTCCGCGGCCTCGACCCCGACGGCACCGTGCACAAGGACTGAGCGAACGAGGGCTCTCGTACGGGAGTGCCCCGGCCGTCCGGCATACTCGACGGGTGAGCACGATTCCCGAGATCCGTACCCTGCCCGTGCCCGACGGCCTGGAGGGCGAGCGTGTCGACGCCGCCATCTCCCGCATGTTCGGCTTCTCCCGCACCAAGGCGGCCGAGCTGGCCGCGGCGGGGAAGGTCACGGTCGACGGGTCGGTGGTCGGCAAGTCGGAGCGGGTCAGCGGCGGTGCGTGGCTCGAGGTGGAGATGCCCGCCCCGCCCGCCCCGGTGCAGGTGGTGGCCGAGCCGGTCGAGGGCATGGAGATCGTGCACGACGACGAGCACGTGGTGGTGATCGTCAAGCCCGTCGGGGTCGCCGCGCACCCCTCGCCCGGCTGGACCGGCCCGACCGTGATCGGCGGTCTCGCCGCCGCGGGCTTCCGCATCTCGACCTCCGGCGCCGCCGAGCGCCAGGGCATCGTGCACCGTCTGGACGTCGGCACCTCCGGCCTGATGGTGGTCGCCAAGTCGGAGCGGGCGTACACCTCGCTGAAGCGCCAGTTCAAGGAGCGCACGGTCGACAAGCGCTACCACGCGCTCGTCCAGGGCCACCCCGACCCGACCAGCGGCACCATCGACGCACCCATCGGCAGGCATCCGAACCACGACTACAAGTGGGCGGTCACCGCCGACGGCAAGCCGTCCGTCACCCACTACGACCTGATCGAGGCCTTCCGCGCCGCCTCGCTGCTGGACATCAAGCTGGAGACCGGCCGCACCCACCAGATCCGCGTCCACATGGCCGCCCACCGGCACCCCTGCGTCGGCGACCTGACCTACGGCGCGGACCCCACGCTCGCCAAGCGGCTGCGCCTGACCCGTCAGTGGCTGCACGCGGTGCGGCTCGGCTTCGAGCACCCCGGCGACGGCCAGTGGGCCGAGTTCTCCTGCGACTACCCCGAGGACCTGCAGCGGGCCCTGGACCAGGTCCGCGAGGAGACCTGGGCATGACGGTGCCCTACACCGTCCGCGAGGCCCGGGACAGCGCCGACCGCGAGGCGTGCTTCGCGGTGCGCAAGGAGGTCTTCGTCGCCGAGCAGGGCGTTCCCGAGGACATCGAGTACGACGCGTACGACGCCGGGGCCGTGCATGTGCTCGCCGTCCGGGACGACGGCACCCCGCTCGGCACCGGCCGGCTGCTGCACGGCGAGGCCGCCGCCGCGAAGAACGGAGGGGACGCCTCCGTGGGTGCTCTGGGACGGCTCGCGGTGCTGCGCCGGGCCCGCGGGCTCGGCGTCGGCGCGGCACTGGTGCGTGCCGTCGAGGACCTGGCCCGCGAGCGCGGCCTCACGGCCGTCGACCTGCACGCCCAGACCCACGCCCTCGGGTTCTACGAGCGGCTCGGGTACGTGGCGTACGGGCCGGAGTTCGAGGACGCGGGCATGCCGCACCGGGCCATGCGGCGCGTGCTGTAACAGCACCCTGGCCGTGCGGCGTGCGCGGTGAGTGCACTGGGCGGGGCACGCGGGCAGCGGGGGCCGTGCGGTGCGTGGTGGAGCGCGCGAACACCCTGGTGAGCGCCCGGTCGTGGCAGGCTGGAACCGGCTGTCCGATCGTCGACCTCCCGGAGCGCTGACCGTGGATCAGTTGGCCCTGCTGTTCGCCCTGTTGCTCGGTGCCCTGGTGAGCGTTCCGGTCGGGGACCGGCTGGGGCTGCCCGCACCGGTGCTGATGACGGTGTTCGGGATCGTCCTGGCGCTGCTGCCGTTCGTGCCGAACGTCGACATCCCGCCGGACCTGATCCTGCCGCTGCTCCTTCCGCCCCTGCTCTACGCGGCGGTGCGACGCACCTCCTGGCGGCAGTTCGCGGCCAACGTCAAACCCATTCTGCTGCTGGCGGTGGCCCTGGTCCTGGTCACCACGCTGTGTGTGACCACCGTGGCTCACGCGATCGTGCCCGGCCTGCCGCTGGCCGCCGCCGCCGCGCTCGGCGCGCTGGTCGCACCGCCCGACCCGGTGGCGGCCACCGTGGTCGCCGGAAAGCTGGGGCTGCCACGCCGTCTGGTGTCGATCCTCGAGGGCGAGGGGCTGTTCAACGACGTCACGGCGATCGTGCTGTACCACGTGGCGATCGCCGCCGCCGTGACCGGGACGTTCTCCGCCTGGGAGGCCGGGCTCGACCTGGTGCTCTCGGCCGTCGTCGCCGTGGTGATCGGGCTCGCGCTGGGCTGGGGCGCCAACAAGCTCATGGACCTGCTGGACGAGCCCACCCTGCAGATCGGCCTGAGCCTGCTCGTCCCCTACGCCTCCTACGTCCTCGCCGAGGAGCTGCACGGCTCCGGGGTGCTGGCGGTGCTCACCACCGCGCTCTTCCTGGTGGAGTACGCCACCGACGCCGACAACGTGATGACCCGGCTGGCCGGGCACACCTTCTGGGACATCGTGGACACCCTGGTCACGGGCGTGGCGTTCGGTCTCGTCGGGCTCGAGCTGCACAACGCGATCAACACCGCCTCGGGCCGGTGGGGCGAGTTGCTCGGCTGGGCGGGCGCGGTGGTGGGCGTGGTGATCCTGGTGCGGCTGCTGTGGCTGTTGCCGGCGACCTGGCTGGCGCAGCGGCTGCACGCGGCACGCGACGTCGACGAGGAGATCCCGGTCAGCTGGCGGGAGACCGTGGTCATGTGGTGGGCGGGGATGCGGGGCGTGGCCTCGGTCGCGCTGGCCCTGGCCATCCCGCTGGAGACGGACGCGGGGGAGGCGTTCCCGGTCCGGGACGAGATCGTCTTCATCGCCTTCGGCGTGATCCTGACCACGCTGCTGGTCCAGGGACTGACGCTGCCGTGGCTGGTCAGGCGGCTGCGGGTGCAGGCCGACACCGAGCAGGAGCAGCGGATGGAGCACGAGCTGGCGGTGCGGGCCGCCCGGGCGGCCAAGCAGAGGCTGCGGGAGATCGAGAAGGAAGAAGGGCTGCCCGACGACCTGGCGGAGCAGATGATGCGGCGGGCCTTCGACATCGCGGTGCGGATCAGCCCGGAGATGGCGGAGGACGAGCGGCGTGAGGCGCACCGGCAGCGGGCGGAGCGGCTGAAGCGGCTGCGCCGGATCGAGAGCGAGATGCTCAGCGCCGCCCGGCACGAGGTGCTGGCGGCCCGGAGCGAGCCGGGGGCGGTGCCCGAGGTGGTGGACCGGGTGCTGCGCCACCTGGACGTGCGCAGCCTGCGCTGAAGCAGGCGGCGGGCGGGGGCTCGTCCCACCAGCGGCTTCCCGGCGTGGCGGCGCGGTCCGCGTTTCCCTCGCGCGGCCTGACGCCTCCGGCGGCTCCTGCTCCGTAGGGTGCCCTCATGACTCGGAACGTTGTGATCAGTGGTGGCGGCACCGGTATCGGTCTTGCCGCCGCCCGGATGTTCGCCGCCGACGGGGACCAGGTGCTGCTGATCGGGCGCCGACGGGAAGTGCTGGAGCGGGCCGGGGTGCCCGGGGCGCTGACCTTCGCCGCGGATCTCGCCGACCCCGAGGCGGTCGGCTCGGCCGCCGCATTCGTGGGCCGGGAGTTCGGCGCCGTGGACGTGCTGATCCACAGTGCCGGCGGCAACGGGCTGCTGGAGCCCCCGGTCGGGGGCGACGACCCGCTGGACGCCGTCGCCCGGCACTGGACGGTCAACTTCCGGCTCAATGTGCTGACCGCGGTCCTGCTCACCGAGGCCCTCAAGCACCGGCTCGCCGAGCCGGGCGGCCGGGTGCTGTTCCTCAGCTCCATCGCCGCCTACCGCGGTTCCGGCCAGGTGGCCTACGCCGCCGCCAAGGCGGGGCTGCACCCGTACGCCCACGCCCTGGCCCGGGAGCTGGGCCCGCACGGCATCACCGTGAACGTCGTCGCGCCCGGCTATGTGGAGGACACCGCGTTCTTCGGCGACGGCATGGACGAGGAGCGGCGGGCGCGGCTGATCGCCGAGACCCTGGACAAGCGGGCCGGCACCCCCGGTGACATCGCCGCCACGCTGCACTGGCTGGCCTCACCGGGCGCCGCGCACATCACCTCGCAGATCATCCAGGTCAACGGCGGCGCCGAGCGCGGCCACTGAGCCCGCTGCCCGCCGCCCCCGGTTCATCCGTCGGACGGCGGCCCCTGGGTGTTGCGCGCCGCGGATATCCCGGCCGGGGCGGAGAACGAGGCGGAGGAGCGCCGGCCGTCCAGGACGGGGCGCGGGGCCGCCTCGGCCGTGCTGATGCGGGGCAGGGCGTACGGGTGCTTCTCGGCCAGCCAGCGGATCATCTGCTCGCGCACGGTGACGCGCACCGTCCAGATGTCGTCCGCGTCCTTCGCCGTCACCAGGGCCCGCACCTCCATGGTGCTGGGCGTGGTGTCGGTCACGGTCAGGTTGTAGGCGCGGCCGTCCCAGGCGGGGCACTCGCGCAGGATGTCGCGGAGCCGTTCGCGCATCTCGTCCAGCGGGGCGGCGTGGTCCAGGTGCCAGAAGACGGTGCCGGTCATCTGCGGGGTGCCGCGCGACCAGTTCTCGAACGGCTTGGACGTGAAGTACGACACCGGCATGGTGATCCGGCGCTCGTCCCAGGTGCGCACGGTCAGGAAGGTGAGGGTGATCTCCTCGACGGTGCCCCACTCGCCGTCCACCACCACCGTGTCGCCGATGCGCACCATGTCGCCGAAGGCGATCTGCAGCCCGGCGAACATGTTGCTCAGCGTCGACTGGGCGGCGACACCGGCGACGATGCCGAGGAGGCCGGCCGAGGCGAGCAGCGAGGCGCCGGCGGCGCGCATCGCGGGGAAGGTCAGCAGCATCGCGGCGACGGCGACCACCCCGACGATCGCCGAGACCACCCGCCGGATCAGCGTCACCTGGGTGCGCACCCGGCGGACCCGCGCCGGGTCGCGCTGGGCGTGGGCGCTGGCGTAGCGGGTGTAGGAGGTCTCGACCACGGCCGCGGCGATGCGGATGACCAGCCAGGCGGCCGAGCCGATCAGGACCAGGGTCAGGGTCCGGCCGATGCCGACCTGGTGCTCGGGGAGGACCCTGGTCTCCTCGTAGGACCCTCTGAGCAGAACCGCGCACAGCAGCAGCTGGTAGGGGACGCGGCCGCGGCGGAGCAGCCCCCACAGCGGGGTCTCCGGGTGCCGTTGGTCGGCCTTGCGCAGCAGCCTGTCGGTGGCCCAGCCGAGCAGCAGCGTGAGCACGACCGAGCCGCCGACCACGATCAGCGGGCGAAGCACGTCATCCATGCCTGCGAACCTAACCGGCCCGGAGCGGTATGAACATGTGACGTCCGCGGCGTCGCGGGCAGGCCGCGGTCCGGCGCGGCCGTCTCCGGCTGGCACCATGGACGGCATGAACATCATGCTCTTCCACTCGTCCTACGGTCTCCGGCCCGCGGTGCGACGGGCCGCCGAGGGGATGCGCGCGGCCGGACACGAGGTGTGGACCCGCGACCTCTTCGAGGGCCGCACGTTCGACACCGTCGAGGAGGGCATGGAGTACAAGGACGAGGTGGGCAAGGACGAGCTGCTGAAGCGAGCCGTGCTGGCCGCCGCGCCCTACTCGGAGCGCGGGCTGGTGTACGCGGGCTTCTCGCTCGGCGCCTCGATCGCGCAGACGCTGGCCCTGGGCGACGACAAGGCGCGGGGCCTGCTGCTTCTGCACGGCACCTCGGACCTCGCACCCAACGCCGCGGTGGACGAGCTGCCGGTGCAGCTGCATGTCGCCGAGCCGGACCCGTTCGAGACGGACGACTGGCTGAGCGCCTGGTACCTGCAGATGCGCCGGGCCGGGGCGGACGTCGAGGTGTACCGGTACCCCGGGGCCGGGCACCTGTACACCGACTCCGACCTGCCGGACTGGGACGAGGAGGCCGCCGAGGCCACCTGGCGGGTGGCGCTCGGCTTCCTCGACTCCCTGGACTGACCGGGGCCGGTCGTCGGTCCGGACCGACCGGGAGCCGACGAGCCCGGCCCGTCGTTCCCGGCCGGCCGGTCCCGGTCAGACCGGGTCGTAGCTGCGCTCGACCTTCTGGGTGCCGCTGCGGGTGCGGTAGGACCGGGCCCAGGCGGCGGTGGCGTCCGCGGTCCGGGCGGAGAGCACGTAGTAGTCCATCTGCGCCCGCTCGGCGGTGATGTCCAGCACGCCGTAGCCGTGGCGGTCGGTGTCGACCCAGCGCACATGCCGGTTGGCCGCCTTGATCAGCGGTGCGGCGACCGAGGAGATGCCGCCCTCGCGGACCTTCAGGATGTCGTCGAGGTTGTCGGAGGTGACCGAGGTGACGACGAACTCCGTGGCGGCCGAGGCGGACAGCGGGTACGTACCGGCGTTGACGGGCACGTCGTTGGCCCACGCCATGTGGATGTCCCCGGTGAGGAAGACGGTGTTGCGGATGGCGTTGTCGCGCAGATGCGCGAGGAGTTCGCGGCGGTCGTCGGTGTAGCCGTCCCACTGGTCGGTGTTGAGCGCGATGCCCTCCTGGGGCAGCCCGAGCAGCTTGGCGAGCGGCTTGAGCAGGCTCGCGGGAAGCGACCCGACGGCGAACGGCGAGATCATCACCGAGGTACCGACCAGCCGCCAGGTGGCGTCGGAGGCGGACAGGCCCGCCTTCAGCCAGTCGAGCTGGGCGCGGCCGGTGATGGTGCGGTCCGGGTCGTCGACCTCGCCCTTGCCGAGGGAGACCTGCTGGGAGCGGAAGGAGCGCAGGTCCAGCAGGGAGAGGTCGGCGAGCTTGCCGAAGCGCAGGCGGCGGTAGGTGGTGCCCTCGATCGCGGGGCGGACCGGCATCCACTCGAAGTAGGCCTGCTTGGCGGCGGCCTGACGGGCGGCCCAGGCGCCCTCGACGCCCTCGGTGTGGTTCTCGGCGCCGCCCGACCAGGCGTCGTTGGCGAACTCGTGGTCGTCCCACATCGCGATGACCGGGGCCTTGGCGTGCAAGGCCTGCAGGTCGGGGTCCGTCTTGTAGGTGCCGTGCCGCAGACGGTAGTCGGCGAGGGTGACGATCTCGTGGGCCGGCGAGTGCGGGCGGACGACGGTGCCGCGGGTGCCGTAGCCGCCGCTGGCGTACTCGTAGATGTAGTCGCCCAGATGCAGCCAGGCGTCCAGGTCGCCGCGGGCGGCGAGGTGGCGGTAGGCGGCGAAGTGCCCTGCCTCCCAGTTGGCGCACGAGACGACACCGAAGCGGAGTCCGCCGACGGCGGCGTCGGCGGCCGGGGCGGTGCGGGTGCGGCCGACGGGGGAGTCGGTGCCGCCGGCCGAGAAGCGGAACCAGTACTCGGTGGCCGGCTTCAGGCCGCGGATGTCGGCCTTCACGGTGTGGTCGGAGGCGGCGGTGGCGAGGGTGGACCCCTTCGCGACGACGTCGGTGAACGCCTTGTCCCGGGCGACGGTCCAGCTCACCTCGGTGTCCGGGCCGATCCCCGAGCCCGGCGTCGCCTCGGGCACCGGCGTCACCCGCGTCCACAGCAGGATGCCGTCCGGCAGCGGGTCGCCGGAGGCGACCCCGTGCAGGAAGGCGGGCGCCTGAGCGGCGGCCCGGGCGGGCAGCGCGGCGGCCAGCGGCCCGGCCAGCACCGCGGTGGCGGCGGCAGCCTTGACGACCGAACGGCGGCGCGGAGAGAGGGACTTCACGTCCGCGGTGGCGGAAACAGAGCTCTCTGATGATCTGTGTCGACTGGTCACAGCCCATCAGGCTACTGGCAGGTACATGCAAGAGCGGGTGAACTCGCCAAAGTTCACCCGCTCTTCCACAGTGATCAGGCCCGGATCATCCGGGCGTCACTTGGTGACGCCCGCGTCCTTCAGGGCCTTCTGGAATTCGGCGGGTGTGCCCGGGGTTTCGATCACCTTGCCGTTGATCTTGACGGTGGGGGTCGACTCGACGTCCTTGGCCTTTTGGAAGGAGTCGCTCATCTTCAGTGCCCAGGCGTCGTAGGTGCCCTTCTTCACGGCGTCCTGGAACTCCTTGTTGCCCTTCAGGGCGGCCACCGTGTCGGCCACCTCGAGCAGGTAGTCGTCCTCGGCGAACTTGTCCTCGGTCTCCTCGGGGTGGTGCTCGGCCGAGTAGAGCGCCTCCTTGTAGTCGAGGAAGGCGTCGGTGCTCACGTTCAGCGCGGCGCCGAGGGCGCTGAGGGCGTTCTTGGAACCCTCACCACTCAGCCGGTCGTCCAGGAAGGTGCCGATGGTGAAGCTGAGCTTGTAGTCGCCGTCCTTCATGCCCTTGTTGACGGCCTCGCCGACGCTCTGCTCGAAGGCCGCGCAGCCTGGGCAGCGCGGGTCCTCGTAGAGGTGAACCACGTTGTCGGTCCCGGACTCGCCGATGGTGACGGTGGTGCCGTTCTTGCCCGAGGTGTTGGCGGGGGCGACCACCTTCGCCTTGGCGGCCTTGTCCCAGCCCGAGGGCTTGTTCGCCTGGACGATCGCGTAGCCGACGCCGCCGGCCGCGGCGAGCACGCCGACGATGGAACAGGCGACGATGATCTGCCGCCTCAGCTTGGCCTTCTTCGCCTGGCGTTCGCGTTCGGCGCGGAGGCGTTCGCGGGCGGCGGTCTTGGCTGCGTGGCTGTTTCGCTTGCTCATGGGTTTTCGCTCCAGAGGGCGCACCCAGGGGTGCGGATGTGTGGCAGGGACTGTCGTGCTCGGTTCAGGTCACACGGACGTGACCGGGCACGGGGGTCCCCTGCGGCCCGGGGAGTGCGACAGGAGCAGCAGGCGGATCGTGGAGACGGGCGCCGTCGGGCGGGAGGGGCGGCGGATGCGGGGCGCACGGTGCGCCGTGATCACCGCCACCGCGAGCAGCAGCGGGCGGAAGGTCGTCGCCGCCACCGCCCGCAGGAGCTGCCCCAGTGCCCGCTCGCCCCGCCGCAGCCAGGCCGCCGCCACCAGGCCGACCCCGATGTGCGCGCCCAGCAGCAGCCAGGCGGTGCCCGGGCCGGCCTGCGCGAGGAGCGCCGGCAACCGGTCCCCGCCGCCCGCGGGGCCGGTCACCCGGGCCAGCGGCGCACCCACACTCGTGCCGTCGCCGCACAGCACGTCGAAGCCGACCTCGCGCAGCGGGCCGGCGACCGGCCCGCCCGCCCGGCCGTAGCAGATGTGCTGCCCGGTGGTGAAGACCGTGTCGGCGGCCAGCTCCAGCGGGATCAGCAGCGCGGCGATGTGCCCGAAGGACCGCTCACGGCCGGCCAGGGCGAACGCCAGGGCGAACACCGCCCCGGCGATCGCGGCCACCGTGTTCAGCGGCAGCGGAGCCCCGGACAGCAGCACGTGCGACGCGGTGCTGAGCGTCACGACCACGGCCGTGAACAGCGCCGCGCGCACGGCTCTGAGCTGGGTTCCGGATATGTCCATGGCGGGGAAAGTGTGTCACGTGCTCCGGTAAGGGAGCGCTAAAGGGTCGAAGGAGCAGCAGCCGGATCACAGGCCGGGGATGCGGCCGTTGCGGAACAGGTCCAGGAAGATCTGGTGGTCGGCGCGGGCCCGCGCGCCGTAGGTGTGCGCGAAATCGACCAGCAGCGGCGCCAGTCCCTCCTCGTCCGCGGCGATCGCCGCGTCGATGGCCCGCTCCGTGGAGAACGGCACCAGGGACTCGCCCGAGGTGTCGTCCGCCGCCGCGTGCATCGCCGCCGTGGCCCGGCCGAGATCGGCCACCACCTGCGCGATCTCCTCCGGCTCGTCGATGTCGCTCCAGTCCAGGTCCACCGCGTACGGCGACACCTCGGCGACCAGCTGCCCCGCGCCGTCCAGCTCGGTCCAGCCCAGCCAGGGGTCGGCGTGCGCCTGCAGGGCGCGCTGGGAGATCACCGTGCGGTGCCCCTCGTGCTGGAAGTACTCCCGGATCGCCGGGTCCGTGACGTGGCGCGAAACCGCCGGTGTCTGGGCCTGCTTGATGTAGATCACCACATCGTTCTCCAGGGCGTCGCTGTGTCCCTCGAGCAGGATGTTGTACGACGGCAGCCCGGCCGAGCCGATGCCGATGCCGCGGCGCCCCACCACGTCCTTGACCCGGTAGGAGTCCGGGCGGGCCAGCGAGGCGTCCGGCAGCGTCTCCAGATAGCCGTCGAAGGCGGCGAGCACCTTGTAGCGGGTGGCCGCGTCCAGCTCCACCGCGCCGCCGCCGGGGGCGAAGCGGCGCTCGAAGTCCCGGATCTCGGTCATCGAGTCCAGCAGCCCGAACCGGGTCAGCGAGCGCGCGTCACGCAGCGCGTCCAGCAGCGGACCCTGGGCGGTGTCCAGCGTGAACGGCGGCACCTCGTCGCTCTTGGCGCCCGTGGCCAGCGCGTGGATGCGCTCGCGGTAGGCGGCCGCGTAGATCTCCACCAGCTCGGTGATCTGCTCGTCGCTGAGCGCCTTCGCATACCCGATCAGCGCCACGGAGGCGGCGAACCGCTTCAGGTCCCAGGTGAAGGGACCGACGTAGGCCTCGTCGAAGTCGTTGACGTTGAAGACCAGGCGGCCGTTGGAGTCCATGTAGGTGCCGAAGTTCTCCGCGTGCAGATCGCCGTGGATCCACACCCGCGAGGTGCGCTCGTCCAGGTACGGTCCCGAGCGCTTCTCCGCCTGCAGGTCGTGGTAGAAGAGGCACGCCGTCCCCCGGTAGAAGGCGAAGGCCGAGGCCGCCATCTTGCGGAACTTCACGCGGAACGCGGCCGGGTCGGCGGCGAGGAGCTCGCCGAAGGCGGTGTCGAGGACGGCGAGGATCTCCTCACCGCGGTGCTCGTCGTTGAGCTGCGGGACCGACATCGCTCAGTGCCTCCTGGTGCGGGACGGGTGGTGGTCGGACGCCCGGGCCGGGCCGTCCCGGTGTCCAACGTGTGACGCTGCCCAGGAGTGCCCGTGACCCCCGCCCGAAGGTACGTGTGGAAGGGCCGCGAGTGTCAGTGCCGGGGCATAGACTTCGACGCTGACCAGAAGACTCGCCGCCTGTCCGTCACCAGCTGTTCTCCTTGGAGGCCGCACCGTGTCAAAGCCGCCGTTCACGCACCTGCACGTCCACACCCAGTACTCGCTGCTGGACGGTGCCGCGCGGCTGAAGGACATGTTCGACGCCTGCAACGAGATGGGCATGACGCACATCGCCATGTCCGACCACGGCAACCTGCACGGGGCGTACGACTTCTTCCACTCCGCGCAGAAGGCCGGAATCACCCCGATCATCGGGATCGAGGCCTATGTCGCCCCCGAGTCGCGGCGCAACAAGCGCAAGATCCTCTGGGGCCAGCCGCACCAGAAGCGCGACGACGTCTCCGGCTCCGGTGGCTACACCCACAAGACGATGTGGGCGGTGAACAAGACCGGTCTGCACAACCTCTTCCGCCTCTCCTCGGACGCCTACGCCGAGGGCTGGCTGCAGAAGTGGCCCCGGATGGACAAGGAGACCATCGCCCAGTGGTCCGAGGGCATCGTCGCCTCCACCGGATGCCCCTCCGGCGAGATCCAGACCCGGCTGCGCCTCGGCCATTTCGACGAGGCGCTCAAGGCCGCCGCCGACTACCAGGACATCTTCGGCAAGGACCGCTACTTCCTGGAGCTGATGGACCACGGCATCGAGATCGAGCGCCGGGTCCGCGACGGCCTGCTGGAGATCGGCCGGAAGCTGGGCATCCCGCCCCTGGTCACCAACGACTCGCACTACACCTACGCGCACGAGGCCAGTGCCCACGACGCGCTGCTGTGCATCCAGACCGGCAAGAACCTCTCCGACCCCGACCGCTTCAAGTTCGACGGCACCGGCTACTACCTGAAGTCCACCGAGGAGATGTACGCCATCGACTCCTCGGACGCCTGGCAGCAGGGCTGCGCCAACACCGCCCTGATCGCCGAGATGGTCGACACCACGGGCATGTTCGAAAAGCGCGACCTGATGCCCAAGTTCGACATCCCGGAGGGCTACACCGAGGTCAGCTGGTTCCGCGAGGAAGTCATGCGCGGCATGCACCGCCGCTACCCGGACGGCATCCCGGAAGACCGCATGAAGCAGGTCGAGTACGAGATGGACACCATCATCTCGATGGGCTTCCCCGGCTACTTCCTCGTGGTCGCCGACTTCATCATGTGGGCCAAGAAGCAGGGCATCGCCGTCGGCCCCGGCCGCGGCTCGGCGGCAGGCTCGATCGTCGCCTACGCCCTCGGCATCACCGACCTCGACCCCATCCCGCACGGCCTGATCTTCGAGCGCTTCCTCAACCCCGAGCGCATCTCCATGCCGGATGTCGACATCGACTTCGACGAGCGCCGGCGCGTCGAGGTCATCCGGTACGTGACCGAGAAGTACGGCGCCGACAAGGTCGCCATGATCGGCACCTACGGCACCATCAAGGCCAAGAACGCCATCAAGGACGCCGCCCGCGTGCTGGGCTACCCGTACGCGATGGGCGACCGCATCACCAAGGCCATGCCCGCCGACGTCCTCGGCAAGGGCATCCCGCTGTCCGGCATCACCGACCCCAGCCACCCCCGCTACTCGGAGGCGGCCGAGGTCCGGGCGATGTACGAGAACGAGCCGGACGTGAAGAAGGTGATCGACACCGCCCGCGGTGTGGAGGGCCTGGTACGGCAGATGGGCGTGCACGCGGCCGGCGTGATCATGTCCAGCGAGACCATCACCGAGCACGTCCCGGTCTGGGTGAGGCACACCGACGGCGTGACCATCACGCAGTGGGACTACCCGAGCTGTGAGTCGCTCGGCCTGCTGAAGATGGACTTCCTGGGCCTGCGCAACCTCACGATCATGGACGACGCCGTCAAGATGGTGAAGGCCAACAAGGGGATCGACATCGATCTCCTGAGCCTCCCGCTCGACGACCCCAAGACCTTCGAGCTGCTCCAGCGCGGCGACACCCTCGGCGTCTTCCAGTTCGACGGCGGCCCGATGCGCTCCCTGCTCCGGCTGATGAAGCCGGACAACTTCGAGGACATCTCCGCCGTCTCGGCCCTGTACCGGCCGGGCCCGATGGGCATGAACTCGCACACCAACTACGCGCTGCGCAAGAACGGCCAGCAGGAGATCACACCGATCCACCCCGAGCTGGAGGAGCCGCTCAAGGAGGTCCTGGACGTCACCTACGGCCTGATCGTCTATCAGGAGCAGGTGCAGAAGGCCGCCCAGATCATCGCCGGCTACTCGCTCGGCGAGGCCGACATCCTCCGCCGCGTCATGGGCAAGAAGAAGCCGGAGGAGCTGGAGAAGAACTTCGTCATCTTCCAGGCCGGCGCCCGCAAGAACGGTTACAGCGACGAGGCCATCCAGGCGCTGTGGGACGTGCTGGTGCCGTTCGCCGGCTACGCCTTCAACAAGGCGCACTCCGCCGCGTACGGACTGGTCTCCTACTGGACGGCCTACCTCAAGGCGAACCACCCCGCCGAGTACATGGCGGCGCTGCTCACCTCGGTGAAGGACGACAAGGACAAGTCGGCCGTCTACCTCAACGAGTGCCGCCGCATGGGCATCAAGGTGCTCCCGCCGAACGTCAACGAGTCCGAGGCCAACTTCGCCGCCCAGGGCGACGACGTGATCCTCTTCGGCCTCTCCGCGGTGCGCAACGTCGGCACCAACGTGGTGGAGTCGATCATCAGGTGCCGCAAGGCCAAGGGGAAGTACACCTCCTTCCCGGACTACCTCGACAAGGTCGACGCGGTCGTGTGCAACAAGCGCACCACCGAGTCGCTGATCAAGGCCGGTGCCTTCGACTCCCTGGGCCACACCCGCAAGGGGCTGATGGCCCAGTACGAGCCGATGATCGACAACGTGGTGGCGGTCAAGCGCAAGGAGGCCGAGGGGCAGTTCGACCTCTTCGGCGGCATGGGAGAGGACCAGAGCGACGAGCCGGGCTTCGGGCTCGACGTCACCTTCACCGACGAGGAGTGGGACAAGGCCTACCTGCTCGCCCAGGAGCGGGAGATGCTCGGCCTGTACGTCTCCGACCACCCGTTGTTCGGCCTGGAGCACGTGCTGGCCGACAAGGCCGACGCGGGCATCTCCCAGCTCACCGCCGGGGACTTCGGCGACGGCGCGGTCGTCACCATCGGCGGCATCATCTCCGGCCTGCAGCGCAAGATGACCAAGCAGGGCAACGCCTGGGCGATCGCCACGGTGGAGGACCTGGCCGGCTCCATCGAGTGCATGTTCTTCCCTGCGACGTACCAGCTGGTGTCCACGCAACTCGTCGAGGACGCGGTGGTCTTCGTCAAGGGCCGACTGGACAAGCGGGAGGACGTGCCGCGTCTCGTGGCGATGGAGCTGATGGTCCCCGACCTGTCCAACGCGGGGACCAACGCGCCCGTGGTGCTCACCATCCCGGCGGCCCGGGTGACCCCGCCGATGGTCAGCCGCCTCGGCGAGATCCTCAGCCACCACAAGGGCGACAGCGAGGTGCGGATCAAGCTCCAGGGGCCGCGCAAGACGACGGTGCTGCGGCTGGACCGGCACCGGGTCAAGCCCGACCCGGCGCTCTTCGGTGACCTCAAGGCCTTCCTCGGGCCGTCCTGCCTGGCCGGCTGAGCGGACGGGCTCGTCGTGCGTGAGGGGCGCCCCCGGTTCCGGGGGCGCCCCTCGTGCCGTGCCTGGGCCTCAACGGCCCGGTGCGCCGATGTCAGTTGTGGCCGAAGCGCTTCTGCCGGCCCTTGCGCGCGATCTCGTCGGGGGCCGCCTGCGAGGTGCGCTGCTCGTCCGGGGTCTCGATCGCGGTCGGCTGCTGCGCCTGCTGGGCACGCTGGTTGTGGGCCTGCTTACGGTCACGGTTCTTGTTCTTGGCCATGGGATGCCTCCTGTGGGGGATCTAGGGGCCAGGGCCGGAACCAGGTTCACATAGTCATATAACCCGCGCGAGTCGGACAATTACCGTGTGTGACAAGTGCGGTCGGGGGAGGAAGTGTGGAAACGCCACGCCGAAGATCGAGTTCGAGCCGTTAACCCCGGCGCGGTCGGGCAGACTCGAATCAAGCCCGAAGCAAACCTCCCGGAAAGAGGGTGGATCGCGTGGACCGCTGCATCGTCCTGGTGGACGCCGGGTATCTGCTGGGGGCCGCCGCCAGTCTCCTCGCCGGGGAACCCTCACGGTCCCGGATCACCGTGGATCACGCCGCTCTCATCCAGGGCCTGCGCGAACGCGCCGAGTCCGACACCCGGCAGCCGCTGCTGCGCATCTACTGGTTCGACGGCGCCCCCGACCGCGTCCCGCAGCCCGAGCACCGGCGGCTGCGCGTGATGCCCCGGGTCACCGTCCGCCTCGGTGCCCTCACGCGCAGTGACGGCCGCTGGGCGCAGAAGGGCGTGGACGCCGCCATGCACGCCGAGCTGACCGAACTGGCCCGCAACCGCGCCTGCTCCGACATCGTGCTGGTCACCGGCGACGGCGACCTGCTGCCCGGCATGATGGCCGCCAAGGAGCACGGCGTCGCCGTCCATCTGTGGGCCGTGCAGGCCGCCGACGGCGACTACAACCAGTCCGAGGACCTGGTCGCCGAGGCCGACGAGCGCCGGGTGCTCGACCGCGCCTGGATCGTCAAGGCGGTACGGGCCAAGGACATCAGCGGGGTGTGCGCGCCCCCGCCCGTCGCCCGCCCCGAGATCGCCGCGATCCTCTCCGCCCCGCTGCCCGAGTCCGCGCTCCCCGCCGCAGGCGGACGCGCCGCCCAGCCGGCCGCGCACCCCGCGCACCCCGCGTCCGCAGCGGCCAACGGTGCGGCGGAGCGCACCCCGGTGGCCAGGGCCGTGCCCACCCCGAAGGACGTGGCCGCCCTGCGCGCCCCCGGCACCGCAGCGCCGCCCGCGCCGCCCGCCTCCGCCACCCTGCGCTGGTCCTCCGACAAGGGCTGGGTGGACCGGCCCGTCACCGAGCCGCCCGAGGCCGCGTCCATGCCGACCCTCGCCCAGCTCACCACCGCCGAGCAGCGGTGGGCCGACCGCGAGGAGGACATCACCACCGTCGGCGGCGACCCCTACGAGGTGGGGCAGGTCTTCGCCCGGCGCTGGGTGGAACGTCTCGGCGACCAGAGCCACCTGCAGAAGCTGTCCGGCATGTACCCGCGCATCCCGCACCGCATCGACGGCGAGCTGCTGCGCTACGCCGCCCGCTTCGGCCTGCTCGCCCACAAGGACGACCAGATCGACGAACGCGACCGTTACGCCATCCGTGCGGGGTTCTGGCGCGAGATCGACGTGCGCACCGGCACCGAGCGGGCGGCAGCCGCCGAGTAACCTCCGCCCCGGAAGCCGGGCGGGCCCGCCGACCCCGTAGTCTCGTCCCTTGTGAGTACGCGCGCGGCACAGGCATTCCGGCACGGCGGTGAGGCCGTGTGCACGGTGCGCGGGCTGACCAAGACCTACCCGGCGGCGCGCGGCCGCCGCGGGGTGCCGGACACGCCCGAGGTCAGGGCCACCGACGACGTGGACCTCGACATCCGGCGCGGCGAGATCTTCGGACTGCTCGGGCCCAACGGCGCCGGCAAGTCCACCCTGGTGCGCCAGCTCACCGGGCTCATGCGCCCCGACCGCGGCACGGTCGAGATCCTCGGCCACGACATCGTCCGCCACCCCGAGCGCGCCTCCCGCATCCTCGCCTACCTCGGCCAGGAGTCCACCGCCCTGGACGAGCTGACGGTGTCCCTCGCCGCCGAGACCACCGGACGGCTGCGCGGCCTCGGCGCCCGGCGAGCGCGGGCCGAGCGCGACGCCGTGCTGGAGGAGCTGGGCCTGACGCCGCTCGCCGGGCGCCCGCTGCGCAAGCTGTCCGGCGGCCAGCGGCGGCTCGCCTGCTTCGCCGCCGCGCTGGTGGGCGAGCGCCCCCTGCTGGTGCTCGACGAGCCCACCACCGGCATGGACCCCGTGGCGCGGCGCGCCGTGTGGTCCGCCGTCGACCGGCGGCGCGCCGAGCACGGCTCCACGGTGCTGCTGGTCACCCACAACGTCATCGAGGCCGAGACCGTCCTCGACCGGGTCGCCGTGCTCGACCGGGGCCGGGTCATCGCCTGCGACAGCCCCGCCGGGCTGAAGGAGCAGATCGCCGGCGAGGTCCGGGTCGAGCTGGTGTGGCGCGAGGCCGCGCCGCTGCACGTGCCCGAGGTCGCCGCGCTGCGGGACCGGGCCGCCGAGTCGGGCCGCCGCTGGACCCTGCGGCTCGCCCCCGAGGAGGCCCGCACGGTCGTCGCCACCGTCACCGGCGGGGCCGCCTTCGCCGCCCTGGACGACTTCACGCTGGCCACGCCCAGCCTGGAGGACGTCTATCTGGCGCTCGGCGGGGCGGTGCGGCGAGGGCTGGTGAAGGCGTGAGCGGCACGGTGAGCACACCCCGCACGGCATCCGTACGGAACAGGGCGACCGCCTCGGCGCGACCGGACGCACCTTCCGGTGGCCCCGCGAGGACCCTGCGAGCGAATCTTCTGGCGAAGGGGAGCAGCACGACGTGAGTGTCGTACCCGCCGATGTCCTGCCGGGCGGCGCCCTGGCCGCGGAGGAGACCGCCGGCCGGCCGGCCGAACTCGGTCCGCGGGCACGGCTGTGGCCCTCGCTGGCGGCCGTGTACCGGGCGCAGCTGTCCCGGGCGCGGGTGGCGCGCATCCCGCTGCTGTTCGTGGCGACCTTCCAGTCGGTCGGGATCATGATCCTGATGCGCGGTGTCGTCGACGGCGGCGGCGAGGCGCGGGCGGTGGTCGCCGGCTCCTCGGTGCTGGTCGTCGCCTTCGTGGCGCTGAACCTGCTGGCGCAGTACTTCGGCCAGCTGCGGGCGAGCGGCGGGCTCGACCACTACGCCACGCTGCCGGTGCCGCCGGCCGCGGTGGTGCTGGGCGCGGCCGGCGCGTACGCCTCGTTCACCGTGCCCGGCACGGTGGTCACGGCCGTCTTCGGCTGCGTGCTGTTCGGGCTGCCGCTGGCGCATCTGTGGGTGCTGGCCGCGGTGATTCCGCTCGCCGGGGCCGCGCTCGCCGGGCTCGGGGCGGCGCTCGGACTGCTCGCCCCGCGGCCCGAGCTGGCCACCCTGCTCGGCCAGCTGGGCATGTCCGCCGTGCTGCTGCTGGGGGTGCTGCCGGCCGAGCGGATGCCCGAGGCGGTGCGCCTCGCCCGGGACCTGCTGCCCTCGACCTACGGGGTGGACGCCTTCGCCCGCACCTTCGCGGAGCGGCCCGCCTGGGGGCTGGTGCTCGGCGACCTCGCGGTGTGCGGGGTGGTCGGGGTCCTCTCGCTGGGCGTCGCCACCTGGGCCTACCGCAGGGCCGCCGTCCGGTGACACACGCCGGGGCGGAGCCTGGCACGATGGCAGGGTGAGCGCACCTCTGACACCACCACCGCCGCACGAACACTCCTCGCCCGACGGGTGGCGGGGTCAGCCGCCGACGTCGCCCGCCGCGGGGCAGCTCGCCGCGGCGACGCCCAAGGACGCCGGGCCGGGCAAGCCGGGGCATACCGCGGACACCGGGCTCGGGTGGTACGGGCAGGACGGGCCCGGGATGAGGACGGAGATGCGGGAAGCCGCGGTGACCGCGGTCGCGGTGGCGCTCAGCGGGGTGCTGCTGGGCCTGCTGTGGTGGTGGCTGGCGCCGCGCGTGGCGTATGTGGGCGATGTGACCGGTGACAGCTGGGTCGTCTACGTCAAGGACACCGAGGGCGAGCAGGCGGTGGGCGCCGACGGCACCTTCACCCTCCTGGCCCTGGCCTTCGGCGCGGTGAGCGCGCTGGTCGTCTTCCTGCTGCGGCGGCGCGGGGGAGTGCCGCTGGTGGCGGGAATGGCGCTCGGCGGGCTGCTGGGCTCGCTCCTCGCCTGGCGGGTCGGCGTGTGGCTGGGGCCGGAGCAGGACCTGATCGCCCAGGCCCGGGAGGCGGGCCGGGGCGTCGCCTTCGACGCGCCGCTCAAGCTGGGTGCGAAGGGGGCGCTGCTGGCCTGGTCCATGGCGGCCCTCGTGCTGCACCTCGGCCTCACGGCGCTGTTCGGCCCGCGCGACCCCGAGCCCCTCCCGCCGCCCCCGGAGCAGAACGGACCCGTGCGCCTGGAGAAGTAGCACCGGGCGGCCGGAGAACCCTCGCCCTCGTGAGGCGGCACCGGGCCCCGGCCCCCGTACGGCAGGTACGGAGGGCCGGGGCCCGGTACGTCGCGCCCGTGCATGAGGCCGTCCGCGGCGGCTCGCCGGCGGACGGCGGGTCCCTCGGCCTACGCCGGCCGGCGGCCGTGGTTCGCGCGGCCCTTCCTGGTGCGCCACCTGCGCTTGCGCGTCCTCTTCGACATGTCCTTTCTCGATAGCCGAGGAGGAGTCCGGCGTCGAGGTGCCCCGCGCCGACACCGGAAGCACGTCCGAAAACGCGCGCCCGCCGCGAGCCGCGCGCGGCCCGCCCGGGCAGGTTCGCGAAGTGCCCGCGGTGCGCCCGCCCCGGGCGCCTTCGCGACAGCCCCGCGGGCGCCACCCGCCGGGCTACGGGCGGGCGATCGGCGCCAGCGTCGCCGAGGTCAGCTCGGCCAGGGTGTCCGGGGCGAGTTCCACCTCCAGGCCCCGGCGGCCCGCGGAGACGCAGATGGTGGCGTGCCCCCGCGCCGACGCGTCCAGGACCGTGGGCAGCTTCTTGCGCTGGCCCAGCGGCGAGATGCCACCGCGGACATAGCCGGTGGTGCGTTCCGCGAGCGCCGGGTCGGCCATCGCCGCCCGTTTGCCGCCCACCGCCGCCGCCAGGGCCTTCAGGTCCAGCTGGCCGGCCACCGGCACCACGGCCACCGTCAGGCTGCCGTCGATCTCGGCGACCAGGGTCTTGAACACCCGGTCGGGGGAGACGCCCATCGCCTCGGCCGCCTCCTCGCCGTAGGAGGGGTGGGACGGGTCGTGCTCGTAGGAGTGGAGCGTGAACTCGGCGCCCGCCGCGGCCAGAACCACCGTCGCCGGTGTGCCGCCGGACTGCTGCTTCTTGGACTTCTTCGCCATCAGGGCACAGACCTCAGTTGAGATTCGTCGGGCCGCGCGTCAGGTCCGGCGCGGGCAATGACGGCAGGCTACGGATGATCGCCGTCTCCGCGCGCAGGAGTTTCAGCTCGTCGCGGAGCCGGGACGCGGTGTCCGGGGCCTGCAGCAGCCGCTGCTTCGTCGGCGTGTCCAGCACCATCGCCGCGGCGACCAGATAGGAGACGACGCCCGGCTCGTCCGGCAGCTCAGCGCCGGTCGCCAGGGACCGCTCCCGCGCGCCCGCCAGCCGCTTCTGGTACTGCCGGAACGCCCGCAGCACCCCCTCCGCCAGGGCACCCGCCTCGTCGCCGGGCTCCTCGGGCACCGGCTCGAGCTCGGCGGTGAGGAACGGCCCCGAGGCGTCCACCGACAGCAGCCGCACCCGGGTCGTCCCGGTCGCGAGCACCTCGAAGGTGCCGTCCGCCCGCTCCCGGACGGTCGCCGCGTCGGCCACACAGCCCACCTTGTGGAAGGCCTTCATCGGGCCGGGGCCGAAACCCGCCGCGGGGCCGCGCTCCGGCAGCGCCGTCGGGTCGGGCATGCCGGGGGCGCTCGGCGCGACCTCGTGGCCGTCACGGATCGCCACCACGGCGAACCGGCGGGGCTCGTCCTCGGGCGTCTTCAGCAGCTCGCGCATCATGGCGCGGTAGCGCTCCTCGAAGACGTTGAGCGGAAGCACGAGCCCCGGGAACAGCACCGAGTTCAGGGGAAAGAGCGGGAGCCGGACGGTGGTCACGACGCAAAAGCCTAATGGTCGCCGGAGCGCATGTGCCGTCGCTGTTCACGGAGTGGATGGCCGGACCCGCCACCCGCGGCCACGGCCGCCCGCACCTTCCGGCGCACCTGGAGGAACCGGCCGAGCGGATCGGCCGCGTCCCGGTCCCAGGGGAAGCTCGTGGCGTACACGCCGATGAGGCCCAGCTGCTCCAGCGCGTCCGTCCAGCGCTCCAGGCGGACGAGCACGTACGTCAGCAGATTGCGCGGCTCGGCCGGCCAGGCGTGACGCGCGGGGAACCGGGCCGACAGGGCCATGGCCCGGTCGGCCGCCGCGTCGAGCCGCGCCCGCGGCAGCGGGGGACCGCAGCCGTCGGTGAGGTAGCCGAACGCCGCCCGCAGCGGCAGGGCCTGGGTGAGCGAGTCGTCCGGCGCGTCCTGGGCGGCCGGCTCGGCGAAGTCGAAGCACTCGCGGTGCGAGCCGTGCCAGGAGGACGCGAGATAGCCCAGGGCCGCGACATGGCAGCCGTAGTGGTGCGGGTCGCGGCGGACGGCCGCCGCCCACAGCTCCTCGAAGTAGGTGTGGCCGGCGCGGGCGCCCCGGGCGTGGTCCAGGGCGAGCCGCCAGGGCACCGGATCGCCGTTGTCCGCCTTGGCCGCTGCGGTGATCAGCGGGCTCACCTCGCGCAGCAGTTCGGCGCGCGCGGGGGAGTCCCAGGCCCGGTCCACCGCCAGCTGGGCGTCGACCAGCAGCGCGTCCCCGTCCTGCGGGGCGGCGGCCCGCCAGGAGGCCAGCCAGTCGGGGCGCGAACGCGCGAAGACCGCCAGGCGCCGTACATAGCGGTCCCGGCGCTCCCAGGCCCTGGTGCGCCGGGTGGCCGCGAGCAGCTCAGCGGCCGGGACGAAGTCCCCCTGCGCGGCGCCGAGCAGCGCCGGGCCCAGCGCGTCGTCGGGGGCGTCGAGCAGGACCTCGTCGTCGGCGGGCAGCACGGCACCGACGGCGGGTGCGTCGGCCGTCCTTCTTCGCACCCGGGGGGAGCGGGTGAACGCGTGCAGCGGAGCCATGGTCCAACCATTGAAAGTCCGCTGGTCACGGGCGCGCCAGAGGCTTCACCGAAGTCGCGGAAGGTTGTACGGCGGCCGGTCAAGGGCAGGTAAAACAACGTCAGGTGAGAAGGAGGCCGGCCGCCACAGCGAACCGCTAGTTGCGCCGCAGGGCGCGGGTCACGCCCGCCGCCACCGTCGTCGCCAGGATCCAGCCCATCAGGATGAACCCCGCCGCCAGCCACTGCCAGCCGCCGCGCAGCTGCCAGAAGCCCGCCTGGCCCAGGTCGATGACCGGCAGCAGCAGGTCCAGGGCGAACAGCGACGGATTCCACGCCGGGTGCTCGCCCTCCTTGATCGGCGGATGCTCGGCGCGGGCGAAGGCGACCGAGCCGGCCGCCCACAGCACCGCCATCCACACCGCGGCCCGGCCCGGCCGGTAGCCGTAGGCGACGGTCCAGTCCTGGGCGTACCCCCACAGCTTGGCCGCGAGCGGCAGGCTCTCGCGGCGCCGGCGCTGCTTGGCGAGCAGGACCTCGCGGGCGTCCTCGTCCGCGCCGCTCGCCCGCAGCACGGCGGCCAGCCGCTCGTAGGGCTCCGGGTTGTACTCGGCGCTCGCCGCCCCGGCCCACCGGATCCGCTTCTCCAGCGGGAAGGGGCCGCGTGGCACCAGGTTCTCGTAGGTGAAGCCGCCCAGCTGCAGCCGGCCGGGGCCCGGCCAGCTGTCCACCCGGTCGATCAGATTCACCACCCGGGCCCCCGACAGCACCGCCCGGCCACGCACCGGCCGCGCGCAGAGGAAGCGCAGCTCGGGCGTCTGCACCCGGCGCAGCGACAGCTCCTGCTCGTCGGTGAAGGCGAACCGGGCCCCCTCCAGGTCCACCGCGTCCCCGAAGCGCCCGTCGTCCAGCCGCACCCCGCCCTGGCACTCGAAGCGCTGGATCCGGGTGCCGCGCGCCGGGGTCATCCCGCTCCTGGCGTGCGGGCCGAGGCCCGCCGGGGTCAGATACAGCGACCGCCCGACCGTCAGCTGGGGCGCATTGAGCGCGTGCCGGGTGTTCGGGTTGAGCAGGCGGGCGCCGCGCAGGTTCAGCGAGACGCCGATCGTGGCGCCGCGCAGGCTCAGCTCCCCGTGCGACTGGAGCATCTCCGCCTGCAGGTCCTGACCGACCGTCAGGCCGTCCCCGGCGAGCGAGCGGCCGCTGCGGTCGCGGTGCACCACCGCCTGGTTGAGCAGCAGATCGGTGCCTATCCGGGCGTCGGTCAGCCGGATGCCGCGCAGGAAGCGGCAGCGCGGCAGATGCAGATCGCCCTCGGTGTGCAGCCGGGCCGCCTCCAGGCGCGGCACCGCGCAGTCCACGAGGCGCACCGTGGTGAAGCGGGCCTCCGGCAGCAGTACCTCCCGCTCGAAGCGGCAGCCGCGCATCTCCACGTACGGGACCACGACCCCGCCGGCCAGGTCCATCGTGCCGCTGATCAGCACGCCGGACAGCTTCAGCGAGGAGACCCGGCCGGCCAGCGGGGGCGGACCGTCCAGCAGCAGCCAGCACACGACCCGCGCCCGCACCGTGCGCTCGGGACCCCACGGGTGGCCCCCGTGCGGATCGTCCACGACCGTGTCGCCGCTGCTCAGGTCGTACAGACTGCCGCTGCGGAACGCCTGCCACATGCCCGCCTCGACGGCGGTCAGGTCCTCCGGCGGCGGCCCGGCGCCCGGTCCCGCCCCTGTCGGCACGGCTGCCCCCCTCCTCCCCGGCTACTTGCTGGTTCATCGCTTCATACAGCCGTTGTGCCCGGTCGTGTCACCGCTTGAACACGGAACGTGAGCCGGATCGCGCCGATGTGTGCGGAGGGTCACCGCGTGACACGCGTATCAGCCATTGGAACGCGCGGACGTCCGCACGCACGGGTCTGAGAGAATTGAGCACGTGATCTCCCGAATCGATCTGCGCGGCGACGCCCTCCCCGAGGGCCCCGCCCTGCGTGACCTGCTGCCCCGAGCCGACTTCGACGTCGCGGCCGCCCTGGAGAAGGTGCGTCCCATCTGCGAGGCCGTGCATCATCGTGGCGACGCGGCGCTGATCGACTTCGCCGAGAGGTTCGACGGGGTACGGCTGGAAAGCGTCCGGGTCCCGGACCAGGCGCTCACCGACGCCCTGAAGCAGCTGGACCCGGCCGTGCGCGCGGCCCTGGAGGAGTCCATCCGCCGCGCCCGGCTCGTCCACCGCGAGCAGCGCCGCTCCACCCGCACCACCCAGGTCGTGCCCGGCGGCACGGTCACCGAGAAGTGGGTCCCCGTCGACCGGGTGGGCCTGTACGCGCCCGGCGGCCGCTCGGTCTACCCCTCGTCCGTGATCATGAACGCGGTCCCGGCGCAGGAGGCCGGCGTCCCGTCGATCGCGCTGGCCTCGCCGGCCCAGGCCGAGTTCGGCGGGCTGCCGCACCCCACGATCCTCGCCGCGTGCGCGCTCCTCGGCGTCGACGAGGTGTACGCGGCCGGCGGCGCCACCGCCGTCGCGATGTTCGCCCACGGCACCGAGTCCTGCCCGCCGGCGAACATGGTCACCGGCCCCGGCAACATCTGGGTCGCCGCCGCCAAGCGCTACTTCACCGGGAAGATCGGCATCGACGCCGAGGCCGGCCCCACCGAGATCGCGATCCTCGCGGACGCCACGGCCGACCCGGTGCACGTAGCCGCCGACCTGATCAGCCAGGCCGAGCACGACCCGCTGGCCGCCTCCGTCCTGGTCACCGACTCCGCCGAGCTGGCGGACGCGGTGGAGAAGGAGCTGGAGCCGCAGGTCGAGGCCACCAAGCACATCGACGACCGGATCGTGCCCGCGCTCGGCGGCAGGCAGTCCGCCATCGTGCTGGTCGACGGCATCGACGAGGGCCTGCGGGTGGTCGACGCCTACGGCGCCGAGCACCTGGAGATCCAGACCGCCGACGCCGCCGCCGTCGCCGACCGGGTGCGCAACGCCGGCGCGATCTTCGTCGGCCCCTGGGCGCCGGTCTCGCTCGGCGACTACGCGGCCGGATCCAACCACGTCCTGCCCACCGGCGGCTGTGCCTGCCACTCCTCGGGCCTGTCCGTGCAGTCCTTCCTGCGCGGCATCCACATCGTCGACTACACCGAGGACGCGCTGGCCGAGGTCGCGCACCACGTGGTGACGCTGGCGGAGGCCGAGGACCTCCCGGCGCACGGCGCGGCGATCAAGGCGAGGTTCGGCTGGAAGGTGCCCGAGAGCAAGTGAGCGACGTGAGGATCGACGACCTGCCCGTGCGGGACGAGCTGCGCGGCAAGTCCCCCTACGGGGCGCCCCAGCTCGACGTGCCCGTACGGCTGAACACCAACGAGAACCCCTACCCGCTGCCCGAGCCGCTGGTCGAACGGATCGCCGAGCGGGTGCGCGAGGCCGCCCGCGGCCTCAACCGCTACCCGGACCGGGACGCGGTGGAGCTGCGCACCCGCCTCGCCGAGTACCTGACCCGCACCTCCGGTCACCGGGTCGGCGCGGAGAACGTCTGGGCGGCCAACGGCTCCAACGAGGTCATCCAGCAGCTGCTGCAGACCTTCGGCGGCCCGGGCCGCACCGCGATCGGCTTCGAGCCCTCGTACTCGATGCACGCCCTGATCGCGCGCGGCACCGGCACCGGCTGGATCTCCGGCCCGCGCGCCGACGACTTCACCATCGACCTGCCCGCCGCCGAGAAGGCGATCGCCGAGAACCAGCCGGACGTCGTCTTCGTCACCACCCCCAACAACCCCACCGGCAACGCGGTGCCCCGCGAGACCGTCCTCGCGCTGTACGAGGCGGCGCAGGCGGCCAAGCCGTCGATGGTGGTGGTGGACGAGGCGTACATCGAGTTCAGCCACGGCGACTCGCTGCTCGGGCTGCTCGAGGGCCGGCCGCACCTGGTGATCTCGCGGACCATGTCCAAGGCGTTCGGCGCGGCCGGGCTGCGCCTGGGCTATCTGGCCGCCCACCCGGCGGTGGTGGACGCGGTCCAGCTGGTCCGGCTGCCCTACCACCTCTCGGCGGTGACCCAGGCCACCGCGCTGGCCGCCCTGGAACACACCGACACCCTGCTCGGTTATGTCGAGCAGCTGAAGGCCGAACGGGACCGGCTGGTCGCCGAGCTGCGCGCGGCCGGCTACGAGGTGATCGAGTCGGACGCCAACTTCGTGCAGTTCGGCCGGTTCGACGACGCCCACCGGGCCTGGCGGCAGATCCTCGACCGGGGCGTGCTGGTCCGGGACAACGGCGTGCCGGGGTGGCTGCGGGTCACCGCCGGCACCCCGGAGGAGAACGACGCGTTCCTCGACGCGGTACGGGACATCAAGAAGGAGCAGAGCGAATGAGCCGCGTTGGACGCGTGGAGCGCACCACCAAGGAGACCTCGGTGCTGGTCGAGATAGACCTCGACGGCACCGGGCGGACCGAGATCTCCACCGGGGTCGGCTTCTACGACCACATGCTCGACCAGCTCGGCCGGCACGGTCTGTTCGACCTGACCGTGAAGACCGAGGGCGACCTGCACATCGACTCCCACCACACCATCGAGGACACCGCCCTCGCGCTCGGCGCCGCCTTCAAGCAGGCGCTCGGCGACAAGAAGGGGATCTACCGCTTCGGCAACTGCACGGTCCCGCTGGACGAGTCCCTCGCCCAGGTCACCGTCGATCTCTCCGGCCGCCCCTACCTGGTGCACACCGAGCCGGAGAACATGGCGCCGATGATCGGCGAGTACGACGTGACGATGACCCGGCACATCCTGGAGTCCTTCGTCGCCCAGGCCCAGATCGCGCTGCATGTGCACGTGCCGTACGGGCGGAACGCGCACCATATCGTGGAGTGCCAGTTCAAGGCCCTGGCCCGGGCCCTGCGCTACGCCTCCGAACGCGACCCGCGTGCAGAAGGGATCATTCCGTCCACGAAGGGTGCGCTGTGAACGGGCTGTCCACCGTCCTGATCGTGGTCGGGCTCTTCCTGGTCGGCGGCATCATCTCCTTCGTCAAGCAGAAGATGCCCACGAGCCTGATCGTGCTGCTCTCCATCGGCGCCGCGATGTGCCTCCTCGCCGGCGTCCTCAGGCTGGAGGTGTGAGGTGAGCACCACCAAGAAGGTCGTGGTCTTCGACTACGGCTTCGGCAACGTGCGCTCCGCCGAGCGGGCCCTCGCCCGCGCGGGTGCGGACGTCGAGATCACCCGCGACTTCGACACGGCCATGAACGCCGACGGTCTGCTGGTACCGGGCGTCGGCGCCTTCGCCGCCTGCATGCAGGGACTGAAGCAGGCGCGCGGCGACTGGATCGTGGGCCGCCGGCTGGCCGGCGGCCGCCCGGTGATGGGCATCTGCGTCGGCATGCAGATCCTCTTCGCCCGCGGCATCGAGCACGGGGTGGAGACCGAGGGCCTGAACGAGTGGCCCGGCACGGTCGGCCCGCTCGAGGCCGACATCGTGCCCCACATGGGCTGGAACACCGTGGACATCGCGCCCGGCTCCCAGCTGTTCGCCGGTCTCGACGACGGCACCCGCTTCTACTTCGTGCACTCCTACGCCGTCCACGACTGGCAGCTGGAGGCGCACAACCCGGCGATGCAGGCGCCCAAGGTCACCTGGGCCACGCACGGCAAGCCGTTCGTGGCGGCGGTGGAGAACGGCGCCCTGTGGGCCACCCAGTTCCACCCCGAGAAGTCCGGCGACGCCGGTGCCCAGCTGCTGAACAACTGGATCGGAATCCTCTGATGGCTGCCAAGCTCGAACTCCTCCCCGCCGTCGACGTCCGCGACGGCCAGGCCGTCCGCCTGGTGCACGGCGAGTCCGGCACCGAGACCTCCTACGGCTCGCCGCTCGAGGCCGCCCTCGCCTGGCAGCGCTCCGGCGCCGAGTGGCTGCACCTGGTCGACCTGGACGCCGCGTTCGGCACCGGGAACAACCGGGAGCTGATCGCCGAGGTCACCCGGGCCATGGACATCAAGGTGGAGCTGTCCGGCGGCATCCGCGACGACGAGACCCTCGCCGCCGCGCTCGCCACCGGCTGCACCCGCGTCAACCTGGGCACGGCCGCCCTGGAGACCCCCGAGTGGGTCGCCAAGGTCATCGCCGAGCACGGCGACAGGATCGCCGTCGGCCTCGACGTGCGCGGCACCACCCTGCGCGGCCGCGGCTGGACCCGCGACGGCGGCGACCTCTACGAGACGCTGGAGCGTCTCAACAAGGAGGGCTGCGCCCGCTACGTCGTCACCGACATCGCCAAGGACGGCACCCTGCAGGGTCCCAACCTGGAGCTGCTGAAGAACGTCTGCGCCGCCACCGACCGCCCGGTCGTCGCCTCCGGCGGGGTGTCCTCGCTGGACGACCTCAGGGCGATCGCCGAGCTGGTGCCCCTCGGTGTCGAGGGCGCCATCGTCGGGAAGGCCCTGTACGCGAAGGCGTTCACCCTGGAAGAGGCCCTGGAGGCTGTGTCGCGATGACCATCGATGCCGTGCGGCGGGTGCAGAGCGGAAACCCCTGGGAGGAGTCCTTCGGCTTCGCACGCGCCGTCGCGGCGGGCGACCTCGTCCTGGTCGCGGGCACCACCGCGTTCAAGGGCGATGTGCTCTACGGCGAGGGCGACCCGTACGAGCAGGCCAAGGTCGCCTTCACCACCGCGCTCGAGGCCATCGGCGAGTTCGGGCTCGGCGTGGAGTCCGTGGTCCGCACCCGGCTGCACCTCGCCCACGCCCGCGACGTCGACGAGGTCGCCCGGGCCCACAAGGAGCTGTTCGACCGGGTGCGACCGGTCACCACCGTGCTGGTCGTCGAGGGGTTCGTCGACGCCCGCGTCCTGGTCTCGGTGGAACTGGAAGCATTCCGAGGAAATCACCAAGGAGCCGTGACTTCATGACCCTGGCGGTCCGAGTCATCCCCTGCCTGGACGTGGACAACGGCCGGGTCGTCAAGGGCGTCAACTTCAAGAACCTGCGCGACGCGGGCGACCCCGTCGAGATGGCCAAGGTCTACGACGCCGAGGGCGCCGACGAGCTGACCTTCCTGGACATCACCGCCTCGTCCGGCAACCGCGAGACCACCTACGACGTGGTGCGCCGCACCGCCGAGCAGGTCTTCATCCCGCTCACCGTGGGCGGCGGCGTGCGCACCGCCGACGACGTGGACAGGCTGCTGCGCGCGGGCGCCGACAAGGTCGGTGTCAACACGGCCGCGATCGCCCGCCCCGAGCTGATCCGGGAGATCGCCGAGCGCTTCGGCCGCCAGGTCCTGGTGCTGTCGGTGGACGCCCGCCGCACCCCGGGCGGCGGCTTCGAGGTCACCACCCACGGCGGTCGCCGCGGCACCGGCATCGACGCCGTCGAATGGGCCCACCAGGCCGCCGAACTGGGCGCCGGGGAGATCCTGCTCAACTCCATGGACGCCGACGGCACCAAGGACGGCTACGACCTGGAGATGATCACCGCGGTCCGCAAGCACGTCACCGTCCCGCTGATCGCCTCCGGCGGCGCCGGCAAGCTCGCCGACTTCCCGCCGGCCATCGACGCGGGCGCCGACGCGGTCCTCGCGGCCTCCGTCTTCCACTTCGGCGACCTGCGGATCGGCGAGGTCAAGGACACCCTGCGCGAGGCAGGCCACCCGGTCCGCTGACGCCGGCGCTCACTCGAGCGGCTGGATCAGCTGGATCAGATTGCCCACCGTGTCGTCCGCGACGGCCGTGAGCACCCCGCCGCGCTCCTGCGGATCCTCCACGAAGTGGACGCCCTCCCCGCGCAGCCGTTCGTACTCCGCGCGGAGGTCGTCCACCGAGAGCACGATCGCGGGCAGCCCCGCCTCGCGCACCGCCCTGCGGTACGGCTCGGCGATCGGCCCCTGGCCGGACTCGAGCAGCAGTTCCAGATCCGGCTGCGCACCGTCCCGCGCGCCCACCGTGACCAGCAGCGCGCCGTCGCCCAGGTCCCGCCGCCTGCGGGTCTCCAACCCCAGGACGTCGGTGTAGAAGGCGTGCGCCTTCGCGACGTCATCCACGTAGACGCTGGTCATGGCGACCTTGATCATGACGGGGCCTTTCGGGTCGTGCGGCGATCAGATCCCGAGCTGCTTGGTCTCCCGCAGCTTGGCGATCGCGTCCTCGTCGCCCTCCAGCTCCACCCTGGCCGCGCCCTGCCGGCCGTAGGCGAACAGCACCAGCTCCGACGGCTCCCCGGTCACCGTGACCACCGGGGTGCCGCGGCGGGCCACCGCCGTCTGGCCGTCCGGGCGGCGCAGCACCAGACCCGTCGGCACGCCCCGGCCCATCAGCCGGGCGCTGCGCTCGAGGCGGGACCACAGCGCGTCCTGGAACACCGGGTCCAGCTCCCGCGGGGTCCAGTCGGGCTGGGCGCGGCGGACGTCCTCGGTGTGGACGTAGAACTCCACGATGTTGGACAGCTCGTCGACCTGTTTCAGGGAGAACGGCGAGAAGCGCGGCGGGCCGGTGCGGATCAGCTGGATCAGCTCCGCGTACGGCTTGTCGGTGAATTCCGCCATCACCCGTTCCAGGCGCGGCGCCAGCTGCTTGATCAGGATGCCGCCGGCCGCATCGGGGCGGCGCTCGCGCACCACCACGTGCGCGGCCAGGTCCCGGGTCGTCCAGCCCTCGCACAGGGTCGGGGCGTCGGGGCCCGCGGTCTCCAGCAGATCGGCCAGGAGAAGTCGTTCACGCTTCGCATGGGTCGACATGCCTGCCAGCCTACGGCCGCCCCACCGGTCCGGACAGTGGACGCCGTCCGGGCGGCACCGGCCGGCGCGGCACAATGGACCGCATGACCAGCACGCCCGCCCGCCGCCCGGCCACCACCCGGGAAGGCGCTCCCTCCAGCGGCCTCGACCCGGAGATCGCCGCACGGCTCAAGCGCAGCCCCGACGGCCTCCTGCCCGCCATCGCCCAGCAGTACGACACCGGGGAGGTGCTGATGCTCGGCTGGATGGACGACGAGGCGCTGCACCGCACCCTCACCACCGGCCGCTGCACCTACTGGTCGCGCAGCCGCCAGGAGTACTGGGTCAAGGGCGACACCTCCGGGCACGTCCAGCGGGTGAAGTCGGTCGCCCTGGACTGCGACGCCGACACCGTGCTGGTCAAGGTCGACCAGGTCGGCGCCGCCTGCCACACCGGCGCCCGCACCTGCTTCGACGCCGACGTGCTGCTGAAGGACGGCGATCACGGCGTCCCCGGCGACGATCAGTAAGGTCAGCCGTCATGGACCTCGAGACGTTCCGCAAGCTCGCCGCCGACCGGCGGGTCATCCCGGTCACCCGCAAGCTCCTCGCCGACGGCGACACACCGGTGGCGCTCTACCGCAAGCTCGCCGCCGAGCGCCCCGGCACCTTCCTGCTGGAGTCCGCGGAGAACGGACGCTCCTGGTCCCGCTACTCCTTCGTCGGCGTGCGGTCGGCCGCCACCCTCACCGAGCGCGACGGGCAGGCCCACTGGCTGGGCACGCCGCCCGTCGGCGTCCCCACCGCCGGCGACCCGCTGGCCGCGCTGCGCGCCACCCTCGAAGCCCTGCACACCCCCCGCGACCTCGCCCACGACCTGGGCCTGCCGCCCTTCACCGGCGGCATGGTCGGCTACCTCGGCTACGACATCGTGCGCCGCCTGGAGAAGATCGGCCCCGGCGAGCGCGACGACCTGGGGCTGCCCGAGCTGACCATGCTGCTCACCAGCGACCTCGCCGTGATGGACCACTGGGAGGGCGCCGTCTGGCTGATCGCCAACGCGATCAACCACAACGACCTGGAGACCGGCGTCGACGAGGCCTACGCCGACGCCGTGGCCCGGCTCGACGCCATGCAGGCCGACCTCTCCCGCCCCGTCGCCCAGCCCCCGGCCGCGCTGCCGCCCTCCGAACTGCCCGAGTACACCGCCCTGTGGGGCGGCCCCGACTTCCAGGCGGCCGTCGAGGACATCAAGGAGCGCATCCGCGCCGGCGAGGCCTTCCAGGTCGTCCCCTCCCAGCGCTTCGAGACCCCCTGCACGGCCACCGCGCTCGATGTCTACCGGGTGCTGCGGGCCACCAACCCGTCCCCGTACATGTACCTGTTCCGGTTCGACGGCTTCGACGTGGCCGGCTCGTCCCCCGAGGCGCTGGTGAAGGTCGAGGACGGGCAGGCCATGGTGCACCCCATCGCCGGCACCCGGCACCGCGGCAGCACCCCGCAGGAGGACCAGGCCCTCGCCGAGGAGCTGCTCGCCGACCCCAAGGAGCGCGCCGAGCACCTGATGCTGGTCGACCTCGGCCGCAACGACCTCGGACGGGTCTGCGAGCCCGGCTCGGTCGAGGTGGTCGACTTCATGTCCATCGAGCGCTACTCGCACGTCATGCACATCGTCTCGACGGTCACCGGGCGGGTCGCCGCCGACCGCACCGCCTTCGACGTGCTCACCGCCTGCTTCCCGGCCGGCACCCTCTCCGGCGCGCCCAAGCCGCGCGCCATGCAGATCATCGACGAGCTGGAGCCGTCCCGGCGCGGCCTGTACGGCGGCTGCGTCGGCTACCTGGACTTCGCCGGCGACTCCGACACCGCCATCGCCATCCGCACCGCCCTGCTGCGCGACGGCACCGCCTATGTGCAGGCGGGCGCCGGGATCGTCGCCGACTCCGACCCGGTCGCCGAGGACACCGAGTGCCGCAACAAGGCCGCGGCGGTGCTGCGGGCGGTGCACACCGCGAACCGCCTGGGCACGGCCTGAATCAGGCCGGGAGCCAACCCCCGGATGTCGGTCCGCGCGGCTTTCAGGCGATAGTGGAGGGCGTGACTGCCGTACCTCACCCCCGTTCCGAAGCCGCCGGACCCGCTCGCGCGGGGCGGATCAGCCTCGCCGCCGCCCTGCTCAGCGGCGCCCTGGGCGCGGCCGTCGCCCTGCTCGCCACCCGGCAGCAGTGGTCCGAGGGCACCGCGACGGTCGCCGGCGGCGCGTTCCCGCTGACCGCCAAGGGCAGCGACGTCACCGGCGTCCCCGCCGCCCTGGCCGTGGTCGGCCTCGCCGCGCTGGTCGCCGTCTTCGCCGTCCGCCGGGCCGGGCGCGTCACCGTCGCCGCGCTGCTCGCGCTGTGCGGGGCCGGCACCGTGGTCGCGGCGCTGCTCGGCGCCTCCGACAGCTCCGCCCTCGACGAGAAGGCCGCACAGGCCTCCGGCGACACCTCCGCCACCGTCGAGGTGCTCAGCCACACCGCCTGGCCCTATGTCGCCGCCGTCGGCGGCGTGCTGCTGCTGCTCGCCGGGCTGCTCGCGCTGCGCTACGGCCGCCTGTGGCCGGCCATGTCCGGCCGCTACGAGCGCGCCGGCGGCACGGCGCGCCCCCGCCGCCGGGCCGTCCCCGCCGACCCGGACCGCCCCGAGGAGATGTGGAAGGCGCTGGACAGGGGAGAGGACCCCACCGGAGCCTGAGCGCGACCCGCGCGGAGTGCACCCCCGAGTACGGCACGCCCGCGCGTGCGGGACAATGAGGCCGAGCGTCCTGCTCAGACACGCACACAGCAACGAGGAGCAAGCAATGGCGGGCAGCAGCCACGGTCACACCCCGGCCGCCTGGACCGGTGTCATCATCGCCTTCATCGGTTTCTGCGTCGCGGGCGCGTTCATGGTGATGGCTCAACCGGTGGGCTTCTGGGCAGGCATGGGCATCGTGCTCCTCGGCGGCGTCGTCGGCGCCGTCATGCGCTCGATGGGTCTCGGCCAGCCGAAGCACGCCCACCCCGTGCACCAGACCACCGGCGACCGCGCCAAGGCCGGCGCCGAGAGCTGACGCACCGGGCGGCACCGGGGAACGACCCGGGAAGCACCGCACGGCACCCCGGCGAAGGCCCGCCGGGACAGGGGCGGCCGGCACCCACGGTGCCGGGACCGCCCCTGACGCATGCGACGGGCGGGGCCGGGCCGGTGCGGGCACAATGCACGGGTGAACGCCGCCAGCAGCCCGCCCGCCACGCCCCGCCGAGCCAGGGCCGCCCGGCTCGCCGTCCCCGCCGGTGTGCTCGCGGCCGTCGCCGGGGCCTTCGCCTATGTGGCGGCCGTCGACCCCAATGAGCCCGGCCACTACCCGGCCTGCCCGCTGCTGCGGCTCACCGGCCTGTACTGCCCCGGCTGCGGCGGCCTGCGCAGCGCCCACGCCGTCGCCCACGGCGATCTGCCGGCCGCCCTGCAGGCCAACGCGCCCGCGGTGCTCGGCTACGCGGCCTTCGCCGTGCTGTGGACCGTCTGGGTGGTCCGCGTCCTGCGCGGCCGGCCCTTCCGGTTCGACCCGCCGCCGCTGCTGATGTGGTCCCTGGGGGCGTTGCTGCTGGTCTTCACGGTCGTGCGCAACCTGCCGTTCGGCGGCTGGCTGCACCCCTGACCAGGGTCGTCCGTCCAGCTGGTGGGACCCGGACCGACCGGATGCGGGGTCGGCCGCCCGCGGCGGATACCATCGCAGTGACCATCGGTTTCAGTCCGACGAACCGACCGAAGCCCGACCTTCTGGAAGGGGGCCGCTCGCGTGAGTGTGCTCGACGAGATCATCGACGGAGTCCGTGCCGACCTCGCGGAGCGGCAGGCGCGCGTCAGCCTCGACGAGCTCAAGGAACGCGCAGCGAAGGCCCCGGCGGCCAAGGACGGCGTGGCCGCCCTGCGCGGCGAGGGCGTCAAGGTCATCTGTGAGGTCAAGCGCTCCAGCCCGTCCAAGGGCGCGCTGGCCGCGATCGCCGACCCGGCCGGGCTCGCCGCCGACTACGAGGCGGGCGGCGCCGCCGTCATCTCCGTCCTCACCGAGCAGCGCCGGTTCGGCGGCTCGCTGGCCGACCTGGAGGCGGTGCGCGCACGCGTGGACATCCCCGTGCTGCGCAAGGACTTCATCGTCACCTCCTACCAGCTCTGGGAGGCCCGCGCCTACGGCGCCGACCTCGCCCTGCTGATCGTGGCCGCCCTCGAGCAGCCGGCCCTGGAGTCCCTCATCGAGCGCGCCGAGTCCATCGGCCTCACCCCGCTCGTCGAGGTGCACGACGAGGAGGAGGTCGAGCGCGCCGTGGACGCGGGCGCCAAGGTCATCGGTGTCAACGCCCGCAACCTCAAGACCCTCGAGGTCGACCGCGGCACCTTCGAGCGGGTGGCCCCCGAGCTCCCGGCGCACCTGGTCAAGGTCGCCGAGTCCGGAGTGCGCGGCCCGCACGACCTGATCGCCTACGCCAACGCGGGCGCCGACGCGGTGCTCGTCGGCGAGTCCCTGGTCACCGGCAAGGACCCCAAGACGGCCGTCGCCGACCTGGTGGCCGCGGGCGAGCACCCCGCACTCCGTCACGGCCGCTGAACACCCCGCTAGGCTTGCCCCGATGTCCCTTCCGATCACCCTGGCGACCAGGGACCCGTACGCCCGCCTCGCGCGCGGCTGCCGGCCCCGTGGCTGCCGCGCGCCCGCCCGCCGGGTGCACGGCCGCCGGGTGCGCTATGTGATCGGCGACGAACCGGGGCAGGTCAACGGCATGCGATGGCAGCGGCCCGGCCGAGGGGCGCGGGGTCTTCCCGCGAGCACGTTCTGACGCATCCGCGGCCGGCCGTCTCCGGCACACCGGCGGCCCGGCCGTCCGTTCCCCGCCCCCACGGCGCTCAGTGTTCCGTCACGCACTCACCGTGAGGTTTCGCATGCCCAGCACCTTCTTCATCCCCGACCCGGAGGGCCAGGTCCCCTCGCCCGAGGGCTACTTCGGCGCGTTCGGCGGCAAGTTCATCCCCGAGGCGCTGGTCGCCGCGGTCGACGAGGTCGCCGTCGAGTACGACAAGGCCAAACAGGACCCGGAGTTCGCCCGGGAACTGGACGACCTCCTGGTCAACTACACCGGTCGCCCCAGCGCCCTCACCGAGGTCCCGCGGTTCGCGGAGCACGCCGGGGGCGCCCGGGTCTTCCTCAAGCGCGAGGACCTGAACCACACCGGCAGCCACAAGATCAACAATGTGCTCGGCCAGGCCCTGCTCACCAAGCGCATGGGCAAGACCCGGGTCATCGCCGAGACCGGCGCCGGCCAGCACGGCGTCGCCACCGCCACCGCCTGCGCCCTGTTCGGCCTCGACTGCACCATCTACATGGGCGAGATCGACACCAGGCGCCAGGCCCTCAACGTCGCCAGGATGCGCATGCTCGGCGCCGAGGTGGTGGCCGTGAAGTCCGGCAGCCGCACCCTGAAGGACGCCATCAACGAGGCGTTCCGCGACTGGGTCGCCAACGTCGACCACACCCACTACCTCTTCGGCACCGTCGCGGGCCCGCACCCCTTCCCGGCGATGGTCCGCGACTTCCACCGCGTCATCGGCGTCGAGGCCCGCCGCCAGCTGCTGGAGCGCACCGGGCGCCTGCCCGACGCCGCGATCGCCTGCGTCGGCGGCGGCTCCAACGCCATCGGCCTCTTCCACGCCTTCGTCCCCGACACCCAGGTGCGTCTGATCGGCTGCGAGCCCGCGGGCCACGGCATCGAGACCGGCGAGCACGCGGCCACCCTGTCCGCCGGCGAGCCCGGCATCCTGCACGGCTCGCGCTCCTACGTCCTGCAGGACGACGAGGGCCAGATCACCGAGCCCTACTCGATCTCGGCCGGCCTGGACTACCCCGGCATCGGCCCCGAGCACGCCTATCTGAAGGACACCGGCCGCGGCGAGTACCGCGCGGTCACCGACGACGCCGCGATGCAGGCTCTCAGGCTGCTGTCGCGCACCGAGGGCATCATCCCGGCCATCGAGAGCGCCCACGCCCTGGCCGGTGCCCTGGAGGTCGGCAAGGAGCTGGGCAGGGACGGGCTGATCGTGGTCAACCTCTCCGGGCGCGGCGACAAGGACATGGACACCGCCGCCCGCTACTTCGGCCTGTACGACACCGACGCGGAGGTCGCCCAGGACGCCTCCGGCACCGCCGAGATCGAGGAGGACGCCAAGTGAGCGGGAACCTGCAGCTGCTGGCCGACACCCTCGCGGCGGCCAGGAACGAGGGCCGCGCCGCCCTCATCGCCTACCTCCCGGCCGGTTTCCCGACCGTGGACGGCGGCATCGAGGCGGTCAAGGCCGTCCTGGACAGCGGCGCCGACGTGGTCGAGGTGGGCCTGCCGCACAGCGACCCGGTGCTCGACGGTCCGGTCATCCAGACCGCCGACGACATCGCGCTGCGCGGCGGCGTGAAGATCGCGGACGTGATGCGCACGGTGCGCGAGGCGCACGCCGCCACCGGCAAGCCGGTCCTGGTCATGACCTACTGGAACCCCGTCGACCGCTACGGCGTGGAGCGCTTCACCGCCGAGCTGGCCGAGGCGGGCGGCGCCGGCTGCATCCTGCCGGACCTGCCGGTGCAGGAGTCCGCGCTGTGGCGGGAGCACGCCGAGAAGCACAACCTGGCGACCGTGTTCGTGGTGGCGCCCAGCAGCAAGGACGCCCGGCTCGCCGAGATCACCGCGGCGGGCAGCGGCTTCGTCTACGCGGCCTCCCTGATGGGCGTCACCGGCACCCGTGAGTCGGTCAGCTCGCAGGCCGAGGACCTGGTGCGGCGCACCCGGGCCACCGGCACCGGCCTGCCGGTCTGCGTGGGCCTCGGCGTCTCCAACGCGGCCCAGGCCGCCGAGGTGGCGGGCTTCGCCGACGGCGTGATCGTCGGCTCGGCCTTCGTCAAGCGGATGCTCGACGCCCCCGACGAGGCCGCGGGCCTCGCCGCGGTCCGCGAACTCGCCGCCGACCTGGCCGAGGGCGTGCGCGGACGGGCGCCGCAGGCCGGATAGCCGGGCCGGCGGCGGCAGCCGCGGCCAGTCGCACGCGTCCCTCGTAAGGGTGGACCTGGGGCCGGGGAGGCGCGGTGCGCCTCCCCGGTTCGTTCTGCGGGGTGTGAGCGAGAAGAACCGTGACGGAAAGCGCACCGCCCGGGAGCGGCTGGCGATCGAGCGTGAGAAGCAGAAGGCCGCCGAGAAGCGGCGCCGCACCCTGATCGTGGGGGCGAGCGTGGTCTGTGTCCTGGGCCTCGCGGCGGTGATCGGCGTGGTCGCCGCCAACGCCGGGAAGGACGAGGGCAGCGACTCCGCGGGCCCGGTCGTGGCGCCCTCCGGCGCCCTCGGCGAGGACGCGCTCGCCATCCCGGTCGGCAAGGAGGACGCCAAGTCCACGCTCACGGTGTGGGAGGACTTCCGCTGCCCGGCCTGCAAGTCCTTCGAGCTGGCCTACCGCCCCACGCTGCACGAGCTGACCGAGTCCGGTGACCTCAAGATCGAGTACCGCCTGGTCACCCTCATCGACGGCAACCTGGGCGGCACCGGCTCCCGCAACGCCGCCAACGCCGCGGCCTGCGCCCAGGACGCGGGCAAGTTCGCCGCGTACCACGACGTGCTCTTCGACAACCAGCCGCCCGAGACGGACGACGCCTTCTCCGACAACGCCAAGCTGATCGAGCTGGCAGGCAAGGTGCGCGGCCTCGACACGCCCGCCTTCCGCTCCTGTGTGGAGGACGGCAAGCACAACAGCTGGGTCGTGAAGTCCAACGACGCCTTCCAGAAGGGCGGCTTCTCGGGCACCCCGACCGTGCTCTTCGACGGCAAGAACATCTACGAGGACCGATCGATGACACCGGAGAAGCTGAAGAAGATGGTGCAGGAGGCGAACCGCTAGGTGCGCGAGGCCGGCACGGGCCCTGTTATGGAGCCGTAGCCGGGCTGCCTGCCGTGTGCCGGGCCCGGCACGGTAGCGTCGACCTTGCCATGGAACTTGCCTACATTCCCAGCCCGTCGAGCGGGGTGCTGTACCTCGGCCCCGTTCCGCTGCGCGGCTACGCGTTCTGCATCATCATCGGCGTCTTCGTTGCCGTCTGGCTCGGCAACAAGCGCTGGATCGCCCGGGGCGGACGGGCCGGCACGGTGGCCGACATCGCTGTCTGGGCCGTCCCGTTCGGCCTGATCGGCGGAAGGCTCTACCACGTCGTCACGGACTACGAGCTGTACTTCAGCGAGGGCCGCAACTGGGTGGACGCCTTCAAGATCTGGGAGGGCGGTCTCGGCATCTGGGGCGCGATCGCGCTCGGCGCGCTGGGCGCCTGGATCGGCTGCCGGCGCCGGGGCATCCCGCTGCCCGCCTACGCCGACGCGGTCGCGCCGGGCATCGCCCTGGCGCAGGCCCTCGGACGCTGGGGCAACTGGTTCAACCAGGAGCTCTACGGACGGGCCACCGACCTGCCGTGGGCACTGGAGATCACGTCCTCCGCCGACGGGCGGGTGCCCGGCACCTACCACCCGACCTTCCTGTACGAGTCGCTGTGGTGCGTGGGCGTGGCGCTGCTGGTGATCTGGGCCGACCGCAGGTTCCGGCTGGGGCACGGGCGGGCGTTCGCGCTGTATGTCGCCGCCTACTGCACGGGCCGGTTCTGGATCGAGTACATGCGGGTCGACGAGGCCCACCACATCCTGGGTCTGCGGCTGAACAACTGGACGTCGATCCTGGTGTTCCTGCTGGCGGTTCTGTACATCGTGCTCTCCGCCAGGAAGCGGCCCGGCCGCGAGGCGGTCGTGGAACCCGCCGCCGTGGGCTCCGCGGGTTCCGCGGCCGAGGGCGAGGAGGCCACCGGGGACACCGACGGCGAGGTGTCGCTGCGCAAGAGCGAGGCCGGTGGCACCGTGGCCGCGGACAGCGACAAGGACGAGGCGGCCGACAAGGACGGGGCGGGCTCGGCAAAGAAGCGCTGACGCCAGACCGTCCGCCGTACGCGCGCGAGGGCGCCCGGACACTCTCCGGGCGCCCTCGGTGTCTCTGCGGGGCGTGCGGCGCGTGCGGGCGCGTCACCCGACCCCGGCCCCCGGCCTCGGCCACACCCGGCCGACGCGCTGCCGAGGTGCTGTGCGAGAGTGCGCGTGGTGATCGGAAACGGAGAAACCGCAGGTTAGCGCAGCCTTTCCTTGCTGGCGGCGAGCCCGCCGGAGGCGTAGATTAGTGGTCGTCGAAAAGTAGAACCAGTCCAAAGAAGTGGCGACCCGACGACTCTGGGGGATCGTATGGCCATCATCGAGACCGAAGCCGTCCTGCACGACGCCCACCGTGACAACCACACGCACCGGGACGTCAACGGAGGCTGGCTGCGGCCCGCGGTGTTCGGCGCCATGGACGGCCTGGTCTCCAACCTCGCCCTGATGACCGGGGTGGCCGGCGGCTCGGCGAGCCAGCAGACCGTGGTGCTCAGCGGCCTCGCCGGACTCGCGGCCGGCGCCTTCTCCATGGCGGCCGGCGAGTACACCTCCGTCGCCTCCCAGCGCGAGCTGGTCGAGGCCGAGCTGGACGTGGAGCGCCGGGAGCTGCGCCGCCACCCCAAGGACGAGGAGGCCGAGCTGGCCGCGCTCTACCAGGCCCGCGGGGTCGAGCCCGAGCTGGCGCGCGAGGTGGCGCGGCAGCTGTCCAAGGACCCCGAGCAGGCCCTGGAGATTCACGCCCGCGAGGAGCTGGGCGTGGACCCCGGCGACCTGCCCTCGCCCACCGTCGCCGCCTTGTCCAGCTTCGGCTCCTTCGCGCTGGGCGCCCTGCTGCCCGTGCTGCCCTACCTGCTCGGCGCGAGCAGCATCTGGCCGGCCGTGGTGGTGGCGCTGCTGGGGCTGTTCCTGTGCGGTGCCGTGGTGGCCAAGGTGACGGCGCGGACCTGGTGGTTCAGCGGGCTGCGGCAGCTCGCCCTCGGCGGGGCCGCGGCCGGTGTGACGTACGCCCTGGGCTCCCTGTTCGGAACGGCCATAGGATGACCCGGCCCGGTACTATGCGACAGCCCGCATAGATTTTCATTACTCGCTGGTTTCGACCGCGTGACAACTGGGCATGAGCCGTAAGCACTGCGGGCAATGAGGCCCCCAGTGCGTCCGTGGGGCGGGCGACGAGGCCCGCTCCGCGCCCCGGACCGGCGGACACCGATCTGTCCCGCCCGGTCCCCCCACTTCCACCGCCAGGCGCGCAACCCTGTCGCGACCCCCGGCGGTGTCCGCATGCTGGAATGGGATATCCCGGTTCCCGAGAACCAGTCCATCATGTAACCTGCGTGAAATTTCGCATCCCAACGCAGAGGGCCAACGTCGTCCCTCGGCACCTTGCACATGCCACATGACGACGACGGGAGAGCCGATGCGTACGCCGCGCCAGCCGTCCCAGCACTCCGCGAATGGCCAGAACTGGTCGTTCATGGATGCTCGCCCTGCTGCGCAGGGTATGTACGACCCCCGCAACGAGCACGACGCCTGCGGCGTCGGCTTCGTCGCCACCCTCACCGGCGAGGCGTCCCACACCCTGGTCGAGCAGGCCCTGACCGTCCTGCGCAACCTCGAGCACCGCGGAGCCACCGGCTCCGAGCCGGACTCCGGTGACGGTGCAGGCATCCTCTCCCAGGTCCCGGACGCCTTCTTCCGCGAGGTGGCCGGATTCGAGCTGCCCGAGGCCAGCGCCTACGCCGTCGGCATCGCCTTCCTGCCCACCGAGGGCACCGACGAGGCCGCCGCCCGGATCGAGGCGATCGCCGGCGAGGAGGAGCTGAACGTCCTCGGCTGGCGCGAGGTCCCGGTCGCGCCCGACCTGCTCGGCGCCACCGCCCGCTCCACCATGCCGGTCTTCCGCCAGCTCTTCGTCGCCGACGGCCGCAGCAAGGGCATCGACCTCGACCGCAAGGCCTTCGTGCTGCGTAAGCGCGCCGAGCGCGAGGTGAACGTCTACTTCCCCTCGCTGTCCGCGCGGACCATCGTCTACAAGGGCATGCTGACCACCGGCCAGCTCGAGCCGTTCTTCCCGGACCTGTCCGACCGCCGCTTCGGCACCGCGATCGCGCTGGTGCACTCCCGGTTCTCCACCAACACCTTCCCGTCGTGGCCGCTCGCGCACCCGTACCGCTTCGTCGCGCACAACGGTGAGATCAACACCGTCAAGGGCAACCGCAACTGGATGCGCGCCCGCGAGTCCCAGCTGATGTCCGACCTGTTCGGCACGGGGAAGGACCTCGAGCGGATCTTCCCGGTCTGCACGCCCGACGCCTCCGACTCCGCGTCCTTCGACGAGGTGCTCGAACTGCTGCACCTCGGCGGGCGCTCGCTGCCGCACTCCGTGCTGATGATGATTCCGGAGGCGTGGGAGAACCACGAGTCCATGGACCCGGCCCGGCGCGCCTTCTACCAGTACCACTCCACGATGATGGAGCCCTGGGACGGCCCCGCCTGCGTCACCTTCACCGACGGCACCCAGGTCGGCGCCGTGCTCGACCGCAACGGTCTGCGCCCCGGCCGCTACTGGGTCACCGACGACGGCCTGGTCGTCCTCGGCTCCGAGGTCGGCGTCCTCGACATCGACCCGGCCAAGGTCGTCCGCAAGGGCCGCCTGCAGCCCGGCCGGATGTTCCTCGTCGACACCGCCGAGCACCGCATCATCGAGGACGACGAGATCAAGGCGCAGCTCGCCGCCGAGCACCCCTACGAGGAGTGGCTCGAGGCCGGCGAGATCGAGCTGTCGGACCTGCCCGAGCGCGAGCACATCGTGCACACCCACGCCTCGGTCACCCGCCGCCAGCAGACCTTCGGCTACACCGAGGAGGAGCTGCGCGTCATCCTGGCGCCGATGGCCAAGTCCGGTGCCGAACCGATCGGTTCGATGGGCACCGACTCGCCGATCGCCGCGCTCAGCGAGCGCCCGCGGCTGCTGTTCGACTACTTCACCCAGCTGTTCGCGCAGGTCACCAACCCGCCGCTGGACGCCATCCGCGAGGAACTGGTCACCTCGCTGCGCAGCTCGCTGGGCCCCGAGGGCAACCTGCTGGAGCCGACCGCCGCCTCCTGCCGCAGCGTCGTGCTGCCCTTCCCGGTCATCGACAACGACGAGCTGGCCAAGCTCATCCACATCAACGCCGACGGCGACATGCCCGGCTTCAAGGCCGCGACGCTCTCCGGCCTGTACCGGGTGCACGGCGGCGGTGACGCGCTGGCCGCGCGGATCGAGGAGATCTGCGCCGAGGCCGACGCCGCCATAGAGAACGGTGCCCGTCTGATCGTGCTGTCCGACCGGCACTCGGACGCCGAGCACGCGCCGATCCCGTCGCTCCTGCTCACCGCGGCCGTCCACCACCACCTCATCCGCACCAAGCAGCGCACCCAGGTGGGTCTGCTGGTCGAGGCCGGTGACGTCCGCGAGGTCCACCACGTGGCCCTGCTCATCGGCTACGGCGCCGCCGCCGTCAACCCGTACCTGGCGATGGAGTCCGTCGAGGACCTGGTCCGGGCCGGCACCTTCCTGCCCGGCATCGAGCCGGAGAAGGCCATCCGCAACCTGATCCACGCGCTCGGCAAGGGCGTGCTGAAGGTCATGTCCAAGATGGGCATCTCCACCGTCGCCTCCTACCGCGGCGCCCAGGTCTTCGAGGCCGTCGGTCTCGACGAGGCCTTCGTGGACAAGTACTTCAACGGCACCGCCACCAAGATCGGCGGCGTGGGCATCGACGTCATCGCCAAGGAGGTCGCCGCCCGCCACGCCAAGGCCTACCCGGCCTCCGGCATCGCCCCGGCGCACCGCGCCCTGGAGATCGGCGGCGAGTACCAGTGGCGCCGCGAGGGCGAGCCGCACCTGTTCGACCCGGAGACGGTCTTCCGCCTGCAGCACTCCACGCGCACCGGCCGCTACGACATCTTCAAGAAGTACACCGAGCGCGTGAACGAGCAGTCCGAGCGGCTGATGACGCTCCGCGGACTCTTCGGCTTCAAGAGCGACCGCAAGCCGATCCCGGTCGAGGAGGTCGAGCCGGTCTCCGAGATCGTCAAGCGGTTCTCCACCGGCGCCATGTCGTACGGCTCCATCTCCCAGGAGGCGCACGAGACCCTTGCCATCGCCATGAACCGGCTCGGCGGCAAGTCCAACACCGGTGAGGGCGGCGAGGACCCGGAGCGCCTGTACGACCCGGAGCGCCGCTCGGCGATCAAGCAGGTCGCCTCCGGCCGCTTCGGCGTGACCAGCGAGTACCTGGTCAACTCCGACGACATCCAGATCAAGATGGCCCAGGGCGCCAAGCCCGGCGAGGGCGGCCAGCTGCCCGGCCACAAGGTCTACCCGTGGGTGGCCAGGACCCGGCACTCCACGCCGGGCGTGGGACTCATCTCCCCGCCGCCGCACCACGACATCTACTCCATCGAGGACCTGGCCCAGCTGATCCACGACCTGAAGAACGCCAACCCCCAGGCGCGCATTCACGTCAAGCTGGTCTCCGAGGTCGGTGTGGGCACCGTCGCCGCGGGCGTCTCCAAGGCCCACGCGGACGTGGTGCTGATCTCCGGCCACGACGGCGGCACCGGCGCCTCGCCGCTGACCTCGCTGAAGCACGCCGGCGGCCCCTGGGAGCTGGGCCTGGCCGAGACGCAGCAGACGCTGCTGCTCAACGGCCTGCGCGACCGGATCGTGGTGCAGACCGACGGCCAGCTCAAGACCGGCCGTGACGTGGTGGTCGCCGCGCTGCTCGGCGCCGAGGAGTTCGGCTTCGCCACCGCGCCGCTGGTGGTCTCCGGCTGCGTCATGATGCGCGTCTGCCACCTGGACACCTGCCCGGTCGGCATCGCCACCCAGAACCCGGTGCTGCGCGACCGCTTCTCCGGCAAGGCCGAGTACGTGGTGAACTTCTTCGAGTTCATCGCGCAGGAGGTCCGCGAGCTCCTCGCCGAGCTGGGCTTCCGCTCCATCGACGAGGCCGTCGGCCACGCCGAGGTCCTCGACGTCACCCGCGCGGTGAACCACTGGAAGGCCCAGGGCCTGGACCTGGCCCCGCTGTTCCACGTGCCCGAGCTGCCCGAGGGCGCCGTCCGCCACCAGGCCGTGCCGCAGGACCACGGTCTGGAGAAGGCGCTCGACAACGAGCTGATCAAGCTCGCCGCCGACGCGCTCTCCGCCTCCGGTGCCGAGCAGGCCCAGCCGGTGCGCGCCCAGGTGCCCATCCGCAACATCAACCGCACCGTCGGCACCATGCTCGGCCACGAGGTGACCAAGAAGTTCGGCGGCGCGGGCCTGCCCGACGACACCATCGACATCACCTTCACCGGCTCCGCCGGCCAGTCGTTCGGCGCCTTCGTCCCGCGCGGTGTCACGCTGCGCCTGGAGGGCGACGCCAACGACTACGTCGGCAAGGGCCTGTCCGGCGGCCGGATCATCGTCCGGCCGGACCGCAGCGCCGACCACCTCGCCGAGTACAGCGTCATCGCGGGCAACACCCTCGCCTACGGCGCCACCGGCGGCGAGATGTTCCTGCGCGGCAAGGTCGGCGAACGCTTCTGCGTGCGCAACTCCGGCGCGCTGGTCGTCTCCGAGGGCGTGGGCGACCACGGCTGCGAGTACATGACCGGCGGTCACGCGGTCGTCCTCGGCGAGACCGGGCGCAACTTCGCGGCCGGCATGTCCGGCGGCGTCGCGTATGTGATCGACCTCGACCGGGACAACGTCAACGCCGGCAACGTGGACGCCGTCGAGGCGCTGGACGAGGCCGACAAGCAGTGGCTGCACGACGTCGTCCGCCGTCACCAGGAGGAGACCGGATCCACCGTCGCCGAGAAGCTCCTGGCCGAGTGGGACACGGCGGTCGAGCGCTTCAGCAAGATCATCCCCAAGACGTACAAGGCAGTGCTCGCCGCCAAGGACGCCGCCGAGCGAGCCGGTCTCTCCGAGTCCGAGACCCACGAGAAGATGATGGAGGCGGCGATCAATGGCTGACCCGAAGGGCTTTCTGAACCACGGCCGCGAGGTCGCCAAGTCCCGTCCGGTCGCGGAGCGCGTCAAGGACTGGAACGAGGTCTACGTCCCCGGCTCCCTGCTGCCGATCATCAGCAAGCAGGCCAGCCGGTGCATGGACTGCGGCATCCCGTTCTGCCACAACGGCTGCCCGCTCGGGAACCTCATCCCCGAGTGGAACGACTACGCCTACCGCGAGGACTGGCAGGCCGCGTCCGAGCGGCTGCACGCCACCAACAACTTCCCGGAGTTCACCGGGCGGCTGTGCCCCGCTCCGTGCGAGTCGGCGTGCGTGCTCGGCATCAACCAGCCGCCGGTCACCATCAAGAACGTCGAGGTCTCGATCATCGACAAGGCGTGGGAGTCCGGCAATGTCGCGCCGCAGATCCCCGAGCGGCTGTCCGGCAAGACGGTCGCGGTCGTCGGCTCCGGCCCGGCCGGTCTGGCCGCCGCCCAGCAGCTGACCCGGGCCGGCCACACGGTCGCCGTCTACGAGCGCGCGGACCGCATCGGAGGCCTCCTCCGGTACGGCATCCCCGAGTTCAAGATGGAGAAGCGGCACATCAACCGCCGGATCGAGCAGATGCGGGCGGAGGGCACGAAGTTCCGCACCGGCATCGAGATCGGCCGGGACATGCCGGCGACCGCGCTGCGCAAGCGGTACGACGCCGTGGTCCTCGCCGTCGGTGCCACCACCCCGCGGGACCTGCCGGTGCCGGGCCGTGAGCTCAAGGGCATCTACCAGGCCATGGAGTACCTGCCGCTGGCCAACAAGGTCCAGGAGGGCGACTACGTCACCTCCCCGGTCTCCGCCGAGGGCAAGCACGTGGTGGTGATCGGCGGCGGTGACACCGGTGCCGACTGCGTGGGCACCGCCCACCGCCAGGGCGCGGCCTCCGTCACCCAGCTGGAGATCATGCCCCGCCCGAACGACGAGCGGGACCCGGTCACCCAGCCGTGGCCGACCTTCCCCATGCTCTACAAGGTCACCAGCGCGCACGAGGAGGGCGGCGAGCGGGTCTACTCCGTCTCCACCACCCACTTCGAGGGCGACGAGGACGGCAACGTCCAGTGGCTGCACATGACCGAGGTGGAGTTCGTCGACGGCAAGCTCCAGCAGAAGCCGGGCACCGAGCGCAAGATCCCCGCCCAGCTGGTCACGCTGGCCATGGGCTTCACCGGCACGGACCGGGAGAACGGCCTGGTCGAGCAGTTCGGCCTGGAACTGGACGAGCGGGGTAACATCGCCCGCGACGCCGACTTCCAGACCAACGTCCCCGGCGTGTTCGTCGCCGGTGACGCGGGCCGCGGCCAGTCGCTCATCGTCTGGGCGATCGCCGAGGGCCGGTCCGCCGCACGGGCCTGCGACCGGTACCTGACCGGGGCCAGCGATCTGCCGGCGCCGATCCGCCCGACCGACCGGGCCCTGGCGGTCTGACGGCACCCGCACAACCCCAAGGACGTCCCGCACAAAGGCGTGCGGAACACTGACGGCGCCTGCCTCCCGTCCCCGACCGGACACTGGGCAGGCGCCGTCGCACGTCCGGACGCCCCACGGCCCGCCGCCGGCGACCCGGTGGCAGAGGACGCCGGGACTCAGCCGCCGTGGGCCACCAGGGCCCGGCACTCCTGCGGGGTGCCCCAGGCCGTGCGCAGGCGCGGGCCTGGTGAGCCGCAGGGGCAGGTCGTACTCCGCCGTGCAGCCGATCGCGCCGTGCAGCGGAAGCGCCGTGCGGACCGAGCCGTACGCCGCCTCACAGGCGGCGGCCTTCGCCGCGGCCACGTCCTCCGGGGTCATGGTCAGGGCCGCCCCGAGGACCAGCGGGCGGGCGAGGTGCGGGGCGATCGCGGAGTACGCGAGCCGGTGCCCGGCCCTCTGGAAGGAACCCACCGGGACGCCGAACCGGGTGCGCTGCCGGACGTGGGCGACGGTCCGGTCGAGCAGCGCGAGGCCCACGCCCGGCGCCTGCGCCGCCGTGGCCGGGCGGGCCCGGGTCACGGCCGGGGGCAGGGCGGGGCGGTGGTGAGCAGCTTCACCGCCGGGGGAGAGGAGGGTGAGCCGGCGCGCCGGGTCGGGGCCGGACCGGACCGGCCCGTGCCCGGGGCCGGCCGCAGGCCCTCGGCGGACCAGGGGCCGGCGTCCCGGCACCACCACCGGCAAGGGCACCCGCCTCACCCCCGAGGAGGCCGACGAGACGGCCCGCACCCTGCCGGCGGCGGCCCGGGCCCCGGAGCGGGTGGACGGGGATCGATGACGACCGGGCCCGTCGCCTGCTCGGAGGCAGCGGGCGGCCCCGTCGGCGTCTCGGGTGAGGGGCCGGCCCGGCCGCCGTCTCAGGTGTCGCACTCCAGCACCGTCCGGCACAGCCCGCAACGGGCCCGCACCCGGCCCCGGACCGGGATCCGGATGCGCTGATGACACGTCGGGCACGGGAAGGACACCCGCAGCGAGCCGTGGCCGGCCGGGGTGAACGCGTAGGGCGCGTCGGCGCGGGACGGGGCGGCGCCGGGGAAGTCCTGGGCGTGACGGCGGTCGCGGGCGTAGCGGCGGCGGCCCGCCCAGCCCGCCGCCGTCAGCGGGGGCTGCTGCTCGTCGCGCCGGGCCAGTGCCATGCCCTTGCCGTACGCCTCGTACGCCTGCGGGCTGGTGAACCACACCGCGGGGTCCTCGCCGAACAGCAGCGAGCGTTTGGCCAGCACGTACCCGAACTCCTCCGGGGTGAGGTACCCGAGCTTCTGCGAGGAGGCCCCGTCCTCCCGGAACGCGTCGAGCAGCAGCCAGCCCGCGCCCAGATAGGTCGCCGCGGTGTCGGTGAGGATCTCGTTGTCCCGGGTGCCGGGGAACGAGAGGCCGAGGCGGTGCAGATAGACGTGCATCACCTCGTGCGCGAGGGCCGCCCCGATGTCCCGCCGGTGCGTGCGGAATCGGTCGTTCAGCTCCACGAAGTACTCGGGCCCGGAGGTGAGTTCGATGTTCGCCGCATGCGTCATCTCGCGGAAGCAGACCACCAGGCGCGCGTCCGGCAGGCGGTAGTGCCGCACGATCTCCCGCGCCACCCGGTGCGCGCCCAGATGCAGGTCGTCCACGTCGGAGAAGGCCACGTCCGCCGGGGCGACGCTGGTGTCGAAGGTGCGGATCGTCTCGTACGAAAGGCGCCGGTACAGCGCGGTGACGGCCGCCCGCACCGTCCCGAGGTGTGGATAGCCGTGCTCGACCGGTCCGCCGTTCGCCACGCCTCACCCCCGGACGCCTGAACCCGTCTTCCACTGTACGGGCCGGCACCCCGCCCGCAGCGGAGGCGAGCGGCACGGAGCCGTGGCGCGGCGCGCGGGCCGCGCCACGTGCTGAGACGGCCCGCTGCCGGGCGCCCCGCGCGCCGTAGGCTGGCCCACCATGACCACCAGCAACACCGGTTCCCCGGGCGGCGGGATCGACCCGGCCGTGCACGAGGAGCTCACCCGGCTGCGGGACAGCATCGACAACATCGACGCGGCCGTCGTCCACATGCTCGCCGAGCGCTTCAAGTGCACCCAGCAGGTCGGCCGGCTCAAGGCCGAGCACCGGCTGCCGCCCGCCGACCCGGCCCGCGAGGCCCGCCAGATCGCCCGGCTGCGCGCCCTCGCCGAGGACGCCAAGCTCGACCCGGCCTTCGCCGAGAAGTTCCTCAACTTCATCGTCGCGGAGGTGATCCGGCACCACGAACGGATCGCCGACGACACCCTGGGCGGCTCGGCCCGTACCGGCGGCCGGACCCGCACACCCGTCCAGGGGGAGTGACAGGGCGGCCCGGGCGCGGCATGCTGCTGTGCACTCCCCGTCAGCCGACGAGCACCACGCGTCAGCGCCGACAGGGTGTCCGCACCCCCGGGGACAGCACCACGGTCCATGCCCGGTCCACCAGCCGGACCGCACATTGGTCCCTTACGAGGAGGGACGGTCCGCCATGCAGCCGGATGCCCGCATCCTCATCGTCGACGACCACAAGGACAGCCTCTACGCACTGGAGAGCGCCCTGGCCCCGCTGGGCCATCCGCTGGGCCGGGCCACCTCCGGCGACGAGGCCCTCAAGCAGATCCTGCGCGGGAACGTGGGCCTGCTGCTCCTCGACGTCCGGGTGCCCGGCGCCGGCGGCCTGGAGGTCGTGCGCTACATGCGGCGTCTGGAACAGACCCAGCACATCCCCGTGATGCTGCTCACCGCCTTCGGCCGCGACCCGGAGCTGAGCGCCGCCGCCCAGGGCCTCGGCGTCGCCGACCTCGTCGCCAAACCCGTCGACCCCTGGATCCTGCGCCTCAAGGCCGGCCATCTGTACCGGGCGTACCGGCAGCGGCGGGCCCTGGAGCGCGAGATCCTCGAACTGCGCGCCCGGCTGCACGCCGCGCGCACCCACCGCCTGGAACGCGACCGGACCTGAGCCGTCCGCCGCCGTCCGCCCCGGCGCGGGGGGGCAAAGGGGTGCGAACCGATCCGCCTCTGTGCCGGGAAAGCGACATCAGGCAGCATGGCCTGCATGTCCGTACTGACGCGCGACGAAGCGCAGAACCGTGCACAGCTCCTCGACGTCCACCGCTACACCGTCGAACTCGATCTGACCACCGGGGACGAGACCTTCGGCTCCCGCACCCTGATCCGGTTCACCGCACGCACGGACGCGGACACCTTCGTCGAGGTCAAGCCCCACGAGCTGCGCTCCGCCACGCTCGACGGGGAGCCGCTGGACACCGGCACCCTGGACGGCAACCGGCTGCCGCTGAAGAACCTCACCCGGGGCGAGCACGAGCTGCGCGTCGACGCCGTGATGCGCTACTCCCGCACCGGTGAGGGCATGCACCGCTTCACCGACCCCAGCGACGGCGAGACCTACGTCTACACCCAGATGTTCCTGGACGACGTGCAGCGGGTCTTCGCCGCCTTCGACCAGCCGGACCTCAAGGCCGTCTTCGAGCTGACGGTGAGGGCCCCCGAGCACTGGACCGTCCTCGCCAACGGCATCACCGAGCACACCGGCGACGGTCTGTGGCGGGCCGCCGCCACCCCCCGCATCTCCACCTACCTCGTCGCCGTCGCCGCCGGCCCCTGGCACTCGGTGCGCACCGAGCACCGCGGTCTGCCCTTCGGCATCCACTGCCGCCGCTCGCTCGCCCCCCACCTCGACGCGGACGCCGAGGAGATCCTCGGCATCACCCGCGCCTGCTTCGACCGCTACCACGAGAAGTTCACCGAGCCGTACCCGTTCGACTCCTACGACCAGGCCTTCGTCCCCGAGTTCAACGCGGGCGCCATGGAGAACCCGGGCCTGGTCACCTTCCGCGACGAGTTCGTCTACCGCTCCGCGGTCACCGACACCGAGCGGCAGACCCGCGCCATGGTCATCGCGCACGAGATGGCCCACATGTGGTTCGGCAACCTGGTCACCCTCACCTGGTGGGACGACATCTGGCTCAACGAGTCCTTCGCCGAGTACATGGGCTACCGGACCACCGCCGAGGCCACCCGCTTCACCGGCCCCTGGACCGAGTTCGGCGTCACCCGCAAGTCCTGGGGCTACGACGCCGACCAGCGCCCCACCACCCACCCCGTCGCGCCCGAGGCGGTCCACGACACCGCCTCCGCCCTCCTCAACTTCGACGGGATCTCCTACGCCAAGGGCGCCAGCGCCCTGCGGCAGCTGGTGGCCTGGCTCGGCGAGCAGGACTTCCTCGCCGGCATCAACACCCACTTCGCCCGGCACCGGTTCGGCAACGCCGCGCTCGCCGACTTCATCGACTCCCTCGCCTCCGCCACCGACCGCGACGTGCACGCCTGGGCCGACGCCTGGCTGCGCACCACCGGCGTGGACACGCTCACCGCCTCGGTCGACGCGGTGCCCGGCCGGTGGACCCTGGCCCTGGACCGCGACGGCAGCCGCCCGCACCGGGTGACCGTCGGCGTGTACGACCGCGACCTCGGCGACGGGCGCACCCTGGTGCTGCGCGAGCGCTACGAGACCGACGTGCCACAGGCCGCCGGGCCCGAGCCGCGCCCCGGCACCCGGCCCGCCCTGGTCGTCCCCAACGACCTCGACCTGACCTACGCCAAGGTCCGCCTCGACGAGACCTCCCTGGAGACCGCCCTGCGCGGCCTGTCGGGCATCCCGGACGCGCTCACCCGGGCCGTGGTCTGGAACAGCCTGCGCGACATGGTCCGCGACGGCGAACTGGCTCCCTCCGACTACCTGGCCACCGCCTCGGCCCACCTGCCCGAGGAGACCGACCTGGCGCTGGTGCAGGGCGTCCTCGCCTTCGCCGCCGGGCACATCGCCGACCGCTACCTGGAGCCGAAGGAGCGGCCCGCCGCGCTGGCCGCCCTCACCTCGCTGTGCCGGGACGTCATCCGCCGCACCGAGGACGGCGACCATCCCGGCCTGCGGCTGATCGCGGTACGGCACTTCATCTCCGCCGCCGCCCATCCCGACACCATCGCCGCCTGGCTCGCCGAGGGCACCGTGCCGGGCGGGCCGGAGCTGGACCCGGAGCTGCGCTGGCGCATCCTCGCCCGGCTCGCCGTGCTCGGCGCCACGGACGAGGCCGCCATCGCCGCCGAGCTGGAACGCGACCCCAGCGCCACGGGGCAGGAGGGCGCCGCCCGCTGCCGGGCCGCGCTGCCCGACGAGGACTCCAAGGCCCGCGCCTGGGAGACGATGTTCCACTCCGACGAGGTGTCCAACTACCTGTTCACCGCGACCGCCCAGGGCTTCTGGCAGCCCGAGCAGGCCGACCTGGTCCGCCCCTATGTGGCGCGCTACTACCAGGACGCGGTGCGGCTCGCCGCCCGGCGCGGCCCCGCCATCGCCGTCGCCACCGGACGCCGGGCCTTCCCCTTCCACGAGGTCGACCCGGACCACCTGGAGCTCGGCGAGCGGTGCCTGCGCGAGCAGGACCCGGTCCCCGCGCTCCGCCGCACGCTCGCCGACCAGCTCGACGACCTCGCCCGCGCGCTGCGGGTCAGGCAGGCGTAGCGGGAACCGGGGCCGGGGGACGTACCCCCGGCCCCGGTTCGCTCGTTGGGTTCACCGGGCGCGGCACACCGGCCGCGCACCCGCGGGAGAAGTCCCGTGCCGCGTCCGGGAGGACAGCCCATGAGCACGTCGCCTCCGCCTCCGCCGGTCCCGCGCACCCCCGGGCGCGCCCCGGCACACGGTCCGCCCGGGCGGCCGGCGCGGCCCGTCACCCGGTCACCAGGGCGCAGGTCCGCCCGGTCACCGCGGCCCGGCTTCACCTGGTCACCACGGCGCAGGTCGCCCCGTGCCGCTCCGCCCCGGACCGGCACTCGCGCCCGTTCGTCTCGCTGCTGCGGCCCAGCGCCCACAGCACCGCCCAGAACGTGACCAGCACGGCCGGCGTGACGGCCGCCCCCCACCGCGATGTCCTTCGTGCCCCCGGGCACCTCCCCTCGGGAACCGACGCGGTGCCCGGCGCAGGAGGGCCCGGCCGGACTCCCCGGCGACGTTCACGGCATCTGC